>NZ_CP130720.1:6151745-7503490 GCF_035984415.1 Streptomyces sp. NBC_01296 | reverse complement strand
GACGGCCTGGACACTGCGTTCGGCGGTCATCCGGCCGACGATCTGGCCGACGGGCGTACCGAGCAGCGGCTGGACCTCGTACTTCTGGATCCGGGAGACGGCCTCGGCGACCAGCAGCCCCTGCAGGGGCATCGGCAGCGCGCCGGGGCCGTCCGGGTCGTCCCAGGCGTCGGTCCACTCGGTGCGGAGCTGACGGGCGGGCTTGCCGGTGAGGGCACGGGAGCGGACGGTGTCGCCGGATCCGGCGGCCAGGAGCTTCTCGGTCAGCGCGCGGGAGTGCAGGTCCGCCTCGGTGGTGGTGAGCCAGAGGGAGCCGAGCCAGGCGCCCTGGGCACCGAGGGCCAGGCCGGCGGCGATCTGCTCGCCGCTGCCGATGCCGCCCGCGGCGAGGACGGGGAGGGGGGCGACGGCCTCGACGATCTCGGGGACCAGGACCATGGTGGCGATGTCGCCGGTGTGGCCGCCGGCCTCGTAGCCCTGGGCGACGACGATGTCGATGCCGGCTTCGGCGTGGCGGCGGGCGTGCTTGGCGCTGCCGGCGAGGGCGGCGACGAGGACGCCGTGGTCGTGGGCGCGCGCGATGACGTCGGCGGGCGGGGAACCGAGGGCGTTCGCCAGGAGTTTGATGGGGTAGTCGAAGGCGACGTCGAGCTGGCCCCGGGCGACCTGCTCCATCCAGCCGGTGATCCGCCAGCCGGAGGCCTCGCCCTCGGCGAGCTCGGGGACGTGGTGCTTGGCGAGGGTGTCGCGCACGAACTCTCGGTGGCCGGCCGGGATCATCGCCTCGATGCCGGCCTCGCTGATGCCGTCGACGGCCTTCTTGGCGGGCATGACGACGTCGAGGCCGTACGGCTTGCCGTCGGTGTGCTCCTGCATCCAGTCGAGGTCGCGTTTGAGGTCGTCGGGGGAGGTGTAGCGGACGGCGCCGAGGACGCCGAATCCACCCGCGCGGGTGATGGCCGCGGCGACCGCCGGGAAGGGCGTGAAGCCGAAGATGGCGTGCTCGACTCCCAGTTTCTTGCTCAGCTCCGTCTCCATGGGCGGCAGCATGCCGCAGCTCGGCGGCCGAGGGAAGAGGTTTTCTGATGCATCGTCAGATTCTTTGCGGGCCGGTCGGTGCGGGGCCCGCCGTGCCGGCGGGCAGATACTTCGGGAAGCCGACTCGGCGAACAGGAGGCCGCTGATGGAGGAGCACACGGGGGACGAAGAGGCGCGCCGCGGCGGCCCGGGCGGGCCGGCAGCGCCGGGCGCGGGCACGCCGGCGAGCGGGATGAGCCGGCGGCGGCTCGGGGCGCGGCTGTTGGCGCTCGGCGGGGTGCTCGTCCTGCATGCCGCACTGCCCGGGGCCGCGGGGGCCTCAGGCAATCCGGCCGAGCGGCGCGCACTCCAGGGGCTGCGCCTGCGGTACGGCTCCGCACGCCAGGCGGGACTCGTCGAGAAGCACCTGGAGGCGGCGGCCGACGAGGCCCGGCGGTTCCTCGGCCCCTCCCCCGAACACCCTTACTACGCCGGGGCCGTGGTGCTCGCCGGCCGGGGCCGCACGATCGCCCTGCACCGCGCGATGGGCGAGGCGGTCCGGTACGCCGACTACGACGGCCGCACCGACCGGGTCCGGGAGTTCCCGGCGGCGCAGCGCATCCCGATGACCGAGGACACCGTCTTCGACCTGGCGTCGCTGACGAAGCTGTTCACCTCGCTCCTGGCCGTGCAGCAGATGGAGCGCGGGCACCTGGAGCTGGAGGCTCCGGTGGACCGGTACCTGCCCGAGTTCACCGGCGGCGGCAAGGAGCTGATCACGGTCCGCCAGTTGCTCACGCACACCTCGGGGCTGCGCTCCTGGGCGCCGTTCTACCAGCAGTCCACACGCGAGGGGCAGCTGAGGATGCTGTGGGCCGTGCGCCCGCAGGAGGCCCCCGGGACGGTGTACCGGTACTCGGACCTGAACCTCATAGCGCTACAGCTGCTCCTGGAACGGATCACCGGTCACACTCTGGATCTCCTGCTCCAGGACGAGATCACCGCTCCGCTCGGGATGCACCGCACTCGTTACAACCCACCGCTCTCCTGGCGCCGGATCACCGCCGCCACGGAGGTGCAACGGCCGCCCTGGTCGGGCCTGGACCGCGGGCTGGTCTGGGGCGAGGTCCACGACGAGAACGCCTACGCCCTCGGCGGCGTCGCCGGCCACGCCGGCGTCTTCGGCACGGCCTGGGACCTGGCCGTCCTCGCCCGCACCCTCCTCGACGGCGGCGCCTACGCCGGCAAGCGCATCCTGCGCCCCGCCTCCGTGGAGCTGCTCTTCACCGACTTCAACACCGCCTTCCCCGGCGACGACCACGGCCTCGGCTTCGAGCTCTACCAGCACTGGTACATGGGGGCCATGGCCACCCCGCACTCCGCCGGGCACACCGGCTTCACCGGCACCTCCCTGGTCCTGGACCCCTCCACCGACTCCTTCCTGATCCTGCTCGGCAACTCCGTCCACCCCGTACGCACCTGGCGGGCCGGCAGTGCGCCGCGGGTCGCGGTCGGCAACCGCTTCGCCCGCGCCGTCCCGGTCCGTACGAAGCACGGCGGCCCCGCCTGGTACTCGGGCATGGAGACCGGCGGGTCCGGCACGCTCACCCTGCCCCCGCTGACCCCGGCCACGGCCGCCGCCCGGCTGCGCTGCGCCGTCTGGTGGGACACCGTGCCCGGCGAGGGCGCCCTCCACCTGGAGGCCTCGGCCGACGGGGAGACCTGGGAGCCGCTGCCGTTCACCACCCTGCGGTCCACGGGCGGCTCCCCCGAGCAGTGGCCGCAGGGCAGTGTCGGCGGCTGGTCCGGCCGCATCTGGCACCGCCTCGAGGCCCCGCTCACCGCATGGGCGGGGCGCCCGGTGCACTTGCGCTTCCGGCACACCGCGACCGGCCGCTACGTCGGCCGCGGGGTGTACGTGGACGTCGTACGCGTGGCGGAACCGGCCCGCCTCCTCTTCGCGGAGGACCGCCCCGCCGACGCCTCCCGCCTCGAGGCCACAGGCTGGACCCGCGCGACGGACTAGGGGGCCCTGCGGGGACGTCAGGCCTGGCGGACCAGACAGAAGGGGTGGCCCGCCGGGTCCGCGTAGACGCGCCAGCCGTCGCGGCCGGCGTCTGCGCGGGCGTCCAGCAGCGTCGCACCGCAGGCCAGCACCCGCCCCTGCGCCCGGTCCAGGTCCGGCACGCCGAAGTCCAGGTGGAACTGCTGGGGGTGGGCGGGGTCCGGCCAGCGCGGCGGCCGGTGGTCCGCCACCCGCTGGAAGGCGAGCACGAGACCCGACGGGGCGTGCAGCGTCGCCCATTCCTCGTCGACCGACCACCGCGGGTCCGGCCGGTTGACGGTCCCACCCAGCACCGCCCGGTAGAACTCGGCAAGCCGCAGCGGATCGGAGCAGTCCAACACCACACACTGGAGTTCGGCGATCACGGCTCGATCCTAGAACCGCGCCCCTCCCTGCGACCGTCAACAAGGGGGCCCGGCGGCATAAAAGCCGTGCCCCATGCCGTTGACGTTCGTTGAGTTTCGTTGGCTGTTCAACCCCCGCACGCAGCACGACAGCGAAAGCAGGTAGAGGCAATGGCGAACACCGACATCGACTGGGACCACCCGAAGGACCCCAAGCCGGGCACCTGGCAGCTCGACCACGTCAAGCAGTACGTCGCATCGAACGGGGCCGAGGGGCACGACTGGAACGGCACCCAGACCCTGCTGCTCACCACCGTGGGGCGGGTCTCCGGCAACGCCGTGCGCACCCCGCTCATCTACGGCGAGGGCGACGGCCGCTACCTCATCGTCGCCTCCAAGGGCGGCGACGACGAGCACCCGCTCTGGTACAAGAACCTGACGGCCCACCCCGAGGTCCGCGTCCAGGTCGGCCCGAAGGTCCTCCAGGGCACGGCCCGCACCGCGACGCCCGAGGAGCGCGCCGCGTACTGGCCCGTGATGGTGAAGCACTGGCCCGCGTACGACGAGTACCAGGGCAAGACCGACCGCGAGATCCCGATCGTCGTCATCGAGCCGGTCGGCCCCGCCGCGTAACGGCGGTCAGTGCCCCAGCACCGCCATCGCCGCATTGTGGCCGGGGACCCCGCTGACGCCGCCTCCGCGCACGGCGCCCGCGCCGCACAGCAGGACGTTGGCGTACGGGGTCCCCACCCCCCAGCGGCCTGCCGCGCCCTGGTCCTGCGCGTACGGCCAGGACAGGTCCCGGTGGAAGATGTGCCCGCCGGGCAGCCGCAGTTCGCGCTCCAGGTCCAGCGGGGTCTTGGCCTCGATGCACGGCCGCCCGTCCGCGTCGAAGGCCAGGCAGTCGGTGATCGGCTCCTCCAGGTGCGCGTCCAGCTGCGCGAGCGTGCCCGTCAGCAGCACCTCGCGCGCCCCCTGGTTGTCGCGTCCGAACAGCCGGGCCGGGGTGTGCAGCCCGAACAGGGTCAGCGTCTGGTACCCCTGCGCCACGAGCTCCGGCCCGAGGATCGAGGGGTCGGTCAGCGAGTGGCAGTAGATCTCCGAGGGCGGTACGGACGGCAGTTCCCCGGTGGCGGCCTCGGCGTAGGCCCGGGCCAGCTCCGCGTACCCCTCGGCGATGTGGAACGTGCCGCCGAAGGCCTCGCGCGGGTCCACCGAGGTGTCCCGCAGCCGCGGCAGCCGGCTCAGCAGCATGTTGACCTTGAGCTGCGCCCCCTCGGGAGCCTCCTCCGCAGCCGCCGCCTCGCCCAGCAGTTCGCCCAGGGCCCTCGGCGAGGCGTTGACCAGCACCGTCCGCCCGACGACCCGCCCCTCCCCGGTCGCCGTACGGAACGTCACCTCGGCCGGAGCCCGCCCGTCCGTCTCGATCCGGAGCACCTCGTGCCCGGTGGCGATCTCGGCCCCGGCCGCCAGGGCCGCAGCCGCCAGGGCGTCGGTGAGCGCGCCCATCCCGCCGACCGGAACGTCCCAGTCCCCCGTCCCGCCGCCGATGACGTGGTACAGGAAGCAGCGGTTCTGGGCGAGCGAGGCGTCGTGCGCGTCCGCGAAGGTGCCGATCAGGGCGTCCGTGAGCACCACGCCCCGGACCAGGTCATCGGCGAAGTGCTCCTCGACGGCGCGCCCGAGCGGCTCCTCGAACAGCATCCGCCAGGCCGTCTCGTCGTCGATCCGGGCCCGCAGCTCCGCCCGCGTGGGCAGCGGCTCGGTCAGCGTCGGGAACACCTTCTCGGCGAGCCTCCCGGTCCGGCCGTAGAAGGCGCGCCAGCTCTCGTACTCGCGCTCCGAGCCGGTCAGCCGCTCGAACGACTCCCGGGTGCGGGACTCCCCGCCGCCGACGAGCAGCCCGCCGGGCCGCCCGTCGCGCTCGACCGGCGTGTACGAGGACACCGTCCGCTTACGGACCGCGAACTCCAGCCCCAGGTCCCGCACGATCTTCGCCGGGAGCAGGGAGACGAGGTACGAGTACCGCGAGAGCCGGGCGTCGACGCCGACGAAGGGGCGGGTGGAGATCGCGGCGCCGCCGGTGTTCCCGAGCCGCTCCAGCACCAGCACCGAACGGCCCGCCCGGGCCAGGTACGCGGCGGCGACCAGTCCGTTGTGCCCGCCGCCCACGATCACGTCGTCGTATACATCGTGCCCGAAGCTCGTCATGGCTCTTGGTAACACACCTGGCCGAGCCGCTCCAGACAGTGCGCCTCGTCGGCGTGGGCCGCCACCGTGTCCGGATGGTCGTCGCCGAGGGAGCGCTCGCGGATGCCGGAGAGCTCCCGGTACACGGGCAGGGCCTCGTCCCAGCGGCCCAGCCGGCCGAGCCCGACGGCGAGTTCGCGGCGGCTGACGAGGGTGTCCGGGTGCTCGGCGCCGAGCGCCTTGGCCCGGGCCGCGGCGACCTGCCGGGCCTCGGCCACCGCCTCCTCCCAGCGATCCAGCCGACCCAGGTTGACGCCGAGGACGTGCCGGGCGCGGAGCGTCTCCGGGTCCGCGGCCCCGTACGCCCGGGTGCGGTCGCGGACCAGGCCCCGGAACAGGTCCAGGGCCTGGTCGGCGTGCCCGGTCCGGCCGAGCGCGATGCCGACCTCGTAGCGGGCGGCGAGGGTGTCGGGATGGTCCCGGCCCAGCACCCGTTCGCGTACGGCGGCGACCTGGCGGAACCCGTCCAGGGCCTCCTGCCAGCGCTCGAGGCGGCCCAGCGCGTACGCGACCTCGTACCGGGTCAGCAGCGTGTCCGCGTGTTCGGCGCCCAGCACGGCCGCCCGGTCGGCGGCGACCTCGGCGGCGGTGCGGTGGGCGTCCGCGAACCGGCCCAGCGCCCCGAGCGTGCAGGCGAGGTTGTGGCGGCAGCCCAGCGTGTCGGGATGGAGCGGGCCCGTGCTGCGCTCCCGGGCGACGAGCACCGCACGGTAGACGTCGTGGGCCTCGCGGTGGCGTCCGAGCCGGCCCAGTTCGTACGCCGCCTCCTGGCGCGCCGCGAGGGTGTCGGGGTGGTCGGCGCCGAGCAGCCGGGTGCGCCCCTCGGCGACGGCTTCGTACGCGGCCAGGGCCTCCTCGGGCCGACCCGCGCGGCTGAGGGCGAAGGCCCGGGTGTGGCCGGCGGCGAGCGCGCCGGGGCCGGCCCCGTCCAGGCCGGTCCCGTCGGAGCCGAAGGCGTACGGGACCCCGTACGGCGCGGTGAGCCGCGGGTCCTCGGCTGCGGCGGGGCGCAGGATGCGGTGTTCACCGCTGGGGCGCCCGGCGGTCCAGGAGCCGGTGAGCACGGCCCAGGCGCCGCTCGCGGGGCGGGCGTCGATGCCCGCCTTGCGGCCGGCGGTCATGCCGCGGGCCCAGTCGGGCAGCGGGGCCGGGGCGCCGGGCAGGCCGCCGGGGCCCAGGCGGTCCTCGACGAGCCGCCGGTGCAGGTGGCGGGCGTCGCCGGGGCGGTCCTCGGGGCGCTTGGCCAGCAGGTCCAGGACCACCTGCTCGAAGTATTCGGGCAGCTCGGGGCGGTGCTCGCGCAGCGGCACGGGGGCGGTGTCGCGGTGGCCGACCAGCACCGACCAGGAGTCGCCGAGGTCGAAGGGCGGGGCGCCGGTGGCGATCTCGTACAGGACGCAGCCGAGGGAGTACAGGTCGCTGCGGTGGTCGACCTCGCCGCCCGCGATCTGCTCGGGCGACATGTAGTGCGGGGTGCCCATGGCCATGGCGCCGCCGGTGAGTTTGGCGGTGAAGCCGATGTCGTGGGCGAGGCGGGCGATGCCGAAGTCGCAGATCTTCACCGTGCCGTCGGTGAGCCGCATGATGTTGGCCGGTTTCAGATCGCGGTGGACGACGCCCTGGTCGTGGGTGTAGCCGAGGGCGGCGGCCAGCTGTTCCGCGATGTCGACGACCACGTCCACGGGGAGCGGGCGCGTCTCGTTGTCCTCCAGGAGCTGGCTGAGGTTGCGGCCCTCGAGGAGTTCCATGACGAGGTAGAGCGGGCCGCCCGCGGCGCTGTCGTCGCCGAAGTCGTGGACGACGGTGACGCCTCGGTGCTGGAGGGAGGCGGCGACGCGCGCCTCGCGGCGGAAGCGCTCGCGCAGGACCTGGGTGAAGTGGTTGTCCTGCTCGGGCCCGAGCGGCTTGAGGCATTTCACTGCGACCTGCCGGCCGAGCGACTCGTCCCGGGCGCGCCACACCTCGCCCATGCCGCCGCGCCCGATCAGATCGAGCGACCGGTAACGGCCCTGGATCAGTCTGGACTCCGCCATGTCTTAAAGCCGCCCCCGTTGTCGTGCTACGTCCTACGCCCTCCCCGGCCGGTCCAGTATGGCCGCTGATGTACGCAGTGTGTACGCCGAGGGGCGGCTGCCGGGGCCCATGCGACGCATCGCTTTCAAGATGTGACCTGGCGGCAGCTGCCACCGCAGACCTGCGGGAATGCTGCGCAGCAGGGTACCGGTGAGGCGCAGGCGACGGGTGATGACGGGCGCCGGCGGCGCCGCCCGCCCGTACAGCCGGTGCGCGTAGCCGGGGAGGGAACCGTAGGCCAGTTCCGAGACCGGGCGCCACAGCAGGTTTCGGCCAGGGACGAGGAGGGCAGGGGTGGGCGGGCTCCGCAGGAAGGCGACCACGGCGCGGGCGTCGGGGCCGGCGGCGAGCTCGGGGCGGACCTTGTCGAAGTACGCGGCGAGGGCTGCCGTGTCGGCCGGGACGTGGGCCGGGTCGAGGCCGATGAGGCGGGCGCCCACGCGGTTCTCGTCGACGTAGCGGTCGGCCTGGGCGGGGGTGAGGGGGACGCCGGAGCGGCGCAGGATGTGCAGGAAGCTGTCGATCTGCGCGCAGTGCACCCAGAGCAGCAGCTCGGGGTCGTCGACGGGGAACCGCTCGCCGGTGGCGGGGTCGGTGGCGGACAGGCTCCGGTGGATCCTGCGGACGCGGGCCCCGGCGCGTTCGGCGGCTTCGGTGGTGCCGTAGGTGAGGGTGCCGACGAAGTCGGCGGTGCGCAGCAGCCGGCCCCAGGCGTCGGAGCGGAAGTCGCTGTTCTCCACGACCCCGCGGACGGCGCGCGGGTGCAGGGCCTGGAGGTAGAGCGCGCGGACCCCGGCGATCCACATGATCGGGTCGCCGTGGCACTGCCACGTGACGGACGCGGGCCCGTAGAGCCCCGGGTCGGCCCCGGGCGGCGTCGGTGCGCTCCCCCGCTCGGGCGGGGTCGGTGCACTGCCCCGGGTCGCGGCCATTCCCGTACCTCCCCGTATCGCCCTCTGCTCCAGCCTACCCACGCACGGCGGGCCGGAGCAGGGGTGCGCGACGGGTCAGGGGCAGCGGTCGGCCCTCACCCGGTCGGCCCGCGATACGGGTCCTACTCGGCGGCCGGCTTGCCGGGCTGGTCGTGCGTCGAGCAGTGGATGCCGCCACCGCCGGACGCGATGGTGTCGATCTTCACGGGCACGATCTCCCGCTGGGGGAAGTGCTCCTGGAGGATCCCCTTCGCCCGGTCGTCGGCCTTGGCATCCCCGAACCGGGGCATGAAGACGGCCCCGTTGGCCACGTAGAAGTTCGCGTAGGTGGACACGAACGCGTCACCGCGGCCGGTGATCCGGTCGAGGTCCGGCTGGGGCAGGTCGACGACCTCGAGGCGCTTGTCGCGCGCGTCGGTCGCGTCCTTGAACACCGTCCTCGCCTGGTCGGCCGCGCGCGACCACACGTCGGGCGGGCTGCCGGGAAACGCCTGGTCCAGGAGGACGACGCCCGGGGCGGTGAACCGGACGAGGCTGTCGACGTGCGCGTCCGTGATGTCCTGGCCGCGCACGCCGGCGAGCCAGATCACCTTCTTGATCCCGAGGGTGCTCTTGAGCTCGGACTCGATCTGGTCGCGGCTCTTGCCGGCATTGCGGTTCTTGTTGACCACCGAGCTCTCGGTGACCAGCAGGGTGCCCTGGCCGTCGGTCTCGAAGGAGCCGCCTTCGGCGACGAGCGGGGCCTGCACGCGCTCGATTCCGTACTTGGCGAGCAGGACGCGGCCGACCTGGGCGTCGTTGCGGTGCTCCTGCTTGTTGCCCCAGCCGCTGAAGTTGAAATCGACGCCGAGCAGCTTGCCGGGCTCCTCCACGAACACCGGCACGGTGTCCCGCGCCCAGAGGTCGTCCACCGGGACCGGGATCACCTCGACCTGCGAGCCGCACGCCTGCTGCGCCGCCGCCTGCTGGTCGGGCCGGGCGAGCATCACGACGGGTTCGTACGCGGCGACCGCGCGGGCCACGCGCGCGATGTCCTCCCGCACCGCGGGCAGCTGCTCGTACCAGACCCGCTCCAGTGCGGGCCAGGACATGAAGGTCCGGGCGTGGCTCTCCCACTCGGCGCCGAACCTGCGCTCGCCCGCCGGGCCGGGGGCGGGCGAGGTCTCGGCGCCGGCATCGGCGGGCTCGGCCGGAGCACAGGCGCCGGCTCCGGCTCCGAGGGCGAGCGCGCCGCCGATACCGGCGAAGGCGCGCAGGGCGGCACGACGGGACATGAAAGAAGGGGACGACATGGCTCCACTCTGGCACTGACTGAATATTCAGTCAATCCGCCGCGCGAGTCATCCGTTGCGGCGGTAGTGTCCACGGAGACCTTCACCGGCCCGTCCCCGGGACCGGCCGTGAGGACGGTGACGATCCCGACGTCCCGGCCGTCCTGGGCCCGCAGGCAGAAGGTCCGGCCGGCGCGCAGCGTGGCGAAGGGAAGCTCCGTGACGGGTTGGCTCTCGATGCCCTTCAGGCAATCGGCAAGCCCCCGCCGGCCGTCCTGCGTGATGTACGCATCACTGCTCTCGGGCACGTAGAACTCGGTGGCGCTCCGGCCGACGTACCAGGAGACGGTCTCCCGCGGCACGACCCGGCCCGCCCTGACGTCGAACTCGTAGCTCTGGTCCGGCGAGACGAGTTCGGTGCCGGTGTGGACGGCGGTGTACCCGGGGGCGGACACGGACGGGGCGGGAGTGGGCACGGCGGTGGGCGCGCCTGCGACGGCTCCGGCAGGATCGGCGGCCTCCTCGTCGTAGCCGTCGCCTCCGAAGTCGGGGTCGAGCAGCGCGAACGCCCCCGCGGCCCCCAACAGCAGGGCGGCGGCGGCCACCAGCGCCGTCCGGCCGCGCCTTCGGTCGGGCGCGGCCGCCCGTCTGCGCCCGCGCGGCTGCAGGTGCGGCGCCGCCGGGGGTTCCTGCGCCTCGGCCCGGACCTGCCGGGGGGTCGGCGCCGTACGCGGGGCGGCGACGGTGTGCGCCGCATCGAAGGCGGTGGCGGGCGCAGTGGGCGACGGTACGGGCAGGTCGGCGTGGCGGCGGACCTCGGTGGTGACCTGGTCCGGCAGCCAGTCGCCGGCGAAGCGCAGTTCGCCGCCGACCTCGGGGTGGCTGCGTACGGCCTCGATCACCTGGGCGGTGGTCGGCCGGCGCTCCGGATCCTTGGCCAGGCAGTGCCACAGCAGCGGCTGCAGCGCGGCCGGAACCCGGCCGAGGTCCGCCTCTTCGTGCACCACCCGGTAGAGGGCGGCGGAATCGGGCCCTTCACCGAAGGGCGGCGCGCCCCCGACCACGTACGCGGCGAGTGCGCCCAGCGCGAAGACGTCCGTGGCCGGGACCGCCGGCCGGCCCACCGCCTGTTCGGGGGCCATGAACGCGGGCGTGCCGACGCGCAGCCCGGTGCCGGTCAGCGCGCCCGCGTGCGCGGCCCGGGCGATGCCGAAGTCGATGACGCGCGGCCCGTCCGCGGCGATCAGGACGTTGGCGGGCTTCAGATCGCGGTGGACCACGCCGGCCCGGTGGATCTCCTGGAGCGCCTCGGCGATACCGGCGACGAGAAGGAGCACGGTGCGCGCGGGCAGCGGGCCGTGCGCGTGCACGGCCTGCTGCAGGGAGGGGCCGGGGACGTACGTGGTGGCCAGCCACGGGGTGGGGTCGTCGGCCCCCGAGTCGACGACCTGGGCGGTGTACAGCCCGTGGATGCGCTGCGCGCTGGTCACCTCCTGGGCGAACCTGCGGCGGAACTCGGGATCGCCGGCGAGTTCGGGCCGGACCACCTTGAGCGCCACGGGACGACCGCCCGGGGTGTACGCGAGGTAGACCCGGCCCATTCCGCCGACGCCGAGCCGTGCGACCACGCGATAGCCGCCCACCTCGCGCGGATCGTCGGCGGCGGGCGCCTGGAGGTGCGGAGCGGCACCCGGGTGTCGTGTCGTCATGTCGGCTCTCCCGGCGACGAGGGCGGATGTGCGGGGTGTTACGGGGGTGCGGCATTCGGTGCCCGTGCGGCGGCGCGCCGGCCGATCGGCACCGGATCCTATCCGACTGGAATTTCAGTCAGGAATGGGGTCATACGCGTCATGCGCACCCAGGTAGGGTGTCGGCTTGTGGCGGATCGTCGAACAGCAATCATGGAAGGAGCCGCGCGGGTGATCGCCCGTCGCGGCGTGCGCGGCCTGCGCGTGGAGGAACTCGCCGCGGAGGCGGGCGTGTCCACGGCGTTGATCTACTACCACTTCAAGGACCGCGCCGGGATCCTGCGCGCGACCCTGGAGTTCATCAACGACCGCGCGGGACGGTACACCACGGAGCGGGAGCCCGACGCGCCCCCGCTCGACGCCCAGGGCGAGCTGGAGGAGACCCTCCTCCTCGAGTTCCAGGACAGCCCCGAGGTACGGGAGAACAGCACGGCCTGGGGAGAGCTCCGGGCGACTGCGGTCTTCGACCCCGACCTGCGCGAGGAACTGGCCCGTGCCACGCTCGTATGGGTGCAGGAAGTGGGCGAGCTGCTGGGCCGCGTCCGGCCCATGGCGGGCGCCGCGGCGCTCGCCGGAGCCGCCGAGCGGCTGACGGCCCTCGTGGAGGGCCTGAGCTCGCGCTGGCTCAGCGGCAGCCTGCCGCTGGCACACGCGCGCGAGCTGATGACCACGGCCATCGCGGCCGAGCTCCGGCACCTGGCACAGCCGGGCCGGTAGCGGTACCGGGGCTCCCCCTCCACCTCACCCACTGCGCCGCCGAGGCCGGCCGCTCGTCCGACCTCTGCGACGAGCGGTTTTCTCGCACCCTGCATCTTGACTGAATTTTCAGTCAGTGTCAGAGTCGAGTCACGGCGCCTCCCCGCGCACGAGATCTGGAGGGTCCCATGAGCGCATCCGACGGCGAAAGCCGCTCCCTCCTCAGCCGCCTGTTCGGCTCCGCCGAACCCTCCCGCAGGCACGTCCTCGGTGCCGCCGGCCTCGGAGCGGCCGGTGTGGCCCTGGGTGCGACGGCAGCTGCCCCTCAGCGGGCGAGTGCGGCGGAGCCGGGCCGGTGGGTGGACCGGGACGACGTACCGCACGCCCGCACGTGGATGTCCTGGCCGTCCCGCACGTCCATCTGGGGCGGCCGGCGCCTCGCCGGGGTGCAGGAGGACATCGCCCTGATCGCCCGGACGATCGCCCGCTACGAACCGGTGGTCCTCTGCGCGCCCGACTCCGACACCGCCGCCAAGGCCCGGTCCCTGTGCGGCCCGGGGGTCACCGTCATCGGCTCGATCCCCACGGACGACCTCTGGATGCGGGACACCGCACCGGTCTTCCGCCGTGACGGCCGCGGGGGGCTCGACGCCCTCGGCCTCAACTTCAACGGGTGGGGGGACAAGCAGACCCACTCCTACGACGCCGATGTCGCGGAGCTGGTCGCGGACGACGTCCACCTGCCCTTCCGCCGGGCCGACTTCGTCGGCGAGGGCGGGGCGATCGAGACCGACGGCGATGGCACCGTGATGGCCACGGAGAGCAGCCTGGTCAACAAGAACCGCAACCGCGGCATGAGCAAGGCGGAGATCGAGGACGCCGTCCTCCATGCGTACGGCGCGGACAAGATGCTCTGGGTCCCCGGCATCAAGGGCAAGGACATCACGGACGACCACATCGACGTGACCTCGCGCTTCGTGCGCCCGGGTGTGGTGATGGTGCAGGTCCCGCCGGCGGACCGCAACGACGTCTGGGCACGGGACGCCCGCGAGCAGTTCTCGATCCTCTCCCGCGCCACGGACGCCCGGGGGCGACGGCTGAAGGTGATCCGGGTGGAGGGCCCCGACACCGTCCGGTCGAAGGACTCCCAGTTCGTCGACTCCTACCTCAACTTCCACGTGGTCAACGGAGCTGTCGTCACCGCCCAGTTCGGGGACGCGGCGAAGGACGCCGCCGCCGTGCGCGCCCTGGCGGAGGCCTTCCCCGGGCGGGCGGTCGTACAGATCGACGTCGACCGGCTCATGGCGGGCGGCGGCGGCATCCACTGCTCCACGATGCACGAACCCCTTCCGTAGCACGTCCGAACACCGAACACCGAGTACCGAGTACCGAGTACCGAGTACCGAGTTCCGAGTTCCGAGTTCCGAGAACAGTCCGCCGTACCCCCTTCCAGACGAGGCAGTATGCGACTGACACCGACCGAGCGGGACCGACTGCTCATCTTCACCGCGGCGGAACTGGCCCGCGCCCGGCGCCGCCGGGGCGTGAAGCTCAACGTCCCCGAAGCGACCGCGCTGATCGCGGACACCGTGTGCGAGGCGGCCCGGGACGGCCGCCGCCTGGCCGAGGCGATCGAGGCCGGCCGCGGCGTCCTCGACGCCGACGACGTACTGCCCGGCGTACCCGACGTGGTCACCACCCTGCAGGTCGAGGCGGTGTTCGAGGACGGGACCCGGCTCTGCGTCATCGACGACCCCTTCGGGCAGCACGGCGCACTCGGACCCGACGCCCCCGGCGCCGTCCTGCCCGGGGACGGCAAGGGCTACGACCGCGCCGGTCCGACGCTGCGGCTGCCCGTGCACAACACCGCGACCGTGCCCATCAGCGTCTCCTCGCACTTCCACTTCTTCGAGGCGAACCCCCGCCTCGCGTTCGACCGCGCGGCGGCGTACGGCGCCAGGCTCGCCGTCCCGGCCGGCTCCACGGTCCGCTTCGATCCCGGACGCACCGTCCTGGTGGAGCTCCTGCCGATCGGCGGGGCGCGCGTCGCCATCGGTTTCGCCGGGCTCGTCGACGGCCCGTTGGACGCCCCCGGCGCACGGCAGGCCGCACTGGCCAAGGCCCGCGCCACGGGTTACCTCACCGCATACCAGGAGCAGGATCAGGATCAGGAGCAGGCATGAGTGGCAGCATCTTCGACGCTGCGGGCTGTCACGGCCGCCCCGGCGCAGCCCCGGCGGACGGTACGGACCCGTACGCGTACACGGCGGTCCACGGCCCGCGCGCCGGAGACCGGGTGCGGCTCGGCGACTCGGGCCTGATCGTGCGGGTCGAGTCGGACTCGCAGCAGCCCGGTGACGAGTTCCTGGCCGGCTTCGGCAAGACCGCCCGCGACGGCCTGCACCTGAAGGCCGCAGCCGTCCGCGAGACCTGCGACCTGGTCATCAGCAACGTCCTCGTCATCGACGCCGTCCTCGGCATCCGCAAGACCAGCATCGGCATCCGCGAGGGCCGGATCGCCTCCGTCGGGCGGGCGGGGAACCCCGACACCCTGGACGGGGTGGAGGTGGTGGTCGGCACCGGGACGACCATCGTCTCCGGCGAGGGAATGATCGCCACCGCCGGCGCCGTCGACACCCACGTCCACCTGCTCTCGCCCCGGATCATGGAGGCTTCGCTGGCCTCCGGCGTCACCACGATCATCGGCCAGGAGTTCGGCCCGGTCTGGGCGGTCGGCGTCAACTCCCCCTGGGCCCTGCGCCATGCGTTCAACGCCTTCGACGCCTGGCCGGTCAACATCGGCTTCCTCGCCCGCGGTTCGTCCTCCGATCCGGCCCCGCTGGTCGAGGCGCTGGCCGAGGGCGGTGCGTCCGGCTTCAAGGTCCACGAGGACATGGGCGCGCACACCCGCGCCCTGGACACCGCGCTGCGGGTGGCCGAGGAGCACGATGTTCAAGTCGCGCTGCACACGGACGGGTTGAACGAATGCCTGTCGGTGGAGGACACCCTGCGCGTGCTGGACGGGCGGACCATCCACGCCTTCCACATCGAGGGCTGCGGCGGCGGACACGTCCCCAACGTGCTCAAGATAGCCGGCGTGCCGAACGTCATCGGCTCCTCCACCAACCCCACCCTCCCCTTCGGCCGGGACGCGCTGGCCGAGCACTTCGGCATGATCGTCTCGGCGCACGACCTCAAGGTCGACCTGCCGGGCGACGCCGCGATGGCCCGTGACCGCATCAGGGCCGGGACGATGGGCGCCGAGGACGTCCTGCACGACCTCGGGGTCATCGGCATCACCTCCTCGGACGCCCAGGGCATGGGGCGGGCCGGCGAGACCGTACGCCGTACGTTCGCCATGGCCGGGAAGATGAAGGCCGAGCTCGGCCCCCTGGACGGCGAGGGCTCTTTCGGCACGGCGGCCGGCGGCGACGACAACGAGCGCGTCCTGCGCTACATGGCCAAGCTGACCGTCAACCCCGCCATCGCCCACGGCTTCGCGCACGAGGTCGGCTCCATCGAGGTCGGCAAGCTCGCCGACATCGTCCTGTGGTGGCCGCAGTACTTCGGCGCCAAGCCCCAGCTCGTCCTCAAGGCCGGTTTCCCCGCGTACGGGGTCACCGGCGACCCGAACGCCTCCACCGACCGGTGCGAACCCCTCGTCCTGGGACCGCAGTTCGGCTCGTACGGAGCCACCGCCGCCGACATCTCCGTCGCCTTCGTCGCGGAAGCCGCCGTGGCCAACGGCGATCAGATGCCGACGCGCCGACGCCGCGTGGCGGTCCGCGGAACCCGCGGGATCGGACCGCGGAGCATGCTCCGCAACGCCCGTACCGGCACGGTCGATGTGCACCCCGGCACGGGCCTGGTGTCGCTGGACGGCGAGCCCCTCGTTTCGGCACCTGCCGATTCGGTCTCGCTCGGCCGTCTCTACTTCCTCTAGGCGGTCTCTTTCCGCCTCATGTCGCCGGCTCAGTACCGGCGGTTCAGCTCCACTTCGATCGCGTCCGCGAGGAGCCGGCGCGCGTGCTCCAGGGGCAGGGAGCCGCTGAGCCAGCGGACGCTGAGGCCTTCGAGGAGGGCCGTCAGACGTTCTGCCGCGGCCGCGTGCGCCGGGGCCGTACCCATGGGCCGGGCGTGGGCGAGCAGGTCGGCGATCTCGTGCACCCACGTGTGCGTGGCCCTGGCCACGTCCTCGCGCAGGTCGGCGTCGAAGACGGCGCTGGCCCTCAGCTCTCCCCACGCGGTGCTGTTCTCCCGTACCTCCGGCGTGTCCTGGAGCTCGAGGAGCAGGACCTGGGCCAGCTCGGTCCGCGGGTCGGCGGGATCCAGTCCGGGGTCGCGCTCGGCGGTGTAGCGGTCGGCGCGGTCGCTGATGAACTCCAGGGTCCGGCGCAGGATCCCGGCGCGATCGGTGAAGTGGTAGTAGATCAGCGAGGTGGACACCCCCGCCTCGGCGGCAAGCTCTCCCACGCGGAGCCCGCGCACGCCGCGGCGCGCGATCACTCGCGTGGCGGCCCTGAGTATTTCCGTTCGACGGTCTGACACGAGGGGTCACTCTACCCGCCGAGGCGGTCACCTGGGGCTATTTCCTGACCAGAGCGTCAGTCGCACTTTCCGTGCGTCGGCGCCACGATCTTGCCTGGTCAGAGGCAGATCACAGCACAATCGCCGATCAGTACGAGTGCACGTCCACACCTCACCGGGCGCACCGCCGACCGATTCGGCAACTCATGGGCCAGAATCATTGACTGAATTTTCAGTACGGAGGAGGATGCGGGGCACGCAGCCCCACCTCCCCTTCCTCCATGCTGACTGAATATTCACACAGGAGTGATCACGATGGATTTCCGGATGCCGGCCGAGTGGACCGAGCACGAGGGCTGCCTGATGGCCTGGCCGACGCGGCAGGAACTGTGGGGTGACGTCTTCGACGAGGTGAAGACGGAGTACGCACAGGTCGCGAGCGCGATCGCGCAGTTCGAGCCGGTGACCATGGTGGCGCTGCCCGGGAGCGGAGCCGAGGCCCGCGAGCGGTGCGGGGAGGGCGTCACCGTGGTCGAACTGCCGCTGGACGACTCCTGGTTCCGGGACTCCGGGCCGATCTTCGTGCTGGGGCCCGACGGACAGCGCGCGGGGGTGGACTTCCGCTTCAACGCCTGGGGCGGCAAGCACCACCCGTACGAAACCGACGACAAGATCGCGGCCGCCCTGCTGGAACACCTCGGCGTGCAGCGCATCGCCTCCCGGATGATCCTCGAGGGCGGCGCGATCACCGTCGACGGCGAGGGCACGCTGATCACCACGGAGCAGTGCCTCCTGCACCCCAACCGCAACCCGGGGATGAGCAAGGAGGAGATCGAGGCGGAGCTGATCGCCCGCCTCGGCGTCACCAAGGTGATCTGGCTGCCGTACGGCGGTCTGCTGGACACCGAGACGGACGGGCACGTGGACGGGGTCTGCGCGTTCGTCGCCCCCGGCAAGGTGGTCGCAGCGCTGCCGAGCGACCCGGAGCACCCCGACCACGAGCGGATGCGCGTGAACCGCGCCGTCCTGGAGGAGGCCACCGACGCCGCCGGGCGCCGCCTGGAGATCATCGACCTCCCGCAGAGCGCGTTCGTCGAGGTGGCCGGCCGGGAGACCGAGGTCGGGTACCTGAACTTCTACGTCGCCAACGGCGGGGTCGTCGTCCCGGTGGCGGACCTCCCCGAGGACGAGGGGGCGCTCGCCGTCATCGCCGCCGCGCTGCCCGGCCGCAAGGTCGTCGGCGTCCGCTCCCGCGTGATCGCGTACGGCGGCGGCGGCGTCCACTGCATCACCCAGCAGGTCCCCTCCGCGGTCCCCGCCGCCACCTCCCGTTGAGCACGGAAGAGAGAGCCCCGATGCCGAGATCCCTTCCCTGGTCCGGAGCCGGCAGGTCCGCGCTCCGGCGGGCTGCTCACCGGCCCTCCCCGCTCCGGCGGTACGCGCTGCCGGCCGCCGCACTCGCCGTGGTCTCCCTGGTCGCCGCCTGTTCCGGGCCGCCCAAGGACGGACCCGCCCCCGGGAGCGCCGCGTTCAAGCTGTCGGCGGGTACCCCTGCCGCCACGGGCGGACTGGACTCCTTCACCTGGGCGCTGTACGCGGAACCGCCCACGCTGGACTACATCTCCGCCTTCGACTACCCGCAGAACACGATCGTCTCCAATGTCTGCGAGAGCCTGATGCGGTGGACCCCGCAGCTCACCGTGGCTCCGGGCCTGGCGGAGAAGGCCACCAACCCCGACCCGACGACCTGGGTCTACGACCTCCGCCCGGGCGTGCACTTCCACGACGGCGGTGTGCTGAGCGCCGACGACGTGGTGTTCAGCCTCGGCCGGCAGCTGGACCCCGCCGGCGGATCGGCCTGGAACAGCAACTTCGCCAACGTCGAGGCGATCACCAAGACCGGCCCGCTCCAGGTCACGGTCAAGCTGAAGCAGCCCGATGCGCAGTTCCCGCAGTACATGGCGACCGCCGCCGGCGTCGTGGCCTCGAAGTCCGGTGTGGAGAAGGCGGGCCAGGACTACGGCACCTCGGGCAGCCTGGACTGCACCGGCCCGTTCAAACTCGGAACCTGGAACAAGGGCCAGTCGATCGAGCTCCAGCGCTTCGACGGCTACTGGGGCGCCAAGGCGAAGTCGGCGAAGGTGGTGTTCAGCTTCCTCACCGACCCCTCCGCCCGCACCAACGCCCTGCTCAACGGCGAGGCCGACGGCGGGTACCTGATCCCCACCGAGAGCTACGACCGGCTGAGCAAGAGCGGGGTGGGCACGCTCTACTTCGGCGAGGGACTCAGCACGGTCAACGTCAACGTCACCAGCATGAAGGGAGCGCTCGGCGACGTACGGGTGCGCCGGGCGCTGTCCATGGCGCTGGACCGCCGCGGATTCGTCAAGGCGGGCCTGGGCGGCGCGGGCACCGCCACCAACTCCCTCACCACCAAGGCCGTCTGGGCCACCGCCCCCGAAGAGGTCCGCAGAGCCGCCTTCGACGGGTTGCCGTCGCCCGAGCAGAACATCGAACAGGCCAAGACGCTGATCAAGGAGGCGGGCGCCACCGGCAAGACGGTCACCATCGCCACCAGTGCGATCGGCCAGGACGTATCGCTGCTGGCCACCGCGGTCCAGGCCGCCGGCAGCAGGATCGGGCTGGACGTCCGGCTCAAGACCATCGCCCCGAACGCCTTCACCGCGCTGTTCACCGACCCCCAGGCCCGCGAAGGCCTGGACATGTTCCCCGAGACGTACTACGACTCCATCACCGACCCGATGGACCTGCTGAGCAACTTCCAGACCGGGGCCTTCCAGAACTACGCCGGCTACAGCGACCCGGCCTATGACGACCTCGCCGCCAAGGCCCGGGCGGAGTACGACCCGGCCCGGCGGATGGCGGCGGCCGCCCAGCTCCAGAAGAAGGCCGCCGACGAGGTCCTGTGGATCCCCGTGGCCGAATGGCCCACGGCGGTCTTCCTGAACAAGCGGATCACCGGCGCGCCCACCACCATCTCCTACCTGTACCACCCGTGGGCCGCCGACGTCGGGGCGGCCGGGCGATGAGCTTCCTGAGATTCGCCCTGCGGCGGCTGGCCGAGATGGCGGCCACCGTGCTGGCAGCCTCGTTCGTCATCTTCGGCGCGATGTACCTGGCGCCCGGCAATCCGGCGAGCTTCCTGCTCGCCGGGCGCTCGGCCTCCCCGGAGGCGCTGCGGGCGATCAACGCGCAGTACCACCTGGACGAGCCGTTCGCGGTGCAGTACCTGCGCTGGCTCGGCCAGGTGGCTCAGGGCGACTTCGGGCGCTCGATCACGTACCGCACCGACGTGTCCCGGCTGCTGGCCGACCGCCTGCCCAGCACCCTGCTGCTGATCTCGATGGCGCTCGTGCTGGTCGTCGCCGTCGGTCTGCTGCTGGGCTGGACCGGCGCGGTCCGCGGCGGCGCCGCCGACTCGACGATCCTCGTCACGACCACCTTCGCGATCGGCACCCCGTCGTTCGTGGCCGCGGTCCTGCTCCAGGGGCTGTTCGCGGTGAAACTGCACTGGTTCCCCACCGGGGGCACCGGCGAGGGCCTCGGCCCGATGATGTGGCATCTGACGCTGCCCGCCGTCGCGTTGGCGCTCTACCTGATCGGGATGCTCGCCCGCGTCACCCGGGCCGCGATGCTCGAAGTCCTCGGTCAGGAGCACGTCACCGTGGCCCGCAGCCGCGGGGTCGCCGGGCACCTGGTCATCCGGCGGCACGTGTTCCGCAACGCCCTGGGCACGGTGCTCACCACCGGCGGGCTGATCGTCTCCACCCTGCTGGTCACCACCGTCCTGGTGGAGTCGGCGTTCAGCGTCGGCGGCATCGGCCAGCTGCTCGAACTGTCCACCACCACCAAGGACTTCCCCACCGTGCAGGCCATCTCCCTCATCATGGTCGCGCTGTTCATGACGGTGAACCTCGTCGTCGACCTGCTCCATCCGCTGGTCGACCCCCGGGTCGCCCTCGGCCCCGGGAAGCAGGCCGCATGAGCACCACCCTGCTGCGCCGGCCCGGCCTCGCCCGGATCCGGACCTCCCGCGCACCCCTGTCCGCGCTCTGCCTGGGCTTCGTCGCCCTGATCGTCCTCGTCGCCCTGCTCGCCCCCTGGATCGCCCCGTACGACCCGAACGCCGTCGACCTGGGCAACGCCCTGGCCGGGCCGTCCGCCGAGCACCTCCTCGGGGTCGACGCCTCCGGGCGCGACACGCTCTCCCGCCTGGTGCTGGGCGCCCGCACCTCCCTGCTCGGCCCGCTCGGCGTGGTGGTCTTCTCCACCGTGGCCGGGGTCGCCATCGGGACGGCCGCCGCCTGGCGGGGCGGCTGGCTGGACTCGGTACTGTCCCGCAGCACCGAGCTGGTCTTCGCCTTCCCGGGGATGCTGCTGGCCATCCTGATCGTCTCGGTCTACGGCGAAGGGCTGCTCGCGCCGGTCATCGCCCTGGCCATCGCCTACCTCCCGTACGTCAGCCGGCTCACCCGCTCCCTCGTCCTCGCCGAACGGACCCGTCCGTACGTGGAGGCGTACCGCGTGCAGGGCCACTCCGGGCTGCAGATCTGCCTGCGCCATGTCGTCCCCGGGGTCGCCCCCGTCGTCCTCGCCCAGTCCACGGTCAACTTCGGCTACGCCCTCATCGACCTGGCCGGCCTGTCCTTCCTCGGCCTGGGCGTACCCGCCCTGACGCCCGACTGGGGCCGCATGGTCTTCGACGGCAAGACCGCCATCCAGTCCGGATACCCGCTCTCGGCGATCGTGCCGTGCGCGGCCATCGTGCTGACCGTGGTCGCCTTCAACGTCGTCGGTGAACGCCGGGCCGACCAGGTCGCCGGGAGGGACCGTTGAACACCCTCGACATCCGGGCGCTGCGGCTGCAGCTGCCCCACACGGCCAGGCCCGTCCTCGACGGCGTCGACCTCACGGTCGCCGCCCGGGAGACCGTCGCCCTCGTCGGCGAATCCGGCTCGGGCAAGACGCTCACCTCCCGCAGCGTGCTCGGCCTGCTGCCGGCGGGAGCCGCCGCGGAGGGGTCGGTGCGCGTCGTCGGCGACGACGTCCTGACGATGACCACCGGACAGCTGCGGATCCTGCGTACGAGCACGGCGGCCATGATCTTCCAGGATCCGCGGGCCGCCATCAACCCGATGCGCCGCGTCGGCGACTTCCTCACCGAGAGCCTGCGCCTGAACGCCCGGATGGGCAAGGACGCCGCCGCGACGCGGGCGGTGCAGATGCTGGAGGCCGTCGGCCTCACGGGGGCGGCGCTGCGGAAGTATCCGGGGCAGCTCTCCGGCGGCATGCTGCAACGGGTCATGATCGCGGCCGCGCTCATGGGCGACCCCGCGCTGATCCTCGCCGACGAACCCACCACGGCCCTGGACGTCACGACGCAGGCGGAGGTGGTGGCGCTCCTCGGCGAGCTGCGCGAGCGCTTCGGCACCGGTCTGCTCTTCGTCACCCACGACCTCGGACTCGCCGCCGCCATCAGCGACCGCGTGTACGTGATGTACGCGGGCCGGATCGTCGAAACGGGCCCCGCCGAGGAGTTGTTCGCCCGGCCGCGCCATCCGTACACCGTCGCGCTCCTCGATTCGACCCCGCGCCTGGACGCGCCGCGGGGCCGACTCGCCGCCATCGAGGGCCGGCCGCCGAGCCTGCGCGAGGAGTTGGCGGGATGCCCCTTCGCCGCGCGCTGTGCGTACGCGACCGACCTCTGCGCGCAGCAGGCACCGGCCTTGCTGCCGCTCACGCAGGCCCCGGACCCGGGCCCGGCCGCCCACCTCGCCTCGTGCCATCACAGCGACCGGGTCGGGGCAGTGGGCCGGCCCCAGTCCCCGTCCCCCGCCTGAAAGGAATGCCACCCATGAGCAAGACCGTGCTGGAGGCCGTCGGCCTGCACCGGGCGTACGGGCAGGTCCGGGCCGTGGACGACGTCTCGTTCCGGCTGGCCGAGGGCGGTTCGCTCGGCATCGTCGGCGAATCGGGCTCGGGCAAGACGACCACCGCCCGCATCGTCGTGGGCCTCGAGCACGCGGACGCCGGCCGGATCCTGGTCCACGGCCGGGACCGGGGTGATCGCGTGCGCGGCAGGGCGCAGCGCCTGGCACGGGCACGGGAGGTGCAGATGGTCTTCCAGGACCCGTTCCTGTCCCTCGATCCGCGCACCACCGTGGGCGCGGCGCTGCGGGAGACCCTTGCCCTGCACTTCCCCGCCGCCGATCGCGACCGGCGGATCACCGAGCTGCTCGACCAGGTGGGGCTGGGGGCCCGGGAGGCGGACGCCCTGCCCCGGCAGCTGTCGGGCGGGCAGCGCCAGCGGGTCGCCATCGCCCGCGCGCTGGCGGTGGAGCCGGCCGTCCTCGTGCTCGACGAGGCGGTGGCCGCGCTGGACGTGTCCGTACAGGCGCAGATCCTGAACCTGCTCGCCGACATCCGCGAACAGACGGGCATCGGCTACCTGTTCATCACGCATGACCTCGGCGTGGTGCGGTGCGTCACCGACGACGTCCTCGTCATGCGGCACGGACGGATCGTCGAAGCGGGTCCGACCGCGCAGGTCCTCGCCGAGCCCCGGCATCCCTACACCCGGCTGCTGCTGGAGTCCGTACCCCGGCCGGGGTGGGACCTGCGGGGCATCGCGGCGGCCCGCCGCGCCCTCTGAGGGGGCGGGCGCGGCTCAGGGGCGTACGGCCGCCGTGGCGAGGCCGGCGACGAGGACGCGTACGGTCAGCTCGGGATCGACGCGGGAGTCCAGGGACTGGAGGGCCGCGAGCCCGTCTGCGGCGGCCGCGAGGGCCGTGCCCGGCGGAACGGGGTCGAAGGCGCCTTCGTGCTCGTCGGCCAGCACCTGGAACAGCCGGACGAAGCAGTCCCGCCAGCGCCGGTACTCCGCGTCCACCGCGGCCCGGACCCGGTCGTCGTTCAACGCGAACCAGTGGAGCGCGGAGTGCAGGCGTGAGAGGTCCGGGCCCTCGGGCTGCGTCAGCAGTCCGATCACGCGCTCGGCACGCTCGGAGAAGGAGCCGGGGCCGTCGACGGCGGCTTCCATCGGGCCGATCCATTCGGGCCCGATGTCCCGGGCGACGGCCACGATCAGGTCGGTCCGGTCCTGGAAGTGGTAGTGGCACATCCCGTGCGAAATCCCGCAGAGCGCGGCGACGTTGCGGGTGCTGAAGCGGGCGAAGCCCTCGCCTGCCAGCAGCGTACGGGCGGCTGCGATCAGCCGGGCGCGGGTCTGCTCACCCTTCGCCGAGGTACGGGCGGTACGGGAGGTGCGGGCCGGAGGGGAAGGCCGTCCGTCCGCGGCTTCTGCTGCCAGGTCTGCTGCCACGGCGCCACTCTAACGACCCGGTGTCCGCGGCACCGGCGAAAAGGATCAAGAACTCTCAACTCCCTTTTATTTCAGGGAGGTTGATGGCCCCAGATTATTGACCGAGCGCTCGGTCAGTAATACGTTCCGGGCCAGTCGGTGGAGCGATCCACCCCTGGCTGATCGGAGAACAGTGATGAACGATCACGCTGCACCCAAGGACCCGGCCGGCAGAACGCCCCGCCGGACCCTGGACAGGCGAGGCTTCCTGGCCGCGGCAGGCCTCACGGCCGTCGGCGCCGCACTGGCGGCGGCGGGCGGCGAGGCCTTCGCGGCCGCGCGGCCCCCGGCGAGGACGGCGGCCGCCGGCGGCTTCACCGTCCCGCTCGACACCGTCCGGCACACCCGTACGTGGATGGCGTGGCCCGACAGCTCGGCGATCTGGGGCCGCAAACTGGCGGGCGCCCAGGCCGACATCGCGCTCATCGCGAAGACCATCGCCAGATACGAGCCGGTCGTCATGTGCGCCAACTCGGCGAGCGTCTCGAAGGCGAGGAGCGCCTGCGGACCGGCCGTCACGGTCATCGGCTCGATCCCGGTCGACGACTGCTGGATACGCGACAGCGGCCCGGTGTTCCGCAGCAACGGCGCGGGCGGCCTCGATACGGTCGGCCTGAACTTCAACGGCTGGGGCAACCAGCAGACCCACGCCAAGGACGCCCTGGTCGCCGGGCGGATCGCGGCCTACGCCGGGGTTCCGATCACCACCGCCGGCTTCGTCGGCGAGGGCGGCGCGGTGGAGACGGACGGCGCGGGCACCCTCATGGCCACTCGCAGCAGCATCATCAACCCGGACCGCAACCCCGGCCTGACGCAGTCGCAGATCGAGGCGGCGATGTGCAGTGCCTTCGGGACCTCCAAGGTGATCTGGTTCAAGGGCGTCCTCGGCCGGGACATCACCGACGACCACGTCGACGCCACGTCCCGGTTCCTCGAGCCCGGCCGGGGGCTGGTCCAGATGCCGCTGGCGGGCGACACCGACCCCTGGTCGAACGACGCGCGCCAGCAGTACCAGATCCTCTCCACGTCCACCGGCGCCCAGGGCAACCCCCTCTCGGTCACCAAGCTCCAGGGCCCCGACTACAACCTGATCCGCTCGACCGACCCGAACTTCGTGGGCGCGTACGCCAACTACTACGTGTGCAACGGAGCGGTCATAGCCCCCCAGTTCGGCGATTCCCGCGCCGACGCCGGAGCCAAGTCCACCCTCCAGCACCTCTTCCCGGGTCGCACGGTCGAGCAGCTCAACATCGACCGCCTGGGCGCGGGCGGCGGCGGGATCCACTGCGTCACCCAGCAGCAGCCCGCCCCGTAACGACGGACGCAGGCAGCGGCCGGGCACGACGCCGACGGCGCCGAGGGCTGCACACCGGTTCGGTGCGCGGCCTCAGGGGGTGTCTTCCTGGTAGGAGTGACGCTGCCCGGCCCAGGGGTCGGCGATGTTGTGGTAGCCGCGTTCCTCCCAGAATCCGCGCCGGTCCTGGGGCATGTACTCAATGCGAACCGGGGCACGGGGCCGTAGTGGGAGACGGGCCAGCCCTTGACCGTGCGCTGCCCCGGAGGGAGGGGTTCGGCCCCCATCGCGTACCTCACCCTCCACCGCTCCCGACCGGGCACAAGCGGCGGGAAGGCGGCATTCAACCTTGCAGATGCGATCCATTGTGGCAGATTTGCCTCTTGGATGATTGACTAGAGCCACACGGGCCACTCTGGCCTGTTTCCGTGTCCGGATCCAGTCGCCCTGCCGGGTCGATGTTGGTTGACTGACACGCACACCGGCCCCGTGACGGTCGAGCGGCTCTCGCCGCCATGGGGAGCACCGGCCAAGAGGCCCCTGCATGCCGATCAGCGGTGTTCGGCACGCAGGGGCCCTGTGCGCCCCGGCCCTCAGCCGCACGCCCGGCGCCTGTTCGGATCGCCCGTTTTCGGGCCGCCATCCGACGGTTAACCGTCTCACGCACCGGAGCCTGGCTGGCATATGCACCCCACACCGGGGCATGCTTGCGCAGATGCGGCCGGAAACGGCGGCGGTGGCTCGAATGTGAGGACTGAAGTATGGCGGTTGTCGTCATGCAGCACGCGGCCGGGCAGGCTCCGACCGCCGTGACCAGGGTGCTCGCCGCAGCGGGTCTGGCCTCCCGGACGGTCTCGCTCGCGGCCGCTGCGGATCCGTCTGCGGACCTGAGCGGCATCGAGGGCCTGATCGTCCTCGGCGGCCCCCGGACCGCCCCGTCCGGCCCGTCCGCCCGGTCCGGCCCGTCCGCCCGGTCCGGCCGGCCCGCCTCGGGCGTAGCCGATCCGGCCCTCGTACGGGAAGCCCTGGCCGCGGAGGTGCCCGTGCTGGCCCTGGGAACCGGTACGCGCCTGCTGGCGCCGGCGAGAGGCGCAAGGGCCGCCGACCCCGGCACGGCTGCCGACCGCCCCCTGCTGGAACTCACGCCGGCCGCGGGGTCCGACCCGCTCTTCGCCGGAGCCGCGCCGCCCTCCCCCGGCCTGCGGCCGGCCCCCGGCTCCCTCGACCTGCCGGCCGACGCCGTCGTACTGGCCTCCTGCGACGGGTACCCCGAGCAGGCCTTCCGCATCGGCGCCAGCGCCTGGGGCATCCGGTTCCTGCCGCAGGGCGGCGATACGGAAGGAACGGCGGCCGGGCCCACCCTCGATCCTTGGGGGGAGCAGCTCCTGGGCCGGTTCGCCACCCTCGTGGCCGCCCGCGCCGAGCACACCGCCGCCCGGGCCTTCTTCACCCGCCGGGCGGACGCCTGGGAGGAGCGCTTCGCCTACCAGACCCCCGCCTACGAGGCCGCGGCCGCCCGGCTGCGGCTCGAGCCCGGCGGCCGCGCGGTGGACCTCGGCTGCGGCACCGGCCGGGCCATGCCCGCGCTCCGGGCGCAGGTCGGGCCCCGCGGCCACGTACTCGGCATCGACGTCACCCCGGCCATGCTGGCGGCCGCCGCCCGGCACGGCCGCACCCGCCACGGGCACCTCCTCGCCGCCGACTGCACCCGCCTCCCGCTGCCCGGCGCCTGCGTGGACGGCATCTTCTCGGCAGGGCTGCTCGACCATCTCCCGGACCCGCTCGCCGCCCTGCGCGAATGGGCCCGCGTGAGCGCGGCCGACGGCGTCCTGCTCCTGTTCCACCCGTCGGGCCGCGCGGAGCGCGCAGCCCGCCACGGCCGCGCCCTCGACCCCGCCGACCTCCTCGCCGAGCACAACCTGCGGCCCGCCCTGGAGGCGACGGGCTGGCACCTGGACGCGTACGAGGACGGCGCCGACCACTTCCTGGCCCGCGCCGTTCCCCGCGGCTGACCGTCAGTCCTGAACGATCGTCCAGGGGCGCATCAGGTCGTCGTCCTCGTGTTCGAGCAGGTGGCAGTGGTGGATGTACGTCGCGGGGAACTCGGTTCCGCTGTCCGGAATCGACGCGATCGTTTCCGTCGGCGGGCTGAATTCCCGGCAGATGATCCTGGTCACCGTCTCCGGATAGGATTTGACCGTGTCCTTTTCGGACAGCGCTTCGTCCGGGTCCGGCGGAATCGGCGGGCCGGTGAAGTACTTCTCCAACACCGGGATGTCCCCCGGTTTGCGGCCACCGTCGATCCACTTTTCGTAGTCCGCCTGGTAGGCGGCTGCGTCGATCGGCTGCCTGTTCAACACCTGGAAGTTGACGAGGTGGACATGCATCGGGTGGGCGTCGTGGTTGGGATTGATGTACTCCCAGATCTCGGTCGAGCCCGCCTTGATGAAGTCCTCGGACGGCTCCATGAACGGCACCGCGTTGAACGTCATGGTGCTGAAGAGCTTGTGCTGGTACACGACCCACTGCCGCCGACGGGTGTCCGGTTTCGGCACGATGGGTTCCGCCGTGGGCAGCTTGAGGTCCTTGGGCGGAGTGCTCCTGTCCGGGCCTCCGGACAGTCGCTTGGTGACCCGGAACTGCATGATCTCCGAGATCTGCGGTCCCTGGCCCGGCATGCCGGGGTAGTGGACCGGTGCGTGGTAGTTCGTCATCGTGATGTTCGTGCCCATGGGCATCTGGCTGAAGTCGACGATCAGGTCGTACCGCTCGGCCGGCCCGATCAGGAAGTTCAGCATCTGCAGCGGAGCACGGAAACCGCCGTCGGTGCCGATCAGCCAGAACGGCAGGTTGGGCTGGAGCAGTACGTCCGTGGGGACGTCGAACCTCAGCCGCCAGAAGCGCTCGTTCGACGCGTTGAGAATGCGCAGCCGGTAGCGCCGCGGCTCGACGGCCAGGAAGGGGTACGCCTTTCCGTTGACGACCGGGGTGTCCTCGCCCTCCTGCAGGGTCATGGTGTAGGCGAGCGAGCCGTCCGGGTAGAAGGTCCGGTCCTGCAGGATGAGGGGGACCTCGAATGCGCCGTGCGGCAGCCCGAGCTGCTCGTCCTCCGGGTCACGGATGACGTAGAGACCTGCCAGGCCCGCATAGACGTTGAGGCTGGTCATCCCCATGCCGTGGTCGTGATACCAGAGCAGGGACGAACGCTCGTGGTTGGTGTAGGCGCAGATCGCTTCGTTGGGTTTGACCCGGCTCGGGTCCAGGGTGGTGTACGACTCGGCGTGAATGCCGTCCGGGCTGAACGAATGCAGCGGCATGCCGTCGGACTGCGGCGCCGTGAAACCGCCGTGCTGGTGCACGACGTTCCACACATTGACGTTCGGGGGAAACGGCTGCATGGGCTCGTAGGGCGGCGGCGGGATCGGGGTGAGCTGGGGGTCCCCGGTGCGAATGCCGTCGATCACGGATTGGAACAGGTGGGTGGTCGGCAGGTGGTTGCGGTACTTGACGACGGTCGGGTGGTCCTTGTCGACGCTGATGGTCGGACCGAGATAGCCCATGCCGATCGCCTTGCGAGGGCTGTGCGGGTTCTTGGCCCAGTAACCCCACACGGTTGCCGGCCCGAGGTCGCGGTGGAATTGCCAGGAGCCCTGCCGCATCGTGTATTCGTAGTAGTCGGCGCCCGGATAGACGGAAGGATCCGGGATGGCCGTCACCGGCGTGGGCAGCGCGTCGACGTACTTCGTCAGCGGAGGGGTCTTCGGCACCGTGGTGTCTGCAGACCGTGACCCATGCCCGTGACCGTGACCGTCACCGTCCGATGCATGCGCTGGCGTTCCCAGAACACCCCCCGGAAGCATGGCCGCACCCCCCATGGCACCGGCCATGAGGAAGTCTCTTCGCCCGACCATCGTCTCCGCCCTTTCCCTCGCCTCGCCTCACGCTCAAGGGATACAAGGCTGGTTCGGAACGTTGCCGCAGCTCGCCGGTCCGGTCCGGGAAAGACACTCATTGAGCGGCAATTCGGCAGACATCAGAATTGGAATCCAATTATTCGGAATTGGAACCTGATGATGATCGCCGGTTGCGCCACCCCTCAGCGGCGGACGCGGGGCATGCCCAGGCCGATCCAGGAGATGATCTCGCGCTGGATCTCGTTGTTCCCGCCGCCGAAGGTGAAGATCACGGCGCTGCGGTAGCCGCGTTCGAGCTCGCCGTGCAGCACCGCGCCCGCGGAGCCGTCCTTGAGGGAGCCGGCCGCGCCGACCACCTCCATCAGCCAGGCGTACGCGTCCCTGCGGGCCTCCGAGCCGTACACCTTGACGGCGGAGGCGTCCTGCGGGGTCAGCGTGCCGTCCTGGACGGCGTTGACCATCTGCCAGTTGAGCAGTTTCATCGCGTCGAGCCGGGCGTGGGTGCGGGCCAGGCGGCCGCGGACCCAGGAGAGGTCGATGACGCGGCGGCCGTCGGCGAGCTTGGTCCCGGCGGCCCAGCGCTGTACGTCGTGCAACGCCCGGATGGCCATGGTCCCGTGGGCGGCCAGGGTGACGCGCTCATGGTTGAGCTGGTTGGTGATCAGGCGCCAGCCCTTGTTCTCCTGCCCCACGCGGCGGCTCGCGGGAACCCGGATGTTCTCGTAGTGGCTGGCGGTGGTGTCGTGCGAGGCGAGGGTGTTGATCAGGGTGCAGGAGTAGCCGGGGTCGGCGGTCGGCACGAGGAGCATGGTGATGCCCTTGTGCGCAGGGGCGTCCGGGTCGGTGCGGACGGCGAGCCAGACCCAGTCGGCGGTGTCGCCGTTCGTGGTCCAGATCTTCTGGCCGTTGACCACGTACGTGCCGGTCTCCTCGTCGCCCTCGCGGACGGCCTTGCACTTGAGCGCCGCGAGGTCGGTGCCGGCGTCCGGCTCGCTGTAGCCGATGGCGAAGTCGATCTCGCCGGCCAGGATCTTCGGCAGGAAGTACGCCTTCTGCTCGTCGGTGCCGAACTGCATGATGGTCGGTCCGACGGTGTTGAGCGCCATCAGCGGCAGCGGTACGACGGCCTGCGCGGCCTCGTCGAAGAAGATGAACTGGTCCATCGGGGACATCCCGCGGCCGCCGTACTCCTTGGGCCAGCCGACCCCGAGCCAGCCGTCGGCGCCGAGCCGGCGGATGGTCTCCCGGTAGAAGCGCTTCTGCGCGGCCGGGTCCTCGTAGCGGGCGTAGACGTCCTGCGGCACCAGCTCGGCGAAGTAGGCGCGCAGCTCAGTGCGCAACTGCTGCTGCTCAGGCGTGTATTCGAGGTGCACGGCCCCTCCGGGTGTCTCGCGGTCCAGCCGGTCGCTGTGGTGGCGGCGCACAGAGTAGAACGTGTTCCAAGAAGGGGGAAGGACTCGCGGGCCGCCGATTCCGCCGACCTCCGGCGGGGCGCGGACCCGTGGCGGACAATGGGCTTGCGTGGCAGGGGAGTTCAAGGGACCGGGGGGACACATGGACAAGGCCTGGGAGCAGGAGTTCGCCGGCCGGGACCGGATGCCGCAGCGCCGGGACCGCACGCCCGCGGACCGGCCGCCCGCCGACCGCGTACCGGCGGACCGGCTCCCCGCCGCCCGGGCGGAGCACTCCGCGGGCGTGACCCAGATCCACGAGCCGGGAGCGCTCCCCGTCGACCCCGGGGTCCCCGCCCGCGAGGGGTGCTGGGAGCTGCTGCCGGGCGACGTCCGGGCCAAGACGCTCGAGAAGGCGGGGCGGTCCCTGGTGTGGTGGGCCCGGGTCTACGACGACGGCGCCCCGTTCGCGGTGGTGTTCGGAGACCGGGGGCTGTGCCGGGTCCAGCCGGTGTACCGCAACGGCCGCGCCGAGGAGCACCGGGGCGAGCGGGCCCGGGTGGAGCCCGGGTCGCTGCTGAGCCGCTCCTTCGACGGGCGTCCGGCGCAGGCGGGCGGCGGCGCGGCAGCGCCCGGCCGGCCCGGTGCACCGGTGGAGCGGCTGGTCCTGGACCCGCCCCAGGCGCAGGGGGTGCTCGGGCACTTCCCCCTCGACGTGCAGGACTTCCTGCAGCGCCCCTTCCTGGCCGACCGGCGGACCGTCACGGCCGAGTGGTACTACGAGGAGACCGTCGAGCCCTCGCACACCGGCCTGTTCGTCCTGCTGTGCCTGTCCACCGACCGCCACGTCACCGCGGTCGAGGCCCGCCGCACCCTGGACCGGGGCGCGACGCCGGACCGGGCCCGATGGCAGCACATCACCTGCCACCAGGCCCGGCTCACCCCCCGCTGACCCGCGCGACGGCGTCGGTCCGGTTGCGCGGGGAGAAGGCCGGCTCGGAGGAACCCGGGTCGGCGGCCTCGGGGATGACGACGCACTCGTCGCTCTCCGGAAGACGTCGCTGAAGGCGACGGTGATCACGCCAGGGGGCTCCGAGCATGATCAAACAGCTCTTCCGCGCCACCGGAAAGGATGGTTTCCCGCCCTATTGTCCATGGCATTCACCCCCTTTGCGCACCTCCGGTCAGTTCAGCGCCGTGATCATCGCCGCGGCCGTCGCCGCCATCGCCGTACGGGCCGCCGTCAGGTACGGGCGCGGGTCCGCCGGGGTCAGGTGGGTGCGGATGGCCTCGGTCATGGCCAGGTTCAGCGCGGTACCGATGTTGACCTTCCGGATGCCGCCCGCCACCGCCGCCGCGAGTTCCGCGTCCGGCAGGCCCGAGGAGCCGTGCAGCACCAGGGGCACGTCCACGGTCTTCGCCAGCCGGGCGAGCAGCGCGTGGTCCAGCGCCGCGGTGCGGCTGGTCATCGCGTGGCTGCTGCCGATCGCCACGGCCAACGCATCGACACCGGAGTCGGCCACGAACCGCCGGGCCTCGTCCGGGTCGGTACGGGCACCGGGCGCGTGCGGGTCGAGCGGGGCGGCGCCGTTCTTCCCGCCCACCTCCCCCAGTTCGGCTTCGACCCACAGCCCGTTGGCGTGCGCCCAGTCGGCCGCGGAGCGGGTGGCCTCCAGGTTCTCCGCGTACGGGAGCTGCGCGGCGTCGTACATCACCGAGCTGAACCCGGCGTCCACGGCCTGCCGGAGCAGGTCGGCGCTCTTGACGTGGTCCAGGTGCAGGCCGACCGGGATCCCGGCGGCCTCCGCGCAGGCGGCGGCGGCCCGCGAGATCGGCAGCAGCTGCCCGCCGCGGAACTTCACGGCGTTCTCGCTCAGCTGGAGGATGACCGGCAGGCCCGCCCGTTCCGCCCCGGCGACGACGGCCTCGGCGTGCTCCAGGGTGATGATGTTGAACGCGGCGACGGCGCGGCCGGCGGCCGCCGCCTCGAGGACGAGCGTCCCGGCACAGACGAGGCTCATCGGACCGCCTCCTCGCCGACGGTGAGGATCACCGAGCGGGTCAGGTTCCGCGGCTGGTCCGGATCCAGGTCCTGGTGGGCCGCGACGGCGATCGCCAGCCGGTGGACCCGTACCAGCTCGGCGAGCGGGTCGAGCCGCCCGGCCACCCACTGGCCGCCGGTCGCCCGCACCTGCTCGGCGAGCCCGTCGGGGGTCTCGCCGAGCGACCAGGTGAGGGTGCCGGGCCCGGTGACGCTGATCGGGCCGTGCCGGTACTCCATCGCCGGATACGACTCGGACCAGGACAGGGAGGCCTCGCGCATCTTCAGCGCGGCCTCGTGGGCGAGGCCCACGCTCCAGCCGCGACCGAGGAAGGTGAACTGCCCGCGGCTCGCCGCCTGCTCGGGCAGCGGCTCGGTGAGCGCCGTGCGCGCGTCGGCGACGACGGCCGGGTCGTGCAGACCGTAGTGGGCGCGCAGCAGGGTCAGCGCGGTCGTCGCGAAACGGGTCTGCACGACGGACTGCTCGTCGGCGAAGTCGAGGACGACGAGCTCGTCGGCGAGGGTCATCACCGGCGTCGCCGGGTCCCCGATGACGGCGGTCGTACGCACACCGGCGTCCCGCAGCCCGGCCAGCAGGTCCAGCACCTCGGTCGTGGTACCGGACCGGGTCAGCGCGACGACCCGGTCGTAGCGGCGGTGCAGGGGGAACTCCGAGGCGGGGAAGGCGTCGGTCTCCCCCTGGCCCACCTCCTCGCGCAGGGCGGCGGCCGCCTGGGCCATGTAGTAAGAGGTCCCGCACCCGACGATCGCGGTACGCTCCCCCGGCTGGGGCAGCAACGCCCGCTGGGCGGGGGCCAGTTCGGCGGCCCGCTCCCAGCACTCGGGCTGTGTGCCCAACTCGTACGCGACGTGGCTCATGGCGGCTCCCTGGCGTGGTCGGTGCAGTTTCCTGCAAGGTAGCGGCCCATTTCACGCAACTTCAAGCACCTCAGGGGTTGATCTCCTGAGTTAATGTCGACGCGTAGGCCGATGGAGCACACCCGAGGGGGTCGATCGCCGTGGGTTCCATGACCCGCAAGGAGCGCTGGCAGACGCTGCTGGATCTGCTGGTGGAGCGGGGCGAGCTGGAGGTCGAGCCGGCGGCGGAGAGCCTCGGCGTGTCCGCCGCGACCATCCGCCGCGACCTCGACCAGCTGGCCGAGCAGCAGCTGCTGGTCCGCACGCGCGGCGGGGCGGTGGTCCACGGCGTCTCGTACGAACTCCCCCTGCGCTACCGGACGTCCCGCCGCGCCGCGGAGAAGCAGCGCATCAGCGAGGCGGTGGCGGAGCTGATCACGCCGGGCGAGGTGATCGGCCTGACCGGCGGCACGACGACCACGGAGGTGGCCCGCGCCCTGGCCGGCCGCCCGGACCTGGCGTCGGGCTCGCCGGCGCTGACGGTGGTGACCAACGCGCTCAACATCGCGGGCGAGCTCGTCATCAGGCCGCAGTTCAAGATCGTGCTGACGGGCGGGGTCGCCCGGCCCCAGTCGTACGAGCTGACCGGCCCGCTGGCCCAGCAGGTACTGGGCCAGCTCACGATGGACACGGCGGTCGTCGGCGTGGACGCCTTCGACCCGACGGACGGCGCGGCGACCCGCCACGAGGACGAGGCCGCGATGAACCGCCTGCTGTGCGAGCGGGCCCGCCGGGTGGTCATCGCGGCGGACTCCAGCAAACTCGCGGTCCGCGCCTTCGCCCGCATCTGCCCGACCCGCTCGGTGGACATCCTCGTGACGGACGTATCCCTCCCGGACGCGGTGGCGGCGGAGTTCGAAGAGGCGGGTGTGGAGGTACGGCGGGTGTGAGAGGCCCCCTGTGAGGGGCGGCCGACCGGCCTGCGAGGATCGTGGACGCCGCAAGGGGGCGACCCCCGTTCGCGGCGAGTATGCCGGAGACCGCCCTGGACAGTGCTGCAGCGGCGCGCGCACGCCGGGGATGCCGGCGGGCGCGCCGCCCCCTTGGCGTCCGCCACGTCGACGGAGAGCGTAGCGATCACTCCGTGTCGGGTGCACAGAGGGGGAGGCGAGTGGCATGTCCGCGGTGGACGTGAGGGACGGGAAGGCCGTCGGCGAGGGCGCGGCCGGACCGGTCATACGCCCGCGCGGGTTGGTGGACCTGCGGGGGCGGGGCGGCGGACCGCTCCTGATGTCGTACCCGGCGGGTGCCGTGGTGGTGGTGTCCGGACTGCCCGGCAGCGGCAAGAGCACCCTGCTCCGCCGCTGGTCGCGCATGGCGCCCGTCGTCGACCCCAGGGCCTCGCACCTCGCCTGCGAGGCCCTGATGCCCGCGTGGCTGCCGTACGCGGTGTACCGCCCGTGGGCCCGGCTCAGGCACTTGCTGCGGCTGCGCGCCGAAATCCTCTCGGGGGGACCGCTCCTGGCCCACGACTGCGGCAGCCGGACCTGGATGCGGCGGTGGCTCTCCTGGACGGCGCGGCGCCGCGGCGGTGAGCTGCACGTCGTCCTGTTGGACGTCGGAGCGGCCGAGGCCCTGGCCGGGCAGGAGGCGCGGGCCCGACGGGCCCCTCGGCGCGTCTTCGCCCGACACCGGCAGGGACTGGACCGACTGCTCGAAGCGCTCTGCCTGCACGACTCGGCAGCGGTGCCGGAGGCGGTCTCGGTGGTACTGGTCGACCGGATATCGCGGGAACGCATGACAGCAGTGCGGTTCAGCCCCGCCGATGCACCTCGTGCCCCGCTGGATCGCAATCCGTGAGGTCGAAGTCCTCGGACCCGACCCCCACGCTCCGGCTCAGTGCAGGGGCAGGCGGCCCGCCTCGTGGCCCAGGGCTGCCAGGACCGGGGCGATCAGGGGGTGGGATTCCGCGCCGCGGCGGGTTGCGGCGAAGACCCTGCGGGTGGGGGCCGAGCCTGCCACCGGCCGGACCTGGACCTCCTTGAGGTCCATGCCGCGCAGCGCCGAGCGCGGGACGAGGGCCACCCCCGCCCCGACTCCCACCAGTGCCGTCACGGCGCGGAAGTCGTCCGACGAGTGCACGAACCGGGGTTGGAAGCCCGCCAGTTCGCAGGCCAGCAGGGTCACGTCGTGGCACGGGTTCCCGGGATACTGGCCCACCCAGTCCGCGTCGGACAGGTCCGCCAGCGACACCTCGGGGAAGTCGGCCAGGTGGTGCCCCGAGGGGAGGACCGCGTCGAAGGGCTCGGCGTACAGCGGGAGGACCGAGAGGCGGCCGTCGTCGGCGCCCGGGGCGCCGCGGTACTCGACCGCCAGCGCGAGGTCGGCCTCGCCGTCCAGCAGCAGCGGCAGGCTCTGGTCGCCTTCCGCGTCCCGGACGCGCAGGCGGATGCCCGGGTGTTCGCGGGCCAGGCGGGCGATCGCCGGGGCGAGGACCTCTGCGATGCCGGTGGCGAAGGCGGCCACCGTGACCTCGCCCGCGGCGCCTCCCGCGTAGGCCGCGAGCTCGGCTTCGGCGCGCTCCAGCTGGGCGAGGACCTCGTGGGCGTGCCCGAGCAGGATTTCGCCGGCTGCCGTCAGCCGTACCCCGCGGCCGCTGCGGGTCAGCAGCACGTGCCCGGTCTCCTGCTCCAGCGCCGCGAGCTGCTGGGAGACGGCGGACGGGGTGAGGTACAGGGCTGCGGCCGCGGCGGTCACCGTACGGTGGTCCGCCACGGCCCGCAGGATGCGCAGCCGGCGGGGGTCGATCACCCCACCATTCTCGCAGGTGACACAGCCCGCCCGACCCGCCGATCACGCAGGCGGGACGGGCCGGGCCGGCCGGCGCCAGCCGGACCGCTCAAGCCGGCCGGCATCAGCCAGGCCGGACAGGCGGACCGGCATCAGCCAGGCCGGTCAGACCCTGCCAAGGCCGCCGATCACGCAGGCCGTTCAGGCCGGACAGGCCGCCGCCAGCCAGGCCTCTCAAGCCGGCGCGAGCCAGGCCGGACAGGCCGGACAGGCCGGACAGGCCGGACAGGCCGGCGCGAGCCATGTCAGACCGGCCTCCGTCGGCCAGGCCGGACGGGCCGGCATCAGCCAGGCCGGACAGGCGAGCCGGCGACAGCCGGGCCGGACAGGCCGCAGCCCGACCCGCCCGCAGCCAGGCTGCCCGGCTGCCCGGCCAGGCAGCCCGCCCCAGCCGCCGCAGGTCAGGTCAGGTCAGGTCAGGCAAGGCAAGGCAAGGCCAGGCCAGGTCAGGCCCCCGTCGCCGCCAGTGCCGAGCGGGCGTCGATGAAGGCCGCGATCGCGCGTTCCACGTCGGCCGTGGAGTGGGCCGCCGAGAGCTGGACGCGGATGCGGGCCGCGCCCATCGGGACCACCGGGTAGGAGAAGCCGATCACGTACACGCCGCGCTCGAGCAGCAGCTCCGCCATCTTGGCCGCCTCCGCCGCGTCGCCGATCATCACCGGGGCGATGGCGTGGTCGCCGGGGAGGATCTCGAAGCCGGCCTCGGTCATCTTCGTGCGGAAGAGCGAGGTGTTGGCGGCGAGCCGCTCGCGCAGGTCGCCAGCCGACTCCAGCAGGTCCAGGACCTTCAGCGAAGCCGCGGCGATGACCGGCGCCAGGGAGTTGGAGAACAGGTACGGGCGCGAGCGCTGGCGCAGCAGCTCGACGATCTCGGCGCGGGCCGCGACGTAGCCGCCGGAGGCCCCGCCGAGGGCCTTGCCGAGGGTGCCGGTGATGATGTCGATGCGGTCCATGACCCCGTGCAGTTCCGGCGTGCCGCGGCCGCCGGGGCCGACGAAGCCGACGGCGTGCGAGTCGTCGACCATGACCATGGCGTCGTAGCGCTCCGCGAGGTCGCAGATCTCGGCGAGCGGGGCGACGTAGCCGTCCATGGAGAAGACGCCGTCGGTGACGATCAGCTTGCGCCGCGCGCCGCCCTCGGTGGCCTCCTTCAGGCGGGCCTCGAGCTCGGTCATGTCGCGGTTGGCGTACCGGAAGCGGCGGGCCTTGGACAGGCGGATGCCGTCGATGATCGAGGCGTGGTTGAGGGCGTCGGAGATCACCGCGTCCTCGGCACCGAGCAGGGTCTCGAAGACGCCGCCGTTGGCGTCGAAGCAGGAGGAGTAGAGGATCGTGTCCTCCTGGCCGAGGAACGAGGACAGCCGCGCCTCGAGCTCCTTGTGCACCTCCTGCGTACCGCAGATGAAGCGGACCGAGGCCATGCCGTAGCCCCAGCGGTCCAGCGCGTCCTTGGCGGCGGCGACGACCTCGGGGTGGTCGGCCAGGCCCAGGTAGTTGTTGGCGCAGAAGTTGAGGACCTCACCGGGGGCGCCGCCCGCGGTCACCGCGACGGCCGCGTTCTGCGGGGTGCCGATGACGCGCTCGGGCTTGTGCAGGCCCGCGGCGCGGATCTCGTCGAGGGTGGTGCGGAGGTCTTCGCGTACGGACTCGAACATGGGCTTCGGCTTCTCCTTGTGCGGCGGACGAAGGGGGCCGGGCCCCGCGGAGGGGGGAGGGTGGGCGGGGCCCGGCCGGAGGGAGATGGTTCGGTGGGACGGAGGCGAGGAGGACCTGAGGCGAGGAGGGCGGTCGCGCCCTGCTCGCCGCGGCCCGGGGGCCGTTACGCCGTCCAGTCCAGGATGATCTTGCCGCTGCGGGCGGTGGCCGCCTCGTCGAACGCGGCCTCGAAGTCACGGTGCGAGTAGCGGCCGGTGATGACCGGGCTGAGGTCCAGGCCGCCTTCCAGCAGCACCGTCATCGCGTACCAGGTCTCGAACATCTCGCGGCCGTAGATGCCCTTGATCGTGATCATCGAGGTGACGACCTTCGCCCAGTCCACCGGGAACTCCTGCGCGGGCAGGCCCAGCATGGCGATCCGGCCGCCGTGCGTCATGTTGTCGATCATGTCGCGCATGGCCTCGCCACGGCCGGACATCTCCAGGCCGATGTCGAAGCCCTCGCGCAGGCCCAGACGCGCCTGCGCGTCGGCGATCGTCGCCTTCGAGACGTCGAGCGCGAGCGTGGCGCCGGCCTTGCGGGCGATCTCGAGGCGCTCGGGGCTGACGTCGGTGATGACGACGTTGCGCGCACCGGCGTGCTTGGCCACGGCCGCCGCCATGATCCCGATCGGGCCCGCGCCGGTGATCAGTACGTCCTCGCCGACCAGCGGGAACGAGAGCGCCGTGTGGACGGCGTTGCCGAACGGGTCGAAGATCGCCGCCACGTCCAGGTCCACGGCGGTCCGGTGCACCCACACGTTCTGCGCGGGCAGGACGACGTACTCGGCGAAGGCGCCGTCGCGCCCGACGCCGAGGCCGACCGTGCTGCGGCACAGGTGGCGGCGCCCGGCCAGGCAGTTGCGGCACTTGCCGCACACCAGGTGGCCCTCGCCGCTGACGAGCGCGCCGGTCTCGATGTCCTGGACGTCAGCGCCGACGGCGGCGACCTCGCCCACGAACTCGTGGCCGAGCACGAGCGGGGTCTTGACCGCGCCCTGCGCCCAGCCGTCCCAGGAGCGGATGTGCAGGTCCGTACCGCAGATGCCGGTGCGCAGCACCTTGATCAGCACGTCGCCGGGGCCGTACTCGGGCTCCGGTACGTCCATGAGCCACAGCCCGGGCTCGGCCTTGTGCTTGACGAGTGCCTTCATGGGAGTGGCTCCAGGCATGCGGAGGGGACGTTGCAACCACGGGGTCGGGTGCGACGTATCGACAAGGACCAATCTGCCGAGCGCGGAGGTGATCAGTCCATCGAGGATTTCTTAAGCGGGTCGACAGCCCAGCTTCACGCCTATGCTCCTCCCGTGAAGGGCTGTGGCCTGGGCAGGGGCCCGCGGCCGGGGCAGGGAATGGGGAGGTGAGGGGCGTGCCGAGTCTGCGCAGCAGAGCGCTGTCGGTCGCGCTGATCGCGGCGGGTCGGCGAAGACGGTTCGCGAGTGCCGAGGCGGTACGCGCGCGGGTGGCCGAGTCGGCCCGCCGGCCGGCGTCGCACCTGCCGCCGCGCTCGCTGGGCCGGGTCGCCGAGGTCTCCCGCACCTTCGTCGGTGCCTGGCCGGTGTACGACGCGTCGCCTCGCGGGGTCGAGCCCGCGGCCCAGGTGCTGTACGTGCACGGCGGCGGGTACATCAACGAGCTGGTCCGGCCGCACTGGTCGTTGATCCGGACCCTGGTCACCGAGGCGCAGGCGCGCGTCGTCGTACCGGCGTACATACTGGCCCCGCGCGGGACCGCGGACCGGACGGTTCCGGTGGCCGCGGACCTGCTCAGCGGGTTGATCGCGAGCGGCGGAGCCGGCGGTACCGTGCTCATCGGGGACGCGGCGGGAGCCGGGATGGCGCTGGCCGCCGCCCAGCGGCTGCGCGACCGTACGGGGGCGCAGCCGTCGCGGATCGTACTGATATCGCCCTGGCTGGACCTCACCATGAGCCACCCCGACCAGGCGGCCATCGAGGCCGCCGACCCGGTGCAGGCGCGGCCGGGGCTGCTGGAGGCGGGCCGGCTGTACGCGGGCACCCTGGCCACCGACGATCCGCGGGTGAGCCCCCTGCACGGCTCGTTCGCGGGGCTGGCGCCGCTGACGGTGTTCACCGGCACCCGGGACGTGCTCACCACCGACAGCCGGGAGCTGCTGCGCCGGGCCCGTGCGGACGGGGTGGAGGTGGAGTTCCACGAGGAGCCGGGGCTGCCGCACGGGTACCCGCTGCTGCCGGTGCCGGAGGGGCGGGCGGCCCGGGACCGGATCGTGGAGCTGATCAGGTCGGCCGCCGACGAGTGACGGCCGCCGGGTGGGCCGTCACGCCGTGCAGGTCATCAGCGAGCTGATCGGCCAGGCGCGGTAGGCGGTCCAGTACGCCTCGTCGCGTGCGCCGTCGGCGGGCGGGGTCCGGTTGGGCTGCCAGCCGACCGTGGAGAAGCCCGCCTCGACGGCGGCCTCGGCGAAGTCGGAGTGCGCCCACTCCCGGAACTCGAAGTCGGCCGGGGGCTGGGTCAGGAACTGCGCCTTCAGCAGCGGCGCGTCGCCTTCGTGGACGCGGTCGACGATCCGCACCCCGTACGGCGACCAGTCGACGTTCGGGTACGCGCCGGCGTTGGGCACGATGGCCAGCAGCCGGCCGCCGTCGCGCAGGTTGGCCCGGATGGACCGGAACATGGCGTGCAGGGCGGACCGGTCGGTGGCGTAGTTGAACAGGTACACGGCGGTGGCCAGGTCGAAGGGGCCCATCTGCGGCAGCTTGGCGGCGTCGGCGACCAGGTACTCGATCGACGCGGCTTCGACGGGCGCGGCTTGCGCGGGCGCGGCTTCCACCGGTGCCGCCTCGACGGGTGCCCCCTCGGCACGTGCGGCCGCGCCGCGGGCCGCCCCGGTGTCGGCGGCCGCTCCCGTGGCGGCCACCGCGCCCGCCCCGCGAACCGGGAGTACTGCGCCCACTGCACCTTCCAACGCGCCCACACCGTCGGCGCCGATCACCCCGTGCGCGCGGGCCAGCCGGATCATCTCCTCCGAGATGTCCACGCCGACGGCCCGGCGGGCCCCGCCGCGGGCCAGCAGCCGCGTGTTGTAGCCGTATCCGCAGGCCAGGTCGAGGGTGTCGAGCCCGCGCACCCCGCCGAGCGCGTCGAGCGCCCCGAGCAGGGTGTGGGTGTCGGCCGCCGAGAAGGCCGCCGTGGTCTTCGACTCCACGAACCGCTCGCCGATGCTGTCGTACTGGAACCGCATGCTCTGCCTTCCGTGGCGGGGTGGGACGCGTGCGTATCGTGCCCCGGAGCGCGGCCGGCGAGGGCCTGTGCGGCGGCCCGTCCCCCGGACGGGGGAGGCGTTCGGGTCAGTGCGTACGGCGTACGGGGTGTCCGGCGACCTCCGGGAGCAGTTCGCGGGCGCAGCCGCGCAGCCACGCGTGGGCCGGGTCGGCGTCGTGGCGCGGGTGCCAGGCGATGCCGAACGGCAGGGTCGGCAGGTCGAGCGGGATCTCGAAGGCTTCCAGCCCCAGCTCGGCGGCGAGCGGCGCGGCCTGGGAGGCGATCAGGCCGACGAGGTCGCTCTCGCGCAGGATGAACAGGGACGCGGGGTAGGAGCCGACGCTGCCCACCACCCGCCGGGACAGCCCCTGTACGGCGAGGGCCGCGTCCACCGGGCCCTCCAGCCTGCCGCGCCGGGAGACGATGAGGTGCTCGGCCGCGGCGAACCGGCGCGGGGTGATCCGGCCCCGCAGCAGCGGGTGGCCGGCCCGGGCGACGCCCATCATGTGCTCGTCGAAGAGGTGCTCGACGCGCACCTCGGGGGACCGGCTGTCCACGACGCCGAGTTCGAGGTCGGCGATGCCCTCGCGCAGGGCCGGGACGTCCACGTGGCTCTCCGACAGGAAGCGCAGCCGGACGCCGGGCGCCTCCTTCGCCACCCGGGAGAAGAGCGTGGCCCCGAAGGTGGCGGCGAAGGCGTCGTGGGCCAGCACGGTGAAGGTGCGGGTCAGGGTAGGGAGGTCGACCTGTCCGCCCGTCAGGAAGAGGGCCCGGGCCCGTTCCACGACGGCCCGGACCTCGCCGTGGACGGCGAGGGCGTGCGGGGTCGGGACCATGGCCCGCCCGGCGCGGACCAGCACCGGGTCGCCGAGGGCCTTGCGGATCCGGCCGAGGGTGCGGCTCATGGCGGGCTCGGAGAGGTGCAGGCGGGCGGCCGCGCGGGACACGCTCGACTCCTCCAGGAGGACGTCCAGGGCGACGAGGAGATTGAGGTCCAGCCCGGATTGCGTCACACGCATTCATCCCTTGCATAACTTGCACTGGAAAGCAGGTCACCCCAACTCTACGGTGAGACACAGGGGATGACGCCGACCGCGCTCCCCCTCCCCCACACCACTCACCGTCACCGACTCCGAGGAGGAGCCGTGCTCCGCCCTGCCCGCGAACGGGATGCCACCCATCCCGCCGCCGATCCCGCCGCCGATCCGTCCGCCGATCCGTCCGCCCCGGCGCCCGTCGCCGCCCTCACCCGGCCCGCGCTGCTCGTCCTGTGCGCCTGCGTCCTGGTCGCGCAGGCCATGGTCGCCGCCGTCAACCTGCTGATCCCGCAGCTCGCCGCGTCCGCCTTGCACCCGACCCCCGGCCAGCTGGTCTGGGCGGTCGACGCCTACGTCATCGTCTTCGCCGCGCTGCTGATCCCGGCCGGTGCGCTCGGCGACCGGTACGGCCGCAAGGGCGCCCTGCTGGCCGGGCTCGCCCTGTTCGCCGCGGGCGGGGCGGTCAGCGCGCTCGCCGCGACCCCGGCGGTGCTCATCGCCGGGCGCGGTCTGTGCGGGGCCGGCGCGGCGCTGATCATGCCCGCCACCATGTCCGTCCTGATCCACCTGAGCCCGCCCGAGCGCCGCGGCCAGGCGCTGGCCACCTGGACGCTGGCCGCCGGCCTCGGGGGCCTGGCGGGCAACGTCGGGGGCGGACTGGCCGGGGAGTACCTGACCTGGCGGGCACTGTTCTGGGCCGTCGTCCCGCTCGGCGCGCTGCTCGCACTCGCCGTCGCCCGTACGGTCCCGCGCACCCCGGCCCGCGCCGACGCCTCCGTCGACCCGTTCGGCGCGCTGCTGCTGGCCGCGGCGCTCCTCGCGGTCGTCTACGGGATCATCGAGGGGCCCTCGTACGGCTGGACCTCGGCGACGGTGCTGATCGCCTTCGGCGCCGGCGCCGCGCTGCTCGCAGCCTTCACCGGCCACGCGCTGCGCGCCGCGCGGCCGCTGCTGGACCCGCGGATCTTCGCCTCGCGCAAGCTGCGCGCCGGATCGCTCGGCATCGGCGCCGCGTTCTTCGGGCTCTTCTCCCTCTTCTTCGTCAACGCCCAGTACCTCCAGTACGCGAAGGGCTTCTCGCCCGCCCGGACGGGCCTGGCGATCATCCCGCTCACCGTCGGCATGGCGGTCGTGCCGAAGCTGGGCGCGCGGCTCGCGGAGCGGACCGGGCCGCGGCTGCCGGTCGGCATCGGGCTGGGCCTGATCGGGGCCGGGCTGCTGCTGGTCTCCACCGCCGACGCGGGCACCCCGTACGCGCTGTACGCCTGCTACCTGCTGGTGCTGTCGGTCGGAACGGGCCTGTGCGCGCCGTCGCTGACCCTGACGGTGGTCGCGGAGCTGCCCGCGCACCAGGCCGGGCTGGGCTCCGGGCTGAACACCGCGGCCCGGGAGATCGGCGCGGCGCTGGGGGTGGCGGTGGTCGGCACGGTGCTGGCCTCCCGGTTCCACGGCGATCCGCAGGATCCGGCGCAGATCGGCGCCTTCACGGACGCGATGGGGGTCGCGCTGCGCACGGTGGCCTGCGTGCTGCTGCTGGCGGCGCTCGCGGTGGTGGCCGGCTACCGGGACGGCGGGGGCACCCGCCGGGGCGCGGGGCGCGGGCGCCGGGATGCAGCGTCCGGCGTCGGGGGCGCATGCTGACTGTGTGACGGCGAGAGCGGACAGCGGCCCCGCCACCGACGCCACGGCCCGCGTGCTCGCACGGGCCTGCGTCGATGCGGTGCAGGCCGTTGGCGGGTTTGCGGGCGGCATCTACCTGCGCTCCGGCCCCGAGGGACCGTTGCTGCTCGCCGTGCTCATGGGCCTGCCCGGGAAGCTGTTCCGCCCGTGGTGGCGGATGCACGTGAACCGCCCGTACCCGGTCGCCGAGGCCTACCGCTCCGGCCAGTCGGTGCACCTGCCCGACGCGGACACGGCCATGCAGCGCTTCCCGCAGATGATGGCCGGGCTGCCGTTCCCCTTCGGCTCGCTCTACGAGCCCGTCATGGCCGGGGCCGAACGGTTCGGGGTGCTGTTCGTCCTGCGCCCCGCGACCCCCGGTGCCCCGGTCGACGCCGCCGACCGGGAGCGGCTGCGCTCCGCCGCGGACGGGCTGGCCGACGGGCTCGCCGCACTCACCGCGACCGGGCAACCGGTGCTCTGGAAGGGCGATCCGGTGTGCGTACCGCCGCCGGACACGGCGCAGGGTGCGCGCGAGGCGGTGGAGCGGCTCACGCTGTCGGTGCTCTCCGTGGACCGACAGGGCAGGATCCGCTACGTCAACCACTCCGCAGCACGTCTGCTGGGCATGGATCCGGCGGAGCTGCGCGGGCGGGTGGTGTGGGAGGCGGTGCCCTGGCTCGGGCAGCCCGCGTACGAGGACCACTTCCGCGGGGTGTTCATGTCCGGCGAGCCGGTGCGCTTCCCGGCCCGGCGCGGCCGGCAGCCGGACGGGGACTGGGTGACGGTGGACCTGTACCCGGGCCCGGACGGGGTGACCGTGACGATAGGCGCTGCCGATCCGCCCGTCTACGCGCCCGGGCCCATGGTCCGGTCGGGCGCGGGGCCGGGTTCGCCGGCCGACCGGGCCTCGGCGCTGTACCGGCCGGTGGCCCTGGCGATCGCGCTGACGGAAGCGGTCACGGCCCGCCAGGTGTCGGCGGTGGTCACCCAGGAGCTGCTGCCGGCTTTCGGCGGCCGCCAGCTGGCGATCTACCTGCTCAACGAGCGGCATCTGCACCTGGCGTGGGAGACGGGCTTCCCGCAGGGCTTCCTCGACCGGTTCGACGGAGTGGCGCTCGATGTCCGGCTGCCGGGCGTGGAGACGCTGACCACGGGCCGGCCGATGTTCTTCGAGTCGATGGAGCACCTGGCCGCCGCGTATCCGGGGATCCCGCTGGACGCCCACATAGGGGCCCGCGCGTTCCTGCCGCTGATCGCCTCGGGCCGGCCGGTGGGCTCGTGCATCCTCGGCTTCGACGCGCCGCGCGGGTTCAGCCCGGAGGAGCGCACGGTGCTGACCGCGCTGGCCGGGCTGATCGCGCAGGCCCTGGAGCGGGCGCAGCGCTACGACTCCGAGGCGGCGCTGGCCCGCGGACTGCAGGCGGCGCTGCTGCCGCACCGGCTGCCGGTGGGCGGGCACGTGGAGACCGTGGCCCGCTATCTGCCCGGCACCCAGGGCATGGACGTGGGCGGCGACTGGTACGACGTGATCGAGACGAGCGAGGGCGTCCTGGCCCTGGTCATCGGGGACGTCCAGGGCCACGGGGTGGCGGCGGCCGCGACCATGGGCCAGCTGCGCAGCGCCGTACGGGCCTTCACGCTCGGCGGCAGTCCGCCGGAGCAGGTGATGGCGGGCACCAACCGGCTGCTGATCGACCTGGACCCCGGCCAGTTCGCCAGTTGCTGCTACGTCCTGCTCGATCCGGCTTCGGGCCGGGCGCGGGCCGTCCGGGCCGGGCACCCGCAGCCGCTGCTGCGCCACGCGGACGGGCGGGCGGAGGTGCTGGACCTGCCGGGCGGGGTGGTGCTCGGCATCGACGTGGACGCCGCGTACCCGGTGACGGAGCTGCGGCTGGCACGGGGCTCGGTGCTCGCCCTGTACACGGACGGGCTGGTCGAGGAGGCCGGGGAGGACATCGACCTCGGCGTGGAGCGGCTGCGGGCGGCGCTGGCCGCGGCCCGGCCGTCGCCGCTGACGGAGGCGGCCGACCTGCTGGTGGGCGAGGCCGGGAACTCCGCGGACCGGCCGGACGACATCGCCCTGCTGCTGGCCCTGCGCACGGACGGCGGGCCTGCCGCGAGCAGCTGACCCGGAAGGCGTCGCGGGAGCTCTGCGTGCGGCGTCGCGGGATGCCCACTCCTTGGGCAGGTGGTGTCGCCGCGGGCACATGTCGGCAAAGCGGAAGAAAATTTGCCCGCGCTCCGCTGCGGTTCCCGCACCCGGACTCTGTGCAGCGTTTACGCGGTCTTAACACCGCCGTAGGGCTGCCGCAGCTCGGCGGGACGATGGAATCCGCAGGGGAACTGCTATTGACCTGCGGATCTCGCAGGGATTCGATGTCGGCCCGGGAGCCACTGAACCACTCTGCTCACCACCGCCTCGGAGGCGATACCGCTCCCGCACCTCAGCTCACCGCACCTGCCGATCGGAACCCCGCACCGATGTCTGAAACGATCAGCGCCCCTCAGGCCCTCGCGCCCGCCACCGGGCCCGTCCCCCAGAAGCTCAAGCGTTCCATCGGCGTCGTCGGCGGCACACTGCTGACGCTCTCGTGCGTGACGCCCGCTTCGACCCTGTTCGTCGTCGTGCCCGACCTGTTCTCCAGTCTCGGCACGTGGACCGCCCTCACGATCGCCATCGGTTCGCTGCTCTGCATCGGCGTCGCGTTCTGCTACTCGGAGCTCGGCACCCTGATCCCCAGCGCCGGCGGCGAGTACGCGATGGTGTCGACCCTCGCGGGCCGGCTGGCCGGGTGGCTGGTGTTCGTCCTCTCCCTGCTGGTCGTGATGATCGTGCCGCCCGTGATCGCCATGGGTACGGCCGACTACCTCGCGCCGATCGTGCACATACCGGCCCCGGTCGCGGGCGGCGGCGTGATGCTGCTCGCCACCCTCGCCGGCCTTCTCGATCTGCGGGCAAACGCCTGGATCACCGGCATCTTCCTGGTGCTCGAGGTCATCGCCGCCGCGCTGGTCGCCGTACTGGGCTTCGCGCACAGCGAGCGCGGCGCCGACGCGCTGGTGCACGGCACGGTCGCGGCCGAGGGCGGCGGCACCTCCACGGTGACCGCGATGATGGTGGTCTCCGGGCTCGCCATCGCCCTGTTCATCACCCAGGGCTTCTCGACCGCCGTCTACCTCTCCGAGGAGCTGGAGAACCCGCGGCGCAACGTCGCCCGTACGGTCCTCGCCACCCTCGCCATCTCCACGGCCGTCATCCTGGTCCCGGTCATCGCCATCACCGTGGGCGCGCCCGACCTCTCCGCGCTGACCGAGGGCGACCTCGGCGGCATGGTGACCGCCTGGTCCAACTCGGCCGTCGGCACCTTCGTCAGCCTCTGCGTCGCCCTCGCCATCATCAACGCCGGCATCGTCATGGTGATCCAGAACTCCCGCGTGCTGTTCGCCTCCGCCCGTGACAAGGCCTGGCCCGAGCCGGTCAACCAGGCGCTGTCCAAGCTGGGCCGCTTCGGCTCCCCGTGGGTGGCCACCCTGCTCGTCGGCGTTCCGGGCGCGGCCCTGTGCTTCGTCAACCTCGACACCCTGTACGGAGTCACCGGCGTCTCGGTGACCGGCATGTACCTGCTCGTCGCGGTGGCCGCGCTGTTCGCCCGGCGCGGGGCTCACCGCGAGGTGGCCGCCTGGCGGATGCCGCTGTGGCCGGCGGTGCCGATCGTGCTGATCGCCGTACTCGCGTACATCCTGACCCAGCAGGAGACCCAGTACCTGCTGTGGACCGGCGGGATCACCGCCGTGGCCACGCTGTACTGGGCGCTGTACCTGCGGCCGCGGCAGGACAGCCGCTGGCTGGTCAGCATCCCGGAGGACGGCGAGTCCGCCGCGGTCTGACGCGCTTCTCGGCGGGGTCGGCGGGATCAGTTCCCGTCGGCCCCGACGATGCTCTTGACGGCGGGCCGGCCCAGGGTGATGGCCGTGTTCACCAGGCCGACGTGGCTGAACGCCTGGGGGAAGTTGCCGAGTTGGCAGCCGGCCACCGGGTCGTACTCCTCCGCGAGGAGCCCCACGTCGTTGCGTACGGCCAGCAGCCGCTCGAACAGCTCCCGCGCCTCCTTGTCGCGCCCGGTCATGTGGAGCGCGTCGGCCAGCCAGAACGAGCAGGCCAGGAAGGCCCCTTCATCGCCGGGCAGCCCGTCCACCGAGGGGCCCTCGGTGCTGTAGCGGCGGACCAGGCCGCTGCTGCCGAGCTCCGCCCGGACCGCGTCGACCGTGCCGATCACGCGCGGGTCGTCGGGCGGCAGGAATCCGACGCGCGGGATGAGCAGGGTGGCCGCGTCCAGCTCGCGGGAGCCGTAGTACTGCGTGAAGGTGCCCCGCACGGGGTCGAAGCCGTGCTCGAGCACGTCGTGGTGCACCTGGTCCCGCATGGTCCGCCACCGCTCCACGTCGCCGAGCAGCGAGGAGTCGCTCTCCATGGTGCGCACGGCCCGGTCCGCGGCGACCCATGCCATCACCTTGGAGTGCACGAAGTGCCGGCGCGGCCCGCGCACCTCCCACAGGCCCTCGTCCGGCCGGTGCCAGTTGCGCTCCAGGAAGTCGAGGATCGCGAGCTGGATCCGCCAGGCGTGCCGCTCCGCGGGCAGTCCGCTCGACCTGGCCAGGTACAGGGAGTCGAGGACCTCCCCGTACACGTCGAGCTGGAGCTGGTCCACGGCCGCGTTGCCGACGCGGACCGGGGCGGAGGCGGCGTAACCGCGCAGCCACGGCAGGTCGAATTCGGGGATCCGCCGCTCGCCGCCGATCCCGTACATGATCTGGAGGTCGGCGGGGTCGCCGGCGACCGCGCGCAGCAGCCATTCGCGCCAGGCGCGGGCCTCGTCCAGGAAGCCGGTCTCCAGGAGGGAGCCGAGGGTCAGGGTGGCGTCGCGCAGCCAGCAGTAGCGGTAGTCCCAGTTGCGGACGCCGCCGAGCTCCTCGGGGAGGGAGGTCGTGGCCGCGGCCGCGATTCCGCCGGTCGGGGCGTACGTGAGGGCCTTGAGGGTGATCAGGGAGCGGGTCACCGCCTCCCGGTAGGGGCCCTCGTAGGTGCACTGGGCGCTCCACTCGTGCCAGTCGGAGAGGCCCTGGTCCAGCGCCTCGAACGGGTCGCAGGGCTCGGGGCGCGGCTCGTGCGAGGGGTGCCAGGTGAGGACGAAGGCGACCCGCTCGCCGGCGGTGACGGTGAACTCGGAGCGGGTGCTGTTGGCCTCGCCCCAGGTGTGCACGGGCGGCTCGCTGCGGAACCACGCGGAGTCGGGCCCGGCGACGGCGACCCGGTCACCGTCGGCGCGCCGGACCCAGGGGACGACGTGCCCGTAGTCGAAGCGCAGGCGCAGCACGCTGAGTACGGTGGCCTCGCCGGAGAGACCCTCGACGACCCGGATCACGTCGGGTGCGCTGTCGCGCTGCGGCATGAAGTCGATGACCTTGAACGAGCCGCCGTCCGGGGTGTCCCAGTAGGACTCCAGGACCAGCGAGCCGTCGACGTAGCTGCGGCGGGTGCACCGCGCGCCCTCGGCCGCCCCGGCCGGGGCGATGCGCCAGTGGCCGTTCTCCTTGTCGCCGAGGAGCGCCGCGAAGCAGGCGGGCGAGTCGAAGCGCGGCAGGCACAGCCAGTCGATGGACCCGTCGCGGCCGACGAGCCCGCTGGTCATGAGGTCGCCGATGAGTGCGTAGTCTTCGATGGGTTGTGTCATTTGTGCGCTGTTCCCCCGAATGCCCGGGCCCAATCAGCCCCGGGCCCGGGCACCCTCGTGTGCGCGGCTCAGTTGCGTACGAGGAGCAGTGCGCTCGCGATGATCACGCCGAGGGCGACGGCGAGGGCGCCGTGGGCCAGGCGGTGGCTGCGCAGGACGGGCAGGAAGCGGTCGGCGGCGTACCGGCCGGGGCCGGTGAGGGCGAGGGCGGCGGCGCCCACGGTCAGCAGGAGCTCGTACTCGATGCCCTTCGGGGCGAAGAACGACCCGGCGCCGTGGACCGCGATCGCGTTGATCATGGTGCCGACGACGGCGGCTCCGGCGAGCGGGGTGAGCAGGCCGAGGACGAGGCCGAGGCCGCCGAGGGTCTCGGTCAGGCCGGCGAGCACGGCCATGGCGTCGCCCGACGGGTAGCCGCTGGCGGTGAAGAACTGGCCGGTGCCGCTGATGCCGCCCCCGCCGAACCAGCCGAAGAGCTTCTGGGTGCCGTGGCCGGCCATGGTGAGTCCGAGGACCACGCGCAGCAGGAGCAGGCCGGCGTCGTGGGCGGGGGTGGAGAGGGCGAGCGGGACGGCCGGGACGGCAGCGGCCTGCGGCTTCGTCGCGGTGACGGAGGGGCTGGTCATGGGGGGATCCTTCCGGTCGGGCGGTCCGGGGCGGGGACGGAGTAGTTCAAATTCGAACCGCCAACCCCGACCCTAACCATTGATTCAAATTGGAACAACCCGTGTACCCTGGGCCCATGGCTGAAACGAGATGGCTGGACGAGCGCGAGATGCGCGCCTGGAGCGGCTTCCTGGCCGCATCCGCCCTGGTGAACCGCCGTCTCGACCAGCAGCTCAAGGACGATTCCGGGCTCTCGCACCCCCAGTACGAGATACTCGTGCGGCTCGCCGCGGCTCCGGACCGCGAGCTGCGGATGACGGAACTGGCCAATGGCCTGATCAATTCGAAGAGCGGGCTGACCTACCAGGTCACCCAGCTGGAGAAGGCGGGCCTGGTCCGCCGCCGCAGCTGCCCCTCCGACGTCCGCGGGGTCTTCGCCGTCCTCACGGACGCCGGCAGCGCCCGCCTGGAGGCGGCCGCGCCCGGTCACGTGGCCACCGTCCGGGAGGCACTGATCGACGTCCTCACCCCCGAGCAGCTCGAGGTGCTCGCCGACGGGCTGGGCGAAGTCAGCCGCCGGCTGCGCGAGCACGGCGGATGACACGGCGGATATCCTGGCGGATAAGCCGATATCGGCACCTGACGGGGTAGAGGGGTGACATGGACGGAACGGTCTGGCTGACGGTCGTCGCGCTCGTCGCCCTCGGGCTGGCGGTCGCGGCCGGTGTGCTCCTCGTACGCGTCTTCGCGGCGCGGCGCCTGCTGCTCGACGCGGGGATCCCGCTGCGCGACAAGGCGCTCTTCTGGGTCGCGGTGATCTACACCGTCTCGCCCGTGGACCTGATCCCGGACCCGGTGTACCTCGACGACATCGGCGTGCTGCTGCTGGCGCTGCGCTCCCTGCACGCGGCGGCGGGTGCGGTGCGGCCGGGCGCGGGCCGTGCCACGTCCGCGGAACCCGTCACGGCCAAGGAGCCGGGCACCGCGTAGCCGCGGGCCGCCTCGGCCCCGGCATCCCCTGGATCAGGGACCGTCAGTGGCCGGTGGCACCATGGGCGGCATGCCTCTTGACGATCTTGACGCCCGGTTCTCCTCCCCCGCCGCCCTGTTGGAGGCCGGACCTGCCCGGGTGCGGGAGTGGCCCGGCTCGGCCGGCGGCGGGGTCGGCCGCGAGGTCTTCACCCAGGCCGAGGCCGTTTTCGGGCAGGCCGAGGTGTCTCGGGCGGAGTTCGGCTCCTGGCTGCACTTCGCCGCGAAGGTGCTGGGACACGACGCGTACGCGGAGCAGGTGGCCGCGGCCGAGCCCGGCATGCCGTGGCGGACCGTATGGGCCTGGTGGCGGCCGGTCGGGGCCTTCCGGGCCGAGCCGAACCTCAGCGGGGACGCCTGCGCCGACGTGTTCGACGGGCCGGGCGGCCGGAGCCTGCTGAAGGTCTCGTCGCTGTGGACCGCGGAGCGCTGGTTCGACCTGGCCACCGGCGAACCGCGACCGGCGCCCGCCGCCGGGGAGTTCACCGAGCGCACGGAGGAGGCCGGGCAGGACGAGCCGCTCCTCTTCGACCCGGACGAGGACGCCTGGGCCCTGCACTGCCCCGGCACCTGGGAGGAGCCGATACCCCTCGGCGCGGGCCGCTTCCTGCTCGCCGAGGCGCGCGGGATCCTCGTGGTGGAGCGCAACGAGGCGGTGGCGGCGACCGGTTGGCCCACCGGCGGAGCCGACACCGGTTCGTGGGACGAGAGCGCGGGCGAGCCCTGGTTCGCGGGCCCGGCGCCCGGCGGGGCGCCGTTGGACGCGGCCCGCGTGGAGGCGGTGTTCGGCGCCGACTGCACGGTCCGCGTACCGGATGCGCTGCTGCCCGCGGCCCTGACGCACCGCCCCACCCGGGAGCTGATCACCACGGTGGGGCTGCCGCGGCACTGGGCGGCGGGCGTGACCTCGTTCGCGCTCGCCTGGACCGAGGAGGGGCCGCAGGAGCCGCAGCCCGGGGACGCGCGGCCCGAGGACCCGGAGCCCGACGTCGACTTCGGCGGCCTGCTGCACCTGGGGACGTTCGAGCTGGGCTACGCCGACGAGGGCCAGGTGCTGCTCCACCCGCAGACGGGGGCGGTGTCGCTGGTCCGCGAGGGCGAGGGACCGTTCCCCTTCGCCCGGGACACGGAGACGTTCGTGCGCCTCCTGGAGGCCGTGCGCCGGTTCATGGGGGCGTGCTGGGACCCGTACCCGGGCGAGAGCGGCCACGGCTCCTTCCGCTGCGAGGTGGCGGAGCTGGAGCCGGACGTCCTGGAGTCCGAAGATCCCGAAGAGCCGGGCGCCGCGGTGTGGGAGCACGTCTTCGCGTCCATCACCGAGCTGAGCGTGTACGGCTACTGACCCGGGCGCGGCGGGCCGGGAGGCGTCCGGCCGCGGCTCAGCGGACGCCGCGCGGGCGGTACTGGATGCTGATGCGCGGGCCGACGGCGCGGGTGGACTTGGGCACCGCATGCTCCATGGTCCGCTGACAGGACCCGCCCATCACGACGAGGTCGCCGTGCCCCAGGGGCAGGCGCAGCAGGGTGGGGCCGCCTTCACGGGGGCGCAGGACGAGATCGCGGGGGTCGCCGACCGACACGATCGCGACCATGGTGTCCTCGGTGGCGGACCGGCCGATCCGGTCCCCGTGCCACGCGACGCTGTCCCGGCCGTCGCGGTAGAGGCAGAGCCCGGCGGTGGCGAACGGCTCCCCGAGCTCCGCGGCGTAGTGCCGGGTCAGCGCGGCGCGGGCCTCGGTGAGCGCCGGGTGCGGCAGGGGCTCGCCCTCGTCGTAGAAGGCGAGCAGGCGGGGTACGTCGACCTCGCGCTCGTACATCCGGCGGCGTTCGGCCCGCCACGGCACGTCCTCGGCCAGCCGCTCGAACAGCGTGTCGGCGCCGGAGAGCCAGCCGGGCAGGTGGTCGACCCAGGCGCCGGAGCCGAGCGGGGTGCGGCGCAGGTCCGAGAGCGGGCCGAGGCGGATCTCGTCGCCCTGGTCGAAGAGGGAGCCCTGGAGGCCGGAAATCGTACGCACGGATCCATCGTAACGCTTCACTCGAACACGCGCTCGATTAAATGGCCGTACGGACCCGTCGCCCCGCGCCCGCTCCCCCGCGAGCGGCCGTCAAGGTATCGCTAGAGAGCCGTTAAGGAGACGTCAAGACCGGTCGCGGCCGCGCGACCGGGCGTCCGGCGGCAACGGGGCGCGGAGAGGCGCGTCTACGCAGGTGGGAGGCGGGTTCGGGCTCGAGTGCAGCCCTCCGGCCAACTGGAGCAGCCGGCCGCGCGACACCGTCAGGGGCCCATCAGCATGGGAACGCGCGCGTGCACGAATGATCGGGTTCCGTACGCTTGCCCAGCCGTCGTGCCGATGGCCGGATCCAAGCCGTACGAAGGAGCACCCGCGATGGCCACCCCCGCCCAGCCGAGCCGCCTGAGGGCATGGCTCCTGGAAGGCCTGACCGACCAGACGAAGCACAGGTCGGGGCATCGGCCGGAGGAGGAGCCGGGGGAGGGCGGGACGTCCGCGACCGCCGACCACGGGCGGCCGTGGTGGCGGGTGATGTGCCTGACGGGACTCGACTACTTCTCGACCCTCGGCTACCAGCCGGGCATCGCGGCGCTCGCGGCCGGCCTGCTGTCGCCGCTGGCGACGATCGTGCTGGTGGTGCTGACGCTGCTCGGGGCCCTGCCGGTCTACCGGCGGGTCGCGGAGGAGAGCCCGCACGGCGAGGGGTCCATCGCGATGCTGGAGCGGCTGCTGTCGTTCTGGAAGGGCAAGCTGTTCGTCCTGACCCTGCTGGGCTTCGCCGCGACCGACTTCCTGATCACGATCACCCTGTCGGCGGCCGACGCGACCGCGCACCTGGTGGAGAACCCGCACCTGACCAGCACGCTCAACGGCCACCAGGTGCTGATCACCCTGATCCTGATCGCCCTGCTGGGCGGCGTGTTCCTCAAGGGGTTCAGCGAGGCCATCGGGGTGGCCGTGGTCCTGGTCTTCTCGTACCTCGCGCTGAACGTCGTCGTCATCGGGGTCGGCCTGTGGCAGGTCATCAGCGAGCCGCACGTCATCACCGACTGGAAGGAGGCGCTGACCGCCGAGCACGGCAACGTGTTCATGATGATCGCCATCGCGCTGGTGGTCTTCCCCAAGCTGGCGCTCGGCCTGTCCGGGTTCGAGACCGGGGTCGCGGTCATGCCGCACGTCCAGGGCTCCCCGGACGACACGGACGAGAAGCCCGCGGGCCGGATCCGGGGCACGAAGCAGCTGCTGACCACGGCCGCCGTGATCATGAGCGTCTTCCTGATCACCAGCAGCTTCGTCACCACCCTGCTGATTCCTGCCGACCAGTTCAAGGCCGGCGGCGAGGCCAACGGCCGGGCGCTGGCCTACCTGGCCCACGAGTACCTCGGCTCCGCCTTCGGCACCGTCTACGACATCTCGACCATCCTGATCCTGTGGTTCGCGGGCTCCTCCGCCATGGCCGGCCTGCTCAACCTGATGCCGCGCTACCTGCCCCGCTACGGCATGGCCCCGCACTGGGCCCGCGCCCTGCGCCCGATGGTCATCGTGTTCACGCTGATCGCCTTCCTGGTCACCTGGATCTTCGACGCCGACGTCGACGCCCAGGGCGGGGCGTACGCCACCGGTGTCCTCGTCCTGATCACCTCGGCGGCCGTCGCCGTGACCATCGCCGCCCACCGGGCCGGGGAGCGCGGCTGGACCATCGGCTTCGGTGTCATCTCCGCGGTGTTCGTCTACACCACTGCGGTCAACGTCGCGGAGCGCCCCGACGGCGTGAAGATCGGCGCCTGCTTCATCGCCGGCATCATGGCCCTCTCCCTCCTCTCCCGCCTCGCCCGCGTCTTCGAGCTACGCGTCACCCACGTGGAATTCGACGACATGGCCCAGCGGTTCATCCGCGACACCGCCAACCGTACGATCCGGTTCATCGCCAACGAGCCCGACAACCGCGACGCCGACGAGTACCGGCTGAAGAAGCAGCAGATCCGCGCGGACAACGACATCCCCTCCGAGGACGACGTCATGTTCGTCGAGGTCACCGTCCTGGACGCCTCCGAGTTCGAATCCGGCATGCGCGTGCGCGGCGAGGTCCTCCACGACCGCTACCGCGTCCTGACCCTGGAGAGCTCCAGCATCCCCAACGCGCTCGCCGCGCTGCTGCTCCACGTACGGGACGAGACCGGGCAGCGGCCGCACATCTACTTCGAGTGGACCGAGGGCAACCCGATGGCCAACTTCCTCCGCTTCTTCCTCTTCGGCCAGGGCGAGGTCGCCCCCGTCACCCGCGAGGTCATCCGCGAGGCCGAACCGGACCGGGGCCGCCGCCCCCACGTCCACGCCGGCTGACACGGGCCCCTCAGGGGGTGTCAGGAACCCGTCATGTTTCGCGGCTTGCGCATCAGGAACCCGTCAGCGGACCTACCCGGCTCCGCCCGCCCGGCGCTTGTATGGGCGGCGGCAGCGGACCGGATGAGGGGTGGGGCGCGGTGCGGCACAGAGTCGTGGTCGGTGTGAGCGGGAGCTCCGGCAGCCCGACGGCCCTGCACCGGGCCGCAGGCGAAGCCCGGGTACGGGGTGCGGAGCTGTGGGTGGTCCTGGCCTGGCAGGGTCCGGGTGGGGACGTCGCCAGCCGCGGCCCGGCCGGCGCCGCGGTGCTCGCCGCAGCCCGGGCCGCGGCCGTGGAGCGGTTGCGGCTGGCCCTCGACACCGCGTTCGGCGCGGGCGGCCCGGGCGTGACCCTCGAGGGGCACGCCGTACGGGCCACGGCCGGCGCGGCGCTCGTGGACGCGGTGGACGGCCCGGAGGACCTGCTCGTGGTGGGGACGGGCGCACGCGGCGCGATACGCCGCCTGCTGCGGCCCTCGGTGGCCCGCTACTGTCTGGCGCACGCGCCCTGCCCCGTACTGACCGTGCCGCCGTCCCCCCTCCAGGCCGAACTCGACGCCGTCCACCGGCGCAACGTCTGGCGGCTGCCGCTGGACGCGCGCGAGCTCGCCGAATGAGAGATCCGGCGGCGCACGCCGCCGCGGCCCTGCGTCACCGGCCCGGCCAGGGCGCGATTCCCCACTGCAGCGTGTGCCGGGCCCCCGGCTCGAGACGTACGCGCTCGGTGTCGCAGCGGAAGGCGTCGGGGCCGCAGCTCATCGGCTCCACGGCGACGCTCCGGCGGCGGTGCGGCTCGGGCAGGGTGTCCCCGGTGAACACCTGCACGAAGTCCGCCCCCTCACCGAGCCACAGATCGCAGCCGTACGCGCCGGACGGCTCGGCGATACGTACGACGGCACGCCCGTCCGCCTCCCGCCGCAGGTCCGTGAAGGCCGTGTCCAGCCGCTGCGGGCCGATGGGCCGCGGCGTGCCGAAGTCGTTGGGCGTCCCCGCGACCGGCTCGGACGCGACGGGCAGGCCGCGGTCGTCGGTGCGGAGCCAGGTCCGGGCGGGAACGGTCAGCAGCATGCCGTCGACCGTGCGCGGTGCCACGGCGAGGTACGGGTGCTGACCGACTCCGTACGGGGCGGGGGTGTCGCCGACGTTCCGCGCGGTGATCGTGACCGTCATGCCGTGGCGGTCGAGTGCGTACTCCGCCCGCGCCACCAGGTGGAAGGGGTAGCCGGGTTGCGGCCAGAGCGTGGTCGCCAGCACCACGCGGCGCTCCGCCTGCTCCACCGCCTGCCATGACGTCCAGCGCAGCAGTCCGTGGATGGCATTGGCGTGTTCGGTCTCGTTGACGGGCAGCTGCAGTTCCCGCCCCTGCCACCGGTAGCGGCCGTCTCCGATCCGGTTGGGCCACGGCAGGAGGAGCTGTCCGCGGCCGCCCTCTATCGGATCGTCGGCGTCGAAACCGTCGACGATCAGGCGCTCGGCGACGGAGTAGTGGCGCAGGGCGCCGCCCAACTCCACGACGACGACGGTCTGCGGACCACAGGTCAGCCTGAACTGGGCACCCGTCCGATGCATGTTCGCCATCCTCACCGGTGGCGATCGGGGTTCGGGTTCCCGCACACCGGGTCGTTCCATTCCATCACCGCACGGATCGCATCGCACCTCGGCCGGGCGTCCCCCGCCGTGGGCGCGCATGCGTCGGCCGCTCTCCCCCGCCACCGTTGAGCCGTTCGGCCCGGGGAGAGCACTCCATCGGGGCAGCCGCAGCCGTGCCACCGGGCCCCGGCCCTGCCGCGGTGCTCTCGTTGTGGCGCGGCCGTCGCGTACCCGCCACCACCCAGGGAGAGTCTCAGTGGAAGCCAGCAGTGACCGTGGAACGCTGCTCGTTCCTCAGCTCCTCAAGGGGCAGAAGGCCCTGGTGACAGGGGCGAACTCCGGCATCGGCAAGGCCACCGCGATCGGTCTCGGACGGGCGGGCGCCGACGTGGTCGTGAACTACGTCGCCGATCAGGACGCCGCGGACGAGGTGGTGCGGGAGATCGAGGGCTTCGGAGTCCGCGCCTACGCGCACGAAGGGGACGTGTCGCAGGAGGACCAGGTCGTCGACATGGTGGCCCGGATGGTCCAGGAGTTCGGGACCATCGACATCATGGTCGCGAACGCCGGCCTGCAGCGGGACGCCGCGGTCACGGACATGACCATGGCCCAGTGGAGCAAGGTGCTGGACGTCAACCTCACCGGTCAGTTCCTGTGCGCCCGCGAGGCGACGAAGGAATTCCTGCGCCGAGGCGTCGTGCCGGAGGTTTCCCGCTCCGCGGGGAAGATCGTTTGCATGAGCTCGGTGCACCAGATCATCCCCTGGGCCGGGCACGTGAACTACGCCTCCTCCAAGGGCGGCGTACAGATGCTCATGACCACGCTCGCGCAGGAGCTCGCTCCGCACCGGATCCGGGTGAACGCCGTCGCTCCGGGTGCGATCCGCACGCCCATCAACCGCAGCGCCTGGGACACCCCCGAGGCCGAGGCGGACCTGCTGAAGCTCGTCCCGTACCGGCGCGTCGGCGACCCCGAGGACATCGCGAACGCCGTGACCCTCCTCGCCTCCGACCTGCTCGACTACGTGGTGGGGACGACGATCTACGTGGACGGGGGCATGACCCTGTTTCCCGGGTTCGCCACCGGTGGCTGAGGCCCGCAGCCCTTCAGCCGTCCGGCACGAACTGCTAAGGCTCACATGAACAGCGCGATCGCGATCATGGCGGACACCCCTCCGCAGCTGCTCCCTGCCCGCGAGCTCATGGCCTTCACCCTGGCTTCCCACATCCTGCTCGTGCCCTTCGGCGTGGCCCTGCCCGCCATCACCCTCCTGATGCACTACCGCGGGCTGCGCAAGGGCGACGCGGTCGCCCTGCTGCTCGCGCGGCGCTGGTCGGCGGTCATGGCCGTGCAGTTCGCCATCGGCATCGTCACCGGGACCGTGCTCTCCTTCGAGTTCGGCCTGCTGTGGCCGGGTCTGATGGGCAGGTGGGGCGATGTCTTCGGGCTCGGATTCGGGGTCGAGGCATGGGCGTTCTTCCTCGAGGCGATCCTGATCGCCATCTACCTCTACGGCTGGCGGAGGCTGAAGCCGTGGACGCACTTCTGGCTGGGGCTGCCCCTGCCGCTGACGGCGCTGATGGGGGCGTTCGGCATCATCGCCGCCAACTCCTGGATGAACACGCCGCGCGGCTTCTCGCTCGACGCGGACGGCAACCCCGTGGACGTCGATGTCCGCAGGGCGATCTTCACGCCGATGTTCGGCCCCGAGTACTGGCACTTCGTGGCGGGTGTGATCCTCACGGCGGGCTACGTCGTGGCCGGGGTGTACGCGGTCGGCTGGCTGCGCGGCCGGCATGACCACTACCACCGGCTCGGCTTCACCGTGCCGTTCACCGTCGCCGCGATCCTCACTCCCGTGCAGTTCATGCTCGGGGACTCCATCGCCCGCTCGGTCTTCCACAAGCAGCCGGTGAAGTTCGCCGCCACCGAGATCGTCTGGAAGACCGACACCCACGTACCCGAGTACATGTTCGGACGCCTGCATCCCGACGGGACGATCTCCGGCGGGATCAAGATCCCCCAACTGGACTCGATCCTCGCCGGCTTCAGCCCGGACACCCAGGTGACGGGCCTGTCCTCGGTCCCGGCGAGCGACCGCCCGACCGCGACCCAGGCCACGATCGCCCACTGGGCGTTCGACATCATGGTGACGATCGGAAGCCTGCTCGTCCTGCTCGCGCTCTGGTACGGCTGGTGCTGGCTGCGCCGCCGCGACCTGCCGCGCTCACCGTGGTTCTTCCGGTGCGCCGCCGTGGCCGGGGCGGCCTGCCTCGTGACGGTGGAATGCGGCTGGATCACCACCGAGGTGGGTCGCCAGCCCTGGATCGTCTACGAGAACATGCGGGTGTCCGAAGCCGTCACCGACACCCGGGCCTCGTCCCTGTGGGCGATGCTCGGCATCGTCATCGTGGTCTACACCCTGATCCTCGGCACCTTCCTGGCCGTGCTGCTCAAGATGCGCACCCGTTGGCGGGCCGCCGACGAACAACACGCCGGCGCCGACGTCGCCGGCACTCCGGAGGGCGACACCCCCTACGGGCCCCGCCGCACGACCGCCGCGGCCGCACCGGATCACGGCACGGCACACGGTGACGGAGGAGGGCAATGATCCAGGACGTCATGGCCTGGGTGCTGCTGGCCGCGGTGGCCGCCTATGCGTGCGCCGGCGGGACGGATTACGGAGCCGGGTTCTGGGATCTGTTCGCGGGCGGCGCCGAACGGGGCAAGCGGCCCCGGTGGCTGATCGACCACGCCATGGAGCCCGTCTGGGAGACGAACAACGTCTGGCTCATCTTCGTCCTGGTGATCATGTGGACGGGCTTCCCGGTCCTGTTCCAGACGATCTTCACGGCCATGTGGCTCCCTCTGGCGCTCGCGGCCGTCGGGCTCGTCCTGCGCGGTGCGGGCTTCGCCCTGCGCAAGCCCATGACCCGCCTCGCGCGCCGCAGGATCTACGGCGCCGCCTTCGCCGTGTCCTCGCTCCTGGTGCCCTTCTTCCTCGGAGCGGTGGTCGGAGGCCTGGCCACGGGCCGGGTCGCACCGGGGACGAAGGCGTCCGCCGACGCATGGGCCAACGGGACCTCCGTGCTCGCCGGACTGCTCACCGTCGCCGCGACCGCCTTCCTGGGCGCGGTGTTCCTCACCGCCGACGCCCGCCGCTTCGACGCCCCCGACCTCGTCCACTACTTCCGGCTGCGGGCCTGGTGCAGCCTCGGAGTCATCGCCGTCCTGGCCGTCGTCGGCCTCGCCGTCACCCACCACGACGCGCACTACGTCCACGAGGGCCTCACCAGCGGCATCGGCCTGGCCCTCGTCCTGGTGGCCGCCGTCAGCGCCGTGGCCACCGCCGGACTCCTGTACCGCACGGCCACGGGCTGGGCGAGGATCACGGCGGTCGGCAGCGTCGCCCTCGTCGTGGTCGCCTGGGGGCTGGCCCAGCGGCCGTACCTCATCCCGACCTCGCTGACCGTGGACCAGGCGGCCGGAGCCTCGACGACACTGCGCTGGCTGCTCCTGGTCACGGCCATCGCGATGGTGCTCGTCGGACCGCCGCTGGTCCTGCTCTACCGGCTGGACACCAGCGGCGCCCTGCAGCCCCTCGCCGAGAACGACCTCCGCAGGACGGCCGCGAACCGGGATCCCGGCACGGACCGGTGATCGTGGTGGTGCTCGGCGTGGCGGGCGCCGGGAAGAGCAGCGTCGGCAGGGCCCTGGCCGAGGGACTCGGAGTGCCGTTCCTGGAGGGCGACGGCCTTCACCCCGCCGCCAACATCGCCAAGATGGCCGCCGGCCGCTCCCTGGACGACGCGGACCGCGCCCCGTGGCTGCGTACGCTCACGGACCGGATGCGGCAGTCCTCCCGGTCGGGCGGCCGACTGGTCGTCTCCTGCTCGGCCCTCAAGCGCGCGTACCGCGACGAACTGCGCGGGGCCGCCCCGGGCGTCTGGTGCGTGTACCTGGCGGTGGACCGCGACACCGCCCGGGACCGGGTCTCCCGGCGGACGGGCCACTTCATGCCGCCGCGCCTGGTCGACTCTCAGTTCGAGATCCTGGAACCGCTGGAACCGGACGAGCCCGGCGCGACGGTCGACGCCACCGGCGACCCCGGGGCCACCCTGGCCCGGGCACGCCGCGCCGTCGCGGATTTCGTCGGCGGGCCGGCCCGCTGAGGGGTCAGCCGCCCAGGAGTACGGCCGTGTCCCCGGGGCGCGGCTGCGGACCGCCGGTCCGGGTGACGGGCAGCAGCGTGCCGTCCGCACGCACCAGGAACAGCAGATGATGTCCGGCCGGGACGGGCCCGTGGAGGCGGCGCGTGACGAGGCGGGCGCCCTGGTCGTAGCGGCGGGACAGCTCGGCTCCGGTCAGCGCGGAATCGAAGAGCACCTGGCCGCCGGTGTACGGGGCGACGACGCCCTGGGTGTCGGTCGCCGGCCCCAGGCGGTACACCGGGCCCTCCACACTGCCCTGGAGGTTCATGGAGGCCAGGGCGTTGAAGTCGCTCTCGTCGGTGAGGAGCAGGACGCCGGTGAGGCCCTCCAGCTCGGCGCCCGAGCCGGTGGCCGCGGCGAACAGCTCCCCGGGGGCGAGTTCGAGCCCGGCGGCCCTGATCCGGTCCCGCTGCGCATCGTGCCCCGCCCACATGACGACCTCCAGCCCGGCCGACCGCAGGGCCAGTCCCAGATCGACCACCCAGGGATCACCGCCCACGAGCAGCGGCCGGGAGCGCGACGGACGCACGACGCCCAACCGTTTCGCGACCGGCACGGCGGTGAGCCCGTAGAGCGTCACGGTCACCACGATCACCACGAACGTGGCGGGGAGGATCTTCGAGGCGCCGCCCACGCCCTCGTCGGCCAGCGTGGCCGAGAACGTCGAGGCGGTGGCCGCGGCGACGATGCCGCGCGGCGCCATCCATCCCAGGAAGCCCCGCTCCCCGCGCGTCAGATCCGTACGCAGCGACGCGACGGCCGCCACGAGCGGCCGGGTCACCAGGACGAGGACCGCGACGAGAGCGAGCGCCGGCAGCACCACGTGGCGCAGCGACTGGGGGCTGACGGTGGCCGAGATGGAGATGAACAGGAGGCCGATGACCAGGTGCACCAGGGTCTCGAAGAAGGGATTGCGGGCGCCAGTGTCGGAGCCGGGCAGGTTCGCCACCGCCAGGCCCATCAGAACGGCGGCGATCAGGCCCGTGTCGTCCCGGATCACGTTGCAGGCCGCCGCCACCCCGATCACCGCGGCCAGCTGGACCGTGGTGCCCAGCACCGCCCCCGGCCGCAGCCTGCGCAGCAGCATGAGCACCACAGTCCCCACGATGCCGCCGGCCAGGCCCACCGCGGTACTGGTGGTGAACTCCAGTACCTTGCTGCCGAGGCCGCTGCTGTTCCCGGCCACCACGCCGTGGAAGACGAGGGCCCCCAGGATGGCTCCCACAGGGTCGATGAGCGTGCCCTCCCAGATGAGGATGTGCTGCAGCCGTTCCGTGGGACGTACGAAGTTGAGCAGCGGTCCGACGACGGTCGGGCCGGACACGATCAGGATGGCCCCGAGCATCACGGACGCACCGCCCGACATCCCCAGCAGAACGTCGGCGAGCAGCGCCGCCGACCCTGCGGTGAGCAGCCCGCCGAACCAGATCAGCCGCACGACGACCCGGCGGGTGTGCGCCCTGAACCGTTTCAGGTCCAGGCCGAGCCCGGCGTCGTAGAGGATCACGGCGACGGCCAGCGAGACCAGCGGGGAGAAGGCGGCTCCGAGCAGTTTCTCGGGGTTCACGTCATCGGTCAGCGCGCCGGCGGTGAACCCGGCCGGCAGCAGGACGATCAGCGCGGGGATGCGCAGCCGGCTCGCCAGCAGCTGGGAGCCCACGGCCAGGACGACGATCAGTCCGAGGCCCGTGAACACCTGGTCTTGCGACAGGGCGGCGGCTGCGTTCACGGTCCGGTCCGCCGGCTGCGGCGCGCACTGACTCGCCGCCACATCGCGCGCTGGACCTTGAGCGTCCCGGTTCCGACCAGGATCAGCACGACGATGTTGAGCAGCAGTTGGAACAGGGATCCCAAGGCCTCGTCCCAGCTGGCGAACGCGCACGAGACCCCGATGTCGGCTGCCGCCGGAATGGTGGTCACCGAGATGAAGACGCCGAGCAGTGCGCTGGTGCGGGCTTCGGTCAGCGAGACGATGCCGACGATCCCGGCGAGCACGGCCACCACGGCGGAGAAGAAATTGGGTGTGTTGATCAGGTTCGACACCGGCCTGATCCCGAGCTCGAAGGCGTGCGACTGGAGGCCGAAGCCGCGGACGAGCAGGCCGAACAGGAAGGTGACGGCCACGACCAGCGCAAAGCCCACGAGCAGCGCCGCAAGGCCTTCCCGGACGGGCGAGCGGGAACGGTGGTCGATGCCCAGGGCGACGCTGGTGACGGCTCCGTACTCCGGACCGACCACCATGGCCGCGACGATGAGGATCTGCGAGTTGGTGATGATGCCGACCGCACCGATGACACCGGCGATGACCATGAAGAGGTAGAAGCTCGGGGGGTAGCGCCCCTCGGCCCGGATCCGGGCCTCGACCTGCTCCCATACCGGCACGCGCAGCCGGGACCCGAGCACCTCGGCCCCGGCTCTGGCCGCGTGATCGGAGAAGGCCGTGTCGATCGGGTCGAGAACGATGGACCCCCGGCGTTCGAGTCCGAGGTCGCGCAGCCCGCGCAGCACCTCGTTGGCGACTCCGGTGAGGACATCGCACACGATGGCGTCGCCGTCGGGGTTCCGTACGCTGTCGGGCTGCAGGGAGAGGTTGAGCACGCACGGCTGGGCGCTCAGCAGGGTCATCACACGACCCGTGAGGTCCGGCGGGCTCACGGCCCGGACGTGCAGCATGTCCAACCGAATCTCCGCGTGTGAGAGGGAGGCGCACGGGTGCGTCGGGCCCGGACAGGCCGCCCGTCCATTAACGCGGCGGCCCGGGAGCTCGGCAAATCGGATGCGGCCGGGCCACCGCTCGGCGCGCGCCGGCGGCGGGTGTGCCGGATGGTGAGGACATGGGTACGCCCGACGGGATGAGCGGGGCCGACTTCCGGTCGCTCTATCGTGAACTGAGCCGTACGGCACCCGGTGGTGCCGCACCCCTGGGAGCTCTGGGCACCCTCACCCCCGCACAGACGCTGGCAGCCGTCCACGAAGTCCGCTCCGGCCGCACGGTCTCGCTCGCCGCGCCCGTGAACACCAGCAAGGGACCGGACAACGCCGAACCGGCGGAGCACCGGCTCACCGCCCCCGTCGCCGGCGCCCCGGACCCCGGCGGCCTGCAGTTCGCCCGGGACCGCATCGCCATGAACATCCACGGCGACGTCGACAGCCACATCGACGCCCTCTGCCACGTCATCTACGAGGGCACGCTGCACGGCGGCGTTCCTGCCGCGGACGTACTCTCCCCGGACGGAGCCGGGGCCCTGTCCATCGACCTGGCCCGCGACGGCATCGTGGGCCGGGGAGTACTCCTGGACATCCCCCGCCTGCACGGCACCCGCTGGCTCGAACCGGGATCGCACGTGACCGCCGAGGACCTTGCCGCCGCCGAAGCGCGGCAGGGGCTGCGGGTCGGCAGGGGCGACATCCTCCTCGTACGCGTCGGGCACCGGCGGCGGCGCCAGGAGCTCGGCGCCTGGGACTCGGCCGGCGCGCGGGCCGGACTCCACCCGACCGCCCTGCGCTTCCTGGCCGACCGCCAGGTGGCCGTACTCGGCAGTGACGGCAACAACGACACGGCTCCCAGTGCCGCGCAGAGCGTCGCGTTCCCCGTGCACGTACTCGCCATCCATGCCATGGGGCTGCACCTGCTCGACTACCTGCAGTTCGAGGAGCTGGCCCCCCTCTGCGAACGCGAGGGCCGCTGGTCGTTCCTCTGCGTGATCGCACCACTACGACTGCCCGCGGCGACCGGTTCTCCCGTCAATCCCCTCGCGATCCTGTGACCGGCCGGGCATCTTGGCGTCGCCGCCCGCCCGACTCGCTGGGCATCCCCTCCGGAGCTACGTTGTAGTTGCGATACGGACCCCAACTCACCCGACAGGAGCAGATCGTGCTCCGCGGAGGTGGCCCGCATGACCGAGGCCCGGGAGTACGACGTCATCATCATCGGCACAGGCGCCGGCGGCGGCACGCTCGCCCACCGCCTGGCGCCCACCGGCAAGCGGATCCTGCTTCTGGAGCGCGGCGACTACCTGCCGCGCGAACGGGACAACTGGGACTCGACGGCGGTCTTCGTCAAAGGGAAGTACCGCGCACCGGAGTTCTGGTACGACAAGCACGGAGACCGGTTCCCGCCCGAGGTGAACTACTACGTCGGCGGGAACACCAAGTTCTACGGCGCCGCGCTCTTCCGCATGCGCCCCGAGGACTTCGGCGAAATCCGCCACCACGACGGCGTCTCTCCCGCCTGGCCGCTGAACTACGGCGACCTGGAGCCGTACTACACGCAGGCCGAGCACCTCTACCTCGTCCACGGGCGGCACGGCGAGGACCTCACCGAGGGGCCGGCCGGCGCCCAGTACGCGTACGCGCCCGTGCAACACGAGCCGCGCATCCAGCAGTTGAGCGACGACCTGGAGAAGCAGGGCCTGCACCCCTTCCACCTCCCGATCGGGGTGAACCTCCTCCAGGACGACCAGGGGCGGGCAGTGCACGGGAGCGCCTGCATCCGCTGCGACCGCGTCGACGGCTTCCCCTGCCTGGTCGGCGCGAAGTCGGACGCCCAGGTCATCTGCGTGGACCCGGCCCTGGAACACGCCAACGTCGAGCTGATCACGCATGCCGACGTACGCCGGCTCGAGACGGACGCCACCGGGCGCAGCGTCACCTCGGTCGTCGCGGAACTGGGCGACGGCTCGACCGTTCGGTTCGCCGCCCACATCGTGGTGGTGGCCTGCGGGGCCGTCAACTCCGCGGTCCTGCTGCTGCGTTCGGCCGACGACAGGCACCCCCAGGGCCTGGCCAACAGCTCGGACGTGGTCGGCCGGCACTACATGCGGCACAACAACCTGGCGCTGATGGCGGTGTCCAAGGAGCCGAACGACACCAAGTTCCAGAAGACACTGGCCCTGCACGACTGGTACCTGGGCAGCGACGACTGGGACTACCCTCTCGGCGGCATCCAGATGCTCGGCAAGTCCGACGCCGACCAGATCCACGGCGAGGCACCCCGCTGGGCCGGTGCCGTCACCCCGGACATGCCCTTCGAGGTGCTCGCCCACCACGCGGTCGACTTCTGGCTGTGCGGCGAGGACCTGCCGGCCCCCGGCAACCGCGTCACCCTCGATGCGGACGGCGGGATCCACCTCGCCCTCGACGAGAAGAACAACATCGCCGGGCTGAAGCGGCTGCGGCACAAACTGCAGGGCATGCTCGGCCATCTGGGCATGCACGAGCACCATCTGCTGCCGCACAGCATCTACCTGCACAAGGGCATGCCCATCGGGGCCACGGCGCATCAGGCCGGCACCGTCCGCTTCGGCCGCGACCCGCAGAGCTCCGCCCTCGACGTCAACTGCAAGGCCCACGACCTCGACAACCTCTACGTGGTCGACACGAGCTTCTTCCCGAGCATCGGCGCGGTCAATCCCTCGCTGACGGCCATCGCCAACGCCTTGCGCGTCGGAGACCACCTCGCGGAGCGACTGCAGTGACCGGGCACCGATCCGCCGGGCCGACCTGAGGAGGAGAACCATGGACCGCTATCCGCCCATCGCCGACCACGGGCTCGTCGGGGACCTGCAGACCACCGCTCTGATCTCGTCCCAGGGAGTGGTCGACTGGTTCGCGGCGCCGCGGTTCGACTCCCCCAGCATCTTCGCCGCGCTGCTCGACCACGACGGGGGCGGATACTTCCTGCTCGCGCCCGAACAGACCGAAGGGACGTGGAAGCAGCTCTACTATCCGGACACCGCGGTCGTGGTGACCCGCTTCATGTCCCCCGACGGGGTCGGCGAGACCGTCGACTACATGCCCGTCCACCGGGGCCTCACGGCGTCCGACCGGCACACCCTGGTGCGTGTGATCCGCGCGGTGCGCGGCACGGTGCGCTTCTCCCTCGAATGCCGCCCCCGCTTCGACTACGCGCGGGCACCCCACCGGCTCGAGCTGACAGAGGGCCGGGCGACCTTCCGGGCGCCCGGGGCGACCGCGTTCCTGCAGGCCACGTTTCCGCTCGAACGGGACGGCGAGGACGTCCGGGCCTCGATCACGCTCAGCGCGGGTGAGGCGGAGGCAGCGGTGTTCACCACCGGCGGGGAGGGCAGCGCGGCGCCGCCGCCGCCGGAGCGCGACAGGATCACCGAGGAGCTGTGGGAACAGGTCGACTACTGGCAGAAGTGGGTGCGCACGTCGCGCTACCACGGCCGCTGGGCGGAGATGGTGTACCGCTCGGCCATCACGCTCAAGCTGCTCACGTACGCCCCCTCCGGCGCGCCGGTCGCCGCCGCCACCATGGGTCTTCCCGAGCAGGTCGGCGGCGAGCGCAACTGGGACTACCGCTACACCTGGGTGCGGGACGGATCCCTGTCGGTACGGGCCCTGCTCGACCTCGGCTTCGTGGAGGAGGCGGCCCGCTTCACCCACTGGCTCGGCGACCGCCTGCGCGCCCACGAGGGTCCGGACGGGGAGCCCCTGCAGATCATGTACCGGGTCGACGGTGACCCTCACCTGACCGAGGAGATCCTCGAGCACTTCGAGGGCTACCGGGGTTCGTACCCCGTGCGGGCCGGGAACGCGGCGATGGACCAGTTGCAGCTCGACATCTACGGCGAGGCGCTGTACGCCCTGTCCGAGGGCCACGCGGTCGCCGTACAGGGCGACTACCACGGCTGGAAGGCCCTCGCCCGGACCCTGGACTGGCTCGCCGACTCCTGGGACCGGCCCGACGAGGGCATCTGGGAGACCCGCGGCGGCCGGCAGGACTTCACCTACAGCCGCGTGATGTGCTGGGCCGCATTCGACCGCGGCCTGAAAGTCGCCGCCGAGTTCAGCCGGCCGGCCGACACCGCCCTGTGGACCAAGGCGCGCGACGACATCCTCGAACAGGTCATGGAACGCGGCTGGAGCGACAAGGAGCACTCCTTGGTCCAGCACTACGGCAGCCACGTCCTGGACGCCTCGCTGCTGCTGATTCCCCGGGTCGGATTCCTCGCGCCGAGGAGCGCGAGCTGGCTGTCCACTCTCGATGCGATGGACCGCGTCCTGGTGTCCGACAGCCTCGTCTACCGCTACGACCCCTCAGCCTCTCCCGACGGACTGCGCGGCTCGGAGGGAACGTTCAGCCTCTGCACGTTCCTCTACGTGGACGCCCTCGCCCGTGCCGGGCGGCTGCCGCAGGCTCGCTACACCTTCGAGAAGATGCACACGTACGCCAACCACATCGGTCTGTTCGCCGAGGAGATCGGCCCCAGCGGCGAGCAACTCGGCAACTTTCCGCAGGCCTTCACCCACCTGTCACTCATCATGGCCGCGACCACGCTGAACGAGGCGCTCGACGCCCTCCGGCTCTGAACCCGCAGACGTCCCCGCCGGACACGGCGGCCTGGTCCCGGGCAGCGGGCTGCTCTACCGTCGCCATCGGGCCCACCGCCCGCAGGCTCACCCCGTCGGCCCGATCAGGAGACACACATGCGGATGCTGATCAACAGTCCCGAGACCGTCGTCGCCGATGCACTGCGCGGGATGGCGGCCGCGCATCCCGAGCTGGACGTCGACGTCGAGCGGCGGGTCGTCGTACGTCGGAACGCGCGAGGCGGGGGCAGGGTCGGCGTGGTGTCCGGGGGCGGGTCCGGGCACGAGCCGCTGCACGCCGGGTTCGTGGGGTACGGGATGCTGTCGGCGGCGTGCCCGGGCGAGGTGTTCACCTCCCCGGTGCCCGATCAGATGCTGCGGGCGGCCGCGGCCGTGGACTCCGGGCAGGGGGTGCTGTTCGTCGTCAAGAACTACACCGGTGACGTGCTGAACTTCGAGATGGCCGCCGAACTCGCCGAGGAGGACGGCCTGCGGGTCGAGCGGGTCCTCGTGAACGACGACGTGGCCGTCACCGACAGCCTGTACACGGCGGGGCGGCGCGGCACCGGGGCGACGCTGTTCGTCGAGAAGATCGCCGGTGCCGCCGCCGAGGAGGGCGCCCCGCTGGAGCGGGTCGCCGAGCTCGCCCGCCGGGTGAACGCGTCCTCGCGCAGTTTCGGGGTGGCGCTCAGCGCGTGCACGACCCCGGCGAAGGGCAGTCCGACGTTCGACCTGCCCGACGGGGAGCTGGAGTTGGGCATCGGCATCCACGGCGAGCCGGGCCGCGAGCGGCGGGCCATGATGCCGGCGCGGGAGATCGCGGAGATCGCGGTGGGCGCCGTACTGGAGGAACTGGCGGAGGTGGGCCCGGCGGGCGGGCCGGTGCTGGCGCTGGTCAACGGCATGGGGGCGACGCCGCTGCTGGAGCTGTACGGATTCCACGCGGAAGTGGCCCGGGTGCTGGCGGAGCGCGGGGTGACGGTGGCACGGACACTGGTCGGAAACTACGTCACCTCCCTGGACATGGCGGGGTGTTCGGTGACGCTGTGCCGCGTGGACGAGGAGCTGCTGCGGCTGTGGGACGCGCCGGTGCGGACGGCGGCGCTGCGGTGGGGCCGCTGAGAAGGTGAGCGGACGAGTGCGGACGACCTGAGGAGACGGAAAATGCGTGACGCAGAGTTCTTCCGGCGCTGGATGACGGCCGCCGGGGCCGCGGTGGAGCGCGAGGCGGACCGGCTGACCGAGCTCGACTCCCCCATCGGGGACGCCGACCACGGGAGCAATCTGCTGCGCGGTTTCACCGCGGTACGGGCGGCCCTGGAGGCGGGCCCCGCCGCGACGCCCGGGGCGGTGCTGCAACTGGCGGGGCGGACGCTGATCTCGACGGTCGGCGGCGCCTCGGGCCCGCTGTACGGGACGCTGCTGCGGCGCACGGGCAAGGACCTCGGGGAAGCCGCCGAGGTCTCCGACGAGGAGGTGCGCAAGGCCCTGTACGCGGGGGTGGGCGCGGTGGCTCAGCTCGGCGGGGCGGCGCCGGGCGACAAGACGATGCTGGACGCGCTGGTGCCGGGGGTGGCGGCGCTGAGCGCCTCGTACCGGGTGGCGGCGGACGCTGCGGAGGGCGGCGCACGGGCGACGGTGCCGATGCTGGCCCGCAAGGGGCGGGCCAGTTACCTGGGCGAGCGGAGCATCGGGCACCAGGACCCGGGGGCGACCTCGTCGGCCCTGCTGCTGGCGGCTCTCGCGGACACGGCGGATGCGGCCGATGCGGCGGACCCGGCGGGCTCCGCATGAGCGCGCCGGCGGTGGTCGGGATCGTGCTGGTGTCGCACAGCGCGGTGGTCGCGGAGTCCGTGGCGGACCTGGCACGGGGCCTGGCGGCGGGCGGGCCCGTCGTCCCGGTCGCGGCGGCGGGCGGCACCGCGGACGGCGGCCTGGGCACGAGCGCGGAACGCGTCCTGGCGGCCGCGCGCGAGGTGGACCGGGGAGCGGGGGTCGCGCTGCTGGCGGACCTGGGCAGCTCGGTGCTGACGGTGAAGGCGCTGCTGGTGGAGGACGAACTGCCGCCGGGGGCCCGGCTGCTGGACGCGCCGTTCCTGGAGGGCGCCGTGGCGGCGGTGGTCGCCGCCTCCGCGGGCGCCCCCCTGGACGCCGTGGCCGCGGCCGCGGAGGAGGCCTACACCTACCGCAAGGCCTGACCGGCGGACGGGCCCGTCAGCGGCGGCGGAGGGATTCGATTTCGCGGCGGTCGCGCTTCGTCGGGCGGCCCGTGCCGCGGTCGCGGACGCCGACCACCTCGGCCTCGATGCGCGTCGGCGCCGGCGGGCTGTTGTCGACGAAGCATTCCGCGGCCACAGGCGCACCGACCCGCTTCGTCACCGGCCGCTTGACGACGACGATGCGCTCGCGCCCCGCGTGGAACAGCCGTACCTCGTCCCCCGCCCGCACCGCCTGTGCCGGCTTCGCGCGCTCCCCGTTGACCTTCACATGGCCCGCCCTGCAGGCGGTCGCCGCGACCGAGCGGGTCTTCGTCAGGCGGACCGCCCAGATCCAGGCGTCCACCCGCGCCGTTCCCGTTTCCGCGCCCGTTCCCGTTGCTTCATCAGCCATGCCAAGACTTTAGCGAGCGGGCCCGGCCGAAACGGAATGGATTTTGGCAGATTTGCCAAGAGGCATGGCATCTGCCATGTACATCATCCCAATGGAATTGCAAATGCGGGACGCGTGCCCCTACCTTGTCGCTCATGCAGTCCTACACCATCGGACAGGCGGCGCGCCTGCTGGGCGTCAGCCCGGACACCGCCCGCCGCTGGGCCGACGCCGGACGGGTCGCGACCCACCGCGACGACGCCGGCCGGCGACTGATCGACGGCCGCGACCTGGCCGCCTTCTCCGTAGAGGTGGGACAGGGCGCCCACACCGAGGACGACGAGCCGTACACCTCGGCCCGCAACGCCTTCCCCGGCATCGTCACCGCCGTGAAGCTCGGAGACGTGGCCGCCCAGGTCGAGATCCAGGCAGGTCCCCACCGCCTGGTCTCCCTCCTCACCCGTGAGGCCGTCGAGGAGCTCGGACTGGAGGTCGGCATGCAGGCCACCGCCCGCGTGAAGTCCACCAGTGTGCACATCGACCGCACCTGACCGTCCAGCACCAGCACGCGTCCCCACCCGCTCCGCCCGTCACCGGCGCGGGTCACCACCGCGCGGTCCCGGCACCCGGCCGGCCGCCGACCCGACCGAGGAGCACCAGCTCATGTCCCCGATCCTGAACCGCCGCAGTGCCGTTGCCGCCGCCCTGACCGCCGCCCTCCTCGTACCCGCGCTGTCCGCCTGCGGCAGCAGCGACAAGACGGACGCCGCCGACACCGGGGCCTCCGCCTCGGCCTCGGCCTCCGCCGAGCCCAAGGCCGCGAACCTCACCGTCCTCGCCGCCTCCTCCCTCACCGACGTCTTCAAGACCGCGGGTGCCGCGTACGAGAAAGCACACCCGGGCACGAAGATCACCTTCTCCTTCGCCGGCTCCCAGGAGCTCGCCGCCCAGGTGAAGCAGGGAGCCCCGGCCGACGCGCTGGTCACCGCCGACACCAAGACGATGGACGGCCTCAAGGCCGAGACCAACGACGCGTCGATCATCGCCAAGAACCGCCTGGTCATCGCGGCCGGCAAGGGCAACCCGTTCAAGGTCGACGAGCTGAAGGACCTGGCCGACAGCAAGATCAAGGTCGTGCTCGCCGCGCCCGAGGTGCCGGTCGGCCGCTACAGCAAGCAGATCCTCGACGCCCAGAAGATCGAGGTGAAGCCGGTCTCCCAGGAGCCCAACGTGCGCGCCGTGCTGAGCAAGGTCGAGCTCGGCGAGGCCGACGCCGGCCTCGTCTACAAGACCGACACCCTCAAGTCCGGTGACAAGGTCGCCGTCGTGGACATCCCGGACGCCGAGAACGCCGTGGCCTCCTACCCGGCCGCCACCCTCAAGGCGTCCAAGAACGCCGACGCCGCCGCCGCGTTCGTGGCCTGGCTGAGCACCCCCGAGGCGCAGAAGATCCTCCAGGACGCGGGCTTCCAGAAGGCGTAACCCGCACCGCAGCAACAGGAGCAGCCGCAGCCGCAGCCGCAAATGATCGAAAGGGACTGCCTGGTCCGGGGGGACAGGCAGTCCCTTTCGGCGTGTCGCCCGCCAGGCCCCCGGACCCGTCCCCCGTACGCTCCAGCCAGGAATCCACATGAGCAGAAACCGCACCCGCACCCGGCCCCCCGTGACCCTGGCGCTCCCCGCGCTGCTCGCCGTCGCGTTCCTGCTGCTACCCCTCGTCGGCATCCTCACCCGCACCGAGTGGGGCGAACTCGGCGCCCACCTCACCAGCCCCGGTGTGGTCGAGGCCCTGCGCCTCTCGCTGTTCGTGTCCCTGTGGGCCCTCGGTCTCTCGCTGCTCCTCGGTGTGCCGCTCGCCTGGCTGCTGGCCCGTGTCCCGTTCAAGGGCAAGGCCTTCGTCCGCTCGCTGGTGCTGCTCCCGATGGTGCTGCCGCCCACCGTCGGCGGTGTGGCGCTGCTGCTGGGCTTCGGCCGGCGCGGGCTGCTCGGGCCCTGGCTCGAGGGCACGTTCGGCATCACGCTGCCCTTCCACACGTCAGGTGCCGTCGTAGCGGCCACCTTCGTCGCCATGCCGTTCCTCGTGATCAGCCTGGAGGGTGCGCTCGGCGGGCTCAAGCAGAGCTACGAGGAGACCGCCGCCTCCCTCGGCGCCTCGCCGGTGCGGGTGTTCTTCACCGTGACGCTGCCGATGGTGGCGCCCGGCCTGATCGCGGGCGCCGCGCTTACCTGGGCCCGTGCGCTCGGCGAGTTCGGCGCGACGATCACCTTCGCCGGCAACCTGCCCGGCACCACCCAGACCCTGCCGCTCCAGGTCTACCTGCTGCTCCAGGACCAGCCCGAAGCCGCCACCTCCGTGTCCCTGCTGCTGCTCGTCATCGCCATGGCGGTACTGATCGCCCTGCGCGGCCGCTGGACCGGCACCCCGGTCGCCCGTACCCCCGCCGAGGTTCCGCAGCTGCCGGACGAGACGGCGGCGGCGGCCCGCGATGCCGAGCGGACGCCGACGGCCCCGGTACCGGCCGGCCCGGCCTCCGAGAAGCCCGCCGCCGGCGACCTGGCCGCCGATCTGACCTGCGCCCCGCACGACGACGGCCGCTGGCCCCTGCACGCCGTCGTCACCGGCTTCAACGAGCTCACCCTCGACGCCGAACCCGGTACCACCATCGCCGTCGTCGGCGAGAACGGCGCCGGCAAGACCACCCTGCTGCGCGCCCTCCTCGGCCTCACCCCGCGCGCCCACGCCGAACTCCGGCTCGGCGACACCGATGTCACCGCGCTGCCCCCGCACAAGCGCCAGGTGGCCTGGGTCCCGCAGGACGGCGCGCTGTTCCCGCACCTGAGCGCGCTGGCCAACACCGCGTACGGGCTGCGCGCCCGCCGGGTGCCGCGCGCCGAGGCCCGCCGCGAGGCGCAGCAGTGGCTGGACCGGCTCGGCGTCGGCCACCTCGCCCGGCGCAAGCCCGCCCAGCTGTCCGGTGGCCAGGCCCAGCGCGTCGCCCTGGCCCGCGCCCTGGCCACCCGGCCCCGCCTGCTGCTGCTCGACGAGCCGCTCGCCGCCCTCGACCAGACCACCCGGGCCCGCGTACGGCACACCCTGCGCACGCACCTGGCCGGCTTCGGCGGGGTCTGCCTCATCGTCACGCACGACCCCGTCGAGGCGGTGTCGCTGGCCGACCGGGTCCTCGTACTCGCCGACGGGCGCACCCTCCAGGACGCCCCGCCCCCGGAGGTCACCCGCCACCCGCGCTCCCCGTGGGTCGCCCGGATGCTCGGCCGCAACGCCTGGTCCGGCACGGCGTCGGCCGACGGGCTCGTACTCGCCGCCGGGGGACGGCTGGTGGTGGCGGAGGCGCTGCCCGAGGGGTCCCGGGCGTTGGCGATCATCGGCCCCGAGGCGGTGTCCGTGCACCGCGACCGCCCGGCGGGCAGTCCGCGCAACGTCTGGCAGGGCTCCGTACGGGAGATCACCGCGGTCGGCAGCCGGCTGCGCGTGCTGGTCGGCTCGGCGGAAGCCCCCGACCTGGTCGCGGAGATCACCCCGGAGGCCGCGGCCGAACTGGGCCTGGTCGACGGCTCGAAGGTGTGGACCAGCGTGAAGGCGACCGAGGTCACGCTGGTGGAGCTCTAGGGGGTGTCCGCAGAGTCCTGCCGGGCGCCCGAAGGGCGCCGCCCGCGGCGTCTGGTGCCGTGCATCGCAAGGCGGAGGGGCGCCCGTGTACTGGACGTACTCGGGCGCCCCGACAACGCGGCGAGGCGCGGCACCAGACGCCGCGGGCCAGGCAGGACTTTGCGGACACCGCCTAGGGGTGTCCCGTCGGCCGGCTCGCCGTCCGGGGCCCCTTTTGACGGGCCCCGGCGGCGTGCTGATGAGCCCGGACGATCGTGGCGTCGACGGCGACGACCCAGTTGAGGTCACCCTCAGCGTCGGCCTGGACGGGCCCGGCGGTGCGTCAGGAGACCGTCGCCGGGGTGTCGCGCAAGGTGACGTTCGCGTGGCTCTCCTGGAAGCTCTGGTCGGAGACCAGGGTCAGCCGGGCCGTGGACTGGAACTCCGGCAGGGTCCGGGAGCCGCAGGAGACCATCGTGGTCTTGAGCTTCGCGACGGTCAGCGCGAGTCCTTCATTGAGGTCCCCCGCGTAGGGGACGTAGCCGTCTACGCCCTCCTCGAAGAGCAGCCCCTGGCCCCCCTGGCCGTAGCGCTGCCAGTTGCGGGCCCGGTTCGAGCCCTCGCCCCAGTACTCCTTGACGAACCCGTCACGGGTGGGCAGCTTCGCGCCCGCAGCCTGGTCGAAGCGGGCGAAGTAGCGCCCCATCATGACGAAGTCGGCGCCCATCGCCAGCGCCAGGGCCACGTGGTAGTCGTGCACCAGCCCGCCGTCGGAGCAGATCGGCACGTACTCCCCGGTGCGTTCGAGGAAGGCGTCCCGGGCCGCGGCGACGTCGAGCACGGCGCTGGCCTGGCCGCGGCCGATGCCCTTCTGGTCCCGGGTGATGCAGATGGAGCCGCCGCCCACCCCGACCTTCACGAAGTCCGCGCCGGCCTCGGCGAGAAAGGTGAACGCTTCGCCGTCGACCACGTTGCCGCCGCCGACCGGGACCTCCGGGTAGTGCTTCTTCACCCAGGTCAGGGCCTGCGCCTGCCAGTCGCTGTAGCCGTCGGACGAGTCGAAGCAGAGCGCGTCCGCGCCCGCCTCCAGCAGGGCCGGGACGCGCTCCTGGTAGTCGTGGGTGTTGATGCCCGCGCCCACGCGCAGGCGCTTGGCGGCGTCCACGAGCTGGTTCGGGAACCGTTTGTTGTCCGCGTAGTCCGAGCGGAACACCAGGTGCTGCAGGTGCCCCCCGGCGGTCAGCACCGGGAGGCAGTCCAGCCGCTCGTCCCACAGGCGCGCGTTGGCCTCGGACAGCGTGACGTCGGGCCCGGCGTGGGCCAGGTCGGCGACGGCGGCCATCCGGCCGCTGACCGGTCCGGCCAGGTCGTGGCGCTGCGGGTGGAAGTCCCGGGAGGTCACCAGCCCGAGCAGGCGGCCGGTGGCGGTCCCGTCGTGGGTGACGGCGGCGGTGCTGTGCCCGGTGCGGCGCATGACGTCGACCAAGAGGCCCAGGCTGTCGTCGGGGCGGACGTTGGTGTCGCTGGTGACGAATCCGGCCTTGAAGTTCTTCACCTGGCGGACCTCGGCCGCCTGGTCCTCGATCGACTGGTTGTGGTGCAGGAAGCTGAGGCCGCCGTTGCGGGCGAGCGCGATGGCGAGCTCGGGGGTGCTGACGGCCTGCATGATCGCGGACGTGAACGGGGACTGCAGCTCGATCGCCGGCGCCTCACCCGCGATGTGCCGGACCAGGGGCGTGCGCAGGTCGACGGTCGCGGCCGAGCAGTCCGTCCGGGTCCGGTTCGGCAGGAGCAGGAACTCGTTGAACGTCCGTGAGACCTCGGCGATGATCTGTGCCACTCATTTCCTCCTGACCGGTCGGCCGGGGCCTGGCTGCCCCCGCCGTGCGGATCGCCCCCGCTTCAGGGCCCGGGCAGGCAGAGACCGGCACACCGGCCGTGGAGGTGCCACCGGCCGCGGCAGAGCCCTGACCGGCCCGTATTCAACGGGGTGCGGTCGTGACCTGGCACTTTAGCGGTTGGTCGACCGTCGCACGAATCGCGGCCCGGGCAACGGCGGGCACCTCTGCGGGAGTTGTACCCGCGGCCGGGCCGGGCAGGGCGGGCACCCCCTAGAGGGTCTGCCGGACGGCGAGCCAGTCGCCCTGGGCGAAGGCGTCCACGCCCACCAGGGTCCGTCCGGTGCGCGGGGACGCGACGGACAGCACGCCCTCGGAGCGGCCGGCCGCGAAGGCCGGGGCGCCGAGGGTGAGCACGGCGGCGCGCTTCCCGGTGGTGCGCCGGAACTCGGCGAGCAGGTGCGCCGTCAAGGCCGTTTCCTTGCGGTCGACGGTGTCCGGCGCATCCGCCCGTACGACGGCCAGCGCGCCCGTGGCCGGATCCCGGGCGGCGGCCGCCAGAGCCTCGCGCAGGGCCCGCATCCGGTCCAGACCGCCGCCGCCCAAGGTGCGCCGGGTGGTGTCGAGCGGCAGGAACCGTACGCCGCGGTGCACGAACTGCGCGCGGTCGGCGCCGGTCAGCACGAAATCGGCCCCGGCGTCCCCGGTCCCCGCCCGGCTCCCCCCGGCCGGCTCCACGGCGAACCGCCAGGGCCGCGCCCGGACCCCGGCCTCGGTGGCCACGATCGGATCCCGGACCACGGGCGCCGCGGCGGGCCCCGCGGGCGGGGTCCGGGCGCCGAGCGTGTCGAGGGCCAGCCGTCCGGGGCGCGTCCCCCGGACCGCCGAAAGCCGGGTCACGCTGAACGGCGGCTCGGCGGTGGCCGGGAGCGGCAGGGTGAGCTCCCGCCAGCCGGTCCAGTCCACGGCGGGCCCCCGCACCGTCACGGCGGCCCCGTCGGCGGCGGCCAGCTCCACCGCGGGCCGGGCCCCGGAGCCGTCCCCGCCGACCCAGAGCGTGAGCGAACGGGCGAGCTCCGGGACGGGGAGGGGCCGGGGCGGGGCGGCGCTCGCCTGGGCCGCGGCCCCGGTCAGCTCCAGGGCGAGCCCCGCACCGGAATGCCCCTCGGTCGCGGAGGCGCCCGGGCCGGTCCAGTCGGCAACATCGGCCAGATCGGTGACGGGGAGCGTCACCAGCCCGGCGCCCAGGGCGAGTTCGGTGGTGGGGCCGGAGCCGGGCGCTCCGGCCGCGCCGGCGGCCCCGACCGCCCGCACCGTCGCGCGCAGGCGGCCCGTGGCCTGGGGGACGAGGGCGGTGACAGTGAAGCCCGCGTGCCCGTCATCGGTGACGCGCCACCGCGACCGGTCGAACTCCAGGGCCACGTCCCGGGGTTCCACGACGGCTGCCGCGCCCTGCGCGTCGTATCCGGTCAGCCGGAATCCCGCGCTCTCGCCCTGCTCCGCGAGCCCGATCCGGGCCTGCGTGGGCCGGATCCGGGTCAGCGGGCCGAGGACCTCGAGCGGGAGCTCGCCGTGCGGGAGCTCGCCATGCCGGAGCGCACCGTGCGCCGTCGTGCGCCGGGCGTGCGCCGTCGCACGACCGGGGCGCACGGCGTGGAACACCCCGGCGGAGTCGACCGTGCCGGCCCCCTCGGCCGACCACACCGGCGCGCCCGGCGCCGGGCCCAGCAGCGCGTCGTACCCGGTGGCGGTGAGCGTCCGGGTGAGCCGGGGGAAGACCCGGGTGAGGTCCTGCGTGGTGCCGCCGACGGGTTCGACCCGGTAGCCGGCGGTCCGGCCGGAGCCCGCCGGGACGGTGAGGACGAGCCCGTTGGACACGGGCCGCAACTCTCCGTCCGACGGGGAGTTCTCCAGCGCGAGCGCCGTCGCCCCGCTCAGCCCGGCGAGCAGGGTCGAGGAGCCGCCGCCGTCGAGGTTCAGGGCCTCGTACGCGCCGAGCCGGTGCATCAGGCGGCCCAGCGCGGTCAGGGTGAGGCCGCCGCTGTCCCGCTGGCGGCCGTCCACGGTGAGGATCCGCAGCCGCCGCCCGTCGCGCGAGAACCCGACGGCCGTGCGCGGGGCGGCGGTGTTGTTCGGTTTGCCGTCGTGGTCCTGCGGGACGCCCGCCACGACGAGGGCCTCGCGCCCGCCGACGGCCGCCACCGGGACCGGTCCGGCGTCCGGGTGGGCCCGGGCGGCGACGGCCACGGCGTCCCCGGGGCGCAGGGCGGCGAGTTCGGCAGCGGCCGCACCGCCGGCGGCGGCGAGCACGGTGGTGCCGGGTGCGGGCCGCGCCCGGCGGGCGGGGCCGCGTACCGGCGGGGCGGCTGCCGTGACCCGGCCGTCCCGGACCGCCACGGCGGTGCCCACGGCGGGCAGTTCCGTACCCGGCCAGTCGGCGGTGTACGCGGCGAGGCCCGAGGCGGGCGGCCGGGCCGCGTTGTACCCGGCGAGCGGGCGCACCGCTCCGCCGGGCAGGGTGACGCTCCCTTCGAGTGCGATGCGCAGGACCCGCCCGATGCCGTCGGCGCCGAATCCGACGGCCGGGGCCGCGCCGGGCCCGGGGGTCGCGGAGTGCAGCAGCCGGCCTCCGCCCAGGCCGGGGCCGAGCGGTGCGCCCGTACCGCGGATGTCGAAGAAGTCGCCGTTCACGGCGGCGACCACGCGCCGCCCGGGCCCTGCGGGATGGCGGGCGGCCGCCTCGGCGACGGTGGCCCGTCCCCGGCCGCCCAGGTACTCGGCGCGGACCCCGCCGCGGCCGCCGAGGTCGACGAGGAGCTCGTCGATCCGCAGCCAGCGGTCGGCCTCCAGCCGGTCGTACGACTCCAGGCGGATCCCGGGGGCGATCTGCCGGCCGGTACGGGCGGTCTCGATGCCGTCGGCCTGCGCGGCGGCGGCTGCCCCGGCGGGGCCGACCAGGGCCAAGGCGAGCAGGACGGGCAGCAGCGGACGGAGGCTCAGCACCCAGGCAGGATCGGCCACTCGGCCCGCCGCGGGCGGGCACGACCGTTCGTGCCCCGCGGTTTCAGCCATTCGCCCGGGCACACGGGGGCACGGGCTCCCACTCCGGGCCCGGATAAGGATTTGGCGGCCGGATGCGGGGCTGGCATGGTTCGGACGTGCCCCGCCGCAGGTCAGCGGGGCACCCGCTGCTTCGTCACATGTTCCCGTGGGGGGTACACACCGCATGTCCTTCAACGAGCCGCCGGGCGAGCCGACTCCGCCCCCGTCGAAGCCCCCGGCCGCGGCCGGAGCCCCGCCCGCGTCACCGGCCCCGGCCCCGACCGAAGCCCCGGCGCCGGCCCTCACCGCAGCTCCGTCGCTGTCGCCGTCGCCATCGCCGGAGCAGCAGCCGCCCGCCGCGCAGCCGTACCCGCAGCATGCACCGCCGCAGCCATATCCGGCTCAGGCCTACCCGGCCCAGCCGTACCCCGGCCCGCAGCCCTACCCCGGCCTGCCGTACGCCGGGCAGTCCCCGCCCGGACATCCTGCCGGGCCTTACCCGGGCCTGCCGTACCCGGGGCCCCACCCCGCCACCGACGTACTGCGCTCGCCGCGCGGCCTGGCGGTCGCGCTCACCGCACTGCTGTCGGTCGCGGCCGTGGTCAACCTGTTCGCGGCGGGCATCAGCGGGTACGTCTTCTCGCTCATGCAGAGCCTGATCGCGGACCCGGCGAAGGTCGGCGACAGCACGCTCGAGCGGGGCGACCTCCTGACCGGCGTCGCCGGCGTACTCCAGTCCCTGATGCTGCTGGCGACGGCGGTCGTCTTCGTCATCTGGTTCCACCGCGTGCGCGTGAACGGCGAGATCTTCGACCCCAGCGCCTTCTCGCAGACCCGCGGCTGGGCCATCGGCAGCTGGTTCATCCCGTTCGGCAACCTCTTCATGCCGTTCCGCATCGCGAAGCAGATCTGGGCCGCCAGCACCCAGCGCGGGCCCGACGGCTCCTACCGCGAGGTCTCCGCCGCAGCCCTGAACGCCTGGTGGGCGCTGTGGGTCGGCTCGCTGCTGCTCGACCGCGTCTTCGGCCGGTTGTACGACCGGGCCGAGACCCCGCAGGCGCTGCGCACGGCGTCCGCCGTGGGGATCGTCACCGGCCTGTTCACGGTCGGCGCCGCCGTCCTCGCCGTCGTCTTCGTCCGCAGGCTGACGGCCCTGCAGACCACCAAGGCGGAGCAGGGCCCGTACGCGGCCGTCTGAGCCGTCGGGCCTGAGTCCGCAGGCCTGAGCCCTCGGGGCTGAGCCCGCCGGGCATCCCTCACGCCGCCGCGTGCTCCGGGACGACGAACTCGCACCACACGCACTTCCCGCCGCCCCGGGGCTCCACGCCCCATTCCTCCGCGAGCTGGTCCACGAGCAGCAGGCCGCGTCCCGACACCGCCCAGTCGCCCGCCTCGCGCCGGTGCGGCAGGGCGCTGCTGGAGTCCTCGACCTCGATCCGGATCCGGCCTTCCGCGGTCAGCCGTACGTTGACGTGGCCGCCGCCGTCGGTGTGCACGAGGACGTTGGTCATCAGCTCGTCCGCCGCCAGTTCGATCTCGTCGGCCCGCTCCGCGGAGCCCCAGGCGGCCACCGCCGCCCGGATCAGGTGGCGGGCCATCGACGGGCCCTCGGGGTCGCCCGCAGTGAGCCGCAGGCGCAGCGGGCCGCCGCCGCGCGGAGTGGGGGTGCCGCGGCGGCGCAGCAGGAGCAGGGCCATGTCGTCCCCGACGCCCGCGTCGCCGACGAGGTCGCACAGGACGTCGGCGAGCTCCTCGACGTCGACCGGGCCGCTGTGGACCGCTTCCATGAGCTCGCGGATGCCGGCCTCGGCGTCGCCGTCCGGCCGTTCGAGCAGGCCGTCCGTGCACAGCAGCAGGGTGTCGCCGGGGTGCAGTTCGAGGCTGGTGACGGGGTACCCGGAGCCGGTTCCGGACTGCTCGCGCGGCGGCAGCCCGAGTGGGAGTCCGCCGGCCACCTGGACCCGGTGGCAGGTGCCGTCGCCGCGCCGCACCACCGGGTCGAGGTGGCCGGCGCGGACCATCTGGAGCATGCCGGTGTTCAGGTCCACCTCGGCGTAGGTACAGGTGGCGAAACGTTCCGTCTCGAGCTCCCGCAGGAAGGTCGAGGCCCGGGCCATGGCCGTGCCGGGCGTGTGCCCCTCGGCGACGTAGGCCCGCAAGACGATCCGCAGCTGGCCCATGACCGCCGCCGCGTCCGTGTCGTGCCCCTCCACATCGCCGATCATCACCCCGACCCGGCCCTCGCCGAGCGGGATCACGTCGTACCAGTCGCCGCCGATGTCCCGCCCCATCCGGGCGGCCCGGTACCGTACGGCGATCCGCGCGCCCGGCACCTCCGGGATCCGGCGCGGCAGCATGGCCCGCTGCAGGCCCTCCGCGAGGTCGTGCTCCTGCTCGAAGAGGATGGCGCGCTGCAGGCTCTGCGCGATGCCGCTGCCGAGCGCGACGAGCAGGTTGCGCTCCTCGGCGGTGAAATCGCCGTCCCGCTGGTAGAGCAGCCCGAGCGCGCCGATGGCACGGCCCTGGGCGATCAGCGGCAGGTAGACGCCGCTGCGCACGGACAGCGGCTCGATGTACGGCCAGAGTGCCGGGTAGCGGTGCTGGAACTCTTCGCGCGAGCCGAGGAAAACCGGCTGCAGGTTCCTTACGGCCTCGCTCATCGGGAACTGTGCGTCGATGCGGGTGTACTCGATCTCGGGGACGTACGAGCCGAGCTGCCCCTCCGCGACGAGGTGGATGCGGCCGCCGTCGACGATGCCGAGCATCACGCTGACCGCGCCGAGGTGGCCGAGGGCCTCGGGGTCCTTCAGGACGTCGGTCACGTCGTTGACGGTGCGGGCGTGGGCCAGGATGGCGCTGGTCCGCTCGACGACGCCGGTCATCCGGCGCCGGTCGTCCGCCTGCTCCCCGCCTGCGCCGGGCTCGCCGGGGTCGTGGGCCGCGTCGCGCAGGATCCCGATGATCCGGTACGGGCGGCCGTTCCCGTCGCGCAGGATGTGGCCCTGGATGTGGGTCCAGGCCGGCCTGCCGTCACGGCGGCGGGTGCGGACGTACGCCCCGTAGTGGCTGCGGCCGTCCTTGAGGGCCTGTGCCACCCGGGCGTCGAGCCGGACCTCCTCGCCGGGCGACACCCGCATCCGCAGCCCCTCGGGGGTGCCGCTGAACTCCTCCGGGCGCAGGTCGAGGACCTCGAGGGCGGTGGGATCCAGATGCATCTGCCCACTGTCGAGGTCCCAGTCGAAAGTGCCCATGCGATTGAGCGCGAGGCTCATGTCCGGCTGCGCGGGCCAGTCGACCTCGGGGCTCGCTCCCCTTTCGGCCATGCAGCCAGGGTCTCACCGTTCCCGCACCCATGCCCGCCCGCGTCAGGTTCCGGCTTCGCCGTCGGCTCCGCGCTGCCCCGTCGTGGGAGACGGGGTCGGGGTGCCGGCCCGGTTCGTCGCGCCCGTGTCAGACCCGGGCTCGTTCGTCCTTTGCCTCAGCTCCGGCGCCACCGAGGACGGCGGGGCCGGAGACGGTGGTTCCGCCGAGCTCGGAGGGGGCGCCGGCGCGGAGGAGACGGACGCGGACGCGGTCACCGGCGCCTTCGAGGACGCGGGCGCCGACGCGGGCTGCGAGACGGACGGCGTGACGGACCCGGCCGGCGCCTTGGACTCCGGCGGCGTCGCGGGCGGCGTCGGCGTCGGCGCTTCGGGCTTGACCGGTGCCTTGGAGGCGGGCTTGGACGGCGCCGTGGACTCGGGCTCGGACGGGCGCCCGGGAGGGGACTCGGTCTTCGTCGGTGACTGCACCGGGGGCGGCGAGGCCTTCGTGACCGACGGGCTCGGCGGTATCGGCGGTATCGGCGTGATCGGCGGCTTCGGGATCACGGGCGGCGGCACGGGCTTGTCGTGCTTGGCCTGGTGGTCGCCGCGGTTGCGCTCGAACCAGTGCCGGTCGTGGCGGTCGTAGATGACGAACTTCTGGACGACGGTCACCGACGGCACGACGGCGACCACGTTCTTGGGCTGGTACGAGCTCCACGGCTGGCCGGACCGCTTCGGGTTGCCCTTCAGCGCCACCGGGGACCCGAGCGGGTTGCCGCACGCGCACCGCACCCGCGGCACCCCGCGGGCGTCGACCAGCACCGCCGTTCCGGCCTGCAGCACCGCCTGGTAACCGGTGGCCTTTCCGTCGCGGTAACCGTGGTTGGTGACGCGGGTGTCCATGCCCAGCTGTACCGGGGTGAGCGAGCGCAGGTAGCCGGGTACCGTCCCCGGCTGGATGCCGAGCGCCGAGGCGAAGGCGCTGTTCTTGGCGGGCTGGGCGGTCAGCACCCGGATCTGCTTCTCGACGTCGCAGCTGGCCGTTGCCTTCGTACCGCCGTACAGGCCCGGCACCGCGCCGCTGACGCCTTGCGTGACGATGGTGCCGGTGGTGGGCGCCGCGGTCTGCGGCAGGGGCGGTGTGGTGATCTGCGGCGGTGGAGTGGCCTGCTTCGCGGCGGTGGACTGCGTGAACGGGTCCGGGCCGGAGGCGGCCGCGGGCTGCAGGAACACCTCACCGCCGGCGGTGGAGGTGCCGCTGGGCCGGGTCAGGACCACGGCGAGGGCCACCGCAGCGGCCACCGCGACGAGCGCGGTGGCCAGCCGGGGCCCGGACCGCCACCAGGGGCCGCCCGGCGGTGGCGTGCCTCCGGGCGGTGGCCCCGATGGCGTACCTCCGGGCGGAGCCGGCGGCGGGGGTGGCGGCGGCCCCTCCCGCCCGCCCGAGAGGGGGCCGGAAGGGGGGCCTGCGGGGCGCTCGGCCGGCGGGTGTACGGACTGCGTCGGCTGTTGCGGCTCCCGGCCGGAGGGTTGCGTGGTCACGTGCCCTTCTTCCCGGGCGGAGGAGTTCCGGCCCCTGTGGCGCCTGGGTGGCTCGGACACGAGGCGACGCGGACACGGAGATGGCTCAGACACGGAGGTGCCGGGATTTCCTGCACTCCTGCGGACCATTGTCTGCGCCGCTCGGGTGGTGGCCGCAAGCCGAGCGTGCCTACGGTGGCAGCGTGAGCAGTCCGTCAGCACCGAGTTCACCACCCGGGGGCTCCGCGAGGGCATGGCGGGACGCCCTCGTCGCCGTCGTGGCGGGCTTCGTGGTGATGGCCGCCGTCGCCGCGGCGGGACTGGCCTGCGCGGGGGCGGCCGATCTGCCCGGCGGGGCGTTCCCCCGGGTGGTCGCGGCGGTCGTCGTACTGGCGGCCGGCGGATCGGTCGAGGTGACCGGCGCGGCCGGCTTCCTGGCCGACGCCCATGCGAGCCTGTCGGTGCTCCCGCTCTCGGTGAGCCTCGCCGGGGCCCTCGTTGCCGGCTCGTTCTTCCTGCGCCCCCTGCACAACCGTGCGGTGACCCGGCCGGGCGAACTCGCGGCCCGCACCGTGCCGTTGGTCCTGCTGTGGCTGCTCGCCCTCACCGGGACCGCGTTCCTCGCCCGCCAGACCTTCGGCATCTCCGGCGGCGACTCCCTCGTCGCCGACCTCGGCGAACTCCTCGACTCCTCCCCGACGGTCGGCTTCAGGGCCGCCCTGCCCGCGACCCTCTTCTTCGGACTGCTGTGGATCCTGGGCCTGTTGCTCATCGCCCTGCTGATCTCGCGCCGGGCGCCGCTCCCGGCCCGGCTGGTCCGCTTCCACGCGGCGGTGCGGCCCGCCGCCTTCGCCACCGTGGCGCTGCTCCTCGCGTACGTCGTCATCGGCCTCGGCATCGGCGTGGTCGTGGCCGTCACGCAGGGCCACGCGGGCCGGACGTTCGCCGTGATCCTGCTCGGCCTGCCGAACCTCGCCTGGCTGGCGCTCACCCTGGGCCTCGGCGGGGCCTGGGACGGCCGGGTCGAGGGGCTGTTCGGACTGCCGATGCCGCAGTTGCTGGACCAGGTGCTGCGCGGCCCGGAGCTGTCCAGGATCGACGTTTCCACGCTCGCGCAGCACGACTCCCGGGCCTGGTGGCTGGTGGCCGTGGCCGCCGTGCTGCTGCTCGGCGCGGGCTTCCTGGCGGCCGTACGCTCCCCCGCGCACGTCCGCGCCTGGCAGCACGCGCTCCACCTGGGCGTGGCCCTCGCCCTCGCCACCCTGACGGTGTGCCTGCTGACCGCCCTCGAGGCCCGGTTCGGGCTGTCCCTGCTCGGCATCGGCGACGTCGGCTGGCTCGACGCGAAGACGGTGCTGCGCCCCGTGCTGTGGCGCAACGTGGGCCTCGCCCTGCTCTGGGGCGCGCTCGCGGGCTTCCTCGGAGCCCTGCTGGCCCGTCCGGTGCACCGCCGCGGTCTCGTCGAGCAGCCGACCGGGACCGTCGCCCGCTGACCTCGCCCCGCCCTGCCGGTCCCCGTCGGACTCGGCCTCGAGGTCGGACTCGGCCTCGAGCTCACCCGCCGTCCGGCGGTGCCACGACCTGCGTCGGTTCACGCCCTTCGCCTCCGGGCACCCGTCCTGGTTCCCGGCTGGGTCCGTGCCCGGGTGCACCGGGGGTCCGCCCGCCCGCCGTTGCCGTGTCGACCCGTGCGCCGGGCGATGCCTTGCGTTCCGTCTCCGCGGCCGGGGGCTCCGGCTCGGCCGGGTCCCCCGGCCCCGCGCCGACCGCGTACGTCGTGAGGCGGGTGCCGTCGCCGTACATCCAGCGTCCGCTGGCCTCTTCGTACAGCCAGACGGCCTCGTCGTCGACCACGATCCCGACGCGCAGTCCCTGGGTCGCCCGCCGGAAGCCCTCGGTGTCCGTGCGTCCGGCGGCGAGTTCCTCGGCGGCCCGGCGGTAGCGCTGCAGGGTCTCGGCGCAGTGCGCGAGCAGCGGCAGCGGGTCCTCTTCGGCGTGCGTGACCGGCCGGCCGCCGGTCGGCGGCGGCTCGGGTACCGCGACCAGGAGCCGTCCGTCCACCCAGGCGGACCAGCCGTTGGCGCACAGGATCTCCCCCCATTCGCCGCGCCGGGACAGGAGTTGCACGGGCAGGAAGGGGTCCAGGGGCACGGTGGGCCGGGAGACGTCGGGCTCTTCCCAGGCGGGCAGCCCCTCACGGGGGACCACGTGCGTGGGCTGGAAGTCGAAGGGCCCGGTCAGGTTGGCCATCGACGCCTACTTTCGCATGATCGCGGGCTCGTGGCGGCGCAGCAGCCGCAGGATCAGCACTCCGAACAGTATGGACAGGCCCACGAGCATCCCGAGGTCGAGCAGCCACACCCCGGCGCTGTGTGCGAAGAGCGGATCGTCGGTGAGCTTCCCGGGGACGATCGCGCCGAGGTCGATGGTGCCGGCCATGGCGCCGAGCGCCCACCGGGACGGCACCAGCCAGGCCAGCTGCTCGATCACGGGCACGCCGTTCAGCTGCAGCAGGGCTCCGCAGAAGACCACCTGGACGATGGCGAGGAGGACCAGCAGCGGCATGGTGACCTCCTCCTTCCGGACCAGGGCGGAGACGAGCAGGCCGAGCATCATCGCGGTGAAGGACAGCAGGGCCACGGCGAGGGTGATTTCGGCGAGGGGCGAGAAGAAGACCCCTTTGCCGCCGGGGGCGTTGGTCTTCACCCCGTAGAGGCCGACGAGCGTCATCACCACGGCCTGGGCCACGGTGACGACGCCGAGCACCACCACCTTGGACATCAGGTACGCGGATCTGGACAGGCCGACGGCCCGTTCCCGCTGGTAGATGACACGCTCCTTGACCAGTTCCCGTACGCCGTTGGCCGCGCCGGTCAGCACGCCGCCGACGCACAGGATGAGCAGGGCGTTGATCGCCGTCTCCTTGGTGAGGGAGCTGCCGGCCAGGGCCCGGGTCATGGCGCCCATGACGAACGGCAGGGCGATCATGATGACGAGGAAGGTGCGGTCGGCGCTGAGCGCGGCGGCGTAGCGGCGGACCAGCGTGGAGAGCTGGGAGCCCCAGCTCTGGGCCTTGGGCGGCGGGGCGACGAAGCCGGCCGCCCCGGACCGGTCCTCGTCTCGCCGGGGCTGGCGCGCGGCGTTTTGTACGTACGTGAGGTGCTGCGGAGAGGTGCGGTACTCCTGCGCCCAGTCCCGGCCCTGCTGGTTCTCGAAGGCTTCGAAGGCCTCGGGCCACTCGGCGAACCCGAAGAAGCCGAGGGTCTCCTCGGGCGGCCCGAACCAGGCGATGCGCCCGCCCGGGGCGAGGACCAGCAGCCGGTCGCAGACGTCGAGGCTGAGCACGCTGTGGGTGACGACGATGACGGTGCGGCCGTCGTCGGCGAGGCCGCGCAGCATGTGCATCACGGAGCGGTCCATGCCGGGGTCGAGGCCGGAAGTGGGCTCGTCCAGGAAGAGCAGGGAGGGCTTGGTCAGCAGTTCCAGGGCGACGGAGACGCGTTTGCGCTGGCCGCCGGAGAGACTGTGGATGGGCTGGTCGGCGCGCTGTCCGAGGCCGAGTTCGCCGATCACCTCGTCGACCCGGGCCTGGCGTTCGGCCCGGGCGGTGTCCTGCGGGAAGCGCAGTTCGGCGGCGTAGGCGAGGGCGCGGCGGACGGTGAGCTGCGCGTGCAGGATGTCGTCCTGGGGGACGAGGCCGATGCGGCTGCGCAGTTCGGCGTAGTCGCGGTAGAGGTCGCGTCCGTCGTACAGGACGCTGCCGTGGTCGGCAGGGCGCAGTCCGGTGAGGGCGCCGAGGAGGGTGGACTTGCCGGCTCCGCTGGGGCCGACGACGGCGAGCAGGCATTTGGCGCCGACGGGGAAGGAGACGTGGTCGAGGAGGGTCTTGCGGCCGCGGTCGACGGAGACGGCGAGGTCCTGGACGTCGAGGGAGACCTCGCCGGTGTCGAGGTACTCCTGGAGCTGGTCGCCGACGAGGCAGAGTGCGGTGTGGCCGATGCCGACGATGTCGCCCTCGGCGACGGGGGCCCGTTCGACGCGGGCGCCGTTGAGGAAGGTCCCGTTGTGGCTGCCGAGGTCGATGATCTCGTACGTGCCGTCGGTGAGGGCGTGCAGTTCGGCGTGCCGGCGCGAGACGACGAGGTCGTCGATGACGAGGTCGCTGTCGGGGGCGCGGCCGATGCGCACGGCGGTCCGGGTGGGGAGCGGGCGCACGGTGGTGGGGCGGCGGAAGGTGCCGGTCAGGGACGGGGTGGACACCGAGGCCGGCCCGGAGCCGGCGGGCCCGCCGTTGGGAACCGGGCCGCGGCACCGGGCGCGCGGGCCGTCGGAGGCGTTGCCGAAGCGCAGCTCGCTGCCGACGCCGATGCTCCACTCGTGGACGCGGTGGCCGTCGACCCAGGTTCCGTTGGTGCTGTGCTCGTCCTCCACGGTCCAGTGGTCGCCTTCGGGGCGCAGGATCGCGTGGTGCCAGGAGACGCGGGCGTCGTCGAGGCAGATTTCGCACAGGGGGTCCCGGCCGACGTGGTACGTCCGGCCCGGGCTCATCGCGGTGGAGCCCGTGGCGGTTTCCAGGACGAGCTCGGGCGCGGTCGGCACACCGGGGCGCTGGACCATGAGCAGATTTTCCCACGATCCGACCGGTCCAGCATAACCGCAGGTCAGCGGCCTCTTATGGGTAATGACAACGGTCCCCGTTGCAGCCTTTGCCCATTGCGTCACGGTGCGCTTCACTTCACGCGTCGGAACCGAACACACGGGGGACGCCATGAGTGGGCACGAGCACGCGCACGAAGACCACGGCCACGCCGCCGGCCACGACCACGGCGGTCACGGCCACGGCGGGCACAGCCACGGCGTCTCCGCGGACGCCGACCGGCGCTGGCTGGCCATCGCGCTCGGCCTGATCGGCGCGTTCATGGCGGTCGAGGTGGCGATCGGCATCGTGGCCCAGTCGCTGGCCCTGATCTCCGACGCCGCCCACATGCTCACCGACGCCGTCTCGATCGTCCTCGCACTGATCGCGATGCGGCTCGCGGCCCGCCCGGCGCGCGGCGGATTCACGTACGGCCTCAAGCGCGCGGAGATACTCTCCGCCCAGGCCAACGGGCTCACGCTGCTCCTGCTCGCGGTCTGGCTGGCGTACGAGGCGGTCCGGCGGCTGATGGACCCGCCGGAGGTGGCGGGCGGGCTGGTCCTCGTGACGGCGCTCGCGGGCATCGTCGTGAACGTGGCGGCCGCGTGGTGCATCTCCAGGGCGAACCGCTCCTCGCTCGCCGTCGAGGGCGCCTACCAGCACATCCTGAACGACCTGTTCGCCTTCATCGGCACCGCCGTCGCCGGTCTGATCGTGCTCACCACGGGATTCGTCCAGGCCGACGCGATCGCCACGCTCGTCGTCGTGGTGCTGATGGTCAAGGCGGGCTACGGGCTGGTCCGCGAGTCCGGCCGGATCTTGCTGGAGGCGGCGCCGGCGCACATGGACCCGGACACGGTCGGCGACCGGCTCGTCGGGCACCCGCCCGTCACCGAGGTGCACGACCTGCACATCTGGACGATCACCTCCGGGCAGGCGGCCCTGTCGGCGCACGTGCTCGTCGAACCGGCCGGCGACTGCCACGCCGTACGCCGCGACCTGGAGCGGCTGCTGGACAAGGAGTACGGGATCACGCACACCACCCTCCAGGTGGACCACGTACAAGAAGCCCTGCTCAGCGTCGGCCGCCCGGGCGAGGACCCGGCCGACCCGCACTGCGCGGACGCGCACGGACCGGTGCACCGCCAGGGCCCGCACGACCACTGACGGCCGGTCCACGGTGGCGCCGGCGGCCGATCGCCGACGGCCGCACTGACCCGCCCGCCGACGGGGCATACATGCAGCCATGACGCAGAAGCGCAGCGCCGGACTGCTCCTGTTCCGTACGGCCGCCGAGCCCGCCGCCTCGGCGCAGGACGCCGTCGAGGTACTCCTCGGCCATATGGGCGGCCCCTTCTGGGAGCACAAGGACGACGGGTCCTGGGCCATCCCCAAGGGCGAGTACGAGGCGGACGAGACCCCGCTCGACGCGGCCCGCCGGGAGTTCACCGAGGAGATCGGCCTGCCGCCGCCCGAGGGCCCGTACCTGCCGCTGGGCGAGGTGCGGATCCCCGGCGGCAAGCTGGTGACGATCTGGGCCGTACGGGCCGACCTCGATCCGGCGCTGATGGTGCCCGGGACGTTCACGATGGAGTGGCCCCCGCGCTCGGGCCGGACGCAGGAGTTCCCCGAGCTGGACCGGGTGGCCTGGTTCACTCCGGCCGTGGCCGAAAGCAAGCTGATTCCCTCTCAAATCCCCTTCTTGGAGAGGCTGTTGGGGCTCCTGAAGGGTTGACCCGACCTTGACTTGCCAACAAACCCCACCTGCATGGACATTGCACATATGACGAACGTCGTGCTGGTGGGAACCCTGGACACCAAGGGTGTCGAGTACGGCTGGCTGCGCGAGAGGCTGCTGCGCACCGGCGTCGAAGTGATCATGGTCGACACAGGCATCATGGGCGAACCCCGGGTGCCCGCGGACATACCGCGCGAAGCGGTGGCCCGGGCAGCGGGAACCGAACTGCCGGAACTACGCACGGCCGCCGACCGGGGTGCGGCCGTGACCACGATGGCCCAAGGCGCCGAGGCGACGCTGTTGCGCCTGCACGCCGAGGGCCGGCTGCACGCGGTGCTCGCCATAGGCGGCAGCGGCGGCACCTCCATCGCCACCCGGGCGATGCGCGCGCTGCCGCTGGGCGTGCCGAAGCTGATGGTCTCGTCCATGGCGTCCGGGGACGTGGCCCCGTACGTCGGATCCTCGGACATCGCGATGATGTACAGCGTGGTGGACATCGCGGGGATCAACAGCATCTCCGCGCCGGTCCTGGCGAACGCGGTCGAGGCGGCCGCGGGGATGGCCAAGGCCTTCGAACGGGCCTCCCGCGAGCTGCACCGCCCGGCCCGGCTGGGCACCGGCTCCCGGCCGCTGATCGCGGCGAGCATGGCGGGCGTCACCACCATCGGGGTGGACGCCGCCCGCGAGCACCTGACCGGGCTCGGCTACGAGGTCCTGGTCTTCCACGTCAGCGGCACCGGCGGCCGCACCCTGGAGACCCTGGCCGGGCAGGGCATCTTCGCGGGCGTGCTCGACCTCACGCTCAGCGAGCTCGCCGACGACCTGTGCGGCGGCATCCTCACCGCCGGCCCCGACCGGCTCAGCGCGGCCGGACGGGCCGGGATCCCGCAGGTGGTGAGCCTGGGGGCGCTGGACATGGTGAAGTTCGGGCCGCTGGAGACCCTGCCCGATCGGGCCCGCTACCGGCGGGTCCACGTACACAACCCGTCCATCACGGTGATCCGTACGACCCCCGCCGAATGCGCGGAGCTCGGCCGCCGGGTCGCCGCCAAACTCCGCGCGGCGACCGGCCCCACGGCCGTCTGCGTCCCACTCCGCGGACTGTCCACGCTCGGCGCTCCGGGCGGCACCTACCATGACCCCGACGCGGACCGGGCCCTGTTCTCGGCACTGCGCGAGGGGCTGCGCGGCAGCTCCGCCCGGCTCTACGACTACGACACCCACATCAACGACCCGGACTTCGGGAGGGCGGCGGCCGACCGGCTGCACGCCATGATCGGCGCGGCGCGGGCCGCGGCGTGACCGTCGTCTGACCGCCGACCGACCGCCCACCGACCGCCGTGGGAGATGCCCGGCAGGGTTGGGAACCGGCCGTGGCGGAAACCGTGTCCCTGGGTGTGGCCGGTCGGCGTGCGACCGGGCCTGGGGCTCGGTGACGCCACGGACGGGGGCAGACGATGAAGAACGCGTGGACGGTGCCCGGCTATGCGCAGGTCCGGGAGCTCGGCTCGGGTGGCAGCGGCCGCGTGGTCCTCGCCGTCCACGAGGCCACGGGCACGCCGGTCGCGGTGAAGTACCTCAGCGACCGGCTGCGCGAGGACCCGGCGTTCGTCGGGGAGTTCCGGGCCGAGGCCCGGCTGCTCGGCGGACTGGACACGCCGTACGTGGTCCGGCTGTACGAGTATGTGGAGGCGCCCGGCGGCGCCGCCATCGTGATGGAGCTGGTCGACGGGATCTCCCTGCGCGCACTGCTGAAGCAGGCCGGGCAGGCCGATCCCGAGGCCGCCCTGGTGGTGCTGAAGGGCTCGCTGCTGGGGCTGGCCGCGGCGCACCGGGCGGGCGTCGTCCATCGCGACTACAAGCCCGAGAACGTACTGGTCGCCCCCGATGGCTCCTCGAAGCTGGTGGACTTCGGCATCGCCGCGCGCCGCGGTACGACGCCCGGAGTGGCCGGCACCCCGGCGTACATGGCCCCCGAGCAGTGGCAGGGCCGACCGGCCTCGCCCGCGGCCGACGTGTACGCGGCGACGGCGACGTTCTTCGAGTGCCTGACCGGCCGCAAGCCGTTCGCCGGGGAGAACTTCGCGGAGCTCGCCGTCCAGCACATAGAGGCACCGGTCCCCGAGACCGAGGCCCCCGAGCCGGTGCGCCCGCTGATCCGGCGGGGTCTGGCCAAGGCCCCGGAGCAGCGGCCGGAGAACGCCGAGGCGTTCGTGGCGGAGCTGGAGGGCGTGGCGCTCGCCGCGTACGGGCCGGACTGGGAGGAGCGGGGGCAGCGCAAGCTCGCGGCGCTGGCCGCGCTGCTGCCGCTGCTGTTCCCCTCGGCGGGCGCCCCCGCAGCGGGGACCACGGCGCTGGCGACGACCACGTTTCCGAGCCCCTCGCGCTGGGCCCCGGGTCGGCGCGGCCTGATCGCGGGCGGCGCGGCGCTGGTCCTCGGCGTGCTGACGGCGCTCACCTACAGCGCGGTCGGCGGGGAGCCCGGCGGGGCCTCGGCGCTGAACGCGTTCGCGACGTCGAGCGCGAGCCCCGGCGGTACCGGTCCGACACCGGCCCCCGGCCCGAGCGTGTCCGCCTCCCCCTCGCCGTCCCCGTCCCCGTCCCCCTCGCTGTCACCGTCCGCGTCGCCATCGCCCACTGCGAGCCCGAGCTACTCGCCGACGGTGACGCCCACGATCACGGCGCCGACGACGAAGCCGCCCACCACTGCGCCGCCCTCGCCGAAGCCGACGGTGGTCGTCGGCGCGGTGTCCGTCACCCTCCGCGAGACGGGGCCCTGGCTCGGCCAGGCGACCGTGACCGTCGAGGCGAAGGGCACCGCGCCGGTCACGGTGGTGCTCGAGTGGTTCACCGGCAACGCGGACGGGAAGCTGGGCACGCCCGACGGCGCGCCGGACACCCTCACGTACCAGCCGGGCGCCGCCGCGCCGCTCGTCAAGGCCCACACCTTCTCCGGCCGGGGCTGCTACTGGGGCGTACGGGCCACCACCAAGCCCGCCGCCGGCAACGGTTCCTCGACCTCCCAGGTCTTCATCAGGCGGTGCACGATCTCATGAGCGACAGCGACGACGACTACAGCGCCACCGTCCTCGGCAGCCACTGGTTCAGCGGGCCGCCGCAGCCGCAGGAGGCCGTGCCCGACCGTGTCGAGGGATCCGTGCTGCGGTTCGGGCCCGGGGTGACGGCCGCCATGCCGGCGCCGTTCCCCGTGGTCGCGGAACCGGTGCCGGCCCGCCGGCGCGGGGAGTGGCGCCGTTACACCCTGGCCGCCGTCGTCCTGCTCGCGGTGCTCGCGTACCTGGCCTGGCAGCGGTACGGCCCGGCCATCGAGGTACGGGGCGTGACGGTCGCCGCCGCCGACCCGCAGGGTCCCGGCTGCGATTCCGCCGCCGACGTGGTGGCCGTCGTACGGACCAACGGGCGGCCGGGGACCCTCACGTACCGGTGGATCCGCTCCGACGGCACGCAGTCGGAGCAGCTCACCGAGCGGGTGCCGCGCGGGAGGAAGGAGGCCCGGCTGCACCTGCTGTGGACCTTCCAGGGCCGGGGCACGTACGCCGCCGAGGCGAAGCTCCAGCTGGTCTCGCCCGGGCAGCGCACCGCGGCGACGCAGTTCACGTACCGCTGCACCGGCTAGCGGGCGGCGGGACCGACGGCCCGGTGGCGGCGGGAGCAACAGCGCCGTCCGGGCCGTCCTGCCGACCTGTCCGTGGCAGGCCGGGCCGAACCCCCCGGTTTCAGTCTCCTTCCTGTTTCAAAACCGGGCGTGGGCGGTGATGTCCGCCTCGAACTCGCCGGTCATCGCAGGGGTCACCGTCGGCCTGCACTGCGCGACCGCCGCCAGGTAGTCCTGCGTGGAGGCGCCGAGCTGGGCCGCCGCCGCGCCGCGCACGCCCACCGCCTCCAAGTCCCGCTCGAAGGACACCTGCGCCGCGATCCGCGCCGCGTGCTCGATGTCGGCCGGGGTGAACAGCTCGCTCGCCGCCACCAGGGCCGCCACGTCCACGTCCGGCCGGCCCGCCGTGTAGCGGGACCAGATCGCGGCGCGCGCCCCGGCGTCCGGGGTGCCGATCGGGATCAGGTAGTCGAAGCGCCCGGGCCGCAGGAAGGCCGGGTCCAGGGAGCGGATGGAGTTGGTGGCGCACACCAGCAGCCGCTCGTCGCCCTCCCGGAATCCCGGGATCAGCTTGAGCAGCTCGTTCGTGACCCCGTGGATCCCGCCGGGCTGCGCCGGCTCGGTGCGCACGGGCGCTATCTCCTCGACCTCGTCGATGAAGACGAGGACCCGCTCCAGCTCGGCGATCCGGGCGAACGCGTCGCGCAGCGCCGCGGCCAGATTGCCCTCGTCGGCGAGGCGGGAGGGCAGCAGTTCCACGAAGGGCCAGCCGAGCCGGGAGGCGATGGCGCGGGCGAAGGTGGTCTTGCCGGTGCCGGGCGGACCGAAGAGGGTGATGGCGCGCGGCGGCCGCACGCCGTGCGCGGCGGCCCGCTCGGGCTCGGCGAGCGGCAGCACCACGCGCCGCTCTATGAGGTCCTTCTCCTGCTCCATGCCGGCGACCTTGGTCCACAGGTCGTTGGGGAGGAAGCGGCCGCCGAGGTCGTCGAGGAGGCCGGCCGCCGGTCCGTGCAGCGGCTCGGTCTTCTCGAAGTAGGCGACGGCCGGCTGGCGCGTGTAGCCGGCGTTGAGCAGGCCCTCGCCGAGCAGGTCCTCCTCGGGCAGGACGTACGCGATCCGGCCGACGCGGGCGGCGATCAGCCGCCGCTCCAGCTCGACGAGCAGGGCGCTGGCCAGGCCCCGGCCGCGCCAGCCCGCGGCGATCGCGATGCGCATCACCCAGGCCCGCTCGCCGGTGACGCAGGCGAGGGCCGCGCCGATGGGGACGCCCTGGTGGACGGCGACCACGCACGGCTGCCGGTCGGTGAGGGCGCTGATGCACTCGGCGAGCGAGAAGACGGACTCCTGGCCGAGTTCGGCCGTGGTGTCGATCAGATGGACGACAGCGGCGAGATCGCTCTCGCGGTAGTCGTGGATGAGCCAGTTCACCGGGTACCGCCCCTCGTTCGTGCTCCTGCGGCGAGGCTAGGGGCGGCCGGGCCCGGCGATCACGCTCCGCGGTGCACAACAGCCGGTCCGGAAACCGTCCGTGCCGTCCATAGACTGGTGGTTTCCGCCCGAGCCGCGCATCGAGGACCCGATCCGTTTCATGACTTCCTACATACCCGCCGCCGCCAGGTCCGCCGATGGCTCTGCCGATGGGTCCTCCGATGGGTCCGCTGCCGGACGGCGGACGATCGTGTGGCTGGTCCCGGTCCTGTGGACGCTGGGGCTCGGGCTGTGGGGGCTCTCCCGGCAGGACAGCGTGTGGCGGGACGAGGCGGCGACCTGGCAGGTGGCCGGCCGGTCGGCGGGCGAGATCCTGGACATGCTCGGCAACGTCGACGCCGTGCACGGCTTGTATTACCTCCTCATGCACGGGCTCTTCGAGCTGTTCGGGGCGAGCACGGCCACGCTGCGGCTGCCGTCGGTGCTGGCGGTGGCGGCCGCCGCGGCGTGCGTGGCCCTGATCGGGCGGCGGCTGGCGGGCTTCTGGGCGGGCCTGGGCGGCGGGCTGGCGCTGGGGCTGCTGCCGGCCGTGCAGTTCTACCTGCAGGAGGGCCGGCCGTACGCGCTGGTCGCGGCCGGTGCCGGGCTGTCGACGCTGCTGCTGGTGTCGCTGCTGTCCGCGCCGCCGGGGCCCGGCCGCGGGCGGCGGGCCTGGCCGCGCTGGGCGGCGTACGGGGTCGCGGTGCTGGTGTGCGCGCTGCTGAACTGGCTGTCGCTGCTGATCCTGCCCGCGCATGCGGCGACGCTGTGGTGGGTGCGGGCCGGGCGCGGTGTGTGGCTGCGCTGGGCTGCGTACGGGTCGGGCGCCGTGGCGGGGGCGCTGCCGCTGGTGCTGTTCAGCCGGAGCCAGTCCGACCAGGTGTCGTGGATACCGCCGCTGACCTGGCACATGATGATCGGCCCGGCGATCCTGCTGGCCGTCGGCGGCCTCGGGGCCCTGCTGGACCGGCCGCGCGCGGGCCGGCTCTCGGCTGCCGCGGTGGGGCTGCCGCTGCTGGCGGTGCCACAGCTGGGGCTGATCGGGATCTCCCTGGTCCAGCCGCTGTTCCTGGACCGGTACGTGCTGTTCGGCATGCTGGGTCTGGCCCTGCTGATCGGTGCGGGGCTGGGCGCTTGCGTACGGGCCGCCCGGCCCCGGTTCCCGAGGGCGGCGGGTCTGCTCGTGCCGGGCGTGGTCGGGATAGCGGTGCTGGCGCTGCTGCCGGTGGAACTGGGCAAGCGGGCTCCGGCCAGCCGGGTCGACGACGTGCTCGCGGTGGCGGGTGAGGTGGCCCGGCTGGGGCGGCCCGGCGACGCGGTGCTGTTCGTACCGGCCGCCCGGCGGGACACGGCGCTGGTCTCCCCGGGGGCCTTCGCGGGGCTGGTGGACGTCGCCCTGGAGCGGAGTCCGGTGGCCTCGGCCACCCTCAAGGGCGAGGAGGCGGACCCGGCCCGGATCCGGGCGGCGCTGCGCGGGCAGCGGCGGGTGCTGCTGGTGACGGACGCGGCGAAGGTGGCGAAGCCGTCGGGGGCCGCGCGGGACGCGGCGAAGGCGGCGGAGCTGAAGGAGCGGTTCACCGTGGTGGAGGACCGCCAGGTCCGGGGCCGCCGGGTGACGGTGTACGAGCGCCGCTGACGGCGTACGGGCACCCGTGGACGCCGATGCCGGTCAGGCGGCGCGGGGGTGGGCCGCCGCGCTGTGGGAATCCAACCACGAGAGCGAGGCCTCGGCGAGGTCCGGCCAGCCGTGGTCGACGGTCAGGGAGTGGCCGCGGTCCTCGAAGCACTGGTACTCGGTGGTCGCGTGGGAGTGCCGGTACTGCTTGTAGGTGGAGCGGGTCAGCAGGTCCGGAACGGTGTGGTCGAGCCTGCCGGACAGCAGGAGCAGCGGGCCGCGGCTCTCGTTCTCCGTGTCGACCTTGGTCGGTGAGTGCGGGGTGAAATTGCCGAGGGCCAGCTGGAACAGCGGTCGGGCGGTGCTCGGGATGGTCCACTCCTCGTAGAGCTCCTCGGATTCCTGCTCGGAGACGGCGTTGGCGAAGCCGTAGCGGAACTGCTCACGGTTCAGCGAGACGGACCGGCGGGTGTTGCCGGGGTTGTGCAGGACGGCGAACGTCGACTTGGCCTGGGCCGGCGCGATGGCCTTGACGCCCTTGATCTGCCCGGGGCAGATGGCCACGGCGGCCTCGGCGAGGCCCTGGCCGAGCAGGTACTGGGCGATGAAACCGCCGACCGAGTGCCCTACGAGGACGGGCCGGACGGGCAGGGCGCGGATCACCTTGGCATGCGCCTCGGAGATCTCGACGAGACCGACCCCGGCCTGGTCGTCAGGCCGGCGGCGGGCCTCGTTGACGGTATCGGGGACCCCCGGCCACTCCGGCAGGACGGGCTCGTACCCGGCTTCGCGGAAGGCGTCGGCCCAGCCCTCCCAGCTCGAGGAATGCAGCCAGAGGCCGTGGATGAACACCACGGGCGTTCGGCGCTGTGCGGTCATGGCGGGACACCTCCTGGACCCCCCTGGCGCCTCTGCCAGTCTCGCCCGTGCGACGCGCCCCCGCCTGCGGAGCCCGGATTCACAGCGCATTCATATGGAATACCGGGCTCCGGGCATAGCTTCTGCGGGGAGGCTCGGGGCATGATCCCGTGCATGCTTCCCCGACCGGCCCCCCGCGCCCGCTCCCGGCGGGCATCCCGGATCCTGCTGGCGCTGGCCGCGATGGCCGCCCTGGTGAGCGTGGACCTGCCCGACGCCGCGGCCGAGACGCCGCTCGGCGTGACGGCCGAGGCCGGGTCCGACCAGGCGGCGGACCGGGTGGGCGCCCTCTTCGCGGGCACCCTCGACGGCGGACACTTCTGCACCGCCGCGGTGGTGCACAGCGACGACCGCAATGTGATCGCCACCGCCGCGCACTGCCTGGACAACCCGGACACCACGGTGTTCGCGCCGGGCTACCGGGACGGCAAGGCCCCGCACGGGCTGTGGAAACTGACCGGCGTGCACGTCGCCCCGGACTGGACGGACGGGCGGGACCCGGACGAGGACATCGCCTTCGCGACGGTCGCCCCGGCGGCCGGCGGCGCCGGGCGCATCGAGGACACGGTGGGCGCCTTCCCCGTGGCCACCGAACAGCCGGACGACGTGACGGTGACGATCCTCGGCTACCCCAGCACCGACGAGGCCCCGCTGCGCTGCGCCAACACCACGAGCCTGTTCTCGCAGACCCAGCGCCGGATCGACTGCCCCGACCTCAGCGGCGGCACGAGCGGCAGCCCCTGGCTGGCGAACGGCGCCCTCGCCGGTGTCCTCGGCGGCTACGAGGACGGCGGCACGGTCCCGGAGGTCTCGTACAGCGCGGTGATGGACGACCAGGCCCTGGAGCTCTACCGCGAAGCCGCCGTCTCCGCCGGCTGACCACCCGACCGCGCCGTCAGGCAGGGCGCGGTTCCTCCTGGATCCCGACCGGGGGTGCGAACCAGGTCGGCTCGTCGCGCCCGGCGCGGTGGATGCGGTCCAGTGCGAAGTGCTCCAGCGGGGGCAGGGCGTCCGGTTCGAACCAGGCCACCTCCAGCGACTCGTTGTCGTTGGCCCGGGCCTCGCCGCCGGTGGCCCGGCAGCGGAAGGTGATGTCCTGGAACTGGCAGACGTCGCCGTTCGGGTAGGTGATCGGTTCGAGCATCTGGACCAGCACCACCCGCTCCGGGACGCAGTGCACCGCCGTCTCCTCGTACACCTCGCGCACCGCCGTCTCCGCGGGCTGCTCCCCCGGCTCCGCGATCCCGCCGACCACGGCCCACCGGCCGGTGTCGGAGCGCCGGCCGAGCAGCACCCGCCCCCGGTCGTCGAAGACGATGGCCGTGACCCCGGGCAGCAGGAGCAGTTGCTTCCCGGCGGAGGCGCGGATCGTGCGGATGAACTCAGGTGTGGTCATCCCCCGACCCTACGAGGCCGCGCCGGGCGACCCGCGTCAGGCCGCCCGGCGGGCCCTGATCCGGCGGACGAGGGTCCAGCCGAGGCCGCCGGCGGCGACCAGGAGCAGGACGTACTCGGGCAGCGGACCGAAGCGGGTGGCCGGGGTCTGCGTGGAGCGCAAGGGGATCTCGGAGACGAGCGCGTCCGCGGTGAACATCTCGGTCTGCCGGACGATCTCCCCGTCGGGGCGGATGACGGCGCTGACACCGCTGGTGACGGGGACGAGCACGGTCCGGCTGTGCTCGACCGCGCGGACCCGGTCCATCGCGAGCTGCTGGTAGGTCATCTGCGACCGGCCGAACGTGGCGTTGTTGCTGGGTACGGCGATCACCTGCGCACCGTCCTGGACGGTGGAGCGCACGGCGTCGTCGAAGGCGGCCTCGAAGCAGGTGACCATGCCGACCCCGCTGCCCGCCATGTCGAAGACGCCCGGGTCCTTGCCGGGGCCGAAGTCGCGGCGCACCCGGTCCACGTCCGAGCTGAACAGCCGGACGAAGGACCGCATCGGAATGCGCTCGCCGAAGGGCTGGATCTTGCGCTTGTCGTACGTGTCGGTGGGGCCCTTGACCGGGTCCCAGAGGATCATCGTGTTGCGCAGCGGGCCGGTCTCCGGGACCAGTACGGAGCCGATCGCGACCGGCACGCCGATGGCCTTGACCGCTTTGTCGATGACGTCGTACGCATCGGGCTGCGTGTACGGGTCGATGTCGGAGGAGTTCTCCGGCCAGACCACGAAGTCGGGCTTCGGGACCCGGCCGGCCTTGACGTCCGCGGCGAGCTGCAGCGTCCGGTTGGCGTGGTTGTCCAGGACCGCGCGGCGCTGGGAATTGAAGTCGAACCCGGCGCGGGGCACGTTGCCCTGGACGACGGCGGCCACGGCGGTGCCGTCCTCGGCGGCGTCGGACACCAGCGGGCGGGCGGCGAGGGCCGCGCCGATCGGGGCGGCGACGGTGAGGGCCGCGAGGGCCGCAGTGGCCCGGCGGGGGTGGCTGCGTGCGATGCGCAGGGCCTCGTACAGACCGAATCCGCAGAGCACGACGGCGAAGGAGAGCAGCGGGGTGCCGCCGAGGGCGGCGAGCGGCAGGAAGAAGCCGTCGGCCTGGCCGAAGGCGAGCTTGCCCCAGGGGAATCCGCCGAACGGGGCCCGGGCGCGCAGCGCCTCGCCCGCGATCCAGACGGCCGCGCCCCACAGGGGCCAGGCGGGGAGCCGGCTGACGAGGGCGATCCCGAGGCAGGTGAGGCCGATCAGGAGGGCTTCGAGGGTGACGAGGGCGAGCCACGGGACCGGGCCGACGCCCTCGCTGGTCCAGACGAGCAGCGGCAGCAGGAAGCCCAGGCCGTGCAGGAGGCCGAGGCCGAAGCCCGCGCGGGCGCGGCGGCCGTGGAGGCAGCCGCCGAGCACGGCGAGGGCGACGGGGGCCAGCCACCACAGCGGGCGGGGCGGGAAGCTCAGGTAGAGCAGCGCACCGGAGCCGGCGGCGAGCGCGGCGCGCAGCGGCCAGGAGGCCGCCCGCCCCTTCCAGCGGGATGCGGCGGCTTCGGTTCCGGCGGTTCCGGCTTCCGCTCGGGGTTCCGCTTCGGCGGTGGAGCCGGGGTCTCGGGTGATGCTGCTGCTCATTTGGCGGAGTGTACGTCCCCACCCGCCGGGGGCGGGAGAGCGACTCAGCGGGCGAGGGCGCGCAGGTGGGCGCGGATGACCCGGACCGCGTTCTCGGCGTCGTCGACTGTGACGGTGAACACCTTGCCGTCACCGAGCCGCAGCTCCACCCCCTCGCCGCGCCGGACGATGACCGCGGTGCCCTTCTCGGGGCGCCAGCGGTAGCCCCAGCCGCCCCACTGCTGGGGGGTGATCCGGGGGAGGAATTCGGCGGAGGCCACCTCTGCGAGCTTGATCTTCCGGCGCGGCAGCCCGATGTGGCCGCAGCGGACCTCCATCGCCTCGGCGTCGACGGTGACGGCGACGTACACGAAGGCGAGGGTGCCGTAGAGGATCAGCAGCCCGACGGCGAGGCAGCCGATGACGGACATCAGGAGCGGGACGATGCCGACGGTCCAGGCCGAGTCGACGGCGAGCTGGATGCCGAGTGCGAGACAGGCCGCGCCGGCGGCGGCGAGCAGCCACTGCACGCGGTTGGAGGCCCGGCCCGTCCACAGTGGACCCGGGGGGTGACCCGTCATGTGTAGCAGCGTACTCACGTTCCGCATGTACGCCACCGCCTCTCGCCCGCACGGCGCGGGCGCGTCGGACACGTGCGATCGCGTGCCGTCGCGTCGGATCGCGTCTGCCCGGCATTGACCTCAAGCAAACTTGAGGTCCTACGGTCGTCCGCATGACCACTCACGAGGCGGCACAGCACGCCGTACAGATCGTTCCGGAGCGCTACCGCACGGCGGTCGTGGCCCACGTCATGGTGTCCGACGCGGCCGCCGCACTCTCCTTCTACGGGCGGGCCTTCGGCGCCGTCGAGGACTTCCGGCTCGACCACCCCGAGGGCGGGGTGATGCACGCCGAGCTACGGATCGGCGGGGCCGTGCTCATGCTCGGGGACACCTCCGAGGGCCCCTTCACGGCGCCCTCGGCGCTGGGCGGCACCTCGGTCGCGCTGCACGTGTTCGTACCGGACGTGGACGCGCTCGTACGGACGGCGGTGGCCGAGGGCGCGGAGCTGCTCCAGCCGCCGGCGGACCAGTTCCACGGCGACCGGACCGCCATCCTCCGGGACCCGTTCGGGCATCTGTGGGTGTTCCTCACCCACATGGAGGACGTCTCCTGGGAGCAGCTGGAGGAGCGGCTCGCGGACGCGTAGCCCAAGAACCCCCGAGCCCCCGGGGGCTTCAGCCCGGCAGGAGACCGAGGAGCGCGTCGCGCAGGGCGGGGCGCCGGGCCGTCATGAAACGGTGCAGGTGCCGCGAGCCGAAGGCGACGCGCTGGGCGCTGCGGCGGCGCTCGCCCAGCGCGTCGGGCGGCGGGCAGGGCGGCCCGCCCGTGGGCGGCGACCGCGCGGGCGAGGGCCTCGGCGTCGAGGAGGGCGGTGCAGGCGCCCTGGCCGAGGTTGGGGGTCATGGCGTGGGCCGCGTCGCCCACCAGTGCGGTGCGGCCGCCGTCGACGAACGTGGGCAGCGCCGGGGCGGCCGGCCTTGCGCTCGACCCGTTCGAGCGGCAGGGCGGCCAGCACCTTGCCGTCGGGGCGGCGGATCCGGGCGCTGCGGTACGGCACCGCGCGCGCCCGCAGCGCCTCGCCGAGGCCGAGCCGGTCGAGCGCCGCCTGCGCGGTGGGATGGAGCCCGAAGGCCGTTCCGTACCGTTCGAGCCGGGACCGCCGCTCCAGGACGGTGACCGTCCAGCCCGCGCGGCGCAGCCCGATGGCGGTGGCGAGCCCGCCGACCCCGGCCCCGACCACGACGGCCGTACCCGTGTCGCCGCCCCCGCGCCTGCCCCCGCTCCCGCTCCCGCGCTCACTGCCTGCATCGTTGCGCACGGCGTACCTCCCCGGTCCGCATGACGTGAGATGTGACGCGCCGCGCGACGTGCGACATGGCGCGCGGCGCCCGGGCACCACACGACAACGTGAATCAGGACCGGAGGGACCGGCTGCACGACGCGGCCGTCGCGGTGCTGGCGGAAGCGGGCGGGCGCGGGCTGACGCACCGGGCCGTCGACACGGCCGCCGCCGTACCGCTGGGCACGGCCAAGAACTACTTCCCGACCCGCGACGCACTCCTGCGCGCCGTGGCCGAACGCTGCCTGGAGCAGTACCGGGCGGTGGCCGCCGCCCTGGCGGAAGCCGGACCGGCGCCCACCGGCCGGGCCGGGCTCGCAGCCCTGCTGGCCGGGCTGCTGCGTGACGTGGCCGGGCCCGGCAGGCCGCGCGTACTGGCCTATCTCGAGCTCCAGACCGAGGCGACGCGGCGGCCCTGGCTGGCCGCACTGCTGGATCCCATCGGCGCGGCGGACTTCGCCGCGTACGCACACCTGCTGCGCGCGGCCGGGCTGCCGAACGGGCCGGACCCGGCCCGCACCCTCACCCTCGCGCTGCACGGCGCGCTCCCGCACCTGCTCGCCGGGGGGCCCCGGGCACCCTCGCCGCCGCCGGCCTCACCGACCTGGAAGACTTCGCACGCGGTGTACTGGCCTGCGTATGCCCCGAACCGCCCGAGGAGGAACCGTGATCACTCGACTCGACCGCGCCGTGGGCGCCGTTCTGGGCTCGGCCGCCGGTGACGCGCTCGGCGCGCCCTACGAGTTCGGACCCGCGGGCGAGTTGACCGCGCGCGGCGAGGAGATGCGCGGGGGCGGCGGCTGGGACCCGGGTGAGGCGACCGACGACACGCAGATGGCCGTCCTGGTCGGCGAGTCCCTGCTGGAGCACGGCGGTCTCGAACTCCCGGACATCTTCGGGCGGTTCCAGCGCTGGGCGGCCGGCGAACCCAAGGACATCGGGCTCCAGACGGAGGACGTGCTGACCAACGGCGAGGCCTGGGACCTGGCCGCCGCACTGCACTTCCAGATCAACGCGCGGGCGGCGGGCAACGGTTCCCTGATGCGGGCCTCCACCTCGGCGGTGTACTTCGCCTCCGCCGGGCGGGAGGCCACGATGGACGCCGCCCGCCGGATCGCCGCGCTGACCCACGGCGACCGGGCCGCCTGGGAGGGCACGGCCGTGCTGCACGAGCTCGTACGCGTGGCCCTCGACGGGGGCGACCCGCTGGCCGCCCTCCCCGAGGCACTCGCCGCGGTGCACCCCGACCACCGAGAGCGGTACGGCCTCGTCCTCGGCCCCGACTGGCATCCGGGGCTGGCCACCGAGTTCAACGGAGCGGTCTGGCCCTGCCTGGGCTCCGCAGTGTGGGCCCTGCGGACGACCACCGGGTTCGCCGGGGCCGTACGGGCCGCCGTGGACCTGGGCGGGGACACCGACACGGTCGCGGCGGTCACCGGCACCCTGGCCGGGGCCCGCTACGGGCAGGCGGCCATCCCGCCGGAGTGGACCGCCCCGCTGCACGTGCCGCTGCCCGGGTTCGGGGACCGGGTCCTGGACGCGGACGCGCTGCGCGCGCTCGCTCAGTCGCTCGCGGGGCGGACGTAGCGCTCGGGGAGCAGATCCGCTACGGGCACGGCCCGCAGCGCGCCGCCTGACCCGAGGATCACCCGCAGCCGGGGGTGGAGGTCGAGGAGCACCTGACGGCAGCGGCCGCACGGCGGCAGCACCCCGCGGTCGCGGTCCCCGACGGCGACGATCGCGTCGAGCTCGCGGATGCCCTGCGCGACGGCCGCACCGAGGACGACGAGCTCGGCGCAGGGGCCTCCGGTGAAGTGGTACACGTTCACGCCCCCGACGGTCCGGCCGTCTCGGGCACGGGCCACCGCCGCCACGGTGTGGTCCTCGCCGCGGCAGCGGGTCCGGGCCAGATCGGTGGCGGCCGCGACGAGCACGAGGTCCTGCGGGGTCATCGCCCGGTCATCGCCCGACGGCGGCGCCCTCGCCCGCGAGGAGCCGTCCTTCGGCGTACCCGAGCGCGGCGGCGGGGAGCGCGCCCTCCTGCCCGCTGAGCAGGACGGTCAGGGTTCCGGTCCGGGGCAGACCCGGCTCGGGGAGGGCGCCGAGGCGGCGCAGCGCCTGTACGGCGACGGCTTCGGCGGAGCCGTAGTAGCGGAGCTCGGCGCCGCCGGTCCGCTCGGCCAGGGCGGCCCGGATGGCCACCTCGACGAGCTCGTAGTGGGTGCAGCCGAGGACGACGTCGGTGACGTCGGCCGGGGTCAGCGCGGTGGCCGCGGCGACGGCCGCGGCGACGGCGGCGCCGTCCCCCGTCTCGACGGCGTCGGCGAGTCCCGGGCAGGGCACCTCGGTGACCCGGGCTCCGGCGGCGAAGTCGCGGATCAGCCCGCGCTGGTACGGACTGCCGGTGGTGGCGGGGGTGGCCCAGATGGCCACGCGCCCGCCCGCGGCGGCGGCGGGCTTGATCGCCGGCACGGTCCCGATCACCGGGATCCCGGGCTCGAGCGCGGCTCGGAGGGCGGGCAGGGCATGCACGCTGGCGGTGTTGCAGGCCACGATCAGCGCGTCCGGCCGGTGCCCGGCGGCGGCCTGGGCGACGCCGAGGGCGCGCCCGGTCAGATCGGCAGGGGTACGCGGCCCCCAGGGCATACCGACGGGGTCACTGGAGAGGACCAGATCGACGTCGGGCCGCAGCCGCCACATCGCGGCAGCCGCCGCGAGGAGGCCGATTCCGGAGTCCATGAGGGCGATCTTCACCTGGTCACCTTAATCGAAGCCCGCCGGAAAACCCCCAATCCGGGGTGGGGCGGGGTGGGGGCGGGGGGTGCGGTGGCGGGGTGGGGTGGGGTGGGGTGGGGTGGGGGGCGGCGTCGGAGGTGTCGGTCGGAACGCCGGGGCGGGGTCTTGTGCTCGGCTCGGCGACAAACGTCGATCGGGGGGCCAGGGGGCGGGGTCCGAGCTGATCGGCGTCGGTGTGTGTCCGGGGGCGTCCCGGCAGTCCACTGTCCTTCCGTGTCGTGCCGGTCCCTCAAGGGCGCTCCTCCTCGGTCAGCTCGGACCCCGCCCCCTGGCCCCCCGATCAACTCTTCCGTCCCCGAGCGCACGGACCCGGCCTGCACTTCCCGACCCGCCTCTTCCGTCCCCCGTCCACGCGGACCCGCCCCGCACCCCCCGACCAACACCCCCCGTCCCCGAGCGCACGACCCCCCGCCCCCGCCCGAATGCGGGACACGTCCCTCGGGGTTCGGCAGACTGCCCGCATGGGCCTTCTCTGCGCCGCCTGCGCGTCCCTCGTCGTCTGGATCTGGCTCACGTTCGCCCAGGGCATGTTCTGGCGGACCGACGTCCGGCTCCCTCCGCGCAGCGCCCCCGCCCGCTGGCCCTCCGTCGCCATCGTGGTCCCGGCCCGGGACGAGGCCGGGGTGCTGCCCTGCAGCCTGCCCTCGCTCCTCGCCCAGGACTACCCCGGCGAAGCCGAGGTCATCCTGGTCGACGACGGCAGTACCGACGGCACCGGCGCCCTCGCCCTGCGGCTGGCCCGGGAGCAGCCCGGGCTGCCCCTCACCGTCGTCTCAGCCGGCGAGCCGGAACCCGGCTGGACCGGGAAGCTGTGGGCACTGCGGCACGGCATCGCGCTCGCCCGGACCGCTCACGCCACCGAGCCCGAGTACCTGCTCCTCACCGACGCCGACATCGCGCACGAGCCCGACAGCCTGCGCGAGCTGGTCGCGGCCGCGACGACCGCCGAGCTCGACCTCGTCTCGCTGATGGCCCGTCTCCGTGTCGTCAGCCTCTGGGAGCGGCTCGTCGTACCGGCCTTCGTGTACTTCTTCGCCCAGCTCTACCCCTTCCGCCGGATCAACCGCCCGACCGGCCGGACCGCCGCCGCGGCCGGCGGCTGCGTCCTGCTGCGCACCGAGGCCGCCGTACGGGCGGGCGTGCCGGAGTCGATCCGGCAGGCCGTCATCGACGACGTCTCCCTCGCCCGCGCCGTGCGGCGTTCGGGCGGCCGGATCTGGCTGGGGCTCGCGGAGCGGGTGGACAGCGTGCGCCCGTACCCCGCGCTCGCGGACCTGTGGCGGATGATCTCGCGCAGTGCGTACGCGCAACTGCGCCACCGGCCGCTTCTGCTGGCCGGGACGGTGGCCGGGCTCGCGCTCGTCTACCTCGTCCCCCCGGTCGCCTTCTTCGCGGGTCTGGCCACCGGGCACGTCGCCACCGCGTGGGCCGGCGCCCTCGCCTGGCTGCTGATGGCCGGGACCTATCTGCCGATGCTGCGCTACCACCGCCAGTCGGCCGTGCTGGCTCCGCTGCTTCCGCTCACGGCCCTGCTGTACCTCCTGATGACCGTCGACTCCGCCGTCCAGCACTATCGGGGCCGCGGCGCGGCGTGGAAGGGCCGCACCTATGCCCGTCCGAGTGATGCCTGAAACGGCGAGCTGCCGCCCGCAGCGATGTCATCCCAGGTCACCGTGTTGTGACGCTGCGTCAGCAGCAAGTCGGTGCAACACCCAACCGGTGAGTACGAGTAGGAACAACCCGGGGCGGAAGTGGCGAAACGTGCACATGAACGAGAAGTGAAGCGTGTGGCTCTGACCTGGGAATATGCAGGTCAGGGCGGTGTTCGTCACACCTCGCTATGGACCCGGTGAAGTCGTGGGCTTAACTTAGGTCCCATGACCTCCCCCCGCTCCACTTATGGCGGCGGTTACTACTCCGCGCCCTCCTTCCCGGACACCCCCATCTACGACTCCCTCGTCGCCGAACGCGGCACCCCGCAGATCGCCCCGATCCGCGTTCCGGCCGCGTACGACTCCCCGAGCGCCGGCTATTCGAGCGGTGGGTACCTTCCGGCCCTCGCCTCGTCCATGCCCGCGCTGCCCCCGGCCATGCCGCAGCAGCAGCAAGCCCCGGCGTACGGGTACCCCTACCAGCAGCAGGCGGCGCCCGCGCCGATGCCGCTGCAGAACGCGCCCGCTCCGTACATCCCGCAGCAGCAGCCCGCCGTGGCCCGCGCGGGCTACATGCAGCAGGCACAGCCGCAGCAGCCGCGACCCGTGGCCACGGGCACCGGGTACGAGGCGATGCGTCCGGCCGCACCGCGCCCGATGCAGGTTCCGGTTCCGGCTCCGGTTCCGGCAGCCTCGTACGAGGACCCGTACGGCCGCCCGTACCAGGGACGTGGCTACTGACGGGCCCGCTGACGCTCGCCGGGGCGCGCGTGGGAGCTCCTGGCAGGATGCTCCCATGGCGAACTTGTATGTCCAGGCGCTCCACGTCCATCCCGTCAAGTCGGTAGCGGGGACAGCTCCCGACGAGGTGGTCGTGGAGCCCTGGGGTCTGTCCGGGGACCGGCGGTGGGCAATCGTCGACACCGAGGGCACGGTCATCACCCAACGCCAGCAGCCCCGGCTGGCGTTGGCTGCGGCGCGTCCGCTGGGGGGCGGCGCCGTCGCGCTGTCGGCGCCGGGCATGGCCGAGCTGGTCGTGGGGGTGCCGGAGCCGGGTCCGCTCGAGCCGGTCGTGCTGTTCGGCAAGAAGATCGAGACCGTGGTCGCCGCGAGCGCCGCGGCCGACTGGTTCAGCGCCTACCTGGGGGTTCCGGCGCGGCTGGTGCACATGGACGACCCTGCCGTGCGGCGGCCCGTGGACCCGGAGTACGCGCTGCCGGGCGAGACGGTGAGCCTCGCCGACGGCTATCCGGTGCTGCTCGTGACCCTCGCGTCGCTGGACGCGCTCAACTCGCTGATCGCGCAGGGGGACCATCCCGAGGAGGGTCCGCTGCCGATGAACCGTTTCCGCCCGAGTGTGGTGGTCGCCGGCGCCGAGGCGTGGGCGGAGGACGGCTGGCGGCGCATCGCGATCGGCGACGCAGTCTTCCGCGGGGTCCGGGAGTGCGGGCGGTGCATCGTCACGACCACCGACCAGGCGACGGCGGAGCGCGGCAAGGAGCCGCTCAAGACCCTGGCCCTGCACCGGCGGATCGGCAAGTCACTGGCCTTCGGGCGGCAGCTGGTTCCGGTGCGGGTGGGCACGGTGCGGGTGGGCGACGAGGTCCGCGTCCTGGAGTGAGCGTGCGCCGGCCCCTCGGAATGACACCTTCGAGGGGCTCTGGGGGAAGGCTGGAACCAAGCACCGTGGGCGGGCCGTTGGTGCATTCGACAGGTGTGGCGGGAAGGTGCGGGAGTTCGGCTTCGGCTTCCGTGACTTCGTGCACCGGATCGGGTGACACGACTGCCGCGCGTCCCGGAATGCGCGTTGCCGGGGCATGCGGGAGGCTTGGACCGCAGGGCAGACGGAGGCAAAGGGGGTGCCGGACCGTGTGGACAGCCATGGGTGTGTGGCGTTGGCGGCGCAATCCGCTGCGCCGGCCGACAGATCTCTTCGAGGCATGGGTGGCGTTCGCCGCGCTGGTGTGCGTCCTGCTGGTGGCTCCGGCCGTCGGCACGGTCGCGGGCCTGGAGGTGGACGGCACGCTGCAGCGGGCCGCGCGCGAACAGCGGCAGGAGCGGTACCTCGTCCCGGCGGTGGTGGTCCGGCCGGCCGCCGAGCCGGCCGCCGGTACGGGGTCGGGCGCCGATCCTTCGGCGCAGCGGCAGAGCCCGCAGCGCACGCAGATCGTGGCCTCGTGGACGGCGCCCGACGGCAGCAGCCACCAGGGCACGGTGCCGGCCGCGGAGGAACCGCCGCAGGCAGGGGACCGGTTCCGGATATGGACCGATACGCAGGGCCGGCTCGTGGGGCGTCCGCTCGACGAGACCTCGGCGAGCGGCCATGCGGCGGTGGTGGGCCTGGCCGCCGCTCTCGGCGCGGCCGCGCTGGTGGAGACGGTCCGCCGGCTCGTCGTACGAAGGCTCATGCATCGGCGGTACATACGGCTGGACCGCGCCTGGGCGGCGGCGGGTCCGGACTGGGGCCGGGCGGGCGCGGGCAGCTGACCTGGCATCTCACCGGCTCCGCGCGCGCTACGGTGGAGCGGTCGGAGTCGGTCGCCGCTCCTGTGGTGGGCGGCGGCGGTGGTTTCAGTCGCTTCGACGGCGCGAGTACGAGGGCGGGGGCACGACAGCACCATGGCACAGGGCACGGTCCAGGTGACGCACGGCGGGTCTTCGCGGTGGCGGCGCCGCTCCGGTGAGTATCCGACGCTGGCCGCCGCGCTCGCCGCCGCGGGCGACGGGGACGTGCTGACCATCGCCCCCGGCACCTACCGGGAGAACCTGGTGCTGGACCACGCCGTCACCCTGCGCGGGCCGGAGGGCTCGGTGGGTTCGGTGCGGATCGCCCCGCTCGACGGGGTCGCGCTGACGGTGCGCGCCTCGGCCGTGGTCCAGGACCTGCACCTGGAGGGGCAGGACCGGGCGGCGCCCGCGCTGCTCGTCGAGGAGGGCTCTCCCGAGCTCACCGATCTGCGGGTGAGCACCCGGTCGGCGGCCGGCATCGAGGTGCGCGGCGGGGCCCGGCCCGTGGTGCGGCGGTGCACGGTGGAGAATCCGACGGGCGTCGGGATCGCCGTGCTGGACGGTGGCGGCGGGGTGTTCGAGGAGTGCGAGGTGGTGGCCGCCGGGCAAGCCGGGGTCTCCGTCCGCGGCGGCGGGCATCCGCGCCTGGAGCGCTGCCGGATCCACCATGCGTCGGGCGCGGGCATCGCGGTCACCGGCGAGGGTTCGGGGCTGGAGGCGCTGGGCTGCGAGGTGTACGAGATCAAGGGCACCGGTGTGCAGATCGCCGCGCGCGCGGCGGCCCGGCTCACGGACTGCGCGGTGCACCGCACCTCGACGGACGGGGTCACCCTCGACACGGACGCTGTGCTCACGCTCGCCGGCTGCGATATCCACGACATCCCGGAGAACGCGGTGGACCTGCGCTCCCGTTCGGTGCTCACGCTCAGCCGCACCACTGTCCGCCGGTTCGGCCGCAACGGTCTGTCGGTGTGGGATCCGGGTACCCGGGTGGATGCCGAGTCCTGCGAGATCCACGACAGCACGGGCGACTATCCGGCGGTGTGGATCAGCGACGGGGCCACTGCCTCGCTGAGCTCGTGCCGGGTGCACGACGTGCCGGACGCGGTGTTCGTGCTGGACCGGGGCTCGCGTGCCGACGTCGTCGACAGCGATCTGTCCCAGGTGCGCAACACGGCCGTCTCGGTGAGCGACGGGGCGACCGCGCAGGTCGACGACTGCCGGATCCGGGAGGCGGCGACCGGGGCCTGGTTCCGCGACCACGGCAGCGGCGGCACCCTCGCCAACTGCACGATCGACGCGGTCCAGACGGGGGTGATCGTGACCAAGGGCGCCGATCCCGCGCTGGAGCGGTGCACGGTGAGCTCCCCGTCCGAGGCGGGGTTCTACGTGTCGGCGGGCGGGCGCGGAAGCTTCCATTCCTGCCGGGTGACGGGCAGCTCCGGCTTCGGCTTCCACATCATCGACGGCTGCCGCACCACGCTGACGCGCTGCCACACCGAGCGCTGTGCGCGCGGGGGTTACGAGTTCTCGGAGGACGGCCCGCTCGCCGAGGAGTGCACGAGCGACGAGTCCGGGTCGCGGTTCGCCGCCCAGTCGGCCGCGGCCGGGGCTCTCACCGGTGAGCGTGCGGGCATCCGTACGGTCGGCGCGGTCCAGAGCCCTGCGGCGCAGGCGGCGCAGGTGCCCGCTCCGCGCCCGGTGGAGGAGGCGGACCGGGGGTCGTCGGCGGCGCGCGGTTCCGGTGAGGTGCTGGGCCAGCTCGACGCGCTGGTGGGCCTGGAGAGCGTCAAGCGCGAGGTGCGGGCGCTCACCGACATGATCGAGGTGGGCCGGCGGCGCCGGGAGGCGGGTCTCAAGGCCGCCTCGGTGCGCCGCCATCTGGTGTTCACCGGGTCCCCCGGCACCGGAAAGACGACGGTGGCCCGGCTCTACGGGGAGATCCTCGCCTCCCTCGGGGTCCTGGAGCGCGGCCACCTGGTCGAGGTGTCCCGGGTGGACCTGGTCGGTGAGCACATCGGCTCCACGGCGATCCGTACGCAGGAGGCCTTCGAGCGGGCGCGCGGCGGGGTGCTGTTCATCGACGAGGCGTACGCGCTCGCGCCGGAGGACTCGGGCCGGGACTTCGGGCGCGAGGCGATCGACACCCTCGTGAAGCTGATGGAGGACCACCGGGACGCCGTGGTGGTGATCGTCGCCGGGTACACGGCGGAGATGGACCGCTTCCTGACCGTCAATCCGGGGGTGGCCTCGCGGTTCTCCCGGACCATCACCTTCGGCGACTACGGGCCCCAGGAGCTGCTGCGGATCGTGGAGCAGCAGGCGGAGGAGCACGAGTACCGGCTCGGCGAAGGCACCGAGAAGGCGCTGCTGGCGTATTTCACGGAGCTGCCGAAGGGCCCGGCGTTCGGCAACGGCCGAACGGCCCGGCAGACGTTCGAGTCGATGGTCGAGCGGCATGCGGGCCGGGTGGCGCAGCTGTCGGATCCGGGCACGGACGAGCTCACCCTGCTGTTCCCGGAGGATCTTCCGGCTCTGCCGGCGCTGCCGGCTCCTTGCTGACCCTGGGGGCCGGCACGGCGGGAGTGGCGGCTGCGGCCGGTGCGGCCGCTGTTTCGGGTGTGGTCGCTGTGTCGCCGCCCTCGGGCGGCCCTGCCGGTGCGGCCGGCCGGGCGCGGCGGGCGGGGCCTGCCAACCGGGCCAGGAGGGCGTCGCGTTCGGCGGCGAAGGCGGGATCGGCCTGGTAGTCGAAGTGGCCGAGGATCGGCGCGGGCAGCGGGTGGCGGGCGCTGCGCCCGTAGGCGAGCGGGTCGGCGAGCGGCCCCCGGTCCACGGAATCGGCCGGGGCGGCCGGGCCGGCCGGGCAGTCGGGGCCTGCCGGGGTGATCGGCGCGGCCGGGCCTGCCGGGACGTGGGGGCCTGCCGGGACGTGGGGGCCTGCCCCGCTCGACGGGCCGTCCGGGAGCGTGGTGTCGCCGGCACGAGCGAGGACCGGGCCGCCGATCGGGTCGGTGGCGCGCCAGAGGTTGCGCCAGCAGTCGACGTCGCCGTGCAGCGCGCCGAGCGGGCCCGGGCCGAAGTACGCCGGGAACCAGCGTCCGTAGAGCCGCCGGAGCGGGGAGCCGTAGGTGAGCAGGGCGACCCGGCGGCGGACCTGCGGCGGCAGTTGCCAGACGGCGGCCGCCGCGAGGACGCTGCCCTGGGAGTGACCGGAGATCACCAGGCGGCCGCCGGTACGGCCGGTCCAGCCGGTCATCCGCCAGGTCAGGTCGGGGACGGCGCGCTCGGCGTAGCAGGGCGGCGCGAACGGGTGGGCGGCGCGCGGCCAGAAGGTGCCCACGTCCCACAGCACGCCGATGGTGCGGCGGGCGGCGGGATCCCGGTAGGCGCGGCGGCCCCAGGTGACGAACAGTATGAAGCCGAGGCCGATCAGCCAGGACCCGGCATCCTGGGCGGCGCGGGCGGCGGTTTCCAGCAGCGGGTGGGCGCCGCGGGCGGCCTCGCCCGGGACCCGGCCGCTGATCCAGGCTCCGGCGAGGGCGCCCGCACCGAGCAGCAGCGTGATCCCGGAGACGGCGGCCACGAACCAGGGTGCGGAGTCGGTGAGCGCGGCGGCGGCCCGCGCCCCGGCGATCCGGCGGCTGCGGTCCTCGTCGGGCGGCTCGCCCGGGTATTCGGCGGCCACCCCGGCGGCGAGCCTGCGCCGGGCGCGGATCCCGCGTACGGCGAACCAGGCGGCGAGCAGGGCCAGTACGAGGAGCAGCGGGGGCAGTACGGCGGCCTGCCAGGACAGCAGCACGGGCGGCGCGGGCAGCGGAGCCCCGGCCGGGCCCGGGGCTCCCGCTCCGTCCAGCCAGTCGGCGACCCGCTGGGCGACGCCGCCGGACATCACCCCGCCGAGGGCGCAGCCGAGCATGGCGATGGCGGGGCCGCCGAGGCCGTACAGGGCGGTCGCCGGGTCGGGGGCCAGCCGGTACAGGCGGACGGCGACGGCGGCGAGGAGCAGGACGCAGCAGCCCTGGCCGAGCATGAGAGCGCCGAAGGCGAAGTCGCCGGGGAGCCGCCCGGCGGAGGTCCACCCGGGGCGCGACCAGCCGGCGTACAGCAGGACGGCGGCGAGCAGTGCGAGGGCGGAGCCGGGCAGCAGGGTGACGGCGGCGCGGTCGAGGCGGTGGTCGGGGCGGGCCTCGGTGCGGCCGCGCCGGCAGACGACCCAGGCGACGGCGACGGCCCCGGCGGCGAGCAGCACCTCCACGGCCCAGCCGAGGGCCTCGAGCGCGGGGGTGCCGGCGCGGCGGTCGTAGCGGGCGGTGGGTACGGCGACGGCGGCCGCGACGGTGAGCAGCCCGGCGGCGGTGTGTCCGGCGCGCAGCCGGGCCACGATGCGCCGCCCGTACCAGAATCCGGGCCGGCCGAGCGCGGGCGCAGTGCCCGCGGCGGCTGCGGGGGCGGCGGTGTCGGCGGGCGGCGGCTGGGACTCGTACGCGCTCCACGTGCGGTTCGACAGGAACCACAGCAGCCCGGTCAGCGCGGCCGGGACCAGCGCGCCGAGGGCGAGCCGCCGCCCGGGCTGGCCCCACCAGCCGCCGGGTTCCTCGAACCCGAGCCAGGAACGGGAGCCGGTGCAGTGCGTGGACCCCGCGCACTGCCAGGCGAGGAGGTCGAGCGAGACCTCGCAGGCGGCCGCGATCAGCAGCAGTGTGAGGCTGAGGGCGAGGACGCGTACGAGGACCCCGTACGTCCGCACCCCGCGCGGCGCCGGACCGGTGGCGGGCGCGGCCGGCCGGGCCCAATGGGCGAGGTTGACCACCATGAAGGGCAGGAGGAGCAGCCACAGCGCGCGGGCGCCGTTGCCGGAGGTGAGCCGGGACCAGCAGTAGGCCTCGACCACGGGCCGGCCGGCGTACCACTCGGGATGGTCCTCGGCGTCGGCGTCCGCGGCGCGGCGGAACACGGCGGCGGTCGAGTCCCCGGTGATCCGGACGGTGCGCGGGTCGCCGAGCAGCTCGTCGGGGGGTGCGCCGTGGACTCCGTGCACGCGGAGTTCGAGGGCCAGGGGCCGTGGGGGTGTCAGGAGTTCGAGGGCCAGGGGATGCGGGGGCTTGGGGATGTCCGGCACGGCGGCCTCCGCTCGCGGGGCAGGATCGGCGCACCTCCAGCATCCCGCGCAGCACGCGACCTGCCTAGGCCCCCTCCGGGCGACACTCCGGGCGATCTTCCGGCCGGGCCCTGCCGCCGTCCGGACCGGAAACGGGGCCGCAGCGGACATCTGACGGGGTGCCAGCTATGGTACGCGCACCACACCCGCACGCACGTTCCACTGCACACCCCCAGGAGGCACCGACATGGCACGCCGACTCCGCCCGGTGGGGCTGGACTTCATCGAGGACGCCCCGATCCGCCTGAGCTTCGCCGCGCGGACGGCGGCATCACCCGAGGCCGTGTACCGGGCCCTGGCCGAGGAGGTCGAGGGCTGGCCGCGCTGGTTCGGGGCGGTGACCCTGGCCCGGCCGACGCACGGGGGTGCGGGCCGGGAGATCCGGCTGGTGGGCGGGGTCCGCTTCCAGGAGACGATCATGGCGGCGGATCCGGAGCGGCGCTACGCGTACCGGGTCGACGAGACCAACGCCCCCGGGGTCCGGGCCTTGTTGGAGGAGTGGCGGCTCGTCCCGGCCGAGCCGGGATCCGGCACCCTGGTCCGCTGGACCTTCGCCGCCGACGGCCCGGCGCTCTTCCGGCTCGCCCTCACCGGTGCCCGTCCGGGCCTCGGCCACTCGTTCCGCTCGGCGGTCCGGGCCCTGGACGCCCGCCTGTCGGCGCAGCGCCCGGCGGGCGGGGCCTGACGCGCCGCCGCCGCGGGCGCCGGGCGCCGGGCAGTCCCCGAGGGTCAGGCCGTCGGCTCGCGCCAGACGCCCGTGGCGAGCAGGGTCTCGAGCGTCTCCGTGTACGGGGCGATGTCCAGGCCCTGCGAGGCCAGCCACTCGTCCGAGTAGTACTTGTCCAGGTAGCGGTCGCCCGGGTCGCACAGCAGCGTGACCACGCTGCCCTTGCGCCCCTCGGCCACCATCTCCGAGATGATCTTCAGGGCGCTCCACACACCCGTGCCGGTCGACCCGCCCGCCTTGCGCCCGATCGCCTGCTCCAGCGCCCGGCACGCGGCGACGCTCGCCGCGTCCGGCACCTTCATCATCCGGTCGATCGCGCCCGGCACGAAGCTCGGCTCCATCCGCGGCCGGCCTATGCCCTCGATGCGCGAGCCGCAATCGCTGCTCGCGTGCGGGTCGTTGGTGGTCCAGCCGTCGAAGAAGCAAGAGTTCTCCGGGTCCGGGACGCAGACGCGGGTGTCGTGCTGCATGTAGTGCACGTAGCGCGCGATGGTCGCGGAGGTGCCGCCCGTGCCGGCGGTCGCCACGATCCACGCGGGCTCGGGGTACCGCTCCAACCGGAGCTGCTGGTACATCGATTCTGCAATGTTGTTGTTGCCGCGCCAGTCCGTCGCCCGCTCCGCGTACGTGAACTGGTCCATGTAGTGCCCGCCCGTTCGGGCGGCGAGCTCCGCCGACTCCTCGTACATCTTCATCGAGTCGTCCACGAAGTGGCATTCCCCGCCGTGGAATTCGATGAGGCGGCACTTCTCCGGGCTCGTCGTGCGCGGCATGACGGCGATGAACGGGACGCCGATGAGCTTGGCGAAGTACGCCTCGGAGACGGCGGTCGAGCCGGACGAGGCCTCGATGACGGGGCGGCCGGGCCGGATCCAGCCGTTGCACAGTGCGTAGAGGAACAGCGAGCGCGCGAGGCGGTGCTTGAGGGAGCCCGTCGGGTGGGTGGACTCGTCCTTGAGGTAGAGGTCGATGCCCCATTCCTCGGGGAGCGGGAAGCGCAGCAGGTGGGTGTCGGCAGAACGGTTGGCGTCGGCCTGGACCTTGCGGACGGCCTCCTTCAGCCAGGCGCGGTAGTCCGCGTCGCTACGGTCGACGTCGATTGTCGTAGCCGTCGTACCGGAGGTACGGGTGGTGCTCATGCGCCTTGCTCCTTCGTGCGGTTCTTCGCCCCCTGCTTTCGCAATGTACCCCCCTCACCTGCACAAACGGTCACTTTGGGTATCTATGCGGATCGCTTTCGATCGCGTTCGGTTGCATACACGGGCACCGTGGGTGACCCTGGTGGAGCATTACCGAGGGTGCAGCACCCGTAACACTCATGTCGGGGAGTCGCAGCCGTGATCAGTCATTCACGCAGGCACTGCGTCGTGGAACTGCAGGCCTTGCCGTCCCGGATCGGGCAGATCCGAAGGATCGTTTCGGCGCAACTGCGCCACTGGCAGCTCGATCCGCTCATAGACCGGGCTGCGCTCGGCGTGACGGAGCTGCTCAGCAACGTCCACCGCCATGCGCAGCCGGACAAGACGTGCACGGTCGAGATCGAGCTGCGGCTGGGGCGGCTCACGGTCTCGGTGTACGACAGCGATCCGCGGCTTCCCGTACTGCGGGAGGCGGCCGCGGACGCCCTGGAGACCTGCGGGCGCGGGCTCGCGCTGGTCGCGGCGGTCAGCGAGGCCTGGGGCGCGCGCAACCAGGCCGACGGCCCCGGCAAGGTGGTGTGGTTCTCGCTCCGCGCCGCCCCGGCGGCATCGGCGCAGCAGCGTCCGGTCGGCAACGGATCGATGCCCGTACGAGAACCCGTGCCGACGGTGGTCGTCGCCGTGGACCCGGGCGCCGTCCCGACGGTCATGCCGGTGGCGGCGTCGGTCGGCGCCAGGCCCGGGTGAGGGTTCCGCCGCCGCATCCCGCGCCCCGGCAGCACCAGCGCTGCCAGGGCGCCGGCCGGGCCCGGCGCCGACCCGGCGGCGAGCCCGGCCTGATCGGCCTGATCGGCCTGATCGGCGGCGAGCCCGGCCAGGGACGCCCTGGGGCGTCTCCTAGGCCGCCGCGCCCAAGGCCCCCAGCGGGTCGTCCAGCACCGGCTGCCAGGCCAGTTCCGCCGCGCCGACCAGGCTGTTGTGGTCCAGGGTGCACGGCAGGATCGGCACTCCCCCGCTGCGCCCCCACAGGCTGCGGTCCGCGACCACCGCGCGCAGCCGCTCCGGGTCCGCGTGCAGCAGCTCCCGGTGCAGGCCGCCCAGGATGATCCGGTCCGGGTTCAGGATGTTCACGAGCCCCGCGAGGCCGAGGCCCAGCCGGTCGATGAGCTCCTCGGCGGCCGCCCGTACCGCCGGCTCCGCGTACTCCTCGCGCAGCAGGTCGCGGGCCTGCTGGAGCAGCGACACCTCCGGGCCCGGGGTGCGGCCCGCCGTGGTCAGGAAGGCCAGCGGGTCCGCCTCCACGTCCAGGCAGCCGCGGCTGCCGCAGTGGCAGGGCCGCCCCTCCGGGTTGACGGTGAGGTGGCCGACCTCCAGTGCGAGGCCCGAACTCCCGCTGTGCAGGCGGCCGTCCAGCACCAGCGCGCCGCCCACCCCGCGGTGGCCCGTGGCCACGCACAGCAGGTGCTGGGCGCTGCGGCCCGCGCCGTGCCGGTGCTCGGCGAGCGCGGCCAGGTTGACGTCGTTCCCGGTCAGCGCCGGGCCGTCGATCCCGGCCGCCTTCACGCACTCCGCGAACACCGCCCGTACGGGAGACCCGGCCGGCCAGGCCAGGTGCAGCGGGTTGAGCGCCGTACCGTCCGGCTCCGCGACCGCCGACGGGACCGCGAGTCCGGCACCGATGCAGCGGCGGCCGGTGTCGGCGAGCAGCGCCGCACCCGCCTCGACGACGGCGCCCAGCACCTGCGCCGGGTCCGCGGAGACCGTGACCTTGCCCGGGGCGGTGGCCACGATCCGGCCGCCGAGGCCGACCAGCGCGGCCCGGAACCCGTCGGGGTGGACCTGCGCGGCCAGCGCCACGGGGCCGTTCTCGTCGATGGAGAGCCGGTGCGAGGGACGGCCCTGGGTGCCGCCGGCGCCACCCGGGCGGGAGTCCACGCGGATCAGCCCGAGCGCCTCCAGCTCGGCGGCGACGGCCCCGGCGGTGGCACGGGTGACGCCGAGCTCGGCCGTCAGGACGGCGCGGGTCGGGGCCCGGCCCGTGTGGACGAGCTCCAGCGCCGGGCCGAGGGCGCCGCGGCCCCGCTCCAGCTTGGTCCTCTCCCCCACCCGCGGTGGGGCCCCGTTGCCGTTCATGACAGGGATCCTCGCATGATCGGCGGTGTGCGCGGCGCCGCCGGTCAGTCGGGCGGTGTCCCCAGCCCGCCGATCCGCAGGGTGATGTTCAGCCGCCCGGTCAGCCCGAGCCAGGGCGGGCCGGTGCCGGGCAGGACCTTCGGCACCCCGTGATAGGCCAGCCGGGCCGGGCCGCCGAAGACGAACAGATCGCCGCTGCGCAGCAGCACGTCCTGGTAGGGGCGGCCACGGGAGGCGGTGTTGCCGAAGCGGAAGACGCACGTATCGCCGAGGCTGAGGGAGACGACCGGCGCCCCGGACTTCTCCTCGGCGTCGCGGTGCATGCCCATGCGGGAGTCGCCGTCGTAGAAGTTGATCAGCGCGATGTCGTACTCCTCGGCGGCTCCGGTTCCGGTTCCGGTTCCGGTTCCCGCCCCGCCCCCGGCCGGCGCCGGCCGGCCGTACGCCGCGGTCACCGCCTCGCGCCCCAGCTCCGCGAGCCGGCCGGGCATCGGTTTGACCGGGGCCCCGTCGCCGTCCACCGCGGTGCGGGCGTACCCGTACGGGTACCAGTGCAGCCCGAGGCACACCTGGCGGGCGGTCATCGTCCCGCCGCCGGGTGTCCGTACGGTGCGCAGCCCTGCGGGCGGGCGCGCCCAGGCGCGGCAGGCCTCGAGCAGCTCCCGCTGGCGCTCGGGCGCGAGCCAGTCGGGCACGTGCACGGCGCCGGGGGCGATCTCGGTCCGCTCGCGCGGGAAGAGTTCCGCGGGTTCCCCGTCCATGGCCCCATTGTCGCCGGTCGGTGGGACACTGCCCGCATGAAGATCACAGAGTATGTGGAGACCCTTGCGCGGGAAGGCGAGTTGCTCGCCGACACGGCCGAACGGGCGGGTACGGATGCCCCGGTGCCCACCTGTCCGGGGTGGCGGGTTTCCGATCTGCTGCAGCACACGGGTGCGGTGCACCGGTGGGCCGCCGGGTACGTCAGGGACGCCGTCGTGGAGCCGGGCCCGTTCCCGGACGCCCCCGAGCTGGTCGGCTCCGAGCTGCTGGCCTGGTACCGGGAGGCGCACGAGGCCCTGGTCCGGACGCTGACCGAGGCTCCGGCCGATGTGCAGTGCTGGACCTTCCTGCCGACGGCCGCGCCGTCGCCGCTGGCGTTCTGGGCGCGCCGGCAGGCGCACGAGACCGCCGTGCACCGGATGGACGCGGAGGCGGCGCTCGGCGTGGCCTTCGCACCGCTGGCACCGGAGTTCGCCGAGGACGGGGTGGACGAACTGCTGACGGGCTTCCATGCGCGGCCGCGCAGCCGGATGCGGACCGAGGAGCCGCGGGTGCTGCGGATCCGCGCTGCCGACACGGGCGCGGTGTGGACCATGCACCTGTCGGCGGAGCCGCCCCGCACGGTGGCGGGCGACACGGGCGAACCGGCGGACTGCGAAGTCGTCGGCGAGGCGGCGTGGCTGTACGCGGCGCTGTGGAACCGGCTCCCGCTGCTGGGCCCCGGGGTGACCGGGGACGAGTCGCTGGCGCGGCACTGGGCCGAGACGGCCGGCATCGGCTGACCGGAGCCGCCCTGCGGCACTCTTGTGACCGTACGGTACGAGCTGTGACACTGCGTGCATGGAACGACGTACACAGGAGGACCGCGACGCGATCACGATAGAGATCGGCTACGCCTTCGTCAGCGCGTGCTTCGCGGCCGCCCTCGTGTTCGGGGCGGTGTACGGCCCCGCCCTGGTCTTCGACGTCTCCCCCACCACCGATGCCGTCCTGACCCTGACGGGCGGGGTGCTGGCCGGGGCGGCGTTCCTGTTCCGGGTCACGCACGTCCTGTGGCGCTTCGCCCGCCGCCCGGAGAACAACGGTCGCTGACCGCCGCGTTCGGACGGGCGGCGAGAACGCCGCGAGCAGATCCTGCTCCCGTTCGAGCGGTGCGGCCCGTTGGCGGCGGGGTCAGCCCACGGTGGCGGCGTACGCGGTCTGGCTGCGGAACTTCCAACTCGGCGATTCGTCCCACGGGTTCGGCATGAGCGTGCCGGTCGCGTACGCGTAGCCCGCGCCGCGGTCGAAGGCCGTGCGGAGGGTGGTGCGCATGGCGGCGGCGTCCGGGACCGCGTGGACGAGGTGCCAGAACGCGGTGCCGGTCGGGTCGAGTTCCGTGCCGGGGCGGTAGGCGCCCGACGCGCCGAAGACGTTCCCGCCGGGCCAGCCGCCGCCCGTGTACGCGGCGTACGTGTCCTCGTAGGTGACGAAGACGTCCGCGGTGCGGTGGCCCGGTTCCAGGTAGCAGTCGGCGATGGCGGTGCCGGGGTTGTCGACCACGAGGTCCGGCGCGGTGGGGTCGGCGTCGTTCATGGTGTCCTGCACGTACGCGCGCAGCTGTGCGTAGTGGTCTCGGGTGGCGTTGCCGGGGCCGCAGTCGCGGCTGACCACGTCGAAGAAGATGCCGTCCACGTGCAGGCGGCCGTCGCGGGTCTTGAGGTAGTTGTCGACGGAGGCCTTCACGGCGGCGATGTCGCGGTTGCCGTGGTCGGTGTGGACGTAGCCGAGGACCTTGGTCCTCTCGCCGGTGGCGGTGGTCCCGGCCCGCAGCGCGTCGGCGCGGGCCTGCCAGGGCGCGTCGAAGGGGTCGTCCCCGTTGCCGGGGTTGAGGACCACCACGGAGGCGGCGGGTGTGGTGGCGACGAGGTCGCCGAGCATGGGGGCGCCGGCCCATGCGTACGCGGGAACGCCGATCTCCAGGCCCCGCACGCCGGCTATCCGGGGTCTGGGGGACGGGGCGGCATCCTCGGCCGCGGCCACTTCGCCCGTGCCGGCCGAAACGGTGACGACCAGCGCCGGGGCGGCCAGTAAGGAGGTGATCAGGACGGCGTACAGGGCCTTCACTGCGCGGGCCATGGCTGTTCCTCCGACGAGGGGCGGGGGCAGGAGCACGACCCGACGAACACTAGACGGGCGCCCGTTCGGTGAAAGCCGAACCACTCACATTGATACGAGGAACAGACAAGCGATCTGTCACCTCATCACGTGAGCCGTGGTCATACGGTGGGCAGCCCGACCCCGTGGGCCAGTTGGCCGGCGGCGTGCGTGAAGAAGGTGGCACGGTCCTCGACGACCCGGTTGAACTGGCCGAACAGCTCGAAGGAGACGAGCCCGACCAGCTGCGCCCAGGCCGCGACCAGGGCGGCGGTGACCTCGGGCGGCAGGCCTTCGGCGAAATCCGCGGTCATCCGAACGGCTTCGGGACGCAGGCCGGCGGGCAGCGGCGGGAGCGCGAGGCCGCGGCCGGCGTGGGCGGCGCGGACGATCGCGATGAGGGTGTTGCCGACGCGGGAGGCGGGGCCGACGGTGTCCATGGGGGCGCTGTAGCCGGGGACCGGGGAGCCGTAGATGAGGGAGTACTCGTGCGGGTGGCCCAGGGCCCAGGCGCGGACGGCCTCGCAGACGGAGATCCAGCGCTCGAGGGGCGGGGCGCCGGCGGCGAGGGTGCGCGCGTCGGCCTGCTCGGCGGCGGCGCCGATGCTGTCGTAGGCGTCGACGATGAGGGCGGTGAGGAGCTCGTCGCGGCTGGGGAAGTAGCGGTAGAGGGCCGAGGAGACCATGCCCAGCTCGCGGGCCACGGCGCGCAGCGAGAGCTTGGCGGCGCCCTCGGCCGCCAGCATGCGGCGCGCCTCGTCCTTGATGGCGGCGGTGACCTCGATACGGGCCCGCTCCCGGGCCCCGCGCACGGTACTCATACGAGCAGTGTGCCACGAAGCCAGAGCAGTGCCCAAAAATGGGATCGCCGATCCATTTCGAGAGCACTGCTCTTGCCTTGGTGCAGCGATCCGTGCACACTGGTCTCAAGCGAGAGCACCGCTCTCCCAAGTGCCCCGGAGGCAGTCATGAGCAGCAGGCCCACCCCGTACTACGTCCAGGCCGGCGCTCTCGAAACCCGCTTCAACTCCCTCTTCGGGAAGCTGGCCCGGCTCGGCATCAGCCTGGCCGGCACCGCCGAGCTGTCGGTGCGCGGCCGCAAGTCCGGCGAGATGCAGCGGATCCCGGTCAATCCGCACATGTACGAGGGCGAGCAGTACCTGGTGTCGGCGCGCGGCCACTCCCAGTGGGTCCGCAACATGCGGGTGGCGGGCGGCGGCGAGCTCCGCGTGGGCCGCAAGGTGCGCACGTTCACGGTCACCGAGCTCACCGACCCGGCGCAGAAAGCCGCCGTGCTGCGCGCCTACCTGGAGAAGTGGGGCTGGGAGGTCGGCCGCTTCTTCCAGGGCGTCACCGCGCAGTCCACCGACGCCGAGCTCCAGGCGACCGCCGGCGACCACCCGGTCTTCCGCATCACCATGTCGAACTGACGGACGGGGCGCACCACGCTCCGCCCGCCGCGCCAGGACGAAAACAGCGGCGGCCTTGCCCATACCCCCGACAAGACCGCCACCATCGTCCACACACGGGCCCGGAACAGGCCCGGCCCCGGGCCCGGGACCCGTTAAGCCTGCTCGCTCTCCGGCCCCTGCGCCCGGTTCCGCGCCTGCCTGCCGTCCAGGGCGTGCAGCGCCTTGCGGGCCATCGGATACGTCCGCACCAGGTCGGGCAGCGTCGTCGCACCCCGGGTGATCCGGGCGAAGGCCCGCCATGCCGGGCGGAAGCCGGTGATCGCCGCGTGCATCAGGCCCGGACGGGCCTCGAAGGCCGTCAGCATCCGCTTGCCGACGCTCATCTCCACGCCCAGTCCGGCCTTGACCGCGAACGCGTAGTTGAGGGCCTGGCGGCGCGCGTCCACCGCATCCTGCGCCTCGGAGATCTTCACGGCCCACTCCCCGGCCAGCCGACCCGAGCGCAGCGCGAAGGAGATGCCCTCCCGGGTCCACGGCTCCAGCAGCCCCGCCGCGTCCCCCGCGACCAGCACCCGGCCGCGCGAAAGCGGCGAATCGGGCGTGCGGCAGCGGGTCAGGTGCCCGGAGGAGACGGCGGGTTCGAAGCCGGCGAGTCCGAGCCGGGCGATGAAGTCCTCGAGGTACCGCTTGGTCGCGGCGCCGTCGCCCTTCGCCGAGATGACCCCGACGGTGAGGGTGTCGCCCTTGGGGAAGACCCAGCCGTAACTGCCGGGCAGCGGGCCCCAGTCGAGGAGCACCCGCCCCTTCCAGTCCTCGGCGACCGTCTCCGGGACCGGGATCTCCGCCTCGAGGCCGAGGTCCACCTGGTCCATCTCGACCCCGACGTGCGCGCCGATCCGGCTCGCACTGCCGTCGGCGCCGACCACCGCGCGCGCCAGGACGGTCTCCCCGTCGGCGAGCACCACGGCGACCGTGCGCCGGTCGGGCACTGCCGCCCCGTGCTGCTCGACCCGCGCGACGGCCGTACCCGTACGGACGGTGGCGCCGGCCTTCTCGGCCTCGGCGACCAGCGCGGCGTCGAACTCGGGCCGGTTGATCAGCCCGAACAGCATCTGCCGCGAACGGCGGGTCCGGGTCAGCTTCCCGTTCAGCGAGAAGGTGACCGCGTGGATGCGGTCCTTGATGGGCAGGACGAAACCGGGCGGGAGGGCATCGCGGGAAGGGCCGATGATCCCGCCGCCGCAGGTCTTGTACCGGGGCAGCTCGGCCTTCTCCAGCAGCAGTACGCGCCGCCCGGCCGTCGCCGCCGCGAACGCGGCCGAGGCGCCGGCCGGTCCGGCCCCGACCACGACCACGTCCCACACCTCACCGGTTCCCCCGGCCATCCCGTCCCCCGCCCCCTGAGCGGCCTGTCCTGCTGCTGAGTCGGGTCCCCCGACGGTGCTGTCGTCGCTGCTCACGATGTGCTGCTGCTCCTGATCATGCGGTTGCTCCGATGCAGGGAAATCCTACGGCGCGAGTCCGCCCCGTTCTGCTGTGCGAGGATCGGGACTGTCTTTCGACGTACCCCGCATACGCCCACGACGCGGATGCGGACGGCGTACACGTACACAACGTCGCACCCAAGAGGAGCGTGCCCATGTCCCAGAATCCGATCGCCGAGACCATCGCCTCGCTGATGCCCCGCGCCAAGCAGGAGCTGACCGAGCTGGTGGCCTTCCAGTCGGTGGCGGACTGGGCCCAGTTCCCCCAGAGCGAGAGCGAGGGCGCGGCCAACTGGGTGGCCGACGCGCTGCGCGCCGAGGGCTTCCAGGACGTGTCCCTCCTCGACACCCCCGACGGCACCCAGTCGGTGTACGGCTTCCTGCCCGGCCCGGAGGGTGCACCGACCGTTCTCCTGTACGCGCACTACGACGTGCAGCCGCCGCTGGACGACTCCGCGTGGGTCTCCCCCGCCTTCGAGCTGACCGAGCGCGACGGCCGCTGGTACGGGCGCGGCGCCGCGGACTGCAAGGGCGGGTTCATCATGCACCTGCTGGCGCTGCGCGCGCTGAAGGCCAACGGCGGTGTGCCGGTGAGCGTGAAGGTGATCGTCGAGGGCTCGGAGGAGCAGGGCACCGGGGGTCTCCAGCAGTACGCCGAGGCGCACCCGGAGCTGCTGACCGCCGACACGGTCGTCATCGGCGACGCGGGCAACTTCCGGCTCGGCCTGCCGACGGTGACGGCCACGCTGCGCGGTATGACCCTGATCAAGGTGAAGATCGACACCCTCGGCGGCAACCTGCACTCCGGCATGTTCGGCGGCGTCGCCCCCGACGCGCTGGCCGCGCTGATCCGGCTGCTGGACTCGCTGCGCGCCGCGGACGGTTCGACCACGGTGGACGGCCTGGCCTCGGACGCGGTCTGGGAGGGCCTGCAGTACCCGGAGGCGGACTTCCGCGCCGACGCGAAGGTGCTGGACGGGGTCGAGCTGATCGGCGAGGGCACGATCGCGGACCGGCTGTGGGCCCGTCCGGCCGTCACCGTGCTCGGCATCGACTGCCCGCCGGTGGTCGGCGCCACCCCCTCGGTGCACGCGAGTGCCGGCGCGCTGATCAGCCTGCGCGTGCCGCCGGGCGTGGACACGGCCGAGGCCATCAAGCTGCTGGAGGCGCACCTGGTGGCGCACACCCCGTGGCAGGCGCGCCTCGAACTCGAGGTCGTGGGCCAGGGCCAGCCGTTCCAGGCGGACACGAGCAGCCCGGCGTACGCGTCGATGGCGGCGGCCATGCAGGTGGCGTACCCGGGCCAGGAGATGCAGGTCGCGGGCATGGGCGGATCGATTCCGCTGTGCAACACGCTGACCACGCTCTACCCGGAGGCGGAGATGCTGCTGATCGGGCTGAGCGAGCCGGAGGCCCAGATCCACGCGGTGAACGAGAGCGTCTCCCCGCAGGAGCTGGAGCGCCTGTCGGTCGCGGAGGCGCTGTTCCTCGTCAACTACGCGGAGTCCAAGCGCGGCTGACCTGCGCCACGGGCGAACTCCGCTCCCGGCGAAAGGCCTGCCGGGGGCGGAGTCTGCGCACGTACGTTCGGAGTATGGATCTTGTAGAAGTGCTTCCGCAGCGGCTCCACATGCTCCGCTTCCCGATCGGCCAGGCGTACCTGTGGCGCGACGGCGAAGCCCTGACCCTGATCGACTCCGGCCACGCCGGATCGGCGGCGGCGATCGAGGAGGCCGTCCGCTCCCTCGGGCTGGGCCCGGAGCGGCTGGAGCGGATCGTCCTGACGCACTGCCACCGCGACCACATCGGCGCCGCGGACGAACTCGCCGCCCGCTGGGGCGCGGAGGTGGTGGCGCACCGGCTGGAGGCCCCGGTGATCCGGGGCGAGCTCCCGGCGCCGGAGCCGGTCCTGCTGGACTGGGAGATCCCGCTGTACGAGCACGGCCTGACGGTCCCCGAGGCGCCGCCGACGCGGGTCGACCGCGAGGTCGAGGACGGCGAGGTGCTCCCGTTCGGCGACGGCGCGGTGGTGGTCCACGCCCCGGGCCACACGCCGGGCAGCATCGGCATCCACCTGCCGTGCCACGGCGTGCTGTTCGCGGGCGACTGCATCGCGGGGGTGGGCCGGGTGATGCTGGGCGTCTTCAACGTGGACCGTGACGAGGCCCAGGCCTCCTTCCGCCGTCTCGCGGCGCTGTCCCCGTCGGTGGCCTGCTTCGGCCACGGCGACCCGCTGACCGAGGACACGGCGGCCGCCCTCCTCACGGCAACGGAGTCGGACCCGGTCTTTCCGTAGTGGCTGCCCGGTGGGGCCCGGGAGCCGAGCTCCCGGGCACCGTCGGGGTCACGGCGTGGGGCGGCCCGCCTCCAGGTACAGGGGGCGGCCCCGCTCCCGGGCCCGCAGGGCCCAGCGCAGCCGCTCGTAGCGCACCGGGGGCAGCAGTCCCGCCGCCTCCTCTTCCGTCACGAACCGCCAGGCCCGCAGCTCCGGGCCCGGCAGCCGGAGCCCGGCCGCGGCGGCGGGCGACAGGCGGCCCCCGTCGAACAGCAGCCGCAGCCCTCCGTACGCCGGAGGCATCGGCGGCTCCCAGTCCACGACCAGCAGCCCCGGTACGGCGTCCAGCGTCAGGCCGAGCTCCTCCGCGACCTCCCGCACCCCCGCACACCCCGGCGCCTCGCCCGCCTCCACGACCCCTCCCGGGAACTCCCAACCCGGCTTGTACGTCGGGTCGACCAGCAGCACCCGGTCCTCGTCGTCGAAGAGCAGCACCCCCGCCGCCACCGTCTCCCGCGTCGGCTCCGGCGTCTGCACGATGTCGCAGACCCGGGCCGCGTCCGTGCGTACGGCTTCGGCGATCCGCTCCGCCGTCTCCCGTACGCTCAGGTGCCCGTTGTCGATGACGTGCGCGTCCGCCGCGAGCCAGCCGCCCAGCGCCTGCTGGTACGCGGGGATGTGGTCGTACGCCCACTGCCTGACCCGCACGTCCACGTCCGCCGGGGCACCCGGCTCCTCCCGCGTCGCGATCCGCTCGCGCAGGATCGTTTCCTCCGGGGCGAGCAGCACATGCCGCACCGGTATCCGGCGCGCCGCGAGCCCGCCGAAGATCTCGTCCCGGTACTCCTGCCGCAGCAGCGTCATCGGCACGACCAGCACCCCGCCCAGCTCCGCGAGCATCGCCGCGGCCGTGTCCACCACCAGGCGCCGCCAGCTCGGCAGGTCCTGGTAGTCGCAGACCTCCGCGAGGCGCTTGCGCGGCAGCAGTTGGCGGAGTGCGTCCCCGACGAGCTCCGGGTCGTACAGGGTGCTGTCCGGCAGGATCCCGGTCAGTTCGCGGGCCGTGCTGGTCTTCCCGGCGCTGAATGTGCCGTTGATCCAGACAATCACGTCTACCCCTCTCCCCATGGCTCGTCCGGAGCCCCCAGTGGCTTGCCCGCATCACCCTGCCATGGAAACCCGCTCATCGGCCCAGTGCTTATCCTCAAGGTCAGAGCCGTACCCCGCCGCTTCCGGAGGATTCCGTCCCGTGCCGCAGACCCGCCGCCCGTCCGACCCCCGCTACGGCAACCGGCCGACCATGAAGGACGTGGCGGCCCGCGCGGGCGTGGGCCTGAAGACGGTGTCGCGGGTGGTCAACGGCGAGGCGGGGGTCACCCCGGACACGGTGCGGCGGGTCCAGGAGGCCATCGAGGCACTCGGGTTCCGCCGCAACGACAGCGCGCGCGTGCTGCGCAAGGGCCGTACGGCCACCGTGGGACTGGTCCTGGAGGACCTCGCGGACCCGTTCTACGGGCCGCTGAACCGGGCCGTCGAGGAGGTGGCCCGGGCCCACGGGGCGCTGCTCATCAACGGGTCGAGCGCGGAGGACCCGGACCGGGAGCGGGAGTTGGCGCTGGCGCTGTGCGCGCGCCGGGTGGACGGGCTGATCGTGATCCCGGCCGGGGACGACCACCGCTACCTGGAGCCGGAGATCCGGGCGGGTGTGGCGACGGTGTTCGTGGACCGCCCGGCGGGCCGGATCGACGCGGACGTGGTGCTGTCGGACAGCTTCGGCGGCGCCCGCGAGGGGGTGGCGCACCTGATCGGCGGCGGCCACCGCCGGATCGGCTTCATCGGGGACCAGCCGCACATCCACACGGCGACGGAGCGCCTGCGGGGCTACCGCGCGGCGATGGCGGACGCGGGCCTGCCGGTGGCGGAGTCCTGGGTCTGCCTCGGCTCGACGACCCCGGACCGCGTCGGGGAGGCGGCCCGGGCGATGCTGGCGGCCCCCGACCCCGTCACCGCGGTCTTCGCGGGGAACAACCGGGTGACGGTGACAGTGGTGCGGGTCCTGGCCGAACACCGGCCGCCGGTGGCCCTGGTCGGCTTCGACGACTTCGAGCTGGCCGACCTGCTGCGCCCCGGGGTGACGGTGGTCGCCCAGGACGCGGCGGCCCTGGGCCGGGTGGCCACCGACCGCCTGTTCCAACGCCTCGCCGGCGCCGCGCTCCCCCCGGCCCGCATCGAACTCCCGACCCGCCTGATCCCACGCGGCTCGGGCGAACTCCCGCCGGCCTGAACCGGCCAGGCGCTACTGGGTCAGGACTCCGAGGCCCTGTTCGATGCCGACGAGTGCCGCCTGCCCGGCGAGTGCGGGCGCGGCCTGGAGCAGGCCTGCCCTGATCCGGTGCCAGGCACCGGCCCGGCGCGCCGGCTCCTGGTCGGCGTCCTGCACCAACGCCACGTCTGCGTCGAAGGCGGCTCCGCCGAGCCCGTGCTCGGCCGCAAGGGCCCGGATCTGCTCGGCGAGCAGAGCCCTCCCGCCGGCCGGGCCGCCCACGTGCTGGGTGACGGTCACGCCCTGTGCGGCGGCGCCTCCGTACACGTTCATGGTGAAGGCGGGCGCTGCCGGGGGTCGCTGGTCGTTCATGTACTGCCTCACAGTCGTGTTGGAGATCGACATCGCGCAGTCCTCGCCGCGCGAAGTGAGCATCAGGGCCGGCCCGTCCGGGTCGTCCGTCCACAGCTGGGCCAGCCGGTGGCCGTGGAGGTAGCGGGCGGCCCGCCAGACGATGCCCTCGCGCAGCGGGAGCCCCAGGAAGCGGGTGCGGGCCAGGAAGGGGAGCAGCCGGACCACGGCGTCGGGGGCCTCGGCGGCCTGCCGGACCAGTTCGTCCAGGACGTGGGTGAACTGCGCGTCCACGCGCCCCCGGGCACGGGTGACCTGGTCGGCCTCGGCCAGTCCCGCCGGGGTCGGGCCGACGAGCGCCCCGCCGAAGACGTACTCCAGGGTCAGATGGCCGCGGCCGCGGAGCACGCGGGCTGCTGCCTCCGCCGGGGCGGCGCGCGGGTCCTCGTCGGCGATGAACTCCCCGAGGGGTACGGGGATCCCGGCTGCGGACCGGCGGCCGTACATCCAGATCAGCAGCTCCACGGCCAGATCGGCGACCGACCCCTCGGCGGCCCTGGCGGTGGTCACGGGTGGGCGACGGCGCCGGCCGCCGCGCAGAAATCGTCGATCCCTGCACGGACGCCGGGGTGCGCGCGGAGGACAGCGTGCTCGTTCTCCCTGGCCCGGCCCAGGAGTTCGAGCAACCGCAGGGTGTACTCGGTGCGCCAGGCGGCCGCGTGGCGCTCCGGGTCGAGATCGGAGGCGCTCTGGACGGGTCCTGCTGTTTCCAGCGCTGCCAGCCCGGCCAGAGCCTCGCCGAGGTCGGCGATCAGGCCCTCACGGCCGGATGCCTGCGTCGCGGGAGCCTGCGTCACGGCGGGCCGCACCTCGGGGCGCGGTGGCGACAGGACGGTGAGGCACCGGGCGAGTTCGGTGCCCAGCTCGGCGGCGCGTGCGCAGTGCTGCTCGGCCCAGGCCTGCTCGTCGGGCCGGTCGCGCAGGGCGCGGACGTAGGCCACCCGCTCCGCCTGCTTGAGCCGCCTGCCGCTGGCCTCGTCGAGGTCGGCGCGCAACTGGAGGTGGCGCCGTTCGGCGGCCTGCCGGGACTTCAGCCCGAGGGCGCCCGCGATCCGGGCCCAGGTGATCTTCTTGCGACGGGCGGCCCCGAGCAGCCGCGACTCGTCGGTCTGGAGCTTCTCGCGGAGCTCCCGGATGACGACCAGGGCGGCGAGCAGTTCCGTCTCGGTCACTCCGTCGACGGCGTCGTACTCGACGCAGCGCGCGATGCGGTCGTACTTCTCGGCGATCTCGATGAACTGACGGGTCGAGTCGTGGATGTTCGGCAGTTCCGCGAGTCGCCCGAGCCATTTGTCCTCGGGCTGGACCTGTCGTGTCGTCAGGAGCAGCCAGGCGCTCGGCCGGTCGTACTCGGCTGCAGGGCAACCTTCGGACGTCGTCTCCCGGACGACTAATTCTGTCGTCCGGGAGACGACATCCTGACGTTCGATCATGGGTGAATCTCCTGGAGCATGCGAGTACGGCGGGCGCGACAGGGGGAAACGCGGAATGCCGGGTACGCCGGGCACTCCACTCCCTCCGCCATGCTCCCGGACCGCGGTCGACCACAGGGCTCGCGCCGACTATTCGCCAGGGTTCGCCATGGCACGCTCCACGGTATGCACCACCACTTTCAGGACAGACCGCGCCAAAGAACCGCGGCCCCGCCCGGGGATGTCCGGGCGGGGCCGCGTGCGGGTGCGCAGGTATGGGGCCCCCGGCGATAGCAGGGGGAGCAGGATCCGAAAAAGACGAACTACGAGTGGGACTTCCCTCAGACGGTTGCCGTCAGGGTCGCCGAGCGGCGGGGGATGGCGAAGGCGTCCAGTTCGGCGCGGGTCAGGCCCGTCAGGGCGGTGACCTCGTCCGCGCCCACCGCGCCGCAGTCCAGGCCGCGGACCAGGTAGCCGGCCAGGGCCTTGGCCGTGGCGGGCTCGTCCATCACGTCGCCCTCGATCTTCGCGACGTACGCCTTCAGGCGCGCGGCAGCCGTCTCGAGGCCCTCGCGGTAGAAGGTGAAGACCGCCGCGTAGCGGGTCGGGAGGTGGCCCGGGTGCATGTCCCAGCCCTGGTAGTAGGCGCGGGCCAGGGCCCGGCGGGTGAGGCCGTAGTGCAGCTTCCAGGCCTCGTGGACGTGCTCGGTGGTGCCGATGGGCAGGACGTTCGTCGAGCCGTCGGAGACCCGTACGCCGGTGCCGGCGGCCGCGACCTGCATGATCGCCTTGGCGTGGTCGGCGGCCGGGTGGTCGCTCGACTGGTACGCGGCGGAGACCCCGACGCAGGCGCTGTAGTCGAAGGTGCCGTAGTGCAGGCCGGTGGCGCGGCCCTTGGAGGCCTCGATCATCCGGGCCACGGTCGCGGTGCCGTCGGAGGCGACGATCGACTGGCTGGTCTCGATCTGGATCTCGAAGCCGATCCGGCCCGGGCGCAGGCCGCGGGCGGCCTCGAAGGCCTCCAGCAGCTTGACGAAGGCGCTGACCTGCTCGGCGTACGTGACCTTGGGGAGGGTGAGGACCAGTCCGTCGGGGAGGCCGCCGTGCTCCAGCAGCCCGGACAGGAAGATGTCCGTGGTGCGGATGCCGCGGTCGCGGACGTTGGACTCCATGCACTTCATGCGGATGCCCATGTACGGGGCGTTCGTGCCGTTGGAGAAGGCTTCGGAGACGAGGCGGGCGGCGCGGGCGGCCGCTTGGTCCTCCTCCTCGTCGGAGCGGACGCCGAAGCCGTCCTCGAAGTCGACGCGGAGGTCCTCGATCGGCTCGCTCGCCAGCTTGGCGCGGACGCGGTCGTAGACGGGCACGGCCAGTTCGTCGCTGATGCCGAGCACCTTGGCGAAGGTCGCGGCGTCCGGAGCGTGCTCGTCGAGGGCCGCGAGGGCCTGGTCGCCCCAGGAGCGGATGGTGTCCGCGGCGAAGACGTCACCGGGGACGTAGACGGTGTGGATGGGCTGGCGGGTGCCGGGGTCGCCCGGGTAGTGGCGCGCGAGCTCCGCGTCCACCGGCGCGAGGGAGGCGCTGATGCCCTCGCTGACCGCGCCTGCGAGGCTCGTCGCCACCTTCTCCTGCTGACCCATCGTGCACTCTCCTCTTTTCCGCTTCACGGAAGCTTAGATCCGCATAGCAGAATTTAGTGTCGGGGTTCCGCCCAGTCAATGGTCCCTCCACCGACACAGGCAAACGACTCGGGGCCGTGCGGTGAGAAACACCACACGGCCCCGAGAAGGTCAGCCGAAACTCAGGCTACGAAGAGAAGCGCAGGTCAGCCCTTGCGCGCCTTGATCTCCTCGGTCAGCTGCGGGACGACCGCGAACAGGTCGCCGACCACGCCGTAGTCGACCAGGTCGAAGATCGGGGCCTCGGCGTCCTTGTTGATGGCCACGATGGTCTTCGAGGTCTGCATGCCGGCCCGGTGCTGGATCGCGCCCGAGATGCCGGAGGCGATGTACAGCTGCGGGGAGACCGACTTGCCGGTCTGGCCGACCTGGTTGGAGTGCGGGTACCAGCCGGCGTCGACCGCGGCGCGCGAGGCGCCGACCGCGGCACCGAGGGAGTCCGCGAGGTCCTCGATGATGTGGAAGTTCTCGGCACCGTTGACGCCGCGGCCGCCGGAGACCACGATCGCGGCCTCGGTCAGCTCGGGGCGGCCGGTCGACTCGCGCGGGGTGCGGGCGACGACCTTGGTGCCGGTGGCGAGGGCGCCGAAGGTGACGGCGAGAGCCTCGACGGCGCCGGCGGCCGGGGCGGCCTCGACCGGAGCCGAGTTCGGCTTGACGGTGATGACCGGGGTGCCCTTGGAGACACGGGACTTGGTGGTGAAGGACGCGGCGAACGCGGACTGCGTCGCGACCGGACCCTCGTCACCCGCCTCCAGGTCGACGGCGTCGGTGATGATGCCGGAGCCGATGCGGACGGCCAGGCGCGCGGCGATCTCCTTGCCCTCGGCGGAGGACGGGACGAGCACGGCGGCCGGGGAGACGGCGTCGTACGCGGCCTGCAGCGCGTCCACCTTCGGCACGACGAGGTAGTCGGCGAACTCGGGGGCGTCGGCGGTGAGGACCTTGACGGCACCGTGCTCGGCGAGCACGGCGGCGGTGTCGGCGGCACCGGCGCCGAGGGCGACGGCGACGGGCTCGCCGATGCGGCGGGCCAGCGTCAGCAGCTCGAGGGTGGGCTTGCGGACGGCGCCGTCCACGTGGTCGACGTAGACGAGAACTTCAGCCATGGGACTGCTCTCCTGCTATTGCGAAGTGTCTGGGGGCTATGAGGGAGTGGCCGAAGTTCTTAGATGAACTTCTGGCCGGCCAGGAACTCGGCCAGCTGCTTGCCGCCCTCGCCCTCGTCCTTGACGATCGTGCCGGCGGTGCGGGCCGGGCGCTGCGCCGCGGAGTCGACCGCGGTCCAGGAGCCCTCGAGACCGACCTCGTCGGCCTCGATCTCGAGCTCCTCGAGGTCCCAGGACTCCACCGGCTTCTTCTTGGCGGCCATGATGCCCTTGAAGGAGGGGTAGCGGGCCTCGCCCGACTGGTCCGTCACGGAGACGAGCGCCGGGAGGGAGGCCTCCAGCTGCTCGCTCGCGGAGTCGCCGTCGCGGCGGCCGGTCACGGTGCCGTCCTCGACCTTGACCTCGGAGAGAAGGGTGACCTGCGGGACGCCCAGACGCTCGGCCAGGATCGCCGGGAGCACGGCCATGGTGCCGTCGGTCGAGGCCATGCCCGTGATGACCAGGTCGTAGCCGGCCTTCTCGATCGCCTTGGCGAGCACCAGCGAGGTGCCCATGACGTCGGTGCCGTGCAGGTCGTCGTCCTCGACGTGGATGGCCTTGTCGGCGCCCATGGACAGCGCCTTGCGCAGCGCGTCCTTGGCGTCCTCGGGGCCCACCGTCAGGACGGTGATCTCGGCGTCGTCGGCCTCTTCGGCGATCTGCAGCGCCTGCTCGACGGCGTACTCGTCGAGCTCCGACAGCAGACCGTCGACGTCGTCGCGGTCGACCGTCAGGTCATCGGCGAAGTGCCGGTCGCCGGTGGCGTCGGGCACGTACTTCACACAGACAACGATCCTCAGGCTCACGCCGGCTCTCCTACCGCATCGTCTTTTTTCTGATACCGCCTTGTGCAGGCAGCATAGGCGCCTTGTCGGGCGGATCCCGGTCGGGGCGGCCCGCGCTCCGATGGGAATGTTACTCGTCAGTACACCGTGGGTCCCCCACGGTTGCAAGGCCGGTGAACTGTGATCTGTCCAACGCCGCCCAGACCCGCCCCAGCAGGGACGATTCAGTCGCGCAACGCGTTGAAGCGACCCTGGTGGTACAGCAGGGGGCGGCCCTCGCCGGCCGGGTCCCCGGCGACGGCCTCCGCGATGATCACCCGGTGCGCCCCGGCCGGCACCCGCGCCACGACGCGGCACACCAGCCACGCCAGTACGCCGTCCAGCAGCGGAACCTCGTGCGGACCCGGGGCCCAGCCCGTGGCCGGCCCGAACCGGTCGGCTCCGCTGCGGGCGAACAGCCCCGCCAGCTCCGTCTGGTGCTCGCCGAGTATGTGGACGCCGAGGTGCTCGGAGTCGCGTATCGCGGGCCAGCTGGAGGACCCGGTGGCGATCGTGAAGGACAGCAGCGGCGGATCGGCCGAGACGGAGTTGAGCGAGGTCGCGGTGAACCCGACCGGCCGGCCGCCGTCGGCGGCGGTGATCACGGCCACTCCCGCGGCATGCCGGCGGAAGACGGAGCGGAGCAGGTCGGGCGAGCCCGGCTGGGCGGTGCCGCATCGTGCGGACTGGGCCGTCGGGAGGGCCGGCGGGGCTGTCATCGAGGAGCTTCCTTCTGCCGCACGGGCGGCGGGCACGGGCGCGGTCGGATCGGGTCGGAGGCCGGGGTCGTTCAGTGGCTCCGACAACGCGCGCTCGCGTAGCGGACGAGGTCCACGTGGACCCGCCCGTAAAGCAGGAGTTCGTACCGCATGCGGCCAGCCTGGCGATCTCTCATGTACACAGTCAAGCCGCACAGGGCAGATGCGAGGCGCGTCACGCTGCGTGCGGGCGTGCGTACCGGCGCACCGGTCATACCGCGGCACCCAGCGCGGCGATCACATCCGCCTTGCGGGGCATCCCCACCGCGCGCCGCACGATCCGGCCCGCGGAGTCCAGGACGAGCACGGTCGGCGTCTTCTCGATGCCCAGGGCGCGCACCAGTTCGAGGCGGGCTTCGGCATCGATCTCGATGTGCACGACCCCCTCGACCAGCTCCGCCACCTCGGCGAGGATCCGCCGGGTGGCCCGGCAGGGCTGGCAGAACGCGCTGGAGAACTGCACCAGACTGGCCCGCTCCCCGGGCTCCGCACCCAGTTCCGCGGCTCCCAGACGCCCGACAACCGCCGTCACCGCGGACCTCATTCCTGCATCATTGAATGTGTTCGTACGGTGATCCGAGCGCCCCGGACACGCGCCGCATTCCCGGCGTGACGAGAATCTCCTCGGGCACAGACGTCTGGGCTGGCCAGCAGCGCGCGTATGGGGCACGATCCCAAGGGCCGCGTACCTACGCAGCCGTAACTTCCGGCCGGGAGTACCTCCCCAGGCAGAAAGCGGGGTCTCCCCCTCATGGCTGAGCTCGTCTACCCTCCGGTGATCGGCGCCGCCCACACCCTGTTCCGGGCGCTGGACGTCCGCATCGACATGAAGGGCACGGAGAACATCCCGCGCAAGGGCGGAGCGGTTCTCGTGTCGAACCACATCGGCTACCTCGACTTCATCTTCGCCGGCCTGACCGCGCGGCCGCAGAAGCGCCTGGTCCGCTTCATGGCGAAGGAGTCGGTCTTCCGCCACAAGGTGTCCGGCCCGCTGATGCGCGCGATGAAGCACATCCCGGTGGACCGCAAGCAGGGTGAGACCGCCTACCAGCACGCCCTCGACTCGCTGCGCGCCGGCGAGATCATCGGTGTGTTCCCGGAAGCGACGATCTCCCAGTCGTTCACGCTCAAGAGCTTCAAGTCGGGCGCCGCGCGCATGGCCCAGGAGGCCGGCGTCCCGCTGATCCCGGTGGCGCTGTGGGGCACCCAGCGGCTGTGGACCAAGGGCCGCCCGAAGAACCTCAAGCGCAGCCACATCCCCGTGACGATGCGGGTGGGCGAGCCCATCGAGGCGCCGACCGACCAGTACGCCGGGGCGATCACCCGCCGCCTGCGCGAGCGGGTGCAGGAGCTGCTGGACGCGGCGCAGCGCGCCTACCCGGCCGCCCCCAAGGGCCCCGAGGACTCCTGGTGGCTGCCGGCGCACCTGGGCGGGACCGCGCCGACGGCCGCCCAGGTCAAGGAAGCGGGCTGATCCCGCACCACCGGGTCGGGTGATCCTGCGGCCCCGCTGTTCACGGCGGGGCCGCATCCGTGTGCCCGGCCGTCAGTTCGGGTTCTCGGCGTGGGTGAGCGTCTCCCATGCCTCGAAGTGGTTCTCGGTGCCCGCGGGGCGCCGCGCCTCGGTGAGCTTGCGGGTGTTCTCCATGTCGACGCCGAGCCGGGTGTGCAGGGCGTTGTAGCCGACCTCCGTCGCCGGGCCGATGCCCTTGGTCAGGCTCCCGCCGCACAGCCAGGAGGGGACCGGCGCGCCGAGCTCGTACGCGGCGTGGAAGCCGAGCGCGTGCCGGAAGCGGTCCTTGAACTCCGGGTAGAGGTCGCGGCCCTGGATCCGCGAGGTCTCGGCGACGTGCATGGTCGCGGCGATCCCCATGCCGGTGTGGCCGAAGTCCCGGCAGGTCTCCTGGGCGAGGCCGTCCACGAACGTGCTCTGGCCGTGCCAGTAGTCGATCAGCTCGCTCTTGGTGTCGATGCTCGAGCGCGGCGGGTACTTCGGCTGCGGGCCGTCGGAGGCCAGGTAGAAGTACGCGGGGACCCGGCCCAGGTAGATGGCCATCGCCTTGTCGTAGCTCGCGCGGTCGTCGAGATGGACGGAGATGCCGACGGCGGCGTCCATCATGATCAGTTCCCAGTTGCCGTTGCTGTTCGGCTTGCCGCCCGCGACCTCGGGCAGGTAGACGTCGCGCAGCATGGTCGCGAACCGCCCCTGGTTCGGCCAGCCGCCGGTGTACGTGTGCTTGATGATCTCGGCGGCGCGCGGCCAGGTGGATCCCGCCCAGCCGCTCTGGAGCGGCGCGTTGCTGTTGGTGTGGTCCTTGATCTTCGCGGACCAGGCGTCCATCAGCTCGATCGACTTCTTCGCGTACTTCGCGTCGCGGGTGATGTACCAGGCGAGTGCGTCGCCGTACGCCGCGATGGCGTCCTCGCGCTCGTCGGAACAGCCGATGTCCGGGTTCGAGTACGAGCCGCACTCGACGACGGCGCGCGGCTTGGGCGTGCGGGTCAGGGAGCCGTACTTGCCGGCGAGCATCGCGTCGAACGCGCCCTTCCACGGCTGCTGTCCGGCCTGCACCTTGGTGCGCACGAAGTCCAGCTGGGCTCGACTGTTCAGGACTCCGGGGTGGGCGAACTGTGCGGGGGCGGCCGCGGCGGAGGGGGCCGGCCGTGGGGGGCCGGCGTGGGCGGTGGGGGTGAGGGTCAGGGCCGCGGTTAAGCCGAGTGCGAGGGCGGCCAGCCCCGCGGGGACTCCGTAACGCATGAAGCGCCTTCCGGTCGGAGGTGGGGGAACGGGGAATTCCTGCCGCCGAAAGTACCCATGAGCATGCCAAGTTGACAACGTTATCCAACAGGAAACTTTCCTATTGCTTCGCCCGCCCGGCCTCCTCCGCACGCTTGCGTCTGCGGTGCGCGGCGACCCGCGCACGCGTCGCGCAGGCGGTGGAGCAGTAGCGGCGGGCGCTGCCGGGCCCGGCGCCGAGGAAGAACCGCCCGCAGCCCTCGGCGGCGCAGGCACCCCACGCGATCCGCCCGTACTCGGTGAGCAGTTGGGAGAGCGCCAGGGCCCCGGAGGCCAGGAACCACTCGCCCCACCCGGCCTGCTCCCCCCGGTCCACGTGCAGGTGCCAGGGGTGGCCGTCGTGCCGGGTCAGCCGGGGCCGGGTGCCGTACTGCGCGAAGAGCGCGTTGAGGGCCTCGGCGGCGCGGTCCTCGTCCGTCTCGGCGAGCACCGCCCCCATCCGCCGGGCCGCGGTCCGCAGTTCGGCCGCGGCCGCCTCCGTGAAGGCCTCCTCGGTGAGGTCGGCGGGGTGCTCCCCGTGCCGTGCGAGGAGCGCCGCCAGTTCGGCGCGCGGGAGTCCGGGGTCCACGCGGACCGCCTCGGCGAGATCGATCAGCCGCCGGCCGACCGAGAACCCCTGCGCGGAATCGGCCATCTCCGGATCCTTTCGCTCTACACCCGTATGACGTAACGTCTTGTGCCGCTATCACGTTACACATCTCGAGGGGGTCCGGGGATGCACGGGTTCGGGCGGTACCTGGCCGCCGCGCTGGCCGCGCGGTTCGCCTCGGAGGGCATGAGCCTCGCGGTGGTCCTGCTGGCCCTCGAGCGCACCGGGAGCGCCGCGCACGGCGCCTTCGTCCTGACCGCCTGGCTGGCTCCGCACATCCTGGCGGCTCCGCTCGCCGGAGTGGCCGCCTCCAGGACCCGCCGGCCGAGGCTGTTCCACGTGGGCGCACTGGCCGGGTTCACCTGCGCGGTGGCGGCGCTGTCCGTGCTGCTGGGCAGGGCCCCGGCGCCGCTGGTGCTCGCGGTGGCGCTGCTGGGCGGCAGTTGCGGGCCGATGGTGACGGGCGGGATGTCCAGCCTGGTCGCCGGTCTGGTCCCGGCGGGGGCCGGGCGGGACCGGGCGTACGCGTGGGACGCGTCCACGTACAACGGCGCCGCGGTCACGGCCCCGGCGGTGGTGGGCCTGGCGGCCGCGCTGGGCTCGGCCGCACCCGCGATGGCGGCGCTCGCGCTGGCGGGTGCACTCGCGGCGGCGCTGGCCGCGACCCTCCCGTACGCAGCCCCGCAGCCGGCCCCGGCGGCGAACGGCGGGGCCGCCGCGGGTACGGGCCCGGGCGCGGCCCGGCCGAGCGCTCCCCCGGTCGGTCTGGGCGCCGGACTGGCGGCCCTGTGGCGGATCCGGGAGCTGCGGGCGATCACCTCGGCCACGACGCTGGCCTTCGTCGGCATCGGCACGCTCACCACCACGTCGGTCCTGCTGGCCTCCCGGCTCGGCAGCCCGGGCGCCGGGGGCGTGCTGATGACGGCCTTCGCGGTGGGCGCGCTGGCGGGCTCCCTGACGCTGGGCCGGATCACGGCGCTGGAGCCGGGGCGGCTGGCGCGCTGGGCCATGGCGGGCACCGGGGCCGCCCTGGCGGTGGCCGCCTTCGCCCCGTCCGTCACCCTCGCGGCGGCGCTGTTCGCCGCCGCCGGGGTGTGCGACGGGCCGCTGCTGACGGCCACCCTCCGGATCCGCTCGGAGTACGCCCCCGACGCGGTACGGACCCAGGTGTTCACCCTCGGGGCGGGGCTCAAGCTGACCGCCGCGTCGGTCGGCGCCGCCCTCGTGGGCTTCGCCGCGGCCGCGCCCCCGCAGGCGCTGCTGGCCGGGATCTCCGTGCTGATCCTGGCGGCGGCCCTGCTGCACGCGCTGGTGGCGCGGCAGGCACCGGCACCGGCCGGCGCGGCGGCGGCTACAGAGCCGTCGGGAGGTTCCGCCACAGCTCCGGCCGGTCGGCGGACTCCCTGAGGGCCTTGAGCGCGGCCGGGTGCGGGGTGGCGTACAGCTCGGGGTAGTCGACCTCGCCGAGCTCGGGGCGTACGGGGAAGGCCAGCCGCTCGGCGTCCAGGGCGAACCGGGCGTCCACGCCGGGCTTGTTGCCGCGGGGGTCCTGGCGGGCCCAGTGCGCGGCGCCGGGCAGCCGGAGGGCGACCAGCCCGTGGACGACGGGGTTCGAGCCGTCGTCGTCGGCGAGCCGCTGGTAGCAGAGGCCGGCCGGGATCCCCTGGGCGCGCAACAGGGCGACCAGCGCATGGGACTTGGCGTAGCAGATGCCGTTGCGCGTGCCCAGGACGTCCGAGGCGCGCCAGGAGACGCGCAGGTCCCCGGAGTCGCCGGAGTGCGGGATGGTGTCGCGGACGAACTCGAAGGCGACCTTGGCGTATGAATATGCGTCGCCGGTGGCGGTCCAGAGGGCGTCGGCGGTTTCCCGGACGAGCGGATGGTCGTGGTCGATGACCTCGTCCGCCGCCATGTAGGCGTGAATGTCTGGGCTTTGCGGGATCAGCTGCATGGCCCGGAGCATAGGCATACCCCCGCCCGTGGATCAATGAATTTACGGTCGGGGGTATATCTATTCAGCTATCGAAGGAGGTTGTCACCCTTATCGGGCGAGCTCCTCCTTGAGTGCCTGGAGGAAGCCGTCCACGTCCTCCTCCTGGGTGTCGAAGCCGCACATCCAGCGCACGTGCCCGGCGACCTCGTCCCAGAAGTAGAAGCGGTAACGCTTCTGCAGCCGCCGCGACACCTCGTGCGGCAGCTTCGCGAACACCGCGTTGGCCTGCACCGGGTAGAGGATCTCCACCCCGTCGGTCTCGCGCACGCCGGCCGCCAGCCGCTGCGCCATCGCATTGGCGTGCTGGGCGTTGCGCAGCCACAGGTCCTTGGCGAGCAGGGCCTCGAGCTGCACCGACACGAACCGCATCTTCGACGCGAGCTGCATCGACATCTTGCGGATGTGCTTCATCTGCCGGACCGCGTCCGGGTTGACGACCACCACGGCCTCGCCGAACATCATGCCGTTCTTGGTGCCGCCGTACGACAGCACGTCCACGCCCACCGTGTTGGTGAACGTGCGCATCGGCACGTCGAGCGAGGCCGCGGCGTTGGCTATCCGGGCCCCGTCGAGGTGCACCTTCATGCCGTGGCCGTGCGCGTGCTCGCAGATCGCCCGGATCTCGTCCGGCGTGTACACCGTGCCGAGCTCGGTGTTCTGGGTGATCGAGACGACCTGCGGCATCGCCCGGTGCTCGTCCTCCCAGCCCCACGCCTGCCGGTCGATGAGCTCGGGGGTGAGTTTGCCGTCCGGGGTCGGGACGGTGAGCAGCTTGAGCCCGGCCATCCGCTCCGGGGCGCCGCCCTCGTCGACGTTGATGTGCGCCGTCTCGGCGCAGATCACCGCACCCCAGCGGTCCGTCAGGGCCTGGAGGGCCGTGACGTTCGCGCCGGTGCCGTTGAAGACCGGGAAGGCCTCCGCGTACGGGCCGAAGTGGCTGCGGATGATCTTCTGCAGGTTCTCGGTGTACTCGTCCTCGCCGTAGGCGACCTGATGGCCGCCGTTGGCCAGGGCAAGGGCCTCCAGGATCTCCGGATGGACCCCTGCATAGTTGTCGCTCGCGAAACCGCGTACCGCCGGATCGTGGTGGCGGCGGGCATCGGTCTTCACGGTTGCGGAGTGAGCCACAGACGCTGTCCGTTCACATCGATGGCGGGCCGCTCCCACACGCCGGCGATGGCCTCGGCCAGCTCCTTGACGTCGGTGAAGCCCGCGAACTTCGCATTGGGGCGCTCGGCGCGCATCGCGTCGTGCACCAGTGCCTTGATCACCAGGATCGCAGCCGCGGCGCCCGGGCCCTCCTCGCCCCCCGCCTTGCGGAAGGAGTCGGCGAGGGAGAGCGTCCAGGCCTCGGCGGCCGCCTTGCCCGCGTTGTACGCGGCGTTGTTGGCGACCGGCTTGTGCGCGCCGGACTGGCTGACGAGGACGTAGCGGCCGCGGTCACTGCGCAGCAGCGCGTCGTGGAAGGCGAGCGACGTGTGCTGGACGGTGCGGATCAGGAGCTTCTCCAGGAAGTCCCAGTCCGCGAGGTCCGTGTCGGTGAAGGTGGTGCTGCCGCGCCAGCCGCCCACGAGGTGGACGAGCCCGTCCACGCGGCCGAACTCCTTCTCGGTCCGCTCGGCCCAGGCCTTGGTGGCCTCCAGGTCGAGCAGGTCCACGGTGTCACCGGTGACGGTGGCGCCTCCGTGCGCGTAGCGGGCCGCGTCCACGGACTCCGCAAGGCGCGTCGGGTTGGCATCGGCCGCCACGACCACGGCGCCCGCCTCGGCGAGGCGGAGCAGGGCGGCGTGGCCGGCGGGGCCGCCGGCCCCGGCCACCGCGACGACGGCCCCGTGGAGCTTGCCGTTCCCGTTCTTCCCAGCGCTGTTCATCTGTGCAGCCTCCTGTGGGCGAGCGCTCACGCGGCGACCCGCTCGGCCGAATCGGCGTTCACTGCAGTGATGCCCTTCGTGGAGGCGATCACTCCCTTGAGCTTCTTGGCGAGCGCCTCATAGAACATGCTCAGCGGAAACTCGTCGGGAAGCACGTCGTCGACGAGCTTGCGCGGCGGCTGCGTCAGGTCGAGGGCGTCGGGGCCCTTGGCCCACTTGGAGCCCGGGTGGGGGGCGAGGTACGTGGAGACGAGCTCGTACGCCTTGAACCAGTGGACGAGCTTCGGGCGGTCGATGCCGGCCCGGTAGAGGTCCTCGATCTCGGCGCACAGCTGGTTGGTGACCTGCGGGGCCCGCATCCAGTCGATCTTCAGCGTGTTGTCCGTCCAGCGCACGACGTCGTGCTTGTGGAGGTACGCGAAGAGCAGCTGGCCGCCGAGGCCGTCATAGTTGCGGTTGCGGTCGCCCGACACCGGGAAGCGGAACATCCGGTCGAAAAGGACGGCGTACTGCACGTCACGGCCGTGCTCGTTGCCCTCGGACTCCAGCTTCACGGCCTCCTTGAAGGCGGTGAGGTCGCAGCGCAGCTCCTCCAGGCCGTACATCCAGAACGGCTGGCGCTGCTTGATCATGAAGGGGTCGAACGGCAGGTCGCCGTGGCTGTGGGTGCGGTCGTGGACCATGTCCCACAGGACGAAGGCCTTCTCGCAGCGCTCCTGGTCCTCGACCATGCGGGCGATGTCCTCGGGCAGCTCGATGCCGAGGATGTCGACGGCGGCCGCGGTGACCTTGCGGTAGCGGGCGGCCTCGCGGTCGCAGAAGATGCCGCCCCAGGTGAAGCGCTCGGGGGCCTCGCGGACGGCGATGGTCTCCGGGAAGAGCACGGCGGAGTGGGTGTCGTAGCCCGGGGTGAAGTCCTCGAAGGTGATGCCGAGGAACAGCGGGTTGTCGTACCGGGTGCGCTCCAGCTCGGAGAGCCACTCGGGCCACACCATCTTCAGGACGACGGCCTCGAAGTTGCGGTCGAGGTTGCCGTTCTGCGTGTACATGGGGAAGACGACCAGGTGCTGGAGCCCGTCGGCGCGCTCGGCGGCCGGGTGGAAGGCCAGCAGGGAGTCCAGGAAGTCCGGCACCTTGAAGCCGTCCGCGACCCACTTGCGCAGGTCGGAGACGAGCGCACGGTGGTACGCGGCGGCGTGCGGCAGCAGCGGCGACAGCGTCTCGACGGCGCCGATCGCCCGCTCGACGGTGGCCTCGACATCGACCGGGACGGGGGCGCCCGCGGCCTCGAAGTCGATGGAGCCGTCCTTGGACTGCCAGGGGCGGATCTCCTCCACGGCGGCCTTGAGCTCGGGCCACGCCGGGTGGTCCACCACCCGCGCACCGGCGGTTATCACCGCACCGCCAGAACCCGGCACAAGAATTTCCGTCATGTCACTTCCTCCACAGGAGAACCTCGCGTCAACACAGCGTATGGGTGCAGGCCTCTCCCACTCAAGAGGTCGATCGGGAAATTATCCTGCGACACCCCTATCGACACCGTAATTCTTCCCGCCGTCCACCCCTCGGGCGACGGCTTCGCCCCTTTCGCGTACCGGGGTTCACGTCCGCCCGGCCCGCGGGCGGCCGGCCTCCCGCCCGGTGGGTGACGTCCGTCACCCACCGGGCGGGCGCGGGCTCACGCGCCGCGGAAGTGCGGGATGACCTTCTCGCCCCACTGCCGCAGCGTCTCCAGGCAGGCCTCCTGCGGCACCGTGCCCATCTGGATCAGGCACATGATCTCGTCCGCCCCCGCCTCCTTGAGTCGCCGGACGTACGCGATGGCGTCCTCCGCGCTCCCGTACGCGTGGTCGGCGCGGAACGTGGCCGTCGAGGTGGGCCTCACCGGGATGTCCTGCTCGTGCAGCCGGGCCACCACCTGCTCGGCCGCCCTGTGCATCTCCGCCGCCTCGTCGGCGCCCGCGACCACGGCCTCGTCCGGGATCCCGGTCCCGCCGTACCAGTGGCCGATGGACTGGGCGAAGAACCGCTGGCCCCGGATGCCGATCCGGCGCGCCTCGGCCGGGTCGTCGAGGACGATGGTCGGGCAGAGCACCGAGAAGTGGTCGTTGACCGCGGTCGAGACGAAGCGGGCGCCGCCCCGGCCGGCGACCGCCGCGTCGTACACGGCCCGCATGCCGGCGATGGACTCCGGCCCGGCGAAGCCCATCACCAGGGCCCCGACGCCCAGTTCCGCGGCCTGGACGAGGGTCTCGGCGCGGCTGCACGCCAGGAACAGCGGCGGATGCGGGGTCTGCTTCGGCCGCGGCAGGATCGGGTGCGGGGCGATGTCGATCAGCTCGCCGCGGTACTCCAGCTCCTCCTCCTGCCAGGCCTTGCCGATGATCCGCAGCGCCTCCTCGACCTCCTGGGTGGTGCGGTCCCGGTCGACCCCGCACAGGGAGGTCTCCTGCTCGGTGCCGCCGCGCCCGGCCCCCAGGTCGAGGCGGCCGCCGGAGAGCAGGTCGAGCATGGCGGCCCGCTCGGCCACCCGGACCGGGTGGTTGAAGTTGAAGGGCATGCAGACCACGCCGTGGCCGATGCGTATGGTGTGCGTCCGGGCCGCGACCCAGGTCAGGAAGACCTCCGGGGCGGACATGTGGGCGTACCACTTCAGGGAGTGGTGCTCCACGGCCCAGATCCGGTCGAATCCCATGCGCTCGGCGAGCACGGCCTGCTCCACGCAGTCGTGGATGACCTGGTGCTCCCGCTCCACGGTCGGGTCGGCGAGCTGAGCTTCGAAGATCACGGAGAATTTCACGATGCCTCCAGGGTTGCGTCCCGTGCCCGGCCATACTTCAATTCGGAATATGACTAGTAGTCATACGTCGAAGAAGCAAGACCTTCCGCCGACCGCATGGGCGGTACTCGGGCTGCTGTCCTTCCCCGGGGAGCGCACCGGGTACGAGCTGAAGAAGTGGGCGGACTCCTCCCTGCGCTTCTTCTACTGGTCCCCGGCCATCAGCCAGATCTACGCCGAGCTGCGCCGGCTCGAGGAGCTGGGGTACGCGGCCTCCGCGCGCTCGGGCCCCGAGGAGGCCCGGGCCAAGCGCCGCTACGCCATCACCGACGCCGGCCGCGAGGCCCTCGCCGGCTGGGCCTCGGACACCGCGGAGGCCGGGCCCCCGGTGCTCAAGCACGGGCTGCTGCTGCGGGTCTGGCTCGGCCACCTCGCCGAGCCGGAGCGGCTGCGCGCGATGGTCGGCGACCATCTGGAGCGCACCCGGGGCGAACTGGCCGCCGTACGCGAGGCGATGGAGCAGGCGGGCGGCGTACCGCAGTGGGCCTTCCCGGCGCTCGCGCTGCGCTGGAGCGAGCGGCAGCACCTGGCCGAACTGGAGCTGGGCGAGGCCCTGCTGGCGGATCTCGCGGAGCTGGACCCGGCCGGTACGGGAGCCCCGTCCGCGGATCGTCAAGGCGGCGGGGACGCGCCCACGCCCGGGTGACGCGGCAGGGCCGCCTCGGGGTTCGCGACGGCGTACGGCCCTGGCGGGAACCGGCCTGCGGCCTCGTTCCGGGCGCTGCACGGGCGGTCTCATCGCATCCCCGGCGCACTAGCATGCGTCCTCACCGCGCGGCCGGTCGGGACACCGCGACCGCGCGGGGAGCCGCCGTCGACGGAAGCGAGAGAACCTTGACTTTCCTCACCATCGGTCACCGCGGGGTCATGGGTGTCGAACCCGAGAACACCCTGCGGTCGTTCGTCCGCGCGGAACGTTCCGGGATGGACGTCATCGCTCTGGACGTGCAGCTGAGCAAGGACGGCGTGCTCGTCGTCCTGCACGACGCCGAGGTGGACCGGACCACCGACGGCGCCGGGGCCGTCGCCGATCTGACCCTGGCCGCGCTGCGCGAGCTGGACGCCGGCCAGGGCGAGCACGTGCCGGCCTTCGAGGAGGTCCTGGACGCGGTCCGGACCCCGCTCCAGGTGTCGGTCCACGACGGGGCCGCCGCGGCCGCGCTGGCGGAGCTGGTCCTGCGCCGCGACCTGAACGCGCGGGTGGAGGTGGCCTCCGTCCACGACGGGGTGCTCGCCGAGACGGCCCGGCTGCTGCCCGGGGTGCGCAGCGTGCTCCGTTCGGAGCTGAGCGGCGGGGCCGAGGAGGTCGTGGCCCGGGCCCTCGCCTCCGGCGCGCGCACGGTCGCCCTGAACATCCGCGAACTCACCCTGGGCACGGTGGAGTCGGTCCACGCGGCCGGGCTGAAGGTGACCGGCTGGACCGTCAACACCCTGCAGCAGCTGCGGCTGGCCCGGGCTCTCGAACTGGACGGCGCGGCCACCGACTTCCCGGAGATCCGCAGTACGGGCCGGTTCCTGGCCTGACGGCCGCGCCCGGTCCGGGCTCCCGCGCTACAGCGGCTTGACCAGCAGCTCGAAGGCCAGGTCGTCGCGGAGCGGGACGCCGAAGCGCTCGTTGCCGTACGGGAAGGGGCTCAGCTCGCCGGTGCGCCGGTAGCCGCGGCGCACGTAGTAGGCGATGAGCTCCTCCCGTACGTTCACCACCGTCATCCGCATCTCCTTGGCGTCCCAGGTCTCGCGGGCGCGGCGCTCCGCCTCGGCGAGGATCTCCTTGCCGAGGCCGCCGCCCTGCAGCCCCGGGCGGACCGCGAACATCCCGAAGTAGACGTGGTCGCCCCGGTGTTCGAGCTGGCAGCAGGCGACGAGCCCGCCCGCGCGCTCGACGACGAGCAGGACGCTGTCGGCGGAGTCGATGATCGCGCGGACCCCTTCGGGGTCGGTGCGCTGCCCCTCCAGGACGTCCGCCTCGGTGGTCCAGCCGGCGCGGCTGGCGTCCCCGCGGTAGGCCGACTCGACGAGCGCCACCAGTTCCGGCACGTCCGCTTCTACGGCACTGCGGAAGTTCAGGGCGGTGGGGTGGGCGGTCGACATCGGGGGCTCCGTTCGGCTCGGCGGCATATGACATGCCCGGTGCGGCACCGAGAGCCTAACCCGGGGCGGCGTGCGGGCGTCCGGGCCGGGGCATCTCTTCCGGTGACGCCGACGAACCGGGGGTTCCGCCGTGCACGGTCCCGCGCTGTCCCTTCCCGCCTCCCTCCCCGCCTGGCTGCTCGTGCTGCTGTGCGCGGTGAGCGGTGCGTACTGCCTGCGGCGGGTGCGCAGATCGGGCCGGGAGGCGCGCGGCGGGGCGGCGGGCGAGGCGCTGATGGGGTTCGGGATGGCGGTGATGGCCGTGCCGTCGGGCATCGGCCCGTGGGGGCCCGGGGTCCTGCTGGCCGTCTTCTGCGGGGCCGCGCTGCACGCCCTGTGGCTGCTGCGGGGCGGGGTGCACCACGCCCACCACCTGGTCGGTTCACTGGCCATGGCGTACATGGCGCTGACGATGGCCGCCGGCCACGGGCACGGCGGGGGCCTGCCGCCGGTCACCGGGGCGCTGCTGCTGTACTTCGCGGGGTACGTGCTGCTCGGCGGGGCGCGGCTGGTGACGGCGGGCGGGGGTGCGCAGCCGGTCCCGGGCGGGCCGCAGGTGGTGCCCACGGAGCTGACGCGGGCGTGCCGACTGACCATGGGGATGGGCATGTTGACGATGCTGCTGAGCCTGTGACGCTCGCGGGCCCGGCGGACAAACGTGTCCTGCGTCACCAATGCCGAAAGCCCGTACCCGCAGGTAGCCCCGCGCTCATAGGCTGGCGGGCATGATGGTCCCCGCCGCACTCCTGTTGCTCGGCGTCCTGACCGCAGTGCTCGCTCCCCGTCTGCTGGCCCGGGCCGAATGGCCCGACCGTGAGCCCGTCGTCGCCTTGTGGGTGTGGCAGTGCGTGGTGGGCGCGGTGCTCCTGTGCTTCGCCCTGTCGATGGTGCTGAGCGCGGCCGCCGCCTGGCTGTCGGTCCGGGGCCGGCTCTTCGCGGCCGCGCCGCACGGGGTGGTCGACGCGTACGCGCTGGGCCCGACCGGCGGCCCGTGGGCCGTGGGCACCGCGCTCGCGCTGGCGGGTGGCGGGCTGTGGACCGGGGCCCGGCTGACCCGGGAGGTGCTGCGGGCCCGGGCCCGGCGGCGGGCGCGGGGCGCCGAGCTGCTCGTACGGGCGCCGCTGCTGCCCGGGGAGGACCCGGCGGGGGCGCGGCTCGTCGTACTGGAGGGAACGCGGCCCGACGCGTGGTGGCTGCCGGGCGCGGCCCCGCAGCTGGTGGTGACGACGGCCGCGCTCGGGCGGCTCAAGGGGAGCCAGCTGGACGCCGTGCTGGCGCACGAGCAGGGGCACGCGGAGGCCCGGCACGACTGGCTGCTGCACTGCTCGCGGGCGCTGGCGGGGGGATTCCCGCAGGTGCCGGTGTTCGCGGCGTTCGAGGCGGAGATGCACCGGCTCGTGGAACTCGCCGCCGACGACGTGGCCTCGCGGCGGTACGGGAGGCTGACGATCGCGCTCGCGCTGGTCGGGCTCAACGAGGACCGGGGGGTGTTCGGGCCCTACCCGAGCCCGCAGCCGCACGTCTCGGAGCGGGTGCGGCGGCTGCTGTCGGCGGCGCCCCGGCTGTCGGCGGGCCGCCGGCTGCGGCTGGCGGCCCTGGCCACGCTGGTCCCGGCGGTACCTCTGGTGGTGGCCCTGATGCCGGGCCTGAGCGCGCTCACCTGATCCGGCAGGCCCGCCGGGCGGGAGCCAGGCGCCCTACCGGCCGAGTTCGGCGGCGAACAGGTCGCGCACCCGGGCCCACGAGTCCTCGGCGGCGGCCTTGTCATACGGTTCGCGCCCGGGGAAGAAGAAGGCGTGCCGGGCGCCCGGGTAGACGACCTCCTCGTGCCGTGCCCCGGCCGCCGTGAGCGCCTCGGCGATCTGTGTGCGCTGCTCGGCGTCGATGACGTGGTCCAGTTCCGCGAAGAACATGAGTACCCGTACGTCCCGCTCGGCGAGGGAGCCGGTGGTCGCCAGCAGCGGCTCCGGGCGACTGAGGGCGGTGCCCGCGACGGGCAGCCAGCCCGGGTAGAAGATCGCCGCCGCAGCGAGGTCGAGCCGGGTGGCCGCGAAGTAGGCGATGTGTCCGCCGAGGCTGAACCCGAGCACGCCGGTCTGCTCAGTGGCCTGCGCGTGGGTGCGGACGTGGGCGACGGCGGCCCGCAGGTCTTCCTCGACGCCGTCCCGGGTCAGCTGCCCGAGCAGCTCGAAGGCACGTTCCCGGTTGGCGGCGTTCTCGGCCAGGCCTGTGGCGGTCTCGGGGCCGGAGCGGTGGTAGAGGTTCGGGGCGATCGCGACGTAGCCGAGCGCGGCGACCTGCCGGACGATGCCGCGGACGTCCTCGGTCAGCCCCCACAGCTCCGCACCGACGAGCACGGCCGGGTGGCGTCCGGTTCCGGCGGGGCGAGCCACGTATGCGGTCATCGGCGCGGCGCCGCCGGTCGCGATCTCCACTTCATGTGCAACGGTCTCGTACGTCATGAGGACCCCCTCGAACAGAGCGTGAAACGGTCGACTCTGCGAGCTTGTCACGCCACTGACGGAGTGTGGGCATCCGTATCAGCACGCGGACCGGCACGCGCAGGCGCCGTCTCCCACCGTGTCTCCCACGTCGTGCGGGTGCGCACCGGGCCGGGTCCGGGTAGGCCGAAATCCGCCGTTCCCCCGAGGTGTGGAAGTCCCTGCTCTGGGCGATCCCCCGCGTCGCCCAGAGCAGGCGACCCCGTGCGCTGAGTATATTGGCTGGGAGCCAGTCAACGCAGGAGTAAGCATGTCCCCGCGCAGCGCATCGGTCAATGAAGAATTGCGCAGACGTTCCCGGGAGCGGCTGCTCCAGGCCACGGTCGATCTCGTCGCCGAGCACGGCTACGAGGCCACGACGCTCGGCGACATCGCCGACCGGGCGGGCACGGCCCGCGGCCTGGTCTCGTACTACTTCCCGGGCAAGCGGCAGCTGCTGCAGTCGGCGGTGCACCGGCTGATGCACCGCACGCTGGACGCGGCCCTGGAGCGGGAGCCGCGCAGCGACGACGGCCGCGAGCGGCTCGCCCGCGCCGTCGACGCGATCCTCGGGCTCGCCCGGGACCAGCCGCTGCTGATGCGGACCCACATGGCGGGCATCCTGCAGGCCGAGGGGTTCGTCCAGTGCCCGGAGCAGCAGCGGCTGGCGGAGCTGCTCCGGGACACGGTCACGCGGTACGGCTCGGCGGACGTGGACACCGACTACCCGCTGCTGCGGGCGCTGCTGATGGGCGCGGTGGTCGCGGTCCTGCTGCCGGGAGCTCCGATGCCGCTGGCACGGCTGCGGGCGGAGTTGTTCCAGCGGTACGGGCTGGACTGGGAGCTCGGCGTTCCGCCGGACGGCGGACCGCCCGGCGGAACGTTTCCCTCAAGAGACTGACACCGCCGGCCGTCAGTGGTACTCGGGCTGGGTCTGCACGTTGAGCCGGTCCATCCGCACCCACTTCGCGCCCTCGGTGCGCCAGTCGTCGATCCGCAGCACGTCGAGGCCCTTGGCGATGTCGTTCGAGTAGATGTGGCCGTTGTAGTAGTACGCCGACCAGGACCCGCCGAGGCCGAGCTGGTCGGTGGTGAGCGGGCCGCGCTCGAAGTAGCCGATCTCCTTGGGCCGGGCGGAGTCGGTGAAGTCCCACACCGAGACCCCGCCCTGGTACCAGGCCTGGACCATGATGTCGCGGCCGCCGCCGACCGGGATCAGCGAGCCGTTGTGGGCCACGCAGTTCTCGGTGTCGGCCTGCATGCGCGGGATCTTGAAGTAGCTGCGGAAGACGAGCTTGCGCTGGTCGCCGCGGCCGGTGATGTCGTAGATGCCGTCGGCGCCGCGGTTCGGGCCGGTGGCCTCGTTGCAGGTGGGGCCGCCACCGCCGCCCAGCTCGTCGGTGAACACCACCTTGTCGGCCTTCTCGTTGAAGGTCGCCGAGTGCCAGAACGCGAAGTTCACGTTGTCCTGCACCCGGTCGATGACCCGCGGCTGCTCGGGCTTGCTGATGTCGAAGAGGATGCCGTCGCCCATGCAGGCGCCGGCGGCCAGCTTCTTCGACGGCAGCACGGTGATGTCGTGGCAGCCGGTGGTCTTGGTGACACCGGGGTTGGTGGGCGCGCCCGGGTTGCCGCCGTCCGGGAAGAGGACGGGGAAGGCGACGACCGCGGCCTGCGTCGGGTTCTTCTTCGGGACCTTGATCACGGAGATGCCGTCGTGCGGCGGCTGGCAGTCGGGGAACGCCTCGTTCGGGGAGTAGGAGGCCACGTAGAGGTAGATGTCGCGCTCGCCCGGCACCAGCGTGTGGGTGTGGGAGCCGCAATTGGTCTCGACGGACTTGATGTACTTGGGGTTCTTCTTGTCCTTGATGTCGAAGATCTTGATGCCCTCCCACGAGGACTTCTCCGTCGCGGGCTGCGAGACGCTGTTGCAGGAGTCGTCGCTGCGCGAGGAGTCGGTGGAGAGGAAGAGCAGGTCCCCCTGGACGGAGACGTCGTTCTGGCCGCCGGGGCAGAGCACCTGGCTGACGGCCTTCGGGGCCTTGGGATCGGCGATGTCGTAGATCGTGAAGCCGTTGTAGTTGCCGGCGTAGGCGTACTTGCCCTGGAAGGCCAGGTCGGTGTTGATGACGCCCGGGTAGGTGCTCGGGATGTTGGCCAGGTGCCTGACGTTCGCGCTGTGCACGATCTCGTCCTGGCCGGGGATCTCGCCGGGAGCGAGTTCGCGGCCCGCGGCCGGGTCCGCACCCTGCGCGGACGAGGCGCTGCCTGCGCCGCCGGGCGATAAGTCCCCCGGATCGGGGGTGGCGGCCGCGGGACCGGCCGCGAACAGCGTGGCGAGCAGCCCGGCCGCGGCCACGGCCGCCCCCAGACTCCTGTGCCGCACTCTGGTGGTGTGCTTCGAGGTCACTGTGCCCTCCCATGGGAGTCCGATCGATTCCGCTCGTGGTGGGAACGGAACCAGGACCCCGGCAGTATGTTCCTTACCATGGACATGGCAAAGGGGTTACTCGGTCGAACCGCCGGGACGGTCCTGGCCGCGGGGATGCTGCTCGCCGTGGCCGGCTGCCGGGGCGGCGACGGCGACAACGGGGCGAAGGACGGCGGGGCGGCGGTCATCGCCCCCGGCAGGCCGGGCGAGAAGGCCCGCACCCTCTCCCCCGAGGAAGCGGCAGCACGGCAGCCCGACGACAAGCCCAACGCGGCGGACCGGGCCTACGTGCAGCACATGATCGAACACCACCGGCAGGCGCTCACCATGAGCGCGCTGGCCCCGGAGCGGGCCTCGGCGGACGGCGTCAAGCGGCTCGCCGAGCGCATCGCGGCCGCCCAGCAGCCCGAAATCCGCGCGATGGAGAACTGGTCGGCCCGCTACCCGGCCCCCTCCGGAGCCCCGGCCGGCCACGACCACGGCGCCATGCCGGGCATGGCGACCGAGCAGCAGCTGAAACAGCTCACCGAGGCCGAGGGCGCCGACTTCGACCGGCTCTTCCTCACCCTGATGACCGCCCATCACGAGGGCGCGGTGAAGATGGCGGGCGAGGCGCTGGCCGCCGGAAACAACGGGGCGGTGGAGGAAATGGCCAACGAGGTGGTGGCCACGCAGACCGCCGAGATCCACCGGATGCGCGCGATGGGCTGACGGCCGCCGGGCCCGGTGTCATGCTGGGAGCACCTGCGGGAGGAGCTCCGCCGTGCTTCGTGTCGCCGTCGTCGGTTCGGGCCCCAGCGGGGTCTACGCCGCTCAGACACTCGTACAACAGCGTGAGGTGCCGGGCATCCGCGTCGACGTACTGGACCGGCTGCCCGCGCCGTACGGGCTGGTGCGCTACGGGGTGGCCCCCGACCACGAGAAGATCAAATCGCTGCAGGGCAGCCTGCGCACCGTGCTGGAGGACGAGCGGATCCGCTTCCTCGGCAACGTCGAGGTCGGCGGGCCGCAGCTGACCACCGAACGGCTGCTGGAGCTGTACCACGCGGTGGTGTACTGCGTGGGCGCCGCCCGCGACCGGCTGCTCGGGATCCCCGGCGAGGAGCTGGCCGGGGTGCATTCCGCGACGGCCTTCGTCGCCTGGTACAGCGGGCACCCGGATGCCGAGGGCGAGGCCTTCGACCTGCCCGGGGCGGGCTCGGCGGTGGTCGTCGGCGCGGGCAACGTCGCGGTGGACGTGACGCGGATGCTGGCCCGGGGCGAGCCGGAGCTGGCCCCGACCGACATGCCGCAGCCGGCCCTCGGCGCACTCGCCGACAGCGGGGTGAAGTCGGTGTCGATGGTGGCCCGACGCGGGCCCTCGCAGGGCAAGTTCACCACCAAGGAGCTCCGGGAGCTCGGCACGCTGCCGGGCGTGGCCGCCGTGGTGGACCCCGCCGAGCTGGCGCTCGACCCCGCGTACGCCGACCGGGAAACGGCCGCCTCGCTGCCCGCGGTGGCCCGGCGCAACCTCGAGGTGCTGCGCGGCTGGGCCGAGCAGGACCCGGGCGATGCCGGGCGCCGGATCGCCCTGCGGTTCTACCTGCGCCCGGTGGAGGTGCTGGGCGGCCCCGACGGCCGGGTCACCGGGATGCGCTTCGAGCGGACCGCCCCGGACGGCCGCGGCGGGGTCGCCGGAACGGGCGTGTACGAGGACATCGAGGCGCAGTTGGTGCTGCGCTCGGTGGGGTACCAGGGCGTGCCGCTGCCCGGCCTGCCGTTCGACCCGGCGAAGGCCACGGTCCCGCACGCCGCGGGCCGGGTGCTGCGCGCGGGCCGCGCCTCGGTCGGCGAGTACGTGGCGGGCTGGATCAAGCGGGGCCCGACCGGGGTGATCGGCACCAACCGGCCCTGCGCGAAAGAGACGGCCTCCTCGCTGCTCCAGGACGCGCCGGCGCTGGCCCGGCGGGAGCTGCCGGGCGACCCGCTGGACGCGCTGCGGGCGGCGGGACTGCACCCGGTGGAGTGGCCGGGCTGGCTCGCGATCGAGGCGGCGGAGGCCGACCTCGGGCGCTCGCTGGGCCGCCGCTCGGTGAAGATCCCGGACTGGACGGGCCTGCTGGCCGCGGCGGCCACGGGCGCCTGAGCCGGGGGCGATGCCTAGGGCGTGTCTTTCGGATCAGGGCGGCCGCGTCACCAACCTGCCCGGACAACACACCTAGGCCGTGTCCGCCCGGCGTGCCTGCTCCGCGGCGGCCGCGGTGAGCACGCTGTCGAGCAGCCCCGGGAACAGGCTCTCCAGCTCCGCGCGGCGCAGGTCGTTCATCTTCGCCGTCCCGCGGTAGGTCTGGCGGATCACGCCGGCCTCCCGCAGGACGCGGAAGTGGTGCGTGGTAGTCGACTTGGTGACCGGGAGGACGAAGTACGAGCACGCCAGCTCGTCCGGCGTGACCGCGAGGTCCCGCACGATCGACAGCCGCATCGGGTCCGACAGCGCGTGCAGCACCGCCTCGAGCCGGATCTCCGCAGGCTCGGGGTGGGCGAGCGTACGAGTGGGGGCCGTATCCGTCACGTCTGCTGCTCCGTTCGCCCCCGCTCCGGTGTGTTGTACGAGAAACACCGTAGTACACCGACCGGCCGCAGCACCCGGCCGAGTTGCCCTACCAGGCGCGGTGGTACGGCGTGGGCACCCTGACCCCGGCGCCGAGTTCGGCGGCCGCGCGGCGGGCCCAGTACGGGTCGCGCAGCAGCTCGCGGCCCAGCAGGACGGCGTCCGCCTGCCCGTCGGCCAGGATCTTCCCGGCCTGCTCCGGCTCGGTGATCAGCCCGACGGCGGCCACCGGGAGGCCGGTCCGGGCCTTGACCTCGGCCGCGAACGGCACCTGGTAGCCCGGCCCCACGGGGATGTCCGCCTTCGGGGCCATCCCGCCGGTGGACACGTCCAGCAGGTCCACCCCGTGCGCCCGGAGCAGTCCGGCCAGCCGGACCGTGTCCTCGGGGGTCCAGCCGGACTCCTCCAGCCAGTCGGTGGCGGAGACCCGGAAGAACAGCGGCAGCTCCTCGGGCCACACCGCCCGTACGGCGTCGACGACTTCGAGGGCGAAGCGGGCCCGGTTCTCGAAGGAGCCGCCGTACGCGTCGGTGCGCCGGTTGCTCTCGCCGGAGAGGAACTGGCCGATGAGGTAGCCGTGGGCGCCGTGGATCTCGACGACCTCGTAGCCGGCGGCCAGCGCGCGCCGTGCGGCGGCCGCGAACTGGCCGGTGATCTCGCGGATCTCGGCGGTCGTCAGCTCGTTGGGCACCGGGTCGCCCTCGGCGAACGGCGCCGGGCTCGGGGCGCTCGGCAGCCAGCCGTCCGCCTCGGGGCCGACGTAGCGGCCGCCCTCCCAGGGGCGGCCGGTCGAGGCCTTGCGGCCGGCGTGCGCGATCTGGATGCCCGGGACGGCGCCCTGGGCCTTGATGAACGCGGTGATCGGGCGCAGCGCCTCGGCCTGGGTGTCGTTCCAGATGCCGAGGTCGTACGGGGAGATCCGGCCCTCCGGGGAGACGGCGGTGGCCTCCTGCAGGATCAGGCCCGCGCCGCCCACCGCGCGGGCGGCGTAGTGCGCGAAGTGCCATGCGTGGGCCACGCCCGCGTCCGGGCCGGAGGCCTCGGCGACGTGCTGGCACATCGGCGCCATCCACACCCGGTTCGGGACGGTGACCGAGCGCAGGGTGAGGGGTGCGAAGAGGGCGGCGAAGGCGGCGGGAACGCCGGCGGCAGGGGTCGCGGGGGCGAGCGGGGCAGCACTCATGAAGGACTCTCCGGATGTGGCCGGGCACGCCGACGATCGGCGACTTGTACGAGAGTCACCGTACTACGAAATTTCTCGTACTACGAGACCTCTCGTACAAGCTCGTCGAGCTCGGCGCGCAGCGCCTCGGCGAGGGCGGCCAGGTCCGGGACCGCCGCCGCATCGGCGACCAGGCCGTAGTGGACCGTGCCCTTGTAGGTGGAGACCGCGACCGCGAGGGAGTGGCCGCGGGCGAGCGGGGCGAGCGGATAGACCTCCCGGACCCGGCTGCCGCCGAGGGAGAAGGTGAAGCTGGGCAGCGGGACGCTGGTGACCAGGATGTCGAAGAGCAGCCGGGCCGCCTGCGCGACCAGCGGGCCGCCGAGCCGGTGGCCGAGCGGGTGGACGTGGTCGGCCAGCAGCGCGACGGCCCCGGCGCCGCGGGCGGGTCCTGCCTCCTTGTTGCGGTCCATGCCGGTCCGCACCCGGTGCAGGCGCAGCAGCGGGTCCGGCTCGGCGAGGGGCAGCCGGAGCAGGTAGCCGGAGAGCCGGTTGCCGTAGCGCGCGCCGCCCGGCCGGCGACGGGAGACCGGCATCAGGGCGCGCGGCCCGGGACCCTCCGGCGCGGGATCGCCGCGGCCCACCAGCCAGCGCCGCAGTGCGCCCGCGACCATGGCGATCAGGACGTCGTTGACGGTGCCTCCGGCGACCTTCCGGATGCGGTTGACGTCGTCGAGGTCGAGCGCGAGGCCCGCGACCGCACGGGTGCCGGTCTGCGCCGGGACGGCCGTCAGGGCGGCCGGGACACCGAGGGGGAGTCCGGCGCGGGCGACGGACGCGCCGATCTCCAGGGCCTGGCCGACGTCCTGGACCCTTGCGGCCAGGATCCCGGGAAGGCTGCGCAGGGCGGAGCCGCCGGGCTGCGGTACGGGGGCCGGCCGCGCGGGACCCCGTACGGGCGGGCCCTCGTCGAAGAGCATGGCCGCCAGCGCGAGGGCGCCGAGCCCGTCGGCGAGGGCGTGGTGGAACTTGAAGAGCACCGCGAAGGAGCCCGGGTCGGGCCCGGCCAGGACGTGCGCCTCCCAGGGCGGCCGGCTGCGGTCCAGCGGCCGCGCCATGAGGGGCCCGGCGGCGGCCTGCGGGTCGCCGGTGCGGACGAGGAACACGTGCCGGGCCGGATCGAAGTCCGCGTCGGACGACCAGGCGGCCGCACCGATCGGCAGCAGCACGTCGTGGATGCGGCGGCGCAGGCCCGGGACGGCGACGCAGCGGGCGGTGAGCAGTGCGGCGGCGCGGACCGCGGCGTCGGGGCCGCCGCCGGGGCCAGGACCGGGACCAGGACCGGGAGCGGGGCCCTGCGGGGCGGCTTCGAAGACCGCGAGGGCGCCGAGGTGCATCGGGTGGGCGGCGGATTCGATCCGCCAGAAGGCGAGGTCGAGCGGCGAAAGGTGCTCGGTGACCACGTAGTGCCTCTCGTGCGGTGGTAGAGGTGGAAGTCAACCCCTTTCGGCCTCCTACGATCAAGTAGCCACCCTTTGGATACGCCTGTTGATCGATGGCGACCGGCTGGTCAGCGCAACGGGGCGGCTGCCCGGCCGCTGTCGGCGGGCGGGTGCAGACTGGCCGGACAGAAGCTCATCACGACGAGCGGAACGGCGCAGTCCGGAGGTGTCGACCATGTCCGAGGTGCTCCTGCTCGCGGGGACCCGCAAGGGCCTCTTCATCGGCCGCAGGCGGGGCGGCGGCCCCTGGGAGCTCGACGGGCCCCATTTCAACGCCCAGGCCGTCTACGCCGTCGCGGTCGACCGGCGCGGGCCGGTACCCCGGCTGCTCGTCGGCGGGGACAGCTCGCACTGGGGGCCGTCCGTGTTCAGTTCCGACGACCAGGGGGCGAGCTGGCAGGAGCCTGCCGAGCCCGCCGTGAAGTTCCCGAAGGACACCGGTGCCTCGCTGGAGCGCGTCTGGCAGCTGCATCCGGCCGGCCCCGAGGCACCGGACGTGGTCTACGCGGGGACGGAGCCGGCCGCCCTGTTCCGCTCGACGGACCGGGGGGTGTCCTTCGAGCTGGTCCGCCCGCTGTGGGAGCACCCGAGCCGCCGGAGCTGGGTGCCGGGCGGCGGCGGAGAGGGCCTGCACACGGTGCTGACGGACCCGGCCGACCCCCGCGCGGTGACGGTGGCGGTCTCCACCGCCGGGGTGTTTCGCACCCTGGACGGCGGCGCCTGCTGGACCCCGTCCAACGAGGGGGTCTCGGCGGTGTTCCTGCCGGATCCGCATCCGGAGTTCGGCCAGTGCGTGCACAAGATCGCCCAGGACGCCGGGAACCGGAAGCGGCTGTACCTGCAAAACCACTGGGGCGTGTACCGCAGCGACGACGCCGGGGCCCGGTGGACCGACATCGGCGGCGGCCTGCCCTCCGACTTCGGCTTCGCGGTGGCCGCGCACCCGCACCGGCCGGAGACCGCGTACGTCTTCCCGCTCAACGCCGACTCCGACCGGGTCCCGGCGGAGCACCGGTGCCGGGTCTTCCGTACGCAGGACGCCGGCGCGACCTGGGAGCCGCTCACGCGCGGGCTGCCGGCCGGGGACCACTACGGGACGGTGCTGCGGGACGCCCTGTGCACGGACGACGCGGACCCGGCGGGGGTCTACTTCGGCAACCGCAACGGCGAGCTGTACGCCAGCCACGACGACGGGGACAGCTGGCAGCTGCTGGCCGGGCACCTGCCCGATGTCCTGTGCGTACGGGCGGCGGTGCTGGCTCACTGAATCGGCCAGTAGAGTGACTCACTGTGGCAGCACGACCGTTGAACGAGATCGTCGAGCCGGGCTGGGCCCGGGCTCTGGAGCCGGTGGCGGCACAGATCGCCGCGATGGGCGACTTCCTGCGCGCCGAGATCACGGCGGGGAGGACGTACCTGCCGGCCGGGGCGAACGTACTGCGTGCCTTCCAGCAGCCCTTCGACGAGGTGAAGGTGCTCATCGTCGGCCAGGACCCGTACCCGACCCCGGGGCACGCGATGGGCCTGTCCTTCTCGGTGGCGCCCGAGGTCAGCCCGTGGCCGCCCAGCCTCGACAACATCTTCCGCGAGCTGTACGCGGACCTCGGGGTGCCCCGGCCCGCGAACGGGGACCTGACCCCGTGGACCCGGCAGGGCGTGCTGCTGCTGAACCGCGCGCTGACCACCGCCCCGCGCAAGACCGGGGGCCATCGCGGCAAGGGCTGGGAGGCCGTCACCGAACAGGCCATCCGGGCGCTGGCCGCGCGCGGGAAACCCCTCGTGTCGGTGCTGTGGGGCCGGGACGCCCGCAATCTGCGGCCGCTGCTCGGCGAGTTGCCCGCCGTGGAGTCCGTCCACCCCTCCCCCATGTCCGCCGCCAACGGGTTCTTCGGCTCCAGGCCGTTCAGCCGGACCAACGACCTGCTGGTCCGTCAGGGAGCACAGCCGGTGGACTGGCGGCTTCCCCCCGCCAGTTGATCATTCGGTTGAACGGTATACGACATTCAACGGATAAATACGGACAGAAGCCGCCCGATAAGGCCCTGCCCGAACACTCGGTTCCGATAAGCCAGTAGCATGCGGCGCCATGAGCTCCCCCACTGGGCCCGCAAATGGCCTGCCCGTACGAATGCCGCGACCCCGCCCTGCCGGACGGCACCGCCGACCCGAGCCCGCGGTGGCGCCCGAGGGCGCGCCCGCGCTGGTGCTCGCCGTGCCCGGTGCCCCTTCGGCCGCCTCGCGGGGGCTGGCGGAAGAGATCATCAGCATCGGCCGCTCCGAGCTGCCGGGCCTGGACGCCCGCATCGGCTTCCTCGAGGGCGATGACGCCGAGGTCTCCGAGTTCCCGGCCCTCGCCGGCGTGCTGAGCGCCGTCGCGGCCGAGCGCGTCGCGCGCGCGGAGTTCGCCCGCGCCGCCGGCCACGAGGTGCCCGCGCCGACCGGCCCGGACGCCGTGGTCGTCCCGCTGCTGGCCGGCCCCGACGCCGACCTGCTGCGCCGGATGCGCCAGGCCGTCATGGACTCCTCGGCCGCCGCCGAGCTGGCCGAGGTGCTCGGCCCGCACCCGCTGCTCGCCGAGGGCCTGCACGTACGGCTCTCCGAGGCGGGCCTGGCCCGCGCCGACCGCGCCCGGCTGTTCACCGTCACCACCGCCGCCGACGGCATCATCGTCGCCACCACCGGCGGCGCGGAGGCCGTCCAGGCCGCCGGGGTCACCGGCATGCTGCTGGCCGCCCGCCTCGCGGTGCCCGTCAAGGCGGCCGCGCTCGACCAGGAGGGCTCGGTGGCCGCGGTCGCCGAGCAGCTGCGCAGCGAGGGCTCCACGCAGCTCGCGCTGGCCCCGTACCTGATCGGCCCGGAGGCTGCCGAGGGGCTGCTGGACACGGCCTGCAAGGAGGCCGACTGCGCGGCCTCCGAGGTGCTCGGCGCCTACTCGGCGCTCGGCAAGCTCGTCGTCACCCAGTACTCCGCGGCGCTCGGCCTCGCCCAGGGCGCCGCTGCCCACTGATCCTTCCCAGGACCGCTCGTACGAGGGCCCGCGCCCCGGGGTTCATCCTCCGGGGCGCGGGCCCTCGTCCGTGCGCGCACGGGTGGTCAGGTCAGCCGAAGACGACGCAGGTGGCGGCGGGCACCGCCACCGAGCCGGCCCGGCGCGGCTGCCCGGTCAGCGGGTCGACGTCGAACCAGGTGACGTCTCCGGAGCGCTCGTTGGCCGCGTACAGCCGGCGCCCCGAGGGATCGGCGGCGAGGTCCCTCGGCCAGCTGCCGCCGCAGTCCACGCTGCCGGTGAGCCGCGGTTTCCCGGCCGCGCCGGCGAGCGTGAGGGTGGCGATGGCGTCGGCGCCGCGGACGGCGGCCCATACGAAGCGGCCGTCGGGCGAGGCCACCACGGCCGAGGGATAGGCCCGTATGCCGCCTGGAGCGCCCGCAGAGGCGACCGGAACCTCCTCGACCGGTTCCAGTTGCCCGGAGCCCGGATTCCAGCGGCAGACGGTCAGCTGCGGCTCCAGCTCGTGCAGCACGTAGACCACCTCGCCGTCCGGGTGGAAGGCGAGGTGGCGCGGACCCGTCCCGGCGCGCAGCGCGGTCTCGCCGTGCAGGCGCAGTGCGCCGGTGGCCGGGTCCGGTGCGCAGACCCGGACCGAATCGGTGCCGAGGTCCACGCTGAGCACCCAGCGGCCGCTCGGATCGGGCAGCACCTGGTGGGCGTGCGGCCGCTCCTGGCGGCTCGCGTCGGGGCCGGAGCCCTGGTGGGCGAGGACCGAGGCGGGTCCGGACAGGGCGCCGTCCGCGGCGAGCGGGAGGCTGCTGACGCTGCCGGAGGTGTAGTTGGCGGTCAGGAGCCGGCGCCCGGCCACGCTGAGGTGGGTCGGTCCGGAGCCACCGACCCGGACGGCGGGGCCGAGGGCGGCGAGGCCCTCGGGGGTGGGCCGGAAGGCGGCGGCCGCCCCCTGCCCCGTCTCGCTCACGGCGTAGAGCACGCCGGTGGTCCGGTCGACGGCGAGGTACGAGGGGTCCGCGACCGCATCGGTGGCGGAGAGCAGGGTCAGTGCACCGGTCGCCGGGTCCACGGCCGCGGTGGTGATGCCACGGCCGCCTCCCGAGGTGAACGAGCCGATGTGGACCCGGTGTCCGCCGCGCCGGGCGCTTTCGTACGCGCCCTCCGTACCGTCAGCGTCACCCACGGGATGCCCCTCTCCACCGTTCCGGATCGATCCGTGCGGAGCCGACGGTAACAGAAGGTCTAGACCAGATTGCGCCCTTGGGCGCGTTCCTGTGCGCCGGGGTGGTGCACGTACGCCGTAGAGCTCGGCCGGTCGTCGTACGTGCGGTGGAAGACGGGGGTCGCGGAACCCGAGATCGGCGGCACGATCCAGGACCAGTCGGCGCCCACCTCGCGCCCCTTGCGCTCCTCCCGCTCTATGTGGCTGAGGAAGCGCCGCGACTCGGTGTGGTGGTCCGCGATGGTGACCCCGGCCCGGTCGAAGGAGTGCAGCACGGCCCGGTTCAGCTCGACGAGTGCGCGGTCCTTCCAGAGCGAGCGGTCGCTGGAGGTGTCCAGGCCCAGGCGCCGGGCGACGGCGGGGAGGAGGTTGTACCGGTCGGTGTCCGCGAGGTTGCGGGCGCCGATCTCGGTTCCCATGTACCAGCCGTTGAAGGGAGCGGCCGGGTAGTGGATGCCGCCGATCTCCAGGCACATGTTGGAGATGGCGGGTACGGCGTGCCAGCGCAGCCCCCAGTCGGCCCAGCCCGCGTCGTCGGGGTGCTCGATCGGGACTTCCAGCACGGCGTCCGCGGGGGTGTCGAACCAGCGGGGCTTGTCGTCGACGCCCTGTACCACCAGCGGCAGCAGGTCGAAGGGGGTGCCGGCGCCCCCGGTCCAGCCGAGCCCGAGCAGCGCGCTGGTGAGCGGTGCGTTGCGGGCGTCGCCCACCGTGACGGAGTGGTGGTCGCCGTAGCCGGCGTACCTGACGAGCTGCTCGCTCCAGATCAACGGGCCCGGGCGGTCCGGGGTGTCCGGGGCGAAGACGGTGATGGTGGGCCTGACCCGGCCGCCGTTGGTCGCGTCGCGCAGGTGCTCGAAGCATTCGGCGGCGATGTCGTCGGCGGCGGTGAGCTCGCGGCGGTCGCGCACGCGCAGCGAGTTCCAGTACAGCCTGCCTATGCAGCGGTTACTGTTGCGCCAGGCGACACGGGCCCCGTGGGCGAGTTCCTGCGGGGTGTGCCGGTAGCTTCCGGTCGCCGCGAGCTCGGCCCGCACCGCGGCGAGCCGGGCCCGCGGATCACCCGCCTGCGGATTCTCCCGGTGGAAGAGTCGAATGAACTCCTCGGCTGCTTCCCACACTTGGGCCGTGGTCGAACACTGTTGAAGTATTTCCATCCCGGGCGGTTACCCCCTGTCCGACCAGATCCACCCTGTACGTGCCGGATGAATGTGCAATCAACAATCACCCGTTGTACATGCCGCAGGTCAGCGGTATACGGCACACACGTCCGAAACACTCCACCGAGTGATCTTCGGGCCATTGCCCTGCGGAGCGGACCCGACAGGGCGTAGGATCCGCCGCCATCAGCTCTCTGACCTCGGGGATCATGCAGGCCCGGCCCTGCTCCGGCCGGGCCTTCCCGCGGCCGGATCAGGCGCTGATGACGAGGGGCGAGCGCGGGTCGGTGCGCAGCGGGGCGTGGAGGGCCACGAGGGCGTGCTCCAGGCCGTGCAGGTGCGCGAGGGCCGGCTCCGCGGCGGCGGGCCGGGGGTGGCTGGGAACGGCGGGTTCCGCCGTGGTCTGCCGGGTGGTCAGCGCCTCGACGGCCGCCTCCACCCGCCAGCAGGCCGTGGCCAGCCGGGCGTCGTGCGAGGCCTGCGGATCGGCGGCGACGGCCACCAGCCCGCGCACCTCCCGGGCGCAGTCGTCGAGCAGCCCGAGGACCTGCCGGGCCCGGGCCTTGCGGGCGCGCAGCGGGCTCAGCGGGTGGACGAGGGGCGCGAGAGCCATCCGTACGCGGCCCAGCAGCAGTTCGAGTTCGGCCGCGTGCGGGGCGGGATCGGCGTCGGGGTCTCCTGCGAGGCGGTCGAGGGAGGCCGCGGTGGAGGCCCGTACGCAGTGCAGGGCGCGCTGGATCCAGGCGTCGTTGGCGGCGTGGGTGGTCACCGGGAGGACGAGCAGCACGGCGAGGGCTGCGCCCAGGGCGCCGATCGCGGTCTCCTGGAAGCGCAGGACCAGCAGCCCGGGGTGCAGGACGCCGAGGAGCCCGTAGAGCAGCCCGGCCATGACGGTGACGAAGAACATCATCCAGGAGTACGAGGGGGCCGCGGTGTAGAAGATCCCGAAGACGCATACGGCGACCAGTGCGGCGGTGGGCGCGGGCGCGCCGTGCAGCGGTACGGCGATCAGCAGCCCGGCGGCGATGCCGACGACCGTGCCGAGGACCCGGCGGAATCCGCGGACGAGGGTCTCGCCCCGGGAAGCGGTGTTGACGAAGATCCACCAGGCGGTGCCGACGGCCCAGTACCAGCGGTCGTCGGAGAGCGCCTGGCCGATGCCGAGCGCGAAGGCGCAGGCGGCGGTGGCCTGGAAGGCCTGCCGCGTGGTGGGCCGGGCCAGGCCGGTGCCGGGCAGGCCGGGCGGGGCGGCGGGCGGCGGGGTGCGCCGCTCGATGGGCCACAGCAGGAACCGCACCGCGCCGGCGGACAGCAGCGCCAGTCCGACGGCGGCGTACAGCTCGGGCAGCTGGCCGGGGACGGCGTGCAGGAACTGGGTGACGAAGAACATCATGAAGCCGAAGATCCCCAGGGCGTGCCCGCGCGGCCCCCAGCGGCGGGCGTAGACCCCGGCGAACACTACGGCGAGGAAGGCGGCGTCCCGGGCGAGCGGCATCCCGTGCAGGACGGTGGCCAGCGCGAGGACGGGGAAACCGGCGACGGGGAGCAGTGCGCTGGTGACGCGCTGGGCCCGCACGGTCGGGTCGAGCACGGTGAACAGGGTGAGCAGGGCCGCGAGTCCCCCGGCGATGGAGGCGGTGAGGGAGAGGCCGCAGAGCTCGGCCACCGCCACGGCGAGCCCGATGCCGAGCACGGCCCGCAGCGAGTTCCTCAGCCTCATGCGCCCCGGATCCGGAGCCACGAACATTCTCTTCACGGCGGTGTGCCGCCCCCCTCGAGATGGTGCGCGCCGGCCCGGCGGCCGCCCGGGGGTGGTGGGCGGCAGGCGGGCACGACGAAGGCACCGCGCTCCGGACCGGCCTCGTTGCCGCCCGGCGCTGCACGGCGCCGTAAGTACATGGATACAGCACAGATAAGCATCCGAGGGCCCACTGGCTCAACACGGCACCGGATCACTGGGCCATTGGCCCAGTGTCGAGCCCTGTGGTTCGGCCACCCGCGGCCAACGGACCAGCCGTCGCTCAGGCGGGGCGGCGGGCGTAGCAGAACAGGTGCTCCTCGGGCTCGACCGCCGCGGCGGCTCCGGCGGCCCCCGCGTGCTCGGCCCCGGGCCGGAACAGGGCGGTGTGGTGCTCCAGCACCTCCAGCCCGGCCGCGCCCAGCAGCCGCAGGTGCTCCGCCGTGGACAGGCTGCTGACGCTGACTTCGTGCCCCATCCACACGATGTCGAGGCCGCTGATGTCGCCCGGCACGGTGGCCATCACGAAGTACCCGCCGGGCGCCACCCACGAAGCCATCCGCTCCAGCGCCGCCGCCACCTCCCGCTGGTCCATCACCAGCAGGGGGAAGAAGGAGCACACCGCGTCGAAGCCGCCGGCCTCGGCCGCGTACGTCCGGACGTCGGCCTGCTCGAACCGGGCCTGCGGCACCCGGGAGCGCGCGAGGTCGACCATGTGCGCCGAGACGTCGATGCCGGTCACCGCGCAGCCCGCCCGCGCGAGCGCCTCGGCGGTCGGGCGGCCCGTACCGCTGCCCACGTCCAGCACGCGGGCGCCGGGGGCGAGCCGGGCCGTGAGCCAGTCCAGTGCCGCGAGCTGCCCGGGAACCCGCCCGAACACCTCCTCGTACCGTGCGCCGAGCTCGTCGAACACCTCCGCCGCGGACTTGCCACCACTCATCGGCGCCCCTCGCCCTCATCCTCGGTTCGCGCTTCCCGCCGCCCGTTCGGTCCCGGACGCCGTGGAGTTCCTGCCCGGGCGCACGGCCGGGAAACGACGGACGCGGGATCACACCGGGCCGGCCGGCGCCGCCGCGGCGCGGCCCGACTCGATGGTCCGCAGGTCCGCCGTCAGCGAGTCGAGCCAGGCCGTCGTGGCGAAGTAGACGGGCCCCGCGTCGGGCGGCGCCGCCTCGGCGGACACGGGCACGGCCGGCGCACCGGACCCGGCGGGCCCGGGACCGCCCGGCGTGCCGGTCCCGCCCGCACGGGTCCTGTCGCGGGTCTTGTGCGGGACGTCGGCCACCACCGCCGCCCGGCGCAGTCCGGCCGCCACGCGGGCCGCGTAGTCCCCGAGGTGCGCCGCCTCGCTGCGCGCGAGCGGCGCCCCGTCCGCGCTGCCCAGCACCCGCCCGGCGCCCCAGAGCACGTGGTGCCCGGTCATCACCGTGGCATGCCAGTCCGGGCCCGGCCCGGCCGGGCGCTGCGTCTCGCTCTGGTACTGGGCGTACGCCGACTCGGCCATGACCAGGGTGATCCGGACCCGGTGCTCCGCGTCCTGTGGGGCCTGCGCGAGCCCGCGGGGCGCCGTGGCGACGGCGGTGGTCGACTCGACGTCGTCGGCGCACGCGCGCAGCAGCCCGGCCACCGCCCGGCCCAGTTCGTCCTGGGCCCCGCGCGGCCAGGCCAGGATCCCGCACACGATCCCGATCGCGCTGCCGATGGTCACATCGAGGAAGCGGACCTCGGCCAGCTGCCAGGTGACCTCGGACAGCTGGGCGAAGACGACGGCGACGACCAGCGTGAACAGCGCCTGCGCCCAGCCCACGCCCCGCACGGGCCCGGTGGTGAACGTGAACAGCATCAGCGGCGGGAGCACGATCGCGTAGACGGCGGTGTCCCCGCGGGCCAGGGCGAGCACCGTACCGGCGGCGAGCGCGCCCAGACAGGTGCCGATCAGCGCGGTGCGCACGGTGCCCCGGGTCTGCACGGCGGTGGTCCGGGTGAGGCTGATGACCGCGAGCATCGCCCAGAAGCCGTGCGGGAGGGAGTCGAGTCCGGCCACGGTACGGGCCACCGCGAGGGCCAGCGCGATCCGTACGGCGTTCTGGAAGTACACGGACCGCGGCCCGGTGTGTGCGGCGATCCGGTGCCACCACAGCTGCACGGTGTTCTGCCGGACGTACCAGAACCGGTCCGCCGCGTCCCCCTCCAGGTGCGCGCCGCGCCCCTCCACGGCGATCTCCGCCGCCGTGCGCAGCGCCACCGCGGCGTCCGCGACCTCCAGGAGAGCGGCCTGCCGGCGACGCGACTCCGGCAGCTCGGCGGGGGTGCGCGCGTTCCGGGCGCGCAGGCGGAGCAGTTCCGTCGAGTCCGCGACGGGCCGCCGTCCTTCGCGCAGCAGTGTGGAGCTTCCCGTCGCCGATGCGCGGACCGCGCCCAGCAGGTCGATGCCGGCCTGTCTCGGCTCCCGTCCGGCCGGTGGTGCGGGCAGGTTGCGGAGCCGGGAGAGCAGGGTGCGTGCGGCCAGCCCGGTGTGGGCCAGCGCCCGCTCGCGCAGGCCGGGCCCGGCGGGGCGTTCCGCCTCGGGGACCCGGGAGGACCGCAGCGCTTCGGCGGCCGCCCGGGCCCGGTCGGAAGCGGATTCGGTCAGGACGTAGGGCGGCCGCTCCAGGGCGGCGGCGCAGCGGGCCGCCTCGGCCGTGGAGCCCGCGGCCCGCTCGGCGTACGTCGCCACCCGCGGGTCCGGCAGCACCCACGCCTCGGCCATGATCAGCAGCAGGAGGCCGGTGAGGGTGCCGCCGAGCCGCTCGTCGAGGGTGTGCGGGGCGTACGGCGGGAAGCTCGGCAGGATGTACAGCAGTTGCAGCCCGGCCGCGGCGCCCGCCGGCCGGGGTCCGGCCGCCGCCGAGAAGGCCACGCAGAAGCCGATGACGGCCATGCCGAGGACGGCGCTCCAGGTCCGGACGGCGAGGAAGGTGCCCAGGATCACCAGGACACAGGCCACCGGAAGCAGCCTGACCATCACCGCGGCCCGCTGCCGTCCCGTGCCCGGGATCCGGGAGAGGCCGGCCAGGGACACGGCGCCGAAGAGGGCGTAGGTGGCGCTGACGGGCTGGCCGAGTCCGTACAGGAACAGGTAGAAGCCGGTGCAGGCGGCGAGCGTGGTCCGGACGGCCCGGCGTGCGGCCGCCGGCAGGGCGCCGGTGCCCGTTCGGAGTTCCCCAAGGGCTCGCACGGTTTCAGAATCCCACGGGATGCGGCGGGGCTCTCGGCGGGGACGTCCGCAGGCCCCCGGACCTCAGGGGTGGGTGTTCCAGCCCGCGATCACGGGGAGGCCGTGTTCGGTGGACAGGATGCTGACCGTGCCGGTGCGCAGCAGGAAGAGCCGCCCGTCCTGCGGGGGCAGGCCCAGGTAGCGGGCGGTCAGGACGCGCAGGAAGTGGCCGTGGGCGACGATCACGGCATCGCCGCGGTCCTCGGCGAGGACCGCGGCGGCCCGGGCCAGGGCCCGGTCCGCGCGGGCGCCGACCTGGGCGGCGTCCTCGCCGGGGTGTTCCGCGTCGCCGGGAGGGACGCCGTCGGTCCACAGGGACCAGTGCGGCCGGGTCCGCTGGATCTCGGCCGTGGTGATGCCCTCGTAGCCGCCGTAGTCCCATTCGTACAGGTCGGGGTCGGTGACACCGCCGCTCAGTCCGGCGAGCTCGGCCGTGGCGACGGCCCGGCGCAGCGGGCTGGTCAGCACCAGCGCGAAGTGCCGGTCGCGGAAGTACGGGGACAGCGAGATGGCCTCCTCGACACCGGCGGCGGTCAGCGGCACGTCGGTCCGCCCCGTGTGGCGCCCGGTGGCGCTCCATGCCGTCTCTCCGTGCCTCACCAGCAGCAGGTCGCTCATTCTCCGGACCTTAAGCCCTCCGGCACGTCGGCGCCGTGGATCCCGCGCTCTGATCCACCGGCCGGCCGCGGCTCCCCACCAAATCGATGCGCAAACGCTGCGAGTGGCTCGCCCGGGTGCGGGGTGGCGAGGCTCGGGCCATGGACGAAACGGCGGATTGGGCGGCGGGTTTCGCGGCCGGCGACGAGCGCTGCATGGAAGCGGTCTACCGGCGCTGGCGGCCGCTGGTCCACTCGCTCGCCCACCGGCGCCTCGGCGACGAGCGGGAGGCCGAGGACGTCACGCAGCAGGTGTTCCTCGCCGCCTGGCACGGCCGGCGCCGCTACCGGCCCGGGCCCGGCGGGTTCGGGGCCTGGCTCACCGGCATCACCCGCCACAAGGTGGCCGACGCGCTGGAGGCGCGGACCCGGCGGTCCCGGGCGGCCGCGGCCGCCGCCCGCGCCGCCCCCGGTGCGGGCGACCGTCCCGGAAGCCCGCCGCGGCAGGAGTCGGAGCAGGTCCTGGACCGGGTACTGGTCCTCGGGGAGCTGGCCAGGCTGCCGGGCGAGCAGCAGCGGGTGCTGCGCCTCGCCTTCTACGCGGACCTGACGCAGACGCAGATCGCGGACCGGACCGGGCTGCCGCTGGGCACCGTCAAGAGCCATATGCGAAGGGCTCTGCACCAGCTGCGCCGGTCGCTGCCCGCGGCGGCGCGAGCGACTCGATGACCGCGAGGCCGGAGCGCAGCCCGTACAGCCGCTCGGTGCGCGGGGCTTGCACGTCCGTGCTCCAGCCCGGTCCGGCGAGCAGGAGCGCCGGGCGGCTGCGGGCACCCCGCAGGCCCCACTCGATGCCGGCCACCGACCGGGCCAGGGCCGGGTCGGCGGTCGTACGGGACTGCGCCCACAGGACGACGGCCCGCGGGCCGGTGCGCCGCACGGCGTCGCGCAGGGCCTCGGCGGGCAGGGCGGCCCCGAACATCCGGGCGGGCAGGCCCCGTTGGCCGAGGACCGCGGTCAGGGCCTCGATGGGCAGGCTGTGCTGCTCGCCGGGGACGCAGGCCAGCAGTACCGGCGGGGTCCGGGGCGGCTCGGGCACGGGCCGGATGCGGTGCAGCGCCGAGGAGATCTGCCAGGACAGCAGGTGTTCGACCTCTACGTAACGCTCCCCGGCGGTGGCCCACTTGCGGCCCACGGCGTGCAGGGTCGGCGCGATGACCTCCTCCCAGGCGGTGACCAGGCCGTGCTCGGCCAGGGCTGCCTCCAGCAGTTCGGCCACGGTCGGCGCGTCCAGGCGTACGGCGGCCCGCGAGAGCCCCCGGCACTCCGGGCGGACCGCCCCCAGCGGGAGTGCGCCCGTCCCGCCGGGGGTCGGCGCCGGTGGCGGCGGCGCTGCCTCGGCACGGCGCTCGCCGGCGGCCACGCCGAGGGCTGCCCGGGCCGCTTCGGCCGGCGGTACCCCGTCGGCGGTGAGCCGGCACATCAGCTCCAGCCGGGCGATGTCCGGCGGGGTCCAGCGGCGGTGCCGGCCGGCCTCGCGGCGGGCGGGGCCGATCGCGTACCGGCGCTCCCAGGAGCGCAGGGTGGTCGGCGAGACCCCGAGGCGGCGGGCGACCGCGCCGGTGCTCAGCGCGGCGGCGGGCCGGGGCTGGGGCTGCGGTGGTGTCTGGGGCACGCGGTCCACCCGCTCACGATAGGGCTCTGGGGCCGGGGCCGGGCGCTCACGCCGCTCCGCGTCCGCGCCGGAACCGGTCGAGCCCGTCGGCGAGTTCCACGATCCGGTCCGGGTAGGCGTAGCGGGCCCGCTCCGGCGCCGGCAGCCGCCAGGGTTCGTGCACCTGTGGGGCGTCCAGCCCGGCGAGCTCCGGCACCCAGCGGTGCACGTAGCGGCCCTCCGGGTCGTAACGCAGGCCCTGGCGGACCGGGTTGAGGACCCGGTTGGGCCGGGTGTCGGTGCCCGTCCCGGCCACCCACTGCCAGTTGAGCTGGTTGTTGGCGAGGTCCCCGTCCACGAGGAGGTCCAGGAAGTACCGGGCCCCGATCCGCCAGTCCACGTACAGGGTCTTGGTGAGGAAGCTGGCGGTGAGCAGCCGGCCCCGGTTGTGCATCCAGCCCTCGTGGCGCAGCTGGCGCATGGCCGCGTCGACCACCGGGAAGCCGGTGCGGCCCTCCTTCCAGGCCTCGGTCTCCTCCTCGGCGGCGGCCCCGGTGCGCCAGTGGTCCCGGCGGTCGCGGTAGTCCCGTACGGCGGTCTCGGGGCGGGCGGCGAGCACCTGGTGGTGGAAGTCGCGCCAGCAGATCTGCCGGACGAAGGCCTCGGCGCCGGGGCCGACGGCGCCGGCGCGGGCACGGTGGACGGCCTCGGCGGGCGAGAGGGTGCCGAAGTGGAGGTGCGGGGAGAGCCGGGAGGTGGCGTCGCCGGCCAGGTCGTCGTGGGCGTCCAGGTAGCGGGAGAGGCCCGCGCGCAGCCAGCGACGGAGGAGGTCGCGGGCCTCGCGCTCGCCGCCGCGGGCGAGGCCCGGGGAGACGCCGGTGACGGCCGCGCGCCGGGGCAGCGGGTCGGAGCCGATGCCGTCGGGCACGCGGACGGAGCGCGGGGCGGCGGCGACGGCGCGGGGCGGCAGTTCGGTCCAGCGGCGGAAGTACGGGGTGAAGACGGCGAAGTGGTCGGAGCCGGCGGGGAGCACGGCCCCGGGGGCTGCGGCCGTCACCACCGCATCGTGCACGTAGAGCCGGACGCCCTCGGCTTCGAGGGCGGCGCGGAGGCGTGCCTCGCGGGCGTGGGCATAGCCGCTGACCCCGGCGGCCATGTGGACCTCGTCGGCGTCGCACTCGTGGACGAGGGCGCAGACCTCGGCGACGGCGTCGCCGGAACGCAGCACGAGGCGGCCGCCGCGCTCGCGCAGTCCGGCGTCCAGATCGGCCAGGCAGTCGGCGAGGAAGGCGAGCCGGTTGGGAGCGGCGAAGCCGGCCGCGTCGACGGTCCGGTCGCGGACGAAGAGCGGCACCACCCGGTCGCAGGAGGAGAGGGCCGCGCGCAGCGGCGGATGGTCGTGCAGGCGCAGGTCGGAGGTGTACAGGACCACCGCGACGTTCATGGGTTCTCTCGCTCCGCGTCGGGACCGGGGGGACGGCTGTCGTCCGGTACTTCGGCGGACAGGGGCCGTTCGGATGCGGCGGCCTCGTCGTCCAGGCGGCGCGCGGCGCGGGCGATGTTGCGGGCCATGCCGCCGAAGACGACGGCGTGGAAGGGCGACACGCTCCACCAGTAGAGGTGGCCGAGCAGCCCGTGCGGATGGAACAGCGCCCGCTGGCGGTAGCGGGCGCCCCGGACCGCACCGCCCTGGTCCGGGCCCGGGTCCGGGCCCTGGCCCTGGTCCGGCTCCGTGTCCGGCGGCGGGGACGGGTCCGCGTACATCTCCAGCCAGGCCAGCCCCGGCAGCCGCATCTCGGCGCGCAGCCGCAGCATGCGGCCCGGTTCGATCTCCTCGACCCGCCAGAAGTCCAGGGAGTCCCCCACCCGCAGCCGGGCCGCGTCGCGCCGGCCGCGCCGGATGCCGACCCCGCCGACCAGCCGGTCCAGCCAGCCCCGTACCGCCCAGGCCGGCGGGAACGAGTACCAGCCGTTCTCCCCGCCGATGCCCTCCACCACCTGCCACAGCGCCGCGGGTGGGGCGTCGACCGCGCGTTCCCGCCGGTCGGTGTAGAGGCTGCCGCCCGCCCAGTCGGGGTCGGTGGGCAGCGGGTCGCTGGGCGCACCGGGCAGGGACGCGGAGGACCATCGGGTGGTCACGTTCGCCTCGCGCACCCGCTGCAGGGCCAGGGACACGGCCTGGTCGAAGCCGATCGGGGCGCCGGGCGGGTCGGGGACGTGGCGCGCGATGTCGTGTTCCGCGCAGACGACCTCGTGGCGCAGGGATTCGGCGAGCGGCCGGGCCAGGGCCCGCGGGACGGGGGTGACCAGGCCGATCCAGTGGCTGGACAGCCGCGGGGTCAGCATCGGGACGCGCAGGATGAGCCGGTGGGGCAGGGCGGCGGCGACGGCGTAGCGGCGCATCATCTCCTCGTACGTGAGCACGTCGGGCCCGCCGATGTCGAAGGCGCGGCTCACCTCGGGCGGCATGGCGGCACTGCCGACGAGGTAGCGCAGGACGTCGCGGACGGCGACGGGCTGGACGCGGGTGCCGACCCAGCTGGGGGTGACCATGACGGGAAGCCGTTCGGTCAGGTAGCGCAGCATTTCGAAGGAGGCCGAGCCGGATCCGATGATGACGGCGGCGCGCAGGACGGTGGCCGGCACGCCGGAGCCGAGGAGGATCTCGCCGACCTCGGCGCGGGAGCGCAGGTGCGGGGACAGGTCGCGGACCGGGATCCCGGCCGGGGTGAGCCCGCCGAGGTAGACGATGCGGCGGACGCCGGCCGCTCGGGCCTGTTCGGCGAAGACGCGGGCGGCCGTGCGGTCGCGGTCCTCGAATCCGGATCCGGCGCCGAGGGCGTGGACGAGGTAGTAGGCGACGTCGATGCCGTGCAGGGCCGCCGCGACGGACTCGGCGTCGACGACGTCGCCGCGGACGACCTCGGTGCGCCCGGCCCACGGGTGGTCGCGCAGCTTCTCGGGGGAGCGGGCCAGGCACCGCACGCGGTGTCCGGCGTCGAGGAGCTCGGGCACCAGGCGGCCCCCGATGTAGCCGGTGGCCCCGGTGACCAGGCAGTGCAGACCGGTGGTGGCCTTCATCGCTCTCTCCTCTCCTAGGACGTGTCCGCCCGGGCAGTCCCGTACGGGATTCCGGCGGACCGGTGCGGGCGGATGCACCCGCGACGGGAAGGCACCGCACTGGACCATTGGTACAGTCGCGACATGGCGGTGGACGAGCTCGACACCCGGATCCTGCGCCTGCTGATAGAGCAGCCGCGCACCAGCGTCCGCGAGTACGCCCGGCTCCTCGGGGTCGCGCGCGGCACCCTGCAGGCCCGGCTGGACCGGCTGGAGCGCACCGGGGTGATCACCGGGACCGGTCCCGTGCTCTCCCCCGCGGCGCTCGGGCATCCCGTACTGGCCTTCGTGCACATCGAGGTCACGCAGGGGCATCTGGACGAGGTCGGCGATGCGCTGGCCGCCGTGCCCGAGATCATCGAAGCCTTTTCGATCACCGGCGGCGGGGACCTGCTGACCCGGGTGGCGGCCCGGGACAACGCGCACCTGGAGGACGTGATCCAGCAGCTGATCCGGCTCCCGGGTGTGGTCCGCACGCGTACGGAGGTGGCGCTGCGCGAGCGGGTCGCGCACCGGCTGCTGCCGCTGGTGGAGTCCGTGGGACGGGCAGCCCGCAAACCCTGACAGGATGGCCGGGAAAGGTAGACGACCGGCAGAACGGGCAGAGCGGATGATTTCTGTCATATTCGATCTCGACGGCACCCTCGTGGACAGCGAGCCGAACTACTACGAGTCCGGGCGGCGCACCCTGGCCCGGCACGGCGTCCCCGATTTCACCTGGGAGCAGCACTCCCGCTTCATCGGCATCGGCACCCTGGAGACGCTGGAGGTCCTCAAGGACCGGTACGGAATCCAGGCCCCGGTGGAACAGCTGCTGGCCGAGCAGAACGCCGCCTACCTGGAGCTGGCCCGGACCGGGACCGAGGTCTTCCCCGAGATGCGCAAGCTCGTGGAGCGGCTGTCCGCGGACGGTGTCCCGATGGCCGTGGCCTCCGGGTCCTCGCGCGAGGCGATCGACGCCGTGCTGGCCGGGACGGGCCTGGACGCGCTGCTGACCACGGTGGTCTCCGCCGAGGAGGTGGCGCACGGCAAGCCCGCTCCCGATGTGTTCCTCGAGGCGGCCCGCCGCCTCGGCGCGGACCCGGCCGACTGCGTGGTCCTCGAGGACGCGGCGCCGGGAGCGCGGGCCGCCCACGCGGCCGGCATGGACTGCGTGGCCGTCCCGTACGTGACCGCCACCGCCGACGACCCGGCCTTCGCGACGGCCGGCCTCCTCTTCCGGTCCGGCCAGGCGGAGTTCCACGCGGACACGGCGTACGCCTGGCTCACCTCCCGCTCACCCGCCACCTAGGGGGCGTCCGGATCGGCAGGGAAGATCCCGCCGCATCCGCGAGTTGGTAGAACCGTGAACGAAATGGTGCGGGGTGCGGGGGACGTCGACGTGGTGGTCGTGGGTGCCGGGCAGGCGGGACTGTCCGGCGCGTACCACCTGGCGCGGGCCGGGATCGACCACGTGGTGCTCGACCATGCACCGCGACCCGGCGGCGCCTGGCAGTTCCGCTGGCCCTCGCTGACGTACGGCAAGGTGCACGGGATGCACGCCCTGCCCGGCATGGAGCTCACCGACGCCGACCCGCTGCGGCCGTCCTCGGCGGTGATCGGGGAGTACTTCGCGGCGTACGAGGAGCGGTTCGGGCTGCGCGTACGGCGGCCCGTGGACGTCACGGCCGTACGGGACGGAGGCGACGGGCGGCTGCGGGTGGAGACCTCGGCCGGGACCTGGTCCGCGCGGGCCCTGATCAACGCGACCGGGACCTGGGACCGGCCGTTCTGGCCGCGCTACCCGGGCCGGGAGACCTTCCGGGGCCGCCAGCTGCACACCGCGAACTACCCGGGTCCGCAGGAGTTCGCCGGGGCCCGGGTGGTCGTGGTGGGCGGCGGCACCTCGGCGGTGCAGCACCTGCTGGAGATCGCCGAAGTGGCGGCGCAGACCACCTGGGTGACCCGGCGGCCTCCGGTGTTCCGCGACGGGAGCTTCGGCGAGGCCGAGGGCCGGGCCGCGGTGGCCCTGGTCGACGAGCGGGTGCGCCAGGGGCTGCCCCCGCAGAGCGTCGTCAGCGTGACCGGACTCCCGCTGAACGAGGCCGTGCGGGCCGGGCTGGCCTCGGGCGTGCTGGACCGGCGGCCCGTGTTCGACCGGATCACGGCGACGGGCGTCGCCTGGGCGGACGGGCGGCAGGTGGAGGCCGATGTGATCCTGTGGGCCACCGGGTTCCGGGCCGCCATCGACCACCTGGCTCCGCTGCACCTGCGCGAGCCCGGCGGCGGCATCCGGGTCGAGGGCACCCGCGCGGTCCGCGACGAGCGGATCCACCTGGTCGGCTACGGCCCGTCGGCGTCGACGATCGGCGCCAACCGCGCCGGCGGCGCCGCGGTCCGCGAGATCCGCCGACTGCTGGCCCGAGGCGCCGACGGCAATGGCGTAGAAGGCGCCCGCGAACCGGCCGCCGTCGGCTCGGCCTAGCCGGCGCTGGAGCCCGCCCGGGCCCGCCCGGCGCCCTCACTGCTTCCCGCGCCGGCGCCGGCGGCTGCCCGGATCCGGTTGAACTCCGCGACGTGCTTCTTGTGCTCCTCGTACGTCGCCGAGAAGCGGGTGTCCCCCGGCTTCACGGTGACGAAGAACAGCCAGTCTCCGGGCGTCGGCGCGACGGCCGCTGCCATCGCCTCCAGGCCCGGGCTGTCGATCGGCGTCGGCGGGAGCCCCTGGCGCTCGTAGGTGTTGAAGGGGCTGTCGATCCGCGTCTCGCTCAGCGTGGTGTCCACCGTGCTGCGGCCCAGCGCGTAGTTGATGGTGGAGTCCATCTGGAGCGGCATCGAGCGTGCCAGCCGGTTGTGCACCACGCGGGCGACCTTGCCCTGGTCGGCGCGGGATTCGGCTTCGGCCTCGATGATGCTGGCGAGGGTGGCCGTCTGATACGGGGTCATCCCGCGCGCCTTGCCACCGTCGGCGACGGTCTTGGTCGCGAGCTTCCGGTTCGCCGTCTGCACCATGTACGCGAGCAGGGTGGCCGGCGTGGACTTCGAGGTCACCGGGTACGTCGCCGGGAACAGGTAGCCCTCCGGATTGCCCTTCGCCTCTGCGGGCAGGGCCAGTCCGGCCGTGGCGACCGCCGCCTTGGCGGAACCTGCCGGGAGCTTCAGCTCGCGGTCGATCGCGGCGTACACCTGGGGTGCCCGCCAGCCCTCGGGAATGGTCAACTGGCGCGGCTTCTCGGGGGCTTCCGCGCTCCGCAGCAGCGGAAAGAGGACTGCGGCCGCACCGAGGGCGAGCAGCATGCCGAGGAGGAGCGCCAGACGGCCCCGGCGGGTGAGCCGGGAACGACGCCGTGGCGGCTGGTACTCATGACGCATGCGGGCACGCTAACCCGCGAAGCGTCACATGTCGGGCATCACGCCCGCACATCCGTCATACGATCACACGTTTACCGGCGTAGGCTGCGTGGCTCCTCCCGCCGACTCCGCCGACCTGGCGCCCTTGGCCACCGACGCCTCCCGGACCACTCGGGCCGCGGCCGCCTCCGGGGTGAGCGCGGCTTCCCGGTCCCGGCGGACCAGGGCCGCGTACCGGCCGTCCGCCTCCAGCAGCTCCTCGTGCGTACCGCGCTCGGCGATACGGCCCTTGTCCAGGACGACGATCTGATCGGCGTCGCGGACGGTGGAGAGCCGGTGCGCGATGGTGATCGTGGTGCGGCCCTGGGACAGGTTGTCGATGGCCCGCTGCACGGCGTGCTCGGTGCGGGTGTCGAGAGCACTGGTGGCCTCGTCGAGGATCAGCACCGGCGGGTCGCGCAGGATCGTGCGGGCGATGGCGAGGCGCTGCTTCTCGCCGCCCGAGAAGCGGTAGCCCCGCTCGCCGACCAGGGTGTCGTACCCGTCGGGCAGGGACTCGATGTGGTCGTGGATCTGGGCTGCGCGGGCGGCCTCGGCGATCTCCTCGTCCGTGGCGTCCGGCTTGGCGAAGCGGAGGTTGTCGGCCACCGAGGCGTGGAAGAGGTACGTCTCCTGGGAGACCACGCCGATGGAGCGGGCCAGCGAGTCGAAGTCGAGGTCGCGTACGTCCACGCCGTCGAGGGCGACCCGGCCGCCGGTCACGTCGTAGAGCCGGGGCACGAGGTAGCTCAGGGTGCTCTTGCCCGAGCCGGTCGGGCCGACCACGGCGAGCGAGCCGCCGGCCGGGACGGTGATGTCGATCCCCGCCAGCGTGGGGCCGTGCTTGGCGTCGTACGCGAAGTGCACGTCCTCCAGCCGGACCTCGCCCTTGGCCCGGTCCAGGCGTACCGCGTCCGTGCGCTCGGTGATGTCCACCGGCAGGTCGAGGTACTCGAAGATCCGGCCGAACAGGGCGAGCGAGGTCTGGATCTGCACGCCGGTCGACAGCAGGCTCACGGCGGGCCGGAACAGGCCCTGCTGGAGCGTGACGAAGGCGACGAGGGTGCCGACCGAGAGCGACGGGGCGCCCGACTGCAGGGCTATGCCGGCGGCCCAGTAGATGAGCGCGGGCATGGCGGCCATGACGATGCCGATGGTGGACATCCGCCAGCGCCCGGCCATGCTGGAGCGCACCTCGAGGCCGACGAGCTTCTCGGACTCGTCGGAGAAGGACCGGGTCAGCGAGTCGGCGCGGCCCATCGTGCGGCCGAGCAGGATGCCGCTCACCGACAAGGACTCGGTGACCGTGGCGGCCATGGCGGCCATCTGCTTCTGCCGCTGGAGCGTGATCCTCTTGCGCTCACGTCCGACCCGGCGGCTGATCCACACGAACACCGGCAGCAGGAGCAGCGAGACGAGGGTGAGCCGCCAGTCGAGCGCGAGCATCGCGACCACGGAGGCGATCACGGCCGTCAGGTTGGAGACGAGCGAGGTCGCGGTGGAGGTGACGGTGGCCTGCATGCCGCCGATGTCGTTGGCTATGCGGGACTGCACCTCGCCGGTCCGGGTGCGGGTGAAGAAGGCCAGCGGCATCCGCTGGAGCTGGGCGTACACGGCGGTGCGCAGATCGTGCATGACGCGCTGGCCGACGGTGGTGGAGATCAGGGTCTGGAGCACGCCGAACACGCTGGTGACGACGGCGGTGAGGATCATGCCGAGCGCGAGCAGGCTGAGCAGCCCGGTACGCCCCTCGGGGATCGCGACGTCCAGGATCTCCTTCAGCAGGAACGGCGAGGCCACTCCGACCAGCGAGGAGGCGCAGACGAGCAGCCCCACGACGGCGAGGCGGCCGCGGTAGGGGTGGAACAGGCCCACGATCCGGCGCAGCTCACGCGGCTGCTCCTCGGGGGCGGGGCGGTCGGGGTCGAGGGCTTCTTTCGATGGGGTCCACTTCGGTTCTTCGGGGCGCATGGGCCTCCTTCTGACGAGACTCGCATGAGCATAGCTCATTGTTACCTATACTCACAATGAATCTGGTCCTGGTACTGTTTCCCAGTATGAGCACCGCTTCCGAAACCGACAGCACAGACGGCGTCCTCGCCGAACAGCTGCTGCGGCTGACCCGCCGGCTGCACCGGATCCAGAAGCGCCACCTGGAACCGCTCGGCATCACCCCCGCCCAGAGCCGGCTGCTGCGCCTCGTCTCGCACTACGACGGCGACGAGCCGCCCCGGATGGCGGACCTCGCCGCCCGTCTGGAAGTCGTGCCCCGCGCCGTGACCACGCTTGTGGACGGCCTGGAGGCCGCCGAATGCGTGCGCCGCGCGCCCGACCCGGCGAACCGGCGCGTCATAAGGATCGAGCTCACCGACACGGGCCGCGCCACGCTGCGCCGGCTGCGCAACGCGCGAACCGACGCGGCAGAGGAGATCCTGGCTCCGTTGACCGCCGGGCAGCGCGAGGTGCTCGGCGGCCTGCTGAACGCTCTGACGGACGCCCCGATGGAGCGCCGCTGCTGAGAAGGCCGCTCCCGGGCCGGGAAACGCTCCCCGGGACTAGGCCGAACGAGTAGGCAAGGGGTCGCGCATGCCGCTGCTGGAACCGAGGCCCGGGGCCCTGCGCCCGCGCAGCATCAGCGGCCCGGCCCCCGACCGGGTCCCGGAGCACCACGCCGCCGGCACCCCGGAGCCGCTGCGCACCGAGCTGACGGAGCTGCTGGGCGCCGAGAAGGTGCTGTGGAAGGTGTCCGACCTCGTCCGCTACGCCTCCGACGCCTCGCCGTACCGGTTCGTGCCGCAGGTGGTGGTGATCGCCGAGGACATCGACGACGTCTCCGCTGTCCTCTCGTACGCCCACGGCCGCGGGCGCGAGGTCGTCTTCCGCGCCGCCGGGACCTCGCTGAACGGCCAGGCCCAGGGCGAGGACATCCTGGTCGACGTACGCCGCCACTGGGCCGGCATCGAGGTGCTGGAGGGCGGCCGCCGGGCCCGGATCCGGCCCGGCACCACCGTGGCGCGGGCCAATGCCGCACTCGCCCGGCACGGCCGCGTCCTCGGCCCCGACCCGGCGAGCGCCGTCGCCTGCACCCTCGGCGGAGTCGTCGCCAACAACGCGTCCGGCATGACCGCGGGGACCACGAGGAACTCCTACCGCACGCTCTCCTCCCTCACCTTCGTACTGCCCGGCGGCACCGTCGTGGACACCGCCGATCCGCTGGCGGACGAGGAGCTGGCGCGCGCGGAGCCGGCGCTGTGCCGCGGGCTGCTGGAGATCAAGCGGGAGATCGAGGCCGACCCGGAGCTCGTTGCCCGGATCCGGGCCAAGTACGAGATCAAGAACACCACCGGCTACCGCCTCGACGCGTACCTGGACGGCTCCACGCCCGTCGAGATCCTGCGCGGGCTGATGGTCGGCTCGGAGGGCACGCTGGGCTTCATCGCCGAGGTCGTCTTCGACACCGTGGCGCTGGACCGCGAGCTCATCAGCGCCCTGCTCTTCTTCCCCTCGCTGCCCGCGGCGGCCGCCGCCGTACCGCTGTTCAACGAGGCGGGCGCCCTCGCCGTGGAGGTGATGGACGGCAACACGCTGCGCGCCTCGGTGAGCGTCGAGGGCGTCCCCGCCGACTGGGCGGGGCTGCCGAAGGACACCACCGCCCTGCTGGTGGAGTTCCGCGCCCCCGACGAGGCGGTGCGCGCCGCGTACGAGCGGCGCGCGGCCGCGGTCCTCGCTCGGCTGGACCTGGTCGCGCCGGTGGCCTCGGTCACCAACGCCTTCACCCGGGACGCGAAGACGATCAACGGCTACTGGAAAGCCCGCAGGGCCTTCGTCACCGCCGTCGGCGGAGCCCGCGCCTGCGGCACCACCCTGATCACCGAGGACTTCGCGGTGCCGCCCTCCCGGCTGGCCGAGGCCTGCGAGGCGCTCCTCGCGCTCCAGGCGGAGCACGGTTTCGACGCGGCCGTCGCCGGCCACGCGGCCCACGGCAACCTGCACTTCCTGCTCGCCTTCGACGCCGCGAAGCCCGCCGACGTGGAGCGGTACGGGGCCTTCATGGAGGCGTTCTGCCGGCTGACGGTGGAGCGGTTCGACGGCTCGCTGAAGGCCGAGCACTCCACCGGCCGCAACATGGCCCCGTTCCTGGAGCTGGAGTGGGGGCCCCGGGCCACCGAGCTGATGTGGCGGACGAAGCGGGTGCTCGACCCGGACGGACTGCTCGCCCCGCGCATCCTCCTCGACCGCGACCCGCGAGCCCATCTGCGCGGGCTGAAGACGATTCCGCGGGTGGAGGCGGTGGCCGATCCGTGCATCGAGTGCGGTTTCTGCGAACCGACCTGCCCCAGCGGGGACCTGACGACCACGCCCCGGCAACGGATCGTGCTGCGCCGGGAGATGATGCGCCAGCAGCCGGGCTCCCGGGTGCTGGAGGGACTGCTCGAGGCCTACGGCTATGACGCCGTGGACACCTGCGCGGGTGATTCCACCTGCAAACTGGCCTGCCCCGTCGGCATCGACACGGGCGCCCTGATGCGGGACTTCCGCCACCGCCGGCACAGCCCGCGCGAGGAGCGGGCCGCGGCGCTCGCCGCGACGCGGTTCAAGACCGTGGAGGGCGCCGCCCGGCTGACCGTGGCCGCCGCCGACAAGATCACCCACCGGCTGGGGAGCGGGCTGCTGGAGGCGGTCACCGGGGCCGCGCGCAAGGCCGTCCGCCCCGACCTGGTTCCGGAGTGGCTGCCGCAGATCCCCGGGGCGGCCGCACGGCAGCTGCCCGGGACCCGGCGGGTGGGCGCGGCGGCCGTGTACTACCCGGCCTGTGTGAACCGGATCTTCGGCGGCCCCGCGGGCCGGCCCGGCCCGTCCCTGCCCGAGGCCGTGGTGGCGGTGTCGGAGCGGGCCGGGAAGCCGGTGTGGATCCCCGGTGACGTCGCGGGCACCTGCTGCGCGACGATCTGGCACTCCAAGGGCTACGACGCCGGGACTCGGGTGATGGCCAACCGGATCGTGGAGGCCGCCTGGGGCTGGACCGCCGGCGGGCGGCTGCCGCTGGTGGTCGACGCGTCCTCGTGCACGCTGGGCATCGCGCACGAGGTGGTCCCGTACCTGACGGACGACAACCGGGCGCTGCACGCGGAGCTGACGGTCGTCGACTCGGTCGTGTGGGCGGCGGACGAGCTGCTCCCGCACCTGGAGGTCCGGCGCAGGGTGGGCTCGGCGGTGCTCCATCCGACCTGCTCGATGAGGCACTTGGGCGACGAGGCGCAGCTGCGGGCCGTGTCCGAGGCGTGCGCGACGGAGGTGGTGGTTCCGGACGATGCGGGCTGCTGTGCCTTCGCGGGCGACCGGGGCATGCTGCATCCGGAGCTGACGGCCTCGGCGACGGAACGCGAGGCGGCGGAGGTGACGTCACGGACGTACGACGCGCATCTGTCGGCGAACCGGATGTGCGAGGTGGGCATGGACCGGGCCACCGGCCGCAGTTATTACTCGGCGCTGCTGGAACTGGAGCGGGCCACCCGTCCTTGACGTGGTGATACGCGGCCGGTCGGGCCGCAGGAGCGCCGCACATCCCGCCGCGTAAGGCCTTGGCCAACGCAAAATCGATTGCCCGTGACCGGTCCGGAAGGCGAACCTTGCACGGTTTGAACCCCTCGACCAGTCATGAGGCGTCATGCAGATCAGCGATCTTCCGTATCCGGATCCCGGGGTACCCGATTCTCGCTCCGGCCCGCGCTTCCTGGTGTGGCTGGGGCGGGGCCAACTCGGCGGGCAGGTCAGGAGCCTGTGCTGGGGACTGGTGCACTTCGGCGGCATCGCCGGCCTGCCGTACGCGGTGGGCCTGGGCGTCGACGCGGTCGTACGGGGCGACGGCACCGGGCTGCTGCTGGTCGGCGCGCTGCTGGCGCTGATCGGCGTCGCCATCTCGGTCGGCGACGCGATGCTCCACCGGACCGCCGTCACCAACTGGATCACGGCTGCCGCGCGGGTGCAGCAGCTGCTCGCCCGCAAGACCGCCGCGCTGGGCTCCGCCCTGACCCGGCGCGTCGCGGCGGGCGAAGTGGTCGCGGTCTCCACCGCGGACGTGGAGAAGATCGGCTGGTTCGTCGAGGCGGTCTCCCGCTTCCTCGCCGCCGCCTTCGCCGTCGTCGCCATCTGCGTCGGCCTGCTGTTCTACGCGCCGTCGATCGGCGTGGTCGTCGCGATCGGCGTCCCGGTGCTCGCCCTGTCCGTGCTGCCGCTGCTGCCGCGCGCCACCCAACGCGCCGACATCCAGCGCGAGAAGGCCGGCAAGGCCACCGAACTGGCCTCCGACACCGTGGCCGGCCTGCGGGTGCTGCGCGGCATCGGCGGCGAGGAACTGTTCCTCGGCCGCTACCGCGTGGCCTCGCAGGAGGTCCGCAACGCGGCCGTGCGCAGCGCCCGGATGTGGGCGCTGATCTCCGCGATCCAGGTGCTGCTGCCCGGCGCGCTGCTGCTCACGGTGGTCTGGTACGGCGCCGTGCTCGTACTGGACGGCCGGCTGGCGGTCGGTGAACTCGTGGCCGCCTTCAGTGCGGTGGCCACGATGCTCTACCCGTTGCGGCACTTCGAGGAGATCGCCATGGCGTACTCCTTCTCCCGGCCCTCCGCCGCGCGGGCGGCGCGGGTGCTGTCGCTGACGCGTACGGACGCCCCGGAGCCGGCGGCGCCGGATGCCGGGATCCCGCAGGCTCCGGCCCCCGGCGGGGACCTGTACGACCCCGCGACCGGACTGCTGGCCCCGGCGGGCCGGTTCACCGCCGTGGTCTGCGGGGATCCGGACCTCGCGGGCCGGCTCGCCGAGCGCCTCGGCGGCCATCCGGCGGACGACGGCCCGGCTGCCGAGCGGGTCTCGGTGCTGCTGGGCGGGGTCGCGCTGGACGAGCTGGCGCTGGATACCGCGCGCACGCTGGTCCTCGTCCAGGACAAGGATCCGGTGCTGCTGTCCGGCACGCTGCGCGAGCTGTTCGCCGTACCGGCGTCCGGAGCGGTCGAACCCGGGGCGGCGCTGGCCGCCGCCCAGTGCGGGGACGTCCTGGACGCGCTGCTGCAGTCGGCGCCGGACGGGGTGGAGGACCCGATGGACGCGCGGATCACCGAGCGTGGCCGGTCCCTCTCCGGCGGGCAGCGCCAGCGGCTCGCGCTGGCGCGGTCCCTGGCCACCGACCCGGAGGTGCTGGTGCTGGACGAGCCGACCTCGGCGGTCGACTCGCACACCGAGGCGCGGATCGCGGACGGGATCACCGCCCTGCGCGGCGGTCGCACGACGGTGGTACTGGCCTCCTCGCCGCTGCTCCTGGACCGCGCCGACCGGGTGGTCCTGATCCACGAGGGCGCGGTCGCCGCGACCGGTACGCACCGCGAACTGCTGCACGGCGAACCGCTCTACCGGGCGGTCGTCACCCGCGAGACGGACGAGGAGCAGCGGGTGGCCCGGATGGAACTGACCCGGCTGGAAGAAGCCCAGCTGGAAAAGGCACTGACAGAGATCGAGGAATCCGCATGATCGGCCTGGCGCCGCCGCAATACGATCCGGCGGCCCCCGCATCGGCCGCCACCCTGCCCGTGGGCACGACGGCGACCGTACGGGACTACGTGCGCGGCCTGCTGCGGCGGCACCGGCGGGCGTTCGTGGTGCTGGTGACGGTCAATGCGGTCGCGGTGATCGCCTCCATGGTCGGCCCGTACCTGCTGGGCCGGGTCGTGGACCAGCTGGCGGCAGGGGCGCGCGAGCTCCATCTGGGGCGCGTGGCCCTGCTGTTCGCGCTGGCCCTCGTGGTCCAGACGTTCTTCGTCCGGCTGGTCCGGCTGCGCGGCGCGATGCTCGGCGAGGAGATGCTGGCCGATCTGCGCGAGGACTTCCTCGTGCGGTCCGTGGGCCTGCCGCCGGGTGTGCTGGAGCGGGCCGGCACCGGTGATCTGCTGTCGCGGATCACCACCGACATCGACCGGCTGGCCAACGCGATGCGCGAGGCCGTTCCGCAGCTGGCGACCGGCGTGGTCTGGGTCGCTCTGCTCTTCGGGGCGCTCACGGTGACGGCGCCGCCGCTGGCCCTGGCCGCGCTGGTGGCGCTGCCGGTGCTGGTGATCGGCTGCCGCTGGTACTTCAAGCGGGCTCCCTCGGCGTACCGGTCGGAGGCGGCCGGGTACGCGGCGGTCGCGGCCGCGCTCACCGAGACCGTGGACGCGGGGCGCACGGTCGAGGCGCACCGCCTCGGGCCGGGCCGGATCGCGCTGTCGGAGCGGCGGATCAAGGAGTGGACGGCGTGGGAGCGGTACACGCTGTTCCTGCGGACCGTCCTCTTCCCGGTCGTCAACGTCACCTTCGTGACGATCCTCGGCTCCGTGCTGATGATCGGCGGTTACTGCGTGCTGCAGGGCTGGATGTCGGTGGGGCAGCTGACCACGGGCGCGCTGCTGGCCCAGATGATGGTCGACCCGATCGGCCTGATCCTGCGCTGGTACGACGAGCTGCAGGTCGCCCAGGTCTCGCTCGCCCGCCTGGTGGGCGTACGGGAGATCGAGCCGGACGCGGGCGACGCGGCCGTCTCCCCGGCGGGGCGGGACGTCCGGGCCGACGAGGTGCGCTTCGGCTACCGGGAGGGTGTGGACGTGCTGCACCAGGTGTCCATGTCCGTGCCGCCGGGCACCCGGATGGCGCTGGTCGGTCCCTCGGGGGCGGGCAAGTCCACGCTGGGCCGGCTGCTGGCGGGCATCTACGCGCCGCGGACCGGGGAGGTGACCCTGGGCGGGGCGCAGCTGTCGCGGATGCCCGCGGAGCGGGTGCGCGAGCAGGTGGCGCTGGTCAACCAGGAGCACCACGTGTTCGTGGGCTCGCTGCGGGACAACCTCCGGCTGGCACGCACCGAGGCGGCCGACGCCGACCTGTGGGCGGCTCTGGACGCGGTGGACGCGGACGGCTGGGCCCGGGCACTGGAGAGCGGTCTGGACACCGAGGTGGGTTCGGGCGGCACGGCGCTGACCCCGGCGCAGGCGCAGCAGATCGCGCTGGCCCGGCTGGTGCTGGCGGACCCGCACACGCTGGTCCTGGACGAGGCCACCTCGCTGCTGGACCCGCGGGCCGCACGGAACCTGGAGCGTTCGCTGGCCCGGGTGCTCGACGGCCGTACGGTGATCGCGATCGCCCACCGGCTGCACACCGCGCACGACGCGGACGTGATCGCGGTGGTCGAGGGCGGCCGGATCAGCGAACTGGGCTCGCACGACGAGCTGGTCGCGGCGGACGGCGCGTACGCGGCCCTGTGGCGCTCCTGGCACGGCTGACCCGGCCCGCGCCGGCATTCGTACGAGGCCCCGCTCCCCCCGCTGCTGCGCAAGGGGGCGGGGTCTTTGCGTGCCGGACGGCCCCCTAGATGAAGCCGAGGGCGGAGGCTCCGCCTATGCCGCCGAGCAGCATGAACACGGGCATGAGGACCTTGAGCTCCACCCAGCTGCCGGCCCGGAAGCGCAGGCCCTTGGGCGGGCCTATGGGGTACCAGCGCTTCCCGGCGATCGGCAGGGGCCACAGGATGGGGCAGCCGGAGACGGTCAGGGCGTCGCCGATGTCGTGGACCAGGGCGCCGAGCAGGATCGGCAGGCCGAGCCAGAGGTATTCCTGGCCGGGGCCGGTGAACAGCCATCCGGCGCCGTTGCCGGGCTGGTCGAGGACACCGGCCAGGATCCAGGCGCTGGTGGCGCCGAGCAGCCAGACGAGGACGTCGCTGGACATCCGGGCGGCCCGCCACAGCAGGCCCTCGACGGCCAGGACCAGGTGGACGAAGAGCAGGACCAGCACGCCCCAGCGGTCCGTGGTGACCGCCAGCGCGGAGGAGCCGCCGCCGATCATGACGGCCCACAGCCAGGTGTGCGTCAGGGTGCGGTGACCGCCGGTGCGGCGGGCGTCCTTCGGGGCGCGGGTGGCCTTGTAGACGGCGTAGGAGATCTTGTCGACCACCTCGCACAGGCCCCGGGAGAGCGGGCCGAAGGCGCGCGAGATCGTCGCCGACTTGTGGTCCAGGTCGGGGGCGAGGGCGGCACCGGCGCAGATGAGCGCGCCGACGACGAGGACCGGCCAGGGCATCGGGTGCCCGGCGGCCGCGGCTGCCGCTCCCACCCCCAGCCAGGCTGCCGCCCCGGACAGTGAGTGCGCCGGACCCATCATGGTCGTTCCCCGCCCCAGTCGTGTGGTGGTCGGGCCCTGTTGACGGTTTCGTTCGGGCCCGGTCAACGGCACAGCGTACCGGCGGTGATCTTCGCTGCATCCGCCGGTTCCCTCTTCCGGCGGGAAGCCAGGCAAGATGGGGGGTGTGACCCTCATTGATCAGCTCCCGCCGAACGCCGACCCCGACGCCCTCTTCGAGGCTTTCTCCTCGTGGGCGGAGGATCAGGGCATCACCCTGTATCCGGCTCAGGAGGAGGCGCTGATCGAGGTCGTCTCCGGGGCGAACGTGATCTTGTCCACCCCGACCGGCTCCGGCAAGAGCCTCGTCGCGGCGGGCGCGCACTTCACCGCTCTCGCCCAGGACAAGGTGACCTTCTACACCGCCCCGATCAAGGCGCTGGTGTCGGAGAAGTTCTTCGACCTGTGCAAGCTCTTCGGCACCGAGAACGTCGGCATGCTGACCGGCGACGCCTCCGTGAACGCGGACGCGCCGGTGATCTGCTGCACCGCCGAGGTGCTGGCCTCCATCGCCCTGCGCGACGGCAAGTTCGCCGACATCGGCCAGGTCGTCATGGACGAGTTCCACTTCTATGCCGAGCCGGACCGCGGCTGGGCGTGGCAGATCCCGCTGCTGGAGCTCCCGCAGGCGCAGTTCGTCCTGATGTCGGCGACCCTCGGCGACGTGAAGCGGTTCGAGGAGGACCTGACCCGGCGCACCGGCCGGCCGACCTCGGTGGTCCGCTCCGCGAGCCGGCCCGTCCCGCTGTCGTACGAGTACGTCACCACGCCGATCACCGACACGATCACCGAGCTGCTGGAGACCCGGCAGGCCCCGGTCTACATCGTGCACTTCACGCAGGCCCAGGCGGTCGAGCGGGCGCAGTCGCTGATGAGCATCAACATGTGCACCCGCGAGGAGAAGGACAAGATCGCCGACCTGATCGGCAACTTCCGCTTCACCACCAAGTTCGGCCAGAACCTCTCCCGCTACGTCCGGCACGGCATCGGCGTCCACCACGCGGGCATGCTGCCCAAGTACCGGCGCCTGGTCGAGAAGCTGGCCCAGGCCGGCCTGCTGAAGGTCATCTGCGGTACCGACACCCTCGGCGTCGGCGTCAACGTGCCCATCCGCACGGTGCTGTTCACCGCGCTCACCAAGTACGACGGCAACCGGGTCCGCACGCTGCGCGCCCGCGAGTTCCACCAGATCGCCGGCCGCGCCGGCCGGGCAGGCTTCGACACGGCGGGCTATGTGGTCGCCCAGGCGCCCGAGCACGTCATCGAGAACGAGAAGGCCCTCGCGAAGGCCGGCGACGATCCGAAGAAGCGCCGCAAGGTGGTGCGCAAGAAGGCTCCCGAGGGCTTCGTCGCCTGGTCGGACACCACCTTCGAGAAGCTCATCGCCGCCGACCCGGAGCCGCTCACCTCCCGGTTCAAGGTCACCAACATCATGCTGCTGTCGGTCATCGCCCGTCCGGGCGATGCCTTCCAGGCGATGCGCCACCTCCTCGAGGACAACCACGAGCCGCGCAAGGCCCAGCTGCGGCACATCCGCCGGGCCATCGCGATCTACCGCTCGCTGCTGGACGGCGGCGTGGTCGAGAAGCTCGACACCCCGGACGCGGAGGGCCGCACCATCCGGCTCACCGTCGACCTCCAGCAGGACTTCGCGCTCAACCAGCCGCTGTCCACCTTCGCGCTGGCCTCCTTCGACCTGCTGGACCCCGAGTCCCCTTCCTACGCGCTGGACATGGTCTCCGTCGTCGAGTCCACGCTGGACGACCCGCGCCAGATCCTGGCCGCCCAGCAGAACAAGGAGCGCGGCATCGCCGTGGGCGCGATGAAGGCGGACGGGATCGAGTACGAGGAGCGGATGGAGCGTCTCCAGGACGTCACCTATCCCAAGCCGCTCGAAGAGCTCCTCTTCCACGCCTACGACGTGTACCGCAAGAGCCACCCGTGGGTCGGCGACCACCCGGTCTCCCCGAAGTCGATCATCCGCGACATGTACGAGCGCGCGATGACCTTCACCGAGTTCACCTCCTTCTACGAGCTCGCCCGCACCGAGGGCATCGTGCTGCGCTACCTGGCGAGCGCGTACAAGGCGCTGGACCACACCATCCCCGACGACCTCAAGTCCGAGGACCTCCAGGACCTCATCGCCTGGCTGGGCGAGCTCGTCCGCCAGGTCGACTCCAGCCTGCTCGACGAGTGGGAGCAGCTGGCGAACCCGGAGGTGGAGACGGCGGAGCAGGCTCAGGAGAAGGCCGACCAGGTCAAGCCGGTCACCGCGAACGCCCGCGCCTTCCGCGTCCTGGTCCGCAACGCCATGTTCCGCCGTGTGGAGCTCGCCGCGCTGGACCACGTCGACCAGCTGGGCGAGCTGGACGGCGAGGCCGGCTGGGACGCCGACGCCTGGGGCGAGGCCATGGACGCGTACTGGGACGAGTACGACGACCTGGGCACCGGCCCCGACGCCCGCGGCCCGAAGCTGCTCCAGATCGAGGAGGACCCGGCGCACGGCCTGTGGCGCGTCCGCCAGACCTTCGCGGACCCGAACGGTGACCATGGCTGGGGCATCAGCGCCGAGGTCGACCTCGCGGCCTCCGACGAGGAGAGCCGGGCGATCATCCGGCTGACCTCGGTCGGTGAGCTCGGCGCGCCCTGACCGACCCGCACCAGCGACCCGACCCGCCCGAGCAGCCGGCCCCGCCGGAACCGCCGGACCCGACAGTGGAGAACCTCTGATGACGAATCCCGCCGAGAGACTCGTCGATCTGCTCGACCTGGAGCAGATCGAGGTCAACATCTTCCGCGGCGCCAGCCCGCAGGAATCCCTCCAGCGGGTCTTCGGCGGGCAGGTCGCCGGCCAGGCCCTGGTGGCCGCCGGCCGCACCACCGAGAGCGACCGCCCGGTCCACTCGCTGCACTCGTACTTCCTGCGCCCGGGCATCCCCGGGGTGCCGATCGTGTACCAGGTGGAGCGGGTGCGCGACGGGCGGTCCTTCACCACGCGCCGCGTCACCGCGGTCCAGCAGGGCAAGACGATCTTCAACCTCACCGCCTCCTTCCATCATCCGGAGGAGGGCAGCATCGAGCACCAGCTGCCTCCCCGCCTCGACTTCCCCCACCCGGACACGCTCCCGAAGGTCGCGGACGAGATCCGCGAGCACTTGGGTGCGCTGCCCGAGGCGCTGGAGCGGATGGCCCGCCGCCAGCCGTTCGACATCCGGTACACGGACCGGCTCCGCTGGACTCCCGAGGAGCTCAAGGACGCCGATCCGCGCAGCGCGGTGTGGATGCGCGCCGTCGGCCCGCTGGGCGACGACCCGCTGGTGCACACCTGCGCCCTCACCTACGCCAGCGACATGACCCTCCTCGACGCCGTGCGCATCCCCGTGGAACCCCTGTGGGGCATGCGCGGGTTCGACATGGCCTCGCTGGACCATGCCATGTGGTTCCACCGGCCGTTCCGCGCGGACGAGTGGTTCCTGTACGACCAGGAGTCGCCGATCGCGCACGGCGGCCGGGGCCTTGCCCGTGGCCGCATCTACGACCTGGAGGGCAGGCTGCTGGTCTCCGTGGTCCAGGAAGGCCTCTTCCGCCCGTACGCCGAGAACGCGGCCAAGCCGCCCGTGTCCCCCCAGTAGTCCGCCCCGTCCACGAAGAGCTGAGCCCACCCATGCCCACCCCGGCCCTCCCCTGCCCCTGCGGGCTGCCCGCCGCCTACCCGGAGTGCTGCGGCCGCTTCCACTCCGGTGCGCAGCAGGCGCCCACCGCCGAGCTGCTGATGCGCTCCCGCTTCACTGCGTTCGCCGTCGGCGACACCGCCTATCTGCTGCGCTCCTGGCACTCGAGCACCCGGCCCGCCGGCCTCGATCTGGATCCCGACCAACGCTGGGAGCGCCTCGAGATCCTCGCCGCCGAGCGCGGTGGGATGTTCGAGACGGAGGGTTCGGTGGAGTTCCGGGCGTACTACCGCGAGGGCCGGCACGCCGGTTCCCTGCACGAGCACAGCGCTTTCGCACGCGAGGCCGGGGCCTGGGTCTACGTCGGCCCCCTTTCCCCCGTCGACTTCGACTGACCGCGCGCCCCGGTCAGCGCGAAGTCCAGGCTGGTGCGGTACCAGTGGATCTCGTCCGGCGGCTCCGCCCGTAACAGCCGGAGCGCCACGGCCGCCGCGGCGGGGATCTGCGGGTGCCCGTACGGCGGGGGCGGGGCGAGCGCGGCGAGCACGATCCGCTCCGCCTGATCCGGCACGACCTCCCGCAGCTCGTCCTCCGGGAGCAGGGAGGCCAGGACCGCAGCACGCTCCCAGGGGTCGGCGGTTCGTCTCAGCAGCAACCCCACATGCCGCCCCCGCCACTTCCGCGGCCGCAGATCCGCCTTGGCCCCCATCAGCTCCCGGTCCGCCGGGGGCGCGCTCCCGCGCAGCATCCCCGCTTCCCGGGCGGCGAACTCCCGCAGCTCCGCCGCCAGATAGAGCCACACCACCATCCGGTAGCGGTTGATCCGGTAGCCGACGGGGGTGATGTGCCCGCAGCGCGCGAGCCGGGTGAACCGGCCGGGGCTGATCCCCAGCACCCCGCCCGCGGCCTCGGCTCCGGTCACGGTCTCGACCCGCTCGCGCAGCGCGCCCGGGAACCCGTCCGCCGACCGGATCCGGTCCAGCTCCGCCCGCGTGTAGCGCGCGGCTCCGCCCCCCGGCGCCGGCGGTCCTGCGCGCACGATGCCCAGCTGCACGGCCCGGGCGAACTCGGTCCGGGTCAGCCCCAGTTCCCCGGCGGCCCGGGCACCGCCCACCCCTGTGTCCGGCAGCGGGTCCGCCCGTACCACCGCCGGCCCGTACGCCCGTACTTCCGGCAGGGCCGGCGCCCCTGCATCCGGCAGCACGCGCCCCGACTTCGTCGCGACCTTCATGACGGCCTCCCCCACGAGTGATGATTACCCTGTGTGAAGACCGTAACTCAGCGCTACGACACCCCGCGAGGCCTGTGGATAACTCCGGGAAGCCCGGGAGGCCCGGGAGGCCCGGGAGGCCCGGGAGGCATCAGCCCCCGGTGATCCGCCGCTCCGCCACTCCCAGGTGCTCTCCCACCCGGTTGACCAGCAGCGTCATCTCGTACGCGACCTGACCGATGTCGGCCTCGGCGGCGCTGAGCACGCACAGCGAACTCCCCGCGCCCGCCGCCATGACGAACAGGACGCCGTCGTCGTACTCGACCATCGTCTGCCGTACCTCGCCGGCCCGGAAGTGCCGGCCCGACCCCTTCGCCAGGCTCTGCAGCCCCGCCGCCACCGCGGCCAGGTGTTCCGCGTCCTCCCGCGCCAGCCCCGCGCTCGCGCCCGTCACCAGGCCGTCGTTGGACAGCACCACCGCATGCCTGACCTGCTGGACCCTGCGCGTCAGGTCGTCGAGCAGCCAGTCCAGCTGCTTGTCCAGTGCCATTTCGAGCCCCTCCCCGTCGACGCCGCCGGCATGGCCGCGCCCCACCCCTCGTGGTAAGTGCACGCCAGCCTTCCCCACCAGCGCCTTTCGGGCAAGGAGGATGTGCCCATGGCGAAGAAGATGACTCAAGAGGAATGGCGGGCATTCGTCTCGTACGGGACCCGCACCGGCAAGCTGTCCACCGTCCGCGAGGACGGCAGTCCGCACATCGCACCCATCTGGTTCGTTCTCGACGGCGATTCCTTCGTGTTCAACACCGGCAAGGGCACGGTCAAGGGCCGCAACCTGCTCCGCGACGGACGGGTCGTGCTCTGCGTGGACGACGACCGTCCGCCGTTCTCCTACGTAGTCCTCCAGGGGCGCGCCGAAATCAGCGAGGACCTGGAGGAGATGCTCCCCTGGGCGACGCGGATCAGCGCCCGCTACATGGGCGAGGAGAGCGCCGAGGCCTTCGGCCGCCGCAACGCCGTCCCCGGCGAACTCCTCGTCCGCGTCACCATCGACAAGGTGATCTCCGTTGCCGGCGTGACCCACTGAGGCGAGCGCCGCCCCACCCGCCGCAGGCCCGCCTCACACGGAATCGGCCTGCGGCTCCACCGATTCGAGCAGCCGGGCGGTGTGCACCCGCCCGGCGTACTCGACGAGCCTGATCAGCACTTCCTTCCCCGAGTCCTTGTCCCGCGCATCGCACAGCACCACCGGCGTTCCCGACTCCAGGTCCAGTGCCCGCGAGACCTCGTGCGCCCCGTACCGCCGCGCGTCCGTGAAGCAGTTGACGGCCACCACGAACGGAATGCGCCGGTGCTCGAAGTAGTCCACCGCAGGAAAGCAGTCCTCCAGCCGGCGGGTGTCCGCCAGCACCACGGCACCCAGGGCGCCCTGCGACAACTCGTCCCACAGGAACCAGAACCGGTCCTGCCCCGGCGTCCCGAACAGGTAGAGCGACAACCCGGAGCGGATGGTGATCCGCCCGAAGTCCATGGCCACGGTCGTGGTCGTCTTCTGGGCGACCCCGCCCGTGTCGTCGACCAGTTCGCCCGCCTCGCTGAGCAGTTCCTCCGTCCGCAGCGGCCTGATCTCGCTGACCGCGCCGACCAGCGTGGTCTTGCCGACCCCGAACCCGCCCGCCACGAGTATCTTCAGCGCGAGCGCGGCCAGTTCCGCGTCGGCCTCCGGATCCAGGTCCGGTTCGGGCACCGGGGCCGGTCCGCCGGGTCCGTCGTGGTGTTGTCCCATCACAGCGCTCGCAATCCCTCGATGACTTCACGCAGAATCCGCTCGTCCGGCAGCAGGGCGGGCGGCACCGGCCGACTGACCTTGACGTGCCCGCCCTCCAGCAGGTCCCCGAGCAGCACCCGCACCACGCCCACGGGCAGGTCCGCGTCCGCGGCGAGTTCCGCCACCGACTGGGTCTCGGACCGGCAGAGCCCGAGCAGTGCCCGGTGTTCGGGGCCCAGCAGCGACTCGGCCGCCGCGTCCCTGCCCGCAGCGCCCTCGTTGTCCATGACGACCAGCGCGATCAAGTCGAACCGGACCCCGTGCGGACCCGGCTTCGTACGCCCGCCGGTCATGGCGTACGGACGGACGAGCGGGCCCGCGTCGGCGTCGTACCACTGGCCGTTCATGTACCGGACCGCCGCTCTCAGCCTGCGGCCGGCGGCCGCGCCGCGAACCGGGGCGGGGTGTACAGGTGCTCCCCGACCCGCTTCACGAGCCGGGCCATCTCGTAGGCGATCAGCCCGATGTCGGCGCTCGCCGCGCTGAGGACGGCAAGGCAGGAGCCGTCCCCTGCTGCCGCGACGAACAGGAACCCCTCGTCCATCTCCACCATCGTCTGGCGTACGCCCCCGACGTGGAAATGCCGGCCCGCGCCCTTCGCCAGACTGTGGAATCCGGAGGCCACGGCGGCCAGGTGCTCCGCGTCCTCCCGGCTGAGCGCGCTGGACGCGCCCACCGCCAGGCCGTCATTGGACAGGACCACGGCATGCCGGACCTCGCGGACCCGGACCACCAGGTCGTCCAGCAGCCAGTCCAGTTCGCCGGACCTGCGGACGCCGTCGAGATCGAATCTCTGGTGCTCGATCATCACACTTCTCCTTCTCTGCCTGCGTGGGCGGAGTTCTCCTGGGCCCCGCGGACCCAGCCGGCCCGGTAGGCCGCCATCCGGTCCCGGGCCTGCTCCGGGCTGCGCCCCGGCGGCTCCTCGGCCGGGCGCGCCCCGGCCGGGGCCTTCGGGGCGGGGGTCTCGCGCAGCTGCGGGACCAGGCTGGCCTGGCGTACGCGGCGCGGCAGTTCGGTGACCGAGGCCTCGGGCACGGAGGCTGAGCCTGCGGCGAGCCGCGGGGCAGGCGCAGGTGCCGGTGCCGGTGCCGGTGCCGGATCCTGCGCCGCCGCCGGAGCCGGTGCGGCCTGCGTACGGGCGGCCGCGCCCCCGGGACCCCGCGGCCGCAGCGAGGCCACCGGGGCCGGGCGCGGCTCCTCCCGTATGGGGCTGCGGTCCGGGCTCGGGATGCCGCGACCGTCCTCCCGTACCGCCGGGCGGCGGGCGTCGTCCCGTACGACGGTCATCGCGGGCGGCTGCGGTGCCGGCTCTCCCCGTCCCTCCGGGGCCTCGGCGAGCGGGTCCCGGTCCGGGGCCGCCGCCGGCGCGGAGCCCGTCTCGATCGCGCCCTGGAGCAGGGAGTTCGGCAGGAGCACCACGGCGGTGGTGCCCCCGTACGGTGAGGTGCGCAGGTGCACCCGCACACCGTGCCGGGCCGAGAGCCGGCTGACCACGAACAGCCCGAGCCGGTCGCTGTCGAACAGGTCGAGGGCTTCGGACTGTTCGATGCGCCGGTTGGCCTCGTGGAGGGTCTCGCGGCCCATGCCGAGCCCTCGGTCCTCGACCTCCAGGACGTATCCGGCGCCGACGGGCTCCCCGCTGACGCGGACCTTGGTGTGGGGCGGGGAGAACTGGGTGGCGTTCTCGATGAGTTCGGCGAGCAGGTGCGTGAGGTCGGCTACGGCGCCGCCTATCACGGCGGCCTCCGCCAGCTGGCGGACCTCGACGCGCGGGTAGTCCTCGATCTCGGAGACGGCGGCCCGTACGACGTTCGTCAGCGGGACCGGCATGCGCCAGGCGCGGCCGGGAGCGGCGCCCGACAGGATGATCAGGCTCTCGGCGTGCCGGCGCATCCGCGTCGTGAGGTGGTCGAGGCGGAACAGGTCGCCGAGTTCGCCGGGGTCGTCGGCGCGCCGCTCCATCGAGTCGAGCAGGGTGAGCTGCTTGTGCACCAGGACCTGGCTGCGGCGGGCGAGGTTGACGAAGACGCCGCTCACCCCGCTGGCGAGCTCCGCCCGCTCGACGGCTGCGCTGAGGGCCGCCCGGTGGACGGTGGCCAGCGCCTCGCCGACCTGGGTGATCTCGTCGTCGGCGGGCGGCCCGGGCGGGGCCTCGGCGTCGACGTCGAGGTCCTGGCCGGCCCGCAGCCGGTCCATGGCGTGCGGGAGCTTGCGGTGGGCGATCTCCAGGGCGGTGTTGCGCAGCGAGACGAGTTCCACGACGAGGGCGCGGCCGATGCGCACGGAGATGACGAGGGAGGCGGCGACGGCGGCGAGGCCCAGCAGTACGGCGGCTCCGGCGGGGCTGAGCCCGGCCTGGGCGAGGGGGTCGGTGCGGTCGGCGGCTGCGGCGTGCGCGGCGGTCCCGATCTCGCGCATGGAAGTGCTGATGCTCGTGTACGCGGCGTCCCAGCCGGCCGGCACACCGCGGGCCGCGTCCTTGGCCGAGCCGGTGGCCGCGTCCTTGGCCGACGCAGTGGCCGCGTCCTTGGCCGACCCGGTGGTCGCGCCCGTGGCCGGCCCCGCGGCGACCAGCCGGTCCTCGGCGGCGGTCAGCTCGGCGTGGGCGGCGCTCTTGGTCACCGACTGCCAGGCGGCCTGCTGGGCGGCGGGCAGGTCGTCGGCGGAGCTCGCGGTGAGGGCGCGGCGGGTCTCGATGACGCCGGTGAGACGCCGAAGCGTTTCGGCGGTGCGCGGGCCGGGCGCGGCGATCAGTGCGTCCTCACGGGACAGGAGTTCCCCGGCGCGGGCGAATTCGAGCAGGACGCGGGCATCGGGGCCGAGTTCGGCATTCCGGCCGCCGGAGAGGGAGCCGTCGACGGAGAGGGCGCTGTCGACCACGCGGGTGTACGTCTCGTACGCCGCGTCCGGGGTCGCACGGCGGTCCGCGACGTCCTTGCGGGTGGAGCCGAGTCCCTCCGCCGCGGCCACGAAGGCCCCGACCCGGACGACGACTTCGGTGCGGTAGTCGCCGGACTCGGCCACCGTGTGCCGGTCGCCGAGCCGCAGCCGCGCGACCGCGGCGTCGGTGCGCCGCGACTGCTGTTCCAGGGCGGCGCCCTGGTCGGCGGCGGGGTCGGCCAGGTAGCGGACGGCAGCGCGCCGCTCGGCCTGGAGCTCGGTGACGGCGGCCGCGACGGGGGTGCGTATCTGCTCGTCGACCCGCTGGACCCGGGTGAGCCGGGCGATGTCCTGGGCGGTGCTGACGGTCGCGAAGCCCCAGAGGGCGAGCAGTGAGACGACGGGGACCATCAGGAGCGACACGATCTTCGCGCGGACGGTGGCGGGGCGCAGCCGCAGCCGGCGGGACCCGCCGTCGGCCGCAGCGCCCGGGCCGGGACGACCGGTCTGCCGGTCCTGCCGCGCCGCCGGTTCCTCGGCGGGCGGTCCGGCATGGGCCCGGCGGCCGCGCGCCGGGGGCGCGGGCAGCTGCGGCGCCGCTGCTTCCGGTGGTCTGCGGGGTGTGCGCATGGGCTCCTCGTTCGGGGTGCGGTCCAGCGGGGTCGAGTCGGGGAGTCGGCCGGGTGGGGAGTCGGCCGGTAGGGAGCCGGGCCGGGCCGGCGGGCCGATCAGGCCGAGGTCAGCGGTTCAGCGGGCCGGGCGGCGGAGGCCGAGGCCGAGGCCGAGGCGGCACGCTCGTCCGCGGTCGGGGAGAGCGCGACGAACGCGGAGGTGATGAAGAGGTACGAGCCGAGCCCGACGGCGAGCGGGAAGATGAACTGCATCGCGGTGGCGCCCGGCAGGGCCTGGTCCGAGGGGACGACGCGGACGGCGACCGCCATCATCCCGGTGTAGTGCATGCTGCTGACGGCGGCGCCCATGACGAGCGAGGCGACGGCCACGGCGGCCGGCGCCTTGATGTTGAGCGCGGCCCACAGCGCGGCGGTGGCCGCGACGACGGCGATGGCGACCGAGAGCCCGACCGTGAGCGGGTCGTACGAGATGCTGCCGTGCAGGCGCAGGGCGGCCATGCCGAGGTAGTGCATGCTGGCGACGCCGAGGCCGGTGGTGAGCCCGCCGAGGACCAGGGCGCGGCCGCGGTCCCTGCCGTAGCCGACGGCGAAGACGCCGGCGCCGACGACGACCATGGCGACGAGCAGGCTGAGGATGGTCAGCGGCACGTTGTAGTGGATCTCGGTGCCGGTGACGTTGAAGCCGAGCATCGCGACGAAGTGCATCGTCCAGATGCCGGTGCCGATGGCGGAGGCCGCGGTGAGGAGCCAGTTGCGGCGGGAGGATCCGGTCGTCGCGGCGAGTGCGCGGACGGTACAGCGCAGCCCGAGGGCGGCGCCGATGGACGCCATCACATATGACAGTACGGGTGTCAGCCAGCCATAGGCCGCGTGGTCGAGGTGTCCCATGGCCCCGGGACGCTAGTCCGGGTGAGGGCACGAACAAGGGGCGCATTTCGAAAGCAGCTGGAACTGCTGGAATATGACAGAGCTACGTTCGTCTTCGATCACGCCACGTGCCACCTTGCGCACGCACCGCACGCACCGCACGCACCGGATGCACTGCACACGCAGCTCGCACCGCTGACACCCCGGGCACGAGCCCGTGGGGGATCATGTCCACATGAGCGAAGACCACACGCACGTGCAGGAGTTCTTCGGGGCACGCGCCGCCGACTGGGACCGGAAGTTCCCGGATGACGGGCCCGCGTTCACGACCGCCGTGGCCGAGTTCGGCCTGCGCCCCGGGGACCGCGTGCTCGACGCGGGCTGCGGAACCGGGCGTGCGCTGCCGGCGCTGCGCGCCGCCGTCGGCCCGGCCGGCACGGTGCTCGGCGCGGACCTCACCCCGCAGATGCTGGCCGCCGCGCGGCAGGCCGGGCGGGGTGCGCAGGGCACGCTGCTGCTCGCGGACGTGGCCCGGCTGCCGCTGCGTGACGGGGTGCTCGACGCCGTCTTCGCCGCCGGGCTGATCGCGCACCTTCCCGACCCGGAGGCGAACCTGCGGGAGCTCGCCCGCGTCGTGCGCCCCGGCGGCGGGCTCGCCCTGTTTCACCCGATCGGGCGAGCGGCCCTCGCCGCGCGGCAGGGACGCGAGCTGACGCCGGACGACCAGCGGGCCGAGCACAACCTCGGCCCGCTGCTGGCCGGTTCGGGCTGGGACATGACCTCGTACGCCGACGAGGACGCCCGCTTCCTGGCGCTCGCGGTGCGCCGTGCCTGACCCGCACACCCCTCACACACGTTCTTACGTCGGCACCTCGCCCGGGGTCCGGGCAGGTGCCCCGGATCACGCCGGAGGCTGGGCCTCGGCTCCGGCCGGCCGGCGGGGATGAGGGACGGGGCATCCCCCCGAGCCGGGCACGGGAAACGTGCCGAGCTCGCCCACGTCGTAGCCGTGGGGGTACCCCTTGATCTCCGGGTTCTGGCGGGCGTAGTGCGGGGCCTTGCGCGGCGGCAGCAGCCGGACGGCGCGGCCGCGCAGCTTCAGGGCGCCCCGGAACAGCGCCTTGACCTGGGGGCGGGGGCTCTCGTAGCGGAAGGCGGACAGCAGCGGCTCGTCGAGGAGGGAGAGGCTGAGCGCGCGCACCGCGGGGGCGAGCGGCGCCGGGTACCAGGAGGCCATCAGGCCGATGGTGGAGTCGGCGACCTTGCGGCCGCCCTCGTCCCAGCCGAAGTGTGCCTCCTCGTAGGCGTTCAGGGTCTCCTCGAACTCCTCGTAGGAGCCCGGGATGTCCGTGATGCCCATGTGTCGGCCGAGTTCGGCGTAGTAGTTCGCGCTGGCCCGGCGCTCGTGGTGGGTCATCGGGCGCCAGCCGTACGCGTCCAGCCAGCGCGCCGGAATCACCACGAAAGTACACAGGACGTAGCGCATGTCCTCGTTGGCGATGTCGTAGACGCGGTGCATCTGGTTGACGCGGCGGATCGCGGTGCGCGCCGTCTCGCTCTCGAATCCGTGCTCCACGACGGCGTCGAGGAGCAGCGCGGTGTCGTCGTAGCGTTTCTGCGGGCGGTCGGTGAACTCGGCGGTCTCGGCCAGCAGGCGGCCGATGCCGGGCACGGCGTAGGTGCGGAAGAGCGCGAGCTCCAGCGCGCGGGTGAAGTCCCAGGGGAACTCGTAGGTGGCGGTGAGCCGGTAGATGGTGAGGAAGTCCTTGTCGGGGTCGAGACGGAGGATCTCCCTCAGCCGGTCGTAACGCTGCACCGAGTGTCCCTTTCTGTGGCGGGGACCCAACTCTACGTGCAGGTGGCGGGCTTGGAAATCGTCGCCCGCAGGCTCTCGACGCGGGGGTTACCCGCTGGTTAGGGTGCGCCGACGAGAGAGCGACCGGGAGGCCACGTGTCCGACGAGGAGGAGGGCGGTTCGCTCTATGTGCTGACCGCCGTGCTGCTGACCCCTGCGCAGTTCCCGAGCATCCTGGGCGACGATTTCCCGGAGGCCTGCGCGCTGCTGGGCGTGAAGCCGGTGGCGCGGGGGTACGGGCTGGTGCTCGGCCAGGACGAGGAGGGTGCGCGCTGGACCGTCGTCGTGGACGACGTCTCGCTCGTGGCCATGGCGATCGCCTCCTGGGACTGCGGCATGGAGTACGACCTGTCGCCGGACGAGCGGACGATCGTGGTCTCGCTGGCGGGCTGGCCGCTGGACCTGTCGGTGGCGACGCCGGGGATCCCGGATCCGCACGATCCGGAGCAGGGCGCCGACGGCACCGGGCGGGTGCCGCTGGCGCCGCCGTCCGCCGAGGCGTGGGGTCCGGTGCAGCGGCGCATGGGCGCGGACCAGATCGCTCGGGAGTGGTCCGACTGGCGCGAGCGCGTCGCGACGGACGGTGGGGCGGCGGCCGCGGCGCACCCCGGGCTCGCGCGGGCGCTCGAGGAGGCCGTGGAGTACACGCAGAGCCCGCCGCCGCCCGGGCGGGTGCGGTCCTCGTTCGCGGGCGAGGGGGCGCGGACCCTGCGCGTGGACGGGCCCGGGTGGTCGCTGGTGGCCCGGACCGACGACGCGGCCTTCGTACTGCTGGACGAGGAGGCGGGCGAGGTGCTCGCGGTCCCCCGCGACGGAGATCCCGATCTCGCTCTGCCGAAACTGCCGGAGCTGCTGGCGGCGCTGGACCGCATCGCCGTACGCCCGGTCTGAACCCGAGGGAGACGCTGTGCTGGTGGAGTCGGAGCCGGTGGCCGTGGTGGTGGGCGGCCGCGCGGAGGTCGTCGACGACGACTGGGGGCGGGAGACGGCCGTGATCCGCCTGGACGCCGGGCGGTTCGGCCCGGAGGCCCTGTACGGGCTGGCGGAGTTCTCGCACCTCGAGGTCGTCTACCACTTCGACCGCGTCCCGGTGGAGAAGGTCGAGACGGGCGCGCGGCACCCCCGGGGCAACCCGGACTGGCCGCTGGTCGGCATCTTCGCGCAGCGCGGCAAGAACAGGCCGAACCGGCTGGGTGTCTCCCGCTGCCGGATCCTGAAGGTGGACGGCCTGGACGTTCACGTGGAGGGCCTGGACGCGGTGGACGGCACCCCGGTGCTCGACCTGAAGCCGTACCTGGCCGAATTCGGCCCGCGCGGAGATGTGCGCCAGCCGGAGTGGGCGACGACCCTGATGCGCGACTACTACTGACCGCGCCCGCTCAGCGGCCGAGCTGCTTTCTGGACATACCCCGCAGACGACGCCGCTGGGAGGAGTCCAGCAGCAGATAGGCGGCCGCCGGCACCCCGATCAGGACCAGCAGCCCTGCCCAGAACCCGACCGTCCAGAACAACACGATGGCTGCCGCGACTCCGGCAACCGCGACCTTGCCGCGCTTGGACATCTGCGGACACCTCCAGCTGTCGTCGACCACTACCCCCTCAACGCACCACCGCGCCGCCGCGTTCCCGCCCCGCTCCGGACGAAGACGCCGTACGCCTCCCGGCCGGGGCCGCCACGGGCCCGGCCGCCCCGGCCGGGGCCTCCGGCCCGGGCCGCCCGGCAGGGCCTGGCGGCGTTTCGGCACGGCCTGGCCGACCTGCTGCTTGTCGCGGGCCGGAGTCGGGACGACGATGGGGGCGCTCCGGGGACCGCGGCACCACGGGAGGGTGACATGGACGATCCGTCGGTGGCGCTGCCGGGCGGGGCCGATCCCGCCGAGCGCACGCGCGTGCTGCGGCGGGCGCACACCGCGTTCACGCAGGACGGGCTGGTCGAGGCTCCGGTCCGGGCGGTGATCGCGAATTCCTGGCGGCGGTGCAACCGGGCCAGGGTCGGCCCTGAGTGCACCCCCCGGGTGGAGCTGGCGGAGGCGGAGCTGCGGTCGTACCGTGCGCAGCACCCGCTGGCCCGGGTGATGCCGGTGTTCCGGGACCTCGTGGGGGCCTTCGCGGCGCACGGGGCCCATCTGCTGGCCGTGTGCGACGCCCGGGGCAGCCTGCTGTGGGTGGAGGGCGAGGCGGCCACGCTGCGCCGGGCGGAGGGGCTCGGCTTCGTGCCGGGCGCGCGCTGGGCCGAGACCGCGATGGGGACCAACGCACCGGGTACGGCGGTCGCCGTCGGGGAGCCGGTCCAGGTCTTCGGGGCCGAGCACTTCAGCCGTCAGGTCCACCCCTGGACGTGTGCGGCGGCCCCGGTGCGCGACCCCCGTACCGGCCGGCTGCTCGGCGCGGTGGACATCACCGGCGGCGACGGCCTGGCCCATCCGCACTCCCTCGCCTTCGTGCAGGCGGTGGCCCGGGCCGCTGAGGCCCAGCTGGCGCTGCTGGACCCGTTCCCGCAGACAGCCGGGGACACCTTCGGCGCCCTCGGCCGGGACGAGGCACTGCTGGTCGGCGGTGACGGCGCGAGGATCCGGCTGGGCCGGCGGCACAGCGAGATCATGGCGCTCCTCGCGCACCACCCCGAGGGGCTGTCGGGCGAGGAGCTGGCGATCGCGCTGTACGAGGACGAGTCGGTGTCACCGGTGACCCTGCGCGCCGAAATGTCAAGGCTGCGCGGGCTGTTGGGGGCCCGAGCCCCGCTCTCGCGGCCCTACCGCACGGCGGCGCCGCTGGAGGCGGACTTCACCGTGGTGACCCGCCACCTGGCGGCCGGCGCCGTGTCGGCGGCGCTCCACCACTACGCGGGCCCGCTGCTCCCCGGCTCGACCGCACCGGGCATCGTCCGGCTGCGGCGCCGGATCGAGGACCAGGCCCGGGCCGCCGTGATCGCCCGGGCGGACACGGGGCTGCTGACGGACTGGGTGTGCGCCCCGTGGGGCGCGGACGATCCGGCGGCGTGGCGGGCGCTGGCCGCGACGCTGCCGCCGGAGGGACGCCCGGCGGCGCTGGCCCGCGTACGGTCCCTCGACAGCGAACTCGGCACCGGGGGACCCGGCCCCGCCACCGCACCCGCACCCGCACCCGCACCCGGCGCCGAACCACCCCCCGCCCGGCGGGAGTCGGCGCGGCCGAGCCGTGCAACGTATCCGCAACCTGCCCGCTCCTAGCCTCCTCCCGAGCGCTGTCCGACGGCGGCCGGCGCCCGGCAAGGGGAGGACACCATGGCCCGTTACGCTGCGCCCGGTACCGAAGGCGCGCTCATGTCGTACGCGTCCCGCTACGGCCACTTCATCGGCGGCGAGTACGTCGAGCCCGCCCTCGGCGGGTACTTCGCCAACCCCTCCCCCGTCAACGGCCGGCCGTTCACCGAGGTGGCGCGCGGCACGGCCGAGGACGTGGAGCGGGCCCTCGACGCGGCGCACGCGGCCGCGCCCGCCTGGGGGCGTACCTCCGTCACCGAGCGCTCGAGCGTTCTGCTGCGCATCGCGGACAGGATGGAGCAGAACCTGGAGGCCCTGGCGGTCGCGGAGACCTGGGAGAACGGCAAGCCGATCCGCGAGACCCTCGCCGCCGACATGCCGCTGGCCATCGACCAGTTCCGCTATTTCGCGGGCGCGCTGCGCGCCCAGGAGGGCGCGCTCAGCCAGCTCGACGACGACACCGTGGCCTACCACTTCCACGAGCCGCTGGGCGTGGTCGGGCAGATCATCCCGTGGAACTTCCCGATCCTGATGGCGGTGTGGAAGCTGGCTCCGGCGCTGGCGGCGGGGAACACGGTGGTGCTGAAGCCGGCCGAGCAGACCCCGGCCTCGGTGCACTACTGGCTGAGCCTCGTGGCCGACCTGCTGCCACCGGGCGTGGTGAACATCGTCAACGGCTTCGGCGAGGAGGCGGGCAAGCCCCTGGCGTCCAGCCCGCGCGTGGCGAAGATCGCGTTCACCGGGGAGACGTCCACGGGACGGCTGATCATGCAGTACGCGGCGGAGCACCTCAAGCCGGTCACCCTCGAACTCGGCGGCAAGAGCCCCAACCTCTTCTTCGACGACATCTGGTCCACCGACGACGACCTGCGCGACAAGGCCCTTGAGGGGTTCAGCATGTTCGCCCTGAACCAGGGCGAGGTGTGCACGAGCCCCTCCCGCGCGCTGATCGAGCGCGGCCGGTACGGGGACTTCCTCGACGCGGCCGTGGCCCGCACCGAACTGATCGTGCCGGGGCACCCGTTGGACACGGAAACGATGATCGGCGCGCAGGCCTCCGAGGAGCAGCTGCGCAAGGTCCTCTCGTACGTGGAGATCGGCCGGCAGGAAGGCGCGAAGATCCTCACCGGTGGCGGGCGGATCGAGCACGGCGGCGATCTGGCGGGCGGCTTCTACGTCGAGCCGACCATCTTCGAGGGCGACAACCGGATGCGGATCTTCCAGGAGGAGATCTTCGGCCCGGTCGTATCGGTGACGTCCTTCCAGGACTTCGACGACGCCGTCCGGATCGCCAACGACACGGCGTACGGCCTCGGCGCCGGCGTCTGGACCCGCGACATCAACACCGCGTACCGCGCGGGCCGCGCGATCCAGGCGGGCCGCGTCTGGACGAACTGCTACCACGCCTACCCGGCCCACGCCGCCTTCGGCGGCTACAAGCAGTCGGGCATAGGCCGCGAGACCCACAAGATGATGCTGGAGCACTACCAGCAGACGAAGAATCTCCTCGTGTCCTACTCACCGAAGAAGCTGGGCTTCTTCTAAGCCCACAAAAGAAGGCGCCTGACCTGGGCTTTTGCCCGGCAGGCGCCTTCTTCGATCCCTAGAGCGCACCGTCCACGGCAGCGCTGGAAATGTACTGCTCCTCCCAGTTCCTCCCACCCGTATCCCACCCCTGACCAGCTGTCCCGGGCCATACACGGGCCAGATTCGGGATCAGTCCGCAACCTCCGCGCTGCGTCGATTCCACTCCTGCATCGATTCCTCGATGAGGCTGTTGGAATGCTCCTGCAGGCCGTCCAAGAACTTGGCGTAGTACTGGAAAAGCATTTGGATGCTCTGGCCGGCCCGACGGGCGCATTCAGCCGGATCCACGCCGGGGTACAGCCAGAACGAGATGCCAGCATGGCGCAGGTCATAGGGTCTCTTGGCGAGCAACGATGACTGCTCATGGTCTGCCAGGGCCTTCCTACGCGCCCGCGCCCACGTGATTCCGTAGGCCGCTGCCTCGACATAGTTCCCAGCTGCGTTACGGAAGAGGCGGCCGTCTGGCGCCACGCCGAAGCGGTCGATGTGTTCACGCAGCGTGCTCACGAACGACGGCGGTATCGGCACAGGTCGTGTGGCCTTGAGAGCTCGCCGCTTCAGTGAGTGCACCTCGTGGACCGACCCGTCATCCGCCCACCCCTTGCCCGCCGCGACAACCCCGCCCGACAGGTTGAGCATGCCCCAACCTGACGTCGGCAGGTGGCATTGGGAGAGCTGAAGGTGGATGACCTCCGCCGGCCGCATCGCCGCGTAGTACATACAACCGAAGAACGCCTCCAGGTGGGGGCCACGCCCTTTCTGCCCACCCACCGCGGACAGGAGCCGAGCCACCTGCGTCGGGTTGGGCACGCACGCCGGATCGACTTCTTCGCTGACTGCCGGGGGCTTCCACTTGACCCTGGCGAGCGGATTCTCTGTGAAATGCCCCTTATCGACGGCGGTTCCGAGGACCTCGCTGAAGGCCGATCGCTTGCGCACGGCAGTCTTCGCTGCGGCGGGCTTGCCGTCGATCTTGCGACTGAGGGCCTCCAACGCCCGTCGCACCGTGTCCGGTTCCAGCAGCTCACTGACAGGGAGGGAATGCCGCTTTATCCAATCCAGGGCATGCTTCCACTCGTCCGGCGGCTCACCCACCCATGCCTTCTTGTTGAACGCCCACGAATACAACGCGCGCCGGAGAACTCTTGGTTCGGGATAGGCGACTCCTGGCCGCACCAATGCGGGCGTGATGGTAGCCAGCGCGTCAGCCAAGGTGCGGCGGGTAGTACCTGGTGTCCGGTCCCAGCGCTCATCGATATAGGCATGGGCGATGTCATACCAGGTCGTCCGTTGCCTGATGGCTCGCATCTCAGACGCCGGCAGCCCTGTTTGCTCATCGAACGCCTCGCCATCTCGGGCAGCCGTCATGAGCTTCGCGCGCCGGCTCTCAGCCAGCCCCTTGGTGATGAAGGACTCCGACCGCTCGCGGCCGTTCACCGTCCATCGCACCTCGAATGGCTTGCGGCGCTTTGGCCGCTCGCGAATGTCCCAGAAGCGGACCTTGTAGCTCATCGCCATTCGGGCGTATCCCTTTCGCACTGAGGTTCCCCCGAGATGCGGGGTGTCGTGACAGAGGGTCAGATGGGACTCATGAGAGGAACATCGACCATGGCTGCCCCCAGGAAATACGCGCTCGAGTTGCGTGAGCGCGCGGTACGGATGTATCGCACCGCCGATCCGAAGCCGCAGATCAAGAAACTGGCTGTCGACCTCGGCGTGCATCCGGAGGCCCTGCGCGGCTGGATCCGCCAGGCCGAGGCCGACGCCGGCGAGCGTGACGACCGGCTGACCACCGACGAACGCGCCGAGCTCGCGGCGCTACGCAAGGAGAATGTCCAGCTCAAGCGGGCGAACGAGGTCCTGCGGACGGCCTCGGCTTTTTTCGCGGCCCAGCTCGACCCGACCCGGCCCAGGTGACCGCGCTCCTCGATGAGCACCCGCACCTGGGGGTCGAGCCCGTACTACCGGGAACTGAACATCCCCTCCACCACCTACTACCGTTGGCGCCAGGCCGAGACCGAGCCGTGCGAACGGCACCGCCGGGACGCCGAGCTGACCAGCATGATCCGTCAGGTCCACGACGAGTCCGGCGGGGTCTACGGCTCACTCCGCGTGCACGCCGTCCTCAGACGCGAGGGCACTCGCGTCGGCCGCAAACGGGTCGAACGGCTCATGCGGCAGGCAGGCCTGGCTGGGATCAGCCCTCGCCGGAGCAAGGGCTTCACCCGACGTGACCCAGACGCCGATCTCGCCCCTGACCTGGTGCGACGCGAGTTCACCGCGAGCGGGCCGAACCGGCTGTGGGTCACCGACCTGACCATGATCACGACGCTGGAGGGCCCGCTGTGGCTCTCCGCGATCCGCGACGCGTTCTCCCGCCGGGTCGTGGCCTGGGAAACCTCCGCCCGCGCGGACGCGGACCTGGTCCTGACCACACTGGAGTACGCCCTGGCCAGCCGCGAAGCCACCCCCGGCGAGCTCATTCACCATGCGGACCACGGCTGCCAATACACCTCCGTAAAGCTCACAACACGCCTGGTCAGGGCCGGGATCCAGGCATCCATGGGCTCGGTCGGCGACTCGTTCGACAATGCCCTCGCGGAGAACCTGTGGATGCTGATCAAGACCGAGTGCATCCGCGGCCGCACCTTCGCCACCCGGGCCGAAGCGAACCTCGCACTCTTCGAGTACATCGACGGCTTCTACAACTCCCGCCGCATCCAGAAACGGCTCGGCTACCTCAGCCCCATCGAGTTCGAGGAAAAGCACTACGCCGACCAGGCAACGGCCGAACGAACGAACCTGAAACCACGTCAACCCGCCCTGACCAGCTGATCAGCACCTCCCGCGCACCGGGGGAACCTCAGTCTGACCCTTGGACTGACTGACGTTCAGACTGTCCTGTCTGGGATTTGTCGGCCCACCAGCGGCGTCATCACGCACGCGGCCGGACGAGCGGCTGTGACCTCATAGGAGCCTGGCCAGAGGCCCCGTCACTGTCTTGTCCACCCGCCCGACCGGCGCGTGCCGCCCTCGGCTCGGACAAGCAGCAAGGACGGACATGACCAGCATGACGCACGATGCCCGGGAGATCACCGGCGGTGTCGACACCCACGGTCTGACCCACCACGCGGCTGTGATCGACCGGATGGGCCGGCACCTGGCCGACCAGGAGTTCCCGGCCACGGTCCGCGGCTACCGGGACCTGCTGGACTGGATGCGCTCGCACGGCACGCCGGTCGCGGTCGGGGTGGAAGGCACAGGTGCCTACGGAGCCGAACTCGCCCGTGTACTGACCGCGGCCGGGGTCACGGTCGTCGACGTGGACCGCCCGGACCGCAAGACACGCCGGATGAAGGGCAAGTCCGATCCGATCGACGCCTACGCCGCCGCGATGGCTGTGGCATCCGGCCGGGCCACCGGCATCCCGAAGAGCAGGGACGGCGTGGTCGAGGCCGTGAGGGTGCTGCGGATCGTCCGCCGCAGTGCGGTCAAGGCCCGCACCCAGGCGATGAACCAGATCCGCGGCCTGCTGGTGTCCGCTCCGGCGCTGCTGCGTGAGCAGGTCGCGGGGCTGGACCGGGCCGTACTGATACGCACGCTCGCCCGGCTGCGGTCGGGTGAAGACCTGTCGAGGCCGCTGGCCGCGACGAAGGCGTCTCTGCGGCGCCTGGCCCGCCGTCACCAGGTGATGCACGACGAGATCGCCGGGCTCGACGCGGAAATCGCGCCTTTGGTCAAGCAGGCCGCCCCGGAACTGCTCGCGCTGTTCGGCGTCGGCCCCGAGACTGCCGGCCAGCTTCTGGCCTCGGCCGGGGACAACCCCGAACGGATGCGGTCCGAGGGTGCGTTCGCGCACCTGACCGGAGTCGCCCCGATCCCCGCGTCGTCCGGCCGCACTCACCGCCACCGCCTCAATCGCGGCGGAGACCGAGCCGCGAACAACGCCCTTCACACCATCGTGCTGGTCCGCATGCGCTACGACGAGCGCACCCGCGCCTACGTCGAACGCCGCACCAAGGAAGGACTGTCGAAGAAGGACATCACGCGCTGCCTCAAGCGATTCGTCGCCCGTGAGGTCTACCGGGCTCTGACCACCACACCAACAGGACGAATCACTCAAACCGACCTTGCTCCTGCGGCTTGACGTCTATAGGAGCATCCCTCGCCTTGAGCGGCGGCTGCTCTTGGTGACGGCCACGGCCCGCGGACGAAGGTGGCACTGCCAGTGACAGTCTCCGCAGGAGTGCTGTCAAAAGGGATCTGGCTGGGGCGGGGCGGACGGCCGAGGCTGGGGGCATGACAACCGCCGATACCTCCACGACCGCCGCATCCGCGCCGCCGACCGGTGTCCGCATGACCGGACGCCAAGTCGCCGCCCTGATGGTGCTCCTGGCTTCGCAGTTCATGATGGCCGCAGACTTCTCCGTGCTCAACGTCGCGCTGCCCGAGGTCGGCGTGTCCCTCGGGTTCTCGACGGGGAGCCTGCAGTGGATCACCACGACGTTCGCCCTGTGCGCCGCCGGATGCACCCTCGTCTTCGGCCGCGTCGGCGACTACGTGGGGCGCCGGCGCATCTTCACCGCGGGAATGGTCGTCCTGGCCGTTTCCTCTCTCGTCGGAGGCATCGCCGACTCGGCCGCGATGCTGCTGGTCGCCCGTACACTCCAGGGTCTGGCCACTGCGGCTGTCACGCCCGCGGCGCTCGCCCTGCTCACCACGGCCTTCGCCGAGCCCTCTCTGCGGACCCGGGCGCTCGGCCTCAACAGCGTGATGATGAGCTCCGGTTTCAGCGTCGGCGCGATCCTCGGCGGTGTCCTCACGGATGTGCTCTCCTGGCGCTGGGCCTTCTTCATCAACATCCCCGTGGCCATCGCGGCGATCGCCGTCGTGCCGCTCGTCGTCGACGAGAGCCGGGCTGCGCAGCGCAGCCGCATCGACCTGCCGGGCGCGCTGCTGATCACCCTGGGCCTGTTCGCCGGGATCTACGGCGTCACCCGCGTCGGCGAGCAGGGCTTGGACCTGACGGCCGGCGTCGCGCTGATCGCCGCCGCCGTCCTGCTCAGCGTCTTCTGGACCGTGGAGAGCCGTACCGTCGATGCCCTGGTCCCGGTGAAGGTCCTGAGGAAGCCCGACATCGCCTTCGGCAACGTAGCCGCCCTGTTCATCTTCGGCGGCGAGACCGCACTGATCTTCTTCACCGGTCTGTACGTCCAGAACGTGCTCGGCCTGTCGTCCCTGGTTGCCGGCCTGGTGCTGCTCGGGATCGGAATGGGCCAGATCATCGCCGGCGTCGTCGGTCCGCGCCTCCTCCAGCGCGTCTCGCCGCGCACGATGCTCGGCGTCTCCCTGGCCCTCCAGGGCGCGTTCATGCTGCCCGCGCTGTGGGCGACCGCGGACTCACGCTGGCTGATCCCGCTGATCATCACCCAATTCGTGAACGCGTTCTTCTCCATGATGGCGGCCCTGTGCTTCATGGTCATCGCCACCTCGTCCGTCGATGCCGACGAACAGGGCATGGCGACCGGGATGGCCACACAGAGCCAGCAGGTCGGTATCGCGATCGGCATTCCGCTGGTGAGCGCGGCGTTCGCCACCGTCGTCGGGCAGGGCACCGCGACCACCGCCAAGGAGCTCACCGGCATCCACGTGGCCATCGGCGTGGCCGGTGTCTCGCAGCTCGCCGTCGGCCTGCTCCTGTGGCTGGTGCTGCGCAGCAAGTTCAGCAGTCCGCAGTGACCGCGTAGAGCCGATGTGGCGGCAGCCACGGCCGGGAGAGCGGTCCGCACCGCCCTCCCGGCCGTTGTGGCGTAGGTCACCGCGGTCCAAGGCGATATTGCCGATGCCGTTCGGCACTTCATAATGAGAAGGGTGGAACAGATCATGAACACGGACCTCGGTAGCTATCTGCGCCAAATGCGCGAGCGTGTCCGACCGGAGCAGATGGGGCTGCGCACCAGCAACTCCCGCCGCGTTCCTGGACTGCGCCGCGAAGAAGTGGCCGCGCTGGCTGGTGTGAGCCAGACCTACTACACCCGGCTTGAACAGTCACAGACCGCCCACGCGTCCCCGCAGGTCCTACTCTCCATCGCCCGCGCACTGGATCTCGGCCGCGACGAGCAGGACTACCTGCTCAAGATCGGCACAGCGGTGCAGAACCCGCAGCGGCAAACGCCCGATGACGACCAACTCAGCTTCAGCACCAGGATGCTGATGTCATCACTCGGCAGTGTGGCGGCAGCCGTGCTGAACTACCGTTGCGACATCCTGGCCTGGAACCCCCTGTACCACCAACTGTTCGCACCGCACCTCGAATTCGGCGTCCCCCAGGATGTCGAACAGCGCCCCAACATCATCAAAATGAACTTCCTCGACGAGAACGTCCGGGCTCTGTACGCGGACTGGGCCGCCGAGTCGGAGTCAAACGTGACGTATCTGCGATTCATCTCGGGAAATCACCGACACGATCCGCGGCTTGCCGAGCTGATCGGCGAGCTGACCATCCAGGATGAAGAGTTCGCGGCACTCTGGTGCCGCCAGCGGGTGGCGAACTGCATCGAGGGCACCAAGCTCTTCGACCATCCGGTGGTGGGCGAGCTGGAGCTGATGTACCAGTCCGCGGGCCTCCAGGACGGCAACATCCTGAAGCTCTACCACGCGGAGCCCGACTCCCCGCACGAGGCGGCCCTGCAGCTTCTGACGGTGGACCTGAACTCCGTTCGCCGGAGCTGAAGGACAACGACACAAGGCCCCCGGTCCGTACGGACCGGGGGCCTTCCGTGTGCCGCATGGGCGACTACGTCCGGCGGATCGCTGTCACCCCCCAGGTGAACCCGGATCCCGCCGTCGCCACGATCACCAGGTCGCCTGAGCCGATCCGGCCGTCCCTCTCCAGTTCCTCCAGGGCCAGGAACGGGTCCACGCCCCCGAGGTGACCGTCGAAGTCGTACTGGAAGACGCTGCGGGAGGCGGGCACCCCCAGCGCGGACAAGTACTTGCGGTGAATGTCCTGGTTACCATGCGTAACCAGGAAGTACGCCACATCGTCCGTCTCCTGTCCGATATCCGCGAGGACCTTGCCGGTCAGGGTGGTGAAGTTGTCAAGGAACGCCTCGCCGAGTCCGTCGAGCTTCTCGCCCCGCTCGACCTTGACCTGGCCCTCCTTGATCTCGCCGTAGTACGAGTCCACCCACTGCGGGTCGGTGTGATGGGCGGCGCCGAGCACCTCGTACGCGGCGTTGGCCGAGACCAGGACCGCGGCCGCGCCGTCCGCGAAGTTGAACAGCTCGATGTACCCGGTGCCGTACTCGACGAGCTGGCTCAGTCGGTCCGCGATGATCACCAGCGCGTACTTGTGTGTGCCTGCCCGCACCTGGTCATCCGCCATCTTCACGGCCACCATGCCCGCGTTGCAGAAGTTCGAGACCTCAAAGCAGTGCGCCTGCTCGATCCCCAGCTCCAGTGCGATCTTGGCTGCGGGCGACCAGAACGGCGTACCCCATTCGCTGGAGCCCGCGTACAGGACGAGACCGATCTCGTCGAGCGGCACCGGGTTCCTGGCCAGGAGCCTGGCTGCAGCCTCCCGGCCCAGCCCCCAGGAACTCTCGCCCTCGACCAATACCGAGAACTTTCCCGAGGGCAAAATCTGCCCGAGCTTCTCAACGCTGCAGCCGGACTTCCGACTTACGTCGTTGACACTCAGCTTTCCGCTCGGCATCGCCACGGCGAAGTCAGCTATTCCCACGATTCCTCCCCTTGCCTGTCAGACGTATTCCACGACGGCGTGCGGCGTATAGGGCTCCTCGAGCCGAGCCAGTTCGGTGGCGTCGAGCACCACGTCGAGAGCAGCCGCCGCGTCTTCGAGGTGGTGAGGCTTGGTCGCACCGACGACGGGCGCGGTGACCGCGGGCTGGTGCAGCACCCAGGCGAGGGCCACCTGGGCCATGGGCAGGCCGCGTTCGGCAGCGATCTCGGCGACCACCCGGGCAACCGCGCGATCGGCCGGCTCGGTCGGTCCGTAGAAACGCTCCTGTATCGGGTCGCCCGCAGTGCGGGGCGAGGCAGCGTCCCAGTCCCGGGTGAGCCTTCCGCGGGCCAGCGGACTCCACGGGGTGACGCCGACGCCCTCCGCGAGGCAGTACGGGAGCATCTCGCGCTCTTCCTCGCGGTTGACGAGGTTGTAGTGGTTCTGCATGCTCACGAACCGTGTCCACCCGTGCAGGTCGGCGATGTACTGCGCCTTCACGAACTGCCAGGTGTGCATGGACGAGGCTCCGATGTAGCGGACCTTGCCCGCGCGCACCACGTCGTGGAGCGTCTCCATCGTCTCTTCCACCGGAGTTTCGTGGTCCCAGCGGTGGATGATGTAAAGGTCTACGTAGTCGGTGTCCAACCGTCTCAGGCTTGCGTCGAGTTCGCGCATGATTGCCGAGCGTGACAATCCACCGGAGAGGGAAGAGGTGGTCATTCTCTCGTACACCTTGGTGGCGAGGACGACGTCCTCGCGGCGCGTCAGTTTCCGTATCGCGCGGCCGAGGAACTCCTCACTCGTGCCCAGCGAGTAGACGTTCGCGGTATCGAAGAAGTTGATGCCCAGGTCCAGCGCCTGGGCGATGAACGGGAGGCTCTCCTCTTCGGGCAGCGACCAGGGATGGGTGCCACGTCCGGGTTCGCCGTAGCTCATGCATCCCAGCGCCAGTCGTGACACCTTCAGGCCGGACGAGCCCAGCCGGGCGTAGTGCAACGTTCTTCCTCTCGGATCGGGCGGCGTGCGGGGTTCAGCTCTTGACCTCGTCCTGGACCTCGGTCAGCCGACCCCAGGAGGCAATGCCCTCGTCGAGCGGGATGTCCAGGCTGGCGAGGTACATGGCGGTCATGGCGCTGTGCCCCGCGAGGTGGGTGATCTCAGCGACCTCGTTCTGCGAGTAGTACGCGCGCAGGGTGGAGTAGGCCTCCTCGCTCGCCTTGTGGTCGACCATGCAGTCGGTGACGTAGCGGACCAGGGCGGCGCGGGCGGGCGGCAGTTCGTCGTAGAGGCCGTCCTCGATCGCCTTGATCCCGGTGTCGTCCAGCCCGGCCTTCTTCGCGAGCGGGTAGTGCAGCAGACGCTCGAACTCGCTGTCGCGCAGCCGGGCCACGCGCAGCACAACCACCTCGCGGTCCAGCAGGCTCAGCAGTCCGACGGTGAAGGTGCCGCCGAGCGCGAGGTGAGCGGCTGCCGAATTCTTGGTCAGCAGCAGTGCGCGGGTCAGGTTGGACTGGAACTTCTCGTACACCGCAAGCTGTTCGGGCGTCATGTCGGCGACTTCGGTGAGGGTGACACGGGGGGTGGTGGTACTCATGGCTGGCTCCTTCGGGTTGATTCCGGGACAGGTGTTAGGCGGACTGCCCGGCGCGTTGCGAAGCGACGGGGTGTGGGATCACATGCCGGGCCAGTGCCTGGCCGACGTTGCGGACAGCGGCGGCGGGGGCGTTGTCGTCCAGGGGGACGAGGCTGTCGAGGTGGCCGTCGGGCCGGATGATCAGGGCGTGTGCCTCGCGGGGGAGTTTGCTCAGCAGCGGGCCTGGCGGGCGGCCGCCCAGATCGGAGACGGCTGCCTCGGTGACCTGCTCACGCAGCCGCTCGACGAGCCCGATCCAGCGCTCGTACCGGTACCGCAGGCCCGGCCAGAGCAACACGGTGTAGCGGTCGACGCGCAGCACCGGCGCCGCGTTCGACTCGCGCCAGCCGAGGGGCAGGCGTTCGCCCGGCACCAGGGAGCGTATTTTCGGCCGAGCGCCGTAGTGGGTGTCGAGCTGGGCCAGCTTGGGCGCGAGCACCTTCTCCAGCATCCGGGTCGTGCTGCCCAGCCGGTAGACGGCGTCCCGGGCGAGGGTCTGGTGCCGGGCCGAGTACAGCCCGATCCGGGCCAGGCGGGTGGAGAGGCCGGCGACCGCGTCGACGGCCGGCCTGCGCTCGGTGTCGTAGCTGTCCAGCAGGTCGGGGCGGTAGTCGCCCCGCACCACACCGGCCAGCTTCCATCCCAGGTTGACCGCGTCCTGGATGCCGGTGTTGAGGCCCTGCGCGCCGGACGGGCTCATCGCGTGCGCCGCGTCGCCGGCGAGGAAGACACGACCGCTGCCGTACGTGCCCGCCGAGCGGACGTGCGCGGTGAAGACGCCGCTGAACTTCATCTCGCCGAGCCTGCGTGCCCCGGGGACGCATTCGGCGAGCAGCGTCTCGAAGAAGGCGCGGTCGGGGGTGTCGCCCAGGTAGTCGTCGGGCACGCTCGCGCCGGGCACGCATTCGGCATCGCGAGGCAGGAGCTCACGAGCCTGTAGGTCGCGCTTGAGGGCCCGGCATCACCGCTTCGGTTGCCGAGGCCGTAGTCGTGACTTGCGACGGGCGTGAGGCGACGATATGCCTTGGCCGGCCCAGCACCCTCTCTGGGCCCAATATGCCAGACGGTGTCGGCCGAAGCCGGGCCCGGCCGCCACCGCCTGACGGCACTCCCCCCGGCTCTTCGCCCTCCTCGATGGTCTCTCACGCCGCTCCCCGCGAGTGATCGGCGACACCGAGTGGCATGGCTCGCCGATCCGGACCATTTCCGGACCAGCCTCCGCCGAGGAGCCGCACCAGCCATCGTTTCCCCTGGGCAGCATGGGTGTAGACGCAGTACCACCAGCAGACGAAGAACGTTTTGGTCAGTTACTCCCCCAAGAAGCTCGGGTTCTTCTAGAGAACAGAAATCCGTTGCCTGGAGCGGGCATTGCCTCTCCAGGCAACATTGACTCCAAGCGCAGAAGGTAATCAAACGGCAGCCATACGTGACCTCCGGACCACTTCGGAACCTTCCCCCGGACCAGTCACGGACCAAGAAGTTGGAAATCGCTCAAGGCCGAGCGGGCGAACCTGGTCGGCGGCTGCTGGATGCGCCGGCGAAGCAGTTCACTGAACCACCGGTGCTCGCTGCCGACGTGCCGCGTGAGGTCCCCGAGAGTCCAGCCGGGGCAGGTCGGCAGCGGGGTGGAGGGTCGGCTCCCGTGACCGTGGCGACGCATGCGGCGGTCTCGGCTGCGAAGGCCGCTCCGTGCTGGGCGGGGTTCATGACTGCGCCCTTCCTCTGATGACGCTGCCCCAGGTGACGATACTCAAGGCCTCTGGCGTCGTACTCGGCGCCGATGGTGGGCAGGGCTCCGTTGACGTCCCAGGACGAGGTGCGGAGCACTGTGCTGCCCTTGGCAGCCGTGACGCGATAGCCGTCGGAGTCACAGGCGAAGCCGTGACGGTTCGGGCAAGTCGTCCCGGCCCTCGTTGTCGGCGGGTCGCGTGCGGTGCAGGTCGTCGAGCCTCCAGCCGGTGCCCAGGCCGCCCACAGCGCCCCGCTGCCTTGCTTGGGACACGAGTCGGCGGCATCCGCTGAACTGCAGCCGTACCTCTGGTCACGCGCTATCGGCCGACCCGTGGCCCGGCGGGTGCCGGTTCGGCGAGAGCGAGGCCGGTCCGGTCGAGCGGGCGCACTCGGTGGGAGTCTGACCGTAGTGCTTCTTGAAGGCTCGGGTGAAGTGACTGCCGTCCGCGAACTGCCAGTGTGCGGCGAGTTCCGAAATGCTCAGGCGCCCTGACGGCGAGACAAGGGCGAGCCGGGCCTCATGCAGTCGCCGGTGGCGGATGTAGGTGCTCACCTGCTCTCCCACCGCGGCGAATGCCCGGTGCAGCGTGCGGACGGAGACGTTGAGTTCACGCGCAAGCATCGCCGGAGAAAGTTCGGGATCAGCGAGCCGACGGTCCGCGAGGTCCTTGGCTGCCTGGGTGAGCGCGGGAGCCAACCGGGGCTCTACGTCGTCGAACCGGCCCTTCACCACCGCCTTGGTCAGCTCGATCAGGGTACCTTGGGCAGCTGCCACACCGGCCGGGCCGAGGTCGGCCACGGTCATGTGGATCATGTCTGCAAGGGCCGTCAGCAAGCGCACCTCGGCCGAGTCCGCCGGCCCGGTGACGACCCGGTTCCCGAGCAGGGGTTTGAGCTCGCCGGGGGGCAGGACGAGGAACTTCGCCGTGAGGTGCGCCGTCGTCTCGAAGGCCGTCAGACGCCCGAGGTGCCGGACGAGGAACTGCCCGGCCGACACGGTCTGGTCGCCGTAGCCGGACGGGCCGCCCAGAGTCCATGCGCCGCTCCGCACGACGTACATGGCAACCAGGTCCTGATCGCCGCCCGGGACGTCCGCGGTCCGGGTTGCCGACGCGGCGTGGAGATCGGCGATCGCCGCGCCATGCACCTTGGCCACGTTGCCCTTGACCCGGAAGTCACCGATCGTGTCCGGACTGAAGGCCGGCAGTTGGAAGACATCGTCGCCGACCTGCGTCTGCCACCCGCGCCGGAAAACGTCGAGTCCCCGCGGTGCGGAATCCGGGGCGGTCGAGTCCACCGCGAACACCCCGCGCGCGCCGTCGACCTCCGCTCCAGTACCGTGCATCCCTCTGCGATCCTCTCGTCTTCATTGCTTCAACGCCGTCCTGTGGTGGTCGTGTTCCGCAGGACGCCGCCATGACCCATGTGGACACCGTGCCAATCTTCCTATAGACGGCTCGCATTGCAGCGGCCCGGGAGGCAGAGCTGATGCTTCTGATTCGGCGAGATGAACGACGCGACCCCTGACGATCAGGTCGCAGCCTGATCGTCAGGGGTCGCCCTCGCGCTCGGTCCTCCCTCATGGGCTCGTGCCGGGGACGTCTTCGCCGCCTCGGTCGGACCTTTCGCCGGAGGTAACGGTTAGTGGCCGGCGCGCAGTTCGCCGTGTGGGCCGATGGCGTCGGCCACGCCCAGGCAGGTGCTGCCCCGGAGGCACCGAGTTCGTAGTGCACAGCCCCGGTGTCGACGGAACGGACCGTGAGCGCGACCTCGTAGTTGCCCGGGTGGGTCACTCACCGAGCCGCAGCCGAATCCGGGCGTCTTCCGGCCGGCGGGCCATGCCGATCGGCCTGCCAAGCCGTGTCGGCCAAGATCATCCTGTCGCGGTCGTGTCCCACCGGGAACCCATCCGTGCCGGTGCCGGCTCCGGTCACCTGCAGGTTGCGCGGCTCGACGGTCAGCGGGCGATCGAGATCGCGAAGGGGGTGAATCCGATGGACCGGATGACGTGCGGTACGAACAGTATCGCGGCCTCCGTGGCGCGGGCGGTCTGGATCCCGCCGAGGTCGGTGATCCATTCCTTGCGCCAGCCGAGGTCGATGAGCAGTTCAAGGACGGTCCGCTTGGCCTCCGGTTCCTCGCCGGAGAGGAAGGCGGTTGGCGTCTGGGTGAGCGTGGCCGGGGCGGTCATCACCGGGAAGAGCATGGTGTTGAGCGTCTTGACGACGTGCGTTTCGGGGAGCGCTGCCTGGAGTTGCTCGGCGAGGCTTGAACCGGGGTAGATCAGGGCGGCGGGCAGTCCGTCCGGTCCGTCGACGGTAGCGTTGGAGACGTCCACGAGGATCTTGCCGTGCAGCTCTTCGCGCAGGGCGGCGAGACGTTCCAGGGAGCCGGCGCCCGGGGTGGCGTTGATGACGATCCGGGCCGCCCGGGCGGCATCGGCGGCGGCGCCCGGCGCGCGGTCCGCGACGGTCACCTCGTGCCCTGCCAGGGTGAGGGCTTTCGCCAGGTTGCCGCCGACGCGGCCGTTTCCGAGAACTGCGATCGTGGTCATGATGTTCTGGTCCTTGCGTTGGGTGCGGGTTGTGGTGCGCGGGGTCAGCGGGAGAGCGTGGCGACGGCTTCGGCGTGGACGCCGGGCGCGGCGGCCAGGAAGCTCTCGCTCTGCGGGGTCCAGGGGCGGCCCTCGGCGTCGGAGATCTGTCCGCCGGCCTCGGTGACGAGCAGCGCGCCGGGCAGCAGGTCCGCTCGGGCGCCGGCGAACTGCCAGAAGGCGTCGATGCGGCCGGCGGCCACGTTCGTGAGGTGCAGGGTCGCGGGCACGGCGGTGCGGACGACGAGCGCGTCGAAGAGCATCGCGGTGATCGAGGAGCCGACGCGCCGTACGACCCTCTCGTCCTCGTCGGGCCGGGCCTGGCTGGTGGCCACGATGCTCAGGCCGAGGTCCGCGGTCGGGGAGACGCGCAGCGGCCGGCCGTCGAGGTAGGCGCCGGCGCCGGTGAGCGCGGTGTAGGTCTCGCCGGTCAGCGGCAGGTGGACCGCGGTGAGCACCGGCTGGTTCTCACGCACGAGGGTCGCGGTCACCGCCCACTCCGGCAGCGCGTGCAGGTGGTTGACGTTGCCTTCGGCCGGGTCCACGACCCACCACTCGCCGGGCGGCAGCGCCCCGCCGTCCAGTTCGTCCTCCACCCAGCCGGCCTCCGGGCGCAGGCTCGTGAGGCGGTGGCGCAGGATGTCCAGGGCCGTGTCGTCGTTGACGGCGAGCGCACGCATCAGCTCGTCACGGGTCTCGTAACGGACCACATCGCCGAAACGCTCGCGCAGCGCCGCACCGGCGGCGCGCACGGCGGTCGCGGTGCGGTCGAGCAGGTCGGCGTCGGAGGTGACGACGTCCGTGGTCTGAAGCGTTTCGGACATGGTGGTGCTCCTGTCTGAGGAGGGGTGATGAGGCCGGTCGGGGTCGCGTTCGACGGACGACGGACGACGGGGGGATGAAGCGCGTTGTGGAAGCGCCGTGGGCGCGGAAGAAGGCTCAGTCGATCAGTTCGGCGGCCCGTTCGGCGATGGCGTAAACGGTCGCGTTGGTGTTGGCCGAGGGGATGGACGGCATCACCGAGGCATCGGCGACCCGCAGTCCGGCTATTCCGTGCACGCGAAGGTTCGCAGGGTCGACGACGGCATCGGCGTCGGTTCCCATGCGGCAGGTGCCGGTGAAGTGGAAGTAGGGGCCGGTGGCCTTGCGAATGAACTCGTCCACAGATTCGCCGCTCGTCCCGGAGCCCGGCACCGCTTCCTGCTTGCGCCAGTCGGCGAACGCGTCGGCCTCGCCGATGCGACGTGCCACTGCCAGGCCCTTGCGCATGACCTCCAAGTCACGGTCGTCGCTCAGGTAGCCCGGGTCGACGACGGGAACACTGGCGGGATGGGCGTCCGCCAGGCGCACGGTGCCGCTGCTGTGCGGAGCCATCGCGGAGAAGACTATGGAGTAGCCGCCCGCCGGCGGCTGGCCCCAAGCCGACGGGAGCGGTGCGGCGACGATGTAGACCTGAAGGTCCGGCCGGGCCGCGGCGGTATCGCTGAACAGCAGGCCCATCATTTCGGCCGGCGGGTTGGCAGGAACGAACGGTACGGGCTGGTCGGCCTCGTACACCACGCCCGCCATCGGATGGTCCTGCAGATGGGATCCCACTCCCGGCAGGTCGGCGACGACGTCGATGCCGTGTTCCTCAAGGTGTTGGGCCGGGCCGATCCCTGACAGCATCAGGAGGTGCGCGGAACCGATGGCTCCCGCGGTCAATATGACCTCGGCGCTGTCGATGGACAGGTGCTCCCCACCGATGGTGTACTCGACGCCGGTGCAGCGGCCCGCGGTGGTGCGCAGCCGCTGCACGGTCGCGTCCGTGACGACGTCCAGGTTCGGCCGGTCGAGGAACGGACGGATGTAGGCGTCGGCCGCGCTCTGGCGGGCGCCGCCGGGCAGATTCATGTCACTCCACCCGAACCCGGTCTCCAGCCCGCTGCCGATGTCATCGGCGCGTGCGAACCCAGCCTCCACTGCGGCGTCGACGCCCGCCGTGGCCAGGGGATGGGGTTCCGGGACCGGGGCGACCGCGACCGGCCCGTCCGTGCCCCGCACGGAGGCATCACGACTGCGAGTGCTCTCGCTGCGGCGGAAATAAGGCAGCAGGTCGTCGAAACCCCAGCCCGGAGCACCGAGGCCGGGCCATTCGTCGTAACCGGACCGGTGCCCCCGCAGGTGGTAGAGGCCGTTGATGCTCGACGATCCGCCGAGCGCCTTACCGCGCAGCACGTCAGCGGCCCTGCCTGTACCGGCCTGCACGGTCGAGGCGCCCAGCCAAAGGGATGACGGGTCGAACCCCAGGAACCCCCAAGGAGATGCCATCGCCTCGGTTGCGTCCCGGGCTCCCGCCTCCAGCAACAACACCCGCACGCCCGGGCGTTCCGAAAGCCGGGAGGCAATCACGCATCCCGCCGTCCCCGCTCCCACCACGACATAGTCATAAGGACTCTTGCCCATCATGTCTCCGCTTCCCACGGCAGCACTGTCCGACCACCGGGTTTCAGGAAAAGGCTCCTCGACGATCAAAGAGCTGATTGCTTGCACGAACTAAAGGGGCCGAGAAGTCCGAGCTCGGCGCGCAGAAGGCGTGGAACCGGCTGATCAGCAACGAGCGGGCTCCAGCGGAGCGGGGCTGTCCGCAGGCAGGCCGCGCGCGCTGCTGGTGCTGACGGACACCGAGGTGGCCCGGCGGCAAACGATCACCTTGATCGACGGGCCTGGGAGCGCCCGGTCCGGCCATTGCCGATCACCCCGTTGGGGATGTCCATGCCGGCGCCGGTGCCTGCGATGACGGCCTTCCGGCTGGACTTCTCTTGTTTCACGCGTTTCTTGTCCTTGGTGTGTACCCGTCCTGGAACACCCCGGGTTTCCCTTCTGCCGTCGAATCTTAGGAATACGGACACGGCGCGTACTTGAACCTCCGCGACGTTCGTTCGGTACCTCAGCGCCATACGTGTGGCGAGACAGTCGGCGTCACACAGCACTGGGTCAGGCTGCTCGTACACGCCGACCGACTTCTTGCCCTGCCACAGGTGGCCGCCCTTTCCCACCGACGGCCGCGTGAACCCGGGTCGGCAGCAAGGACGTTAGGCGGCCGCAGTTCCGGCCACGGCGGGCCCGTGGCATCGGGGATGGGCGCGGATCCTCACGTCCGTCCACCGGGAGATCGACCTCTGGCAGCAGGTCGACGAGAACCTCGGCCCGGAAGCCACCCTCCGCCTGCTCCCCTGCACGGCTCCCACACCGAGTCGATCGGCGAGTGGTGGGGCTCCGGCTGGTACGAGACGATGGTCCGCCGCGCGGATGTCCGCGCGGCGGACGACGGAAGCCTCCCAGCAATCATTCCCAGAACTTCCCGGCCCACCCCACGCCAGGAGCGCCCGGGCAAAGATCCGGACCAGCTCCGGACCAGCCCAGACCAAGGGGGCGCATCAACTGACGTTTCCGCTGGTCAGCATGGGTGTGCCTCCCGTACCACCAGCAGACGAAGAGTCTGCTGGACGTCTGCGGAGCGGATTATTGACGCAAAGGCAAGGGGAAAGCGCAGGTCAGAGGGGGCGCATGGGTCATGGTGGTCGCACGAGACTGGAGGTGTCGACCCTTCCTCCGCCTCCTGGAGGCGATCCCCATGCGTACCACCGGCGACCGCGGCCGCATCTGCCGCAGATGTGGCTGCCGGGACACACCGCATCACCAGCTCGGAGAGCACTGCCCCACACCTGCTCGCTGACGGTGACCACGGGACGTGGACCTTCGCGGTCGACGTCCCGGCACCGCGCCGCCGCCGGACGACCGTGCGCAGGGGCGGCTTCGACAACCACGACGCAGCCAGAACGCACTCCGCGGATTCCTCGAGGGCGAGGCCGGAGGATTCAACGCCGACCCGAACCAGAGCGTCGACGACCACCTGAGCACCTGGCTGGCCGCCAAGGCGCTCGTGCTCAAACCGACCACCATGGCGCGCTACCGGGACTACGTCCACAACGACCTCGCCCCCGCCTGCGGCACCCTCAAGCTGGACGAGCTCGGACACCGTCACATCGCCGCCTTCGTCACCGGCGAACTCGCCGCAGGCCGCGGAACGACCACCCTCTACCGCTGCGTGGCCACCCTCTCCGACCCCTGCGACCCCTGCGACCCCACACCGTCCTCGACCGGCTCCGGCAGCTGTCCCGAGAAGCCGGCGCACCCCGGGTGACCGTTCACGACCTGCGACACCTGGCTGGAACGGCTGCGACCACCACGCGACCGCATCCAGCACCTCCGCGAAGCCCTCGACCGGCTCCGCTCCCCCGCCCCGACCGGCCTCTACCCCACCGCCAACCAACCCCGAAGCGGGCGTGCGACCACACTGCGACCAGCAGCAGTCCGGGCATGGAAAAGGCCGTCCTCTCGTGTGTGAGAGAACGGCCTCCGACCTGCGTAAAGCATGGTCGGGACGACAGGATTTGAACCTGCGACCCCTTGACCCCCAGATACGTATCTGCCGTGCGCCCGCCGCGGTGTGCGGTGGCCCCCAACTGGTCCCCAAGGTAAGCCACCTGGTCCTCGGCCCGCCCAGCCGTCTCAGACGGCTGGGCGGGGAGGGGGCTGCCCGGAAAGACACTGACACTCCCGCGCGATTGCCTGGGGCGATGCGTTCGGGCGGAGTGGCACTATCGGGTGTGCTGGGTGATGGCGAACAGAGCGCCGGTGGGATCGCGTAGGACCACGTCTCCGTTGGCGTCCTGGCGAACTTCGGTTGCGCCGAGCCGCAGGGCCTGCTTGGCGTCGGTATCGGGTCTGTTGCCGGCGAAACTGACCAGCCAGAGTGATCGTTGTGCCGTTGGTTTCCCTGGCGGCGGGCCGGTGGCGGCGATGGAGTTGTCCGGCAACCCGAACTCGGTGTGCTGGGGGTTGACGTTCCAGTGCAAGGCCGGTCGGTAGAAGGCGGCAGCATGCGCGGGGTGGTCGGTGAGCAGGCTGATGCCGGCGAAGGTGCCCGGTTCGTGGGTCAGCTGCATGCCGGTATGGGTGCCGGGCTGCCAGAGTGACAGTGGTGCGCCGACGGGGTCGAGGGTGACGGCGGCATGGCCGAGCGTCCCGACCCGTGTGGGTGGCACGACGATCTGGGCGCCCAGGTCCGCGAAGCGGGTGACGGTGGCTTGGATGTCCGACACGGTGACGTTGACCGTCCAGTAGGGGGCGCCGGCGTCCTCGGCCGGCCCCAGGGCGGCGACGAGGCGTCCGCGCAGTGTGCAGAGCCTGTAGCCGTTGGGGTCCGGTCGGGCGACGGTCCAACCGAACAGCGCGGTGTAGAACGCCGCCGTCGTCTCCATGTCGGGGGTGCCGAGGTCGATCCAGCTCACGCTGTTCTCGGGGTGCCGCGTGACGTTCATCGAGATGACTTTCCGTTGAGGCCGCCCCGCCCCGACAGTGGAGCGAGGCGGCGTCCAGAGCTGACTCGGCGGCGACCTGTTGGTGTCAGGTGTAGTAGGGCGAGTTCAGGTCGATGCTGGCGTCTTTGACGATGTCACCGTCGAACAGTCGTGTCGTTGCCGGGGCTCCGGCCCGGCGGGCTTCTTCGGCGAAGGGGCCCTGGGCGAAGGCCAGGGCGTTCTCGGCGCTGTCGAACTCGTAGAAACCACCGACGGTGTGGGTTCCGATACCGGACAGCCACGTCTTGCGGATCAGACCCGGCGCGGTCTTCAGGGCCTCGTTGACCTGGTGCCAGTCGAACTGCTCGAACGGTACTGCCGCCTGGATCTCGGTGTAGAGAAACGTCTTGCCCATCACGAACCTCCGGTTTCGGGGCCTGTCCAGCCCCCATTACTAGTACGTGCGTCCTAGTAAGGTGAGCATGGAGTAGGATGGCCGTACTAGTCAAGGGGGTGCGATGGCCGCAGACACGAAGTCCCGCATGATCAGCGCAGCGATCGGGCTGCTGCAACGCCACGGCCTGGCCGCGATGTCCTTCACCGACGTCCTGGCCGAGAGCGGTGCCGCGCGCGGGGCGATCTATCACCACTTCCCGGGCGGCAAACAGCAACTCGCGCTTGAAGCCGCTCGCCGCAACGCGGAGGACGTCCGCGGTCACCTGCACGCACTGCCGGCCCGCACGCCCCGCGAAGTTGTGGAGGCGTTCCTCGGCAACGTCCGCCCCGTGGTGCAGGCGTCCGCCGGGGGCGGCGGCTGCGCGATCGCGGCGGTCACCGTCGACGGCGGCGCAGCCATTGCCGACCAGAGCAGCCTGCGCACTGTCGCCGCCGAAGCGTTCACCGGCTGGGTCGGCGAGCTCACCGGAAAACTCACCCAGGCCGGAATGAGCTCATCCCAGGCCGCCGATCTGGCCACCCTCATGATCGTCACACTCGAAGGCGCCCACATCCTGTGTCGCGCTGCGGGCAGCATCGCGCCTTTCGACAGAGCCGCCGCGGCCCTCATCTCCACCCTCGCGAGCCCGGGCTGACCTGGCGGCAGAGCACGACAACGTGACACGCCGCAACGATCACGCTTCCGTCATGGCATGAACACGGTCGTGCGGGTTGGGTGTTGTCGTGACGCGATGTCGGGTGCGAGCTGCCATTTCTCCACACGCCCGATGTCGTCGGACGCTTGCGAGGCGATCACGCCCTCCGCCCGGCGGTGCCTGCGGCGTCTTCGGCGAGCCAGCTCGGTCGCGCGGGCGGCTTCGGCAGATCCGGATCGGGATCGGTCCACTCGTTTCCCCAGGCGGCCAAGGCTGCGAGCACCGGCACCAGGGCGCATCCCTGTTCAGTGAGGAGGTACTCGAAGCGGGCAGGTTTGAGGCTGTACTGCGTGCGCCTGAGGACGCCGGAGGCAGTCAGCTCCGTCAGTCGTCGGGCGAGCGTGTTCTCGCTCATCCGCAACCGATCGCGGAATTCGTCGAACCGGCGGGCTCCGGCGAGGGCTTCACGCACCACCAGGAGCGCCCATCGTTCGCCGACCACGTCCAGCGCTCGGGCGGCGGGACAGTTGTCGAGGGCGAGGGTCGAGCGCATGCCCTCAGCCTAGCAGCTTCCATGTTGGAAGTGAACTGCTAGCCTCCCGTTACTTCCATCATGGAAGCCACTGAGGAAAGGTGCTTCCAGATGCAGAGACTTCGTCAGGCCGGTATCGAGGTTGCCCGTGGGGTGTTCCGTTTCGGAGACGGCCACGTCAACTGGTACGTCATCGAGCAGGAGGGCGCCCTGACCGTCGTGGACGGCGGTATGCCCAGCCACTGGCCCGCACTGATGGACTGGCTGACGAAGCGGGGGCAAGGTCTGGACGCCGTTCGGGCCATCGTGCTCACCCACGGACACGCCGATCACCTGGGCATCGTCCGCCGGCTCTCCGACGCCACCGGCCGGCCGGTGTACATACACCCGGACGACGAGGCGCTGGCCAAAGGCGCCCGACTCCACACCCCACCCCGCCGTATTCGGCGAAACCTGTGGAAGCCTCACGTCTTTGCACTCAACCTGAACTGGGCACGCGCGGGCCTGTTTACCGTCCCGCCGATCCTGCACGCCGAGTGCTACACCGATGGGCAGCGTCTCGACGTACCGGGATCGCCTCGGGCGATCCACACTCCCGGCCACAGTCCAGGGAGCAGCTGCCTGCTGCTCGCCGACCGAGACGTCCTGATCACGGGAGACGCCCTGGTGACCCTCGACGTCGTCACCGGCCGACGTGGCCTGGGAATCATGCCCGGCACCCTCAACGACGACCCCGAACAGGCATTGGACAGCCTGACCGCTCTGGCCGGAATCACAGCCACGACGCTGCTCCCCGGCCACGGCGAGCCCTACGCGGAAGGCGTGCCCACCGCTCTCGCGGCGGCCCGTCGACACGGCATCGACTGGAGGACGCCGGCCGCAGGCGCACACGGCCACACCCATTGACCGCAGCCCGTCCGATCGAACGCACTCGGCGGTGCCGCGGTCGCCGTCGGCGGTTCCGGTTGCGACTTGTCCCTGAAACCGGATTCAACCCTGGTGAGAGGCAGCACGGCAGGGCACGCGGTGAGTACGTCTGGTTCTGGGTGGGCTCTCTTTCTCCATGGTCGGTCACGACGGCGCCCTGCTGCTGCCCGGCGGACCGAGCTCCGGAGCATTCCCGGACAAACGACGGGCTGCGTCCCACCGCCGATCGCGGCCGCGCGGCAGTCACGACGCGGCCGAGGGGGCGCTGCGGAGGTTCCTGGAGGGCGAGGCCGGCGGGTTCAACGCCGACCCGAACCAGAGCGTCGCCGACTACCTGACCGTCTGGCTCGCCGCCAAGGCCCTCGTGCTCAAGCCGACCACCATCGCCCGTTACCGGGACTACATCCACAACGATCTCGTCCCGGCCTTCGGGACCCTGAAGCTGGACGAGCTCGGGCACCGGCACATCGCCGCGTTCGTCACCGGCGAGCTCGCCGCCGGCCGCGGCCAGACCACCCTCTACCGATGCCCTGTCACACTCTCCAGCGCCCTCGGCGCCGCCTTCCGCCAACACCGCCTCGCCCACAACCCAGCCAGGCCCTCGGCTCTTCACCGTCCACCGTCGCCAGAGCGGCGGATCTGGACCGCGGACGAGGCCGTCCGCTTCCTCCAGCACTGCCATCGGGCAGACCCAGACATGGCCGACCTGTTCGAGTTCCTCATCGGCACCGGCATGCGCAAGGGAGAGGCCCTCGGTCTGCACTGGGACTACGTCCACTCGTGTTCTGCAGACCCGACGGCCGACCACTCCGCCCTCAGGGCGTACTCGACCGGCTCCGGAAACCGTCCGACGAAGCCGGCGTTCCCCGCATCACCGTCCACGACCTGCGACACCTCGCCGCCACCATCACCATCACCGCCGGCGTCCCTCTCACCGGAGCCGAGAAGACCGGCCGCCGGACGGACCGGCCAGCGTGGCTGCGACCACCACGCGACCACATCCAGCGCCTCCGCGAGGCCCTCCACCGGCTCCGCTCCCCCGCCCCGCCCGCGTTCAGCACTATGGCGGACAAGTCCCGAACCGGGCGTGCGGCCACACTGCGACCACCAGGACTCCGGGCATGGAAAGGGCCGCCCTCTCATGGATGAGAGAACGGCCTCCGACCTGCATGAAGCATGGTCGGGACGACAGGATTTGAACCTGCGACCCCTTGATTTCCACCGGCTCCAATAGGTCGCCACAGGTGGGCGCTCGGCATGGCGAACGGTGCAACAGCGTGCCGTCCGCGGCGCGGGACGGTCCAGGTGCGCGGCCGGTGAGCCGCGGCGCAGCCCCGCGTCAGGCCCCGGCCGCTCTGGCTCCCGCGATCACCTCGGGCCGCAGCAGGGCGGTGAGCCGCTCGGCCGGCAGCAGACCTCGCTCCAGGACGAGCTCGGCCACGCCCCGGCCGGTGGCAAGGGCCTCTTTGGCGATGTCGGTGGCGGCGGTGTATCCGATGTGCGGGTTCAGGGCGGTCACCAGGCCGATGGAGTTCTCAACGGTGGCCCGCAGCTTCTCGGTGTTGGCGGTGATGCCGGCCACGCAGCGCTCGGCGAGGGTGAGGCAGGCCGCGCGCAGGTGGATCACGGACTTCGACAGCGAGTGCAGGATGACCGGCTCGAAGGCGTTGAGCTGGAGCTGTCCGGCTTCGGCGGCCATGGTGATGGTGATGTCGTTGCCGATCACCTCGAAGGCGACCTGGTTGACGACCTCCGGGATCACCGGGTTGACCTTGCCGGGCATGATGCTCGAGCCCGCCTGCACCGGCGGCAGGTTGATCTCGCCGAGTCCGGCGCGCGGCCCGGAGGACAGCAGGCGCAGATCGTTGCAGGTCTTGGACAGCTTGACGGCGATGCGCTTGAGGACGCCGGACATCTGGACGAAGGCGCCGCAGTCCTGGGTGGCTTCGACCAGGTCGGCCGCGGTGACCAGGGGCAGCCCGGTGATGTCGGCGAGGTGGCGGCGGGCCGACTCGGCGTACCCGGCAGGGGCGTTGAGGCCGGTGCCGATGGCGGTGGCGCCGAGGTTGATCTCGTGGATGAGTCCGAGGGCCTCCGCGAGCCGGCTGCGGTCCTCGTCGAGCATGACGGCGAAGGCGGAGAACTCCTGCCCGAGGGTCATCGGTACGGCGTCCTGCAGCTGGGTGCGGCCCATCTTCAGCACGTCGTGGAACTCGGCGGCCTTGCGGGCGAAGGCGGCCTGCAGGACGGCCATGGCTTCGAGCAGGCCGCGCACCGCCGAGGCGGTCGCGATCCGAACGGCGGTCGGGTAGACATCGTTGGTGGACTGGCCGAGGTTGACGTCCTCGTTGGGGTGCAGGTGCCGGTACTCGCCCCTGGCGTGGCCCAGCAGCTCCAGCGCCCGGTTGGCGATGACCTCGTTGGCGTTCATGTTGGTCGAGGTGCCGGCGCCGCCCTGGATGACATCGACGACGAACTGGTCGTGGAGCTTGCCGCCGCGTATCTCCTGGCAGGCGGCGACGATCACGGCTGCCTTGGCGGGCTCCAGCAGGCCGAGTTCCTCGTTGGCGAGGGCCGCGGCCTCCTTGACGGCAGCGAGGGCGTCGATCAGGTGCGGGTAGGCGGAGATGGGCGTCCCGGTGATGGGGAAGTTCTCGGTGGCGCGCAGGGTGTGGACGCCCCAGTAGGCGTCGGCGGGGACTTCGCGGTCTCCGAGCAGGTCGTGTTCGCTGCGGGTGGCGGCGGTCATGGGTGTGCGGCCCTCTTCCTGAGGTGGGTGGGTCAAGGTGGTGAAAGGGGATGGAGTCAGGCGGTGGCGGGGATGCTGGGCGGGTTCAGCGCCGCCACCGGCTGGATGCCGCCGACGGGCCGGCCGCCGCCGGTCATCGGCTCGCCCTCGAACCCGGCGAGCAGCCGCGGCTCGACTCCCGCCCGGGCGAGGGCTGCGGCCGTCACCGGGATGCGCGCCCGGTCCGCCCCGTCGGCGATCTTCACCGCGACGGCCCGGCCGTCGGGCAGCGCGGCCACCTGGACGCCCTCGAAGCCGTCCTTGGCCAGCAGCCCGGGCACCGCGCGCATCAGCCGGGCCGTGTCTCGCCCTGTGCCGGAGGCCATCTCCGGGTGGACGCGCAGCGCGTCCGCCACCCGGCGCCCGGCGGTGTCCGGACCGGCCGTGGCGATGCGGGCGGCGGCGCGGGCCAGGCCGTGCAGGGACACTGCGAACAGCGGGGCTCCGCAGCCGTCGACGGTGACGTTCGCGATGTGCTGGCCGGTGAGTTCCTCGACGACCTCGGCGATCGCCCTCTGAAGCGGGTGGCCCGGGTCGAGGTAGCTCTCCAGGGGCCAGCCGGCCAGCTTGCACAGGTACAGCATCGCCGCGTGCTTGCCGGAGCAGTTCTGGGCGAGCCGGGAAGGCCCGCGGCCCTCGCGCACCCAGGCATCCCGGACCGCCGGGGCGTACGGCACGTCGGGGACGTTGCGCAGGTCGTCCTCGGTGAGGCCGGCCAGTTCGAGGATCAGCCGGGTACCTGCGAGGTGGTGCTCCTCGCCGGAGTGGCTGCCCATCGAGAGGGAGAGCAGGGCGCCGTCGAGCGGCAGCCCGGCCCGCACCATGGCGAGGGCCTGGACCGGCTTGAGGGCTGAGCGCGGGTAGCAGGCGGCCTCGATGTCTCCGATGCTCAACCGGACGTCGCCATTACCGCCGAGGACGACGACGGATCCGTAGTGGACTCCCTCGATCACGCCGCCCCGGGTGACGTGGGCGACGGGTGCATGCTGGGGCTCGCGCATCGCGGGCGCGTCCGCGAGGAGACTGCTGCGCATCACTGCCTCGTTCGGTGGTGGGTTGCTGCTGACCGGGGTGGCCGGCGGCGAGCCCGGCCTGGGGGGGCCGCGCCCGCCGCCCGGCTCAGCCCTCGCTCTTCGCGGCGGCGCGCGCCACGCGGCCGCGGACGGCGTACCAGCCGGCGACCAGCGCCGCGGCGATCAGTGGCACGCACAGCACGGTGGTGCGCGCCGCTCCTCCGTCGGCGTACATCAGGACCAGGACGGAGGCGAGGAAGGCCAGCGTCACGAGTTCGGTCCACGGGGAGCCGGGCAGGCGATAGGAGGGGCGGGTGAGTCCGCCGTCACGGGTCTTCCGCCAGAAGAGGAGGTGGCAGAGCATGATCATGCCCCAGGTAGCGAGGATGCCGATGGCGGCCAGGTTGAGCACGATCTCGAACGCGTCCGCCGGAACGACGAAGTTGAGCCCGACGCCGAGGACGCACATGCCGCTGGTGAGCAGGATGCCGCCGTAGGGCACCTGGGTGCGGCTCAGCCGGGCGGTGAAGCTCGGGGCGGAGCCGTTGACGGCCATCGAGCGCAGGATGCGGCCGGTGGAGTAGAGGCCGGAGTTGAGCGAGGACATGGCCGCGGTGAGAACGACCAGATTCATCACGTCGCCGGCCGCCGGGATGCCGATGTGGGAGAGCACGGTCACGAACGGGCTCTGGCCGGCGCTGTAGCTGTTCCACGGCATCAGCATCGACAGCAGGACGACCGAGCCGACGTAGAAGAGGCCGACGCGCCACATGATCGAGTTGATCGCCTTCGGCATGATCTCCTCGGGATTCTCGGTCTCACCGGCCGCGACTCCGACCAGCTCGACGGAGGCGTAGGCGAAGACGACGCCCTGGATGATCAGCAGCATGGGCAGCAGGCCGTTGGGGAAGATCCCGCCGTTGTCGGTGATCAGGGACGGACCGGGCACGGCGTCGTCGATGGGGTGCCGGGTCACGAGGAAGAAGATCCCGATGGCCATGAAGACGACCAGCGCGCCGACCTTGACGATGGCGAACCAGAACTCCAGTTCGCCGAAGATCCGCACCGAGATGAGGTTCACGGTGAGGACCACGGCCAGGGCTATGAGCGCGATCACCCACTGCGGGACGTCGGAGAACAGGCGCCAGTAATGGGTGTAGGTGGCGACGGCGGTGATGTCGGCGATGCCGGTGGTCGCCCAGTTGAGGAAGTACATCCAGCCCGCGGTGTACGCGCCCTTCTCCCCGAGGAACTCCCGGGCGTACGAGACGAAGGCGCCGGAGGACGGCCGGTACATGACGAGCTCGCCGAGCGCGCGTACGACGAGGAACGCGAAGATCCCGCAGACGGCGTAGGCGACGAACAGTGAGGGGCCGGCGTCGGCGAGGCGTCCGCCCGCGCCGAGGAAGAGCCCGGTGCCGATCGCACCCCCGATGGCGATCATGTTGACGTGCCGGGGTGTCAAGGACTTGCTGTAGCCGGTGTCCCCGGCGTCCACGTGACGGGTCGTGGGGCGCTTCTCGTCTTTGAGGAACTGCTCGCTCACGCCTCGGGTCTGCCTTCCGTGAAGGTGGCCGCGCGCTGGGGGCGCACGATTTCTGTGAGGGTCGTCTCGACCCGCAGGAGGTGGTGGGACATGGCCTCCACCGCGTCGTGCTCGGAACCGTCGGCCAGCGCCTCGAGGATCGCCCGGTGCTCGCAGTTGGACTGCTCGCGCCGGCCGCCCAGTTCGTTGAGGAAGGTCGACTGACGCGCCAGTGCGTCGCGGATCTCCTCGATGACGCGGCGGAAGACGGGGTTGCGGGATGCCTCGGCCACCGCCAGGTGGAAGACGGTGTCCATCGCCACCCACGCGGTGGTGTCGGTCTCCTGCTCCATCCGGTCGAGCAGATGGCCCAGATGGTCCAGGTCCTCCGGGGTGCGGCGCAGCGCGGCGTACCCGGCGACCGGGATCTCGACGTGCCGGCGCACCTCCAGCAGGTCGCTGGCGACGTAGTCGCCGAAGGTGGGGTCCTCGACCGTGTTCGCCAGGACGAACGTGCCCTTGCCGCTCTTGGAGGCGGTCAGGCCGATGGCTTGGAGGGCTCGGAGCGCCTCCCGCAGCACGGGCCGGCTGACCTCCAGGGTCCGGCACAACTCGGCTTCGGAGGGGAGCTTGTCGCCCACGACGTACTCACCGCGCTCGATGGCGCTGCGCAGGTGGCCGAAGACCGCTTCCATCGCGCTGACGCGCCGCGGGGCCTGGCCACCTGTCTGGCTGTCTGACAGGTTCACGGTGTGATCCTGATGGGTACGCCGGAGGGTGTCAAGACACCTGTGTCGGGAAAGTCCGGCCCGGCGAGTTTCGTACCGTGCGCACTTTCCGTCCTGCCACCGAAGCCGCCCGATCGGTGTCTGCGGCGAAACCGGCGGCATCCACCAGGGCGTGCACCACCGGCGTGTCGACACCCATCTCCGGATGCCACTGGACGCCCACGGCGAAGCGGTGCCGGGTGCTCTCGATCGCCTCGACGGTGCCGTCCGCCGCACGGGCGGCCACGATGAACCCGGCGCCCAGGCGATCCACCGCCTGATGATGGTGCGTGGCGACCTCGCGGGTCCCCGGCAGGAGGGCGCCGATCCGGGTCCCCGGCGCGGTGGTGACGGTGTGGGCACAGAAGTGGCCCCGGTCGGGGTTGTGGCCGTGATGGCCCACCCTGTCGGGCAGGTGCTGGATGAGGGTGCCTCCGGCGTGTACGTTCATCAGCTGCATACCCCGGCACACTCCGAGCACGGGTATGTCGCGGGCGAGACCGGCGGCCAGTACAGCCTGCTCCCACCGGTCGCGCTCGCGGACCGGCGGCCCCGTGCGCGGGTGGGGCCGGGCGCCGTACAGGGCGGGATCCACGTCCTCGCCTCCCGTCAGGACGATCGCGTCCAGACGTGCGACCACATCGGCCGCTGCCGACGGGGCGTCCGGCGGCAGCAGGACGGCCCGGCCGCCCGCGGCCTGGAGACAGCCGGCGTAGGCCGCAGGCAGCACTGCGGCGGGCAGGTCCCACTCGCCCCACCGGGCGTCGGCCAGGTAGGTGGTGAGTCCGATGAGTGGTGGCTGGGTCATACCACTTCCTTTCAGGGCGTGAGGGGTGATCGTCGACGGCCGGGTGCACACCCGCCCCGCCGGACGTCCCCGGCCCAGGCGGGCTGCGGCAGAAAAGGCGGACGGGGCGGACGGGGCGGACGGGGCACTGGCGGAGGGCGCCCCGGCGACAAGGTGGAGGGGCGGTCACGATCCGGGAGCGCGGGCTTGCGTTTTTCTTGCCGCGAGCAAGAATCCTGCTGGCGTTCATCCGCAATCACAAGAAAACACATCTTCGCGACAGATAAGTGAGCCTTAACTCCGTGCACGGACTCGACCCCCGCCTGCTCGCCACCCTCGAAGCCGTCGTGCGGCACGGCTCCTTCAACGCCGCCGCACGCGAGCTCGGCTACAGCGCGCCCGCGGTCTCCCAGCAGATCGCCGAACTCGAACGCCGCGCGGGCCTGAGAGTGCTGGAGCGCCGGCCCGTGCGCGCCACACCGGCAGGCGAAGTCCTTCTCGACGCCGAGCAGGGCGTCCGCAACGCGTTGGCGACGGCATCGGTGGAACTCGACGCCATGCGCGCGGGGACGGCCAGCCGGATCCGCCTCGGCGCCTTCGCCTCGGCCGCCACCAGCATCGTTCCGCAAGCGCTGGCCCAACTCCACGCGGCCTACCCCCACGTGCAGGTCAGCCTCAGCCAACTGGAACCCGAGGCCTGCTACAACCGGCTCAAGCGGGGGGACATGGACCTGGCCCTCAGCTACGACTACGACTTCATCCCCGTCCCGCCACCCCGGATGCTGCGCCGGACGCTGGTCGCACGGGATCCGGTGGTGGCCGTGGTCCCGGCACACCACCGCCTGGCCGACAGGGAGGTCATCGACCTGGCCAGCCTCGCGTCCGAGACCTGGATCGCGGCTCCGGAGGCCGCACTGCGCCTGGAACTGCTTTCCCAGATGGCCAAGACGCCCGGCTTCCAGGCCCGCCTGCAATACGAGGGGGACGACTTCAACACCGTGCTCGGCTTCGTGGCCGCAGGCCTGTGCGTGGCCGTCATGCCGCAACTCGCCCTGCCCCGCGCCAGCACCCAGGTCGTGGCCCGCCCCCTGGCCGAGCCGCAGTTGACGCGCTTCATCTACGCCGTCCGCATCGACACCCGGCACGCCCCGCGCGCCGTCCTGGACCTGGAGCAGATGCTCGCCGCGCAAGCGCTGGCCGCGCTCGCATGAGGCTGCGGCGGGCGGCCACCGGAGGTGAACGGCGCGTGAACCCACGCGAAATGCGCCAAGTTGACGGCGGCCGCACGCGCGTAGACCGGGTGATGACGCCAGGTCTCCCGGCTTGTCCGACTACCGGACGCGGTGGCTGAAAGTTAAACTATTGTGTGGCGGGCGCCCTACGTTTGCGGCGGTTGACGTTCCAGCGAGAGGAAACCCCTCATGACCGCCGCCGACAGTGCGCCGCGAACGGCCCGCGTCCTCACCGGCTACCGCCCCGAGGACGGCTTCATGGCCGTGGAGCTGGACCCGCCTCCCGGCGAGTACGTATGGCACGACGAGCACGCCGAGCAGCAGGAGCAGCGCTACGGCCCGGGTGCGGGCTACCACCAGTGGCTGGCGGTGGACGCACGCGACGGCGCCGTATGGTTCGGCGACATCGACTGGCGTGCCCCGTCCGAAGACCTCGCCAGCCAGCTCCCCGGCCTCCCCCGCAGGGCACTCGGCGACGGGGCCGTCCCGGCCTCCGGAAGCATGGTGCAGCTGCTCGGCCACCTGACCCATGACGAACAGCGCGGCTGCTCCTGGCGCTTCTTCACCGCTGAGGAACTGCACGCGCTCGCCCTGCGCATACTCCCCGCCGTGCAGCGGCTCGTGGACTCCATCCACCGCATCGGACCGGACGACGAACTGGAGTGGTCGGCCGAGGCCGCCACCGCCTGGGACGACATCGAGCAGGCCGCGACACACACCTTCGACCCCTCCGGCGATCTCCGCTGGCCCAGGCTGCGCACGACACCGATCCCTGCCTGGCGTGTCGAGGTCGGCGCGTTCCTCGCCATGAACCCCGGTCTGTGCGATCCCTCCTGGGGCCTGGCCACGGACGCGGAACTCGATGCCTACGCCGACTACAGTCCCGAGAGCGGCTATGGCGGTGTACCGGGGCGGATGTGCCGCGCCGCCGACCGGCAGATCGAGGACGGTTTCACTTTCTACGGCCACCGTGCCGCCCTGTACGCCTACCGCGCGCAGGCGTGCGGCGACCGTGTTCCGACAGACGCCCGCGTCTGGCTGGAGACGACAGAGGCGGGTCGGGGCACCTGGGAGGCGGCCAAGCCCCCCGGGGCCACCCTCGCCGACGTCCCCGACTGCGTGCTGGCGGCCTTGGCCGAAGGGTTCCAGAACTCCGCGCACGAGGAGGGTCTGGTCCTGACGGGCCTGGACGCCCATCTGCGCCGGTTGCGCGCCGAGGAACGCTCCGCCGTCGACCAGCAGCTCGTCCGCGAAGCCGGGGAAGTCGAACGCCTCGAGAACATGCTCAAGGACTTCCGCGCGGCACGGAACCGCACCGTGACACGGATCCTGGCCTGGTCCGATGGGCGCAGCGACGGGGAAATCGCCCGCCTGGCGTCCATGCACGACGACTACGTCAGCGACTGGCGGGCCCGCCTGACCGACGAACAGACGACGGCCACACCCGCAACCTGAAGCGCCACGGCCGTCCGTAGACCGAGGCGACGGCCCGAGGCCTTGAGCTGGTGCCGCCGGCCCGCTGCGAGTACCGCTGCGCGGGGTAGGCGGAGCCGGACCTGGCCGCTGTACCGGCGAGACGACCGGAGACGGTGCTCGTCGACGGCCTCGGGACCAAACGCACCTGCCGACAGGCGGTAGCTTCCAGTCGGCGCTGCGTCCGGCGACCGTGCAGTTCCGCAATAGCGCCAGGAGCGGGTAATCGATGCCCAGCAGGCTGTGCTGGAGGGTTCACGAACCGATCGACTACACGACCGGACGCACGGCGGAATGTGGCAACGGGTCGCGGCCGGCCGCTTGTGCGGTAGCGGCGCGCGTGCTTGTGGCCAGAAGAGCCCAGGCCTCTGAGATTGTTGACGTGGGCCGGCGCAAGACCGCGACCGTGTACCGCCTTCGTTGACCGGGAGAGAAGTACTATCGCGCCGTCGCCTAGTCGGGGAAGTACCTCCAGTTGACCCTCATGTCGATCCCGGTGGGTGAGGACATCGGCTTGGAGGCGCACCCGGAGACTGACCAATTCCTACGTCTCGACGCAGGCCGGGGCCGCGTCCAGATGGGCCGCGCGAAGGATCGACTCGACTTCGACCAGGAGGTCGAGGACGGTTGGGCCATCTTCGTACCCGCCGGCACTTGGCACAACGTCACCAACGTCGGTGACGAGACCCTGCAGCTCTACGCCGTATACGCACCGGTCCACCATGCGTCGGGCAAGATCCATGCGACAGCAGCCGACGCGGAGCGCGACGAGGACTCGGGCGGCGACGAGCCAGCAAGCTGGTCGGTCCAGCCTGCCCAGCAGCCATCGGACGAGCACGCCTGACCAGTAGGGGCTTAGCGCGACAGTAGTTCCTGGCCCCGAGGCAAGCCGGGAGAATCACGATCTTCCCTTCCGCCAGTTCCATCTGGCCGCTGTTGACCGCTTCGAAGGGCACGGCTGGGGCATCCTGCCCGGTAGTGTCCGTGCGAGCAGATCCTGTCGCCCGTGGAGCGGAAACCTGCGGAATCTTGCTCGCCAGTTCTCACTTGTCCGCTCCTTCCCGGGCTCATGTGCCTGGATGTGCCACCCAAAGGCTGTCCCGTGAACCGAGCGGGCTCGGCAGGCTGAAGACCTCGACGGTGGCTAGACTCAGGTCGTGGGTGCGTGCGCACCTCTCGAGCCGTCGGTCGGGGACCTTGCGGCCCGGCCTCCGCGATTGCAGCGCCTGAGGGGCTGCCCACGGCTGTGGGCGCCGTACACCGGTTCATGGCGGACGCCGTCGCCAGTGCGGTAGCGGCAATTCCTTCGAGCGGTCCCCTCCGGCCGGTGACTCTCTGCTTCGATCGTCAACCGGCTTCCCGCGGAGGACTCATGACGAATCTTGCTGGTGTTGAAACCTCAGCCATCACGACCGACTCCTGGGAGCCGTTCGTCGAGGAGGGCCGGGAGATGGGCCAGGTCCACTTCCTGGTGCAGAAGGAAGGCGGCCTGATGGCAGGGCTGTGGAGGACCGATCCCGAGGTCGGCGCGGAGATCCCCTACAACGTCACGGGTTCCGACACGTTCCACGTCCTGCAGGGTGAGGCGGAGCTGGAGACCCCCGACGGGCAGAAGATCGACCTCATCGCCGGGGGCATCTATTCGTTCCCGGACGGGTTCACCGCGATCTGGAGGACCCGGTCGCCGTTCGTGAAGTTCTTCGTCATCGCCTGAGCGCCGACCACCCGGACACAGAGGTACCGCGCTGCGGCCGTCGGATCCGGGCGCCTGCGTGTGCGTCATGCCGGAAGGGTGAAGGGAGCGAATTGTGAGCAAGGCAGAATCTCGTCCGGACGTTGTGATCGTTGGTGGCGGGTTCGCTGGTGTGACGGCCGCGCGTGAGCTGACGATGCGGGGACGGAGTTCGGTGCTGGTCGAAGCGCGTGACCGGCTGGGTGGCCGGACCTACACCGTGGACCATGACGGGCACGCGATGGAGTTCGGCGGCACGTGGGTGCATCCCCTGCAACCGAACGTGTGGGCGGAGATCCAGCGCTACGGCATCGAGACCGAGCCGTTGCCGGTCGTGGAAGGGCTGCGGCAGGCGGTCGTGTCCGGTGGCAGGGTCGTGGACCTCTCCGACGACGACGTCGCCCGCGCCATGGAACTGCTCGACCAGTTCTGCTCGCCGGGCGCGACCCTGTTCCCGGAGCCGTACTCGCCGGATTGGGGACCGGACCCGGAAGGTATCGGTGACCGGTCGTTCCGCGAGCAGTTGGAGAGCGTTAAGGCCGACCCCGTTCTGTACGACTGGCTGGAATCGATGTGCTGCGCGGTCGCGCTCGGCCCCCTCGACAAGTCCGCCGTCACCGAGTACATCCGCACCTACGCCCTGTCGAGCTGGAGCGCGGAGCAGGCGTCGGCCGCCCTGACGGCGACGAAGCTCGTGAAGGGCACACGTGAGCTGCTCGACGGCATCGCCGGGCAGGCCACGCTCGCCGACATCCGCCTCAACTCACACGTCACGCGTGTCGTCCAGGGCGACGGCGAGGTACGCGTCGAGCTCGCAGGCGGCGACACGATCACCGCGCCCACGGCCGTGATCGCACTGCCCATGAACGTCCTGAACAGTGTGGAGTTCGAGCCCCGGCTGTCCGACACCAAGCGGAGGGCCGCTGACGAGCGGCACGCCGGCGCCGGCCGCAAGACCTTCGTCAAGGTCAAGGGCGACGTCGGGAACGTGAGCGTGCTGGCCCCCGAGGCCTACGCCGTCAACTGGGTGGTCACCTACGCCCAGGGCTCGGAAGGCACCTGGGTCATCGCGTTCTCCAGCAACCCGGACCGCCTGCCCATGACCGCCTTCGACGACACCGCCGGCATGCAGGAAGCCCTGCAGCCGCTGCTGCCCGGCGTCGAGGTCGAATCCATCGTCGGATGGGACTGGTCCAACGACCCCCTATCCCTGGGCACCTGGTGCATCTACCGGCCCGGACAGCTGGCAAGCATCCTGCCCGACCTGCGCACCACCGAGGGGCGGCTGTTCTTCGCGGGCGCCGACTCGGCGATCGGGTGGCGTTCGTTCATCGACGGGGCGATCCAGAGCGGCTACCACGCCGCCCGCCACATCGACGACTACCTGAACTCCGGCAGCCAGTAGGCCGGGGTCACGGGGTAGGCGGCGTGCTGCCGCTCGCACCGGGACCGGCAGGCTGATCACGGCGTTGGCGGCCCCGCTGGACCGCGTTGGCCAGGAGCCGGGCCGCCACGCCGAGGAGCAGCAGGTTCAGCGTGATCTGTCCCGTTGTCAGCAGCCGGGCCGGCTCACTGCGCGCGGTGATGTCCCCGAACCCGACCGTGCTGAACACGGTCATCGCGAAGTACAGGCCGTCAGTGCGCGACAGCGGTTCGCTGAAGCTGCCCGGTGCGCTGTGTTCCAGCAGGAAGCAGGCGGTGGCGTAGAGCAGGATGAACAGCGGCACGGTGATCGCCATGGCCTCCATGGCCTTCAACCCGGGCTGCGGCGACAGCGTGATCCTCCGGATCTGCCAGGCCAGCAGCACCGCCACCACCGCGACGCCACCGACGAGCACCAGGGCGGTGGTGACCGTGAACGCCGAGTCCATGGGCAGCAGGTAGTACGCGGTCACGAGGAGGGTCGCCGTCACCAGCGAACGCACCGAGGCGAGCAGTACCTGCCGACGGTGACGACCCGAGTTACCGTTCACGACTCCACCCCCACCGCATGCATGTCCTGCCCCCAACCTCCCCGCCGGCCGGGGTGCTGCGCGGCAGGCGCACCAGGAGGTCACCGGCATGGCCGCTCGCGCGTCCGCCATGACATCGCCGCAGCCACGGTCTCGCGTCGACCGGCGTCCGCCCCTGCCCGCGATCACGCCCAGGACAGCGTCGGGAGAGGGGCCACAAGGGCGATCGGGAACGGAACCGGCCCGGAGGCACGGTGCCTCAAGCCGCGTCCGGGGCGACACGCGTACGATCCCGAGAGCGGCACGTGCGGCCGCGTACCCCCGCGAGGAGTGGTGATGACCGCTTCCGGCTCCGGCCACGAACCCGCCTCGACCAGCGGGTGGGACGCCCACCTGTACTGGCGGTGGATCGGCTACAACACGCTCGCCTTCATCACCGTGCTGACCGTCGGGTTCCTGCTGATCCTGTTGGGCAACGACGTCCTCCACATGAACCTGGCCAGCCACAATGTGATCCTCGCGCTCCTGATCGCGACCCTCGGCGCCGCACTGTTCGGCGGAGTCCTGGGAGCACTGCAATGGCTCGTCGTCAAGGAGCGGGTCCCCGTCCCACGCAAGGTGTGGATCACGTCCAACGTCGGACCGGCACTGCTCGCATGGCTGCTGGTCATCATGCCCGCCGTGATCGGCGCACAGGACTCCCGCGAGACGGTCTCGACCGCCTATCTGCTGGCCGCCAGCCAGAGCCTGGCCCTGGGGCCTCTGCTCGGACTGTCGCAGTCACTGGTACTCCGCAAGGTCACCACACGCTGGAAGTGGTGGATCGGAGCCAACCTCGCCTCCTGGCTCATCGTCGACGCCGTCATCTACCTCCTCTCCCGATGGACCGACGACCTCGACGTCCTCACCGGCGACGGATCACTGATCGAGGTCTACCTGACCCTGATCGCCACCACACCCCTGACCGGACGGGCCCTGCTGTGGGTACTGGCCCCGACAGCACTGGCTGTCCCCCGGCAACCGTAGTCACCGTGACCACGGGTCCTGGGCCCCCGAACACATGGCAGCTGATGGCCGAGGTACCGCGGCGGCCACCCAGGAGCGAGCGCCCACTGGACACCCCGCTGCGGGCGCCAGGCGGCTGCGGCATTCGGATCCACGCTCCGAGACGACGGCCCACCACGACACTGCAGCCGCACACGCCAGCCAAGATCCGGACCATTCACGGACCAAGCCCTGCCGAATTGGTCTGGCATCGGCCATTTGGGCTGGTCACCGGTGGTGTGACGCCTGTACCACCAGGAGACCAAGAACTTATTAGTGAGCTATTCCCCCAAAAAGCTCGGCTTCTTCTAGGAAGTTGAGCACGGTGCCTGACCTGCACAAACGGCCGGTCAGGCGCCGTTGCCCTGGTCTCGAGACGGCTACCGAAGTCGGGTGATTGCAGAGTTCACTTGCCTCCGATATCTCACTTCACAGAGAAGATCCGGGCCATGCACGGGCCAGCGCGATCGCCGTTCCACCGTGCATACCAGCAGACGCTGAGCCTCTCACGATCCCAAAGCCCCGGCGGCGACACCGTTCGCCATCAGCCGCCGGTGCGGCCCGACTGCCTGGCCGGAACACGCCGCGACTGCACCCGCCTCTCCGGTCCCGCCACGGCCGGGCCCCCGGGGGCGGCCGTGGCGGGGATGCGGTGGCCCATGGTCGAGCGGCCGCTGCCGAGGGCCAAGGGCAGGGCACCCGTCAGCCCGTCAGGGACGTCCACATGGTCAGGGGTCGGTCCTCGACCGTGATCTGGTCCTCGTGGCCGTGGCCGTCGCGGATCACGATGATCCGGTACTGGTCCTGGTGGAACACCCAGAACAGACTCATGCCGTTGATCCGCTGCATGTCCGGCACCGCGAGGAACTCGTCGACCCGGGTGATCCCGGCCAGCGATCGCCACAGGTCGAGCCCGCGGTCACCGCGCTCGAGGGCGTCCTGGTGCATCCTTCCGTCGGCGACCGAGATGAGCCGGTAGACCTGACGACCCATGAGGGTGTGGAAGACCCAGTAGTGGCTCTTGCCGTTCACCCGCTGCATGTCGGGCACCGGCAGGAAGGCGTCCACCCTTTCGATGCCGCTGAACGAGGCCCAAGCGGAGAGCGAACGGTCCGGCAGGTCGGTCCCGGCCGCCTGCTCGGGAGGGAGCCCGGACTCGGCGCCGTCGGCGATCCAGATCCGCCGGTAGACCTGCCGGCCCTCGACGGTGTGGAACAGCCAGAACCGGCTGCGGCCATTGATCCGCTGTTCGTCCGGGACGGGCAGGACCGCGTCGACCTTCGTCACTCCGACGTAGCACGGCCACATGGTCAGCGGCCGGTCGGGGCGCTCGATGACGTCCGTGTGCTCGTCCCCGTCGGCGATGGAGACGGTCCGGCAGACGGCGCTGTCGCTGCCCGCCCCATACGCCCAATACCAGCTCTTGCCCTTGTCCCGTTGCATGTCGGGGATGGGCAGGAAGGCGTCGGTTGGCCGGACGACCGCGGGCGGCTTGTCGGTGAGCCGGCCGTCACCGAGCAGCCGCAGCAGGGTCAGCGAGGGAGCGAAGGCGTAGACGGACCCCTCGGTGAAGACGAACTGGCTCAGGCTCAGCTGCGTGGTCTTGCCGGGGGTCTCGTAGCTGAGCTTGCCGTCGGCGCCGACCATTCCGTCGGGGCCGGGCTTGTTGGTCCGGTTGGGTGGGAAGTCCGGGCTGTCGATCCACGCCTTCTGGATGAACTCGAACTGCTGCACAAGGTCCGACTGGTAGCAGACGAACAGCAGGCCGCGCTTCTCGTCGGGCCCTCCGGGGCCCTCCGAGGCGGGGTCGAAGGGCGCGCCGTACGGGGCGCCGCGGCGGATGATCCGGCGGCGGTCCATCACCGGATTCTCGTCGAACGGCGGATCACCGGGCTTCTCCTGCAGGCCGTCCCGGGGGTTGGTCTTGCGCAGGTGCGAGAAGAGCGGGGTGATGAAGCCCTCGGGGTCGTTGCGGTAGCCGAAGTCGTTGTCCTCCCCGGCCAGCGCGCTGGAGGGCCGGTCGGCATTCGGGCACGTGGCGACGGGGGTGCCGGACCGCCACCGGCCGACGAGGCGGGCGGCCAGCCACTCCGTGGTGGCCTCGGGCGGCACCACCTTGGCCTGCTTGAGCGCCTTCAGCTGCCCGGCGACCTGGAACCAGAAGCCGGGGACGTCCTGGCCGAGCCGGCGCACCACCTGGAAGCTGCCGTTGTCAGCCCAGTCGGGCGTCTCGTGCGGCACGCCGCCGACCCGGTCGTGCCCGACGACGAACTCGCCGGGCGGGATCAGCCGGGTGCCGTGATGGCCCTTGGCGTACTCGGGCTTGACGGGGTCCGGCTCGTCGAAGCCGATGACACCGGGCTCGCTGACGCCGTCCTTGAAGCCGAAGTGCTCCTTCCCCCTCCGGCTGCCGGACAGGGTGGCGGCGTCCTGCTGGAACACGATCACGATCTTGGCCGCGGCGCACGCCTCGCGCTGCTGTCTGACCGTCGCCTGGAGGTCCTGGACGGTGTCCGAGGCGACGGTGAGCACGGCGTGGACGACCTGGCCCTTGCCGTTGCCGAAGAGCCACATCTCCGGCGAGCTGTCGCCGGTGTCCCCGAGTGCCCGCTTGTCCGAGCCCTGCTTGAAGGCCTCCAGACCGCTGCCGGGCTTGACGGAGGGCAGCGGGTCCTTTCCGGTCAGCTCCCGCAGGCCCGCGCAGGTGAAACTGACGTTGATCCAGGTGGCCTTCAGCGCCTTCGGGTCGTCGCCGGCCGAGGCCTTCCTGGCCTTGCTGAAGGCGGCATTGAAGGTCGCCACCTGCCTCGTCGTGGAAATCTGCGGTTCCAGCGCCTTGACCCAGGTGCGCGCCCGCGCCGCGTCCTCGAACTTGAGGAACAGCAGGGTCATCTGGTCCTTCTTGAAGCCGGCGATCACATCGCCCTGGATGTCGTCGCTCTCACGCAGCTTGAGATCGTTCACCATGCTCTCTCCAGAAGATCGACACCTCCACGCCGATGCTGCGCAGAGTAATCAACAACGTATGCGGCACTCCCACGCCCTCCCACCCTCCGACTGGCCGATTACGCCGACCGCCGCCCGTTCACGCCCCGAACGCACTGGTAGAGGGCGTGCAGGACCCTTTGGGTTGGTCGGAGTCACCCGCGTGCACGCCTCGAGGTGACAGTCGACCGGCGCGCCTCAACACTGAAGATCGTCACTGTGCGTGAACATGTGGCAGTCCTGGTGCAGCCCGCGTCAGCCGACGTGTCCCCCAGCCGGGGCCGCTGCGCCTTCCTCTCGCCAGCAAGGAGTCCCATGTCCCGCAGCAATCCGCGCCTACCCGCCCGCCGGAGGCTCGCCACGGCGATCTCCGTCTGCGCCGCCACCGCGATGGCCGTGTCCATGGCCCTGGCGTCGGCAGGCCCCGTACTCGCCCACACCGGTCACGGAGACGAGGGCGATGCCCTCCCGCACGGCCCCGCCTCCCGGGCGGCGAGCGCGCCGGTCACCGTCGACCCGGAGGAGGCGGCGACGCTCGGCAAGGAGCACGCCGAGGAGCACGCCCGCACCCGGATGGCCATGGCCGGCGTCGGCGAGTACCCGCAGACCACCCGTACGGAGCGACTCAAGGCGCTGACCGCCTCCCAGGAGAAGGCCAACGCGTCCTTCGACGCCGCCGAGTTCGGCCGGTTCCGGGAGTACTTCCAGTCCCCGGACTTCGCGGCCCACATCGCGATGCTGCCCACAGGCAAGGTCCTCTTGTTCTCCTTCGAGCGGATCGAGGTCAACCCGCAGAAGGAGCCCGCCCCCACCGACACCATCGGCAAGGAGAACGCCGGCCGCGCCTGGATCTGGGACCCCGCCAAGGGGACCGGCGCCGGCGCGTTCACCGAGAAGAAGCCGCCGGTCGTCAACATGCCCGACGGCAAGAACGAACCCCGCCCGGCCCCGTTCTTCTGCGCCGGCCACTCGTACCTGCCCAATGGCATGCTCGGCGTCTTCGGCGGGAACCTCGGCGGCAACGGAGGCAGCGGCGCCAAGCTGTCCCTGGTCTTCGACCCCTGGGCGGAGGAGTGGTACCTGAACAAGGACATGTCCGTCGGCCGGTGGTATCCGAGCGTGGTCACCGGCGCCGACGGACGCCAGGTGATCATGTCCGGCCAGTCGGAGCTCGGCTGGGGCACCCCCACCCCGGTCGTCGAGCGCTTCCCCGCCGCGACCCAACAGGTGCCCTTCGACAAGTCGGTCAAGCCGATCGGCTGGGGAGTGGACCAGCTCAAGACCGAAGCCCCCTTCAAGTGGGACTACCCGCAGTTGTTCTCACTGCGTGACGGCAAGATCTACGGACTCGGCCGTTCCGTGGACCAGCAATGGCTCTTCGACACCGCCGCCGACACCAAGACCGACCTGCCGAACCGCCCGGACATCAACAAGGACAAGCCGGGCCCGGACGGCGGGCAGTGGAGGCGCAACTACGGCTCCGCGGTCCCCCTGCCGGCCGGTTTCAGAGGCCCCGACTCGGTCCTGGTCCTCGGCGGTGACCGCAACGACCCGAACACCTACCGTCTGGCCGGCGGCAAGTGGAACACCGAGAAGCCCCGCGCCTTCGGCCGTACCCAGGACGACACTCTGCTGCTGCCCGACGGCAACCTGCTCACCGTCAACGGTGCCTTCGACATCCGCGACTACGGCAACGGACCGTACAACCCCAACGCCGACCTCAAGTACCGCCAGGTCGAACTGCGCGACGAGAACGGCGACTGGAAGCTCGGCCCCGTGCAGCGGCTTCCGCGCGGCTACCACTCCAACGCCGTGGTCCTCCCGGACGGCCGAGTCATGGTCACGGGCGACGAGCTCCAGCAGCTCGCCAACGACCCCGACATCACTGACAACAACAACGGCAGCATCGAGATCTACGAGCCCGCCTATCTCCACCAGGGCAGCCGCCCCGCGCTCGGCCTGATCTTCAACCCCAGCGTCGCCTACAACGAAAAGATCACGGTCAGCACCAGCACGCCCAACGACGTCACCCGCGCCGTCCTACTGGCCCCGACCACCGCCACCCACTCGATCAACACCAGCCAGCGTCACCTCGAACTACGCATCAAGAGCCGCGGCGGCAACTTCCTGGAACTCCAGGCCCCACCGACCGCCGCCGCGGCCCCGCCCGGCCACTACATGCTCTTCCTCCTCAACGAGGAAGGCGCACCGAGCAAGGCGGGCTGGATCCAGCTCAAGCCCCCGACGGTCGCCGCGGGTGCCACCGCCACGAAGGCGAAGGGCGGCGGCTGACACCCGCCGGCACCTCCGGACGAGCCCCCAGCCTGGTCACGGGACACGGCTGGGGGCACTCCACGCGTACCGCCCATGTGAGACCCGCTGCCCCTCAGGGTGGCCGGGGGATGGGCGGGCGGCCCGTGCAGCCGGCTCCACGGCACGGCCGGGGCCTGGGCGCAGTCGCCGCCGGACTTCCACCCACTGGCTCGTCCGCCGACCAGGCGAGCTCGGTGGCAGGGAGTCGCCGAGCAGGCCGACGATCGCGTCGTACCCGGCCAGTTCCGCGGGGCGCCCTGAAATCCCGGTGCCGAACACCACTCGGTCGGTGTCGAGCAGATCGCCCAGCAGAAGCGCCCACACGCCCTGGATCAGGGTGCCGAGGGTGAGGCCGTACCGTGCCGCTCGCTCCACCAGCCCCGCCGTCACCATGATCACCCGGGTGGCTGCAGTACTGCCGACCACGACCAAGATCCGGGCCAGTTCCGGACCAGGCCACGCCCCTCCCCCGCATTCACACCCATTCCTGCTGTTCAGGTGGGGTGCGGCGCGCGTACCACCAGCACACGAAGAACTTATTAGTAAGTTACTCCCCCAAGAAGCTGGGCTTCTTCTAGGGCACTGAAGTCCGTTGACCAGAGTGGGAATTCACCTCCCCATGCCACGCCCCCTCCAGAAGCTCGGCGTATTCAGCACAACGCCCTGGGCGACGCTTGCTGCCCTGCTGGGGGCGTCACTGCCGGACCGATCGCGGACCAGAGTCGCCCCTACCTCACTGCCACATCCAGGCACCCAAGGTTCCGCGATGCCGCCCCTCAGACGGCGGCAGGGTCATGCCACGGCCCGCGGGCTCCTGGCCGACGGTCGATCGAGGACTCGCGCTTCTCGGAGGTCAGGCGCCGACGTTGGCGGTCAGGAGCCACCCCGTGCTTCGGAGTCGGACCGCGCCGCCGGTCTCGTGAGCACCGAGGTCTTCGATCAGGCGGCGGCGCGCACGGGCCCGAGCGGCGGGATCGACCGAGCTGAGGAGGTGCCGGCCGGGTCCGGAGTCGAGGAGGAAGTCCGCCGCCTCCTGGGCGGTTCGGCCCCAGGTCCCGTGCGCCTGGATGTGTTCGGCGCGCACGTTCCGGAGACCCGCCGCACGAAGCAGGCCGGTCGCGGTGTCAGGGTCGGCGAGCGAGAACATGCCCGGACCGCCGGGAGCTCCGAAGCCGCCGATCGGCAGGATGTCCTTGAGCCCGGTGAGCGCGGTCAGCCACTCGTTCCCTTCGGGTTCCGCCGCGCTCAGGAAGGCGATGCGCCCACCCGGACGCAGGGCAGAGGCGATGTTGGCGAACGCGGCGACGGGGTCGGAGAAGAACATGATGCCGAAGCGGCTCACCGCGACGTCGAAGGTCGCTCGGGGCAGGTCGTGGACCTGGGCGTCGCCGCGCGTGAAGGAGATGTTGGTGATGCCTTCTTCAGCGGCAACGGTCCGGGCTTGTTCGAGCATGGGGCCGGAGAGGTCGAGGCCGGCGGCGTAGCCCTGCTCCGCTGCACGGGCGGCCAGACGCGTGGTCGCGCCCGCGCCGCAGCCGATGTCGAGAACGTGCTCCCCGGGACGAATCGACGCGGTCGCCATCAGTGGTTCGTTGAAGCCGGCGTTGACCACGTTCCAGCGGTCGTGGTGGGCAGCCCAGTGCGTGCCTTCGTAGCCGTTCCATGACTGTGCCTGGGCGGTGTTGGCGGTCTGTTGCATGCGGAATGACCTCCGATTGGGTAGCGGGAGCCCTAGAATGGGCGTACGCCCAAACAGTATGGGCGGATGCCCATAGCTGCAATGCCCTTGCCTCAGGAGGAAGTTGATGTCACCGCGCGGAGTAGCCATCGAAGGCCTGCGGGAGCGGTTGTTTGCTGCAGCAGAGCGCGTCCTGGCTCGGGACGGGGCCGCAGCGCTGACCAGCAGGGCCGTCACCGAGGAGGCCGGCTGCGCCAAGGGGGTGCTGCACACGCACTTCGCCGGGCTGGACGAGTTCGTCGCCGAACTGGTCCTGTACCGGTTCGGAACGGCCGCCGCCCTGTCCGAGGATCTGCCCTCCAGAGCGGGTACCGGTTCAGTAGGAGAGAACCTCGCGGATGTGGCCTCAGCGGTGCTGTCCCTGGATCCGGGGCTGGTGGGGCTGGCGGTGACCCGGCCGCTGGCGGCCCAGCGGGTCCGGCAGGCCTGGCAGGCCGGCGCCCCGGGGTTCACCGCGATCCAGGAGGCGGTCAGCGGCTACCTGCGGGCGGAGCAGGAGATCGGGAGGGTCGCGACGCCGTTGGACGTGGAGTCGGTGGCGCTCGCGCTGGTGGGGACGCTGCACCACCTCCTGATGACCGGCTCGGCCGATGCGGCGCCGGGTTCTCAGGCGCAGGTCGAGCGACTCATCCGCGCGCTGATCCGTACCGCGTGACATCGATCGACCTGAGGTACGTCTGCGGCAGCGACTGGGGGATTGCCGGTAGCGGGCAGGAGGGCCGCCAAGCCGGACGGGAAGTCGGCGCACGTGGCCGTTCTTCGCGTGGGTCTCTTCGCCGGGCGGCCGGTCGCAGCTGTCCGGCACGGTGACCTTCGTGGTTGTGGGCCCGTAGACGAGAGCGGTTTCGCGTGCGCCCGCAGCTCGATCCCGGACGGGTCACCGGGCCGTTCCTTGCCGTTGACGTAGGCACGTAGGCGTGGAGCTCGTTGCCGTTCTCGGCCTTGAGGCAGCCATGGACTCCGTGATGAGGGCGACGTCCCATTCGGTCATGAACCGGCCCAGGCTGAAGGTGGCTTTGACCGGCGACTCGTGGACCACACCGTCTGCGGCGTGCGTGCACAGGGGGCTGATCTGCTGGGTTAGCTGATCGACGCCGATGTTCGGCGGGACCGGCGACCGGCTTTACGTAGGCCCCGAGGTCGTCGTCCTCGACGATCCCCGGCAGCGAGCCGCACTGCTCGACGTCGACGCCGAAGTGGAACAGGCCGGCCGCACATCGATGACGTCGCCGTCCCCGTGCGGGCCGATCGCTGGAACGCACCCTGCCCCACTACAGAGTTGGCCACCGCCCAGCCGGCCTTCGTCGCGATGGACACCGAGGGCAAGCCCTGCCAGGCATGGTGGGCCCGACTGATGAACCGCTGCTGCTACGACACCGCGCATTGTTTACTGTCCACAACGTGGTGCGGCGGCCTCCACGACAGGCCACCGACTACCGCGACGTCCCCCTCCCGGCCCGCATCCGCGAAACCATCGAGCGGTACGCCGACAACCACGGCACGGTCGACGGCTACCTCCTCCGCCACCCCCAGGACCCCACCAAGCCGTACCTCGTCTACTACCTCCAGAACCAGTGGCAACGCATCAAACGAGTCGACGAGGTCAACATCCCCGACGGCATGGTGATCTACAGCCTCCGCCACTTCTTCGCCTCGAACTGCCTCACCAACGGCATCCCCATCACCGACGTCGCCGAATGGATGGGCCACAAGAGCCTCGACATCACCTTCGAGATCTACCGCCACCTCATGCCCGGCTCCATCGGTAAAGCCGCCAAGATCCTCGACGTCGGCCTCGCCTCGTAAGACCTGTCAAAGTCCCCACCTGTCAGGCGCCTCTGCTGTCGCTTCCCATGACCTGTCAACAGGTTCCCTCGTCAGGCCCAGGAGGGCGTATCTGGCCGTGTCACGCGTGCCGTACGGCTCTGATCTGGATGTTCTCGGTGAGAGTGGCTGTCCGGTGGGCTCGGCAATGCTGTGGGCGGAGAATTCCTTATGGGTGAGAGCGGCAGCGGGCAGCCGCCGGGCGGCACCCCACGGCGCCCGCATGGTCACGCGTCCGGGAGCGCCGACGGCGCGTCGGACGATGACCGGACGGGGAGGGCCGCCACGCCCGGGAAGTCTGCTGCCGCCGAGGTGACGAGGCCCGGGCCGGTGGCACGGTTGCGTGCGCTCGTGAAGTCCGCAGGGTCTGCGGGGCCTCCCCCGGGGCCGGCGCGGCCGGAGTTCTGGCGCAGCCCTCTCCGCGGCCCGTGGCTGACCGCGGTGTTCGGGCTCGCCCTGCTGTTCGGGATCACGGTGCTGTTCGTGACGGGCCTGCTGTCGTACGCCGCTTACAACCCGGATCTGGCGGCGGTCAACGATCAGACTCCGAACAAGGGGTGGCTCGGCTTCTACCTGTTCTCCTGGCCGACGTCACCGTACTGGCTCTACCGGCTGACCCAGGGCGTCCACGTGACGCTCGGGGTCGTGCTGGTGCCCGTGCTGCTGGCGAAGCTGTGGTCGGTCATTCCAAAGCTGTTCGAGTGGCCCCCGATCCGCTCGGTGAGCCACGCCGTCGACCGCCTGTCCCTGCTCCTCCTGGTCGGCGGCGCCGGCTTCGAATTCGTCACCGGCATCCTCAACGTACAGCTCCACTACATTTTCCCCGGCTCCTTCTACACCCTGCACTTCTACGGAGCCTGGGTGTTCATCGGCGCCTTCGTCGTGCACGTGACGTTCCGGCTGCCCAGGGCGCTCCGCGCTGTCAGCCGCCGTCTCGGGGAGCCCGCGGCGGGTACCGAGGCGGCGCCGGGGCTGGTCGCGCCGCGGCCTGCGGCGCCGACCGTCTCGCGCCGGGGCGCCCTGGCCATGGTCGGGCTCGGGTCGGTGGCGCTGCTGGTGGTCACAGCGGGGCAGAGCATCGGCGGGTGGTGGCGGCAGACCGCGCTGCTGGCACCGCACGGCCGGGACCCCGGCTCGGGCCCGAACGGCTTCCAGATCAACAAGACCGCCGCCTCGGTCGGCATCCGGCCCAGCGACATCGGTCCCGCCTGGCGGCTGACCGTACGCGGCCCCGGACAGCAGGTCGATATCACCTACCGGCAGCTGCTGGCGATGACGCAGCACGAGGCTGCCCTGCCCATCGCCTGCGTGGAAGGCTGGTCCACCACCGACCAGCAGTGGAGCGGGGTCCCGCTCACCGAACTGGCCGCCCTCGCAGGGCTCGGCGTGCGCGCGCCCGAGGTACTGGTGGAGTCGGTACAGCGCGGCGGCCCCTTCCGTTCGGCCGTGCTGCGCGACAACCAGGTCCGCGACAGCCGCTCGCTCCTGGCCCTCCGGGTCAACGGGGCGCCGCTCTCGTCCGACCACGGCTATCCAGCGCGGATCATCGTCCCCGGGGCACCCGGAGTACACAACACCAAATGGGTCACCCGCCTGACGTTCGGAGAGCCGGCATGAGCGCTCCGACGGCCTTCCGCCGCCGCTACGGCGCCTCCCCGCTGCACCTGCTCCTCGTCCTGGCCTCCTTCGCCCTCGCCCTCTACGCCGGACTGCGCCTGTTCGAGGGCGACACCGTCGGCGTGGCCATGTGGTTCGTCGGCGCGGCCCTCCTCCACGACCTCGTACTGCTCCCCCTGTACTCGCTCACCGATCGGGCGGCACAGGCCCTGTTCACCCGGGGCCCGGACGACGGCCGGTCCACGCCACCGGTGAGCGTCAACTACGTCCGCGTTCCCGGGTTCGTCTCCGGTGTCCTGCTGCTGGTCTGGTGGCCGCTGATCCTGGAACAGGTCGGGCACTACACCGCCGCGACCGCCCTCCCGGCGGACGGCTTCCTGGCCCGGTGGCTGCTGATCACCGCCGCGCTGTTCGCCGCCTCGGCCATGGTCCTGATCGTACGGACATGGGGCCGGAGCCGTGCTCAGCGGCAGGCCCGCAGCGCGACGAAGTGACGGCCTCCAGTACTGGTCCACCGCTCGGCCTCGGTCCATCCCTCCGACGCCGCCTGGCGCTTCAGCGCCGCGGCGCCGACCACGGCCCATGGGAAGACGGCACTCACGGGCCATTGCCCGGCATGGATACGGACGCGGCGGCGCTCGTCCACATCAGTGGCGGCGACCTCCACCAGGAGGAGGCCTTCCCGGTGCACGAGGGCCCGGACGCGGCGGAGCAACCGTCGGGGGTCACCGCCGATGCCGATGTTCCCGTCGATCAGCAGCGCCGTCCCCCACCCGCCCTCGTCGGGGAGAGGATCGAAGACGGACCTGCTCATTGCGTACCCTCCCCGGCACACCGTCGTGATCACGGCGGAAGGACAGACGTCGATGCCGAGGACCTGGCGGCCCCGCCCCGTCAACGCCTCGACCAGCCGGCCGGCGCCGCACCCGATGTCCAGCACCCGGCCGGTGCACCGGCGCAGAACCGTCCGGTCGGCCTCGTCCGCCCGGCCACACCACCGCTCCAGGTCCAGGGGGAAGTGCCAGCCCTCCGCATCGCGCAGTGACAGCGTGCGCTGCGGGGTGTGCATCGCCTGCGCGTAAGAGCTGCTGCTCCAGGCCCGGTGTTCATGAGCGGTCATCCCCCATGTCTCGCCGCACAACGCGCCCGCGGTGCGCTCCAGGCCGTTGATTCCCCCGGATGGGTCTTCAATATCGGTGCAGCCTCAACAGCCCGCCGCTGATGGGCGGATGATCGTGTGCGGTGACGACGGGCTGGCCCGTCGGCCGGCCTGCGAGCTGCGGGAGGTCTACAAGGAGCGGGTAACGCTGGTAGCGCCCGCCGCCCGCGACACTCAGCCGAGCGTCGGCCGCGCCCCTGGGGTAGCGGGGCGCGGCCTGCTGGGGCGGGTCCCGCTGCCACGGGCACGGACCGCGGGGGTACTGGCCGCTGCGGGGGTGGCCGGGCCGCCGCGCTGGCACTCGTCCATGAGGACGACGACACCAACGTCCGGGCCGCCCTGGTGGCACGCCGGCTCAACCCGAGGCTGCGGCTGGTGATCCGGCTCTACAACCGCAAGCTCGGCCAGCACCCGGAGGAGCTCCTGGACCAGGCCGCGATGGTGGCGGAGCCGGGTATCGACCTGCAGGAGCTGGACTCCTCGACGACCGTGCTCTCGGACGCTATACGGCCGCGGCCGCGCTGGCCGCCAGCGCCGTCGCGAGTAGCGGCAAGGTGGTCCAGGCCGACGGCCTCCTGCTGCGCGCGGTGGAGCGTACGCGGCGGGCATCGGCCGGGCGCACTCCCTGCTCGCCCTGAGCAGCTCGGACACCACCAACCTCGAGTCCGCCCTGTACGCCCGCACCGTCGAGCCGAATCTTCGGGCCGTGCTTCGCCTGTACGAGGACGACTTCGCGACCGCCGTCCACCGCACGCTGCGGGCCGCGCACCCGGCTGCCCTGACCCGCAGCCGCAGCGTGACGCACCTCGGCGCCCACGCCTTCGCCGGGGCGATGATGGGCCGGCAGATCCTCGGGCCATCCCGGTGGAGCGGCGGGTCCTGCTCTTCGCCGCCGTGGACGTGGCCGGCCACCCGCACCTGGAGGGCCGCACCATCGCGGAGTCGTTCCGCCCGGGCGCCTGGCGGGTCCTCGCCCTCGACACCGCCTCACCGGAGGGCCGCCGACCCGACCTCGCCCCCGCTCCCGCCTAGGAGCCGCCGCGGCAGTCGGGCCTGGTCTGGGACCTGCACCCGGAATACGCACTGAGCCGGAGGACCGCGTGGTCCTGGCCGCCACGCGTCGCGGGCCGGCAGAACTCATCGGACCCGGGTTCAAGGTCGCCCAGGCCATCGGCACCCAGCGGGAGAGCGGCAAGGCCACGTTCCAGGAGCTGTTCAACGCGAAGTTCTCCGAGGCGCTGAAGACCGTGGGCAAGCAGCTCGACTTCGCCGACCTCTCCCGACTTCGAGTACCAGGTCGGGCGGGTCCTGGCACGGTTCACAGGCGTGCGCGTCCGTCTCCAAGACGACGGCAGCACGCAGCAGATGCCGGATATCTCCCTTGAGTACGCAGACGGGCGAGTCGGCTTCGCTGAGGTGTGGATGGCCTTGGACAGCCAGGCCTGTGTGATGTTGTGATCATTCGGTGGTCTTGAGTAGGTCGTCGATCCAGATCAATGCGGCGCGGAGGTGGAGGCCGGCGAGGTAGCGGTTCGGGGTTTTGTCGTAGCGGGTGGCGATGCCTCGCCAGGCCTTCAGCTTGTTGATCAGGCGTTCGACGGTGTTCCGTTCCTTGTGGAGGTCGGCGTCGTGGCCGACGGGCCGGCCACCTCGTGAGCCCTTCTTCTTCCGGTTGGCGGCCTGGTCTTGCTTCTCCGGGACTATCGCTTTGATGTTGCGTTTGCGCAGGTAGGAGCGGTCGCCGCGGGATGAGTAGGCCTTGTCGCCGGCGAGTGCGCCGGGCCTGGTGCGGGGACGGCCGAGCGGCAGACGGACCCGCACCTTCTCGAGCACGGGGATGAACTGAGGGCTGTCCGCGGCCTGTCCGGCGGTCAGGACGAACGCGAGGGGACGGCATCTGCGGTCCGCGGCAAGGTGAATCTTGCTGGTGAGGCCGCCCCGGGACCGGCCGAGCAGGGCTTCCTTCAGGCGGAGCTTGCGTCGGCGCCGGATCTGCCGGCGCTCGCCCTGTCCGTTCTGTTCCTCCGTGCCGCCCCTTTTTGCCGGGCTGTTTCCTGCTCCTGCGCGGCTTCTTCCAGGGCCGACATGAGGTGCTTGCCGACGCGGAGCCCTGCGGCGCCGTGGTGCGCGCGGACCGTGGTGGAGTCCACGCTGACCAGCGACAAGTCCGTTCTGCCCACCCGGGCACCCTCGGTGGAGCATGGGTGAGTTGCCTACGCGTCACCATCACAGTCCTACCGGGCTCCACCCCGCGAAGAGGGCGGAACCCGGCAACTGATCACGACACCACACAGGCCCTGGCACGCCGAAGTGGCAGGGGCCCTCAGCCGTGAACCTGATCTGTCCGCCTCCGGCCTGAGCCGTGAGTGGACCGTCCGTGTCAGCCGGGGCTTCCGGCTCAAGAAGGACGGCCGGAGCCACCGGCAATGGGATCCCGCGCTACTGGCCGAATTCGAGGCCGCGGGCCAGGTGCACGAGTTCGTGCCGAGTCCCGACAATCTGGCGGTTCATCCGGGCCCCCTGGCGGCTCGGGCCGCTGCTCTGGGCATCCGCGGTCTGGCCTCGCGTCCCGCTCAGCAAGAAGGCGAAGGACCCGTCAGGGTCGTCTCGTGGGGGGACAGGTGGTCTCGCGTTGATGATTGGGATGGCTTCCACACGTGGGTCGATACCGAGGTCAACACCGACGCCAGGCGCATGCGGGGCAATCGGGAGAAGCTCAGAAAAGCGGTTGGGGACGAGAGTCACACCGTCATCGGCGTGACCATGAATGCCCCGTGGCCGGCCCATCGTGCGTGGTACCCAGATCTGGGATGGTTCGATCCGACCAGGATCACCTGCCAATACGACGGGCACAGGCCGTCGATGGTGCGCCTCCTGGTCCTGCTGAGCGTTTCAGCCGAGCCCAGGTTCACCATCCAGTAGTGCGGCATCCGCCGTGCACCGGCAGGTACCGCTGTGGCGTGCTCGTAGAGCGGGAACCCGCTGGTTCGCCACGGCCACTGCCCGGGGGCGGGCGACTCGACAGATCTGGATGCGATCGTGACCGCGCCGACAGCTCCAGCCTGGCGGGCGGCGTCTCCGGGAATCGCCGCGTCAGCAGCAAAGGAGACGTCAGGCCTCGCGGGCTGCCGCTCCGCTGTGGTGCGGCGCAAAGATGGAAAGCCTCCTGCCCGGCGTCCTCCATAGCCTGCAGAGCTACCGGATCCGTAGTCGGCGGAAGCCGTGGAGCCAGGCGATGGTCCGCTCTACGACCCACCGGTAGACGCCGAGGCCGGAGCCGTGCGGGACTCCGCGGCGGGCGATCACGGGTTTGACGCCGGTCGCCCAGACCCGGCGGCGGTACTTGTCGTGGTCGTGGCCGCGGTCGGCCAGGAGGGTGTCGGGTCGTCTGCGGGGCCGGCCGACGAGGCCGGCGACCGGCGGGATCTTGTTCAGCAGCGGCATCAGCCCGGTGACGTCGTTGCGGTTCCCGCCGGTCAGCGACACGGCCAGTGGGATGCCCTGGCCGTCGACGATGAGGGGGTATTGCTGCCTGGACGTGCTCGGTCGACCGGGCTGGGCCCGCTTCGGGGCCCCGTCGAGCGGCCCTGACGTGAGGAGTCGATCACCGCCCGCGACCAGTCCAGCTTCTTCAACAGCATGCCGGTATGCAGCACGAACAGGATCCCGCACAGGCTTGGCGGTCCGGTTCGGATGGCCGTTGGTCTGGTCGTGGGGAAACGTCAGTCACGGCCGTGGATCGTGTCGGATGAACTGTGGCCGCTCATCGAACCGTTGCTTCCGGAACCGGCGCCGAAGCAGGTGGAGGGCCGCCCGCGGGTACCGAAAGTCACATGATCAACAGCTTCTGTCAGGACCTCTGAGCCGGGGCGCCGGCCGATCCGGCCGGCGTGGGCCACGGTGCCGGCTCACCGCTGATCAGGACGGCCCGGTCGTGTCGGCTGGAGCGCGTTGTCGAACACGTAGTCGGCAACGTTGGTGCCGATCTCCCTCCCGTCCTCGGCGTCCCAGCGGAAGTGCGCGCCCAGCCAGAGTCGGCTGAACTCGCCCTCCTGGGCGACCTGGCTGAAGCTGTTCATCTGGCGGGACAGAACGAGTGTGTGCGGGTCCTCGGAGTGTGCGGTGAACGAGACGTCGTCACGGTCGAAGTAGTGCTGCATCGCGCTTGCCCACGCACCCGTGAAGTTGGCGTGCCCAGAGGTCCAGGCGGGGAAGCACGGGGTCCACGGTGCCCCCGAGCGGTCCGCACTGAGGGGCTCCCAGTTTGCGTTCGCGCCGCCCGTCGCCCGGACCGCGGACACCGGGCGCCACTCGTTGATCGGGCTGTCGAGCTTGCTGTCCCAGGCTGCGATCCCGGCATCCGCCAACGACAGCGCCGACAGCGCGAACAAGCGGGTGGTCTCGTACGTGTCGAGCTTGAACTTGTTGGCGACGGTCCCGGTCAGCTGGAGCAGTTGCCCCGGGGGGTGGTAGGTGCCGTTCAGGTCGTGGTCCCAGAACCAGCCGACGACGGTCTGATCGTAGGTGCGCTCGGTGGAGTCGACGGCACCGACCCGTCGCACCTCGTCGACCTGGCGCGCGTACTCCGGGCTGGCCAACATTTCGTCGTAGGAAGTGAAGCCTCGCAGGGTGGGAGGCCGGAACTGCGAGCCGGAGCGGAGCACGAACGGTTTCACCTTGCCCCAGTTCGGGGTCACCGCGTCGCTCGGCTCCTTGCAGGCCCCTTCGTCAGCCGTCGCCTCTTCACCCGTCGGCCGCCAGGCCCCAGGGGTGGTGGTGTCGCCGTCGTAGACCTCCGGGTTGTCCGAACCGTCATCCGCCCGGGATTTGTTGATCTGCCGCACCACGCGGTCGACCACCAGGCGGTCGAGGGGCTCGTAGGCGTAGGGGGAGCGGCCGGTCCGGGCCTCGTACCGGGCGTCGATGTAGGCCTTGTCGCCCGGGTACAGCTCGGAGATCATCCGGTACGCCGTACGGTCGATCAGCCGCTCCTCTTCGTCCCGACCCGGCTGCGACGATTCGCCGGCGTACTTCAGCGGCCGGTTGAGGTATGGCTGGTACTTCAAGGTTTCGTACGTGTTCTGATAGGCGCTCTCGGCGTTGTAGATCGCCGCGAAGACCATCGCCCCGGACCTGGAGAGTTTGCCGGGCGAGGCGTCCGAGCCCCGCGCATTGCGGAAGGTCTGAAGCAGGACCTTGTTCCAGTACTGCGTCGGATCGCCCTTGTGCCCTGTCACAGCGGCGGCCGGCGGCGCAGCGGCCGCCGCCGGACTCAGCCCGGCGAGCAGGGCTCCGGCCACGGCGACGGCCCGTAGCCGTCCCAGGTGTCGGCCGGCGCGGTACTTCATGCGTGGGAGCACAGACTGCGTGGCGGACGTGCGGCCATGGTTGGGCTTGAGAGGCACGGGCATCCCTTTCGACGTTGCTGATCAACAGCGGCAGCGTAATGTCGGATATGTCGAGATCAAGGTCAGCCACGCCGATCCATCGATGATCTTGCATTTGTCGTGATTTGCATGTAAATGATCACCCGATCGCGATCGTCAAAGCCGAGCTGTGATGGTTCAGGCGTGAAGAGGTCTCACTGAACCTTTTTCATCCTGTGTTTTCGCAGGTGAGGAGGGTATGGACCGCAGCAACGATGCGGCTGGCTGGGCAGCGGGTCCGGCGGAGGACGCGCCAGGTTTTCAGCAGTGCGAAGGCGCGTTCGCCCGATGCTCGGAGTCGGGCGTGGTCTCGGTTGTACTGCTGGTAGTGCGGGGGCTGGATGCCGTGGCGGTAGTAGGGAGTGCGGACGGTGGCACCGTCGCCTTGGTCGGTCCGGTCGGCCAGAATGAGGATCTGCCAGGTGAGGCAGACCTGGACGATGCCGCAGGCGCGGGCCAGGGTCAGGTCGTGGGTGCGTCCGGACAGTGCACGGGAGAACCACAGGGGTGTGCCGTCCGGCGCGCAATGACCTGCACGTTCATCCCGCGCTACTGCCGCGAGGGCAAGACCGACGCCGGTGACGCCTTCGTGATCGCCGACGAGGTCGGCATTCGCAGGGACCGCAGGCTCATGCGGTCGGCCGATGAGGCCCTTTGGGCTGGAGATCCTCAACCATCCGCCGCACCGACCTCGTCCGCTACCGCCCCCGGGCCATCGATCGCCTGCGCTCCGCACTGGCAGGAAAGTCTTGCGGCAATGGCGCCTGCCTGACTGATTCAACGATTTGAATCAGGTTTACAGGCGTCCTGCAACAGCGTGGCTTCTCCATCAGGACGGGCAGGTCGTGGCTGAGCCCCCTCGCCGGTCGGGAGGGGGCTCAGGCCTGTTCGTTCAGCAGGACGCGGGCGGGATGCTCTGCTCGTACTTGAAGACGTTGTGGGGGTCGTACTCCGCCTTGATCTTGCGCAGTCGGTCGAAGTTCGATCCCCAGTAGGCGGTCTCCCAGTCCTGCATGCCGATGTTCGCCACGTTGACGTAGGCACCGTCTACGTAGGGGCGCAGTGCCTGGCTGAATTCGGCGATCCAAGCCTGGGCCTGCGGGGTGAGCGGGTCGCAGACGCCCGGCTGGTCGGAGCGGGTCCCCCAGCCGGCGCCGGGCTCGGAGTAGAAGAGCGCGTCGCGGTGCGGGAACGCCGTGCCGCCGCGGGGGCTCTTCCTGACCGCCCCGCCGAACGCCTGCACAAAGAAGTTGCTGTCGTCCGTGGGTGCGTCCCGCATGAACGAGGAGATCACATCGATCGCCTTCCTCGGGAACGGCTTTCTGGCGAACTGCGAGAAGAACTTCCAGTTCGCGGGTTCGTCCGCGATCGGGATCTGGAAGCCCGCGTACACGTCGCCCCAGTTCCCTACCTGCACCGACACCTGGGGGCTGTCGACCGACAGGATCGGGGCCAGTAGCTTCTTCGCCTCCGCGGGTGTTCCTTCCGCGAGGACCCCAAACAGCAGGATCTGGTTCCGGTGAATTTCGAGCTGGGTGCCGAGGCGGTCGTCCGTGTAAGGCGCAGTACGCTGATAGGCCTCGAAGATCCTGGACAGGTCGCCGATTCCGTCCCAAGTGGCCTGCAAATACGTGACGCTCCTCAGTGGGGCCACTTTGTAGGTGAGTGAGGTGACGATCCCGAAGTTGCCGTTCCCGGCTCCGCGCAGCGCCCAGAGCAGGTCCGGGTTGTTGTGCAGATCGGCCTTGACCACCTTGGCGCACTCGGCGCCTTCCGCAACGACGACCTCGGCACCGATCAGGCTGTCGCAGGCCATGCCGATCCAGCGGGTGAGGAAGCCGAGACCGCCGCCGAGTGTCGCCCCGGACAGGCCCACGCTGCCTTCGGTCCCGGTCGTCACCGCGAAGTTCTGCTCCGCGAGCGTGGTCACCGCTTCCAGCTGGTTGAGTCCGGCGCCGACCGTCGCGACACGGGCGGCGCTGTCGATGCGGACCGACTTCAGCTCGCTGATGTCGATCACGAGGCCGTTGTCGATGTTCGACCAGCCCTCAGTGTTGTGGCGGCCGCTGCGGACCCGTAGCGCGACGTCGTTCTGCCGTGCCCATGTAAGGGCGTTGACCACGTCCTGGGTGTTCTGGGCGAAGACGATGACCAGCGGATAGCGAGAGATGAGCTGGTCCCAGCCGAGGCGGGCGTCCGTGTACCCGGCATCGTCGGGGCGGACGATGCGGCCGGTCAGCTTCGCCGGCGGGCACTCCGCGTTCGCGGACGCCTCCTTCACGGCGCTCGCACCATGGGCCTCGGTGGCCGCGAGGCCCTGCGCGACGACCGCACCGGCACCGGCGGCCGCCGTCGCCTTGAGCACTTTACGACGGGAAAAGTCGTTCATGGTCCGTTTCCTCTCGGCCACCAGCGGGCGCGAATTATTCACTTGCGGGTGATTTGGGCGAAGCGGACAGTAGCAAGGGTGACCGCGGTGGACTGCATCGACACACTCGCAACCGCGGCCGAAACGACCCAACGGCCGTAGCCCAGGCACGAACCCGGTGTGCTTGGTTGGTGATACGACCACCCTGGCCGGCCAACCCACTTGCGTCTCGGCTGCCAGCTCCTTCAGGCAGCCGTGGGCGTTCGACCGAGGCCCGGCGGCCCAGCAGGCCGGAGAATCACCTCGGTTGCGCCTTGGACGAGCCTCCGGGCCGCTCCCGGGCCGGTTGGAAATGCACCCGCCCCGCGGGTTCGCGGACACCTTCGGCCGAGAGGCTGCCGACAGCCCCTGTGGTGGCCGAGCTTGCCGCGGTGGGCCTGGGTGAGTCGGGCGTCGAGGGTAGGTGCTCCTCACCCACCTCCCCCGGTTCGGCCCCGTCACACCCTGCCCCGACAGTTACCACGCACCTCGACTGGTGGCCTGGGACATCAGCGTTGACCGGCCCTGGCTCGCGGTGGAATGCGCGTTGGATGGCACGCCCGAACCAGCACCGAATCTACGAGCCTTCATGCGACAGCAAGGGATCCTGCATGGGGCGAGTCCGCTCACGGTCGCGTGCCAGTTCGTGGGGGGCCTGCACCGGGCTCACCGGAACGGGCTGGGTCCAGCGCACAGCCCCGGCCCCGCCGCGCTGCCCTACGTTGGCGGCCCGGGCGGACCGTGGCCAGATCCACGCGGCCAGGGACACCTCCAAGCCGCTGCCGCTCCGGAGGACGGCCTGCAAGGCTCACCGATTGACAGAAAGACGCGGTCTCGAACGAGAGCCCACCTGAAGCTGCACGCAGCAGCCGACGAGCCCTGGACCAGGCCCCTCGACATGACGCTCCTCTGCCGGGAGGCGCGCCCGGACTCCCTCCCTTGATATCTAACTACTCGCCAACGCGCTCCACCCCGAGGCGCCAAGATCCGGACCATTCACGGACCAGCCACCGACCGACAGACCCACTCATCACTGTTTCGGCTGGTCAGAGGCAGTGCGGCCCCTGTACCACCAGGAGACGAAGAACATGCTGGTGTCGTACTCGCCGAAGCGTCTCAGCTTCTTCTAGAGGCACGAAAAAAGGCGCCTGCCCTGGGCTTTTGCCCGGCAGGCGCCTTCGGCGCGACTCGCTTGAGGCGAGCTTCGATTTACTCCTTTCCTCCCAGTTCCTCCCACCCCTATCCCGCGCCTGACCAGCGCTTCCGGACCAGTCACGGACCAAACCCGGCTCACCTCGCCGGTCCCGCGCCTCGACTGACGCGGTTCCACTCCTCCATCGACTGCTCGATGAGACGGTTGGCCTGCTCCTGAACACCGTCCAGGAACTTGGCGTAGTGCTTGAACAGGACATGGATGCTGTGTCCGGCTCGCCGCGCACACTCGGCGGGGTCGACCCCGGAGTGCAGCCAGAACGAGATCCCGGCGTGCCGGAGGTCGTAGGGACGCTTGGCCAGACCCATGGCGAGTTCCGTCCGGGCCAGGGCGTACTCCCTTGCCCTCGACCAAGTGATGCCGTACGCCCCAGCCTCTACGTAGTTGCCCGCCTGATTGCGGAACAGCCGCCCATCCGGGGCGACTCCGAAACGATCGATGTGCGCGCGAAGGGGTCTGATGCAGGTTCGGGTGACAGGTTCGGTCACGCGGCCAGAAGGGCCGGTGTCGTCATGACGGTCTCGAATTCGACGGGGGTCAGCCTGCCGAGCGAGGCTTGCCTGCGGCGTCGGTGATAGGTCCTCTCGATCCAGGTGACGATCGCGATCCGCAGTTCCTGGCGGGTGGCCCATGTCCGGCGGTCGAGGACGTTCTTCTGCAGCAGGCTGAAGAAGGACTCCATGGCCGCGTTGTCACCGGCAGCCCCGACTCTTCCTATGGAGCCGGCCATCCGGTGCCGGTCGAGCGCCCGGACCAACTTCCGGGACCGGAACTGCGATCCGCGATCGCTGTGCAGAATGCATCCGGCGACGTGCTCGCGCCGGGCCACGGCGTTGTCCAGGGCGGTGACGGCCAGGCGGGACTTCATACGCGTGTCGATGGAATAGCCCACGATCCGCTTGCTGAAGACGTCCTTGATCGCGCAGAGATACAGCTTTCCCTCGCCGGTGGTGTGTTCGGTGATGTCGGTGAGCCACAGCCGGTTCGGGCCGGTCGCGGTGAAGTCGCGGCGAACGAGATCATCGTGCACCGGTGGGCCGGCCTTCTTGTTCCTGCCACGCTTCTTGCCGAACACGCTCCACCAGCGGTTGTCCCGGCAGATCCGCCACGCGGTCCGGTCGGCCATGCCGGATCCCGCGCTGCGGGCCTCGTCGGCCAGAAAGCGGTAGCCGAACTCCGGGTCCTCACGGTGGGCGTCGAACAACGCGTTCGCGCGAGCGGCCTGCTCGACTTCGCCATCGGTCACCGGCCGCTCCAACCACCGGTAGTAGGGCTGTCTGGCGAGCTTGAGGACCCGGCACGTGACCGTGACGGGAATGCCGTCCGTGGCCAGCTCTTTCACGAGCGGGTAGATCCTTTTCCCGGGAGGTTCGCCTGGGACAGGTAGGCCGCGGCCCGGCGCAGGACCTCGTTCTCCTGCTCCAGCAGCTTGACTCCGAAGTCGGCGGCCACCTACTCGACCGTCACGCCCGGGCCGCGATTCCTCGCGACCCGCACGACGTCCTGACGGAACTCTTCCGGATAAGGCTTGGGCACAGCGACATCCTTCCCACCCACCCCACAGGGCAAGCCAGATCAGATGTCACCCGATCGTGCGGCAGACCCACCTGCACAAATACCTCGGCGGACTGGTCGAGAGCCACCGCAGCCAGCCGGGCGAGGACCTGCTGTCCCGGCTGGCCACCGACGACGGCCCGGACGGACACATGACCGACGAGGAGATCGTGACCACGGCCACCCCGATCCTCTTCGCCGGCCATGAGACCACGGTCAATCTGATCAGCAACGGTGTACTGACACTGCTGCGGCACCCGGACGTGCTGCAGCGGCCGCAAAGCCAACCGGACCTCATCATCGGGGTGGTCGAAGAGCTGCTGCGCTACGAGCCGCCCGTGCAGATCGTCCCCTGGCGGGCCGCCTACAGCGACGTCACGATCGGCGACACCGTCATCCCCAAGGGCGCGCAGATCATGCTCATGCTCGCCTCCGGCAACCGTGACCCCGACCGCTTCCACGAACCCGACCGCTTCGACCCCAGCCGACAGGACAACCAGCACCTGGGCTTCGGCGGAGGCATCCACCTGTGCTTCGGCGGCCCGATGGCCCGCCTGGAGGTCCAGATCGCACTCACCGAGTTCTTCCGCCGCCTCAACAATCCCCAGCTCATCACCGACCCACCCCCGTACCGGCGAAGCCCCATCCTGCGAGGACCGCTCCATCTACACGTAGGGCAGGGCTGATATCGAGCAGGGCGGCCGGGAAGGGAAGAACGCGAAGCCGTGGACCCGACCGCCCCAGCCACAGAGGGTTTCCCTCGTCTGCACGTAGCGCGCCGCCGGGCGCAGCGGTGTGTCCCTCGGCCGCGGCAGGCTCCGGCGCTGTTGAATCGATGCATGACCAAGCGCGACGACTCGGCTCTGTTCGGTAACCGATTTTTGACGGTGCCCGCTCCCTCGGAGACCTTCCCCGAGGAAGGCATGGCCGCGACGGACGCGATGCGGCTCGTGGATGTGGATCTCGCCATGGAGGGCGACCCGCAGCGCAACCTCGCCACGTTCGTCACCACGTGGATGGAGCCGGAGGCGCAGCGGCTGATCGCCGAGAACCTTCACCGCAACTTCATCGACCATGCGGAGTACCCCATTTCCGCCGAGATCGAGCAGCGCTGCGTGCGCATGCTCGCCAACCTCTTCCACGCGCCGGGCAGGACGACCGGATGTCGGACCCAGGGCTCGTCCGAGGCGATCATGCTCGGCGCGCTGTCGTTGAAGTGGAAGTGGCGCGAGCGCCGCCAGGCAGCCGGCCTTTCGACCGACCGGCCCAACCTGGTCTTCGGGGGTGACGTCCACGTCGTGTGGGAGAAGTTCTGCCGCTACTTCGACGTCGAGCCGCGGATCGTGCCGCTTGCCGAGGACAAGTACACGATCGGCCCGGAGGACGTGGAGCCCCACCTCGACGAGAACACGATCGGTGTCGTCGCCGTCCTCGGCACCACGTTCACCGGCCACAAGGATGATGTCGTCGGGATCGACAAGCTCCTGCGGGACGTTCGCAAGAGGCGGGACCTCGACATTCCGATCCATGTCGATGGCGCCAGCGGCGCATTCGTCTGGCCCTTCCTCTACCCGGACTCGAAATGGGACTTCCGGCTGGAGCAGGTCCGTTCGATCAACGTCTCGGGGCACAAATACGGGCTAGTCTACCCCGGCATCGGATGGCTGGTCTTCCGCGAAGAGGCCGACCTCGCCAAAGACCTCGTCTTCTACGAGAACTACCTGGGCAAGACCGACGCGACGTTCACGCTGAACTTCTCCACCGGTGCGTCGATGGTGCTCGCGCAGTACTACAACTTCGTGCGGCTCGGTCGCCAGGGCTACACCTACGTCATGAAGACGATGCAGGAGAACGCCCGCGCACTCGCGGACAACCTGCGCAGCAGCGGCCGCTTCGAAGTGATCGGGAGCGACCTCGAGCAACTGCCGCTGGTCGCTTTCCGTCTCGCCGGCAAGCACGCCTACGACGAGTCCGACATCGCCTGGCAGCTCTCGGCCGAGCGGGGCTGGATGGTGCCGGCCTACACCCTCCCGCCCAACGCGGAACGGGTGAAGATCCTGCGCGCCCTGGTCAAGGAGACCCTGAGCCGCGAACAGATCGACCGCCTGACCCAGGACATCGCCGACGCATGCCGCACGCTGGACGACAAGGGAGCGGCCCACAGCATCGAGCGGACCCAGGTCAAGCGCGGCACCGGCTACTGACGCACTGCGGCGGAGCAGTCTTCCGGGCGACCGGCAATCGGCGACCTGTGCCGCCTGTCCTGCGCGGTCAGGAGCAGGACCAAGGCCTTGGACCGGGTGGTCCCGGGCCCCGCGGCCGCTTCGGCGGACATGCCGTCGTCACGCAGCGCGCCGGCGGCCGTCCGGCCCACCCGGGCGGCGATCCACTCCAGCACACCCGCGGCGCGCAGCCCGGCCAACGGCGCGTCCGCGGCGGCGGACCGCGCCGACGGCGCGGGACCGATCGGGTGAACCGCCCGGCGGGGTTTGGGCCGGCCGAGTGACCGTCACGCCGACGCCGAACGGCAGCGGTGCGCACGCCAGGTGCGCAGCGACGCCACGTGGTATCACCTGGGCAGACGCCGGTGAATCACCACGTTCCCGACGGACATCGATGCCGAGGAGTTGATTCGCAATGTCGGCCGATCGTCCCGTCGGAGCACCGGGGACGCCACCGCCTGATCCCTTCGCCCAGGTCAGGACCCGCGGCTACATCGGCCTCCTGGTCATGGCGGCGGTGCTCGGAGTGCCGATCTCCGCAGGCGCGTACGGCTTCCTCGCACTGGTCGATGCGCTCCAGCCCTGGACCTACACCGACCTGCCCAAGGCTCTGGGTTTCCAGGTGACCCCACCCTGGTGGCCCCTGCCGCTGCTCGCCGTGGCCGGCCTGTTGGTCGGGGCGACCATCCGCTACCTTCCCGGGATCGGCGGCCACAAGCCAGCCGAGGGGCTGTCGACGGCGGGCGCGCCGAAACCGCGCGAGCTTCCCGGCATCCTCCTCGCGGCCCTGGCGACGCTGGGCCTCGGCGCGGTCCTCGGACCCGAAGCGCCGCTCATCATGCTCGGCAGCGGCGTCGCCCTCTGGCTGGTACGTCTCCTGAAGCCGGACATGCCTCCGCAGGCCGGGGCCGTGGTCGGCGCCGCGGGGAGCTTCGCAGCGGTCAGTACTCTGCTCGGGTCCCCCATTACTGGTGCCTTCCTCCTCATGGAAGTGTCGGGAATCGGCGGGCCGATGCTCGGGGTCGTGCTGGTGCCGGGCCTGCTCGCCGCCGGCATCGGCTCGCTCGTCTTCATCGGCCTGGACAACTGGACCGGTCTCGGCACTTACTCGCTGGCCATTCAGGACGTACCACACGCCAACTCGCCCACCGTCGCCGAATTCGGCTGGGCACTGGTCATCGGACTCGCGATGGCCCTCATCGGCACGGGCATCCGACGGCTCGCCCTGTGGCTGCAGCCGCGCGTCGAACGGCATCGGCTTCCCGCCACCGTACTGATGGGCCTGGTGATCGGCGGGCTCGCCATCGCCTACGCCCACAGCACCGGGAAGGCCGCGACCGAGGTGATGTACTCGGGGCAGGCCGCTCTGGGCCCGCTGCTCGCGAACAGCGCCGATTACACCGTCGGCACGTTGACGCTTCTCATGGCCTGCAAGGGGCTCGCGTACTGCGTCTCGCTGAGCGCCTTCCGGGGCGGCCCGATCTTCCCGGCGATGTTCCTGGGGGCGGCGGGCGGCATCGCCATGTCACACCTTCCAGGGCTGCAGCTCACCCCGGCGTTCGCCATGGGCATCGGAGCCATGGCGGTCACCATGCTCAAGCTCCCGTTGACGTCGGTGCTGCTGGCCACCCTGCTGCTGGGATCGCAGGGCCTCACCGTCATGCCTCTGGTCATCGTCGCGGTGGTGGTCGCCTACGTCGTGATGCTCAGGCTCAGCCCGCCTCCGACAGACAGATCCGAGGCCGGCGCTCGGACAGGCCCTGCCCCGGCATGACGCACCGCAGAAGTTGCCAGCCAGCGTCGCAGGTACCCGACGGCTGACGGTGCGACCGAGGTGGAGATCAGCTGAGCTGCGGTGGTCCAGGAGTAGCCGGTGGCGCGCAGTGCGGTGGGGTAGAACTCGCCGTTCCAGGTGTTCCAGACACCCCACGCGCCGAGGCTGAAGAACGACAAGGCGAAGTTGGCGGCGTACAGCTGGGTGAGGCTGCCGGAATAGGCGAACAGCACGCCGCTGACCGCGGCGGCCGCCACGTAGGGCAGGAAGACCTTCTTGCGGCCGAAGCGCCCGGTCAGGTACGAGGCCGAGACATAGCCGGGGATCATGAAGAGGGCGCTCAGTGCGACGAAGCCGAGGCTGCTGGACATGCTCAGCCCCTTCTCCATGAGCAGCGTTGGCAGCCAGGTCCGCAGGCCCCAGTAGCCCCAGTTGAAGACGAAGTTCACGATCAGCATGAGCAGGGTGATGCGCAGCAGCAGGGCGAGGGGGGTGCCAGCCTGCTCGGGCTCGACCACGGCGAAGCGGGTGCCCTCAGAGACCTCGGCGCCGAGCTTCAGGAGCACCGCCCGGGCTTCGGTGTGCCGGCCACGGGCACCCAGGCCCGGATCGCCAACACCCACAGGGCAGCCAGCGCACTGGCCACGGCCACAACGTGCCAGCCCATCCCGGACAGCGCCTGAGTCACCCCGACGGCGGCGAGCACGCCGATGGGCCAGCCGATCGACACCACCCGGGTGGCCATCAACGTGGTGAAGTTGGGCGAGAAGGCACTGGCCAGCGCCACGACACCGTACGAACCGAGGCTCCACAGGCAGACGGCACGGCGCCAGATCCGCTCGGCCACGGGCCCCCAGACGAGCGCGCCGGGGATCATGCCGAGGGCCACGGCCGACAGGACCCACCCGATCCGTCCGGCGTCGAGGGCGAAGGCATCGCCGAGGTCGGCGGAGACATAGACGAGAGCGAGCTGCTCCCACGACTCGATGACGACGGCCATGAACAGCGCGAAGGCGATCAGCACGTGGACCCTGCCGAACGGCATGCGTTCGAAGTAGGCACCCACGGGCTGCTGACCGCCGACCCCGTCCGGAACTCCGGCGGTTCCGGACTGTACTGAGACTGCGCTCATCGGCTGCCCTCCTGGCACTGGTACCGACACGCACACCATCGGGTTCGGTGTGAATGCGAGGCACCTTAAACAGGCCGCCACGGCCGGAACCGTGCTGCGAGCACAGCCAACCCGGCGACGGATGTGCCCAGCGCACAGACATTCCCCTGCCGTCGCCGACCGGTCACGTTCGCGGGGGGTCCGCCCAGCCGTTCCGTACCGCGTAGGCGCCGAGCTGCATCCGGCTACGTACGCCGGCCAAGTCCATGAGATGACGCAGACGCCGGTGCAGCGTCCGCGCCGACAGACCGAGCTGTGCCGCAGCCGTCAGGTCCGTCAGGCCGGCCAGGAGCAGCCCGAGGATCCTGCGGTCGAGCTCGGTCGGCCCTTGCGGACCGACCTCGACGGCGCTTTCGGTCTCTCCGTCCGTGGCTGAGAGCGCGAGCGGGTGGGCGTTGCGCCATACCGTCTCGAACAGAGCGTCCAGCGCGTCCAGCAAGCCGCTGCGATGCAGCAGCACGGCACCGGGCTCCCCGTCCGGTGTGACCGCGAGGGGGACGAGGCCGAGGTCGGCATCGGCCAGCACCAGTTTCATCGGCAGCTCGTCGGCGACACGGAGCTGCACGCCCTTGCCCAGTGAATCGATCGCGTCGTCGATGATGCCCGGCTCTGCCAGCACGGCCCGGTCCAGCACCGCCCGGAACTGCACCCCGCGGCCGATGGCCACGGGCTCGGCCGTGTTCTGTTCGGGCGGCAGGGCGACGAACGGTGCGGTGATGAAGGACCGGACCTGCGCGCGGGCCGCCTGCTGCACCTGGAGGAAGCGGTGACGGATGGCGTCGACACCGGTGACGACCTCGATCAGATCGTTGATTCTGTTCCCGGTCATCGCCGCCCTGTGCTCCTCGGCGAAAGTCACCAGGGCGTGCTCGGCCATCCGCAGCCCGTCCCGGCGCTGGCTGATGAGAGCGCCGAGAGCCATGGCCGGCGGCGCGGCCGTGAACCGGTCGTCAGCCGACCTCGTCACCAGCCCCCACCCGACCAGACGGGACAAGGCCTTGTCGACATGGGCGTACGGGAGGGCGACCTCGTCGCTCAGCAGGATCGCAGTGGAGTTCGGCCGTCCGAGCAGCGCCCGGTAGACACGCTCGTCATCGGGTTCGAGGCCCAGAACATCCAGCATCGCCGACCGACTCTCTTCCGCTTGCCGCAGCGGGGAGAGTATCCGCCATGGCGGCAGACCCTGAATAGTCCCTGCTGGGAGCAGGTGCGAGAGGAAGGGCCCCGGGGAGTCGCCGCCCCGGGGCCCGACAGTGCGGTTCATCGCAGGCCGTACGCCCGGATGATCTCGTTCTTGACGCTGAAGCCGCTGTCCGTCTGGGCGCTCGCGCGGACCGAGATGAAGCCGCCAGGCTTCTTGGCCGTCCTGAACGAACCCGTCCAGCGGCCGCCGGCGCCCTTGCTCACGGTCACCTTCTGCCAGGTGGCGCCGTCGTCGTACGAGACGTCCAGCTTCACCGACTTGACCGTGCCCGGCACGGTGCCGACGCCCATCGACACCGGCTTGAGCGCGATCTCCTGGGTCGCGTTGGCCTTGACGTCGCCGTGCAGGTCCGACTCCAGCGCGTAGTCCAGGTTCAGTACCGGGAACGGCTCGAAGAAGTCCGAGTTGACGGTGTCGGACATGAACGTCCACTCGGTGTGGGTGCGCGTTGACAGCCGGAAGAGGTCACCGGGCCGCTCGGCGTCGAGGACCGCGCGGTAGGGCAGGTTGCCCGCCGGGACCTCCACCCACTGCATGTCCGTGCTGTACGGGTTGTCGTGGATCAGCCGGTCGCCCTGGAAGACCTGCAGGTGGGTCGGTGTCTCACCCCACTGCAGGAAGCCGCCCAGCCGCATGGTGTCGCTGGAGGAGGCCCACGCCTGCACGTTCCAGGTCATGTGGTTCTGCCAGCGGGAGTTGTACACGCCGAAGGACTCGCTCTGGGCCGGCCGGGTCGCCGGAGCGAACCAGTCCAGCCGGGTGGTGCTGCCCTTGGCGTACGTGTTGTCGCCCGACACCATCACCCACGGCAGGGCCGTGTCGACGCCCTGCGCGTGGAACTCCCTCCAGACCTGGCCTGGGGTCACCCACTCTGTGCGGGTGCCCGGGTGCCACTCGCGTTCGGGGAAGTTGACCGACGGGCTGAGGGTGAAGTCGGACCGGTAGCCCTCCGCCGACCGGCCGTCCGTGGCCGAGTAGTAGCGGGCGTCGATCCGGGCGAGGTCGTTCTTGGCCGGCTTGTAGACCAAGGCCCGGTCCGGAACCTGGCCGGGGTACTCCCGGGTGAGGTCGTAGACGAACGGCGTGTACTCGGTCTGCTCTACGGTCAGCTTGGCGCTGCCGGCCTTGGCCATCGCGACAAGAGCCTTGCCCGCGTCGCGGTGCACGGTGGCAACCGGGATGGCCGATTCGCCGACGTACTCCATCAGCCCGCCGACACCGTCGTTGACCACGATCAGCGCCTTCGCACCGGCCGCGACCGCGGCCTCGGTGCGCTCCTGGGGCGAGACCCCGTCGCTGCGGTCGATGACGACGACCTTGCCCTTGGCCTTGACCTTCTTGTACGCGGCCGTCGCGCCGTTGCCCGCGTGGACGGCGTCCAGCGTGTCCCGGGCGGTGCCCAGGGCGCTGCCCGCCTGCACGAGTGCCTCGAATTGGAGCCGGCCGCCCGACGTGCTCAGGCCGAGCTGCGGCTCGCCCTTGCGCCAGCGGGTGGTCAGCATGAACTCGCCCTGCTTCATCGGCTCCGTCGGCGCGACGTAGACGTCGTCGTACGTCGGCGGCAGCACGTACGCGCTGCGGTAGTCCGTGAACGGGTCGAGGCCCGTGTAGTGGACGTTGAAGTCGACCTTGCGCTGTCGGTCCTCGGTGCGCTGCGGCGCCTCGGTCTGCAGCAGGCGCGCCTTGCTCGCGTCCAGCACCACGTCCGCGGAGCGGTCCTTGAGTACGGTCTCCGGGTCGACGAGCACGGCCAGACCTGAGCGGTCGGCCTTCTCGCCGGCCACGTCGAGGTATCCCGCGGCGGTGTACGTACCGGGTGCCATGCGCATGGTGGTCGAGCCGTCGACGTAGAGCGACCAGGGCCAGAAGTCGCCGGCCAGGTTGACCGTGACCCAGCCGGCGGCGGGCTTGCCGTCCCGACCGACCAGCTTGATGTTCAGGTCGTAGCGCTCCTCCTCCTTGAGCAGCGCCACGGACGTGCGGGTCACCGGCTGCCCGGTGGCGGTGTCGGTGGCCGTCACGTAGCCGGTGTGCCGGCCGGCGGCCGCGGCTTTCGGGTCACCGGTCACCGGGACGGCGGCAGTGCCGTGCGCCGGGACGGTCACCCTCGTCGCTCCCAGAGCGAACGGGCCGCCGCCGGTCTGCGCCAGCCGCAGGGTGACGTCGGCGGCACCGGTGTTCGTGAACGTCAGATCCTTGGTGACGGCGGCGTCGCTCGGCTCGTGCGGCCATGTGTGGTTGCCGAAGAAGAGCGATCCCGTCCCGCGGACCGTGGTGCGCACGGCGGCGGCCACGTCGAGACGGCCGGTGCCGACCTCGTACGGCGAGTACCCGCCGTCCAGGCCCTTCGCCGTGCTCATCAGGTGTTCCTTGAGCTGCGCGCCGGTCCAGTCCGGGTGCTGCTGGGCCAGGACCGCCGCCGCGCCGACCACGTGCGGGGTGGCCATCGAAGTACCGCTGAGGGTGCGGTAAGGGCCCTCACCACCGCCGGTCATCTCCTGCGAACGGGCCGCGGTGATGTCCACGCCGGGCGCCGCGATGTCCGGCTTCATGCCGCCGGAGAAGGCCAGCGGGCCGGTGCTGGAGAAGGACGCGAGCCGGTCCTGCTTGTCCGTGGCAGCCACGGTCAGCGCCGAGGCGGCCGCGCCCGGGGCGGAAATGCTCTCCGGGCCGGAGTTGCCGGCGGCTATGACGAACAGGGTGCCGTACTGCGCGGACAGCGCGTCCACCGTCTGCGACATGGGGTCGCTGCCGTCGGTCGGGTAGGAGTCGCCGAGGCTCATGTTGACGACGTCCGCACCGGACTCGGCGGCCCACTGCATGCCGGCCATGACCCAGGAGTCCTGGCCGGAGCCCTCCGCACCGCCGAGGACCTTGCCGACGAACAGGTCGGCGCCGGGGGCGACACCCTTGAGGTCGCCCCCGGAGGCGGCGCCCGAACCGACGATCGTGCCGGAGACATGCGTGCCGTGCCCGTTGACGTCGGTGACGGCCTCACCCGGCACGAAGCTCGCCGTGCCGTCGATCAGGCCGGCGAAGTCAGGGTGGTTGACGTCGATACCAGTGTCGAGCACCGCGACCTTGACGCCCTTGCCGTCGTACCCGGCCGCCCAGGCCTCGGGCGCCCCGATCAGCGGCACGCTCTCCTTCAGACTGGCCTTCACCCGACCGTCGAGCCACAGCTTCGCCACGCCCTCGCCCAGCGACGGACTGCCCTGTGGCGCGACGGTGGTCCAGAAGGTGCGGGCCTGCCGCTTCTCGGTGCTGAGCGCGGCGCCGCGGATGCCGTTGAGCCGACGGGTCACCTTGCTGCCCCGCGGAGCCGTCGGCTCGACGGCCGCGCGGGACTTCGACTGGGTGTACGTCGCGATCAGCGGCACCTCAGCCGACTTCGCGTCGTCGTAGCCCATCTCGATCAGGTCGGTCACGTTGAACAGCCGCCGATCGAGCTTGTTCGTGCCCAGCAGCGGTGCCGCCTCGTCCGGGATGACGAACAGGTCTCCCTTGACCTGCTGGATCTTCACGCCGCCGACGGCGCTGTCGGGCCGGTCGACTTCGGCGGTCTGCTTGCCGTCGGCCATCGTGGTGACCGTGACGACGTCGCCGGTGACCAGGGTGACCTTGTGGGTCGCCGATGACTTGGCGGGATGGGTGGGCTTGCTCGGAGCGGCTTGTGCGGGCGCTTGCAGGACCGCAAGCCCCGACGCCAACAGCGGCACCGCGGTGGCGGCCGAAAGCAACTGCCAGCGCCGACGCCGGAAGGCGGAAGCATGAGAGGGGGAGGACATGCCAAGGGTCTATCGACCCGAGAGTGCCGACGTGAAGGCATCATGACGGCAAGTCCTCGCCATGGCAGATGCTTGTCAACGGTGAACCGCGCGATAGCGGGTGGAAAGACGCCATACGACGTGGGGATTGGCGAGCACATTCCGTCTCGGCACGGTCTGCCATCACTCGATGTGCGGTGGCCTCATCCGGCGGGGGGCGGGGAGTAGGTGAGCAGCCGCCCCCGGATGAAAGCGGCAGCCGGTACGCGCGGGAGTTGGAGACGCGCTGTCGGGCTGCTGGCAGCGCAGTCTCAATTAGGTCAATCGTTTCGGCAGGTGAAGGTGCAGTGCCAACCGGGTGAAGGGGCGTTACCCAGCTTCCTCGGCGTGACCGTGAGTGACTACAAGTTGGTCTGTGACCCGGAATCGTGGTCGCTGTCGCCTGCCGGAATCTCTGCCCCGCTGTCTACGCCGCGTCAGGCAAGCAGCAGCGGGCGGGGTCGGCCGCCCCGATCAGGAGCTGCTGTTTCATGAGGATGACCACGCCCCGTCGTTTCCTTGCCGCGACCGCCGTCGCCCTGGCGACCTTGACCTGTTCGACGGTGCCGGGGCAGGCGCATACCGTCACGTCGAGCGAGCGGGCCGTGAGGAATCTGCCCGGCTACCAGATGCTGTACAGCGACCCGACCACGGTCGACAACCTCACCCCACTGACCTTCGAGTGCCCGGCGGGGAAGGTGGCCGTGTCCGGCGGCGCGGACGTGCAGGGTGCGGGCGCTGTTCTCGTCGCCAGCTTCCCCACCCTCGTCGGCAGCTCCAGCAGGTGGACTGTGGTGGCGCGGCAGGTGGGCAAGCCCCAGGTGACTCTGACCGTGTACATGCTCTGCGCCAACAGCGCGGCTCTGCCCGGGTACCAGCTCGTCAACCTGCCATCGGCCGACGTGGCCAACAGGGCCTCGCGCGAGGCGGCCTGTCCGGCCGGGAAGGTGGTGGTGAGCGGTGGCGCGGAGACCCGGGGCAAGGACCCGGCGCTCCGGGTCAGCGTTGTCCCGCGCCCCAAGGAGGGGGCGCCGTCGCTGTGGACGGCGAGCGGCCAGTCCCTCTCCGCGACCACGGTGGGCCTCGCGGTGACCGCGATCTGCGCGAACCCGGTCCCCGGCTACGAGATCGTCGAGCTGCCCGTGGCCGATGCACCCAACAGCACCGCCAAGTCGCTGGCCTGCCCTAGCGGCAAGTCCCCTCTCAGCGGTGGCGTCGCCGGTTACAACACGGCCGTGGTGACCAGCTCGCGCCCCGAGTTCGTCTCCGGAGCCGTCAAGTGGTCGGCGAGTGTCCGTGAGCCCTCCCGTACAACCGCTGCCAGCAGCCTCACCGTGATCTGCGCGAACTGACCCTGCTGGCGGTACCGACGGTGCAGGCCCATGCCGAGGCCCCCCATTGGCGTTGTCGCCGCCGACGCCGTCCTGGACGTGGAGGTCGCGCCCTAGACGAGTAAGTCCGAAGTGTTGGTTAGTGGTCGTAGGCGATCAGGCTGCGTGTGATCGGTGTTCCGTTGGCTCGGTTGTGCCAGATCGCTGCCGTCAGGGCCAGGACGCGTTGTCCCACGCGGGCCAGGAATCCGTCGTCGCAGTGGCCTCCGACCTTCTCGACTACGTCGTGGGCACCACGCTCTACGTCGACGGGGGCATGACCCTCTTCCCCGGCTTCGCCACCGGCGGCTGACGCCGTACCCAGCTGCGCCACCCCTGGCGACGCGGCCGTCCGCGACACCCGCCCGCGAGAGTCAGCGCGATGTCCGCCCACAGGGTCACGACGTGGTCGACCGTCGTCGGCGTCCGGTCGTCGCTCAGCCCCCGCCGCCCGCGGGGCCGACATTCGAGGTACCCATGCTCAGCACCGTGATCCACGCGGCGGATGCGCCGTCCCAGATGCTTCCCGCCCGCGAGCTGATGGCCTTCACCCTGGGCTCGCACATCCTCCTGGTCCCCTTCGGGGTGGCACTGCCGGCCATCACGCTTTTGATGCACCACCGGGCACTACGCCGCAACGACCCCGTCGCACTCAAACTCGCCCGCCGGTGGTCCGCGGTGATGGCCGTCCAGTTCGCCATCGGCGTCGTCACCGGCACGGTCCTGTCGTTCGAACTGGGGCTGCTGTGGCCCGGCATGATGGGCCGCTGGGGCGACGTCTTCGGTCTCGGTTTCGGCATCGAGGCGTGGGCGTTCTTCCTCGAAGCCGTGCTGATCGCGATCTATCTCTACGGATGGCGCCATCTGAAGCCGTGGACCCATTTCTGGCTGGGGGTGCCGCTTCCCCTGGCGGCCCTGATGGGAGCGTTCGGGATCATCGCGGCCAACTCCTGGATGAACACCCCCCAGGGCTTCGACCTCGATGCCTCGGGAAACCCCGTCGACATCCACGTGCGGCAGGCGATCTTCACCCCCATGTTCGGCCCGGAGTACTGGCACTTCGTGGTCGCAATGTTCCTGACCGCCGGCTACGTGGTGGCGGGGGTCTACGCCGTGGGCTGGCTGCGCGGCCGCCGTGACCGGTACCACCGGCTCGGCTTCACGCTGCCGTTCACGGTGGCCGCGATCCTCACCCCGATCCAGTTCATGATCGGCGACGCCACCGCCCGCGCGGTCTTTCACAAGCAACCCGTCAAGTTCGCCGCCACCGAACTCGTATGGGAGACCGACACGCACGTACCGGAATATCTGTTCGGACGACTGAACGAGGACGGGACGATCTCCGGCGGGATCAAGATCCCGCAGCTGGACTCGATCCTCGCCGGTTTCAAACCGAGTACCCAGGTGACGGGGCTGACGTCGGTGCCGGCCTCCGACCGGCCCACCGCCGTCCAGGCCACCATCGCCCACTGGGCCTTCGACATCATGGTCACCATCGGCAGTCTGCTGATCCTGCTCGCGCTCTGGTACGCCTGGAGCTGGCTGCGGCACCGGGACCTCCCCCGCAGCCGCTGGTTCTTCCGCTGTGCCGCCGTCGCGGGAGCCGCGTGCCTGATCACCGTCGAATGCGGCTGGATCACGACGGAAGTGGGTCGCCAGCCCTGGATCGTCTACAACCACATGAGGGTCTCGGAAGCGGTGACCGACACCCGGGCGAGTTCCCTGTGGACGATGTTCGGCGTCGTCGTGGTGGTGTACATCGCCGTCTTCGGCGCGTTCCTGCTGACCGTACTGAAAATGCGTACGCGCTGGCGCATCGCCGACGAAAGCTCGGGCGGCGACAGCGAGCCGCATCCGGAGGACGACTCCCCGTACGGCCCCCGAGGTGCGCTGGAGGTCGAGGTTGCCGACCGCGCTTCCGGCGGCGCGTCCGGCCGTCACTCTGGTGGTGCGTCGTGATGGCCGATCTCATCGCCTGGGTCCTGGTGGTCGCGATCGCCGCCTACGCCTGCGCCGGAGGCACCGACTACGGTGCGGGGTTCTGGGACCTGCTGGCCGGCGGCGCGGAGCGGGGCAAGCCGGTCCGCCGGCTCATCGACCACGCCATGGCGCCGGTGTGGGAGGTCAACAACGTCTGGCTGATCTTCGTTTTCATCGTCATGTGGACCGGCTTCCCCACGATGTTCCAGGCCGTGTTCGAGGCGATGTGGCTGCCTCTCGCCTTGGCGGCTGTGGGACTGGTCCTCCGGGGAGCCGGGTTCGCCCTGCGCAAGCCCGCGCGGCGGCTGGCTCGGCGCCGGATCGCCGGCGTGTTGTTCGCCCTCGCGTCGCTGGTCACGCCGTTCTTCCTCGGGGCGGTACTCGGCGGTATCGCCTCTGGCCGGGTCGCCGTCGGCACACCGGCATCCGCAGATGCCTGGGCCAACCCGACCTCGGTCCTCACCGGTCTTCTGGCCATTGCTTCCACAGCGTTCCTCGGAGCGGTCTTCCTCTCGAGTGACGCCCGCCGTTTCGGCGCCGACGATCTCGTCTCCTACTTCCGGCTCCGAGCGCTTCTGGCATTCGCCGCGGTCGTCGTGCTCGCGCTCATTGCCCTGCCCGTGACCCACGGCGACGCCCGCTACGTATGGGAAGGCCTCACCACGGGATGGGGCCTGACCATGGTCATCCTGGCCGCGCTCTGCGGCCTGGCGACGGTACTGCTGCTGTGGCGCGGGTCCCCACACTGGTCCCGCTGGACCGCCGTGGGAAGTGTCGCCCTCACAGTCGGCGCATGGGGCATGGCCCAGGGGCCCTACCTGCTTCCCACATCGCTGACCGTGACCGAAGCGGCCGGTGCGGCCCCCACCCTCAACTGGCTGGGCATCGTCACGCTCATCGCGATCGTTCTCGTCGGCCCGGCGCTCGTGGTGCTTTACCGCCTCGACACCCTGGGTCAGCTGGAGCCGCTCACCGACGCCGACACCCGGTCCGCCCCCGCCCCCGGGGACGACCTGTGACGGGTGACGCACCCGGTCCCCGGGTGCGCACCGGTTCGGGTCATTTCAGACGGCCCGCGAGATGGTCACCGACCCGCAGGGCGTTGGCGATGGCGGTGAGCGACGGGTTCACCGCGCCGATGCTGGGAAAGAAGCTCGTGTCCACGACGTAGAGGTTGTCGAGGTCGTGGGCCTTGCAGTCGGCGTCCAGGGCCGAGCTGCGGGGGTCGGTGCCGAACCGCACCGTACCGGCCTGATGGGCGGTGGCCCCGATGGGCATGCCCTTGTGCAGGTAGATGCTGTGCGACAGCAGGTGGTGCTCGTGCATGCCCAGGTGGCCGAGCATCCCCTGGAGCTTGTGCCGGAGTCGCTGGAGCCCGGCGATGTTGTTCTTCTCGTCGAGGGCCAAGTGGATGTCGCCGTTGCTGTCGAGGGTGACGCGGCTCTCGGGCAGCGGCAGGTCCTCCCCGCACAGCCAGAAGTCGACGGCGTGGTGCGCGAGCATCTCGAACGGCATGTCCGGGGTGACGGCGCCGGCCCAGCGCGGTGCCTCGCCGTGGATCTGGTCGGCGTCGGACTTGCCGAGCATCTGGATGCCGCCGAGCGGGAAGTCCCAGTCGTCCGCCCCGAGGTACCAGTCGTTCAGCGCGAGTGTCTTCTGGAACTTGGTGGGGTTCGGCTCCTTCGACACCGCCATCAGCGCCAGGTTGTTGTGCCGCATGTAGTGGCGTCCCACCACGTCCGAGCTGTTGGCCAGGCCCCCGGGATGCTTGTCGTTCGCCGAACGCAGCAGCAGGACCGCCGAGTTGACCGCGCCGCAGGCGACGACGACGACGTCGGCGCTGAAGCCCTCGGTCGACCCGTCGCCCAGCTCGGCGACGACGCGTGTGACGGTGCGACCGGTCGGGTCGGTCTCCAGACGCCGGACGTTCGCCTTCGTCACCAGAGTGACGTTGTCGTACGTCAGCGCCGGATCGACGCAGATCACCTGGGCATCGGACTTCGCGCCCAGCAGACACGGGAAGCCGTCCACACGGTCGCAGCGGATGCACACGCTGTCATGTGTGGCCCGGCCGCTGCCGTCCTGGGTCAGGTTCACCCCGATGGGCAGGTGGAAGGGGTGGAGCCCCTTCTTCTCCAAGTCGTCGCTGAGCTGCTGGATGCGCGGCTCGTGCTCCACGGGAGGATGCGGATACTGGCCGCTCGCCGAGCCCTCTGTGGGGTCCTCACCGTGCCGGCCGTGCACCAGGTACAGCTGCTCCGCCTCCGTGTAGTACGGCTCCAGATCCTCGTAGCGGATCGGCCAGGCCGGTGAGATGCCGTCGTGATGGTGCAATTCGCCGAAGTCCTCGGGGCGGAGACGGAAGAGCGCGGCGCCGTAGAACTTGGTGTTGCCCCCGACGTAGTAGTTGACCTCGGGCGGGAAGGCATCACCGTGCTTGTCGTACCAGAACTCGGGGGCGCGGTACTTGCCCTTGACGAAGACGGCTGTGGAGTCCCAGTTGTCCCGCTCCCGGGGCAGGTAGCCGCCGCGCTCCAGGATCAGGATCCGCTTGCCGGTGGGGGCCAGCCGGTGGGCAAGTGTGCCGCCGCCCGCTCCCGTACCGATGATGATGACGTCGTAGTGCTGATCGTCGGCCATGCGGAGGTCCCGTTCTCGGAGTCGTCTGCCGTCCTGGCCGTAGCGGCCGGCGTGAGACTTGCGGCCGGCGTGAGACTTTGCGGTGCTACGGCGTACGGAGCGCAGCCGCGTGATCGGACTCGGTGACTCTCTCGAAATTACCCGCCCTCCTCGGGGGCGGCGACTCGGGAGGATTCCGGACAACGCGGAGAGAGGGAGATTCACCGGATCCTCGGCAAGGTCTTCACCACCTCGTCGACGATGGATTCGGGGGTAGCCGCGGCATCCACGGTCAGCCCCGGTTCATCGGGGCGCAGCGGCTCGAGGGCGGCGTACTGGGACTTCTCCAACCGCGCGGGCATGAAGTGGCCCGAACGTCCGGCGACCCGTCTTTCAGCGGTGGCCGCGTCGAGCGCCAGGTGCAGAAACCAGACGTTCGCGCCGGCCCGGCGGAACTCGTCCCGGTAGGCGTGCTTCAGCGCCGAGCATGTCATCACGCCGCCCCGGCCGGACGCGGTCGCCTCCCGGATCCAGGCCGCGAGGGCCAGCAGCCACGGGCGGCGGTCCTGGTCGTCCAGCGGCTGACCGGATGCCATCTTGGCCCGGTTGGCTTGCGGATGAAGGCCGTCTCCCTCAAGGAACGGCAGCGCAAGCCGTTGAGCCAGCAGGGCTCCAACGGTGGACTTCCCGGACCCCGCGACACCCATGACCACCACGATCGGCGGAGCCTCAGGAGCTGAGTCCATGATGCTCCTCAGGCGACGGCAACCGTGTTTGCCCGACTCACCATGGATGAATCAGCTCCCGTCATCGGCATCGAGCGCCTCGTCGAGAGTGGTGGCGGCCATGATCAAAGACAGGTGCGTGAACGCCTGCGGGAAATTGCCCAGCTGCTCCCCGCTGGGGCCGACCTCCTCGGCGAACAGCCCCACGTGGTTGGCGTAGGTCTGCATCTTCTCGAAGGTGTAGCGGGCCTGGGACACCCGCCCCGCCCTTGCCAGGGCATCGACGTAGAGGAAGGTGCACAGGCTGAAGGTGCCTTCCGAACCGCGCAGCCCGTCCGGTGATGCAGCCGGGTCGTAGCGGTAGACGAGGCTGTCGGAGACGAGCTTGCGGTCCATCGCTTCGAGTGTGGAGAGCCAGGCCCTGTCACGGGGAGCTACGAACCCTACTCTGGGCATGAGAAGCAGCGAGGCGTCCAGGACATCACCGTCGTAGTGCTGGATGAAGGCGCGCTCCTTCTCGCTCCAGCCGCGTTCCATGATCTGCTCGAACACGGCATCCCGCGCCTTCCGCCATCGTTCCAGGTCGGCGGGCCTGCGGTAGTGCTCGGCGAGCTGCAGCCCGTGGTCGAAGGCGACCCACGCCATCACCCGACTGTAGGTGAAGTCCTGGCGGCCGCCCCTGGTCTCCCAGATGCCTTCGTCCGGCCGGTCCCAGCTTTCGGCGAGCCAGTCCAGCAGCCGGGCAACCGACTGCCATCCCCCGTAGCTGGCCTGCTGCGCGATCTCACGGCCCTGGGACACGGCGTAGATGGCCTCGCCGTAGATGTCGAGCTGGAGCTGGTCGGCGGCGCCGTTTCCGATGCGGACGGGGGCGGAGCCCCGGTAACCCTCGAAGTGTTCGAGTGTCTCTTCCGGCAGGTCGGGATTTCCGTCGATCCGGTACATCGTCTGGAGCGGCTCCTCCTCTTTTCCTTCCCGATCCTGGATCCTGTCCACCAGCCAGTGGACGAACGCGGTGGCCTCCTCGACGAAGCCGAGGTCCAGCATCGCCCGGACCGACAGAGCCCCGTCTCGTACCCAGGTGAACCGGTAGTCCCAGTTGCGCTCGCCGCCGACCTGTTCGGGCAAACCCATGGTGGCTGCCGCGACCAGCCCGCCGGTGGGGGCGTAGGTGAGGAGTTTGAGGGTGATGGCCGAGCGGTGTACCAGCTCGGGCCAGCGGCCCCGGTAGCGGGACTTGCGCAGCCAGTGCCGCCAGAACCGGCTGACCTCCTCGAATTGCCCGTCGAACCAGTCGGCCGTAACGGGATCGGGTGCGTCGCCGCCGGAGGCACAGACCGTGAACACGACTCCGCCGGACTGGCCGGCGCTCAGCGTCACCTTTCCCCGTACGTCCTGGCCGTCCCGCTCCAGCGGGAACGTGCTCTGCAGATGCCCGTCGATTCCAGGTGCCCGGAAGACGGCGCCCCCTTCGCCGAGTTCGAGTTCGTGGGAGGTCCGGCCGTAGTCGAAGCGCGGCCGGCACTCGAGGTTGAAATCGACGCTCCCTCGCACGGCGCGGACCATGCGGACCAGGGTGTGCCGGTCGGTCGCGGTGCGGGTCCGGTCCGGGGGCATGAAGTCGACGACCTCACCCACGCCGTCCGGCGACATGAACCGTGTCACCAGGATGGCGGTGTCGGGGTAGTAGAGCTGCTTGCACGTTCCGTCGGGATGCTCTGGAGCCAGTTGCAGGTAGCCGCCGCGATCGTGATCGAGCAGGGCGGCGAAAATGCTGGGCGAGTCGAACCGGGGAGCCGCAAACCAGTCGACTACTCCCTGCGACGACACGAGCGCCGCGGTCTGAAGGTCGCCCACCAGCCCGTGCTCGGCGATGGGAGGGTAGCGGTCCATTGCGGCTCCAAGGTCTCCACGGAAGCCCCCTGCGTCCACTATCCGGCAGCCTGCTCACGCCTGCCACGTCGCAACGTCGACGGCACTTTCCCGTGCCGAACCTGCTCCCGCTCACCGGGACGTCGCACAGGCAGAGGCCAAAAGCCATTCGCGGGGCCGGAAAAGCGAACGCGCTCGCAACGAGCACGGCCTTGGCTTACTCTCCGCGTTCACCCGAACGGAAATTGTGCAGACGCTGTCGGTCGAGTCCGCACCGATCATTTGTGGCGAATGGTCTAGGTTCGGCCCGTGAGTTTCTTGGACCGTCCCGCTGATCAGAGCGCCGCCCGGTTCCTGTTGCCGTACCCGGCATCAGACGTGCCCGGCATGCCCGATGATCTGCCCGTCACGGTGTGGGACGGCGCCGGCAGCCCGCCGGACACGGAGAGCCTCGCAACGGTGGAATTCCTGGTCATTCCCTACGGCCACACGGATGCCGCGGTACCCATCCTTGCAAGAGCGCCGCGGCTGAGAGTCGTCCAGTCCCTCTCGGCCGGCGTCGACGACCTCGTGCAATTCATTCCCGCCGACGTCACGCTCTGCAACGCCAGCGGCGTCCATGACACCAGCACCGCCGAACTGGCCGTGACGCTCGCTCTCGCGTCCCTCCGGGGCATCCCAGACTTCGTACGCAGCCAGGACGCCGAGGAGTGGCGGACCGGCTCCCGTCCCGCACTGGCCGACCGTACGGTCATGCTCCTCGGCTACGGTTCGATCGCCTCCGCGATCGAGGACCGGATCGCCCCCTTCGAGTGTGCGTTCCTGCGAGTCGCCCGCAGAGCCCGTACAACCCCGCGCGGCCCCGTCCACCCGCTCGACGCGCTACCCGAACTCCTGCCCCAAGCCGACGTCGTGATCCTCACGGTCCCGCTGACCGAAGAGACACACGGCCTGGTCGACGCGCGCTTTCTCGCCCGCATGCCGGACCAATCCCTTCTCGTCAACGTCTCCAGAGGCTCCGTCGTGGACACCGACGCATTGCTCGCCGAACTCACGGCCGGCAGACTGCACGCCGCCCTGGACGTCACCGACCCAGAGCCCCTGCCGCCCGGCCATCCTCTGTGGCACGCACCCCACACACTCATCAGTCCTCACGCCGGAGGCAACAGCTCGGCCTTCCTGCCGCGGGCACTCCGGCTGATCCGTACCCAGGTCCTGCACCACCTCGCTGGGGAGCCGTTGGAAAACGTCCTTCCGACCCGCAAGTCCTGATCCCGGACCGGTCATTGCGCGGGGCCGAGGGTTCTGGCCCGAGGCGAAGGGACCGCAGATCACGAGTACCCCCTGGCGCCCGGCCGCAAGCGTCGCCTGTCGCGGATCCCCCGGGGCGACGAAACGGACGATGACTGTAAGGGGCCCGCCACGTGCACAGAGATCACTCCCCCGAGCTGACCGAGCGCCCGGATCCGCACGAGCCGTTCGGCGAAACCCGCTGGCCGATGGCCGCGGCCGTCCTCGCTGCGATGGTGCTGACCATGCTGCTCCCCGACGACTTGCGCATGGCCCCTCGCTGGGTTCTCCCGGTCGTCGAGGGACTGCTTCTGCTGGCGCTGGTCGCGGGCGACCCGGGCCGGATCAACCGACGATCTGCCTTCCTGCGCGCGGTCGCCATCACCCTCGTCGCAGTCCTTGCGCTCAGTGCTGTCTGGTCGACCGTCCACCTGGTCGACGACCTCATTCACGGTGGACCGGAGACCGGCTCCGCCTCGAGCCTGCTGCAGACCGGCGGCACCGTGTGGGTGGGCACCATCCTGGCCTTCTCACTGCTGTACTACGAGCTCGACAACGGCGGGGCCGCCGCCCGCGCCCACCACATGCCTCCCACCCCGGCACTTGCCTTCCCCCAGCAGCTCAACCCGGAACTGGGTGCGGCCGACTGGCGCCCCCGCTTCATCGACTACCTCTACCTCGGGCTCACCAACTCAACCGCCTTCAGCCCGACCGACGTCATGCCGTTGGCCCCCTGGGCCAAGATCGTCATGAGCGTTCAGGCTCTCCTCTCCCTCCTCATTCTCGGGCTGGTGGTCGCCCGCGCCGTCAACGTGCTTGCCTGAAATCCGCGAAACCGTACGACTGTCTCCATGTGATGGCCCGTTCATTCCCATCCCACGCCAGCTTCTCCGCCTGGGGACCACCAGGACCAAGATCCGGACCAATTCCGGACCAACCCGCGCCGAGGAGCTGCTCCGACTTCCGTTTTGCCTGGTCAGAATGGGTTCGATTGCTGTACCACCAGCAGACGAAGAACATGCTGGTCAGCTACTCCCCGAAGAAGCTCGGGTTCTTCTAGAGGCACACTGTCGGTTCCTGGACCGGACGTTGCGGGATCCGGGCGCCGCTCGACGGCGTTGACGGGCGCCCTCCGGTGGGGCGTGGTCGCAGATCCAGAGCCACGTAGGCGGGATCAAACCCGCTGGATGTGCCCCACCGGGGTGTTATGGCGGCGGATGGTTCTCGGGCGGGTACTCGTGCGACTCGGGCCGCGGCTCCATCCGGGCCACCACCTCCGCAAGCCGCGCGCAGACCCGTTTGATCTCCTCATACGTTCTGTCGCGTTCGGTGATGACGGCCGCGAGAAGGAGAGCCGTCAGCGCGGTCGTACCGTTGAAGGCCTGGAGCGTAACCATGCTGGCAAAGACATCCTCGCCGACGAACGGGCCCCTGTTGCCGTCGGCAGCCAGAATCGCCAGCGTCACCACGGCGAGCGCGCACGGCGCTGCGCCGGCCAGCCGGAAGCGGAAGGCCGCCCAGATCAAGAACGGCGAGACGAGGAAGAGCAGGCTCGCATCGCGCGTGCGCGTCGCCAAGAGCGTGGCGACGACCGTACCGAGCGCCAGCGCCACCGCCTCGACCCATCGGCCGGGCCCGGCCCGCGACGGCCAATGGGCCTTGCGCAGCACGAGCAGGAAGGGTGTGACGACAAGGACACCCATCGCGTCACCGGTCCACCACACCGACCATGTCGGCCAGAAGTCACCCGCATCCAGTGCTCCGGAGAGGACCAGTACGCCGCTGCCGATGGTTGAACTGATCAACATCCCGGCGAGCGCGCCGAGGAAGACGAGTGCCAGGACGTCCCGCAGGCGGTCCAGCTCGTTTCTGAACCCGGCTCTGCGCAGCATCAGACAGGCGCAGACCGGCGCGAGAGTGTTGCCGGCGGTGATGGCCAGTACGGAGACCAACGACGGCCCGAGGAACACATTGGCCAGGAACGCGCCCAGCGCGATGCCCGGCCAGACGCGCAACCCCATCACCAGCAGCCCGGCCAGCGCGACGCCGGTCGGCGGCCACAGGGGGGTGACCTGGTCACGCACCAGCTGCTGGAGAAGGCCGACCCGTGCAGCCCCGTAGTAGACGGCGGCAAGGGCGAGGATGCGCAGAGCGGCGGACCCGAGACGACCCATCTCAGCGCTGCCCACGACAGCAGTCTGCGCTCAGAAACCGCCACCGGCGACCCCAGCGACCCCCATCGGTCCGGCCGGCTCCTGCGGGCCGTCGTAGCGGACGACGAGGACTGCGGCATCGTCTCGGTGTCCCGTCAGGTCGGCCACTTTGACGACGGCGGAGGCCAGCACGTCGGGATCGGCGTCGAAACCCGCGCGCACCAGCTTGGCCACCTCGGCCAGACCGGACTCCATCGGGTAGTGCGGGCCCTCCACCACTCCGTCGGTGAGCAGCACGAGCACCCCGGCCTCTGTCAGACGCCGGTGGGTCACCGGATACCGCTCACCCGACACGATGCCGAGCGGCGGCCCGCCGCGGTCGAGTGCGATGCCATGACGGCCTCCGGCTGTGGCCCAGACCATCGGGACATGGCCGGCCCTGGAGACCGTCAGATCGCGACTGACCGGGTCGAAGCGCAGGAAACAGCACGTTGCGAAGAGGCCACACCCCATGGCGATCAGCAGATCGTTGGCGCGGCCCAGTACCTCTCGGGTGTCGCTCGTCGTCTGTGCGAGGGCGCGCAGGCTGGTACGCACCTGCCCCATGAAGGCGATGGCTTCCACGTCATGACCCTGCACATCGCCGACCGTGAGACCCAGTGACCCGTCGTGCATGACGAAGGCGTCGTACCAGTCACCGCCCACCTCCAGACCGCCTTGTGAGGGCGCGTACCTGGCGGCCAGATGCAGCCCTGGCAACTCGGGCAGCCTGGGTGGGAGCATGTGGCGCTGCAAAGCCACGGCCAGCTCGGCCCTGGCCCGCTGGTACTCGATCCGGTCCAGGGCCTGATCGACGAGCTGCCCGAGAGCGACCAGAAGCTCCTGCACATTGTCGGGCTGCTCGGGACGGTGTCCGCGCATCACGGCTCCTGGCTCTCGCACAGCCTGCTCACCTCACCCTAGCCGCTGCTGCCGCATGCCTCCACAAGGGTGAACCAGCAGGCCGGACGACGGATCTCGGCCACCGGGAGCCGCCGGCAGGGGTCGGCCCGGGCCGATCGGGACACGCCGTCAGTGCCTCGGCGTGCCGGGAAGACGGACCGTGACGAGGAGGCCGCCGGCGGGGCGGGGCGCGAGGTCGAGGGTCCCGTCGTGGGCGCGCACGATGCTGTGCACGATGGCCAGGCCGAGGCCGACGCCCGCGTGCTCGTCGGTGCGTACGCGTTCCGATCCGCGCCGGAAGGGTTCGGTGTCGATACGCCCGCGACAGGAGGGCCCGGCGCTCGAGCGTGCAGGTGATCCGATCCGCCGGTGTCGAGGCGCCGGGCGTCGTCCCGGTCGTCCGGCAGTCGGGGCACACGATCGGGTCGCCCTTTCGGACGCATCGGGGCGCTTCGCCGGCGGTGGGGCGGGGTGGGAGGCAGGATGCCGCCATGGACCGTCGACAGATCAGCTCCATCGCCCACACCGACCACCCCGTCGCCGCTCCGCTGGGCGACGATTCCGTACACACGCTCCTCGACCGGGCCCTGCCGAGCGGCGACGTCCGGCTGCTCGACCTCGGGTGCGGATCGGGCACCTGGCTGTTGCGCGCACAGGCCGCTCGCCCGGACCTGCGCGCCGACGGCGTCGACAACGACGCCGAGGCCATTGCCGCCGCCGGTCGCGCCGTCGACGCAGCGGGGCTCGGTGGCCGGATCGCCTTCCATGCCCAGGACGCGGCGCAGTTCAGTTCCCCGCACCGATACGGTCTGATTCTCAGCATCGGTGCCACACACGCCTTCGGCGGCCTCCTTCCCACCCTGAAGGCCGCCGACAGCCACCTCGCCCCGGGGGGAAGCGTTCTCCTCGGCGAGTGCTTCTGGGAACGCGCACCCGACCGCAAGACCCTCGACGCCGGCTTCGCCGTCGATGACTACGACGACCTCGCGACCACCGTCGACCGCATCACGGCCAACGGCTGGGTCCCGCTCCACGGGCACGTCAGCACCCTCCAGGAGTGGGACGACTACGAGTGGTCCTGGACCGGGTCGCTCTCCCGGTGGGCCCTCGACCATCCGGAGCACCCGGACCACGGCCAGGCCCTCGAGGCCGCGGCCCGGCACCGCGAGGCCTGGCTCCACGGCTACCGGGGCACGCTCGGCTTCGTCACCCTGCTCCTGCGTCGCGCGCCCCGGCCGTAGGGGTGCCCTGCGGTGTCGCGCCCCGGATCAGCCGTCGGTCCGCTGGTACAGCGTCCCGTCGCTCCAGATCCGGGCGACCCTGCCCCACTGCGCGGCGGAGGCCACGTCGGGGAAGAAGCCGTGCCCGTTGAGGTTGGCGCTGGTGTTGCACAGCACGGGGACGCCGCTGAGCCGCCGATAGGCGGACAGCACGGCGAACAGCAGGTCGTCGTCCGCCGGGCCGACCGTCTGGAGCCGCGCGGTGCCGTCGAGGTGGATGACCGCGGGGATCCGGTCCACCCATTCCGCCCGCACCTCGTGGTCGAAGAGCATGTGCGGGTCCGGGGTGCCGGGAGCGAAGATCTCCGGTGCATCGGCCTCGAGACAGATGGGGGCGACGGGCCGGTAGGGCTCGCGGTCCTTCACCCGGTTCAGCTCGTCCTTCATCGACGCGCTGACCGGGGCCGCCAGGATGCTGCGGCCGCCGAGTGCGCGAGGGCCGAGTTCGGCCCGTCCGTGCAGGACCACCACGGGTGCTCCGGACTCGTGGAGGACTGCGGCGAGTTCCTCCGGAGCGCACGGTGACGCCGACCAGCCGGCGGGCAGCTCGGGCGACGGCGTCAGTGCCGGGCCCAGCCGGGGGTTCCAGTCGAGCGGGGCCAGGCCGTCGCGCTGCGCCCGGCCCAGAACGGCCGCTCCGATGGCGGAACCCGAGTCGTTGGGGAACGGCGGGACCCACACGTCACGGAAGTCCGGCGCCTCGCGCAGCGCACTGTTCCACTTGATGTTGAGCGCGCAGCCGCCGGCGAAGCACAGGTTCCAAGGACCATCGCCCTTGGCCGCGCGGACCTTGGCGGTGATCCGTTCGACGAGGAGGCCCTCGAAGAAGTCGTGCACGCTCGCCAGGACGTCCTCGTCGCTGACCCCGTTCTCCGACACCCGGGCGCGGACCGCGGAGAAGAACTCGTGCACGGGGGGCACGGACCGCTCGAAGAGACTGCCGTATCCGCCGACCGTCGCGCGGTACTCCACTGCGGCCGGCTCATCGCTCTCGAAGACGCGGTGGAATTCCTCCCGCAGCACCGTGACGACGCTCTCGTCCGTCCGGCCCAGCGCGATGTACGCCATGAGCTTGCCGGCGACCGAGAGGTCGTCGACCGTGGGCGACTGGACGGTTTTACGGAAGGGCCCGAAGTGGTGTCCGGCGATGGCGTACGCATGGCCGAGGAGGGGGAAGAGTTCACCCAGGTTCTCGACGCCGCCGCGCGGGTCCGCCCAGTAGAGGCGGGGGAAGAGTCCGCCGTCCCAGACCAGGACGAAGGAGCCTTCGTTGCGCTGGGCGAAGGGGCTGGACGCGTAGGCGCTCGCCACGTGTCCCGCCGCGTGCGGGTAACTGGTGTACGGGTAGGTCTGGCCGTCCATGGGGAACGTGCTCGAGACGCTGGGCGAATCGAGCGCCGGGCATGCCGCCGACTCCCGGTAGGGACCGACCGCGATCTCGGTGGGCGTCCCCTGGTCGAGGAGGGCCACCGTTCCGGAGACGTCTCCGTCCCAGCCGTCGACAACCCACTCGTCGACGTCCTCGGGCTTGTAGCCGAAGTCGGCGAGGACTCCGGGGATCAGGCTGAAGTCGGCAACGGTGCTGTAGCGCAGACCGTTCCCCAGCTTCTCCATTTCAACACTGAACACGAGACGGTCGTCGTCGAGCAGGGCGACGGCACCGTCATGCGTGAGTTTCAACCCGCAGATAATCAACTGTGTCACTCCTAGGTCTGCTTGAGTCGGCACATGGGTGTGCTTCGGTCTCCGGACTGCTCGGAGGTGAGTCTCAACTGGTAGAGGCTGGATCTTCGGCCCGGACGGAAGAGGGTGAGCCATTCGTCACGGGTCTCGCTCGCCGGGACTTCCGAGAACCCCAGCTTCCCGAACCATTCGCCGCCGTACCGGGTCAGGGCGAGCAGAGAGCCGTAACCCCGTTCTCTGCCGATGGTCTCGGCAATACCGACCAGTTGCCGGCCGATTCCCCTGCCCTGCCAGTCGACCGCAATGCACAGGTTGTAGACGACCAGGCTGCCCCCGGAGGGTGCCACCCCGGCGCAGCCGACCAGCCGGCTCCCTTCGCAGGCGACCACGAATTCCTGTGACGTGCGCGTCAGTTCGGCCAGCGGGCGAGCGACCAGCAGGCCCTGCTCGACGAACGGGGCGGAGAGCAGGGCGATCTGCTCCGCGTCATCGGGGCGCGCGGGTCTTGCAACGAGCACGTCCGGCGCGCTCACGCGCCGGGAGGCGGTCTGCACGGACTCACGCACCCTCCGCACCACCCGGCCGGGCGGGCGGGCTGCCGGCGACGCCGAGCCCGAAGTGCTGCTCGACCGCCATGAGTTCGATCATGTTGACGTTGACGCGGGCGGGCTGCGCGAGACACCAGGCGACCGCCTCGGCCACGTCGTCGTCGGTGAGCGGCTCGATTCCCCGGTAGAGCGCGTCGGCGCGCTCCTCGTCCCCGTCGTAGCGGACCTTGGCGAACTCGGTCTTCGCCATGCCCGGCGCCACGCAGCTCACCCTGACGCCCGTTCCCTGGAGGTCGACGCGCATGTTCAGCGACAGCTGGTGGACGAACGCCTTGGTGGCGGCGTAGACGTTCCCGCCCATGTACGGGTAATTCGCCGCGATGGAGCCCATGTTCACCACGTGCCCGGACCCGCGGGAGACGAGCCGGGGAAGCACCAGGCCGCTGAGGTTCAGCAGACCGGAGATATTCGTGTCGATCATTTCGCGCCAGGAATCGCCACTGCCCGACTGAAGGGTGTCGAACCCTCGTGAGAGGCCCGCGTTGTTGACGAGCACCGAGATGTCACTGAATTCCGGCGGCAGCTCCTCGAGGGCCCTGGCCAGCTCTTCGCGGTCACGGACATCGGCGACCACCGGCAGAATCGCTCCGGTGGATTCCTCGTCCGCCAAGACCTTCAGACGGTCCGCTCTACGGGCCAGAGCCACAACGGAGTAGCCCCGCCGGCACAACACCTGGGCAATTCTCCTGCCGAATCCCGATGATGCACCCGAGACCACGGCTACGCCACGCTTCTCCTGCGCCATGCACACACCCCCTCGGCCCCGTTGCGCTGTATCGCAACGAAGCCTTCACGCGTTCATCCCACACCCCCGTCAGGGGCAGGGTTCTGGACACCTGCTTCAGCGGCATCGGGGTCTCCTTGCGCGCCGACCGGCCAGAGGTGCGCCTCGTTACGTCGAAACACCCTCGCCGACAAGGCTCCAGGTCGACCGACCTCTTACCCGTAGATTCCTCGCCAGTGAATCACGGGCCGATGCGGTGCTGGGCGTTCTTCCATTTCGCTTCCAGCCGATCAAAAGCGGGACTCGAGGCAGACTCGACCGGGTTCACGAAATAATCCTTGGATGGAGAAGGCTGCGGAGCGGATGGCCTGATGCGACCGCCGGACGGCAGCATCCACGCGTCCGGCCAGAAGCGACTACAAGGAGGGGTGCCCTATTCGCCGGTTGACATTCCAAGTCCACTCCGTGGTAGGAATATTGGCGAAGAGGAAGGTGGCTGTGCATTTCTCATCGAGTCTCACTCGAGGGGCAGTACATGACGACCTTTCCCCAACCCTTCATGCCACGTCCACCGTTGAAGTCATTTCCGGTCGCCGAGCACGGACCGTTCACGACCGCTGAACTCCACCTTCGACTGACAAGGGAAACAGTGGGCCTCCATTCAGAAGCGTCACCTTCACCCCTCGTGGAGTGGGACCCGCCCCGCGACGCGAAGGCGGTGCTGGTGTGTCTGCCCCACGCGGGTTCCGGCGCCTTCCAGTTCCGCACCTGGCAGGAACGGCTCGGCCCGGACATCGCGCTGCTGGCCGTACAGCTGCCGGGCCGGGAGAACCGGTGGCGCGAGGAGCCCGCGACCCGCATGGCGGAGGTGCTCGACGAGCTAGCGCCGGCACTCGCCGCCCGGCTCGACCTGCCCTACTTCGTGTACGGCCACAGCATGGGCGCCCTGGTGGGGTACGAGCTCGCGCGCGTCCTGGGCCGGGAACACGGCCGGTGGCCCTGCGGATTCGTCGCCTCGGCCTGCCGGGCACCGGACGACCAGGGCGAGCCCTCCGGCACGTCCCGGCTGACCGACGAAGAGCTCGTCGCCGAACTGGTCGCGGAAGGCCTCGTTCCCGCGGCCGTGGGCGCCAACAGCCGCCTGGCCGCAGCGGTGGCACGACCCCTGCGCGCCGACAACGCCGTCTGCGACTCCTACACGCCACCCGGCGAGGACGCTCTCCTGCCCTGCCCGCTCGTCGCGTGGCGGGGGCAGGACGATGCGGGCGTGACGGACGACCACATCCGCAAGTGGCCTGCCTGGTCCGCCGCTACCGGCACCGTGCGGACCTTCCCCGGAGACCACTTCTACCCCCTCGCCGATCCACACCTCGTGACCGCCGCACTGAGGGCGTTCGTCCTGGGTCTGCTGTCACCGCACCGCTGAGCGGGGAGGCCCGCGGGCATCCCCCGACGGCAGAACCGCTCAGTACCCCTCAGCCCCCGTGCCCGCCCCGGCCCTCCGGGACGGGACAACCCCGAAGGAATTCGCATTGCCAAGCAATAATCCGCTGCCCGAGCTGGGAGATCCGGACCTCCGGTCACCCCGGAGCTATCTTCGATGGCTGATCGGCAGGCAGTCGAGCACACTGTTCCTCGGGGTGTTGTGGGGCTGTCTGTGGATGGCCAGCATGGGCCTGACCCCCTTCGCCATCGGCCGGGCCATCGACGCCATGTCGGAGAAGGACACCGACCGGCTGCTGGTCTGGACCGGCGTCATCGTCGGGCTCGCCCTGGTGACCACCGCCGGCAGCGTCCTGCGCCACCGCTGTGACACGATCGGCCGGCTCAAGGCCAACTTCCTGACGTTCCGCCTCGTGGCCGCGCACGCGACACGGCTGGGCGCGACCCTGCCCAAGCGGGTCTCCACCGGCGAGGTCGTGGCCATCGGCACGTCGGACATCTCCCGCATCGGCGCCCTGCCCGGGGCCCTCGCCCGCGGCATAGGCAGCGTGGTCACCGTCGTGCTCGTCGCCATGGTGCTGCTCTCCACCTCGGTCACCCTCGGCCTGCTCGTGCTCATCGGCGTCCCCGTCCTGCTCGCGGGCACGGGCCCGCTGCTCAGGCCGCTGCACAAGCGGATCGGCAGCTACCGTGACCTCGAGGGCGACTTGACGAACCGGGCCGGCGACATCGTGTCCGGTCTGCGCGTGCTGCGCGGCATCGGCGGCGAGGCCGCGTTCGGCGAGCGCTACCGCAAGGACTCGCAGCGGCTGCGGGAGGCCGGCGTCCACGTGGCGAAGGTCGAATCGGTGCTGCCCGCCGCCGAGGTGCTGCTCCCCGGGGTCTTCGTGGTGGCGGTCGTCTGGATCGGTGCCCGCCTGGCCGTCGGTGGCGGTCTCACCGCCGGTGAACTCGTCGCGGCCTACGGATACGCCGCGTTCCTCATGCTGCCGATGCGCACCGCGACCTCGGCGGTGCAGTCGTTCGTCGGCGCCGATGTGGCGGCGCAGCGCGTCGTACGCGTACTGGCCCTCGAGCCCGACGCCACCTCCGACGCCGCACGGGCCGACCTCTCCGAGGCGCCCGACCTGTACGACGCGGCATCGGGGCTGCGGGTCCGGCCGGGGCTGATGACCGCGATCGCCGCCTCCACTCCGGAGGAGGGCGCCGAGATCGCCGAACGGCTCGGGCGCTACGCCCCGGGTGAGGTGACCGTGGGCGGCGTACCGCTGGACTCGCTGCCGCTGCAGCAGGTGCGTGACCTCGTCCTGGTGGCCCGCAACGAGGACACCCTCTTCTCCGGTGTCCTGGCCGACGATCTGGGCGGACGCTCGGACCAGGTGCGGGCCCAGGCCCTGCGCAACGCCAACGCGGAGGACATCGTCGAGGCCCTGCCGGACGGTCTGGCCACCGTCGTCACCGCAGGGGGCTCCGCGTTCTCGGGCGGCCAGCAGCAGCGGCTTCGGCTGGCGCGCGCGCTGGCCGCGCAGCCCCGGGTACTCGTCCTCGTCGATCCGACCAGTGCCGTGGACGCGCACACCGAATCGGTGATCGCCGAGCGGCTCCACACGTCCAGGGCGGAGCTCACGACCGTGGTCGTGAGCAACAGCCCGCTGTTGCTCGACCGGGCCGACGAGGTCGCCTACGTGGAGGACGGCAAGGTCGTCGCGACCGGCACGCACCGTGAACTCGCCACCGGTGCGTCCCAGTACGCCGCCGTCGTCATGCGGGAGGAGACGTGACCGTCATCGTCCCCCGTCCTTCCGACAGCCGCCCTCAGAGGAGTGCCCAGTGAGTCTTCCGGTAGCCGACGCGAAGACGGTCCGCCGTCACGTACGGGGCCTGGTGCGCAGCCATACCGGCCCGCTGACCCGCACCGTGCTCTGGTTCGTCCTCGCCACGGTCTGCGGTCTGGTCGTACCCGCCCTGCTGGGCCGTCTGGTCGGGCAGGTGGAGAAGGGCATCACCACCGACCAGGTGGACATCACCGTACTGACGATCGCCGGACTCCTGCTGCTCCAGGGCGTGTTCACCCGCACCGCCCGCCTCCAGGGGGCCCGGCTCGGTGAGCTGGTCCTGGCCGACATCCGCGAGGGGTTCGTGCGGCGGGTCCTGACCCTGCCCCTGCACACGGTGGAGAAGGCCGGGGCCGGCGATCTGCTGACCCGCAGCACCCGCGACGTGGAGGCGCTGTCCAACGCCGTGCGCATGGGCGCGCCCTCGATCCTGGTGGCGAGCCTCTCGGTGGTCCTGACGCTGGTGGCGCTGGTCGTGACCAGCCCGATCATGGTCCTGCCGTGCCTCGTCGCCGTCCCGCTCATCGTCTGGTCGACCCGCTGGTACCTGGCACGCGCCCGGGAGGCCTACCTGGCCGAGGCGGCCACCTACTCCGACCTCTCCCAGGGCCTCACCGAGACGGTGACCGGCGCCCGCAGCGTGGAGTCGCTGCAGCGGTCCGCCTCGCGCATCCGCCGTACGGACGAGGACGTCGAGCGGGCCAACGGCGCGGAGCGGCGCACGCTGTTCCTGCGCAGCGTCTGGTTCCCGCTGATGGACTTCGGCTACGTGCTGCCGGTCGCCGCCACGCTGCTGTTCGGCGGCCTCTTCTACATCGAGGGCTGGGTGAGCCTCGGCGAGGTGACCGCCGCGGCCCTCTACACCCGGGCCGTGATCGACCCGCTGGACGAACTGCTCGGCTGGCTCGAGGAGTTGCAGGTCGGTGACGCCTCGCTGGCCCGCCTGATCGGCATCGACGCCGAGGCCGAGGCCGGCCCGGCGAGCGGCTCCGGCCGGCGGCCCGAGGGCGACCGGCTGGCCGCGGAAGGCATCGCCTATGCCTACCGCGCCGGTCACGACGTGATCGAGGACGTCAGTCTCAGCGTCGGATCCGGTGAGCGCATCGCCATCGTCGGCCCTTCGGGGGCCGGGAAGTCGACCCTCGGCCGCATCCTCGCGGGCATCCACGAGCCGCGTACCGGATCGGTCACGCTGGGCGGAGTGCCGGTCCACGAACTGCCGTTGGAAGAACTGCGCCGCCACGTCGCGCTGGTCACGCAGGAACACCACGTGTTCCTCGGAACCGTGCGCGAGAACGTGGCACTGGCCGCGCCGGACGCCACGGACGAGCAGGTGACGGCGGCCCTGGCGGCCGTGGCCGCCGAGGACTGGGTCCAGGCCCTTCCGGACGGTCTCGACACCGAGCTGGGCACCGACGAGAACCCCGTATCGCCCGGGCAGGCGCAGCAACTGGCCCTGGCCCGGCTCGTCCTGGCCGATCCGCACACCCTGGTACTTGACGAGGCCACCTCGCTGCTCGACCCGCGGGCGGCCCGCGACCTCGAGCGTTCGCTCGCCGGCGTGCTGCGCGGGCGCACCGTCATCGCCATCGCCCACCGGCTGCACACCGCCCATGACGCGGACCGTGTGGTCGTGATGGAGGCCGGCCGCATCACCGAGCAAGGGGCTCATGACGAGCTCGTCTCGGCGGGGGGCGCGTACGCCGGACTGTGGGAGTCCTGGCACGGGCGCGGCCCCTCGGCCTCTGCGAAATCCCTTGTTTCTTCACCTTCTTCGGACCAGCCCGAACACTGAGCGCCAGGAGAGACCGTTGCATGCCGACCGCACGCTTATAGTCGACGCCGAAGCCATCTCCACCATCGTCACGAAGGTGGGGCTGGGGCAACTCTACGATCTGACGATCGCCCGTTTGGAGACCGTTCTCGCCACCGGCCACGACGCACCGGTGGAGATGAAGCAGCGGGACGGATTCCTCATCGAGACACCCCATCTGGGCCTGCTGGAGTGGATGCCCGCGATGCGCCACGGCGCCACGGTGTCCATGAAGATGGTCGGCTACAACCCGCACAATCCGGCCAAGAACCAGTTGCCCACCATCCTGTCCACCTTGTGCGCCTTCGATGCGGACAGCGGCCATCTGCGGACGGTCATCGACGGGACCTTCGCCACCGCCGTCCGTACGGGCGCGGCGTCCGCGCTGGCCAGCCGGGTGCTGGCGCGTCCGGACTCCGCGGTCCTCGGTCTCGTGGGCTGCGGCGCGCAGGCGGTGACCCAGCTGCACGCCCTGTCCCGGGTCTTCTCCTTCTCCGAGATCCTGGTGTGTGACGAGGACGTGCGGGCGGAGAACTCCTTCGCGGCCAGGTCCCGGATGCCTGCCGGGGCCATACGGATCGCGCCGCTGGCGGAGGTGGAGGAGCGGGCCGACGTGCTGTGCACCGCCACCTCGGTCGCCCCGTACGCGGGCCCGGTCATCCGGGGCACCAACCTCAAGCCCTGGGTGCACGTCAACACCATCGGCTCCGACATGCCGGGGAAGACCGAGCTGCCGCTGGAGCTGCTGCGCAACGCGGTCGTCGTTCCCGACCACGTGGAGCAGGCGCGGGCCGAGGGCGACTGCCAGCAGCTCGCTCCGGAGGAGATCGGGCCCTCGCTCGCCGAGATCCTCCTGGACCCGGAGGCCCACGGGAAGCTGTCCCCGGTCACCACCGTGTACGACTCGACGGGCCTGGCGCTCCAGGACCTCGTCATGGTCGAGGTGTTCGAGGAGCTCGCACGGGACCTCGGCGTCGGTCACCGCATCGCCATCGAGGCGACTGCCGACGACCCGCAGGACCCCTACTCGTTCCTGCCGGGGTCTGTCACCCGGTCCTGGGAGGGGCAGCAGGGGGCGCGGCGATGACCGCGGCGCCTCCTCCCCCGGGGCACGCCGGGCCCGTGGTGGACACCGGCGTGTCCTCGGTCCTGGAGCTGATCGACCGCGAGGTCGCCGCGCACCCCGGGGCGCCCGCGGTGCGCGAGCCGGGCCGGGAGGTGACGTACGCGGAACTCGACCGTCTCGCGGACACCGTCGCGGGCCGGCTCGGGCGCGAGTTCGGCATCGCGCGCGGTGACACGGTGCTCATCGCCGCGCGGGCGGGAGCCGACTTCACCGCGGCGGTCCTGGGCACGTTGCGGGCCGGGGCCGCCTATCTGCCGGTGGACACGACCTACCCGCCCGAGCGCATCGAGCAGATTCTGCGGGCGAGCAGCGCGGCCCTGCTGGTCCTGGCCGATCCGGGGGCGCTGGACACCGGCGCCCCGGGGATGCGGGCGACCGATCTGGCGGGTCTGGTGGCACCGGATCCGGCGGGCGGCGCGGCGCCGGCGGCCGTCCGGCGGCCTGCGGCGCCGGAGGATCCCGCGTACGTCATCTTCTCCTCGGGATCCACCGGCGCCCCCAAGGGCATCGTCCAGACCCACCGCTGCCTGGCCAACTTCATCTCCTGGCAGGTGGACGGCTCCGGGCTCGGGCGCGGCCGGCGGGTCCTTCAGGTGGCACCGCTGACCTTCGACGTGTCGGTCCAGGAGATGTTCTACACGCTCGCCTCGGGCGGGTGCCTGCATGTGCCGGAGCCCCATGTCCGGCGCGATCCACGGGATCTGATCGACTTCGTCATCGACGAACGCATCGAAGTCGTGGACTTCCCCCAGTCGCTCATCGACGTGGTCATGAAGCTGCCGACGAACCTCGAGCACGCCGCGGACCTGCGCCACATCATCAGCGCGGGCGAGACGGTCCGGGTCACTGAGGCCCTGGAGGGGCTGCTGACGCGCCGGCCGGAGATCACCCTGCACAACCACTACGGGCCGGCCGAGAACCACATGGTGGCCAGTCACTCGATGAGCGGCGCGGCCGGCAATCTCGAACCGAGGCCGCCGGTCGGGTCACTGGTGTGGAACACCTACGTCTACGTGCTGGACGAGCAGGGCGTGCCCGTGCCCGACGGGGAGGTCGGGGAGGTGTACATCGGCGGTGTGGGGGTGGCCCTGGGATATACCGATCCCGAGCTGAGCCGCACCGCGTTCGTACCCGATCCGTTCCGTCCGGGCGCCCGGCTGTACCGCACCCGGGACCGGGGGGTGTGGCGGGCCGACCAGACGCTCCAGTTGCTGGGCCGGATCGACGACCTGATCAAGATCCGGGGCAATGCCGTGGAACCCCGGGAGGTGGAGGCGCGCCTCGCGGGCTTCGCCGGGGTCAAGGACGCCGCGGCGTTCGCGGTGGTGCGGGCCGGCGGGGCGGTGGAGCTGCACGCTGCTCTCACCGGTGATCCGCCGCCGGCCCCGGAACTGCGCCGGGCGCTGCTCGCGGTCCTGCCCGACTACATGGTGCCGGTGCGCTGGTGGCTCGTGGAGAGTCTGCCCGTCTCACCCAACGGGAAGCTCGATCGCAAGGCCCTGCCCGGCCAGGGGGCGCAGCCCCTGTCCCTGGTGCCTCACCAGGCGAACGCCTCGCGGTAGCCGCGCTTCTCGATGCAGTACGTCCGGAACGCCTCGGCCTTCTCGACCAGTGCCTCGTCCCCGGTGCGCACGGCGGCTTCGACGAACCAGTCGAACGCCGCCGTCGCATCGGCCTGGCGCGTGAAGTGGACCGCGGCGAACTTCCGGAAGGAGGCGCGCAGGTTGGTGGCGTTCATATCGGCCGCGGAGGACAGCAGCTCCGCCACGTCGGCCTCCGAGACCGGAGGACGCGAAATGATGCGGACGGGCAGTTCCGACGGGATGGAGTTCTTGATTTCGATGGGCGTTTCCGCATCCGCGAAATCAAGACAGAGAGACAGCCTGGCGAGCGGCGAGACACTCCGGGCCGAGTGCGGAACCGTGGTGTGGATTTTCCATACCTCGCCACGGCGGAGGTGATAGACGATGTCGTTCTCGGAATGGAGGGAGTCCTCGTCCGTGCGCAGCGGTATCTGAAGCCGCGTACCCGGTTCGGAGAATTCCAGAAAATCTACGTGCGGCGCGAGAATTCCGTCACTCAGGCCGAAGATGCGGACCCACTGCAGCCTCTCGAGAGGGAAGTTGTCGGTGACGAGCGACATAATTCCGGGAAGCTTCTTTCCCAGGTCAGTCAGGGTGAGCTGGCCCTCGTAGGGCCGGAACGCCGTGTCCTTGCCGCTTCCCCCGGAGTTCGCGAGGACATGCGCGGACCAGTATCCGAAGGAAAATGCGTCGTACTCACCCCCGGCATCGTTCGAATCGATGACCGAAATATCTTCGGCGAGGTCGTAGGAATCGATCGGAAGCGTGGCGAGCCTTTGAGATTTGAGCATGCGAGATCCCGTCGGTTGATGAGCGCGCGATGGCGCCGGACTCCGATGATCGGCAATCATAACTACTGACGGAAGAGAGGGCAATGGCCGACTGCGGGCATCGGATTCGCGATTGACAAGGCCCATTTCCCTTGCGCAGGATCTTAAGGCGCCGTCAAGTTCCACAGAACCATCGAAGGTATTGGGTGAGCGTACAAAATGCTGAGTGACAATGCCCTGAGTGAATCCTGGCTCGCCCGGTTGGCGGCCGGCCGCGGAGTTCCGTTCCTGGACGTCGTGTCCCCGGACGGCGACGCGCCGGAGTGCACCCTGGAACCCGCAGTCACCGAGCGGCTGGACTCCCTGACGGGCGGCGACGCGACCGGCCTCCTGCTGCTGACCGTCGCGGCCACCCGGTTCGCGCTGGCCGCGCTCGACGAGGAACCCCGGCATGTGATCCTGGTGCCCGTGCCCGCCCCGTCGCCCGGCGCGGGCACGGGGACCGGCACGGACGCGGCGCCGCACGAGCTCGCGCTCTGCGCTCCCCTCGACCGCGAGGCACCGGCCTCGGCCTTCCTGACGGCGCTGCACGCAGAATTCGAATCCGCCCTGCCCCTCGCCTGGCCCGACCGGGAGGCGATCGCCTCCCGCCTGCAGCTCGCCGGTGTGCCCGTGGGCCGTGCTCTCGGCCGGCTCGGCGTCGTGTGCGAGGAGGCGGGCGGCAAACTGCTGCAGCCGGTCGGCCTGTGCCTGACCCTGCGTCGGGCCGGCGGCCGGCTGACCCTGACCGCCGAGGCGGACGGCGAGCTGCCGGCGGCCGCGGCAGCCCTTCTTCGCTGTACGGCGGCCGCCCTCGCGGAACTCGGCCGTTCACCTCGGCGGCCGGTCGCGGAGCTGGACGTCCTCGGTCCCGCACAGCGCGCCGAACTGGAGCGGTGGTCGGGCCTGCCCGTCGCAGCCGACTTCGCCGACGCGACCCTCACCGGCATCGTCGACGACGCCGCGAACCGCTTCGCCGATCGCGAGGCGGTGTCCGACGGCGCCGTGGTGTGGAGCCACCGGGAGCTGGCGCTGCGCTCGTCGCGCGCCGCGCGGTCGCTCACCCTCGACCACGGTGTGAAGCCGGGCGACCGGGTCGCACTGCTGCTGCCCAAGAGCCCCGAACTCGTGCTGGCGGTACTGGCGGTACTGCGGGCGGGCGCCTCGATGGTTCCCCTCGACCCCTCGCACCCGCCGGAGCGGGTCGCCCGTCAGCTGCGCCTGAGCGGGGCCGTCTGCGTCATCTCCGCAGAGGACGAACTGCCCGGGCAGGTGGCCGTCCCGGTGGTGTCCCCGCAGGCCCTGGCCGGCGCCGACGGCCCCGGGGCGGCGGCCGGACCGGGCCCCGACGACGAAGCCATCCTCTTCTTCACCTCCGGATCGACCGGCCTGCCCCGCCCGGTGGCGCTCACCCACCGCCAGCTCGCCCACAAGACCCTCACCTCGGGGCGGCTCCTCGGTTTCGACGAGGAGAGCCGGTGCGCCCTGCTGTCGGCGGTGACCTCCGACGCCCTGACGTACCAGATCTTCACCACGCTCACCGCGGGCGGCTGCGTGGTGGTCATGGGCTCGCCCCAGACGCTCTCGCCCTCGGAGTTCTGGGCGTCGACGCGGCGCCTGCGCGTGAACGTCATCAACTGTGTTCCCTCCCTGCTCGCCGTGATGGCCGAAGGACTGCCTGCGGGAGCCGCCGAGGAAGTCCGCATCTGCCTGCTGGGCGGCGACGAGATCCCGGCGGGGCTCCTGCCCCGGCTGGCGGACCGGCTGCGGGTGGGCACCTTCGGCAACCTGTACGGGCCCACCGAGGCCACCATCGAGGCGACCACCTTCACCTGCCCCGGATCGGCCTTCCCCGAGTTGACCACCGTCCCGGTCGGCAGGCCCTCCGAGGGCTTCGGCGTGCTGGTGCTCACCCCCCACGGGGACCACGCACCGCCCGGCATCCCCGGCGAGATCCACGTCCTCGGCCCCGGCGTGGCCCGTGGCTACGCCGATGACGAACCGACCGGCCCGGGGCGGTTCTGCGAGCTCCCCGCGCACCCCGGCGTCCGGGTGTTCCGGACCGGCGACTTCGGCCGCTGGAACCACCGGGGCGAGCTGGTCTTCCTGGGCCGCCGGGACAACCAGATCCAGATCCACGGCAACCGGGTCGAGCTGGGCGAGGTGGAGGCGTCCCTCAGCGCCGTCGCCGGCATCGTCGCCGCCACGGTCCTTCCCTTCACCGCCCCCTCGGGACCGCCGACCGTCGTGGCCGTCTACACCTCGGACCAGGATCTCGAACCGGCCGACGTACGCCGCCGATTGGAGCGGCGCCTGCCCGGCTACATGGTCCCCGGCCGTATCCTGCGACTCGACGAGCTGCCCGTCACCCTGCACGGCAAGATCGACCGCCTGGCCATCCTGGCCCACGTGGCGAGCCTGGACGGGCAGGTCTGGCAGCCTGGCGACGAAGCCGACCGCACCGCCGCCCGGATCTGGGCCGACGCCCTCGGGGCCGCGCCGCGCACCGGGGACGAGGACCTCTTCGCGGCGGGCGGCCACAGCCTCACCGCCACCGACCTCGCGGGCCGGCTGACCGCGGCTGCAGGCGGCGGCGCGATCACCGTCCGCGACGTGTTCACCGCCCGCACTCCCGAAGGGTTCGGCGCCCTGCTGCGCCGTGCCGCGGCCGACGGCCCTGCGGACCCCACCGTCCGGACACCGTGGCCCGAGACCCCGGACCCCGTCCCCGCGAGCAACGCCCAGCGCCGGATGTGGTTCCTCGAGCAGTACGAGGGCGGGGAGGTGCGCCCGTACAACATGGTGGAAGCGTTCCGGCTGCCCGGCTCCCCCGAGGCGGCCGACGTGGCGGACGCGCTGGAGCGGACGGTGCGCAGGCACCAGGCCCTGCGCACCGTGTTCCGCGCCGACCCCGAGGGCCTGCGCCAGATCGTGCTGGCTCCCGAGCGGGCCCGGCCCGCACTGCGGGTCCACCGGACGGGGCCCGAGGGCGCCTCCGATCTGCTGCGGCGCATCGCGGATGCGGAGCAGCGCCACGTGTTCGACCCGGCCGAGGGTCCCCTGCTGCGTGCCCACTGGCTCGTCGAGGACGGGCGCCCCGGCGGCACGCTCCTGCTGTCGGTCCATCACAGCGTCTGCGACGGCTGGTCGTTCGCGGTGATCCTGCGCGACCTCCAGCGGTTCCTGGGCGGCAGGGAACAGGCACCGGAGCCCACGCAGTACGGTGCGTACGCGCTCGATCGGCACGACCGCCCGGACGATGCGCAGAGCGGCGCGTTCTGGCGGCGCACCCTGGACGGCGCGCCGAGCGTCGACCTGCCGCTCGACCGCCACCGGCCGACGGAGCGCAGTTCGGCGGCGGGCACGGTCCGGCTGACGCTCGGCGAAGGCACGACCCGGTCCGTGCAGGACCTGTGCCGCCGGCTCGGCACCACCTCGTTCACGGCGATGGTGGCCGCCGTCCGTGTCCTCCTGCTGCGCTGGAGCGGAGCCGGCGACATCGTGCTCGGCACGGTCGTCTCGGGCCGCGACCGTCCCGAACTGGCCGACTCGGTGGGGCTGTTCGTCAACACCGTGGCGCTACGCACCCCGGTCGGGCCGGAGCTCGGCTTCACCGATGTGCTGGCGGCCGCGGCGGCGCACGCCCGGGAGGTCCGCACCCACGAGGAGTACCCCTTCGAGAACCTCGTGGAGGCGATGGGGCGCGAACGGATCCCGGGACGCAATCCGCTCTTCGACGTGCTGGTCGAGGCCGCCGTCTCCGGTACGGACCCGCTGGGCACCGACGAGGACCCGGCGGCCGAACACATCCGCCTGGACAGCGGCGCGGAGGGGTTCGACCTCGCCTTCAGCTTCGGCGAACCCGGCCCGGACCGTCCGATCGAAGTGGCGATCACCTACCGCGAGGACGTACTGGACGCGGGAACCGCACACCGGCTGGCCGGCCAGCTGGACCACCTCCTGACCGCTCTGGCGGCCGCCCCCGAGGCCCCCGTCGGCGCGGCCCCCCTGCTGCCCGAGGCACAGCGCGCCGCGCTCATCGCGGCCGGTACCGGGGAGAGCCCCGCTGCCGCGCGTACCGCGGGCACCCTCCTCGACCTCGTCGGCGCGCAGGTGCAGCGGGCGCCCGAGGGCCGGGCCGTCGTCTGCGGCGACCGTGTCCTGACCTACCGCGCACTGGACCGCCGGGCCGATGCCCTGGCCGCCCGGATCGCCGCGGTGGCGCCGACGGGGCCCGACCGCGTGGTCGCTGTGCTGTGCGAGCGCTCGGAGTGGATGCCCGTCGCGTTGCTCGCCGTCCTCAAGACCGGTTCGGCGTTCCTTCCCCTCGATCCGCAGCAGTCGCCGGCCCGGATCGCCCGGGTGCTCCGCGACAGCGGCGCGGTCGCCGCCGTCACGTCGGCGGACTTCACGCGGACCACGGTCGCCGAGGGCCTGCCCACGGTGACCGTCGGCGACGCGCCCGAGGCCGCTGCGGTCCGGGACGCGCCGCGGCCACTCCAGCCCGCCGCCGGCCCCGCCGACCTCGCCTACGTCGTGTACACCTCCGGCTCCACCGGAACGCCCAAGGGCGTCATGGTGGAGCACCGCGGCATCGTCAACTCCGTCCGGTTCCGCATCGACCACTACGGCCTCGACGCCGACGGGGCGGTCCTCCAGGTCGATCCGATCCATGCCGACGCCGGCATCGCCGACGTGTTCAGCGCGCTCGGTTCGGGCGCGCCCATGGTGATCGTCACCCGGGAACAACTGCTCACGCCGCAGGACGTGGCCGCGGTCATGCGGAAGCACCCGATCCGCCATGTGATGCTCGTGCCGAGTCTCTACCAGATGCTGCTCGACGAGGTCGGCCCGGCGTTCCGCGAGGTGCGCGAGGTCGTGCTCGGCGGGGAGCGGGTCACCAGGGCGCTCGCCGCCCGGCATGCCGAACTCCTCCCCGGCGTACGGCTGTTCAACGAGTACGGCCCGGCCGAGGACAGTGTGGTGACCACGGTGGATCCGGTGGACGGGACCGGGGGCCCCGGCACGCCGGAAAACCGGTCCGGGACGGCTTCCGGCGAGGCCTCGATCGGCCGCGCGCTGCCCGGCAAGTGGGTGGACCTGCTCGACGAGCGGGGCGGGCTGGTACCGCTGGGGGCTCCGGGCGAACTGTGCATCGGCGGAGCGGGCCTGGCCCGCGGCTACCTCGGCGACGCGGAGCTGACGTCCGCCCGCTTCGTGACCAGCCGGGTACGCCCGGGCGAGCGCATGTACCGCACCGGCGACCTGGCCCGCCGACTGCCCGACGGACGCCTGGAGTACCTGGGCCGGGCCGACGACCAGCTCAAGATCCGGGGCAACCGGGTCGAGCCGAACGAGGTGGCCGCGGTCCTCGCCGAGGCCCCCGGCCTGCGCAACGCCGCCGTGCTCCCGACGACCGGCGCCGACCCGCGGCTGGTCGCCTACGTGGTCGGTGAGGCGGACCCGGCGGCGCTCCGCCGGCACCTCGCGGGTCGGCTGCCCGCCTACATGATGCCCGCCGCCTTCGTGTACCTGCCCGCCCTCCCGGTGGCCGCGGGCGGCAAACTCGACCGCCGGGCGCTGCCCGCGCCCGACGAGGCCCTGGCCGCCGCGGAATCCCCCGCCGCAGCCCGGCCGTTCACCCCGGCCGAGCAGCACGTCGCCGACGTGTGGACGCAGATTCTGGAGCGTCCCGTCACGGACCCGGACGCAAACCTGTTCGAGATGGGCGGCCACAGTCTGGCCGCCGCACGCATCGCGCACGCCCTGCACGTCAAGGTGCGCACCGTCTTCGCCTCCCCGACCGTGGCCGCGCTCACCACGGCACTGGAAGGGCAGTCGGCGAAGGCCACAGCGGAGCGGGGCCCGGTCGCGGGGGCGTCCTCGCAGAGCGGGTTCCTGCCGCTGTCCCGGGCACAGCGCCGCGTCTGGCTGACCTCACGGTGGGCGGGCTCGGACACCTTCATCATCTCCGACCTCGTACGGCTGGGCCGCCGGATCGATGCCGGCGCGCTCCGCAGCGCCCTCGGCGCCGTCGTCGAGCGCCAGGACATGCTGCGCGCGCAGGTCCTGCCCCGGGGTACGGAGGCGGAGCTGACCGTCCTGGACCGCCTGCCGGACGGCGCACCGCTGGTCGTCGTGGACCTGCCCGGCGCGGACCCCGCGGGGCCGGAGGTCGCGGCCGCGCTGCACGACGCCCGACGGGTCAGCTTCGCCCTCGAAACGGCGCCGCTGTTCGAAGTGCGGCTGCTCGCGGGGCCCGTCGGCGGTGATCTGCTCACCGTCACCGCCCATCACCTGATCTACGACGGCGCGAGCGTCGACGTGCTGCTGGACGACCTGTTCACCGCGTACGAGCAGGCCGTCGCGGGCGAACCGCCCCGGCTGCCCCGACTCCCCTACACCTACCAGGAGTGGGTCCGCGAGGAGCAGGAGTGGCTTGCCGGGCCCGAGGCGGAGCGTGAGGTGGAGTTCTGGCGGGAGCGGCTGCGCGGCGTCACGGAAGGGCCCGATCCCGTGGACCCGGCCCGCCGCCGCAGCCGCCGGGGCCGGACCGCACTGGTCCACCGGTCCCTTCCCGCAGCCGTGCTCGGCGGCGCCCCCGCGACCCCGTTCGCGCAGGTGGTCACCGCTTTCGCCCTCACCCTGCACCAGCGCACCCGGGCCACCGACCTCGTCGTCGGCTTCGCCGCGGGACTCCGCAACCGGCCCGAGGCCGACGCGCTGATCGGCTATCTGGTCAACGCGGTACCCCTACGGGTCACGCTGGACGACGCGGTGACCGGGGGCGAATTGCTGTCCCGGGTCCAGACCGGGATCTTCGAGGCCTACGACCACTCCCGGCTGCCGTTCGACGTGCTCGCGCAGCGGCTGGCGCTGCGCGCGGCGCCGGGCCGCAGCCTGCTGCTCGACCTGGGCGTCAGCTGGGAGAACGCGGGCCTGCACCCCGAGAGTTACGTGGTCGAGGACCTGCTGGTGAACGATCTGCCCGCCACCAGCGACCTCTGGCTCTACGCACGCGTCAAGGGCGACGCACTGCACCTCGACCTCACCTACGACGACAACCTGCTCGACGAGGCGGAGGCCGACGGCTACGTCGATCATGTCGCCGCGGTGCTGCGCACCTTGGCCACCGGCCGGTGCGCACCGCCCGCCGGCCCCCCGTCACCGACTCTGCCCCCGACCCCGGAGCCGTCCGCATCCGGCTCTGTTTGGAGCGACACACACTATGACTTCTGACACCGCCCTCAGGCACAGGGGATGGGGCGACCGTGACTGAACCCGACCTGACACAGCGGCTGTGCGCGTTGTTCGCCACGGCACTTGACCTGGACGAAGTCACCCCGGACACCGACTTCTTCGTCGCCGGCGGCCACAGCCTGTCCGCGCTGGAGCTCTCCGTGGCCGTGGAAGAGGCCGTCGGCGTGCGGGTCCGCGTGCGGGACATCTTCGACGCCGCCTCGCCCGAACTGCTCGCGGCCCGGCTGGCCGGCCTCGCCCCCGGAACCGTGGAACCCGCCGAGCCGGCCGCCCCGCGCCAACGGCCCGCCGCTGCCCTGCCCGGAGCCGAAGTCGCCGAGGCCACGCGCTGGCTGTGGCTGGAGCGGCAGCGCGGGGACGGCGCCTTTGGGGCCTACACGGTGCCCTGCCTGCTGGACGGCGAGGGTGCCGTGGACGTCGACAGGCTGGCGGCGGCGCTGGACGGCCTGATGCGACGCCACCCGGCGCTGCGGACCGTCTTCGTCGAGGCCCAGGGCGAACCGCGGGCGCTGGTCACCGACGACGTGCCGCCGTTGGAGGTCATCGACCTGCGCGGGCACGACCAGGGCGACGCCCGGCTCGACGCCCTGGTGGAGGAGCGCCTCGCCGTGCCGTTCGACCCGTCGACCGGCCCGCTCACACGGACCACCCTGTTCCTGCGCGCCGACGCCCGGTGGTCGCTCCTGCTGCTCGCGGACCACCTCGTGTGCGACGGACGCAGCCTGGAGATCCTCGCCACGCAACTCGTGGCGGCCTACGCGGACCCGGCTGCGGTCGGGCCGCCCGTGGACCGGCCCGCTCACCGCTCGTCCGATCAGGAGGCCGCGCTCGACCACTGGCGTCGCGTGCTCCTCCCCCCTCCGGCGCCGCTGCCCCTCCCGGTGCACGGTCCGCGGACGCAGCGGGCCGGCGGCTCCACCGGCATCGCCGTGCGGGAGATCGGTCCGGACGTGCTGCGACAGCTGACGGACCTGGGCAGGCGGCACCACGCGGGCACGTTCGTGCCGCTGGCCGCCGCCGTCGCCCGTACCCTGGCCGGGATCACGGGCAGCACGGACATCTGTCTGGGCACCCCCGTGGACCGGCGGGCCCGACTCGGTGCCAACGACGCGGTCGGCTTCCACATCGCGACCGTCCCGCTGCGGCTGCAGGTCCGGGACGAGGCTTCGGCGGACGACCTCGTCGATCAGGTCGCGCAGCGCACGGTGGACGCGGTGGACCACAGCGGGGTGGCCTTCGACACGCTCGTCTCGGCGCTCGCCCCACCGCGCTCCCCCGGACGGATGCCGTTCTTCGACGTGTGGGTGGCCCTGTATCCCCGCATCGACACCGGACCGTGTGCGCCGGGCGGGATCGCCCTGCGCGGCGGGCCGATACCCCAGCGCGTCGGCATGTTCGAACTGTCCTTCCAGTTCGTGGAACACGCGGACGGCATGCGGCTGTGGCTCCAGTACGACACCGAGCGCTACGCCGCGGACACCGCCGAGCGGATGGCCCGGCGGCTCGTCGACGAAGTGGCGCGCCTCCTGGCGGACCCCGCGGAGCCCGGACCCGAAGCGGCGCTGACGCACCGTGCCTTCAGCGGCTTCCGGTTCGACGCCTGAACCGACCTGTTGCCCCTGCACATGAGGAGATGAACCATGACGACGTCCATCAGGCCCCGGACCGGGACCGAGCTGCGGCTGACCGCGGCCGAAGCCCGGCAGGTGTCCGATCTGACCCTGCGCCTGGCCGAGCAGTACCTCGCGGCCGACGACGAACGGCTGCTCCAGGAGCTGCCGTTGCTCACCGGTGAACTGCCCGTCCGGGTCCGGCGCTTTCTGCGTGCCTTCTCCCTCGACCAGGCAAGCGGTTTCTGCGCGGTCAACGGCCATCTCGTGGACGACGAGCGCATAGGGCCCACGCCCGCGCACTGGAAGGACGAGACCCGGATCCACCGCGAACTGCCCGAGGAGATCCTCGTCCTCCTCTACGGTTCGCTGCTCGGCGAACCGTTCGGCTGGGCCACCCAGCAGGACGGGCACCTGGTCAACGACGTGTTCCCGATCCGCCAGTACGAGCGCGAGCTGCTCGGCACGGGCAGCAAGACGCCGCTGACCCTGCACACCGAGGACGCCTTCCACCCCTACCGCGCCGACTACATCATCCTGTCGGCGCTGCGCAATCCGGATGCCGTGCCGGTGACCGTCGCGGAGGCGGACTTCTCGGTACTGCCGCAGGACGTCCTCGACGTCCTGTTCCAGAGCCGGTTCCACATCGTTCCCGACAAGTCGCACCTGCCGGAGAACAACACGGTGCGCACCGACGAGGACCGGCTGGTCTTCGAGAACATCGCGCGCCTCATCGACGGGCTCGGCCCGGTGCCCATGCTGACCGGGTCCCGGTCCCACCCTCTGCTGTGCTTCGACGCGACGCACATGTCGGCGCCCGAGGAGGACACCGAGGCCGTACGGGCCTTCGCCGCGGCGGCGGAGCTGCTCGACGCAGGCCTGACCGACTGCCCGCTCGAGGCCGGCAGTTGTGTCTTCATGAACAACCACCGGGTGGTGCACAGCCGTAGTGCCTTCGAGGCGCGCTACGACGGCACGGACCGCTGGCTCAAGCGGGTCAACGTCACCCACGACCTGCGCAAGTCCCGTGCCATGCGCCGGTCCGTCGGCTCCCGCCTGATCGGCTAGCCGAAGACCCGTACACCGCAACGCCACGCACTGTGCCCGGGGCAGGAATGCCCCGGGCACAGTGCGTGGCGTTGCGGCGCGGCTACGCCTGGTCGTCCGGCTTGGCCTTCCGGATCAGGTCGGCGACCTCGCGGACGGTGGGGGTGTCGAAGAAGTCACCCAGGTCGATGCTCACGCCCAGCTGCTGTTCGATGGCGTCGATCACGGAGATCGCGAGCAGGCTGTGCCCGCCCTCGTCGAAGAAGTCCCCGTCGGGACCGATCGGGCCGGAGGCGAGGACCTCCTCGAAGATGGCGCCGACCTTCACCTCCAGCGCGTCGCCTGCCGCTCCCGTCCGCGACGGGGCGGATGCGGGTGCCGGGGCGGCGTCGGTCTCGGCGAGACGCACCAGGGCGCCCCGGTCGATCTTGCCGCTCACCATCCGGGGCAGCTCGTCGATCAGCGTGATGGAGGTCGGCACCATCGCGGGCGGCAGTGCGGCATTGGCCCGCGCCCTGATCTCCTCCACCGTGGTGTCCACGGCTTCCAGCCAGGCCGCCAGCGCCGGAGCGCCGTCGGGGCCGCTCACCACGGCGACCGCCGTCTGGCGAACCCCCGGCAGCAGTCCCAGCACGCTCTCCACCTCACCGGGCTCCACCCGGTGGCCGCGTATCTTCACCTGGTCGTCGGCCCGCCCGGTGAACTCCAGCATGCCGTCCGGACGCCACCAGACGAGGTCCCCCGTGCGGTAGCTGCGTCCCCCCGGCGCCCCGGCGTCGGCCACGAACGCCGCCGCCGTCAGCTCCGGCCGGTTGCGGTATCCGTCCGCAAGGCCGTGTCCCGCCAGCCTGAGCTCTCCGACGAATCCGATCGGCAGGGCCCGGCCGTCGCCGCCGGTCACGGTGGCGACGGTGTTGGCGATGGGCCACCCGATGGGGAGGCCTGGGCCGGCGGCCGTGCCGTGGTCGAACGCGGTCGCGCCCACCGAGCTCTCGGTCGGGCCGTACTCGTTGATCAGCCTGACTCCGGGCAGCAGTTCGTGGTGGCGGCCCACCAGGTCGGGCGTCGTGGCCTCGCCGGCGACGGTGACGGCGCGCAGCGAGCCCGCGGCACGCGGGAGTTCGCCCAGCAGGACCCGGTAGAGGCTCGGGACGGTCGTGAGGTGGGTGATGCGGTGCTGCTGCGCCAGCTCGGCCAGCTGACGCGGCAGCAGCTGGTGCGTGTCCGCGAGGACGAGGCGCCCGCCGGAGGCCAGCACCGGGAACAGGTCGGCGACCGAGCTGTCGAAGGCCAGCGACGGCAGTTGCAGCAGCCTGGTGTCGAGGTCCAGCCCGTGGTTGCGCCGCTTCCAGTGCACATAGCTCGCGATGGCACGGTGCCGGATCTCCACGCCCTTGGGCCGGCCGGTCGACCCCGAGGTGTACACCACGTAGGCGAGGTCGTCCGGGAGCGGCCCGGGCCGGTCGGTGCCGGGCTCGGCGGCGGGGCCGCCGACCGCGGCCTGGATGTCGATCACCGGGGTGGTGAGGCCGACGGGCAGCCCGGTGAGCAGGTCGGACGCGGCGAGGACGGCTGCGCACTCGGCGTCGTCGAGGATCTCGGCCAGCCTGGCGGCCGGTGACCTGGGGTCGAGCGGCACATAGGCCGCGCCCGCGAGCAGCGTGCCGGTGATCGCCGACACGGCGTGGACCGTCTTGCCGGTGAGCACCCCCACCCGGTGTCCCCGTCCGATGCCCGCGGCGTGCAGACGAGCCGCCACGGCCTGCGCGGCCTGCCAGAACTCGCGGTACGTCAGGGACTCGGCACCGGCGACGACGGCCGTACGGTCCGGGTTCGCGCGGACCGCCTCCTCGATCGGCGCCGTCAACGTCGTGGTGACGCCCTGCGGTTCGAAGCCGCGTCGGCCGAGCGCAACGGCCGCCGCCTCATCGTCCGCTGCGGCCGTCGGCAGCGCGGCGGCGGGGCCGTGCGGATCGGCGAACCCGGCCAGGACACGGGACACGGACCGCAGCAGCACTTCCAGGAACCAGGCCTCGGCGCGATCCGGTCCGGCCTCGGCCACGAGTTCGCGTACGCCGTCGGCACCGGACTCGGTCAGTCTCAGCTCGATGACGTCCTGCTGGGACGCACGGGCGGCGAGGCCGGCACCGACCCGGGCCGAGCCGACCAGCACCGCGCCGGCGAGCGCCGCCTCGTCGGTCACCACGGGCGCCGACCGCAGCGCCGAGTCGGCGGCACGGACGAGATCGCCGACGGTGGACCGGGCGGCGAGCCCGATCCCGGACAGCACCGGCCCGGCCGGGCCGGACACGGCCACCACCGGCTCGTCGGTGTGCTCCGCAGCACCGACCACCACCGCCGTCGCCGCGGTGAGCGCGACCAGTTCCTCCAGGGGGCGGTCGCCGGAGACCTTGGCCAGCCCGTCGACGGCGGCCGCGGTCAGCGCGAGCCTGGCGTGGGCCCGCGCCGAGTGCGCGGCGCCCGTACGTCGAGGGCGGATCGTGGTGGCGGGCACCACAGTGTCGGATGTCATGGGCACATTCCCTTGCTCGGGGACGAATGAAGACAACTGCCCGTTGGCCAAGCGGTGTTCTCCACGGCGCGTGGGTCGCCATGGGGTTCGAACACCGCATCGGGCACGTGCGGGCACACCCGTCACTGAGGTGGGACGCGAACGGACCGCGCACCGAGGGCCGTGGCCGAGCCGGTACGCGGGTCACCGCTGACACCGCAGGGGGTGCCCATGCACTTGTCGGGTCGCAGTACCGGGCGGCCCGCACCTCGGGCGCCCGGTACTGCGACCAGGCCGTCGCCTCGCGTCAGCCGCGCTTCGCGATCATGTTGGCCATGCCTTCCTTGCCCTGCGTCTTCAGCGCCTTGAGGCGGTCCTGACGCAGGCGGGCATCGCTCCGCGAGGCGATCCACTGGTTCTCGCGGAGCAGCTTGTGGTAGCTGTCCAGGCGGCGCTGCTGCAGCATGCCGTCGTCGATGGCCTCGCGTACCGCACAACCGGGTTCCGCGACGTGATCGCAGTCCCGGAACCGGCAGTCCTCGGCGAGCTGCTCGATCTCCGAGAACGTCTGCTGCAGGCCGTCGGACGCGTCGTACATGCCCACGCCGCGAATACCGGGAGTGTCGATCAGCACCCCGCCGCCCGGCAGGGGCATGAGCTCCCGGGTCGTCGTGGTGTGGCGGCCCTTGCCGTCGCTCCTGGTCTGCTGGGTCTCCATCACGGAGCGGCCCAGCAGCACGTTGGCGATGGTGGACTTGCCCGCGCCCGACTGGCCGACCAGGACGGTCGTCCCCGTCAGAACGGCCGCGAGGATGTCCATGCCGTCGTCGGTGGTGGCGCTGACGACCAGGACGTCCACCCCGGGCGAGGCCTGCTCGACCGTTTCGCGGACGCTGTCCGCGTCCTGCGCGAGGTCGGACTTGGTGAGGATCATCACCGGCTGCGCTCCGCTCTCCCACGCGAGGGCGAGGAACCGCTCGATCCGGCCGAGGTCCGGTTCCGTGTCCAGGGCCACGACGACGCCGATGGTGTCGATGTTGGCGGCGAGCACCTGGCCCTCGGAGCGCTGGGAGGCGCTGGAGCGGACCATCGCCGTGCGACGCGGCAGCAGCGCCTGGACGTACGTGCCGGCGGCGCCGACCTGGACAGCCGCCCAGTCGCCCGTGCAGGGCATCTTCGTCGGGTCGGGGCCCGCGACCGGACCGGTGTCGGCATGGACGACGGTCACCTCGGAGTCGCCGTCGGCGATCACGACGTCGCAACGGCCCCGGTCGACCCGAATGACCCGGCCGGGCACCCAGGAGGCGTCGGCAGCGGAGGCGAATTGGTCGTCGAGTTCGGGGGACCATCCATAGGCCTCGAGCGGCCGCGGGTAGATCGAATCGGCCGATGTCGATGAGTGACGCAACGCGATGAGCCCTTCGGGAGGCGTTTCCGGCCGGTGCACGCAAGTCGGGTTGCACCGGCTGCTGGACAGGGGGCGGAGGGGGTGGGGCTGCTCACGGGCGCCGCTGCGGCGGTGGTGACAAGAAGGTCGCCCACCTCGGCTGATCCCGACGCACCGGGCATTCAGTGCACTTGACGCTACGACAGCTCCGGGCCGCCCGCAACACCGCTCAAGCGCGCCTGGATCGAGCCTCCAGATGCGGGATCACGAGGGCGATCGCCACCGACCCGCGCACCCGGGGCCCGCCCGGGTGCGTGGGTCGTTGGTCTGCCGTCGGCGGTCTACCGGCCGGCGGGCGCCGAGGTGCGGTAGAGGGCCCGCATCTCCTTCTCCAGCGCGGCGACCTCGTCCAGGCGCGGCCGGCTCTTGGGCGCGAACAGCCCGTCCTTCTCCCAGCGTTCCGGGTCCAGGCTCAGCGCCGAGACGTTGAGCCAGCCGCGCGAGCGGATCTCTTCGAGACGCTCGGGAAGGGCGTCCTCGAGGGCGAGGTAGAAGATGACGTGGGCCAGCTCCTCGATGCGCTCCAGACCGTCGCGCACGCTCGTGAGCACCGTGCCGAAGGCGGGTACCTCGTCACCCGGCAGGTTCTGCTCGAAGAGCCGGGCGAGCGTGGGCACGTCGTCGTAGTAGTCGATGTAGTCGAAGGCGAAGACGCCGCGATAGCTGCGCGCCCAGGCCTGGAAGAGCTTCATGATGGTGCCCTGGGTCGCCACCGCGTGCGCGCCGAGCGCGCTGAGCGCCGTGCTCGCCGGCTCGTCCAGGAAGGTCTTCCCGTAGAACTGCGGGTCGGAGAAGGACCATCCGACGTAGTAGTCCCAGATCGTCTTCAACGACATGATCACGGCGTTGTCGTGGAAGGCGTAGGAGCCCTGGATGTTCAGGGTGAGCCCCTCGGCGAGCGAGAGGAACCAGCGGTTGGCGTACCGCACGAAGCCCTCGTCGAAGGACTCCTTCACGTCGCGGCCGACCATCTCGGTCACGAAGCTGTTGGCGTAGCCGATCAGGTTCGACCCCACGGAGTAGTAGGGGTCGGCGAAGACCGCGGCGTCACCGACGCACGCCCAGCGGTCCTGCGAGAAGACCTGCTGCGAGGAGTGGCTGTAGTTCTTCAGCACGCGGAAGTCGAGGACCGGCAGCTCGCGGATGGCGGGGTCGAAGCCCGGAACGCGCTCGGCGACGAAGTCGATCGCCTTCTCTATCCGGTTGAACTTCGTGACCGGGTGGAGGTCGTCGGACACGACGATGCCCACGCTGGTGTGGTTGGGGGCCAGCGGGATGGCCCACACCCAGCCGCCCTCGAACATGAAGTGGTTGGTCGACTGCCAGCGCGTCTCGGTGATGCGGTCGTGCCAGCCGGTGTGCTCGGCGCCGACCGCCTCGTCGGTGTCCAGCCGGCCTTCGAGCCGGAACCAGACCGAGTTGTGGGGCTTGGGGTAGCGCTTGGTGAGGTCGAGCTTGCGCTGCAGCAGCCGGTGGCGGCCCGTGGCGTCGACGACCCACCGGCAGGTGATGCTGGTCGTCTCGCCGCCGTCTTCCTCGGCGGCCTGGTACGTCACCCGGTGCGGGGCGTCCTGCTCGCCGAGCTCGATGTCGACCACCTTGACGCCCTGCGTCAGCTGGGCCCCGGCATCCGTCGCCACCACGCGCAGGTGCTCCTCGAAGGAGCCGCGGTTGAGCTGGTAGGACTTCGCCGGGAGGAAGCGGTTGACGCCGAACTCGGCTTCCTCCTGGAGGCCCGAGCCGCCGCCGTAGAAGTACCGGAGCCCCAGCTTCTCCAGGTGCTCCTCCTCCAGGTAGTCGTACAGACCGAGGACGTGGTGGAAGTAGTACGCTCCCACCTCGACCGAGGACTCGCCGACCTTGTGCGCGGACAGCGGGATCGGTGAGCGCTCGCGCTCGCAGACGAGGACGGACAGCTCGGGCTGCGCATCCTTGAGTTGCTTGGCCAGGCAGAGCCCGGCCAGGCCGCCGCCCGCGATGACCACGTCGTAGTCGACACCGCCGAACACGGAGTCCGTACCGCTCTGGCTGCTCACTTTGTACCCACCTTGTCGTTCTGTCGGTTCTCGATGTTCAGGGCCAGGCTCCTGACGGTCCGGTCCGTGTAGGGATCCGAGACGTCGAGCTGGACCCCGATCCGCAACTCCACGCGGGCGAGCAGGTCCATCACGCTGAGGGAGTCGCCGCCGAGGTCCACGAAGTCGTCGTCCAGGCCGATGTGCAGGGGCGCGAACAGCTCCTGCCAGATCTCCAGGAGCACGGCCTCGGCCTCCGTCGCCGGCTCCGGACCCGCCCCGCCCTGGCCGACGGCACCCGCGTACAGGGCCACCAGGGCCTTGTCGTCGACCTTGCCGTTGCCGGTGAGCGGCACGGTGTCGATCGGGATGATCGCCGAAGGGACCATGTACTCCGGCAGGTTCTCCTGCGCCATGGCGCGCAGCCGGTCGACGTCCTGGACGGTGGGCCCCTGGACGAAGGCGATCAGGAGCGGCGTATCGGAGTCGGTGGCGTGGCGCAGCAGGTGGACGTGGCCGACCGCGGCGTCCTGCGAGAGGACCTGGGCCACGTGGCCCAACTCGACCCGGCGGCCCCGGATCTTCACCTGGCCGTCGCGGCGCTCGATGAATTCGAGGTCGCCGTTCTCGTGCTGCCGGACGATGTCCCCGGTGCGGTAGACGCGCTTCCCGGCGATCGAGGGCGAGGCCGGCGTGAAGAACCGCTCCGCGGTCAGCTCGGGATCGCCCAGGTAGCCCCGGGCCAGGCCCGCCCCGGCCAGGTGGAGCTCGCCGATTCCGCCCGGTGCCACGGGCTCGCCGTCCTCGTCCAGGACGAACGCCTCGGTGTGCTCGATCGGCTTGCCGATGAGTACGCGCTCGTCGGTGGCCGCGAGGCGGTGGACCGTGGAGCAGACGGCATTCTCGGAGGGCCCGTACTCGTTGTACAGATGCACCTCCGGGAGACGCCGGAAATGCTCCTGGGTCAGACTCGGCGCGAACCCCTCACCGGCGATCGTGACGCACCGCAGGGACTTCACCGCTTGGGCTTCCATGCCGTCCAGGAGGCGTTTGTACAGCATGGGGGTGATCAGGAAGTGGGTGACGTCCCGGTTCTCCATCAGGCCGGTCAGATAACGCCGGTCGGTGATGCGGTCCCGGCGCGGCAGGAGCAGACGCACACCGGCGGTGAGGGCGGAGAAGGTGTCCACCACAGCGCTGTCGAAAGACGGCCGCGGAATGGCCAGGTTCACGTCTTGCGGACCGAACCCGTAATAGGCGTTGCGCCACGTCAGCGTGTTGACGATCGCGCGGTGTTCGACGGCCACGCCCTTGGGGGTCCCGGTCGTTCCCGATGTGTACACCACATACGCGAGGTCGGACGGCGTGGCCACCGGCTCGGGGTCGGAGTCCGGTGTGTCGAGGGCGCCGCCCATGACGTCCAGAACGAAGAGCTCACCGTCGAAGAACATCGCACCGGCGGCCGCCGACGACTCGACCACCATCGCCTTGGGTGCCACGGCCTCGACGATCCGCTGGGTCACCGCGGGCGGGTTGTCGGGGTCCAGGGGGACATAGGCACCGCCGGCCTTGAGGACGGCCAGCATGGCAATGATCACGTCCGGCGGGTTCCGGACCAGAATCGCCACCCGGTCATCGGGGCGGACTCCGGCGGTGTCCCGCAGATGGTGTCCCAGCCTGTTCGCCCGGCGGTTCAGCTCGCCGTAGCTCAAGGATTCGCCTTCGAATTCCAGGGCAATATGACCCGGCAATCTTCTGGCACATTCCTCGAAAAGGGAAGTCAGGGTCTTCGGATCGCCATGGTTCACAAACAAACGCCCCCTGCCGAATTACTGTCAGTTCTCGATACGAATAGCGTAGCCGCAGCCAATGGAAGGGCCCTCTATTAACACTCGAGCCGCGAACGAGTGCGCCGGTCGTCGCGGCTCGCTCCGCCTACGGAAAGATGTGACCGCTCGGTCCTACTGCTGTGCCGGCTCTACGACGGACCAGATGCGCTCGCCCCGGTCGCGCAGGAGCTCGGCGGTGATGCCGCGTTCGGCGCTCAGCCGGGTGAGGACGCCGGCCTGCTGCACCTGTTCGGCTTCGGGGTCGTACTCGGAGCCGGTGAGGTGCTTGAGCCAGGGCTCGAGGCCCATGGCGTAGGCGTAGACGTGGCGGGCGTTGAGCTGCTGGGCGAGCTCGTCGGCCTGGGCGGCGTTGCTGCCCTTGAGCCGGCGCCCGGTGTTGTGCTCACGGGAGAGCTTCCCTTCCAGCATCGGCCCGTACAGCCACTTCAGAGGGGCGCCGACGCACTCGAGGCCGATGTAGAGCGCGTCGAGGGGCGTCTCGGTGAGGCCGGGGATGTTGTCGAACAGCGCGGGCTCGAGCGGCGTGATGTCGGTGGCGAAGAGGAACCTGCGGCCGCCGGCTCGGACGAGGGGCACCATCTTGGTGCGGATGTCGAGGTCGGCGTGCTCACCCACGAAGGGCAGGGCGGTGACCTCGACCTGGTCGGCCACGCGGTGGGTCTCGAGTTCGGCCAGCTCCAGGACGTTGGAGAAGCCGAGGGCCTGGAGCATGGCCTTGAGGCTGGGATCGGGCAGCGATCCGCCGGATGCGCGCGGAACGATGATCGTGCCGATGCGGGTGCGGAGCTGGAGCAGCGTCTCGAGCGAGAAGTGGTCGGAGTGGAAGTGGCTGATGACGACGGCGTCGATGTGCCGGGGGAGGTCTTCGAGGGTGTAGTGCTCGTAGCCGTCGCCGGTGTAGCCGATGAGCGGGTCGAGGAGGACGGACGTGGTACCGGTCTCGATCAGCACCGATGCGTGGTTGAAGTACCGCACCCGGACGTCCCCCGGCGCGGGCGGGGTGTACGGCGCCGGCGGCTCGTCGTGGAACAGCGCGGTGAACGCCGGGAGGTCGGCATCGGCGACCCCGAGGCGCTGCGCGAGGTGCGGGACGTCGACGGGGTCGAGGCGCGCCGCGAACAGTTCGTCCCACAGCGGGGAGTCGAAGGGCACGTCGATGTCCAGGCGGTCGGCGCGCGGGAGGACGGGGCTGCTGTAGACGAAGGGCTGGGGGCTCGGCGCGGCGGTGAGCGAGACGCACTGGCCTTCGCGCTCGTACGCCGGCGAGCCGTACATCAGCGCTTCGAAGAAGCGGAAGTTGGGCCGGTGGGCCGTGTCGTAGACGAGCTCGACCCGCCCGCGGAGGGAGTGGGGGACCAGGGGATAGAGAGGCTCCATCGGGCCGCCGAGCGCCTTCTCCCGCAGCATGGCGCGCAGTTCGGCTATGTCGTCGGCGAGCTGGAGCTTGGCCTGGCCGTCCTTGACCATGGTCTCGCGCGCCGCCTGGACTTCATCGTGGGTGGCGCCCTGGGGGTCGAGGAAGGGCGCGCCGTAGCGGTGCGGGTCGGCGATGACCGCATCGTGGAGGTGCGGTGCCTTCAAGTAGCTGTCCACTATGGGCAGCAGACGGTCCCGCAGATTCAGTGCGCCGGTGTGGGGCGCCAGGAGATAGGGCCACGCGTACCAGCGGTGCAGCAGGGGCTGAGCGACCACGGACGGGCGAAGGTAGAGCTTCTGGTGTGCCGGCACGGTGATTCCCTCACTGTCGATGATGTCGGTGGGTGGGTTCGCGGCAGCGGTCGTGCCATCGGAGTCGGAGCGGGTCACGACATGCACGGCTGTACGAGGTCGAGTCAGCCCCTTGGCCTCGCATATTCGTTCACATCTATCACGAACAACAGTTCATGAATCCGACAATTTAGCAGGGCGATTGCCTGGAGATGACGCTGCTCATGCACCACTCAATTCGAACCCCAGAGTGGCTCGAGGAGAATTCAAGGTGATATGGATTTGCGGGCCGTCAGCGGGTCCCGGCAGAGAATTGGCCGACCTCAGGACCCGATCTCAGGACCCGATCTCGAACTCAGGCGCCTTGAGGCTCTTCAGGCATGCGGTCTTCGGTGCGGCCGGGTTGTCGAAGAACGAGACGGTGATCTCCTGGGCGCACTTCGAGGTGGCGAACACCACGTGCGGCTCGTACGGGACCGTGACCACCTTGGCCTTGCCCAGCGTCCGGGCGACGTACGGCCCGTTGTCCGCGCCGGTCTGGGAGTCGAACCCGCCCGACAGGGCGAGGGTCGGGATGTCGCCGCGCGTGGCGTCCCGGATCGAGCGCGGGGCCGCGGGGACGTTCCAGGCGTCGCAGTCCGGATGGAGGAAGGCGAGTTGAGGGGCCTGGGCCTGTACCGAGCGGGGGAAGGTCGGGAAGGCTTGCTGTCCGCCCTTGAGCGCTGCGGCCTGGGTCTCGTACGGGGTCCACTCGCTGCAGAAGACGCCGTAGACGAGACCGTGCGCGACCCTGCCCATGGCCGCGGGGCTGAGCTTGCCGCCCGCCCACTGCCGGGCGATCCGCTGCGGCTTGCCGTGCGCCAGCTCGTCGAGGGCGAGGGGGACCTGGGGCGCCACGTGCGTGGCGGAGGTCATCCAGTTCACCAGGGCCCCGCCGTCCAGTACGACCTTCACCGGCTTGTCGCTGCCGGGGAGCGTGACGGTGGTGGTGACCGGCTTGGCTTCGAGTCGGCGGACGAGCTGGTCGAAGGTGGCCGACAGGTTCGGGTAGCGCTTGTTGCACGCGGGCTGGGCGGCGCAGGCCTTGAACAGGCCGTCGAAGCCCTGTCGGGCGCTGCTCCAGGTCGCGGCCGACCCGGCCCTGGACGGCGGCAGGATGCCGTCGATGCCCACCGAGCGGAGCCCCTCGGGGTGCAGGCGCATGTACGCGAGCGCGAGGTGGGTGCCGTAGGAGATCCCGTACAGGTTCCACTGCTTGATGCCCAGCGCGGTGCGCAGGTCCTCGTAGTCGGCGGCGCTCTCGATGTCGTTGTAGGTGCCGAGGTCGATCCCGCGGGCCGCCAGCTGGTCGTGGCAGGCCTTGGTGGCCTCGACGTGCAGGCGTTCGGTGGAAGGGGCGTCGTGGCCGAGGCCGACCGCGCGGGCGTTGAACTCGTCGATGTTGGGGCACAGGAGGTTCGGCCGGGCCGAGTACGTTCCGCGCTGGGACATGAAGATCACGTCACGGTCGCGGTTCAGGCCGCCGTCGATCGCCATCTTCGCCTCCCCCACGGCGTCGTCGCCGGGTCCGCCCGCGAGCCACACGATGGGGTCGGGTTTCGGCTTGTCGGTCGCGGCGGGCACGATCGCCACGCCGAGTTCGATCGTCCGACCGCCCGGCTTGGCGCGGTTCTCGGGCACGGTGAGCGTTCCGCAGCGGGCGTCTTCGAGCGCCTCGATCGGTTCCGGCGTCCTGGGGCAGGGGCCCGGTTCGAAGCGGGCGTCGCCCACCGTCCGTGCGGCCGTGCCGATCGGTGCTTCGGGGCCGGCACTGGCGTCGGTACGGGACCGCGCCTGAGCGGGCGCTGCGAGCAGCCCGGTGACCAGGAGACCGGTCGCGATGCCGGCCGACGCGGCCTGGAGGCGTCGTACGGTACGGCGGCGACGGGGCGCACGGTGGTGTGTCATCTGGCCTCCCGGTCACTTCGGGATGATCGTGAACGGTGCGGGTTCGACGTCTTCCACGCAGGCCGTGTCGGGCGCGGTCGGGTGAGCGAGGAACGAGGCCAGCACGCGCTGCGCGCAAGGCGACTGCGGGACCACCCAGTGGCCGATTCCGGGGATCTGCACGGCGGTCGAGCGGGACAGGTCGCGGGCCACGCCCTTCGCCCAGCTCGCCCCGGTCTTCACGTCGAACGTGCCGGAGACGAGGAGCGCCGGCACCGAGCTGACGGTGGCCACCCGCTGGACGGACGCGCGGTCCGGAACGTTCCAGATGCGGCACGCCGGGTACTGGAAGGGCAGTTGCGGCACCTGGGCCAGGACCGTGTCCGGCCACCCGGGGAAGGCCTTGCGCCCCGCCTTCAGCACGTCGGATTCCGAATACCCCGGCGCCCACTCGCTGCACGCCACCGAGTTCGTCAGGCCGTGCGCGAATTCGCCGACCTTCTGGACCGAGCCGGCCGCACGGGCCTGCGCGAAACGCTCCGGGTTTCCGCGGCTGAGTTCGTCGAGCGCTGCCGGGATGTCCTTGGGCCGCGGGGTGAAGGCGACGATCAGGTTCAGCAGGGCACCCCCGTCGAGGACGGTCTTGACCGGCTTTCCTCCGCCCGGCGGCGTGACGTTCAGTGTCAGGGGGTGGGCCTCCAGCTTGCGCACCTGCTCCGTCAGCAGGCGGGGGAGGTCCGGGTACCGGTCCTTGCAGGCGGGCTGGGCCGCGCACGCCTCGAAGATGTTGCGGATTCCCTCGGCGGTGCTGCCCCATGTCCACGGCAGGGTCACGACCTGGGGAGGTGTGATCGAGTCGATCGCCATCGCGCGGATGCCCTCGGGGTGCAGGCGCAGGTACGTGAGGGCCAGGTTGCTGCCGTAGGAGTAGCCGTAGACGTTCCACCGGGGGATGTTCAGCGCGCCCCGCAGGTCGGCGAAGTCCGCGGCGTTCTCGGTGGTGTTGTAGGCGCTCAGGTCGACGCCGTCGGCCGTCAGGCGGGCCCGGCAGTCCTTCACCGCCTTCAGCATGAGCTGCTGCGCCTGCCGTGAGTCATAGCCCAGGCCCACGGCCTGCGCGTTGAAGCGGTCGACCTCCGGGCAGGCGAGGTTCGGCCGGTCGTAGAGGTTGCCGCGCTGGGCCATGACGATCAGCTCGCGGTCCTTGTTCAGGCCGGAGTCGATGAGGAAGGGAATGTCGTCGAACGTGTCGGCACCGGGGCCGCCCGCCATGAACACCAGCGGGTCCTGTGCCGGCTTCGCCGGTGTGACGGCCGCAATGACCGCCACTGCGAGCTTGATGGTCCGGCCGCCGGGGCGGGAGCGGTTCTCGGGGACCTCGAGGAAGCCGCAGCGTGCGCTGCCGAGCGCCTCGATCGGCTCGGGCGTCTTCGGGCAGGGCCCCGGCACGAACCGGGACGGGGCTGCCGTGCCGGGCCGGCCGGCGGACTGGGCGGGTGGGGACGCGGCGCTGCTCTGTGCGGGGCCGAATGCTGCCAGGCATACCAGAGCGGCCGCGGCGGCCACCGCGGGGATGCTGTGCTGCGGCATGTGATCTCGTCCCTCTGCCGTGCCGGCTGCGGCCCCGCCGGGCCGGACCGCAGCGGTGTGGACGGAACGCTTCCTCTCGACGCTACTCGGTGGAACGTACCCGCGCACGCGGAGCGATCAGGGGCGACGCATCGGGCCGTCCGGTCAGGGAACGGTGCCGGTCCGCAGCTGGGCCCAGGCGTGAGGTCAGGGGCCCGGAGGGGGGATCGCGGGGATCCCCCCTCCGGTCAGCCGCGTCAGGACGGGAGCCAGGCCCGCCAGGTGGCCTCGTTCTCCTTCACCCAGCGGCCCGCCGCTTCCTGTGGCGACAGCTTCTGGTCCGCGATCATCAGGGCGACGTCGTTCTGCATCCCGGTCGTCCACCGGAACTTCTTCAGGAAGGCTGCGGCGTCGCCCCCGCCGTCCGCGAAGCGGGCGTTGAGGAACTTCTGCAGCGGCGTGTGCGGGTACGCGCAGGCCACCTTCTGCGGGTCGGCGTCACAGCCCTCCTTGTAGGCGGGCAGCTCCACCTCCGTCATCGGGACCTTCTCGAACAGCCACTGGGGCTTGTACCAGTAGCTCAGGAACGGCTTCTTCTCCTTGGCGAACTGCCTGATCTGGGTGATCTGCGCCGCCTCGGAGCCCGCGAACACGACTTGGTAGTCGAGCCCCAGGTTCTTCACGAGCGCCTTGTCGTTCGTCACGTAGGACGGGGAGCCGTCCAGCAACTGGCCCTTGCCGCCGCTCTCCGCGGTACGGAACTGGTCGGCGTACTTGTTCAGGTTCTTCCAGTCGGTGACATCGGGGTGTTCCTCGGCGAAGTACGTCGGCACGAACCAGCCGATGTGGCCGGTCACCCCGAGATCGCCGCCCCGCGCGATCGTCCCCTTGTCGTCGATGTACCGCTTCTCCTGCTCCGGGTGGCCCCAGTCCTCCAGGATGGCGTCGACCCGGCCCTGGCTGAGCGCGTCCCAGGCGGGTACCTCGTCGATCTGGACGGTGTCCACCCGGTAGCCGAGCTCGTGCTCCAGCAGGTACTGGGCGACGGCGACGTTGGCCTGCGCGCCCACCCACGACTGCACGGACAGCGTCACCGTGCGGGAGCCCTTCGCGTCGGCGTACGGGGAGGCCTGGCGGGTCATGTCGGCGGCGCCGCAGCCGGTGAGGGTGAGGGCCGTCAGGGCGACGGCGGCCCCGAGGGCGGCGAAGCGTGTACGAGGTGCGGTGAAGCGTGTGCGAGCCATGTCAGGCCCCCTTTCCGGCGAGGTCGCGGCGCTGCGTCGGCTGGGTGACGCGGTCGAGCATCAGGCCGAGGCAGACGATCGCGGCACCGGCGACCAGACCGGTCGCCAGGTCGCCCTGGGCGAGACCGAAGACCGCGTCGTAGCCGAGCGCCCCGCCGCCCACGAGGCCGCCGATGACGACGACGGCGAGGACCAGCACCACGCCCTGGTTGACGGCCAGCAGCAGCGCGGGCCGTGCCAGCGGCAGTTGGACCTGGAACAGCTGTTGCCGCCCGGTCGCGCCCAGCGAGCGCGAGGACTCCAGAGCGGCCGGGTCCACCGCGCGCACGCCCTGGGCCGTGATCCGCACCACCGCGGGCAGCGCGTAGACCACGGCGGCCGCGACCGCCGGGGCCCGGCCCACGCCGAACAGGGCGACGACGGGGATCAGGTACACGAACTGCGGCATCGTCTGGAAGACGTCCAGGACCGGGCGCAGTGCGCGTCCCAGGCGGCTGCTGCGGGCCGCGGCGACCCCGAGGGCGAAGCCGAGCAGCAGCGTCACGGCGACGGCGGCCAGTACCTGGGACAGGGTGTCGAGCGCCGGGTCCCAGACACCCAGCACGCCGATCGCGGCCATCGCCAGGACGGCGGTCGCGGCGGTGCGCCAGGTGCCGATGAGCAGGGCGAGGGCGCCGACGGCCAGCAGGACCGCCCACCAGGGCAGCCACTGCAGTCCGTCGCGCAGGGGGTTCAGGACCCATGTGGTGAAGTGCCCGGCCCAGTCGGCGGTGCCGCCGACGAGGGGCACGCCGGAGTAGAGGTGGGCGGTCATCCAGTCGACCGCCCCGTTGACGGGCTCGGCGATGCCCACCGTCCACGCGTCGGGCCAGGAAAGCCGGTCGAGCAGGCGGGCCCCGACGGCGACGGCGGCGGTCACCACGGCGGCGACGGCCCAGCCGAGCGCGGACCGGCGGGCCGGAGCCGCCCCGATCCGCTCCCCCGCCGCGGCGGTGACCCGGTCCAGGACGATGGCGAGCAGCACGATCGGCACGCCGGCGGCGAGCGCGGCGCCGACGTCGACGGAGGCCAGCGCCTGGTAGACGCGGTCGCCGAGGCCCCCCGCGCCGATGACGGACGCGATCACGGCCATCCCCAGCGCCATCATGATCGACTGGTTGAGGCCGAGCAGGAGTTCCTTGCGGGCCAGCGGCAGTCGGGCCGTCAGCAGCCGCTGCCTGCCGGTGGCGCCGAGGGAGGTGGCGGCTTCGACGACCCCGGCGTCCGCGCCGCGCAGGCCGAGCGCGGTGAGGCGGGCCATGGGCGGGGCCGCGTAGACGACGGTGGCGAGGACGGCCGCGGGCACGCCGATGCCGAAGACCAGGACGACGGGCAGGAGGTACGCGAACGCCGGCAGCACCTGCATGGTGTCCAGCACGGGCCGCAGGATCCGGTGCATACGGTCCGACAGGCCCGCGGCCAGGCCGAGGAGACCGCCGAGCAGCACGGACGCGGCGACGGCGACCACCATCAGGGCCAGCGTCTGCATGGTGGGCACCCACATGCCGAGCAGTCCGCACGCGGCGAAGGCTGCGACGGAGGTCAGCGCGAGCCGGACTCCGGCGACGCGCCAGGCCAGCAGCCCGGCGGCGGCGGTGACGCCGGCCCAGCCGAGGGCGAGCAGCACGAGGTACACCGCGCGGACGGAGACGACCACGACGTTGCTGACGTGCCCGAGGAAGTAGAGGAAGAGGGGGTGTCCGTCGCGGTTGTCGATGATCCAGTCGCTGGTGTGCTTGAGCGGTCCCGACAGGTCGACGGAGAGCGAAGCCAGCCAGTTTCCGGCGCCCAGGAGTACGGAACCGAGGACGAGCGCGAGGACCGCGCCGGCGCCGATCAGCCGGCCGCGGTGGCGCGCGAGCGCGCGCAGTGCACCGGGTCCGGCGTCGGTGGGGGTCGCAGGGCTCGCAGAAGCAGGGGTGACGGTGGCGGTCATCGGCCCCACCGCCCGGCGTCGGCGCCGGTCGTGCCGCACGGCGGCGGCCAGGTCGTATGGGAATACATCAGGCCACCGCCTTCCCGGTCGCGGCCGGTACCCCGGCGACGACACCGAGGAGTCCCGCGTGGTCGACCACGCCGAGGCACCTGCCGTCCTCGACGACCCGCGCGTTCACGCCCGTCCGCACGACGGCCTCGATGGCCTCGTGGACGGTGGCACCGGGGTCGAGCGCGGGACCGGCCTCACGCTCGCCGGCGAGGGCGGGGCGCATCGCCGAGCGGACGGTCAGCACCTGCTCGCGCGGCACGTCCCGGACGAAGTCCCGGACGTAGTCGTCGGCGGGGGCGCCCACGATCTCCTCCGGGGTGCCGAGCTGCACGATCCGGCCGTCGCGCATCAGCGCGATGCGGTCGCCGAGCTTCAGCGCCTCGTTCAGGTCGTGCGTGATGAAGACCATCGTGCGTCCCTCCTCCCGGTGCAGGCGTACGACCTCCTCCTGCATGTCGCGGCGGATGAGCGGGTCCAGTGCGCTGAACGGCTCGTCGAACAGCAGGACTTCGGGGTCCACGGCGAGTGCGCGGGCAAGGCCCACGCGCTGCTGCTGGCCGCCGGAGAGCTGGCTCGGCCTGCGGTGCTCCATGCCGTCCAGGCCGACCTTGGCGACGAACTCGGCCGCCCGCTCACGCCGTTCGGCGCGTCCCACGCCCTGGATCTCCAGTCCGTAGGCGATGTTGTCGAGCACCGTGCGGTGCGGCAGCAGACCGAAGTGCTGGAAGACCATCGCCGCCCGGTGCCGGCGCAGCTCGCGGAGCCGGCCGGTGTCCATGGACAGCACGTCCTCGCCGTCGATGGAGATCGTGCCCGAGGTCGGTTCGATGAGCCGGGTGAGGCAGCGTACGAGCGTCGACTTGCCCGAGCCCGACAGGCCCATGACGACGAAGACCTCGCCCTGGCGGACGTCGAAGGAGACGTCGCGGACGGCGGCGGTGCAGCCGGTGCGCTCGCGCAGCTCGGCGGCGCCGAGGGCCCCGAGCTCCTTGTCGGCGGGCACGCGGTCGGCCTTCGGACCGAAGACCTTCCACAGGTTTCGTACGGAGAAGACGGCCTCCGCGGGGGTCTGCGGCGGGGCGGCCGGCGGCGCAGTCGTGGTGCCCGGCAGGGTCGTGGTGTGCGGCGCAGCGTTCATCGGGTGGTTCCTCCCAGCAGGTCGGCGCATTTCTCGCCGACCATGAGCACGCCGATCATCGGGTTGACGGCGGTCATGGTGGGGAAGACGGACGCGTCGGCGATCCGGATGCCGTCGAGGCCCCGGATCCTCAGGTCGGGTGCGACGACGGCGAGTTCGTCGTCGTCGGCCCCCATCCGGCAGGTGCCGGCGGGGTGGTAGACGGTGTGCGCGACGTGGCGCGCGTACGCGCTGAGTTCCTCGTCGGAGGTCACCTCGGGCCCCGGGCACACCTCTCGCTTCAGCCATCCGGCCAGCGGTTCGCTCGCCGCGATCTGCCGGGCGATGCGGATCCCGTCGACGAGGGTGCGGCCGTCGTAGTCGTCCTCGTCGGTGAAGTACCGGAAGTCGAGGGCGGGCTTGACCTCGGGGTCGGCGCTCGTCAGGTAGAGCCGGCCGCGGCTGCGCGGCTTGGGGATGTTCGGGGTCATCGACACGCCGTGCGCGGGCCGTTCGTAGCCCAGGCGCTCGGGGTTGTCGGTGAAGGGGATCTGGTAGAAGTGGAACATCAGGTCCGGGCCCTCGGCCTGCGGGTCGCGGCGGACGAACAGCCCGGCGTCGGAGTCCATCGCGGAGTTCTCCGGGATCGGGCCGTGCGTCTCCCACACGATGACCGACTCGGGGTGGTCGAGCAGGTTCTCCCCGACGCCCGGCAGGTCGTGCACGACGGGAATGCCGAGCTTCTCCAGGTCGGCGCGCGGCCCGATGCCGGAGTGCAGCAGCAGGCGCGGGGTGTCCACGGCCCCGGCGCACACCAGGACCTCGCGCCGGGCGCGTACGACGTGCTCCGCGCCGTCCTTGGTACGGATGTGCACGCCGGTGGCGCGGGTGCCCTCCAGTTCCAGCCGGTACGCCCAGGTCTCCAGGGCGATGTGCAGGTTCGGCCGGTCCAGGAAGGGGTGCAGATAGGCGACGGAGGCGGACGAGCGCTTGTTGTTCTCCGGGTGGTAGGCGAGGTCGAAGAAGCCGGCGCCCTCGTGGAAGGGAGCCCTGTTGAAGCCCTCGACGCGCGGCACCCCGAGCGCGGTCTGCGCCGCGTCGACGAAGTCCCGGGCGATCGCGTTCCGGTCCGCCTCGCCGACGGGGACGATGTTGTTGCGCAGCCGGGCGAAGTAGGGGTCCATGGCGGCCGCGTCCCACCCCTTGGCACCGGCGTCCGCCCACTCGTCCCAGTCGGAGGGCAGGGGCTTGAACGCGATGAGGGTGTTGTGCGAGGAACAGCCGCCCAGCACCCGCGCACGGCTGTGGCGGATGTGCGAGTTGCCCCGGGGCTGCTCGGTGGTGGGGTAGTCGTAGTCCAGCTCGCCGCCGAGCAGGCCCATCCAGCGGCGCAGGGTCAGGACGTCGTCGCGGCCGACGTCACTGGGGCCGCCCTCGATGACGGCGACGCTGACGTCCGGGTCCTCGGTGAGGCGGGAGGCGATCACGGAACCCGCGGTGCCGCCGCCGACGACGACGTAGTCGTACACGTGCTGGTCGTACACGTCGTGGTCGTTCATGCTCAGCCCTTCGCCGTCGTGCCCGCGAACCAGCGCACGGGGCGCGGGGCGAGGTTCTGGTAGATGTGCTTGGCCTCGCGGTATTCGGCGAAACCGCCGGGGCCCAGTTCGCGGCCGATGCCCGACTTCCCGAAGCCGCCCCACTCCGCCTGGGGCAGGTAGGGGTGGAAGTCGTTGATCCAGACGGTGCCGTGGCGCAGCCGGGCGGCGACCCGCCGGGCACGCTGTTCGTCGGAGGTCCACACCGCGCCGGCGAGGCCGTACTCGGTGTCGTTGGCGAGGGCGACGGCCTCCTCCTCGGTACGGAAGGTCTCGACGGTCAGGACGGGGCCGAAGACCTCTTCGCGCACGACCCGCATGCCCCGGTGGCACCGGTCGAGGACCGTGGGCCGGAAGAAGTAGCCGGGGCCGGCCGGCTGCTCGCCGCCTGCGCGCAGGACCGCGCCCTCGGCGAGGGCGGAGGCCACGTACTCCTCGGTCCTCGCCAGCTGGGCCGCGGAGACCAGCGGACCGCACTCGACGCCCGCATCGGTGCCGCGCCCCAGCCGGATCAGTTCGGCCCGGCGGGCGAGCTCGGCGACGAATCGCTCGCGCAGCGGCTCCTCGACGATGAGGCGGGAGCCGGCCGAGCAGACCTGGCCGCTGTGGATGAACGCGGCGTTGAGCGCCTGGTCGACGGCGGTGTCGAACCCCTCGGGGGTCGAACATGCGTCGGCGAACACGACGTTGGGGTTCTTGCCGCCCAGCTCGAGGGCGACCTTCTTCACGCTGTCGGCGGCCGCCCTGGCGACCTTCGTACCGCTGACGAGACCGCCCGTGAACGAGATGAGGTCGACGTCGGGGTGCTCGGCGAGCCGGGCGCCGACGGTGCCGCCGGGACCGGTGACGATGTTGGCCGCGCCGAGCGGCAGTCCGGCCTCCAGGAGCAGTTCGATCAGCACGACGGTGGTCAGCGGCGTGATCTCGCTGGGCTTGATCACGAACGTGTTGCCGGCGGCGAGGGCGGGCGCGATCTTCCAGCTGGCCTGGAGCAGCGGGTAGTTCCATGGCGTGATCAGGGCGCAGACGCCGACCGGCTCGTGGACGACGACACTGCGGATCTCGTCCGAACCGGCGTCGACGACCCGTCCGCCGTCCTCGTTCGCCACGAGGTCGGCGAAGTAGAGGAAGGCATCGCGGACGCAGTCGACGTCGACGCGGCCCTCCTCCAGCGTCTTGCCCGCGTCCTGGCTCTCCAGGGCGCCGATCCGCTCGCGGTCGCGCTCCAGCAGGGTGGCGACCCGCCGCAGCAGGGCCGCCCGCTCGGCGACCGGGGTACGCGGCCAGGCGCCGGCGTCGAACGCGGCTCGCGCCGCGGCCACGGCGTCGTCGGTGTCCTGGACGCCGCCCTCCGCCACGACCGCGAAGGGGCTCGCGTCGACGGGGTCGATGATCTCGCGGGTGGCGCCGGACAGGGCTGCGCGCCACTCTCCGCCCACATGGATGGTCTGTTGTGCTCCGGTCACGTTGTGTATGGCCTTTCGCTTCTTTCGAATCCCCCTGCCGGTTTGCACCAGCAGTCCGGCCGCTTGCCCGGGCACCCGGGATCCATGCGCAAAAGGTTGCAGAGAGTGTTCTGCTTCACTCACTAAGGTCATACAAATAGGGACATATGCGTCAGGATGCTCGAGTGGAGAACCGGGGGTGTGCACGCCGTGGAACCGGCACGCCCGTTTCCGGTCGGAGACCTGCTGCGGGACGAGGTCCGCGATCCGCGCGGCCCCGCGGTGACGGACGGCGCACCCGTCGGTGCCGCGTCTGGCAAGCTGCGCTCCATGACCGCGCAGCAACCACTCGACTTCGCGCAGATCACCCGCCCCCGGGAGCTGACCGCCGAACTCCGGGAACAGCTCGTCGACTGCTGGGTACGGGTGATCAACGCCGGAGGCGCCGTCATCCCGCGGGGGCTCCCGATGCCGCCGGTGAGCACCGGCCAGGCCGACCCGGCCCTGGGCCTGCTCGTCGGCGAGCTCGATCCGCGCCGCGCCCGGATGCTGATCGCCACGGCCGGCGGGAGGCTCGCGGGGTGGCTGATTCTGCGCCGTGACCCGCATCCCCTCGTCGCCCACTGCGGCGCCGTCAACCACGTCATGACCCACCCCGACTTCCGCGGCCGCGGCATCGGTACCGCGCTGATGCACCGGGTCCGCGATCTCGCCCGCCAGGAGATGGGGCTGGAGCAGCTGCACATCGCCGTCCGGGCCGGCCTGGGGCTCGAGGAGTTCTACGGCCGTCTGGGCTGGCGCGAGATCGGGCGCTGGCCCGGCGGTCTGCGGGTCGCACCCGGCGACGACCGCGACGAGATCCTCATGTACCTCGCCCTCCCGGCCGCCTGAGCTGTCCGAGCCGCCCGAGCCGCCCGAGTGCGCCGGCGCGCCCGTCGCGTTTCGGTCATCTCCCTCCATCACGCGTCCGCACCCGATCAGCAGGGCAGGAACAGGGCCGCGAGGCAAATCGTCGTGCGATCGGAGCGCGGGAGGAGCAGCCGCGATGGACACCGGCCCCCTGTACCTGGAACCGCGGTTGGCACCGCGGCTCGCTGCGCTGCTCGGCTCGGCCCCGTTCCTGCACATGCTCGTGGACGCCCTCGGCTCGCCCCTGAACGTCCTCCTGCCCGACCAGGCGGCGGAGAACGCCGAGGGCTTCCGCTCCGTCTACCGCCGCCACCGCCTCGGCGGGCACGTCTTCTTCGCCCACAAGGCCAACCGCTCCCGGTCCCTCGTCCGGCGGCTCACCACCGCGGACGCCGCCGTGGACGTGGCCTCCCTCGGCGAGCTCCGGCACGCCCTGGGCGACGGTTTCACCGCGGACCGCATCATGGCGACCGGCCCCAAGGATCCGGCGTTCCTCTGGCTCGCCGCGCGGTCGGGGGTCACCGTGAACGCCGACGGCCCCGGCGAGCTGGAGGCCCTGGCGGGCCTCGTCCGGCGCCACGGCCTACCGCGCCCGCGCGTCCTGCTGCGCCTCTGCGAGTTCGAGAACTCGGGACCCAGGATGCTGTCCCGCAGGAGCCGGTTCGGTACGTCCGTGAAGGCCCTCGGCCCGCTGCTCGACCTCCTCGAGCGCCACCGGGACTCCCTCGATCCGGTCGGCGTCGCGTACCACCTCGACACCACGAGCCCGGACGAGAAGGCCATCGCCCTCGAAGGCTGCCTGCGCGCCATGGACGACCTGCGATTACGGGGATTCCAGCCGCGCGCCGTGGACATCGGCGGCGGCTTCGGCGTCAACTACCTCGCGCATGGCGCCCAGTGGGACCGATACACGAGCGAGCTCACGGCCGCGGTGATGGGCCGCCGCCCGCCCCTGACCTGGGGCGGCCACGGCTACGGCCTGCACTCCGAGGCGGGTACGCTCCGCGGCGCCCTGAGCCTGTACCCCGCCCACCGCCCGGTCGCCGGCGCCGCCTACCTCGACGCGCTCCTGTCACAGCCCGCCCCCACCCTGGGCCGGCCGCTGGGCACCCTGCTGCTGGAGAGCCTCTACGACCTGTACACGGAGCCGGGCCGGGCCCTCGCCGACCAGTGCGGGCTGTCCCTGGCCCGGGTCCTGGAGGTACGGCACCGGGACGCGGGCCCTGCGTTCGTACGCCTCGCCATGAACGCGAACGACGTCAGCCTGGAGGACCACGGGATCCTCGTGGACCCCGTGCTCGTACCCCGCGACGGCGAACCCGCCGGCCCGCAGGAGCCGGTCGGCGTGCACCTGATGGGAAACCTCTGCCTGGAAGCCGACCTGATCACGCGCAGAACGGTGTTCCTGCCGCGGCTGCCGCAGCCGGGAGACCTGCTCGGCTTCGCCAACATCGCCGGGTACTGCATGGACTTCAGCGCAACCAGCGCACAACAGCAGCCGGTGGCGCGCAAGGTGGCGGTCCGTCAGGAAGGGGGCGCCTGGCGCTGGTGTCTGGACGATGAGTACTGGCCGATCGAGGAGTACCGGCCGATCACCGATTCGGGGGGACAGGCATGAGGTACGACAGCATCACCGAGGCCATCGGCAACACCCCGCTGGTCCGTATCGATCCGGCCGTCCACGGCCTGCGCCACATCGACCTCTACGCGAAGCTCGAGATGCTCAACCCGTTCGGCTCCGTCAAGGACCGGGCCGCCTGGAACATGGCCCGGTCCGGACTGCCCGGCGCCCGGGAGCGCGGCGCGACGGTCGTCGAGCTGTCCAGCGGCAACACGGCCAAGGCGCTGGCCGTCATCGCGGGCATGCACGGGCTGTCGTTCAAGAGCGTCACCAACCGGATGCGCATACCCGAGGTCAAGGACCTGCTCCTGCTGCTGGGCGCCGAGATCGAGGAGCTGCCGGGCCGCAGCGAATGCCTGGACCCGACGGACACCGAGGACCCGCTGACCCTCTTCCACCAGAGGCTGAACCAGTCCGGCAGTGCCCACCTGCACACCGACCAGTACTTCAACGCGCTGAACACCGAGGCGCACCAGACGGGTACGGGCCCGGAGATCGTGGCGGATCTGGACGGCCGGGCCCCGGACTGGTTCCTCGCCTGTGTCGGTACGGCGGGTTCCTCCACGGGCGTGGGCCGGGCCCTGCGCGCCCATGATCCGGCCGTACGGGTGATCGGGCTGGTGGGCCAGAAGTCGGACTTCATCCCCGGCATCCGCAACATCGACGAGGTCCACGCGGTCGGCCTGTTCGACCCTGCCACGTACGACGCGATCGAGTCGGTCAGCGCCGACGACGCCATCGACGGCATGCTCGCCCTGGTCCGGCGCTGCGGGATCCTCGCCGGACCCACCGGCGGCGCCGCGTACCGGGGAGCCGTCCGCCATCTGAAGCCGATCGACGCAGAGTTGACGGGGACGGACCGGCAGAGCGCGGTCTTCATCGTCTGCGACCGGGTGGAGAGCTATCTCGGCTACGTCAAACAGCGCCGCCCCGAGCTGCTGGGCCGCCCGCCCGCACGGAACTCCGTGACCGCTCTGACCGACATCGAGGTACGGGCGGCCCAGGTCATCGAGGTGGCCGACGCGCAGAAGTGGCTCGCGGCCGAGCGGCCGCTGGTGATCGACCTGCGCAGCTCCTTCGCCTACGCCGCGCTGCACATCGACGGATCGGTGAACATCGTCGACGAACTCTTCGACGAACTCGTCCGCGGTGGCATGCCGTTCAGCAAGCGGCAGCCCGTGCTGCTGGCGTGCCCGGTCGGCGAGCAGTCGGCGCGCTACGCCGCCCTGCTGACCCGGATGGGACATCCCGACGTACGCAGCCTCGCGGGCGGGATCATCGCGTGGCGGGACGCGGGCGCGCCGCTGGTGCGTGACTGACATGGCCGACGCCGGCGCTCTCGAGGAGCTGCGTTCTTGGCAGCGCCCGTTGCGCGCCCAGTTCCCGATCATCGTGGCGAACCCGGGGCTGGCCTACCTGGACAGTGCGGCGACCGCGCAGAAGCCGCAGGCCGTTCTGGACGCCGTGCAGCACTACCTCACCACCTCCAACGCCAACGCGGGCCGCGGCTCGTACCCCTGGGCCAATGCCACGACGGCCGCGGTGGAGCGGGCCCGCGGCCGGATCAAGGAGTTCCTCGGCGATCCCGAGCCGGACGGGTCGTCGGTGCACTTCACCGGCGGAACCTCCGAAGGACTGCGGACCATCGCCCTGGACTGGCTGGCGGGCCGGCTCACCGACGGGGACGAGATCGTCGTCCCGTTCGCCGACCACGAGGCCAACCTGTCGCCGTGGCTGGAGGTACGGGAGCTGCTGGCCCGGCAGGGCGTACGGATCCTGGTCCGGGAGCTGCCGTACCAGGACAGCTCCGGCGACTACGACCCCGCGGCACTCGCCGCCTCGGCCGGCCCGCGGACCCGTTTCGTCGCGGCCACCCATGTGCACCACGTCTACGGCGCCGACATGAACGTGCACCGGATCCGGCAGGCGGTCGGGCCGGATGTCCCGATCTGCCTCGACGCCGCGCAGAGCATCGGCCACCTGCCGTTCTCCGTCGCCGGACTCGACGTGGACTTCGTGGTGTTCTCCGGGCACAAGGCCCTGGCGCTGCCCGGTACCGGCGCGGTCTGGGCCCGTGGCCGACGGGGGCCACGGTTCCGGCCGGGCGGCTGGGCCGGCACCCCGAACACCGTCGGCATCGCAAGCCTGACGGCCGCGCTCGACTGGCTCGACGCGGCCGGCCCGGACCGGATCGAGGCGTGGACGGTGGCGCTGGCGGCGCGGCTGACGGACGGCCTGAGCGGGCTGGACGTGTACGAGGTGCTCGGCTGCCGCTCCAGCCTGGCGGCCGGCTCCGAGGTCCAGCGGCGCCGGAGCATCGTGGCGTTCCGGCATCGCGAGATCGCATCCCGCGATCTCGGGTTCATCCTCTACAGCCACGGGTTCATGGTCCGCTCCGACGGACACTGTCAGGCGGGCGCCCGGGTGGAGGACGGATCGGTGCGGGTGAGTCTGCACGTGTACAACACGGCCGAGGAGATCGAAGCGTTGCTCGCCACCCTCGCCAATCTGCAATGATTTTCATGTGGAGTTCAGGGCCGTGAGAACGGCAGAGGCACGAGCGGACAGAAACATGAACGTGCACACGGTGGCGGCCGGCCGGTGGGTGGAACGCTGGGAGCGGCAGCAGCAGCGCTACGCGGTCGACCGCGAGGAGCGGTTCACCGTCATCTCCGACGTGGTCGAGCGCGTGACGGCGGGCTGCGCGGCTCCCCTGCTCGTCGACCTGGGCTGCGGGCCGGGGTCGCTGGCAGCCCGTCTGGCGGAGCGGATGCCTGCGGCCGAGGTCGTGGGCGTCGACGCCGATCCGCTGCTGCTGGAACTGGGGCGGGCGCACCACGGAGCGGCCCTGCGCTTCGCCGAGGCCTCGATCGGGGAGCCGGGCTGGCTCGACGGGCTCGCGCTGGACCGCCCGGTGGACGCCGCCGTCTCGACGACGGCCCTGCACTACCTCGGCGAGGACACCCTGCGGCGGACGTACGAGCAGCTGGCCGGGTGCATCCGGCCCGGCGGAGTCCTCGTCAACGGCGACCATCTGGAGCCCGACTCCCCCAAGGTCCACGAGCTCGCCCTCGACATCGGCCGGCGGCGCGCCGAGCGGCAGCAGGCCCTGGCGCACGAGGACTGGGAGTCGTGGTGGTCGGGAGTGCGGGCCGACCCCGAGCTGACGTCCCTGCTCGCCGCCCGCGACCGGCGCGCCCACCCGCGGTGCGAGGGCAACGACCTGACGCTCACCGACCACCTCGCACTGCTGCGCGAGGCGGGCTTCGAGCACGTCGGCACGGTCTGGCAGTTCGGCAGCAGCCACGTGGTGGTCGCGGTCCGCTGAACCCCGCCGGCCCGACCCGGCCGCCCCTCTCCTGCGTACGGACCCGGGAACAACCCTCCTCATGGCTCGGGTGGGCCCTTCGGGGCAACCGGTGCGGGGCTGCCGCGCGGCGCCGGAGCGTGCCCTGCGGGACCGGGATATCAGTGGTCGCAGACGGCGGTCGGCGGTGATCGCCCCTGTTCGGAAGGGCGGGAGCCCGGTGGCCGTCAAACCCATTCCCGAGGGACGCCCGCGGGTCACGCCGTACCTCTGCGTCGACGGAGCCGCAGCCGCGATCGACTTCTACGTGTTCGTGCTCGGCGCGACGGAGCGGATGAGGATGCCGGCGCCCGACGGCAGGATCGGCCACGCCGAGCTGGAGCTGGGCAACTCGGCGATCATGCTCGCCGACGAATACCCGGAGATCGGATTCCGCTCGCCCAAGACGGTGGGCGGCACGCCGATCACCCTGCACGTGTACGTCGACGACGTCGACGACGTCTTCGCCAAGGCCCTCGCCCGCGGCGCCACGGAGGTCTCGGCGGTCAAGGACGAGTTCTACGGCGACCGCACCGGGCAGTTCGAGGACCCCTTCGGCCACCGCTGGAACATCGCCACGCACGTGGAGGACATCCCTGCGGCGGAGATGGAGAAGCGGGCCAAGGAGGCCCTGGAGTCCATGCAGGACGGTGGCTGAACCCTGGACATGCGGACGCCGGAGAGGCCGTGGGCCTCTCCGGCGTCCGCATGTGGGGCTGTGGGAGCTGTGGGGGCTGTCGGCCCTCAGTGGGCGAGCTTCGCCTTCAGGTTCTGCAGGACCTCCTGCTTGATGTCCTGCGTGGTGACGGTGCCGCCGGTGCCGTGGCCGTTCCCGCCCACGGCGGTGGCGTCGCCGGTGTTGACGGCGTCGGCGCTGGCGTTGCCACCGCGGGCGGCACCGGTGGTGACCGTGCACCCGCCCTCGCAGTTGCCGACGGCGGTGGAGGCGCCGCCGCCCCGGGCGGTACCGCCGACGGTCGTGTTCTCGGCGTTGGCGTTGCCGCCGACGCCGATCCCGTCGGCGCTGTCCTGGGGGAGCGTGACGGCCTGCTGCGGGGCGGCGGTCGGCGCGGCCATCGCGGTCGCCGGCAGCGCGACACCGCCGCCGATCAGCGCCGCGGAAGCTCCGGCCAGGACGATACGACGGGTCCAGAAACGCTCAGACATGGGAATTCTCCATTCGGTATCAAAAGAGTTCGCATTCCGCCCCACGGAAAGGATCGGGAATCAGTTCCGGCTTCGTGTCCTGCGGGGCGTTCCTCGGTGAGGGCGCACTTCAAATAAACCCTGCGGGAGAGCCTGCGTCACGCCACTCGAACACGTGACTTGACGCCGAGAAGCGATCTTGATACCGGGAAGCGGCGGGAACACGCCGCGCCTGGCCAGATCCTGCTTGCGACATGATCCACACGCTAACGTCGACCTCGCATAAGCCCAGGGATCCCCGGCGTCTGCACAGCACCGGGCGTATCCGACCGGCAGCCTCAGCGCCCGCCTGCTTGGCCACAGGCGAAGACCTCGCACAAGAATCCCGGAGAATTCCGATGAACGAGCATTCCTGGACCCGTCGTATCGTGCTGGCCGCGGCTTCCGTGGCACTGACCGGCGTCGTGGCCCTGCCGGCGACCGCGATGGCCGCACCGGCATCCCCTCAGTACGGCTACGGCAGCATCACCACCGCCGCAACCGACAGTGCACCGAGCGTGTGCAGGGGGCTCTGCCACGACAGCAGCAACACCGCCGCAGGCAACGGCACCTCCGGCATGTGCGAGGGCATCTGCCACGACAGCACCAATACGGCCGTGGGTGACGGCTCCTCCGGCGTGTGCCGGGGACTGTGCGACGGCAGCACCAATACGACCGTGGGCGACGGCGCCTTCAACGAGTGCGTGGGCCTCTGCGGCACCAGCACCAACACCGCAGTGGGCGACGGCGCCTTCAACGTGTGCAGCGGCCTGTGCCACGACAGCGTCAACACCGCCGTGAGCGGTGAGGTCCTGAGCGGCACGTTCGAGGCCGTGAACTCGGTCGGGCAGGGCACGCGGGCCATGGGCGACAACGACAAGGGCACGGGGGGTGACGCCAGCGCCGTCAGCGGCAACGCCAGTGCCGCGAACACCACGGTCGGCGGCACCGCCACCGGCGGCAATGCCAACTCCGGCGTCGGCACCTGCATCGGCAGGTGCACCATCACCACGGGTGCCGCGACGGGCGGCGCCGCCAGCGCCGACGCCCTCAACACCGGCAACGCAACGGCCGTGTCCGGCGACGCGACGGCCACGGGCGGCAACGGCTGACCAGCCCGAGAAGCACGAAACGGACGCCGGAGAGGCTGTGGGCCTCTCCGGCGTCCGTGCTGTGCGGGCGATGTGCTGCCCTCAATTGCCGAGCTTCTGCTTCAGGTTCTCCTTCACCTGCAGCTTGATGTTCTGCTTGTTCACCTGGCCGCCCGTGCCCTTGCCGTCGCCGCCGACCGCGGTGGCGTCACCGGTGTTGACGGCGTCGGCGCTGGCGTTGCCGCCGGTGGCGTTGCCGGTGGTGATCTCGCACTTGCCCTTGCAGTTGCCGACGCCCGTGTCGGCGTTGCCGCCGGTGGCCTCGCCGCCGACGGTGGTGTTCTCGGCGTTGGCGTCGCCGCCGGTGCCGATGCCGTCGGCGCTGTCGTCCTGGACGAGGTTGACGGCCTGCTGCGGGGCGGCGGCCGGTGCGGCCATGGCGGTCGCCGGCAGGGCGATGCCACCACCGACCAGTGCGACGGAAGCTCCGGCCAGGAAGATGCGACGGGTCCAAAAGCGCTCAGACATGGGAATTCTCCATTCGGAACAAGAAAAGACTGGTAAACCGTCTCCGGGAGATCCCCGGTGAGGGCGTACTTCAAATAAACCCGATACGAGAACATGCGTCACGCCACTCGAACACGTGGCTTGACGCAGAGAACCGATCTTGATAGAAGGCTGCGCAAGGCCCGGGGGAACTCTTCCGGCGGCCCGTATGAAGCGGCTCCTGTCAAGTGACGAATAGCCGGGGCTATGACCCCGTTCCTCCTCCCCGCACGGTGAAATCGACCGTCCTGCTCAAGAGCAGGAGCGAAACACCATCCGGAGCGGAGGCATTCATGTCCCGTCGCGCAGGGGTCTTCGTGACCCGCCGTCCACGGCTCGTCCTGTTTGCCGCGCTCGTTTTCCTCCTGCTGTCCGCCGTGTTCGGCGCAGAGGCGACCGGCCGGCTGAAGACGCAGGGGTACGACGACCCCCGATCGGAGTCCAGCCGCGCCGCCCGGGTGGCGGCCGAGCACCTGGGGGCGTCCCCCAACCTGGTCGTCGTCGCCCAGGCCCGCGCCGGCTCCGTCGACGACCCGGCGGCCCGGAGCGCGGGCGAGGCCCTGACCGCACGCCTTCGTACGCAACCGCACGTGAGCGGCGTGACCTCGTACTGGACCGGCAACGCGGCGGAACTGCGCAGCCGGGACGGCCGCGCGGCCATGCTCGTCGCGCACGTGGCCGGCGAGGGGGAGCAGCTCGGAACGCGGGTGAAGCAGCTGAGCAAGGAGCTGACGACCCCGACGGCCGCCACGACGGCCCTCACGGTGCACGCGGGAGGACCGGCGCTCATCGACGCCGAGCTCCAGGACCTCTCGGAGTCCGACCTGAAGCGCGCCGAGTCCGTCGTGCTGCCGGGAACGCTGATCCTGCTGGTCCTGGTGTTCGGAAGCGTGGTGGCCGCGGCCCTGCCCCTGCTGATCGGGGTACTGGCCATCGCCGGGACGCTGCTGGTCCTGAGCGTGCTCGGCGCCGTCACCGACGTGTCCGTGTTCGCGCTGAACCTCACCACCGCGCTCGGCCTGGGGTTGGGCATCGACTACGGGCTGCTGGTCGTCTCCCGGTTCCGCGAGGAGCTCGCCGACGGACACGGTCCGCGCAGCGCCGCCCTGCGCACCGTGCGTACCGCCGGCCACACGATCCTCTTCAGTGCCGCCACGGTCTCCGCCGCGCTCGCGACGCTGCTGGTGTTCCCGCCCTACTTCCTGCGCTCCTTCGCCTACGCGGGCATCGCCGTGGTGGCGATCGCTGCGGTGAGCGCCGTCACCGTGTTGCCGGCTCTGCTCGCGCTGCTCGGAAAGCGGGTGAACGCCTGGGCCGTGCCGTGGCGCCGCCGGGCCCACGCCGGCTCGGAGTCACGCTTCTGGCGGCGGCTGTCGCAGATCGTCGTACGCCGCCCGCTGATCGCGGCGCTGCCGGTGATCGGACTGCTCGTGGTACTCGCCGGGCCGTTCGCGCACGCCGGTTTCGCCACCCCTGACGAGCGGGCGCTGCCCGTGAGCTCCTCCAGCCGTCAGACCGGGGACCTGGTGCGCGGTGCGTTCGACATGAACGGCCCCAGCGCGCTCACGGTCGTCATGACGGGTCAGGCTTCCCCGCCCGCCCGGGAGGACTACGCCCGCCGGCTCTCCGCGCTCCCGCAGGTCGCCCAGGTCGTGGGGCCCGAGGGCAGCTTCCGGCACAGCGCGAAGGCAGCGGTCTCCGGCTCCCCCGGATCCGCGGCCCGGCCCGTCGGCGACGGCCCGACCCGGCTCTCCGTGGTGCCGCAGGCGGACCCCCGGTCGCGCGCCGCCCAGCAGCTCGTGCACGCCGTCCGCGCGACTCCCGCCCCGGCGGGCACCGATGTCCTCGTCGGCGGACCGAGTGCGGTCCTGGTCGACGCCAAGGCCACCGTCGGAGACCGGCTTCCGCTGGCGCTCTCGCTGATCACCCTCACCACGTTCGTACTGCTGCTCGGCTTCACGCGCAGCCTGCTGCTGCCGCTGAAGGCCATCGCGCTGAACGCCCTGAGCCTCGCTGCCGTCCTCGGCGCGATGGTGTGGGTCTTCCAGACGGGCCACCTGCAGCACCTGCTCCATTTCACGCCCGGACCACTCAGCACGACCATGCCGGTGCTGCTGTTCTGCATCGTCTTCGGGCTCTCGGTGGACTACGAGGTGTTCGTCCTCGCGCGCATCAAGGAGGCGCACGAGGCCGGGCAGGGCAACACCGACTCGATCGTCTCGGGCATAGCCCACACGGGCGGCATCGTCACGACCGCCGGTTCCCTCCTCGCCTTCACGCTCCTGAGCTTCGGCACCTCCCAGGTCTCGCTCCTGCAGTTCTTCGGAATCGGCGCAGGCCTCGGTGTCCTCCTCGACGCCACGCTCGTGCGGGGCGTCCTCGTACCGGCGCTCATGCGCCTGGCCGGCGGCCTGAACTGGTGGGCGCCGTGGCCCATCAGGCGCAAGGTGCCCCATCCGGCGGCCCGGGCTCCCGTGGCCACGGCCGGCAGGGGTGCCCCGCGGTCCGCGCCGATCCACCTGCCCCCGCACCCTCGCACCGCTGACTCCCACGGTGCAGAGCCCGTCCCCTCCGCCTTGGTCGCCGTGCGCCCGGGGCACCACGAAATGGAAGAAGACCCGTCATGACCGACATCGCCATCACCGGACTCGGCTGCCGCTTCCCCGGCGCCCCTGACATCCGCGCCTACTGGAAGCTCCTGCTGAGCGGGGAACGCCAGTTCTCCGCCGTCCCGGCGGAACGCTGGAACCACGGGACCTTCCACGAGCCCGACAACACCTCGGCCCCTCATACCGCGTACACCGACCAGGTCGCCTTCCTGGATGCCGTGGACCGTTTCGCTGCGCCGCACTACGGGGTGCCCCCCGCCCGTGCCCGGGCCATGGACCCCCAGCACCGGCTGATGCTCGACGTCACCCGCGAGGCCCTCGACGACGCGGGGCTGGGCCGTGGCGACTTCGACCGTGAGAACACCGGGGTCTTCCTCGGCATATCGGTGTCCGACTACAAGGACCTGATGGCGGCCCCCCTCCGGGTCATCGCCCTGGCCGACGAGTCGCCCACGGCCGACCACCCCGGCGGCCTCGACGCCGCCAGGGAACAGGCAGCACAGCTCGGCACCGTCCAGAGCTTCACGCTGCCCGGGAGCCTGCTCAACATGGCGGCGGGCACGGTCAGCCGGCAGTTCGACCTCGGCGGCCCCAGTTTCGCCGTCGACGCCGCGTGCTCCGGCTCACTGGTCGCCCTCGACCAGGCGATCGCCCAGCTGGGCCAGGGCGCCTGCCGCATCGCCGTCGTCGGCGGCGTGTACCTCAACCTCACCCCCGACAGCCTGGTCGGCTTCTCCAAGCTCCGCGCACTGTCCGCGACCGGGGTGTGCCGCCCGTTCGACGAGGCGGCCGACGGCTTCGTCCTCGGCGAGGGCTCCGGCGCCGTCGTCATACGGCCGCTCGCGGACGCCCTCGCCAACGGCGACCGCGTCTACGCGGTGATCAAGGGCATCGGCTCGGCCAACGACGGCGCATCTCCCGGACCGCTGACCCCCACCCCCGAAGGCCAGCTGCGCGCCATGCGCCGGGCCTACGACGAGGCCGGGGTCGCCCCCTCGTCCGTGGGCTTCATCGAGGCCCACGGCACCGGCACCGCCGTCGGTGACCGTGCCGAGGTGGAGGCGCTGCGCCGGCTGCGCACCGAGTTCCCCGACGACGACCCCGCACTGTGCTACCTCGCGGCGGGCAAGGCCCTCATCGGGCACTCGCTGTCCGCTGCAGGTATCGCGGGGCTGATCAAGACGGCCCTGGTCGTCCACCACCGCACGATCGTGCCGCAGCCGGAGACCAGCTCCCATCCGGACCTGGGCATCGCCGCCGCGGGCCTGCGCTTCGCCGACACCGCACGGCCCTTTCGGGCCACGGGCACCCCGCGGCGGGCTGCCGTCAGCTCGTTCGGTTTCGGCGGTACGAACGTCCACGTGGTTCTGGAAGAGCAGCCCGCCCCTGCCGTCGACCACCTCACCGAACGGCCCGAAGCCACCCGACCCCAGCTCGTCCTGCTCTCGGCCGGCAACCCCGATCTGCTGGACGAGCACATCGGCGACGTTCTCGACGCACTCGACACGACGGACCGCCCGCCGGTGGCCGCCGTGGCCCACACCCTGGGCGCGCGTGAGCCCCTGACCGCCCGGCTCGCGATCGTCGCCGCCGACACGGACGAACTCGTCCGACGGCTGCGCGAGGCCCGCCGGCAGCTCGCCGACGGCGCCCGGGGCGATCTCGGCGACGGCGCCTTCGCCGCCGACGCTCCCCTGCCGCCGGACCGGCGCCGCATCGCCTTCCTCTTCCCCGGGCAGGGCAGTCAGCGACCGGGCATGATGCAGGACCTCTACGAGAGGTTCACCGGCTTCCGGACCACCGTCGACGCCCTCAGCGCCGTGGCCCGGCGCAACATCGGCTTCGACCTCACCGATCTGCTGTACGGCGGGGCGGCGGCCGGTGAGGGCGACGACGAGGAGCTCAGGAAGCGGCTCGCCGCCACCGACGTGTGTCAGCCGCTGCTCGGCACCGTCCAGATCGCCGCCACCCACCTCCTCGCCGACTGCGGCCTCGCGCCCGACCTCACCCTGGGCCACAGCGTCGGAGAGTTCGCCGCGGCCGCAGCGGCCGGAGCCCTCGCAGACGAGGCCACCGTCCGGCTGCTGGCCCACCGGGGTGCAGCCCTGCGACGGGCCGAGACCGGCTCCCGGGGCGGGATGCTCGCCGTGCAGAGCGACGAGGAGACCTGCCGCCGGCTCATGACCGGCATCGGCGACGTGTGGCTCGCCTGCTTCAACGAGCCGCGGCAGCTCGTGGTCAGCGGCTCGCTGCGCGGGCTAGCCGTCCTGCGGCGCACGTGTGCCGAGGCCGGTGTCGTCACGCTGCCCCTCGAGGTGTCGGGCGCCTTCCACTCGCCGCGGTTCGCCGCCGCCGACGAGGCCTTGAGCACGTACCTCGCCGACCGGCGCCTCGGGAGCCCCGCCCTGCCGTTCGTGTCGTCCGTGGACGGGGCGGTCTGCACCGACGCCGACCGGCTGGGGGAACTGTGGTCCCGGCACGCGTCCGCGCCGGTCCGCTTCGGGGATGCCGTCCGGACCGCCTACGAACAGGGGGCCCGCATCTTCCTCCAGGTGACCGGCGGCAGCTCGCTGCTCACATCGGTCCGCCGCAACCTCACCGGGCACGCAGACGTCCACGCCGTCGCCGCCGCGGAGGCCGCGCCGGACGGCGGACGCGGGTTCGTCCGGGCCCTCGCCCGGCTCGCGGTCCTGGGCGCCCCGGTCGACCCGCGCGCCCTGGTTCCCGAGGAAGCCCGCCGTCTGCTGGACCTGCCGGTGGCCAGGCTCGACACCCAGTCCTACTGGGTGCGGAGCATGCGCCCCGCGCCGCAGGACGCCCCCGCCGCCGTCCTGCCGCCCCGGGCCGCACCGCCCGGGGAGAGCGCGACGGACGACCAGGAGCCTTCGCCGGCCCGGGGCATCGACGAGGTCACCGGCGCCGTGCTCGCGCACGTGGCCCGGATCAGCGCCTTCCCGGTGGATCATCTGCGGGGCGACCAGCTGCTGATCGACGATCTCGGCTTCGACTCGCTCATGCTGACCGATCTGTTCACCTCCCTCCATCGGGAGTGGCCGCAGTGGACGTTCGACGAGAGGGCTGCCGACCGGCCGACCGCCGCGAGGATCGCCGCGCTGATCTCGGGCGGCTCCGCGGACGCCGCACCCGCGGCCGTCCCCGTACAGCGCGCCGACCACGGCGACGAAGCTCCGGCGCCGCCGGCCGCCGACCTGCCCGCGGCCGCGCCGGTCGGCGCCCCGCCGCCCGAGGAGCAGACGCGGATCGAGTGCTTCCCGGAGGTCGCCGCGCACGGTGAGCGTTTCGCCGCGCTCGCCGGGACGGGGCTGCGGAATCCGTACTTCCTCGTCCACGAAGGCGGCATCACGGACACGACCGTCATCGACGGCCGGGAGCTCGTCTCGTTCTCCGGCTACAACTACCTGGGCATGGCCACGCACCCCCGGGTGACCGAGGCGGCCCGGGAGGCCATCGCACGCTGCGGGACGTCGGTGTCCGCCAGCCGACTGCTGTCCGGCAGCCGTCCGCTCCACCTGGAGCTCGAGACGGAACTCGCCGACCTGCTCGGATGCGAAGCCGCGCTCACCTTGGCCAATGGGCATGCCACCAACGTCACCGTGATCGGACACCTCGTCGGGCCCGGGGACCTCGTCATCCACGACTCCCTCGCCCACGACAGCATCCTGCAGGGATGCAGGCTCTCCGGCGCGACCCGGCGGCCGTTCCCGCACAACGACGCCGCCGCCCTCGACGCGATCCTCGGCCAGGTCCGCCACCACTACCGGCGGGTCCTCGTCGTCATCGAGGGCGTGTACAGCATGGACGGCGACATCGCCGACCTGCCCGCCCTCGTCGAGGTCAAGCGACGGCACGGCGCGCTGCTGATGATCGACGAGGCGCACAGCATCGGGACGATCGGCGCGACCGGGCGCGGCATCGGCGAGTACTGCGGCACCGACCGCTCGGCCGTCGACCTGTGGTCGGGCACGCTGTCCAAGGCGCTGGCGAGCTGCGGCGGCTACGTCGCCGGCAGCCGCCCGGTCGTCGAGTACCTGCGCTACACCGTTCCGGGCTTCGTCTACAGCGCCGGCATGACCCCGGCCGACACCGCCGCGTCGCTGACGGCCCTGCGGCTGCTGCGTGCCGAGCCTCAGCGCGTGGCGCGTCTTGCGGAGAACGCCGCGCTGTTCGTCCGCCTCGCGCGCGATGCGGGCATCGACGTCGGGGACAGCCGGGACACCCCCGTGGTCCCGTGCATCGTCGGGGACTCGATGAAGACCCTGCGACTCGCCGAGGCCATGTTCCAGCAGGGCGTCAGCGTCAATCCCATCCTCTACCCGGCCGTACCCGAGGAAATGGCCCGGCTGCGCTTCTTCGTCACCTGCGACCACACCTGCGACCAGATCCGTCACGCCGTGACCGCGCTCGAGTACGAGCTGCGGCACCTGGACCAGGCCGCGGCCGCCTGACCCCGCTGCCATGGACACCACCTTCCCGCCGATCACACCGGGCCACGTCCACCGATGGGGCGGAGCCGGCCTGGTCGTGGCCCATCGCCCGGGCCGGGGGCGGGCAGCGCCCGTCTCACCGGTTCTCCCGCCGCACCTCTCACCGGCCGAACGGCGCGTGGTCCACGCGCTGCCGGCGTGGCGGCGGGCCGAGTGGGTGGCCGGCCGTGTGCTCGCCAAGCGCCTGGTCGGCGAAGCAGTCGGCGCACCGGAGGACGACGTGGAGATCCTCCCGCGTGACGACGGCAGTCCGTACGTCGTCGTCGGCGGCAGCCCGATGCCGGCCGTGAGCGTCTCCATCAGCCACACCGCCCGGCACGTCGCCGCGGCCCTCGCACCGGGGCCGGTCGGAGTCGACCTGTGCGGGACGCAATCGGCGGCCGCGGTCCGCCGGGTCGGGGCCCACGCCTTCTCCCCCGCGGAACTCGCCCTGATCGGTACGGACCGGCCCGATGTCCTGGCCGGCGCCTGGGCGCTCAAGGAAGCCGCGGTCAAGGCCGACCGCAGCGGCATCTTCGGTGACGCTCCGCGGCGCGTCCGGATCACCGGCCTCGAGCCTCCCGTACTCAGCGGACGGCGCCGCGCGATGGTGTGGCAGGCGGGGGACGCGGTCCTCGCCCTCGTCCTCGCGCACCCCGCCCCGTCACCGAGCGTCCCGACAGCCCTCTCCTCGGGGCCGGCCGACTGAGCGCCCCCCTTGGCAGCACTGCGTTGGTGCTCCCAGCCCCGCCGGATCATGCTTGTCAGTGGAGCGCCTGGCCGTGCAGGGGTTGCCGTGGGACGGCGGCAGAGGAACTAGCGAGGGCGAGATGAGCGGCGATGGAGCAACTTCCCAGCTTTCCTGGTGAGCGGCCGGGGGAAACGAACGCCCCCCTCGAGTCGGCATACACGGCCACGGCCACCATCAGCGAGCAGGGCATCGTGACGGAGTGGGGTGAGGACGCCCGTCGGCTGCTGGGGTACACGTCGTCCGAGGTCGTGGGGGTGCCCGCCGCCGAGCTGCTCGCCGACGGCCTCGGGGGCGATGCGGCCCGGCTCCCGGCCGGCCAGGAGCGGTGGAGCGGCACGGTGGCGCTGCGGCACCGGGACGGCCGCCGGGTGGAACTGGGACTGCTCGCGCACCGCCGGACGTCTGCCGGCGGGACCGCCCGGTGGCTCGTGGTGTCCGCCGTCACGAGCGGGCCCGGCACGCCCTGGGGCGAACCGCTGAAGGAATGGGCGTTCACCCAGTCCCCCTGTTTCCTGGCGGTCTTCGATGCCGGCCTGAGGCTGATCCGGGCGAATGCGGGCATGGAGCGCACGCTGTCGCTCACGGAAGCGGAGATGCGCGGGCTGCGGCTGCCGGAGATCGCCCCTGATCCGGTGAGCGACGAGACCGAGCGCAGGATGCGCCTCGTCCTGGAGACCGGTGAGCCGCAGTACCTGGACTCCTTCGTCCGTTCCGCGAGTGCGGGCGCGGAACACGGCTGGGCGACCTCGCTGGCCCCGGTGTGCGATCCGGACGGCCGGGTGCGTGCCGTGTCCCTGGCCGCGCACGAGAGGACCGTGAGCGAGCCTGAGCGGCAGCGGATCCTCGTACCGGACGTCGCGGACGCCCGCATCGGCACCGCCCAGGACACCACCCGCACCGCGCAGGAGGTGGCCGACGTCGCGGTCCCCCGGCTGGCCGATTTCGCGTTCGTCGACCTGCTGGACCCTCCCCCGCGCGGTGACGAGCCGTCCGCCGGCCCCGCCTCGGGGCCGGTCACCGTGTGCCGTACCGCCGTACGGTCGGTCCTCGAAGGAACCCCGGAATCCCAGGTCGCGATCGGCGGGACGACCAGCTATCCGCCGCTGTCACCTCCCGCGGAGTGCCTGGCCACAGGGCGCGGCGCCGTGTACGGGCCGACCGACCCGGCCCTCGCCCAATGGGTGGCCGAGGACGAGAGGGCCGCCGCGTGGATCAGCGAGTACGGGACGCACTCCGTCATGGTGGCGCCGCTGCGGACCGCCGGTCTCACCCTCGGCGTGGCCGTCTTCGGCCGCCACCGGCGCAGTGAGCCCTTCCAGCCGGAGGACCTGCGGCTGGCCGAGGAGCTCGCGACCCGGGCGGCCGTCAGCATCCACGAGACGCGGGGGGCCTCCCGGGAGCACACCACCACGATGACCCTGCAGCGCAGCCTGCTGCCGCACACGCTGCCCACGCAGGCGGCGCTGGAGATCGCCTCCCGCTACCTCCCCGCAGGTACCGCGGCCGGCCTGGGCGGCGACTGGTTCGACGTGATCCAGCTGTCCGGCGCACGAGTGGCCCTGGTCGTGGGAGACGTCGTCGGCCACGGCATCCGCGCCGCCGCCACCATGGGCCGGCTGCGCACCGCGGTCCGCACCCTGGCCGACGTCGACCTGCCGCCCGACGAGCTGCTCACCCACCTCGACGACCTCATCATCCATCTGTCCGCCGACGAGGCGGACGGGGGCGCCGTCGGGGAAGCCGCGGGAGGCATCGGCACCACCTGCCTGTACGTGGTCTACGACCCGGTCACCTGCCGCTGCACCGTCGCCCGGGCCGGCCACCCCCCGCCCGCCGTGGTCTCCCCCGACGGCTCCGTGTACCTCCTCGACGTCCCGGCCGGCCCGCCGCTGGGTCTGGGGGGCCTGCCGTTCGAGACCGTCGAGGTGGAGCTTCCCGAGGGCAGCATCCTCGCCCTCTACACCGACGGCCTGCTGCAAGCCCGCGAGCACGACATCGACGAGGCCCTGGACAACATGTTCGCGGCCCTCACCCGCCCCGCCACCACGCTGGAGACGGTGTGCGACCGCGTGCTGACGGCCCTGCTGACCCACCGTCCCGATGACGACGTCGCCCTGCTCGTCGCCCGGACCCGGGCCCTGCACTCGGACAAGGTCGTCGTCTGGGACCTGTCCTCCGACCCCGCGGTCGTCGCCACCGCCCGCAGGAGCACCACCGACCAGCTGACGGCCTGGGGGCTCGAGGAGGCCTCCTTCGTCACCGAGCTCCTGGTCAGCGAGCTGGTCACCAATGCCATCCGCTACGGCGAGCCGCCCATCCAGCTGCGGCTGATCCACGAGAACAGCACCCTGATCTGCGAGGTCTCCGACACGAGCAGTACGGCTCCGCACATGCGGCGCGCCCGGACCTTCGACGAGGGCGGGCGGGGCCTGCTGCTGGTCGCCCAGCTCGCCCAGCGCTGGGGCACCCGGCACGCCCCGGTCGGCAAGACCATCTGGGCCGAGCAGTCCCTCATCGGTTTCTGAAGGCACCGTGCACTCCGTGGTGGTGCGGCGTGCGCGGCACTGCAGGCGGGCCCTGTCACACGCCTGTGACAGTCGACGGACACCGTCGTGAAGGTGCGAGCGCAGGATTTTAAGCAGGACAAACCGGACATTCGATTACATGTCCACCTGCTTTCGAGGGCGCGAGCAGAGATGACCGATCCGATCCGTCGGAGGGAAATCCCATGAGCCTCACCCTCACCACCCCGCAGACCGAGACCACCGCCCTCTCCCTCGCCCCGCGCGAGCAGGAGGCACTGGGCCACATCGCCGCAGGCCGCACCTACCTGCAGACGGCCCGCCACATGGGACTCTCCAAGCACACCGTCGACGCCTACCTCCGCCGCATCCGCGCCAAGCTGGGCATCAACAGCACCGCCGAACTGACCCGAATGGCCATCTCCCTCGGACTGTGACCCCCCGCAGCGATCCGCTCGTACGGAGCGCAGTTGCCTACAGCGCGCCGGGCGGGCGCGCGAAGACCGGCCGGGCCCAGGTCGGAGGATCCGGTGTCCGCGCCGGATCCTTCGCTCTGGTCCCGGTCGGCCGCGCGTCCGCCCCGGACGGGGGATCGGCGAGCCGGGGAACGCCGGTCGCGGTGGCGACGCGCAGGGCGGCGACGAATTCCAGGCAGGAGTCGTAGCGGTCCTCGGGGATCTTCGCCAGGGCCTTGGCCAGGACGTCGTCCGCGGCGGGCGGCATTCCCGGCCGCCGCTCGGTCAGGGGAGGCGGGGGGTCGTACTGGTGCGCCCACAGCAGCGCCGCATCCTCGTCGCGCTCGAAGGGCGGCCCGCCCGCGAGGGTCTCGTACACGACGCAGGCGAGGCTGTAGAGATCGCACCTGCCGTCCAGCGACCGGCCGGAGATCTGTTCCGGGGCCATGTAGCCGAGCGTGCCGAGGAACTCGCCGGTGGTGGTGATCCCGGTGGCCGACCGCGCGTTCTTCGTCAGCCCGAAGTCCGTGAGGTAGACGTGTTCGGGGTGCTCGCTGTCGGTGCCCGGGGCGATCAGGATGTTGCCGGGTTTGACGTCCCGGTGCACCAGCTCGTGCTCATGGGCCGCATCGAGGGCCGACGCCACCTGCGCTGCGATGCGGACGGCGGTCGCCACGGGGAGCGGACCGTCCCGGTCCAGCATGGCCCGCAGGTCCAGGCCGGAGACGTAGCGCATGGCGAGGTACAGGACGCCGTCGGTCTCACCCGCCTCGAAGATCGGCACGATGTGCGGGTGGTCGATCGACGCGGCGACACGTGATTCCCGGGTGAAACGGCGCCGGAAGGTTTCGTCGCGGGCGCGCTCCGGGGCGATCAGCTTCAGCGCCACCATGCGGTCCAGGTTCAGGTCCCGCGCGCAGTAGACGACGGCCATGCCGCCGCGGCCGATCATGCGCTCGACCCGGTAACCCGCGATCTGCTTCCCGATCAGGCCGGAGGGTCGGCCCGCGTAGAGGCTCAAGTCCGATGCCGTGCCCATCAGGCACCACCCTCACCCGGCCGACCTGGCGACGGCTCGCCGACGCGGCGGGCCGCTCTTTCCTACCGGAAATTCTATCCAGCGATCCACCCGAGCGCCCGGCCTATCAAGATCGGTTCTCTGCGTCAAGCCACGTGTTCGAGTGGCGTGACGCATGTTCTCGTATCGGGTTTATTTGAAGTACGCCCTCACCGGGGATCTCCCGGAGACGGTTTACCAGCCTTTTCTTGTTCCGAATGGAGAATTCCCATGTCTGAGCGCTTTTGGACCCGTCGCATCTTCCTGGCCGGAGCTTCCGTCGCACTGGTCGGTGGTGGCATCGCCCTGCCGGCGACCGCCATGGCCGCACCGGCCGCCGCCCCGCAGCAGGCCGTCAACCTCGTCCAGGACGACAGCGCCGACGGCATCGGCACCGGCGGCGACGCCAACGCCGAGAACACCACCGTCGGCGGCGAGGCCACCGGCGGCAACGCCGACACGGGCGTCGGCAACTGCAAGGGCAAGTGCGAGATCAAGACCGGCAACGCCACCGGCGGCAACGCCAGCGCCGACGCCGTGAACACCGGTGACGCCACCGCGGTCGGCGGCGACGGCACCGGCACGGGCGGCCAGGTGAACAAGCAGAACATCAAGCTGCAGGTGAAGGAGAACCTGAAGCAGAAGCTCGGCAATTGAGAGCTCGGCAAGCAAGAGCAGGAATTCGCCCCCGCACCGCGGACGCCGGAGAGGCCCACAGCCTCTCCGGCGTCCGCATGTCAGGCGGGGCTCGGATACACCCGGGACTGTTTCACGCTGCCGAATGCGAAACTCGACTCGATCGACGCGATGCCGGGGATTGCGTGGATCCGGTGGCGCACCAGGGCCTCGTACGCCTCCAGGCTCTCGATGACCACCCGGAGCAGGTAGTCGCTGCTTCCGGCCATCAGGTAGCAGTCCTGGATGTGCTCGATGACGGCGACGTGCTCCTCGAAGACCCGGACCGCCTCCATCGTGTGCCGATCCAGCCGTATCCGGACGAAGACCGTGATCGGCAGGCCGAAGGCGACCTGGTCGACCATGGCCGTGTAGCCGCGGATCAGGCCGGCCTCCTCCAGGCGCCGCACCCGGCGCAGGCAGGGCGACGGGGACAGCCGGACCCGGTCGGCGAGGTCCTGGTTGGACAGCCGTCCGTCGGCCTGCAACTCACGGATGATCTGCAGATCGACTGCGTCCATCACCACTCCTTGGCAGATTCTGCCCCAAACGTATGCCGGAGAGGCAGAACTGGCAATCGGCTGCCCCGGCAAAAGATCTAGCGTTGCTGCATGGCCGAATCCGGCCCCTGAGGCTGGAGGAGCCCCCTTGGTCACCACGAACGCCGGGCCCGCGACGGCGCCCCCACCGGCCCGCGCCACAGGCCGCTTCGGGCTCTCCCCGCAGGCCCAGGGCACCCTGGCCCTGGCGGTGACCGTACTGATCTGGGCCGCCTTCGCGCTCAGCGCCCGGGCCCTGAGCGCCTCCTCCCTGCTGCCCGCCGACGCGGCCCTGCTGCGCTTCGGCGTACCGCTCCTCGTCCTGGCGCCCGCGCTGTGGCGGCGCCGCCGGCGGATCGCGGCCGTGCGCCCGGCCGCCGCGCTCAAGATCGCCTGCGGGGCGGGGGTGCCGTTCTTCCTGGCCGCGATGTACGGCGGCTCCCTGACCTCGGCGGCGTTCGTCGGCTCGATCGTCCCCGGGATGGTCCCGCTGTTCGTCTCCGCACTGATGGTCGCCGGCGGCCGCGGCGCGCCCCGGGGCACGCAGGCGGCAGGGCTCGGGCTGATCGCGGTCGGCGTGGTCGCGCTGGTCTGGCGGTACGTGGTCCCGCTGAACACGCAGGTGCTGGCAGGCGCCGGCATCCTGCTCGTCGCCAGCGGGCTGTGGGCCCTGTACACCGTCGGGCTGAAGGAGGTGGACCTCGATCCCGTCGGATCGATCGGCCTGCTGTGCCTTCCCTCGTTCGCGGTGATGGCCCTGCTGGTCCTGACCGGGGTGCTGCCCACCGGCCTGGCCTCGGCGGCGGGGAGCGACATCGCCCTGTTCCTGGTGGTGCAGGGGCTGGGCGTCGGCCTGTGCGCCGGCCTGCTGTACGCCTTCGCCATCCGCAGCCTCGGCGCGGAGCGCAGCTCCACCGTGGGCAGCCTCAGCCCGGTCGCCGTGGTGCTGCTCGCCGTTCCCCTGCTCGACGAGTCGCCGACCGCGGCCGTGCTCGTCGGCGTCCCCCTCATCACCGCGGGCGTCGTCCTCGCCAACCGGCGCCCCCGTGCCCGTACCCGCCCCCAGTCCGAGGTTCCCGTCCATGCTTGAGCTCCTCCTGCCGCCGCCCGTCGACCCGCTGTGGGACCTGACCGAGGCGTACGGCGCCGACGCGCGGCCCGAGCGCCTGAACCTCGTCCTCGGCGTCTACCGCGACCAGACGGGCGGCACCCCCGTCATGGCGGCCGTCCGTGAGGCCGAGATACGCCTGGCGGAGCGCTCCGCGTCCAAGGAATACCGGGGGCTCTCCGGCAACGCCGGCTTCAACCGGGCGATGCTGTCGCTGGTCCTGGGCTCCGGCGGGGCGGCCGAGCGGGCCGTGGCCGTCCAGACGGTCGCGGGCAGCGGCGCGCTGCGGCTGCTGGCCGATCTGATCTGCCGTACCCGGCCGGGCACGACGGTCTGGATCAGCGACCCCGCGTACGTCAACCACCGGCCGATCCTGGAAGCCGCCGGGCTGACCGTGCGGACGTACGGCTGGCTCGACGCCGAGGGCCGCTTCGACACGGCCGGCATGCTGCGCGACCTCGGGCAGGCGCGGCGCGACGACGTCGTCCTGCTCCAGGGCTGCTGCCACAACCCCACCGGGGTCGACCCCTCGGCGCAGGACTGGGACGCGGTGGCCGAGCTGGCCGAGCGCGCGGGCTGGGTGCCGTTCGTGGACCTCGCGTACCACGGTCTCGGCGACGGGCTGGAGGCCGATCTGGCGGCCACGCGGCTGCTCGCGGAGCGGGTGCCGGAGATGCTGGTCGCCATCAGCTGTTCGAAGAACTTCGGGCTCTACAGCGACAGGACCGGCTGCGCGGTCGTGCTCGGTGCATCGCGCCAGTCCCTGCGGCACGTGGAGACGGCCCTGCAGAACGCGGCGCGCACCCTCTACTCGATGCCGCCGGAGCACGGCGCCGCGGTGGTGACGACGGTCCTCGAGGACGACGGGCTGCGGGCCCTGTGGCGCGCGGAGCTGGACGGGATGCGGGCCCGGATCGAGGACAACCGCAAGGGCCTGACCTCCGAGCTGAGCGCGCTGGGCTGGGGCGCGCAGGCCGATGTACTGGCGCGGCAGAAGGGGATGTTCTCCATGCTGCCGCTCACACCGCGCCAGATGCTGCGGCTGCGCAGCGGGTTCGCGATCTACGGGACGACCGCGGGGCGGATCAACATCGCCGGTATCCCGGCCCACCGCATCACCTGCCTGGCGCAGGGCATCGCGGCGGTCCTCGGCGAGGACGCCGAGTAGCGCCCACGACCGGGTGCCGCCGCGACCGACCTGGTCGGCGGCGGCACCCGGAGCCTCCCCCACAGGCCTCACGCCACACCTGACATTCCATCAGGTCATCTGTCCCGGACTCTTGACTCTGCTCGCACCAGTCGCGATTCTCATCGCACTGCCTGCGCGGGACATGACAATTCACCGGCTCTCTCCGACGGTCTGCGTCCTCGACCGCGCCATCCGCCTCCCGATGACGTGAGTGATGACCATGACCCGAGCCCCCCGCACCAGGCGCAGGCCCCTCGCGCTGCTCGCCCTGCTCTTCGCCATGGTGGCCATGGCCCTCGGCCCCGCCCCCGGCGCCGCCGCCGAGGGCGATCCCGGCTGGTGGAACCCCGTCGTGCGGCCCGCGCCCGACTCCCAGATCAACGTGACGGGCGAGCCCTTCAAGGGCACCGACGCCCAGGGACAGGTACGGGGCTTCGTCGACGCCCACGACCACATCATGTCCAACGAGGGCTTCGGCGGCCGGCTCATCTGCGGCAAGGCGTTCTCCGACCTCGGCGTCGCCGACGCGCTCAAGGACTGCCCGGAGCACTACCCCGACGGCACACTCGCGATCTTCGACTTCATCACCAAGGGCGGGGACGGCAAGCACGACCCCAACGGCTGGCCGACGTTCAAGGACTGGCCCGCCCACGACTCCCTGACCCACCAGCAGAACTACTACGCCTGGATCGAGCGCGCCTGGCGCGGCGGCCAGCGCGTCCTCGTCAACGACCTCGTCACCAACGGGGTGATCTGCTCGGTCTACTTCTTCAAGGACCGCAGCTGCGACGAGATGACCGCCATCCGCCTCGAGGCGCAGAAGACCTACGACATGCAGGCCTACATCGACAAGATGTACGGCGGCCCGGGCAAGGGCTGGTTCCGGATCGTCACGGACTCCGCGCAGGCCCGCGACGTCATCCAGCAGGGCAAGCTGGCCGTGGTGATGGGCGTGGAGACCTCCGAGCCGTTCGGCTGCAAGCAGATCCTGGACGTCTCCCAGTGCAGCAAGGAGGACATCGACCGCGGCCTCGACGAGCTGTACCGGCTCGGCGTCCGCAGCATGTTCCTCTGCCACAAGTTCGACAACGCCCTGTGCGGGGTCCGCTTCGACGAGGGCGCCCTGGGCACGGCGATCAACGTCGGGCAGTTCCTGTCGACCGGCACCTTCTGGAAGACCGAGCAGTGCACCGGCCCGCAGCACGACAACCCGATCGGCCTGGCGGCCGCGCCCTCGGCGCAGAAAGAGCTGCCGGCGGGCGTGTCCGTCCCCTCGTACGCGGCCGGCGCGCAGTGCAACAGCCGCGGTCTCACCGACCTCGGTGAGTACGCCGTGCGCGGCATGATGAAACGCAAGATGATGCTCGAAGTCGACCACATGAGCGTCAAGGCCGCGGGCCGGGCCTTCGACATCCTCGAGTCCGAGTCCTACCCGGGCGTGATCTCCTCGCACAGCTGGATGGACCTGGGCTGGACCGAGCGCCTCTACAAGCTCGGCGGGTTCGCCGCCCAGTACATGAACGGCGCCGAGGGGTTCAGCGCGGAGGCCGCGCGCACGGACGCGCTGCGCGACAAGTACCACGTGGGCTACGGGTACGGCACCGACATGAACGGGGTCGGCGGCTGGCCGGGCCCGCGCGGCGCCGACACCCCGAACCCGGTGAAGTACCCCTTCCGCAGCACCGACGGCGGCTCCGTCATCGACAAGCAGACCACCGGGCAGCGCACCTGGGACCTCAACACCGACGGCGCCGCGCACTACGGCCTGGTCCCCGACTGGATCGAGGACATCCGGCAGGTCGGCGGCCAGGGCGTCGTGGACGACCTCTTCAAGGGCGCCGAGTCCTACCTGCACACCTGGGGGGCGTCGGAGCAGCACAAGGCCGGGGTGAACCTCGCCGCGGGCGCGCCCGCCTCGGCCAGCTCCGCCGAGTGGAACCCGTTCGTCAGCTACGCGCCCGGCCGGGCCGTGGACGGCAACACGAGCACCCGCTGGGCGAGCGACTGGAACGACGACCAGTGGCTCCGGATCGACCTCGGTTCCCCCGCCCTCGTCAAGCGCGTCACCCTCGACTGGGAGCGCGCGTACGGGAAGTCGTACCGGATCGAGGTCTCCACGGACGACGTGAACTGGCAGACGGTGTGGTCCACGACCTCCGGTGACGGCGGCCTGGACACGGCACAGTTCGCCGGCGTTCCCGCCCGCTACGTCCGGGTCCACGGGGTGGGGCGCGGCACGCAGTGGGGCTACTCCCTGCACGAGGTCGGCGTCTACAGCGGCTGACGGCGCCGAGGCGGCGGCCGGGGCCGGTCGGATCGGATCCTTCGATCCCGCCGGCCCCGGCCGTCCGCCGCAGTACGCGAACGAAGGGAACCGAATCCGCATGGCACGGATGCCGTTGGCGCAGCGGCGCCGGCAGCTGACGGAGGCCGCGATCCGCGCGATGACCCGCGACGGCGTCCCCAGGACGACGACCCGGTCCATCGCCGCCGAGGCGGGCGTGTCGCTGAGCGTCTTCCACTACTGCTTCGACTCCAAGCAGGCGCTGCTCGAATCCGTCATCGAGACGATCACCGAGCACTACCTGACGGTGGTGAAGGAGGCGATCCGGCCCCGCACCACCCTCCGGGAGAGCGTCCGGGCCGGATTCCAGGCGTACTGGGACCACGTCTGCACCCATCCCGCCGAGCACATGCTCACGTACGAGCTCACGCAGTACGCCCTGCGCGAGCCGGGGTTCGAGCATCTGGCCCGGCGGCAGTACGAGCTGTACTGCGCGACGTACGCCGAGCTCATCGAGCAGGTCCGGCTCGGCATGGACTTCGAACTCCGCGTCCCCGTCCCCGTACTGGCCCGCTATCTGGCGGCGATGACGGACGGGCTGACCCTGAACTTCCTCGTCCTCGGCGACGCCGCCGCGGCGGCGGAGATCCTCGACATGGTCACCGACCACGTCGCGGGCCTGGTCCACGCCGAGCGGCTCCTGCCGCACTCCGCCGGCTCCCCCGTCTGAGGGCCCGGCCCCCGCACGGCACCGGTGAGGGGACCGGCCCTCACCCGAGGAACGGGTGGGATTCCGGGTGGGCGTTCCACCAGGTGCGGTGGAAGGGGTTGTTGTCCACGTTGGCCAGGTACGCGCCGGCCGCCGCGCGGTAGAGGGTGTCCGCCTGTCCGGCGGAGACCGACGAGCGGTTCCAGGCCAGGCGGATGCGGCCCGTGATCGGGGTGCCGAGCAGCGGGCGCATCACCGTGCCCTCCACCGCGGGGGCCGTGGGCTGGGTGAGCGAGATGGCACGGCCCGCCGCCACCAGGTCGTGGCGCATCTTGCGGTCGGTGATCCGGTAGCGCAGGGAGGGGACGAAGCCGGCCTTCGCGCAGGCCTCGACCAGGGCTTCGGGACCGCCGTCGTCGTCCTCGACCAGGGTCATCCACTGCTCGTCGGCCAGTTCGGCGAGGTCCAGGACCTCCCGCCCCGCCAGGGGGTGCCGGGTGGACATCCGGATGCAGAACGGCTCCTTGGGCACCAGGGTCCGGGCCAGGACCCCCTGGGGCAGTACGACCTCGTGGTCGTTCACCTCGCCGTAGACGATGACGTCGTACCGGCCCGCGCCGAGCATCCGTACGAGCGCGGTCACCGAGTGCTCCACGTCCACGGTGATCTCCCGCCCGGACAGGGTCAGGTCCGTCCGCGTGAGCAGGCCGTCGATCAGGACGAGCAGGATGCAGCCGAGCCGCAGCGGGGCGTCGGTCGCCATGGCGCGGGTCTCGGCACCGAGGGTCTCCATCTCGGTGAGCACGCGGCGCGCCTTGGCCAGGACGAACTGGCCCAGCGGAGTGGGCTCCACCCCGTGCCGGCCGCGGACGAAGAGCTCGCCGCCCGTGACCCGTTCGATCCTGCGCAGCTGCGCGGAGAGCGCGGGCTGGGAGACCCCCAGCCGGCGGGCCGCGCCGCCCAGACTGCCGGACTCCGCTATCTGGCACACGGCTTGCAGATGCCTCAACTCCAGCTGCATTCGGGCAGCTTACGCAGCGTGACCCCACGGCACCATAACGCGGGTCTTATGCGCGCAGAGATGTCCCAATCTCGCCATGTCCACGCCCATACTCGGCGCGAACAGCCAGCCGCACCCCCCACACACGATCGGAGTGGACTCTTGCAGCCCACCAGATGGATGGCCTCCGTGGCGGCCATGGCGCTGACCGCGGGCCTCGCCGGCACGCTGGCCACCGCCGCGTCCGCCTCACCACAGGCTCAGTCCGCACCCTCCCCGCAGGCCAAGTCCGCCGAGCGCGCGGTCGCCGCCGCCGACGCGGCGGTCCGCAGCGGTCTCGACACCCTGGTCAACTCACCCCAGCAGCAGTACGACCGGCGCCTGGTCACCCCCTGGGTGCAGGACCTGTACTCCGTCTCCTACGAGCGCAGCTACCGCGGCCTGCCGGTCGTCGGCGGCGACGCGGTCGTCCTCGCCGACGGCGAAGGGCACGTCCGCGCCCTCCAGTCGGCTTCCTCCACCGTGATCGACGTGGCGACCACCCCCTCCGTCACCGCCAAGGCGGCCGAGGCCACCTCGCGCACGGAACTGGCGAAGGTCGACAAGGTGCTCGACAGCCGCCTCGTCGTCAAGATCAAGGACGACAAGCCGGTCCTGGCCTGGGAGACCGTCCTCTCCGGCAGCACCAGGACGGCGCCCAGCAAACTGCACGTCTTCGTCGACGCCCGCACCGGCAAGGTCGTCGACCGCCACGACGAGGTCGTGGCCGGCAGCGGCACCAGCAAGTGGAACGGCCCGAACCCGCTCACCATCTCCACCACCGCCTCGGGCGGCTCGTTCTCGCTGACCGACCCGAACCGGCCCGGGCTGAGCTGCGCGGACTACAGCACCGGCAGCGTGTTCACGAAGTCCTCGGACTCCTGGGGCACGGGCAACGCGACGTCCAAGGAAACCGGCTGTACGGACCTCATGTTCGCCGCCCAGAAGCAGTGGGACATGCTGAGCCAGTGGCTGGGCCGCAACGGCGTCAGCGGCAACGGCCGCAGCTTCCCGGGCAAGGTGGGCCTGGGCGACCTCAACGCGTACTGGGACGGCAGCTCGGTCACCATCGGGCACAACAGCGCCAACGAGTGGATCGCCGGGATCGACGTGGTGGGCCACGAGTACGGGCACGCCATCGACTCCAACACCCCCGGCGGCACCAGCGGCCAGGAGTCCGGGCTCGGCGAGGGCACCGGCGACATCTTCGGCGCGCTGACCGAGGCGTACGCGGGCGAGCCGGCCCCGTACGACACCCCGGACTACACCGTCGGCGAGATGATCAACCTCACGGGCAGCGGTCCGATCCGGAACATGTACAACCCGCCGGCCGTCGACAACGACCCGGCCTGCTACAGCTCCGCGATACCCGGCACCGAGGTGCACGCGGCGGCGGGGCCCCTGAACCACTGGTTCTACCTGCTGGCCGAGGGCAGCAACCCCGGCGGCGGCAAGCCGAACAGCCCCACCTGCAACCAGTCCACGGTCACCGGCGTGGGCGTGCAGAACGCCGGCAAGATCTTCTACGGCGGCATGCTGCTCAAGACCAGCAGCATGTCCTACAAGAAGTACCGGACGGCGACCCTCAGCTCGGCCAAGTCGCTCGACCCGACGACCTGCAACCTGTTCACCCGGACCAAGGCCGCCTGGGACGCGATCAGCGTGCCCGCCCAGTCCGGTGACCCGACCTGCACCCCGAGCGGCCAGAACGACGACTTCTCGATGGCGCTGAACCCGGCCTCGGGCACCGTCCAGCAGGGGGCATCGGTCACCACCACCGTGACCACCAGCACCACCACGGGCCAGGCCCAGCAGGTGACCCTCACGGCCACCGGCCTGCCGTCCGGCGTGAGCGCCTCCTTCAACCCGGCCACCGTGCAGTCCGGCCAGTCCTCGACGCTGACCCTCTCCGCCACGGCCAACGCGGCGCCCGGATCCTCCACGATCACGGTCAAGGGCCAGGGCCCGAGCCTCGCGCACACCGTCGACTACGCGCTGAACGTCGGCAGCACCCAGCCCGGGAACGACCCGCCGAACATCAACGTGGCCAACGTCCAGGCGCATCTGACCCAGCTCAACACCATCGCCTCGCAGAACGGCGGCAACCGCCGGGCGGGCAGCGCCGGTTACACCCAGTCCGTGGCGTACATCAAGGGCAAGCTGCAGGCGGCCGGCTTCACCGTCACCGAGCAGAACTGCACCTCCTGCACCTACCCGTCCAACAACCTGATCGCGGACTGGCCCGGCGGACCGGCCGACCAGACCGTCATGTTCGGCGCCCACCTCGACAGCGTCTCGGCGGGCCCGGGCATCAACGACAACGGCTCGGGCTCCGCGACCCTGCTGGAGAACGCGCTCGTCCTCGCACAGAAGAACCCCACCCTGACCAAGCACGTGCGGTTCGCCTGGTGGACCGACGAGGAGCAGGGCCTGAACGGCTCGGAGTTCTACGTGGGCCGGCTCAGCAGCGCCGAGAAGGCCGCCATCAAGGGCTACTACAACTTCGACATGGTCGGCTCGCCCAACGGCGGCTACTTCATCAACAACCTCAACTCCACCACCGCCGCGCCGCTGAAGGCGTACTGGGCCTCGCTGAACCTCGCCCCCGAGGAGAACACCGAGGGCCAGGGCCGCAGTGACGACTACTCGTTCCAGCAGGGCGGCATCCCCACCTCCGGCTACGCGGCCGGAGCCAGCGCCCGCAAGACCTCGGCGCAGGCCACGAAGTGGGGCGGCACCGCGAACGCGGCGTACGACGCCTGCTACCACAGCTCCTGCGACACGACCGGCAACATCAACGCGACGGTCCTGGACCGCAGCGCCGACGGGGTCGCCTACGCGATCTGGAAGCAGGCCGTCGGCGGCGACACCCCGGCGCAGGACTTCTCGATCAGCACCTCCCCGGCCGCCGGCTCCGCCGACCCGGGCACCAGTGTCACCTCCACGGTGAACACCACCACCGTGAGCGGCAGCCCCCAGACGCTCGCCCTGTCGGTCTCCGGCGCCCCGTCCGGCGTGAGCGCGATGCTCAGCCCGACGTCCGTGCAGTCCGGCAGCTCCTCGACGCTCACCGTCCAGGTGGCCGCGGGAACCGCCCAGGGCACCTACACCCTGACCGTCACCGGCACCGGCACGGTCGGCCACAGCACCACCTACACGCTGACCGTCGGAGGCGGCCAGGGCACCTGCACCCCGCGCCAGGTCGTCGTCAACGGCGGCTTCGAGAGCGGCAGCAGCCCGTGGACCGCCACGTCCGGGGTCATCACCAACCAGTCCGGCCAGGTCTCGCACAGCGGCTCGTACATGGCGTGGCTGACCGGCTACGGGAGCTCCCACACGGACAGCGCCTCGCAGTCGCTGGCCCTCCCCGCCGGCTGCGCCACGGCGCGGCTCGCGTTCTACCTCCACATCGACACCGACGAGGACGAGAACGTGGTCTACGACCGGTTCACCGTCTCGGTGGGCGGCCAGACCCTGGAGACCCTGTCCAACCTGGACGCGGCACCGGGCTACGTACTCAAGAGCTACGACGTGTCCCGGTTCGCCGGCCAGAGCGTCACGCTGAAGTTCCAGGGCGTGGAGGACCAGTCCCTCCAGACCTCCTTCGTCGTGGACGACGTCACCCTCCAGGCGAGCTGACGCCCGTCTGATCCCTCCCGAGCGGCGCGTGCCCGGCTCCACGGCCGGGGGCGTGCCGCTCGGCCGCGTCGCCGGCAGGCGTCAGTAGTGGCGCGGGGACATGACCTGGGGATCGGCGTCCGGGGCCTCGAGGACGCAGCGCGGGAGGCCCGGGCCGGGTGTCGCGCGGACGGACACCGGCATCGGCGGCTCGGTCGGCAGCTCCACCTGCACGGTGACGGGCCGGTCGTGGTGCGTGGTGCCGTGGCCGGTCTCCTTGCCGTCGACCAGGATCTCCACCTCGACGTGGTGGCCGGTCTCGACGGTGGCGCTGACGGAGTGCCCCGCATGATCGATGTGGAAATGATGGCGTCGTCTCATGAGGTCGCCTCCGTCGGGGCACTGCGAACCGTCCCCCGTCCAGGGTAACCGCGGGTGGCGGCGACAGCAGGTCGGCCGCAGCGGCGCCGGGGCGGGCGGGGTTCACCGGACGTTTTGGTTTGGGGATGGATCCTCAATACGATCCGGCGATGATCACAAGAAAATGGGTGGCGGCCGGGGCCTGCGGCCTGTTGGCCACTTTGGCGGTCGGGCTCTTCCCGGCGAATGCCGTCGCCGGTGAACCGGTGGCGAAGGAGTCCCCCAAGGTCGAGCTGGTCCTCGACGTCAGCGGCTCGATGCGGGCGACGGACATCGACGGCAAATCCCGGATGGTGGCGGCGAAGCAGGCCTTCAACGAGGTACTGGACGCCACGCCGGACGAGGTACAGCTCGGGATACGGACCCTCGGCGCCACCTATCCCGGTGACGACCGGCAGCTCGGCTGCAAGGACACCAAGCAGCTCTACCCGGTCGGCAAGCTCGACCGGACCGAGGCGAAGACGGCGGTGGCCACCCTGGCCCCCACCGGCTGGACGCCCATCGGGCCCGCCCTGCTGGGCGCGGCCGAGGACCTCAAGGGCGGTGACGCCACCCGGCGGATCGTGCTCATCACGGACGGCGAGGACACCTGCGCCCCGCTCGACCCGTGCGAGGTGGCGCGTGACATCGCGGCCCAGGGCATCCACCTGGTCATCGACACGCTCGGGCTCGTCCCGGACGCCAAGACGCGCAACCAGCTGATCTGCATCGCCGAGGCCACGGGCGGCACCTACACCTCGGTGCAGCACACCGCCGAGCTCTCCGGCCGCGTCAAGCAGCTGGTGGACCGCGCGGCCACCCCGGTGCTCACTCCGGTGGCGACCGAGGGCGCCAAGCAGTGCGCGGGCGCCCCGCAGCTCGGCGCGGGCCTGTACACCGACCGTGAGACGTTCGGCGAGCACCGCTGGTACCGCGTGGACGTCAAGCCCGGCCAGGAGCTGCGTGCTTCGGTGAGCATCGCCGCCGACCGGGCCGTCAACAACGACTACGGCGTCATGCTGCGTGCGACGACCGTGCACGGGCGGGAGATCGTCCGCGGCTCGGAAGCGGGCGACGGACGCACCGACATGATCTCGGCCGGTCTGCGCTATCCGAAGGCCGAGCTCGACTCCGACGGCGACGAGGACGGCAAGCAGGCAACGGAGACCGTCTGCCTGCAGGTCAGCAACTCCTTCTCGGCGGCCGCCTCGGTCAAGACCACGCCGGGCCTGCCGGTCGAGCTCACCATCGACCTGGTCGACGGGCCCGACGACGCGTCCGACGCAGCAGCGTTCGGCCTCGGCCGCGGCTGGTGGCTGCTCGGCGTGCTGGTGCTCGCCGGTCTCGTGGCCGGTCTGCTGTGGGGCTGGATCTCCCGCTGGCGTATCTCGGTCTGGAGGACCAACTGATGCGTACCGTACGCATACTGACCGCCGCCGCCCTCGCCGTCGGCGGTGTGCTCGGCATGGCCGGCGCGGCCGCGGCGGACACCCCGTCGGCGAGCGCGAGCCCGAGCCCCGGCGGCAAGGCGTCGGGGCCGACCGAGGCGGGCACGGCGTTCCGTACCGCCACCGCGATCCGGCCCGGCCAGCGGGCCACGGCCGACGCGTCCACCGGTGACTACCTCTACTGGGTGGTCCCGCTGGACTCGGGGCAGCGGGCCACGGTCAAGGCCACGGTGAAGCTGCCTCCGGCGGCGAACCGCCACGGCGCCTCGACCTGGCAGCTCGACGTCTACGACGGGCTGCGCCGCCGCCAGGCGTGCACGTACGGCACGCAGCAGGCCGCGGCGGCCAAGGAGGCCGCCACGGTCGAGCTCTCCTGCACCCTGCGCACCGTCCGCCCCGGCGCGGAGCCCTGGGCCAACGACCCGCTGCCAGGCAGCTACTACGTCCGCCTCACGGTCGTCGGCGTGGCGCAGGAGGACCTCGGTCTTCCGGTACGGGCCGAGGTCGAGGCCGTCACCCGGGACACGGGAGGCGCCTACGCGGTGGACGGCGCCCTGGCGGCGCCGCTCGTACCCGGCATCGGCAAGACCGCGCAGGCGGCCTCCGGGAGTTCGGCGAAGCCGCAGCCGGCGGCCGTCGGCGAGCCGGCCGACGGCTGGTCCGGCGGACGCTGGTCCGACCGCTGGGTCTGGACGGCGGCGGGCGGACTGCTCGGCGCCCTCGCCGGCATCTTCGGGTACTCCCTCACCCGCGGCAGGGGCCGCCCCTCCGGGGTCCCGCCCCACGCCTGACCGCCCAGGCGGCCACGGCACCCCGCCGTGGCCGCCGTTCGGGCGCAGACCCGTGAAGGCACGGCTCTCAGTAGCCCGCCTCGGCGTGGCCCGAGTCCGCCGAGATGTCCAGTCGGCCGGGCGCGGCGGGATCGTCCATGCCGGGGGCGACGTCACAGCGGCCCGTCCCGGCCCGGGCCGTGACCCGGAACCGGGTGGCCGTGGGCACGGTGAGCCGGAGGTGGCCCGCGCCCGCCCGGGCGGTGACCCGTTGCGGCGGGGCGGCGAAGCGGGCGAGGGCCGAGCCCGCACCGGCCCGGAGGTCGGCCTGCGGCGAGGTGAGCCCCGAGGCTTCGAGCGAGCCGGAGCCGACGCTCGCCCGCAGCGGTCCGCGCAGCGCGGTCAGCCGGAGCTGCCCGGCCCCGACCTCTGCGTCGACGGTGCCGCCCAGCCCGCTGATGTCCACCGTGCCGGAGCCCGCGGTCACCTTCACCGCAATCCCGGCGGGCACCGTGACGCCCAGGTCGACCGAGCAGCCGAGGCCGGATTCCACCACGGCCCCGACCGCCGGGCAGCGCGGCGTCAGCCTCAGGGTGTCGCCGAGCCAGCTCTCCTCGATCTTCGGAGCGGTCAGTGCCCAGCGCACCTCGGCCTGGTACACCACCTGCCGGTCGGATCGGGGCGTGACGCGTACGTCGGCGCTGCCCGCATCGATCTCCACGGCGGTCACCGGCCGTTCGCCGCTGCCGCCGCTCAGCGTCCCGCTCTCGGTGGACGTGTAGGCCCAGACCTGCCAGGCGGCCGGGGCGACGACGAACACGGCGCTCAGGACCGCCGCCACGATCCACGCCACCCGCCGCGGACGCCGGCCGCCTGCGGCTGCGCTCCCGCCGCCGCCCCCGCTCACGAGGTCCCGTCCAGGAAGCGCAGCACCGCCAGCACCCGCCGGTGGTCGCCGTCGGCCTGCGGCAGGTCGAGTTTGGCGAGGATGCTGTTGATGTGCTTGGCGACCGCGCTCTCGCTGATGACGAGCTGGGCCGCGATCCCCGCGTTGGAACGCCCCTCGGCCATCAGCGAGAGCACCTCCCGCTCGCGCGGGGTGAGCCGCTCCAACGGGTCGATGCCGCCGCGGCGCAGCAGCAGCTGCGAGACGACCTGCGGGTCGAGCGCGGTGCCGCCGGCCGCGACCCGCTTGAGGGCGTCGATGAACTCCTCGACGTCGGCGACCCGCTGTTTGAGCAGATATCCGACGCCCCCGGTCCGGCCGGCCAGCAGATCGGCGGCGTAGCGCTCCTCCACGTACTGGGAGAGCAGCAGCACCGAGGTCCCGGGCCACTGCCGGCGGATCATCAGGGCGGCGCGCACGCCCTCGTCGGTGAAGCCGGGCGGCATGCGGACGTCGACCAGGGCGAGGTCGGGCCGGTGTTCGGCGACGGCGGCGAGCAGGGCCTCGGCGTCCCCGGTCTCGGCGGCCACCTCGAATCCGGCCATTTCGAGGACCTTCACCAGCCCTATTCGCAGCAGTACCGAATCCTCGGCGATCACAGCCCGCACGGCAGCTCCACAGTCACGACGGTCGGGCCCCCGAGGGGGCTGTTGATCAAGATGGTTCCGTCGACCGACCCTACGCGTTTGCGCAGGCCCACCAGCCCGGTGCCGCGGGCCGGGTCCGCGCCGCCCACCCCGTCGTCGGTGACGGTGATGCGCAGCAGGTCGGCGTCCCGGCGGGCGTCCACGCGGCAGCGGGAGGCCTTGGCGTGCTTGGCGACGTTGGCGAGGGCTTCGGAGACGACGAAGTAGGCGACGGCCTCGACGGTGGGACCGGGCCGCTGCGCCAGCTCCACGGTCAGTTCGACGGGCAGCGGCGCCCGGGCCGCGATCCCGGAGAGGGCCGCGTCGAGTCCCCGGTCCTCCAGGACCGCCGGATGCAGGCCGCGTACGAGGTTGTTGAGCTCCTCGATGGCCTCCTTGGCCTCGCGGTGGGCCTCGTCGATCACGGCCTTGGCCTCGGGCGGCAGGTCGGTGAGCGTGGCGCGGGCGATGCCGAGGTTCATGGCGAGGGCGACCAGGCGCTGCTGGGCGCCGTCGTGCAAGTCCCGTTCGATCCTGCGGCGTTCGAGGTCGGCGGCGTCGAGGACGTCGGCCCGGCTCTCGGAGAGGTCCTCGACGCGCCGCTCCAACTCCTTGGCCCGGTTGGGTCCGAGGAGGGCGGCCGCGGCGAAGGCGTCGAGCCGGGCCAGGACGGCGGCCAGCCACGGGGTGGCCAGCAGCAGCAGTGCGCCGAGCACCGTGACGGCGTCGTAGCCCTGCGTCCAGCCCGGGCCGCGGTCCCCGACGGGCAGCAGCCACGACCAGGCGTACACGCTCGCCCCGGCGGCCCCGCACGCCCACGCGAGGACGATCAGGGCCCCGCCGGCCCCGGCGAGCGGGCTGACGAGCAGGTGGTACCCGTACTGCCGCCAGGTCGACTCGGAGCGCAGCCGTTCGAGCAGGCCGCGCGGGCGCAGCGGCCGGTGCGCGTATCCGACGGCGGGTATCTCCAGCTCCACCAGCTCCCGGAACCGGCTGCGTTGCAGCAGGGTGAGCAGCGGACTCAGGAGCAGCATCAGGAGCAGTGCGGCCGCCGCGCGGCCCGGCGCCACGGCCGTGCACGTGAACACGGCCACGGCCGGCAGGGCCGTCGGGATCCCGGCGACGGTGAAAGCGGTGCTGCGCCAGGCCCACGCCGACCAGGGAGCGTGGGCGGCGATCCAGCTGGTGGTGAGCCGCAGCGTCCCGGAAAGTCCCATGCCCGTACGGTAATCGCACTGATCAGAGCCGTACCACCACCCTGGTGCCCGCCCGGAGGTGCAGCCAGTGCCACCCCCGGTTCGGGCAGTGCCGCTACTGATTTCGATCCTCCGCGCGACCAGAGTGGTCGCCGTACCCGGGGGACGGACCGCCGGGGCGGAAGGAGCTCCACCGCCATGACCCTCGTCGCCCCGCGCTTCCAGGCCCGCCGTACGCCCCTGCTGGCCGCGCTGCTCAGCGGAGCCGGAGTGGCGCTCCTGCCCTGGATGGTGGTGCTGGCGAAGACGCTGCCGCAGACCGCGGAGGTCTCCAACTGGTCCACGGCCTGGATCGGGCTGGACGCCGCGCTGGCCGCGGGGCTGAGCGGTACGGGTCTGCTGCTGAGGCGGCACGACCCCCGGGCGGCGCCCCTGGCCGCGGCGACGGCCGCGCTGCTGGTGATGGACGCCTGGTTCGACGTGACGACCTCGGCTCCGGGCGGCGCCCGGGCGACGGCCCTGGCCCTGGCGGTGTGCGCGGAGCTGCCGCTCGCAGCAGCGTGCGCGGCGGTGGCGACCCGCCGCCCGCAGTACGCGTAGGGGACGGCCCGAAAGAGACGGCCTAAACCGGGTGGCCGTCGTCGTCTGTGGGTTCCTGCTGCGTGGAGAACCTGGAGAGGAACACGTCGAAGAGGCCGTCCGGGCGCCGGGTCAGTGTGGCCCCGTCCTGCCAGACCCCGTTGTCCGCCCACCACTGGCTGCCGTACGGGTCGCCCTGGTTCCGGTGGATGTTGTGCATGCCGAGCCCCTCGTCGAAGGGTTCGCCGAAGATCAGGACCGGCCGGCCGGGGACGAGGATCGGCTCCAGCGCCTCGGTGGCCTCCAGGTGGCTGCCGGAGATCCAGGGCAGGGGCGGGTTCAGCCGGTCCAGGATGCGCTGGTACCACTGCGGCGGGTGTCCGCCGAGGAGACAGCCGGGGCGGTCCGCGAGCGCCGGGTGCCGCAAGTGGTCGAGCGCGCCGGATCCGGACGTCCGGGCGAGGTCGTGGTAGCCGGGTACGGGCGAGGCGACCGGGTCGAGCACCGAGGCGTGCAGCGTGAGGACCTTCCACTGCACCCCGGTCGTGGACTGCTTGCCGTCCACGTCGACGGCGCACGCGTAGCGGCCCGCGGGCGTGTCGACCTCCAGGTGGACGTGGAACCAGCGGCCCTGGTCGTCGGGCCGGTCACGGAAGTGGCGGTGCAGGGTTCCGGACAGCACTCCGTAGTTTTCGAGCGGCATGCCGCCAGTGAACCACCCGGCCCGCCCGGCGACGGGCGCCCCCGGGCGTGTCCGCTCCGTCCCGGCGCCCATGGGGAACACTTGACGGAACGTTGACTGCCTCCGGAGCGAGCCGCACCGGGCCCGGTGGCTACGGTCCCTCCCATGCCCCTGCCTCCTCCCCTCCCGGTCCTCCCGTACCGCAAGCCGACCCGCGGGCGCGACTACTGGGTACTGGACGACGTACTGCCGGATCCGGACGCCGTGCGAGAGCGCTGCCTGGCCAAGGACGACTGGACCGAGGGCTATCCGCACAAGCCCGAGAGCTGGCCGGGGCTGCGGGCCATGCCGGGTCTCGAGCCGGATGAACTGGCCCTGGTGGAGCGGCTGGTGCGGAAGTCGACCGGCGCCCCGAGGATCTGGGCCGAACGGCCCTCGGGGGCCGGCACGTTCAACCACAACTGCGTCCAGGTCGTCGGCGAGGGCGAGTCCGAGCCGCGCCCGCACACCGATTCGCGGACCCTGTGCCGCTATGCCGCCGTGCTCTACCTCAACCCGAAGGTCCCGAAGGACTGTGGGACGAGCTTCTACCGCCAGAGCCTGCCCGGCGGGGCCCTGGGCGGCAACCAGGTGATCGCACCGCACAACAACCTGGTCGACGCGCTGGGCACCCGCTTCGTGTCCTCCGACTCGTTCACCGAGGACGTACGGGTCCCCCACCGCGCCAACCGGCTGCTGCTCTACTCCGCGAACCTGATCCACAGCGCCACCGGCTACTTCGGGCAGACCCTGGAGGAGAAGCGGATGACGGCCGTCTTCTTCTGGAAGGCGTAGACCGCGGCGCGGGAGGCGGGGAAGGTGTGACGGAAGTCTGACGGATTGCCGCCGGGCCTGGTGCGGGGGCGCCGGCGGTGGTCGAATCGGCCCGTGAGCCCAGCACCTGCACCCCTGCCTGCACCACCCCCGCCCGACCCCGACGGTCAGGGCGCGCCGGTCGGCCGCCGCCTGGTCCTCGGCATGGTCGGGCTCGGCGCGGCCGGACTGGTCGGCGCCCCGTACCTCCAGGGCGGTTTCGAGAGCTTCCTCGGCGCGGCCGCCGACAAGGACCCCACCGGCCTCACCGGCCTGCTGCCGAACGGCGGCGGGTTCCGCTACTACTCGGTGGCCGCCTCCGTCCCCCGGCGCGGCCCCGAGAACTACCGGCTCACCGTCGACGGCCTGGTCGACCGCCCCATGGCGTACACCCTCGAGGCACTGCAGCAGCTCCCGCAGACGCGGGTCGTACGGGACGTCCAGTGCGTCACCGGCTGGCGGGTTCCCGGCACCCCCTTCGAGGGAGTGCCGCTGGCCCGGCTGCTGGACGCCGCCGGGGTGCGTCCCGAGGCCCGGGCGATCCGCTTCAGCTGCTTCGACGGCACGTACACCGAGAGCCTCACGCTCCCCCAGGCCCGCCGGGACGACGTCATGGTGGCGCTGCGCATGCAGGACCAGCCGCTGGGCCACTCCCACGGCGGTCCGGTCCGGCTGTACGTCGCCCCCATGTACTTCTACAAGTCGGCGAAGTGGCTCTCCGGCATCACCGTCACCCGTGACGTCGAACCCGGCTACTGGGAGCGCCTCGGGTACGACGTCGACGCCTGGGTCGGCCGGTCGAACGGACGCGACGATGCCCCGACCGTCTGAGACCGCGCCGGAGCGCGCCCCGCAGCCCGGGCAGGTCCGCCGGTTCAGCCGCGCCGAGCGGTGGATCCACCGGGCCACCGCCGCGCTGATGGGCCTGTGCGTCGCCTCGGCGGCCTGCCTTTACCTGCCGCCGCTCGCCGAACTCGTCGGCCGCCGCCACCTCGTCGTCACCGTGCACGTCTGGTCCGGGCTGCTGCTCGTCGTGCCGTTCGTGCTGGGGCTCGCCTCGCGGGCCTTCCGCGCCGATCTGCGGCGCCTGGGCCGGTTCGGGCCGCACGACCGGGTCTGGCTGCGGGCCGCCCTGCGGCGCGACCGGAGGGCTGCGCGTCCCGCCGGGAAGTTCAACGCCGGGCAGAAGGTGTACGCGGGCTGGCTGGCCGGGGCGGTGCTGGTGATGGCGGGCACCGGCGTGCTCATGTGGTGGACCGGCCTCGTCCCGGTCGCCCGGCGCACGGCCGCCACGTTCGTCCACGACTGGCTGGCCCTCGCCGTCGGCCTCGTGCTCGCCGCGCACATCGGCAAGGCCCTGGCCGATCCCGAGGCCCGGCGCGGGCTGCGTACGGGGTCCGTCGGCCGCGCCTGGGCGGAACGCGAGCACCCGCTGTGGCAGCCCGAACGGCCCGGGGAGTGAGGGGCGCCGGCCGGCACGGATCGCGCGCCGGCCGGCCCCGGTGCCGGCCCGGCCTCAGCCGCCGTCGCGGACCGCGACGATGCCGTTGAAGACGCCGACGTACGCGGTGCCGTCTGGGCCGAGGGTGATCGGCGCCCAGTTGTTGTCGTACAGCGGCCCGGTGCCGGTCAGCTGCCGCCAGCGGCGCTCGCCGGTGCGGAAGTCCACCGCCGTCAGGTACCAGGCGTCGATCCCCCAGGCGTTGGGCTCCTTCTCGTAGAAGTAGAGCAGCCCGTTCGCGGTGGACAGCTTCGGGACGACGGAGGGCGCGCGGATGCCGCTCTGCCACACCGTGTCGCAGCCGCTGCCGTCGGCGCGGACGTCGATCCGGCTGACACCGCCGACGACCGACTTGCCGAGCAGCAGGCTGGTGAGGTTCTCGTAGCCGTAGTTGTTCTCGACGACGATGCTGTTGCCCCAGGTGATCAGGGAGTTGTCGGTGGTCGAGGCGCCGCCGGCGAACACCGGGACCTTGCAGACCAGCCGGCGGTCGGCCGGGACGTCCGCGCCCCGCCGGTAGACCAGGACGTTCATCCGGTCGTCGGCGTTGTCGGTGATGGCGACGTAGCCGTTGCCGAAGAGGTCCGGGGTGGTGCCCGAACCCTGGTTCACGGAGCCGGGTTTGGTCCCCGTGCCGCGGTCGTACGTCTGGCGCCACTGCACTTCGGGGGTGCCGTCGGCGGTGGCGCGGAAGCCGTAGAGGGCGTGGTCGGTGACGATCGACACCCCGTCCTCGGCGACCGAGAAGGAGTTCTGGATCTCCTCGCCCGCCAGCCGGATCGAGCGGATCTGCGAGGTCTGCGGATCCACGGTGCCCACCCGGCCCTGGCGGGTGACCCACCAGATGCGGCCGTTCCAATCGGGCATCACGGAGGTGACGGGGTCGCAGGTGCCGCTGGGCCGCAGGTTGGTCCAGGTGACGCAGTCGTGCGGGACCTGGCCGGTGAGGTCCCAGTCGTCATCGACGGCGAACGTCCAGCTCCCGTCGGGCTGTTGCCGGTGCGAGAGGCGCAGGATGTGCTGGCGGGAGTCGGCCAGCACGGCCCGGCCCTCGTTGTCGAGGTAGAAGTAGGCGCCGCCCGAGGTGTCCTTGAAGATCTTCGAGAAGTCGAGGGAGGTGATCGCCTCGACCGTCGAGGAACGCTGCGGAAGCTGGTGTTCCGCGAGTGTGGTCAGCGTACGGGGGTCGAGGAGCTTGACCTTGAAGCCGGAGAAGGTGCCGCACACCGTGACCAGCCTGCCGCCCGCGTCGAAGGTGGCGGTGGCGCATTCGCCGCCGAGGGCCGCGATCTTCTCGCTGGTCACCCGCGGGTTCCTGCCCAGCGGCCCGGACCAGGGGGAGGTGGCGCTGCCCCCGGCGTCGGAGTGCATGCCGCTGCGGCCGTTGGGCGCGAGGAAGGGGTGCTGGGGCGGGGCTTCCCCGGCCAGCGGGGCGGCGGCCGCGGGGGCGCCGTCGTAGTGGCTGACCAGGCGGTGGCCGGGGGCCTGGGGTATCCCCTCGGCCTGCGCCGGGGAGATCCCGTACATCGCGGTGAACACGATGAGGGCGGGGACCGCGGCGCAGTTCAGCGCTCTTCGGAACATCCGGACTTCCTCCGTTCTCTTCAGTTTTATTGACAGTGCGTATGACATCGCGCCGCCGCCAGACGCTAGATCGCACCGCATGAGGAGTCCATGGAAGCGCCGGATGATTCACGAACGCGCAACAGTTGATCAAGCCGGACCGGCCGCGGGCCTAGGGGCGCAGGCCGGAGACCACTTGGGCGGTGGCCGACAGGCCGTCGTGGATGGTTGCCGCCATGCTGCTGCTCGCGAGGTAGAAGCCGAGCAGCGCGCAGACGAGGGCGTGGGAGAACTTGAGGCCGCCGCTGCGCATGAAGATCCACGCGAGGATGAGGAGCAGCACGACCACGGAGAGCGAAATCACCATCGATACCTCCTTAGGCGGCGCCATCGTGGCGCAGGAGGGGGTGCCTTCGGGCGAAACCCGTGTCCGCCGAACGGGTGTTGACCGTCCGTGACGGGCGATCCGCGCTTGACCAGGGGCCGCGAAACCGCCGAGCGCGGCCCGATCGCGCGCGGGTATTGCCGCACCCCCCGCGCCCGTGCCATATATGTCTAGACCTTTACGAGGAAGCGGATGCCGAGGAAGGCCCCCCGTGCGACGCACCGCCCCCCTGCTCGCCCTCTGCCTGGCCGCCACCGGGCTCGCCGCCTGCACCGCCGCCGACACGGCGCCGCCGGCGGCCCCTGCCGGGATCACCGCGCAGGCCGGCAGCGCCACCTCCGTCCACGTCATGTGGCAGGCGGCGGCTCCGGCCGACGGGGTGACCAACTACCAGGTCTTCCAGGCGGGCCGGCTGGTGCGCGAACTCCCGGCCGACAAGACGATGGTGGACATCACCGGCCTCACCCCGCAGACCGCTTACGCCTTCACCGTCCGGGCCCGGGACGGCGCCGGCAACGCCTCCGCCCCGAGCGCGTCCGCCGCGGCCACCACCCCGGCGGCCAAGGCCGAGGACCGCCTGCCGCCCACCGCCCCCGCCCGCACCACGGGCCGGGCCGACGGGCCCCGGGCCGCCACCCTGTCCTGGGCCGCCGCGACCGACGACACCGGCGTGACCGCGTACGACGTCTACCAGGGCGGCATCCGGATCCACACGGCCGGCCCCGCCGAGACCGCCACCACCCTGACCGGCCTCCAGCCGGACACCGTCTACACCTTCACCGTCCGCGCCCGCGACGGCGCGGACAACTCCTCCCCCGACGGCCCGGCGGTGGACGTGACCACCCCGCCGTCCGCCGGCCAGGGCCCGGGCACGGCTCCGACCGAGTTCACCGCGACCGCCTCCCCCGGCGCCGTCACGCTGACCTGGACCGCCCCCGACACCGGCCGCCCGACCGGCGAGTACGAACTCCACGTCAACGCAAGGCCCGTGACCGTCATCCAATTCGGTGCCGGCGCGGTTCCCCCGTCCGGGGCGGCCCGGGTGGAGCACCGGCTCACGGTGACCGAGCCCGCCGGCACCCGGTGGACGCTCAAGCTGCGCGCCCGCCTGCCCGACGGCAACTGGGGGGCGTTCTCGGCAGAACGGCGCATCGTACTCGTGTCCTGACGCGGCCGGCCGATGTACCGGCAACGTGACAGCAATAGGACCGAACGTCACTACCGGACAAGAAGATCGCGCACAATACATCCGTGTTCGGTGAGTACGCGTTCAACAGAAAAGAGCCGGATTCCGCAGAGGCCGACGGCGATCCCGAGCCGGCTCGCGGCGCCCTGCCGGGGAACCTGCCGCCCGACCCGGCGGGCTTCATCGGCCGGGAGGACGAACTCGCCGCCCTGCACTGCCTGTTGCGCTCCCGCAGGCTGACCACCCTCACCGGGGTGGGCGGCGTCGGCAAGTCCCGGCTCGCCCTGCGGGCCGCCGGTGACCCCGAACAGGCCCGGCCCGACGGGGTCTGGTGGGTGGAGCTCTCGCCGCTGCGCGACCCCGGCCTGCTCACCATGACCGTCGCCCACGCCGTCGGCCTGGCCGACCACTCCGCCCGCCCCCTCGACGAGGAGCTGTGCGCGTGGGTGGCCGACAAGGAGCTGCTCCTCGTCCTCGACACCTGCGAGCACATGGTCGCCGAGTGCCGCCATCTCGTGGGCGAACTCCTCCAGTCCGCACCCGGACTGACGGTGCTGATCACCTCCCGGGAACCGCTCGGCAGCCCCTGCGAGAAGGTCGTCGAGGTCTGCCCGCTGCCCTGCGAGGGACCCGACAGCGACGCCCTCGCCCTCTTCCGCGCCCACGCCGTGGCCGCGACCCCGCAGGCCGCGGCCGCCTTCGAGGACCCCGAACGGGCCGCGCTCGCGGCCGAGGTCTGCCGTCGCCTCGACGGGATCCCGCTGGCCCTGGAACTCGCCGGCGCCCGGCTGCGGCTGTGGACGCTGGAGCAGATGGCGCAGCGCCTCGGCGCCCGCTTCGCGGTGCTGTCCGACACCCGGCCGGTGCTCCAGCCCCGGCACCGGACGATGCGGACCGCGATCGGCTGGAGCCACGAGCTGTGCGAGCCGGTGGAACGGCTGCTGTGGGCCCGGCTGTCCGTCTTCACCGGGGACTTCGACGTCGCCGCGGCCCGGACCGTGTGTGCGGGCGGCCCGCTGCCCGCCTCCCGGGTGGAGCGGGTGCTGGCGGGGCTGGTCGCGAAGTCCGTCGTGCGGCGCAGCCAGGAGCGCGGCGCGGGCGCCCGCTACCGGATGCTGGACACGATCCGCGAGTACGGCCACGACTGGCTGACGGAGCTCGACGAGGTGCAGACGGTCGCCGACCGGCACGCCCACTGGTACGCGGCTCTCTCCCAGGCCGCCGACCGGGGCTGGCTGAGCCCGGACCAGGTGGACTGGTACCGCAGGATGACCGCCGAGCACGCGCAGCTGCGGACGGCGCTGGAACACCTCCTCGGCGCCGACCCGGCGGCCGCGCTCGAGATGGCCGGGGCCCTGTGGTTCTTCTGGTTCTCGTGCGGGCACGTCCACGAGGGCCGGGGCTTCCTGGAACGGGCGTTGAAAACGGCCCCGGGCACGGGGGCCGCGTACGCCCAGGCCGTGTGGGCCCTCGGGCTGACCGCCCTGCTCCAGGGGGACATGGACGCGGCCCGGGAGCTGGGCGCGGAGTGCACCCGCGCGGCGGCCCGGCTGGCGGATCCCGAGCCGGAGCTGCGCGCGGCCTACCTGGCCGCGGTGTCGGTGCTGATGCCCGGGGATCCCGTACGGGCGCTGGAGCTGGCGGGGCCCCGGGCGCGGGCCGGCCACGGCGGCCGGACCAGCGGCCCGGGCTGGCTCCTGTGCCGGCTGGCCACCAGCTACGCCCTGTGCGACCTGGAACGCTTCGAGGAGGCCGCCGAGGAGGCGCGGCGGCTGCGCGAGGCGTGCGCGGAGCTGGGCGAGCGCTGGCTGCGGGCGTACGCGGACTACGTGCTGGCGGTCTCGGCGCTCGGGCTCGGCCACCACGGGGAGGCGGCGCGCCACGTACGGGCGATGCTCTCGGGCAAGCGGCTGCTCGGCGACCGGTTCGGGATAGCTCTCGGACTGGACCTGCTCGCGGCGGCGGTGGCGGCCCTGGGCGACGGGGAGCTCGCGGCGCGGCTGCTGGGCACCGGGCACGCCTGGTGGCGCACGGTCGGCCGGCCGCAGATGGGCTCACCCTCGCTGACGGCCCTGCGGGACCGGGGCGAGCGGCAGGCCCGCGCGGCGATCGGTGACGAGGCCTACGAGGCCGCGTTCCTGGGTGGGGCGGCGGCGTCCACCGGCTGAACTCCAGCCGGTGGGGCCGCATAACGTCGGGGCTCCCGTCAGTACGGGAGGGGTCTGCCCGACGGCGTGCGCAGGTCCAGGTCTCGGGGTGCGGGCTTGGGGACGGGCTTGCGGATCAGCTGCTGGCGCATGCGGCCTCCTCGCTCAGACCAGGGCCGGGCGGCGGGGTTCCACCGCGCGGCCGTCGGGGAGCAGCTCGCCGGTATCGTCGAAGATCACCAGGCCATTGCAGAGCAGACTCCAGCCCTGTTCGGGATGGAAGGCCACGGTGCGGGCGGCGTCGTGATCGGCGCTGTCGGCGGACGGGCAGGGGGGCTGGTGGGAGCACATGGCGCACCTCCTCGCAAAGTGGGGCGGGAGGGCCGGTGGTCACCCGGTCGAATCCGCGATCCACGGTGGCGGTGAGTATTACTGATCGCCGCCCCCGGACGGAACCCATTTCAGGGGTCCAGTTCAGGGTGTGTATGCCCGATTACCATGCGCTCATGCCCGGTATCCGGATCGTTCACCGAACGTCCCTGCCACCCGCCGGGCGAGGTCGGTGTTGACGGATCGGGAACGCCGTTCACGGCCCGCGCGGACGTGGGCAGGATCACGTTCGACGGCCCGGCCCCGCCGGGCCGTCGCCCGGCTGCTGCGGGAGCGGAGGTGCGGGCTAGGGTGCCGTGATCACCGACCGCCCGGTGATCAACGCGAGAGCGAGGAGGGACCCGTGGCCACTCCGCCACCGCAGCACGGCGCCGGCCCGTACCACCCGTACACCCCGCAACAGGGCGGCCCCTACGCCCCGTACACGGCGGCGCAGCAGCCGGCGGGCCCGTACGGCCACCCATCGCTCCCGCAGGCCGCGTACGGCTGCCGCCTGTGCGGGGGCCTGCCGGCCGCGCCGGCCACCGTACGCGGGCACCAGGGCATGCTCGTGCTGATGCGGTTCCTGCGCCAGGAGGGGCCGTTCTGCCGCGACTGCGGACTCGCCACGTACCGCAGGATGTCCGCGGACACGCTCTGGCAGGGCTGGTGGGGCCCGCTGTCCTTCTTCATCACGCCCGTCACCCTGCTGATGAACCTCGGCGCGCGGGCGGCCTTCCTCAGGCTCGCTCCCCCGACGGGCGGCTTCCGGCCCGCGCTCGAGGCGGGCAGGCCGCTGCTGCGCCGCCCGCTGGCGCTGGCCTTCCTCGTGGTGATCGCCCTCATCGCCCTGACGCCGCCCACGCTCGTGCTGATCGGCCTGACGGCCGGAGAAGAGAAGCCGCCCGCGCTGATCACGGGGCAGTGCGTACGCAACGAGGGCGACTGGCACGACCAGAAGCTGCTGACCACGGACTGCGGCTCGGTGAACGCCGAGTACCGGGCCACCCGGCCGGCGGACGCACCCGGCGGCACCTGCGCCCCGCACGACTTCCTCGCGTCCCTGGAGTACAGCGCCGACGGGAAGAGCCTGACCTGCCTGACGCCGCTGCGCTGACGGGCCGGCGCCCCCGGACACCGCGAGGCGTCCGGGGGCGCCACCGCCACGGTCGCGCGCTAGCGGATCGGCATCTGCGACAGGGTGCGGGCGATCACCAGGCGCTGGATCTCGCTGGTGCCCTCGAAGATCGTGTAGATCGCGCTGTCGCGGTGCATGCGCTCCACGGGGTACTCGCGGGTGAAGCCGTTGCCGCCGAGGATCTGGACCGCCTGGGCGGTGACCTTCTTGGCGACCTCGCTCGCGAACAGCTTCGACATCGAGCCCTCTGCCGAGGTGAAGGGCTTGCCCGCGACCGCCATCCAGGAGGCCCGCCACACCAGCAGCCGGGCCGCGTCGATGGAGGTCCGCATGTCGGCGAGCTGGAAGGCGACGCCCTGGTTGTCGATGATCGGACGGCCGAACTGCGTACGGGTCTTGGCGTAGTCGAGGGCGACCTCGTACGCGGCGCGGGCGGTGCCGACAGCCATGGCGCCGACCGCCGGGCGGGAGGCCTCGAAGGTGGCCATGGCCGCGTTCTTCACGCGCTCGCCACCGCCGCCGGCCTTGGCCCGCTCGTGGGCCCGCGCGAGCCGCTCGTCCAGCTTCTCCTTGCCGCCGAGCAGGCAGGAGCCGGGGACGCGGACGTCCTCCAGGACCACCTCGGCGGTGTGCGAGGCGCGGATGCCGTGCTTCTTGAACTTCTGGCCCTGGGACAGGCCCGGGGTGTTCGGCGGCACGATGAAGGAGGCGTGGCCCTTGGTGCCGAGCTCGGGGTCGACGACGGCGACGACGATGTGGACGTTGGCGATGCCGCCGTTGGTCGCCCAGGTCTTGGTGCCGTTGAGCACCCACTCGTCCTTGGCCTGGTCGTATACGGCGCGGGTGCGCATCGAGCCGACGTCGGAACCGGCGTCCGGCTCGGAGGAGCAGAAGGCGGCGACCTTCACGTCGTCGGGGGTGCCGTACATCTGCGGGATCCAGGTCCCGATCTGCTCCTCGGTGCCGTTGGCGACGACGCCGATGGCCGCGAGCCCGGTGCCCACGATCGACAGGGCGATGCCCGCGTCGCCCCAGAACAGTTCTTCCATGGCCATCGGGATGCCGAGGCCGGTAGGGTCGAAGAACTGCTGGGCGTAGAAGTCGAGCGAGTAGATGCCGACCTTCGCGGCCTCCTGGATGACGGGCCACGGAGTCTCTTCGCGCTCGTCCCATTCCGCGGCGGCGGGCCGGATCACATCGGCCGCGAAGCCGTGGATCCAGTCCTGTACCTGCTTCTGGTCGTCATTGAGCTCCATGGTGAACTCCGCCATGTCCCCTCCAGCTGTGCATCCACCAGTGCGTTACTAGCGGTAACCCTTACGGTGGCCACAGTCTGTTACCGACGAGTAGCCACTGTCAAGCAGAGTCGGCTCCGAGCCGCCTGCGGGGCGGCCGGTTCCTACGCGAGGGTGTGCGGGGTGTTACGTTGCGTGGGCGTCACGCACCATCGCAAGGGCGGGGAGAGAAACACATCATGGAGACCACTCAAAAGGCCGGCGAACCGGGAGCGGCCGAGCGCCGCAGGCGGGAGCTGCTCGAAGCGGCCGACCGGGTCGTCCTCCGGGACGGCCCCAAGGCTTCCATGAACGCCATCGCGGCGGAGGCAGGCATCACCAAGCCCATCCTCTACCGGCACTTCGGCGACAAGGCGGGGCTCTACCAGGCCCTCGCCGTGCGGCACACCGACGCCCTGCTCGACTCGCTGCGGGCCGCGCTCGACGCCCCGGCCGAGCGCCGCAGCCGGGTGGAGTCCACCCTCGACACCTATCTCACGGCCATCGAGGCCCGCCCGCAGGTGTACCGGTTCCTGATGCACCCGGCCGAGGACTCGCACGCCGCCGAGCGCGGCTTCGACGTGGGCCTGCACTCGGCCCCGCTGCTGCGCCGGCTCGGCGAGGAGCTCGCCGACGTGATCGGCGAGCGCGTGGACCTCGGCCCCGGCGGCGAACGCCTGGCCCGCATCTGGGGCCACGGCATCGTCGGCATGATGCACGCGGCCGGCGACTGGTGGCTCGGCGAGCGCCCGTGCGAGCGTGCGGAGTTGGTCACCGGACTCACCGACCTGCTGTGGGGCCGGCTGGCCACGGCCGGCAACCGCCTGGACGGCCCGGGCTTCTAGGGGGCGTCTTGTCGATCGGAGCCCGGCCTGATCGGCAAGACACCCCCTAGAGAGCGGGTCCCCGGCCGGGGATCCCGGTTCAGTTCTGCGCGGCCGCCGCGGCCCGCGCACCCCACGGCGCCTTGCGGATCGCCCGCCGCAGCCGCCGGGCGCGCAGCCCGGTGACCCGGTCCGCGTAGACCGTGCCGTCGAGGTGGTCGCACTCGTGCTGCAGGCAGCGGGCGAAGAACCCGGTGCCGGTGATCCGTACGGGCGCGCCGTCGGAGGTGACCCCTTCGACGACCGCGCGGTCGTACCGGATCGTGCCGGCCTCCAGACCCGGCAGCGACAGACAGCCCTCCGGGCCGCGGAACTCGTCCCCGTCGGCCTCCACCAGCCGCGGGTTGACGATGTGCCCGACGTGGCGCACGTCCTCGTCGTCGGGGCAGTCGTACACGAACACCCGCTGTCCGACACCGATCTGGTTCGCGGCGAGGCCGACGCCCTCGGCGGCGTACATCGTCGCGAACATGTCCTCGATGAGCCGGTCGAGGGCCGGGCCGAATGCGGTGACCTCCGCGCAGGCCGAGTGGAGCACCGGATCGCCCAGCAGGCTCATGGTGCGGACGAGGCCGGTGGTACCGGGAATGGGGCGCTGTCGCATGGCCGTAAGCGTACGACGGGCGAATATATGAGGAGATCTGCGGCGCCCCGGGGGCGCCGCGGTCAAGGCCCCGGCCGGTACTGGATAGGCTGGGGCCGACCGACGCAAGGAGGACAAGGGACGATGGCAGGCAACACAGAGCCGCTTTCGCCGCGGGCCAAGCTGGCCGTGACGGCGGGCAAGGCCGCGGCGGCGGTGTCGCGGGCCGCGGGACGCGGAAGCGGATCGGTGATCGGTGGCAAGGTCGCACTCAAACTCGACCCCGATCTTCTCGGAGCGCTCGCGCAGCATCTCGACGTCGTCCTCGTCTCCGCGACGAACGGCAAGACCACGACGACCCGGCTGATCGCCGAGGCCCTGCGGGCCAGCGGTCCGGTCGTCTCCAACGCCCTCGGCGCCAACATGCCGGCCGGCATCACCTCCGCCCTCGCGGGCGGCTCGGACGCGAAGTACGGCGTCATCGAGGTGGACGAGAAGTACCTCGCCGGGGTGGCCCGGGACGTCACCCCCAAGGTGATCGCCCTGCTGAACCTCTCCCGCGACCAGCTGGACCGCGCCGCCGAGACCCGCATGCTCGCGGAGAAGTGGCGCGAGGGGCTCCAGGGCTCCAAGGCCGTCATCGTCGCGAACTGCGACGACCCGCTCATCGTGTGGTCGGCCTCCTCCTCGCAGAACGTGGTGTGGGTCGCCGCCGGCCAGGAGTGGAAGGACGACGCCTGGTCGTGCCCCTCCTGCGGTGGTGTCATGCAGCGCCCCGGCGACGACTGGTTCTGCGGCGAGTGCGGCTTCCGGCGCCCCACCCCGAGCTGGGTGCTGTCCGGGGACCACGTGCTGGACCCGCACGGCTCGGCCTGGCCGATCCACCTCCAGCTGCCCGGCCGCGCCAACAAGGCGAACGCCGCCACCTCGGCCGCCGTGGCCGCCGTCTTCGGCGTCCCGCCGCAGGTCGCACTGGAGCGGATGTACCAGGTGCAGGCCGTCGCCGGCCGCTACGACGTGGTCACCTTCCAGGGCCGTGAGCTGCGCCTGCTGCTGGCGAAGAACCCGGCGGGCTGGCTCGAAACGTTTTCGCTGATCGACCCGCCGCCGACCCCGGTGATCCTTTCGGTGAACGCGCGCGGCGCCGACGGCACCGACACCTCGTGGCTGTGGGACGTGGACTACCCGCGCCTGGCCGGCCACCCGATCTTCGTGATCGGCGACCGCAAGCTGGACCTCGCGGTCCGCCTCGAGGTCGCGGGCCTGGACTTCCGGGTGTGCGAGACCCTCGACGAGGCCGTGCAGCTGGCGCCGCCCGGGCAGATCGAGCTGATCGCCAACTACACCGCCTTCCAGGACGTGCGCCGCCGCGTCGGCAACTAGTCACCCATAGAGGACAAGAGCATGAGCGACAACAGCCTGCGTCTGGTGTGGGTCTACCCCGACCTGCTGAGCACGTACGGAGACCAGGGCAACGCCCTCGTGGTGGAGCGCCGGGCGCGCCAGCGCGGCCTGGACGTGCAGCGCGTGGACGTGCGCAGCGACCAGCCCATCCCCACCTCGGGTGACATCTACCTGATCGGCGGCGGTGAGGACCGCCCGCAGCGGCTCGCCGCGGAGCGCCTGCTGCGCGACGGCGGTCTGGAGCGGGCCGTCTCGAACGGGGCGATCGTCTTCTCCGTCTGCGCCGGCTACCAGATCCTCGGCAACGAGTTCGTCAACGACATGGGCGAGCGCCAGGAGGGCCTCGGCCTGCTGGACGTGGTCACCGTGCGCGGCGAGGGCGAGCGGTGCGTCGGCGACGTCCTCGCGGACATCGACCCGCGCCTGAACCTGCCGCAGCTGACGGGCTTCGAGAACCACCAGGGCGTCACGCACCTCGGCCCGTCCGCCAAGCCGTTCGCCCGCACCCGGCTGGGCCGCGGCAACGGCACGGGCGACGGCACCGAGGGCGCGTACAACGACACGGTCTTCGGCACCTACATGCACGGCCCCGTGATGGCCCGCAACCCGCAGATCGCGGACCTGCTGCTGAAGCTGGCCCTCGACGTGAACGCGCTGCCGCCCATCGACGACCGGTGGTACGAGGCGCTGCGCGCCGAGCGCATCTCGGCGGCGACGCAGCCCGCGTAGCACCGCGCGGGCCGCTCATCGGGGCGGCCCCGCAATCATGTGTTCGGCCCGGTTTTCCCTTGGGGGAACCGGGCCGACGTGGTTTCGTACGACAAGTGCGACCAGCATGTGGAGGATGGTTCGGTCCACCTCTCCACCGCTTGTAGGGTGGCCGTAGTTCCAACCGGACGACGTGGTCCGGTCGTCGGCCCACGTTGCAAAGGTCTGTTCCTGCCATGCGCATAGGTGTGCTCACTTCCGGTGGCGACTGCCCCGGTCTCAACGCCGTCATCCGCTCCGTCGTGCACCGCGCCGTCGTCGACCACGGCGATGAAGTCATCGGCTTCCACGACGGCTGGAAGGGCCTGCTGGAGGCGGACTACCGCAAGCTCGACCTCGACGCCGTCGGCGGCATCCTCGCCCGCGGCGGCACCATCCTCGGCTCCTCCCGGGTACAGCCCGCACACCTGCGCGACGGCGTCGAGCGGGCCCGCGGGCACGTTGCCGACCTCGGCCTGGACGCCATCATCCCGATCGGCGGCGAGGGCACCCTGAAGGCCGCGAACCTGCTCTCGCAGGCCGGTCTGCCGATCGTCGGCGTCCCGAAGACGATCGACAACGACATCGCCTCGACGGACGTCACCTTCGGCTTCGACACCGCCGTCGGGGTCGCCACCGAGGCCCTGGACCGGCTGAAGACCACCGCCGAGTCCCACCAGCGCGTGATGGTCGTGGAGGTCATGGGCCGCCACACCGGCTGGATCGCCCTGCACTCGGGCATGGCGGCCGGCGCTCACGCCATCGTCGTCCCGGAGCGCCCCTTCGACATCGACGAGCTGACGGCGATCGTCGGCGAGCGCTTCTCCGCGGGCAAGCGGTTCGCGATCGTCGTGGTCGCCGAGGGCGCCAAGCCGCGCGCCGGCTCCATGGACTTCCAGGACGGCGGCACCGACCAGTACGGCCACGAGCGCTTCGCCGGCATCGGCAACCTGCTCGCGGTCGAGCTGGAGCGGCGCCTGGGCAAGGAGGCCCGCCCGGTCATCCTGGGCCACGTCCAGCGCGGCGGTACGCCCACCGCGTACGACCGGGTCCTGGCCACCCGCTTCGGCTGGCACGCGGTCGAGGCGGCGCACCGTGGCGAGTTCGGGATGCTGACGGCCCTGCGCGGCACCGAGATCGAGATGGTCCCGCTCGCCGACGCCGTGCAGACCCTCAAGACGGTCCCGTCGGAGCGGTACGACGAGGCGCAGAACGTTCTGTGATGTTTCCCCCTTCCACGTCACACGCGTAGGGGGCGCCCCCGGACGAGTTCGCGTCCGGGGGCGCACTACTGTGGTGGGGCACCACGGGTCAAGGGAGTGAACAGATGGATCACAGCGGTCACGGCATGGACATGCATATGGACATGGACCTGCCGCCGTTCACTCTCGGGCGCGGGCTGGAGTTCTCCTTCGACGCGTTCTTCCTGATCGGCTCGCTCGTGGGCCTCGGCCTGTACCTGTGGGGTGTGGTGCGGCTGCGCCGGCGCGGTGACGCCTGGTCGCCGGGCCGGACCATCGCGTTCGTCGCCGGCGTGCTGAGCATCGCCCTCATGATGTGCACCAAGCTGAACGACTACGGCATGGTCATGTTCAGCGTGCACATGGTCCAGCACATGGTCATCAGCATGCTCTCGCCGATCCTGCTGCTGCTGGGCGCACCGGTGACGCTGGCGCTGCGCGCGCTGCCGCCCGCCGCCCGTGGCCGCAAGGGACCGCGCGAGCTGCTGCTGATGCTGCTGCACAGCCGCTACATGAAGGTGATCACCCACCCGGTGTTCACCATCCCCATGTTCATCGCGAGCCTCTACGCCCTCTACTTCACGCCGCTCTTCGACTTCCTCATGGAGAGCAAGGCCGGGCACATCGGCATGATGGTGCACTTCCTGGCCGTCGGCCTGATCTTCTTCTGGCCGATCATGGGCGTGGACCCGGGCCCGCACCGCCCCGGCTACGTGATGCGGATGCTGGAGCTCTTCGCCGGGATGCCGTTCCACGCCTTCTTCGGCATCGCCGTGATGATGGCGAGCGAGCCGATGATCAAGACGTACGCGAACCCGCCGGCCTCCCTCGGCATCGACCCGCTGCTCGACCAGCAGTGGGGCGGCGGCATCGCCTGGGCCTTCAGCGAGATCCCGTCGGTGCTGGTGCTGATCGCGCTGGTCTACCAGTGGTACCGCTCCGAGCAGCGGGCGGCGAAGCGCGCGGACCGGGCCGCGGACCGCGACGGCGACCAGGAGCTGGAGGCGTACAACTCCTATCTCGCCTCGCTCCAAGCGCGTGGCCAGTAGCGGAGGAGCACCTTCGCGCGCGACCATGGGGCATGACCGGATCCGTTAAGGCGATGGCCGTCATGACCTTCGCCGCTCTGGTGGCCGTCGCCACGTACTCCGTGGCCCTCGGCAGCAACGGCTGGCTGTGGTTCGCCTGGGTGGTCCTCGGCCTGCTGACCGCCGCCATGGCGGCGTCCCGTAAGACCTGAACCGCCGCACCCGCCTCGGCAGCCTCACCGGCCCCTCCCCTGGCCTGGCTTCTTCGTGGTTCCCCCTGCCCGTCCTGCACCGTGTACGGCACACTGACCTGACGCCCAGGTGAAGGGAAAATGCCCCGGTGTTCTACCACTTGCTCAAGCACGTGCTGCTCGGTCCGCTGCTGCGGCTGCTGTTCCGCCCGCGCATCGAGGGACTGGAGAACATCCCGCCGGAAGGGGCCGCGATCATCGCGGGCAACCATCTGTCCTTCTCCGACCACTTCCTGATGCCGGCCATCCTCAAACGCCGGATCACGTTCCTCGCGAAGGCCGAGTACTTCACCGGTCCCGGGGTGAAGGGGCGGCTGACCGCGTTCTTCTTCCGCAGTGCCGGACAGATCCCGGTGGACCGGTCGGGCAAGGACGCCGGACAGGCCGCGCTGCGCGAAGGGCTCGGGGTACTGGCCAAGGGCGAGCTGCTGGGCATCTACCCCGAGGGCACCCGCTCCCACGACGGGCGGCTGTACAAGGGCAAGGTGGGCGTGGCCGCGATGGCGCTCGGGGCCGGGGTGCCCGTCGTACCGTGCGCGATGGTCGGCACCTTCGAGATCCAGCCGCCCGGGCAGAAGATCCCGAACATCCGGCGCGTGACGATCCGCTTCGGCCGGCCGCTGGACTTCTCGCGGTACGCGGGGCTGGAGGGCGAGCGGGCCGTGCTGCGGGCCGTCACCGACGAGATCATGTACGCCGTCCTCGGGCTGTCCGGCCAGGAGTACGTCGACCGGTACGCCGCCGAGGTCAAGGCGGAGGAGGAGGAAGCACGGAAGAAGGCCCGGCGCAAGACGCGCTGAGCCTTCTCCCGTGCTGTGCCGTGCTCAGTACTGCACTCAATACTGCACTCAGTACTGCTTCATGCGACCGCCGGCCTTAGCGGACGGCGGGCAGTTCCTCCAGCGCCGGCAGGGCCGACGCCGGGGCCGTGGCGAGCGACTTCGCGGTGGCCGGGGCCGGGGCGACCGGAGTGGCGTGCGGACCGCACTTCACGTCCGCGGCGTCGACCTTGCCCTCGAGCAGGTAGGCGTCCACCCGAGTGTTGATGCAGGGGTTCACCAGGCTGGTGACACCGTGCGAGCCGGCGTTCTGCTCGGTGATCAGGCGCGAGCCGGCGAGGCGGCGGTGCAGCTCGACGCCACCCTCGTACGGCGTGGCCGCGTCACGCTCGGACTGGACGATCAGGACCGGGGCCAGGCCGTGCTTGGCACCGACCTCGATCGGCTTGCTCTGCTTGGACTTCCAGGTCGCGCAGGGCAGGTTCATCCACGCGTTGGACCAGGTCAGGAACGGGTACTTCTCGTGCAGCTTGCTGTTGTCCTTGTCCCACTTGGCCCAGCTGGTCGGCCACTTGGCGTCGGCGCACTCGACCGCGGTGTACACCGCGTTGCCGTTCTCCGAGGCGATGTTGCCCTTGATGTCGGACATGTCCGGGGAGATCGCCTCGATCAGCGGCTTCTCGTCACCGGCCACGTACGCGCTGAACGCCTGGGCGACGGGCACCCAGGAGGAGTCGTAGTACGGGGCGCCCTGGAAGAAGCCGATGAGCTCGGCCGGGCCGACGACCCCTCCGAGCGGGTTGGCCTTGGCCTTGGCGCGCAGCTCCTGCCACTTGGCCTCGACCTTGGCGCGGGTGTCGCCGATGTGGAAGACGTTGTCGTTCTTGGCGACCCAGTCCTGCCAGTCGTTCCAGCGCATCTGGAAGGCGACGTCCTGCTCGAGGTTCGCCTCGTACCAGATGTTCTCCTGCGCCGGGTTGACGACGCTGTCGACGATCATGCGGCGCACGTGGGTCGGGAACAGGGTCGCGTAGACCCCGCCGATGTAGGTGCCGTAGGAGACGCCGATGAAGTTCAGCTTCTTCTCGCCGAGGGCGGCACGGATGACGTCCAGGTCACGCGCGATGTTCGGCGTGGTCATGTACGGCAGCATGTCGCCGCTGCGCTCCTTGCAGCCGTCCGCGTATTCCGCGGCGAGCTTGCGCTGGGCGTTCTTGTCGGCCTTGGTGTCCGGGACCGGGTCGGCCTTGGGAGCCTTGACGAACTCCTGCGGGTCGATGCAGGAGATGGGCGCCGAGTGGCCGACACCGCGGGGGTCGAAGCCCACGAAGTCGTAGGCCTTGGAGGTGTTGACCCAGAGCGGGGACTTGGTGGTGACCCGGCGCGGGAAGCGCATGCCGGAACCGCCGGGGCCGCCCGGGTTGTAGAGGAGCGCGCCCTGGCGCTCCTGCTTGGTGCCGGTGCTGACGGCGCGGTCGACCGCGAGGTCGATCGTCTTGCCGAACGGCTTCGAGTAGTCGAGCGGGACCTTGACGAAGCCACACTGGATCGGGGCCTCGAAGCCCCAGTCGGCGGGGCAGTCCTTCCACTCGACACCGGTGGCTGCGGCGCGGGCCGCGGCGAGCTGGACGCCCAGCGCCTCCGGGAGCGGGGAGTTCTGGGTGGACGAAGCCGCTGCGGCCGGCGGGGCCAGCAGCAGGCCCGCGGCCAGCGCTCCGGTGATCAGAGTGGCAGCGCTCCCCAGCGCTGCAGTGCGTATCACGTGGTTGTTCCCCCTGCGTCAGGCCCGGCCGGAGGAGGCCGGGTTGGTCGGGTGCAGTCGGTCTCTGCAGCTGGATCCTTTCGTCTGACCTACACCTGACAACAGACCAAGGTCGCGTTCTTTGCCAACCCGATAACCGGAAAGGCGTGTACCGCTGAGCGGTGTCGCATTCGTCCCAGGTTTGCTCAGCAGTCACCAGCCGTATGTGCGCCACGCCGCGTCGAGTACCTCGCGCAGCCGCAGCGCGTCCGGTGCCAGAGCCGTCACGAGGACGGCGGGACCGGCCAGCGGAGTGACGGCCGCGAACTCCCCCAGCACCGCGGCGGCCGGCGGCGACGCGGCGAATGCCGGGTCCACGACCAGCAGCTGACCGAGCGCCCGGTGGCCCGCCAGCCCCGCCGGCCCGTCCCAGCCGCCGGGCGCCCCCGAACCGCAGGCCAGCTCCTGGTCCAGCAGCGGGGTCCCGCCCCGGATCACGGCGAGCCTGCTGCGCAGCAGGCCCGGCTCCTCCCCCGTCCGGCCCAGCACCTGCTCCTCGCGCAGCAGCAGCCGGGCCGTGGGAGCGAGTTCGGCCCGGGTGTGCACCCGCAGGTCACTGCCGCGTACGGAAACCAGCGGCTCCGGCAGCCACCGTACGGCCGCGTCCTCGGCCAAGGTCAGCCGTACGTCGTACCGCGCGGGCTCACCACCGCGGCCGGGCAGCGCCAGGGTGGCCGCCGCCGAGGCCAGGGCGAGACGGGCACCGGGGCCGGCGGCGGCCTCCACCCTGAGGTGGTCCCCGCCGAGCGGGGCGCTCATCGCGCCGACCAGCATCACGCCGGCCTCGGCGGCCGTGCCCCGGGTGCGGCGCAGCGCGAGCGGACCCTCACCGGCCAGCAGTGGCAGGGCGGTACCGCCGCGGCCGTCGGCGACGGCGGAGATCCGGGCGGTGGCCCGTACGCCGGCCGGAGCGAGGGCGGGCCCGGGAGCGGGTGCGGCGGAGGCATGCGGGGCGGGGGCCGCAGCCGGGGCCGGCGCGGCGGCGGGAGGCGCGGGGGCCGCCGTAGGGCTCACCGCGCGGCCCAGGCGGCGATCCGCTCGCGCACCCATGCGGCCACCGGCGCCACGCCGTCCTCGGCGCGCAGCGACTGGAAGGCGACGGGGAGTTCACCGCGCTGCTCGGCGGCGTCGCGGGCCATCCGGTCCAGGTCGGAGCCCACGTAGGGGGCGAGGTCGGTCTTGTTGACGACGAGCAGGTCGGCGGTGGTGACGCCGGGGCCGCCCTTGCGCGGGATGTCGTCGCCGCCCGCCACGTCGATGACGAAGATCTGGGCGTCGACGAGGCCGCGGGAGAAGGTGGCGGTGAGGTTGTCGCCGCCGGACTCGACGAGGATCAGGTCGAGCGGGCCGACCGTCTCCTCCAGTTCCTCGACCGCCTCGAGGTTGGCGGAGATGTCGTCGCGGATGGCGGTGTGCGGGCAGGCACCGGTCTCCACCGCGCTGATCCGCTCGGGCGGCAGGACGGCCTCGCGGAGCAGGAACTCGGCGTCCTCCCGCGTGTAGATGTCGTTGGTGACGACGGCCATCGACAGCTCGGTGCGCAGGGCGCGGCAGAGGGCGGCGACGGTGGCCGTCTTGCCGGAGCCGACGGGTCCGCCGAGGCCGATCCGCAGGGCGCGGCGCGAGCCGTCGGCCCGTGCCGGCGCGGCGCTGTGGGTGTGGCGCTGGGGGTAGGTCACGCCGTGGTCGAGGTGCATGGGGGTCTCCGGAGGGAATCGTGGAGCCGGTCGGGAAGCGGTGAGGGGGCGGTCACGAGGCGAAGAGCCGTACCGGCCAGCCGGCATGGCTCTCCGCCGCGATGTCCAGCAGTGGCGAGGAGGCCGCGGGCAGCGCGTCCGGGCCCTGCGACCGGGCCCGGTGCGCGGCCTGCGCGGCCTGCGCGGCGACGGCGTCGAGCTCGGGGGCGAGGCGGGCCAGGACCCCGCTCGCCTCGAAGGGGTCCAGGCCGAGCAGCCGCACGGTCGCGGTGGCCGGTCCGCCGACGCTCTCGTACGCCGCCACGTGCGCGGCGTCCAGCGGCCCGAGCCCGGCCGCCCGGGCGGTGAGCCCGAGCACCACCGGCTGGTGCGCCCCGCGCGGGAAGGCCGCGGCGAGCGCGTCGAGTTCGGCGGCGGGCCAGGTGGCCCGGGCGGCCCGCAGCAGCTGCCGGCCCAGCCGCCGCGCCGCGGTGCGCAGCGCGGGCGACGGGGTGCGGGCATCGGCGGCGGTGTCGAGGACCGCCGGGTCGAGCCCGAGGGCCGCGGCCGCGGCGAGTGCGGCGGCGACGAGTCCGGCCGTGTGCAGTCGGCCGCGGCAGAACTCCTCGAGGGTGGAGGCGTCGTGGATCCGGCCGGCCTTGCAGGCAGCCTCGGCCCCGCCGGAGTGGGCGTGCCCGCCGGCGGGGAAGCGGCCGTCGGCGAGTACGAGCAGTGCGGCGAGGCTCATCGGGCCGTGCCCGTCGCGAGAGGCGCCATGTCAGAAGAGGAAGTAGCGCTGGGCCATGGGCAGTTCCGCCGCGGGCGCGGGTTCCACGGCCTCCCCGTCGATGGTGACCGTGAAGGTGTCGGCGTCGACCTCGACCCTCGGCATGGCGTCGTTGTTGCGCATGTCCGCCTTGCTCACCTTGCGGGTGTTCTCTATGGCCACGAACTGCTTGCCGAGTCCGAGCCGTTCGGGCAGCGCGTCGTCGAGCGCGGCCTGCGCGGTGAAGTTGACCGAGTTCAGCCCGGGGGCCCGGCCGTGGCTGCCGAACATCGGGCGGGGCAGCACCGGCTGCGGGGTGGGGATGGAGGCGTTCGCATCACCCATCTGGGCGTACGCGATCTGGCCACCCTTGATGACCACCTCGGGCTTGACCCCGAAGAAGGCCGGAGTCCACAGCACCAGGTCGGCGAGCTTGCCGGTCTCCACCGAGCCGATCTCGCGCGCGAGGCCCTGGGCCACGGCGGGGTTGATCGTGTACTTCGCTACATAGCGGCGGGCGCGGTGGTTGTCGGCGGGTCCGTCGCCGGGCAGGAAGCCGCGCCGCTTCTTCATCACGTGGGCGGTCTGCCAGGTGCGCAGGACGACCTCGCCGACGCGGCCCATGGCCTGGGCGTCGGAGGAGATGATGGAGATGGCGCCGAGGTCGTGCAGGACGTCTTCGGCGGCGATGGTCGAGGGCCGGATCCGGGACTCGGCGAACGCGAGGTCCTCGGGGACGGCCGGGTTGAGGTGGTGGCAGACCATCAGCATGTCGAGGTGTTCGTCGATGGTGTTGACGGTGTGCGGCCGGGTCGGGTTGGTGGAGCTGGGCAGGATGTTCGGCTCGGAGACCACGGTGATGATGTCGGGTGCGTGCCCGCCGCCCGCGCCCTCGGTGTGGTACGAGTGGATGGTCCGCCCGGCGATGGCGGCGAGGGTGTCGCCGACGAATCCTGCTTCGTTCAGGGTGTCGGTGTGGATGGCGACCTGGGCGCCGGTCTCGTCGCAGACGCTCAGGCAGGCGTCGATGACGGCGGGGGTGGACCCCCAGTCCTCGTGGATCTTGAACCCGAGGGCGCCGCCGCGCAGCTGGGAGTGCATGGCCTCGCGGGACATGGTGTTGCCCTTGCCCAGCAGGCCGATGTTGACGGGGTAGGACTCCAGGGCCGCGAACATCCGGGCGAGGTGCCAGGGGCCGGGGGTGACGGTGGTGGCCTTGGTGCCCTCGGCGGGTCCGGTGCCGCCGCCGACGAGGGTGGTGATGCCGGAGGCGAGGGCCTCGTCGATGACGGTCGGGGAGATGAAGTGCACGTGGGCGTCGATGGCGCCCGCCGTGACGATCTTCCCGTTGCCCGCGATGATCTCGGTCTCGGGGCCGATCACGAGTGCGGGATCCACCCCGTCCATCGTGTCGGGGTTGCCGGCCTTGCCGATGCCGCAGATGCGGCCGTCGCGGATGCCGATGTCGGCCTTGACGATGCCCCAGTGGTCGAGGACGACGACTCCGGTGATCACGGTGTCGGGGGCGCCCTCGGCGCGGGTGGTGCGGGCCTGTCCCATGGACTCGCGGATCACCTTGCCGCCGCCGAACACGGCCTCGTCGCCGGAGCGTCCGGGGCCGCCGCTGAGATCCTGCTCGATCTCGACGAAGAGGTCGGTGTCCGCGAGCCGGATCCGGTCGCCGGCAGTCGGTCCGAAGAGGTCGGCGTACGCCCTGCGGTCGAGCTCAGCCATCGAGCGGCCCTCCGGTCTCGCCGCGCAGGCCCGGTACGGTGCGCAGCCCGCCCAGCGGTACGAGTTCCACGGCGACCGGGATGCCCGGCTCGAAGCGCACGGCGGTGCCGGCGGCGACGTTGAGCCGCAGGCCGCGGGCGGCCCGGCGGTCGAAGTCGAGGCCGGGGTTGGCCTCGGCGAAGTGGTAGTGGGAGCCGACCTGGACGGGCCGGTCGGCGGCGTTGAGCACGGTGAGGCGGGTAACGGGACGGCCCTCGTTGAGGCGCACCGGGCCGTCCCCGTGGACGATTTCGCCGGGGATCATGCGGGTACTCCCCTTCAGACGATCGGGTCGTGGACGGTGACGAGCTTCGTGCCGTCCGGGAAGGTCGCCTCGACCTGGACGTCGTGGATCATCTCGGGGATCCCCTCCATCACGTCGGCGCGGCCGAGCACGGTGCGGCCGGAGGCCATGAGCTCGGCCACGGTCCGCCCGTCGCGGGCCCCTTCGAGGATGTGCGAGGTGATCAGGGCGACCGCTTCGGGGTGGTTGAGGAGTACCCCGCGCGCCCTGCGCTTCTCGGCCACGTCGGCGGCCACGTGGATGAGTAGTCGTTCCTGCTCGTGCGGTGTCAGTTGCACTCGTAAGTCACCAAGCTTCCAGGACAAGATCGACGTCGCGCCGGGCCGACCCTAACGGCCTTCAACACTTTGTTGACCTGCGCATATCCGAGCCAAGCATGTCTTGCCCAACGCAGAGAAAGGCTTTCCGCCCCGAGCACCGCCGCTTTACCCGCGGATGGGTGATCATTGACGGAAGCCCGTGGCCGACACGCTAGGCGCCGCGCTTTTCCGCCGCGTGAACCCACGTTTCGGGCAGGCACCCGGTTCAACTCCCGGGCCGCCCACCGCCGGTCCCGTATACGGGCCGGACCGACGGTCCCCGGTCACCGCCGCAGGACCCGCCACAGAGGAGAGGCATGTTCGTCAACCCGGTCCGCCACATCACCTTCGACTCGCTCGAGCCCTACAAGACCGCCGAGTTCTGGTCCGCCGTGACCGGCTTCCCGATCCACCCGGACGACGAGGAGGGTGACGACGAGATCCTGCTGGACCCGGCGCAGCCCGGGGTCCCCGGGCTGCTGTTCATCCGCGTACCGGACGCCAAGTCCGTCAAGAACCGGGTCCACCTGGACATCCAGCCGCCCACCGGCACCCGGGACGAGACCGTCGAGCGGCTCATCGGGCTCGGGGCGAAGCTGGTCGACGACCGGCGCCGGGAGGACGGCTCCGGCTGGACCGTGCTCGCCGACCCGGAGGGCAACGAACTGTGCATCGAGCGCAGCGCCGCGGAGCGCGGGCAGGCCTGAGCGCGGCTCAACAGCCGGTGACGCTCTTCGCGGGAGCCCCGACGGGCCAGGGCAGGGCGATCCAGACGGTCTTGCCGCCGTCCTCGGTGGGGCTGACGGCGAGCCGGCCACCCGCTTCGGCGGTGAGCCAGCGGATGATCACCATCCCCCGGCCGTTGTCCTGCTGGACGGCGGCCGGGAGGCGCCTGGGCCAGCGCGGGTGGCTGTCGGTCACCCCGACGCGGAGCCATTCCCCGCGCTCGAGGCGGATGTCCACGGTGAAGGTGGGCGACTGGCCGAAGGTGTGCTGCACAGCGTTGGTGGCGAGCTCCGAGACGATCAGCCGGACACTGTCCGCGGTGTCGGCCTCGTCGGGCAGTCCCCATTCGCCGAGCACCTCCGCGACGTAGCGGCGGGCTGTCGCGACCGAGGCGGGATCGCTCGGCAGAGTGACGGATGCTTCCTGGTGATCTGCCATGGCGACGGTCCCTTTCCCACCGGGGCGAAACCCCGGATCTGTGCTGGACGCCAGAGTGCCACCCATCGTCCCGCCGGTGCTGCCGTTCCCCCAAGATATGCATATATCTGTCGCTCAATGCAGTGAACTCTGCTACGGAAGAGCGTATTTGGACGGCAGACTGGTGCGAGCTGTGCCGGTGGAAGGAGGCGGGTATGCAGCACGGTCCCGCGGTGCGTCGGCGCAAGCTCGGCGAGGAACTGCGCGCGCTGCGCGACCGGACCGGACTCACCAGTGGTGAGGCGGCCCGGATCGCGGGGTGGCACCAGTCGAAAATCAGCCGCATCGAGACAGGGCGCAGTGGCGTGAAACCGGAGGACATCCACCTCCTCCTCGATGTCTACGCAGAGGTCGTCAGCCCCGAGCAACGGGCACTGCTGGAGGCCCTGTCGGCCTCGGCGGCGGGCCCCGGGCCGGGCGGGGACACCGTGCGCGGCCGCCAGTGGTGGCACGACTACCGGGGGCTGCTGCCCCAGGAGTACCGGGATTTCATCAGCCTGGAGGCGGGCGCCCGCTCGGCCCGTACGGTCGAACTCTCCGTGGTGCCCGGACTGCTGCAGACCCCGGAGTACGCGCGGGCGGTCACCCGGGCCGCGCTCGGCGGGCTGCCGGAACCCAAGGTCGACGCGCTGGTCGACGTGCGGCTGGCCCGGCAGTCGGTGCTGCGGGCCGATCCCCCGCTGGAGCTGAGCGCTGTACTGGACGAGGCCGTGCTGCGGCGGCAGATCGGCGGCCCCGGGGTGATGGCGGCGCAATTGCGGCATCTGGCGCAGGTGTCCCGGCTGCCCCAAGTGCGGTTGCAGGTACTTCCGTTCAGCGTGGGGGGTCATCTCGGCCTGACCGGACCGTTCGTTATTTTCTCATTTCCGAACATCGCCGATCTGGATGTGGTGGTACTCGACCATTTGACGAGTAGCCTCTATCTGGAGCGGAAGGAAGACCTCGAGGCGTACAGCGCCGCATTCCGCACCATCCAGGCGCACGCCCTCCCGCCCCAGGACTCGTCGGATCTCATCAGCTCACTCGCTGACGACGCGTAAGGAGGCACCCCCGTGTCCGCAACCCCCCTCTCCACCAGCGGACTTCTGATCAGCGCGCGGTGGCGGCGGAGCAGCCGCAGCACCGGAATGAACAACTGCGTGGAAACGGCCGTCCTCAGCGGCAGCGGCCTGCTGGCCGTCCGCGACTCCAAGCGGACGGACGGCCCGGCCGTGCTCTTCACCGGGCCGGCCTGGGACGGCTTCCTCGCATCTGTACGGGCGGACGTGCTCGCGTGACGCTGCCCTAGCGGTCCGTGGCTCCGGCCGGGGCGGTCCCCAGGATCGTCTCGACGGCCCGGTCGATCTCGTCCCCCGTGAGATCGGCCCGTGCGGTCAGCCGCAGCCGGGAGATGCCGTCCGGCACCGACGGCGGACGGAAGCACCCCACGGACAGACCTGCCTCGCGGCAGTCGGCGGCCCAGCGCAGTGCCGCCGAAGCCGACGGGGCCCGTACCGACACCACGGCCGCGTCCGGCCGGGCCGCGGTCAGGCCGGACGCGGTGAGCCGCCCGTACAGCCGGTCGGCCACCTCGCGGGCCCGGCCGGCGCGCTCCGGTTCCCGCTGGAGCAGGCGCAGGCTCGCCAGCGCCGCACCCGCGGCGGCCGGTGCCAGCCCGGTGTCGAAGATGAAGGTCCGCGCCGTGTTGACGAGGTGCCGGATCACCTTGGCCGGACCGAGCACCGCTCCGCCCTGGCTGCCCAGGGACTTCGAGAGCGTGAGGGTGGCGACCACCCCGGGCGCGCCCGCGAGTCCGGCGGCGTGCAGGGCTCCGCGGCCGCCCTCCCCCAGTACGCCGAGCCCGTGGGCGTCGTCCACGACCAAGGCCGCGCCCTGCTCCCGGCAGGCGGCCGCGTACGCGGCGAGCGGGGCGGCGTCCCCGTCCACGGAGAACACCGAGTCGCTGACCAGCAGCGCCCTGCCCTCGTGCGTGGCGAGCGTCTTGCGCGCGGCCTCCGGGTCGGAGTGCGGGATCACCTCGGTCCCGGCACGGGAGAGCCGGCAGCCGTCGACGATCGAGGCGTGGTTGCCGGCGTCGGACACGACCAGGGTGCCCCGGTCGCTGAGCGCGGTGACGGCCGCCAGGTTGGCGGCGTAACCGGAGGACAGGACGAGCGCGGCCTCGAACCCGCAGAAGGCCGCGAGCTCCCGCTCGAGCTCCGCATGGAGCTCGGTCGTCCCGGTCACCAGGCGTGACCCCGTGGCCCCCGCGCCCCACCGCTCGGCCGCCTCGCGCGCGCCGCGCACGATCTCGGGGTGCCGGGACAGGCCGAGGTAGTCGTTGCTCGCGAGGTCCAGCAGCGGCGAGGAGGCCGGGCGGGGGCGCAGCGTCCGGACGAGCCCGGCCTTCTCACGGGCCCGCTCCGCGTCGTCGATCCAGGCGAACACGTCATCGGGCTCGGGGCTGTGCTGGGGCATCGGCGGGTCCTCGTGTTTTGTCGGCTGTCCACAGACGTGCCTGACCCTAACGGCCGTCACCCGAGTGCCAGGTGTGGCGATACACACACTCTGTTCCGGCCATGTTGTGCGATCTCTCCTTGGCCGGGAGTGGTCGTGTGGTCCAGGATCGGCGTCATGGACCTGCTGAACACCCTGGTGGACAAGGGGCTGCGGCGCGAGCTGCCGACCCGCGAAGAGGCGCTCGCCGTACTGGCGACCTCTGACGACGAACTGCTCGACGTGGTGGCCGCGGCCGGCAAGGTGCGCCGCCAGTGGTTCGGGCGTCGGGTCAAGCTGAACTACCTGGTCAACCTGAAGTCCGGGCTCTGCCCGGAAGACTGCTCCTACTGCTCCCAGCGACTGGGATCGAAGGCGGAGATCCTCAAGTACACGTGGCTCAAGCCGGACGAGGCCTCGCAGGCCGCCGCGGCCGGCGTCGCGGGCGGCGCGAAGCGCGTGTGCCTCGTGGCGAGCGGGCGCGGCCCGACGGACCGCGACGTGGACCGGGTCGGCAAGACGATCGAGGCGATCAAGGAGCAGAACGAGGGCGTCGAGGTGTGCGCGTGCCTCGGCCTGCTCTCCGACGGCCAGGCCGAGCGCCTGAAGGACGCGGGCGCCGATGCCTACAACCACAACCTGAACACGTCCGAGGCCACGTACGGCCAGATCACCAAGACCCACACCTACGCGGACCGGGTCGACACCGTGCAGAAGGCGCACGCGGCGGGCCTGTCGGCCTGCTCCGGCCTGATCGCGGGCATGGGCGAGAGCGACGAGGACCTGGTCGACGTCGTCTACTCGCTGCGCGAGCTGGACTCCGACTCGGTGCCGGTGAACTTCCTGATCCCCTTCGAGGGCACCCCGCTGGCCAAGGAGTGGAACCTCACCCCGCAGCGCTGCCTGCGGATCCTGGCGATGGTCCGGTTCGTCTGCCCCGACGTGGAGGTCCGGATCGCCGGCGGCCGCGAGGTGCACCTGCGCTCGATGCAGCCGCTCGCGCTGAACATCGCCAACTCCATCTTCCTCGGCGACTACCTCACCAGTGAGGGCCAGGCCGGCCAGGCCGACCTCGACATGATCGCGGACGCCGGTTTCGAGGTGGAGGGCGCCGGTACGACGACCCTGCCGGCGCACCGCGCGGACGCGTTGGCTGCGGCCAGGGCCGCGGCCGGTCAGGGCCCGTGCGGCTCCTCGGCGGCCGAGGCGGGCTGCGGTTCGGCGTGCGGCGGCTGCTCGGGCCACGAGGCCGTCCCGGCGCAGGCGCCGGTCGCGGCGTCGGCTCCCGTGCCCGCCGGGGCTCCTGCCCAGGCTCCGGCCGGCGAGGTCCGTCCGGACCTGGTGGCGGTCCGCCGGCGGGGCGCGGGAACGGACCTCGCGCCCAATGCCTGACCAGCACCACGCGATGCCGGCCGCGGAACTGCTCGCGCTGGACCGGCAGCACGTCTGGCACCCGTACGGCCCCATGCCCGGTCGGCAGGAGCCGATGGTCGTCTCCTGCGCCTCGGGCGTCCGGCTGCGGCTGGCCGAACCCTCCCAGGGACAGGACGAGCTGGTCGACGGCATGTCCTCCTGGTGGTCGGCGATCCACGGCTACAACCACCCGGTACTGAACGAGGCCGTGACCGACCAGCTCGGCCGCATGTCCCACGTGATGTTCGGCGGGCTCACCCACGAGCCCGCCGTCCGGCTGGCCGCCCGGCTGGTCGAGATCACCCCGCCCGGCCTGGAGCACGTCTTCCTCGCCGACTCGGGCTCGGTCTCGGTCGAGGTCGCGGTGAAGATGTGCCTCCAGTACTGGCGTTCCACCGGCCGGCCCGGCAAGACCAGGCTGATGACCTGGCGCGGCGGGTACCACGGGGACACGTGGACGCCGATGGCGGTCTGCGACCCCGAGGGCGGCATGCACGAGCTCTGGTCGGGGATCCTGCCGCGCCAGCTCTTCGCCGACGTGCCGCCGAGCGGCTTCGACGCGCCCGTGGACCCCGCGTACGTCGACCACCTGCGCTCCCTGCTCTCCGCTCACGCGGACGAGCTGGCCGCGGTGATCGTGGAACCGGTGGTCCAGGGCGCGGGCGGCATGCGCTTCCACAACCCGGGCTACCTGCGGGTGCTGCGCGAACTGTGCGACGAGTACGACGTCCTGCTCATCCTGGACGAGATCGCGACGGGCTTCGGCCGCACCGGCGCCCTGTTCGCGGCGGACCACGCGGGGATGGCCCCGGACGTGATGTGCCTCGGCAAGTCCCTGACCGGCGGCTACCTCACGCTGGCGGCCACCTTGTGCACGGAGCGGGTGGCGGACGGGATCTCCCGGGGCGCCGTCCCGGTCCTCGCGCACGGGCCGACGTTCATGGGCAACCCGCTCGCCACGGCCGTGGCACTGGCCTCGATCGACCTGCTGCTCGGCCAGGACTGGCAGCGAGAGGTCAAGCGCATCGAGGCAGGGCTCGAGGAGGGCCTGGCCCCGGCGCGTGACCTGCCCGGTGTACGGGACGTACGCGTCCTGGGCGCGATCGGCGTGGTCCAGCTGACCCACGAGGTCGACGTGGCCGCGGCGACCCGGGCAGCGGTCCGCGAAGGCGTGTGGGTGCGCCCGTTCAGGGACCTGATCTACGTGATGCCGCCGTTCGTCACGGGCGACGGCGACGTGGCCCGCATCTGCCGCGCGGTGTGCGCGGCGGCGGCGGAGGGCTGACATGACGGTACTCATGGTCTCGGGCACGGGCACGGAGATCGGCAAGACGGTGGTCACGTCGGCGATCGCGGCGGCCGCGGTCGCGGCGGGCCGCTCGGTGGCGGTCCTCAAGCCCGCACAGACCGGCGTGGACGCGACCGAGCCGGGCGACGCGGCGGAGGCCGTCCGCCTGGCCGGCCCCACGGTCACGGCGGTGGAACTGGCCCGCTACCCGGAGCCCTTGGCCCCCGACACGGCGGCCCGCCGCGCGGGCCTGCCCACGGTCTCGCCGAGCGCCGTCGCGGAGGCGGCGAGCCGGCTCGCCCGGTCCCACGACCTGGTCCTGGTGGAGGGCGCGGGCGGCCTCCTGGTCCGCTTCGACGAGGAGGGCCACACGCTGGCCGATGCGGCCCGGCTCCTCGGCGCCCCGGTGCTGGTGGTCGCCCCGGCGGCCCTCGGCACCCTCAACTCCACGACCCTGACGGCCGAGGCCCTCCGGGCCCGGGAGCTGGAGGCCCTGGGCGTGGTCATCGGCAGCTGGCCGGCCGAGCCGGACCTGGCCTGCCGCTGCAACCTGGCGGACCTCCCGTCGTCCTCGGGGCTCCCGCTGCTGGGCGCCGTCCCGGAGGCTTCGGGGTCCCTGGCCCCGGAGTCCTTCCGCACGGCGGCCCCCACCTGGCTGTCCCCCGCCCTGGCGGGCACGTGGTCGCCGGAGTCGTTCCTGACGACCTGGCAGCCCTGATCGCGGATCCGGACTCATCGGCCCGGCGGTGCCACCCGGCCCGCCGGGCTTGCGTCCACGGTGCGTTCAGTGGCCGCCGCGGGGCTCGTTGCAGCCGCCCTCCATGTAGACCCCGTGGGCCTTCACGCTGATCGGCGGGGTCAGATGGCCCGTCACGCACGGCCCGCTCTCCGGAACCGACAGGACGAACGAGAGGTTGCCCGTGCTCGATGCGTACACGCCTCCGCCCTCCAGCTTGTAGCCCATCCCGGTCAGGAGCCCGCTGAGCTCCTCCTTCGACTTCGGTGCGCCCTTCCCGTCGTCGCCGCCCAGCGCCTTCTTGATCCGCGCGGCGTGCGCGTCGCCCCGGCACTTGGTCGCAGGCGTGAGCGCGGCCTCGTTCTTGTACGCGTGGTTCTCCGCGTACTTGCGCGCCTCGGGGTCCGTGGGCAGTTCACCGGGCGCGGCCGACCCGGCCGGGGCCGCACTCGCCCTGCCCTCGCACAGCTCGGCCACCTCGGGGAAGAGCTTGTCGTGGCGGGCCACCGCGGCCGCCGCCTCGGCGGCGTAGTCCGGGGTCCGGACGGGCGAAGGCACCGGGGACGGGTCCGCAGCCGCGCCGCTCCCGGACACCGTGGTGCCGCAGGCGGTCAGTGCGAGCAGTCCTGCCGCGAGCAGCACGGCTCCGGCGGGGGTGGTACGGAAGGTCACGGGGTCTCCACTTTCCCTGGGCCGGCCCCGGCGGGCGGGGCGGATCACCCGATTGTCTCCACCGCAGGTCCCGGGCTCCTGAGTACGCGTACTCAATCCGGACGCGGACAGCCGTCCCTGGCGAGCGCCCCGGCGGCGGGCGGCGGGCCGCGGGAGGCGGAGGACGGGCCGCGGAAGCCGGTCCCGCCCGGCGGCGCCGGTTTTGCGGGCCGCCCGGACGGGGAACAGCCCGGCAGGGAAACCGCATCCGCCGCCACCCCGCCCCGGAGACCCGCCATGGCCACGCCGCACCAAAACCCGGACTCCGTCGACCACCCGCTCTTCGCCCGGTTCTACGCCCGGTTCAGCACCGCCGCCGACACCCGCGGAGGTATCGCCGCCCTCCGCAGCGAGCTGCTGCACGGGGTGTCCGGCCGGGTCATCGAGATCGGCGCCGGCAACGGGCTCAACTTCGCCCACTACCCGCGCGCCGTCTCCGAGGTCGTCGCCGTCGAACCGGAGCGGAGGCTGCGCCGGCTAGCGGCCGACGCCGCCCTGCGCGCCGAGGTACCCGTCGACGTCGTGCCGGGTGTCGCCGAGGCCCTCCCGGTCAAGAGCGAGGCCTTCGACGCCGCCGTCGCCTCGCTCGTGCTGTGCACCGTACGGGACCTGCCCCGCTCGCTCGCGGAGCTCCACCGGGTGCTGCGCCCCGACGCCGAGCTCCGCTTCTTCGAGCACGGCCGGGCGCCCACCCGCGGCATGGCCGCCGTCCAGCGCACGCTGGACCGGACCGTGTGGCCGCACCTCTTCGGCGGGTGCCACACCTCCCGGGACCCGGCCGCCGCGATCGAGGCCGCCGGATTCCGGTTCGTCTCGTACCGCAGTTTCCGGCTGCCCGAGCGCGGACCGGCCCTCCCCACCTCGTACTGCGTGATCGGTTCCGCCCGCCGCGGTCCCGCTTAGGGGGTGCCCGGCGCCCGGCGGGCCTCAGCCGCCCAGCGGCTTGACCCAGCGCGTCCAGATGTCCTGGCGGTGGTAGCCGGCCGCGTCCCACGCCCCGTGCGCCTGCTCGTTGCGGTCCAGCACCATCGCGTCCGCACGCCGTCCGCCGAGCGCCTCGAAGCGCTCCTCCGCGGCGGCCAGCAGCGCCGATCCGATGCCCTGGCGGCGGTGGGCCGGGTGGACCGCGAGCCGGTAGAGGTGGCAGCGCCACCCGTCGAAGCCGGCGATCACGGTGCCGACCAGTTCGCCTTCGCGCCGGGCGTGCAGCAGGGCGTGCGGATCGCGGGCGTGGAGCTGCTCGACCCCGGCGAGGTCGTCGCTGATACTCGTTCCCTCGGCAGCGGTCTTCCAGAAGTCGAGCACGGCGGTGAGATCGGCGGCCGACGCAGGACCGACGTGAAGATCGTTCATGTCCGGATCCCATCATCCGGGTGCGCTCCGCCAAATGAATGATCCGTTCTCTTTGCTCGTCCTTTACTCTTGTGACAGCAAGTCGACCGACCCGATCGAAAGGTGTGAGCGTCCGTCCATGGGCGAGCCCCCCAGTACCCGACATCGCGCGATACCCCTCCTCCTGACTGATCATGGAACGGAGGTGACCGACCGATGACCGAAGTGCTCCTGCTCCTCGTGGCGCTGCTGCTCTGCCTTGCCTGCGGAGTCTTCGTAGCGGCGGAGTTCTCGCTGACCACCGTCGAGCGCAGCGAGCTCGACCAAGCCGTCGAGCGCGGCGAGCGCGGAGCCGAGAGCGCCCTCGCGGCCGTGCGCAGCCTGACGTTCCAGCTGTCCGGCGCCCAGCTCGGCATCACCGTGACCGGCCTGGTCATCGGCATGATCTCCAAGCCGTCGATCGCCGCCCTGCTCCAGGGCCCCTTCGAGGCCATGGGGCTGTCGGCCGGCGCCGCCTCCTCCACCGCCCTGATCCTCGGCACGGTGTTGTCGACCGTCGTCCTGATGGTCGTCGGCGAGCTGGTGCCCAAGAACTGGGCGATCTCGTCCCCGCTGGCCATCGCCAAGCGGGTGGCCACCATGCAGCGCGTCTTCAGCCGCGCGTTCCGGCCGTTCATCAGCCATCTGAACAGCACGGCGAACCACATGGTCCGCCGGTTCGGCATGGAGCCGGCCGAGGAGCTGGCCTCCGCGCGCACCCCGCAGGAGCTGGTGGCGCTGGCCCGCCACTCCGCCAAGGCGGGCGCGCTGGAGAAGGACACCGCCGAGCTGTTCGTACGGACCCTGAACCTGGCCGACCTCACCGCGGAGAACGTGATGACCCCGCGGGTCCAGGTCACCGCCCTCGACGTGCACACCACCGCCGAGGACGTGGCGAACGCGACCCTGGCCACCGGCCTGTCGCGCTTCCCGGTCTACCGGGGCGGCCTCGACGCCGTCGTCGGCACCGTCCACATCAAGGACGTGCTCGCGCTGCCCGCCGAGGAACGGCGCCGCAGGCCCGTCTCCCAGCTGCTGCGCCAACCGCTGCTGGTGCCGGAGTCGCTGACCGTGGACCGGCTGCTTGACCTGCTGTCCGGCCGCCAGACGATGGCCGTGGTGATCGACGAGTACGGCGGCACGGCCGGCGTGGTCACCCTGGAGGACATCGTCGAGGAGGTCGTCGGCGAGGTGCGCGACGAGCACGACCCGCACGAGACCGCGGACCTGGCCCCGGCCGGTACGGACGCCTCCGGGCGCAGCCTCTACTCCGCCGACGGCGCCGCGCGCACCGACCAGCTGGAACGGATCGGACTGCGCGTGCCGGACGGCCCGTACGAGACGCTGGCCGGGCTCATAGCGACCGAGCTGGGCCGGATCCCGGCGGTCGGCGACAGCATGGAGCTGGGCGGCTGGCAGATCGACGTGGTGGACGCCGGCGGGCGGCGGGCGGCGCGGGTGCTGCTGCACGCGCCCGTCGAGCCGTCGCAGGACAAGGGTGGGGAGGGAGCGCGATGACGGTGCTCCAATTGCTGATCGGCCTGGCGACCCTGGTCGTCAACGCCGTCTTCGTCGGCGCCGAGTTCGCGCTGATCTCGGTGCGGCGCAGCCAGATCGAGCCGTACGCCGAGCAGGGCGACCGGCGGGCCCGCGCCGTGCTGTGGGGCCTGGAGCACCTGTCGGCGCTCATGGCGGCGGCGCAGCTGGGCATCACGCTGTGCACCCTGGTCCTGGGTGTGGTGGCCGAGCCGGCCATCGCGCACCTGCTGACCCCGCTGTTCGACCTGTTCGGGGTGCCGTCCGGGCTGACGCACGCGATCTCCTTCGTGATCGCGCTGACGCTGGCGACGTACCTGCACATGCTCTTCGGCGAGATGCTGCCGAAGAACGTGGCCCTGTCCGAGCCCGTGCGCACGGCGCTGCTGCTCGGTCCGCCGCTGGTGACCCTGACGCGGGCGCTGAAGCCGGTGATCTTCGCGATCAACGCCTTCGCCAACCTCCTGCTGCGGCTGCTGAGGGTGGACGTGAAGGACGAGGTCTCGGCGACCTTCTCGGACGACGAGCTGGCGCGGATCGTGCGGGACTCGAGCGAGGCGGGGCTGATCGACGACCGGGCGAGCGAGCGGCTGCACGACGCCCTGGAGCTGGGGCGGCGGCCGGTCACCGATGTGGTGCTGCCGCTGGACGGGGTCGTGGTGGCCCGGGAGGGCATCACGCCGGCGGGACTGGAGCGGCTGTCGGCCGAGTCCGGGTACTCCCGCTTCCCGGTGATCGACGCCCAGGCCAGGATCCTGGGATACCTCCACGTCAAGGACGCCCTGGACGCGGACGGACCGGAGCGGGACCAGCCGTTCCCGGTGTCCGTGCTGCGCCCGATCGCCCAGGTGCGGGCCGAGACCCCGCTGGACGACGTGCTGACCGCGATGCGGCGCAGCCGGACGCACCTGGCGGCGGTCATGGGCTCGGGCGGGGCCATGACGGGCCTGGTCACGATGGAGGACGTGCTGCGCGAGCTGTTCGGCAGGCCGGCCTCCGCCTGAGGCGGCTGCCACCGCGGTGGTGCCCCGGCCCTGCGGGGCGGGGGTACCGCGCGGTAGCATCGCTCCGCCATGGAGATGAATGCGTCTTACACCAGTTTCGTCGCGGTCGGCGACTCCTTCACCGAGGGGATGTCCGACCTGCTGCCCAACGGCTCCTACCGGGGCTGGGCCGATCTGCTGGCCGCCCGCCTCGCGGCGCGCGAGCCCGGCTTCCGGTACGCGAACCTCGCGGTCCGCGGGAAGCTGATCGGGCAGATAGCCGAGGACCAGGCCCCGGTCGCGGCGGCGATGCGCGCCGATGTGGTGACCCTGGTGGGGGGCCTGAACGACGCCCTGCGTCCGAAGGTCGACATGGGCCGGGTGCGCGGGCACCTGGAGGAGGCCGTGGGGCTGCTGGCGCCCACCTGCAAGACGCTGGTGCTGATGCGCTCCCCTGGGCGCAACGGGCCGGTGATGGACCGCTTCCGGCCGCGCATGGAGGAGCTCTTCGCCGTCATCGAGGAGCTCGCCGCCCGGCACGGGGCCCTGGTCGTGGACCTGTACGGGGCCGGTGTGCTGGCCGACCCCCGCATGTGGGACGTGGACCGGCTGCACCTGACCGCCGAGGGCCACCGCCGGGTGGCGGAGGCGGTCTGGCAGACGCTGGGACTGCCGCCCGAGCAGGACTGGCGCGCCGAGCTCCCGCCCCCGGTGCCCCCCGGCTGGGCCGTGCGCCGCTCCCAGGACCTGAGCTTCGCGCGGCAGCACCTGCTGCCCTGGGTCGGCCGCCGGCTGACGGGCCGCTCCTCGGGGGACGGCCGCCCGGCCAAGCGCCCGGAGCTGCTGCCGTACGAGGCGGCCGCGGGCGAGCGGCTCTCGTAGCAAGGCACAATCCGGGGCGGGGTCGCCACCTGCGTAAACGCACAGCTGCGGCCCAAGTAGAATCCCTACACGTGACAGCCAAGCCCCGCATCCCCAATGTCCTGGCCGGCCGCTACGCCTCCGCGGAGCTCGCCGTCCTGTGGTCCCCCGAGTACAAGGTGACGCTGGAGCGGCGGCTGTGGCTCGCCGTGCTCCGTGCCCAGAAGGACCTCGGCATCGACGTCCCGGACGCCGCCCTCGCCGACTACGAGCGCGTCCTGGAGACGGTCGACCTCGCCTCCATCGCCGAGCGCGAGAAGGTCACCCGGCACGACGTGAAGGCCCGCATCGAGGAGTTCAACGCCCTCGCCGGCCACGAGCACGTCCACAAGGGCATGACCTCCCGCGACCTCACCGAGAACGTCGAGCAGCTGCAGATCCGGCTCTCGCTGGAGCTGGCCCGCGACCGCACGGTCGCCGTCCTCGCCCGTCTCGGCAAGCTGGCCGGCGAGCACGCCGAGCTGGTCATGGCAGGCCGCTCCCACAACGTCGCCGCACAGGCGACGACCCTGGGCAAGCGCTTCGCCACCGCGGCCGACGAGCTGCTGGTCGCCTACGACCGCCTGGAGGACCTGCTCGGCCGCTACCCGCTGCGCGGGATCAAGGGCCCGGTCGGCACCGCCCAGGACATGCTCGACCTGCTCGGCGGCGACGCCGCCAAGCTGGCCGACCTGGAGCAGCGGATCGCCGCCCACCTCGGCTTCGCCCAGGCCTTCACCTCGGTCGGCCAGGTGTACCCGCGCTCGCTCGACTACGACGTGGTCACCGCCCTGGTGCAGCTGGCCGCCGCCCCCTCGTCGATCGCGAAGACGATCCGCCTGATGGCCGGCCACGAGCTGGTCACCGAGGGCTTCAAGCCCGGCCAGGTCGGCTCCTCCGCGATGCCGCACAAGATGAACACCCGCTCCTGCGAGCGCGTCAACGGCCTGATGGTCATCCTGCGCGGTTACGCCTCGATGACCGGCGAGCTGGCCGGCGACCAGTGGAACGAGGGCGACGTCTCCTGCTCCGTGGTCCGCCGGGTGGCGCTACCCGACGCGTTCTTCGCGTTCGACGGCCTGCTGGAGACCTTCCTGACGGTCCTCGACGAGTTCGGCGCCTTCCCGGCGGTCGTGGCCCGCGAGCTGGACCGCTACCTGCCGTTCCTCGCGACCACCAAGGTCCTGATGGGCGCGGTGCGGGCGGGCGTCGGCCGCGAGGCCGCCCACGAGGTCATCAAGGAGCACGCGGTGGCCTCCGCGCTCGCCATGCGCGAGCAGGGCGCCGAGCGCAACGAGCTGCTGGACAAGCTGGCCGCCGACGAGCGGATGCCGCTGGACCGGGCCCAGCTCGACGCCCTGATGGCCGACAAGCTGTCCTTCACGGGCGCGGCCGGTGACCAGGTCGCCGCGGTGGTCTCCCGTATCGAGGCGATCGCCAAGCAGCACCCGGAGGCCGCCGGGTACACGCCGGGGTCGATCCTCTGACCCCCGAGGAGCTGAGCGCCGCCCGTGACCGCGTCATCCCGGACGTGGTCGCGGGCGGTCTGCGCGTGCTGTTCTGCGGGATCAACCCGGGTCTCCTCTCCGCCGCGACGGGCCATCACTTCGCCCGCCCCGGCAACCGTTTCTGGCCCGTCCTGCACCTGTCCGGCTTCACCCCGCGCCGCTTCGCCCCCGCGGAGCAGGAGGAGCTCCTGACCTACCGGCTCGGCATCACCAACGTCGTCGCCCGCGCCACGGCCCGGGCCGACGAGCTGAGCGCCGAGGAGTTCCGCGAGGGCGGCCGCATCCTGACCGCCAAGGTGGAACAGCTGCGCCCGCAGTGGCTGGCGGTCGTCGGGGTCACGGCCTACCGCACGGCTTTCGGCGAACGAAAGGCCCAGATCGGCCCCCAGGACCGGACCATCGGCTCCACCCGCATCTGGGCGCTCCCCAACCCCAGCGGCCTCAATGCCCACTGGACGGCAGAGTCCATGGCCCAGGAGTACGCCCGCCTCCGCGCGGCCGCCGAGTCAACCCCCGACTCGGCTCCCTAGGGCGGGTCGATCACGGTCACCGCGGCCATGAGCTGCGGTGAGTGGTCGGCCCCCCAGCGGGCCTCGTAGACGGCGACCCAGCGGTCCCCGGCCCGCCACAGGTGCAGGTGGTCGCTCGTGTCCCCGATCTCCTGCCACGGCTGCGCCACCTCCCCGGATTCCGTCCGCAGCTTCAGGCTGTCGAGCGTGAACCGGTCGGGCTTCCCCCACCGCTCCTCCAGCCGCTGGGTCAGGGCCTCGTACTCGGCGGACACCTGGTCCTCGTGCGCCAGGCGGTCGGCCGCGTCCTCGTCCCCGTACCACCGGCTCCCGCCCAGCTCGGCGAGGTGGTAGCCGGGCCCGCTGGTGCCCACTTCGGACCTGCCCCGGACTTCGGGGAAGTCACGCGTCCGGAGCCGGTCGATCGTGTCGAGATGCTCTGCCGTGGTCATGCCGTCAGTATCCCGGGACCCACTGACAACTGGCTCGGCGTCACGCATCCCGTCGGCGCACCGCCGTCCAGCCGCCGGCCACCGCGGCCAGCGCCCACAGGGCCAGCACCCCGAGGCCGCTCCAGGGACCCAGCCGCCCGGCGGAGTCCAGGTGCATGACGAGCTGCCCCGCCTGGTCCGGCAGGAACTCGGCCGCACCGCCGGCGGCCTGGCCGATGAGGAATGGAACCATGACGACGAAGGGTATGAGCACGCTCAGCACGACCGCCGCACTGCGCAGCACTGCTGTCAGCCCGGCCGCGAACAGGGCCATGAGCGTGAGGTACACACCGCTGCCGAACACGGCGCGCAGCACGCCCGGATCCCCCAGCGAAAGCGCGTACCGGCCCATCGACGCCTGGCCCAGGACGAAGGTGAGAAGACCGGTGACCTGCCCGACCACGAAGGCGAGTACACCCACCACGGCGATCTTCGACAGATAGAAGCGGGTGCGGTTCGGCACCGCGGTCAGCGAGGTGCGCAGGGCGCCGTTGTGGAACTCGGCGGACAGGGCGCTCGCCCCGAAGGCGAAGGCCGCTATCTGGCCGAAGTTGATGCCGTAGAAGGCCCCGAGGAGCGGATCGTCCCCCATGCTGCCGGCTTCGGCCCGGCCTATCGCCGCGGCCGCCAGCACCTGGATCCCCACGGTCGCGGCGAAGACGGCGATCAGCGCCCCGAAGGTGCCGCGAAGGGACCGTATCTTGATCCATTCCGAGCGCAGGACGGGGACGGTGGGCAGAGCAGTGCTCATGGCGAAGCCTCCTGAGTCAGGCGAAGTCAGTGGGTGGCGGCGAACTGGGCGTGGTCGGCAGTGAGGTCGAGGTAGGCCTGCTCCAGCGAGGCGCGTTCGTCGGAGAGTTCCAGCACGGGGATGCCCTCACGGGCCGCCATGCCGCCGAGCTGCTCGGCCCGTATGCCGTCCACGGTCCAGCGCCCGTCGTCGGCTCTCGCCATCGCGAAGCCGTCCCGGGCCAGGGCCGCCCGCAGCCGGACCGGGTCGGAGGTGCGCAGGCGTACCTTCGGGGTGCTGCGGGCTTCGATGAACTCCTCCATGGAGGAGTCGGCGAGCAGCCTGCCCCGACCGAGCACGACCAGGTGGTCGGCGAGCGCCGCGGTCTCGGACATCAGATGGCTGGAGACGAGCACCGTGCGGCCCTCGGCGGCGAGGCTCCGCATGAGCTCGCGGATCCAGATGATCCCTTCGGGGTCGAGGCCGTTGGTCGGCTCGTCCAGCAGCAGCACGGCGGGATCGCCCAGCAGCGCGGCGGCGATGCCGAGGCGTTGGCGCATGCCGAGCGAGAAGATCTTGATCCGCCGCCCGGCCGCCGAGGCGACGCCTGCCTGCTCCAGTACCTCCTCGACCCGGCGCACCGGGATGCGGTTGGCGGCGGCGAGGAGGCGCAGGTGGTCCCGGGCGGTGCGCCCGCCGTGGGCCGCCTGTGCGTCCAGGAGTGCGCCGACCCGGCGGAGCGGTTCGGGGAAGTCGGTGAACCGCGCGCCGCCGATGGTGGCCGTCCCCGAAGTGATCCGGTCCAGGCCCAGCAGCAGGCGCATCGTGGTGGACTTCCCGGCTCCGTTGGGGCCGAGGAATCCGGTGACCCGCCCGGGCAGTACGTCGAAGGTGAGGTGGTCCACGGCCCGGGTGCGGCCGTATTCCTTGGTCAGTTCTCGGATCTCGATGCTGTTCATGGCTCAAGACTCGCCGCCCGGCCCACCCCCCTCCCTCCCCCGTGCGAGGGTGCCGTCTCCCCCACGTGGGGGAGACGCGGCCGAGCAGTGCACTGCCACGATGGGGGCATGTACCGACTGCTCCGTGCCCCGCTCCAACCGGTGACCTACTCACGCTGGTTGCACCTGTGCGTGCCCACGCTGCTGCTGGCCCTGTGGATGTTCATAGAGCCCGCGTGGCCGTGGATGCCGTTGGTCATCGTCATACCGTTCGGCCTGGTGCCGTGGGTGCGGCTGGCGGAGGGACTGCAGGCGCAGTTCCTGCTCACGCCGCACGACCGCGGCAACCCCGACAGCGGCATCAGTGCCGCGCCGTCGGCGCGGTGGGGCGACCGGTGGCGGACGCTGCTGTGGCTCGAGGCACGGCTCGTCATCGCGCTCGCCGCCATGGCCGCGACCGTACTGCTCCCGGTGAAGACGGTCGAACTGATCGCGGCGGCGCTCGGGCACCCGCTCAACTCGGACCTCTTGATCCCCTTCGCTCCACCGCGTTGGGCCGCCGCGCTCCTCGTTCCGGTGCCGCTGGTCCTTCTCGTCGTCATAGTGGTGCTGCTGGGCGAGCTGGTCACGTCCGTCGCGCACCGGCTGCTGGGGCCTTCGGCCGCCGAGCGGCTCACCGCCCTGGAGGCCCGCACCGAGCAGCTGTTGGAGCGGACCCGCATCGCGCGCGAGCTGCACGACTCGATCGGGCACGCCCTGACCGTTGCCGTGTTGCAGGCGGGAGCGGCCCGGGCCGCCGGCGACCCGGAGTTCACCGACCGGGCTCTGGGCGCGATCGAGGAGACGGGCCGGGTCGCGCTGGAGGATCTGGAACGGGTCCTGCTGGTCCTGCGGGAGTCGCCGCAGCCCGCCTCGCAGCGGCCGACGCTGGCTGAGGCCGACCGGCTGCTGGAGTCGGCCCGGGCCTCGGGGGCGGAGGTGGACGCGCAACTGAAGGGGCGACTGGAGTCGTTGCCGGGCCCGGTCACCCGGGAGGGTTACCGGATCCTGCAGGAGGCACTCACGAACGTGCTGCGGCACTGCGGTCCGGTACCGGTGCGGGTCCGGGTGGAGATGGCCGTCGGCAGGCTGGACATGGAGGTGACGAACCCGCTGCCGGAGGGCCCCACGTTCATGCCCGGCAGCGGGAGCGGGCTGCGCGGGATGCGGGAGCGGGCCGCACTGCTCGGCGGGGAGGCCGAGACCGGGCCGTTCGAGGGTGGTTGGAGAGTGCGCGCTCGGCTTCCGCTGGAGCGAATACGCTGACCGGATGCCGGTTACCGTTCTGCTCGTCGATGACGAACCCCTGGTGCGTGCGGGTCTGCGTGCCGTCTTGGATGCCCAGCCCGACATCGAAGTGGTGGGTGAGGCGGCCGACGGGGCCTCCGTCATCCCGCTCGTCCGGCAACTGAGGCCGGACGTGGTGGCGATGGACGTGCGGATGCCGCTGCTCGACGGGATCGAGGCGACCCGGGCGGTGCTGCGGATGGTGGACTCCCCGCCGAAGATCCTCGTGGTGACCACGTTCGAGAACGACGAGTACGTGTACCAGGCCCTGCGGGCCGGGGCGGACGGGTTCCTGCTGAAGCGGGCCCGCCCCTCCGAGATCGTGCACGCGGTACGGCTGGTGGCGGAGGGAGAGACGCTGCTGTTCCCCGCGGCCGTGCGGGCCCTCGCAGCGGAGTACGGGAACCGGCAGGCGCGGGCGGTACTGGAGCGGGCCGCGCTGACCGAGCGGGAGGAGGCGGTGCTGCGGCTGATGGCGCGTGGGCTCACGAACGTCGAGATCGCCCGCGAGCTGATCGTGGGCACGGAGACGGTGAAGTCCCATGTGAGCGCGATTCTGGGCAAGCTGGGGGCACGGGACCGGACCCAGGCCGTGATCGCGGCGTACGAGTCGGGATTCGTCGCCCCGGCGTGAGCCGCCCCGGCCTGAAGGGAACAGCCGGTTCCGGCCGATGGGGGGCTGGTTCTCGCCCCGGCCCCAGGGGCGCAGTACCATCCGGCAGACAAGCTCGCTAGCTGGGAGGACACACGTTGGGGCAGCTGACCGGCGGGGATCCCTCTCTGCTCCGGCGGATCAATTCGGCCGTGGTGCTGCGTGCGCTGCGGGCGGCGGAATCGCCGACACTCACCGACCTCACCCGGGTGACCGGGCTGTCCCGGCCGACCGTCGAAGGCGTCGTCGAAGGGCTGATCGGGACCGGGCTCGTCGTCGAGGCGGGCGCGGAGGAGGGTGCGCGGCGCCAGGGGCGGCCGGCCAGGCGCTACCGGTTCCGTGCCGAGGCGGGGCACCTCCTCGGCATCGAGATCGGCTCGCACCGGGTCGCGGTGCTGCTGTCCGGGCTGGACGGTCGGGTGATCGGCGCCGGTACCAAGGAGGTCGCCGAGACGGCTTCCGCCGACGAGCGGCTCGAGCGGGTGCGGGCGGCGGTGGCCGATCTGCTGCGGCGGGCCGGCGTACCGCGCGATTCCCTGCGGGCCGTCGGCGTCGGCAGCCCCGGGATCGTGGAGGCGGACGGCACCGTACGCCTCGGCACGGCCCTGCCGGGCTGGACCGGTCTGCCGCTCGGCGAGCGGCTGCGGCGCTCGTTCCGCTGTCCGGTGCAGGTGGAGAACGACGCCAATGCGGCCGCGGTCGCCGAGCACTGGAAGGGCGCCGCGCAGGACACCGACGACATGGTGTTCGTGATGGCGGGGCTGAGCCCCGGGGCGGGCTCCCTGATCGGGGGCCGGCTGCACCGCGGGTTCGGCGGGGCGGCCGGCGAGATCGGCGCCCTGCACCTGCTGGGCCGCGACGTCACGCCCGAGAAGCTGCTGTCCACGACCGGCGAACCGCTGCATCCGCTGGACGAGCAGGCGGTGGCCGAGGTGTTCGCCATGGCCAGGCGGGGCGACGAGCAGGCCGTGGCCGCGGTGGAGCGCTTCCTCCAGCGGCTGGTACACGATGTGGCGGCGCTGGTGCTGGCCATGGATCCGGAGCTGGTCGTGGTCGGCGGCTGGGCGGCCGGCCTGAACGGGGTGCTGGATCCCCTGCGCCGGGAGCTGGAGCGCTACTGCCTGCGTCCGCCGCGCGTGGCGCAGTCCCTGCTCGGCGAGGCCGCGGTGGCCACGGGAGCCCTGCGCCTGGCGCTGGACCACGTGGAGGAAGAGCTCTTCGCGGTGGAGAAGACGGTCACGACCCGCCGCCGCTGACCGCGATCCGGCCGGCCTCCGCGGCCACCACCGGGGAGGTGCCCCGGGCTCTGGGCCTGGGGCCCGGCGGCGACTGCGGCCGGCGGCGCCCCGGCGAGCTGCAGCAGCCACCGCCGAGCGGCCCTGGGCGCAGGTCCGCCCCCGGGCTCCCCGGCCCGCCGCTGACTCCGTCCCTGTCGGGTCCCGCAGTCACGGCCGGGAGAACCCGGCCCCTCGCCATCCCGGCCTGCCGCGCGACTCCGGGCCTCGAACTTCGGCCCGCCGGGGGCCGGAAGCCCGGTAGCCGGAAGCCCGTAGCCCGTAGCCCGTAGCCCGCAGCCCGCAGCCCGCAGCCCGCAGCCCTGGCAACGCCGAACGGCCCTGTTCCGGTTGGTGCCGGGGCAGGGCCGTTCGGGTGTGGGCAGGGTGCGGGCGTCAGGAAGCGACGCGGGCTTCGTGGGTGATCTCCACGTCGCCGGTGTCGCCGAAGGTCAGGCGGCAGGTGTCCGCACGGTACGTGGCGACCGAGACGGCGGCCGTTCCCGCGGCGGTGAAGTAGCGGGTGGTGACCACGAGCACCGGGGCGCCCGGCAGCCGGTCCAGTTCCTTGGCGTCGTCGGCACGCGCCGAGCCGAGCTCCACGGAGCGGTCCTGGCCGTCCAGGGCGAGCCGCTGGAGCTCGCGCAGCACGGCGCGGGCCCGGGCGGGTCCGGCCGGGGCGTCGATGGCGGAGAGGCCGGGCACGGAGGCGGCCGGCACGTACAGCAGCTCGGCGGCGACGGCCTGGCCGTGGGAGACCCGGGTCCGGCGCACGGTGTGCACGGGCTGGTCGGCGGAGCCGCCGAGGAGCTTCAGGACGGCGGCGGACGGCAGGACGGCCTGGGCCACGTCCACGATCTCCCAGCCGTCGGCGCTCTCGCCGGGCCAGCTGTGCCCCGTGCTGCCGACGGCCACGCCGACCCGCGGCGGGGCGACGGTGGTGCCGACGCCGCGGCGGCGCTGCAGGCGGCCTTCGAGTTCGAGCTGTTCCAGGGCCTGTCGCAGGGTCGCGCGGGCGACTCCGAAGCGGGCGGCGAGCTCACGCTCGTTCGGCAGGATCTCGCCCACGGAGAAGTCGCGGTCGAGCGCCTCGCTGAGGACGGTCTTGAGGTGCCAGTACTTCGGCTCCGGCACCGTTTCGAGCTGCGTGGTCCCCACCCTGACTCCTCCTGCCATCGCTGCAATCGCCGTGTTCCAGCGGCAGTTCCGCGCCTTTGTTTATTAAAGGTTCCTGCACTATCCCTGCGACGATAGGACGGCACACCCCCTTGGTCAAGACCAATCCTCACCCCTTTACCGGGCAGATCGGGCATACGTATCAAGCCGTTCATGCGATGTTCTCGCTCACTCCGACGGGCACCCCGACGGACAACGCCGACACGCACACCGACACGCACGCCGACATTCACCGAAGGGCTGTCGCGCGGGCTACCGGGCGGTAATGATGGCGTCAGGCATTACTGACAGCCTGTCTCACACGCGTCCACCCGACGAGGAGCAGCATGACCGCCACGGTCTCCTTCCCGATCGAATCGCCGCTGGGCCCCCGCACCGCCACCGTCGCCTACGAGCGCAAGGGCGCCGGCGCACCGCTTCTCCTGCTGCACGGCATCGGCCACCACCTCCAGGCCTGGCACCCGGTGACCGACATCCTGGCCGCCGAGCACGACGTGATCGCCGTCGACCTCCCCGGCTTCGGCCTCTCCGAGCCCCTGCCCGCGGGGGTCCCGTACGACCTCGGAAGCTTCGTCCCCGCACTCGGCGCGCTCTGCGCGGCCCTCGGCGTCGAACGTCCGCACGTCGTCGGCAACTCCCTCGGCGGCCTCCTCGCGCTCGAGATGGGCCGCAACAACCTGGTCCGCTCGGTCACCGCACTCTCCCCCGCCGGCTTCTGGACCGAGGCCGAGCGCAAGTACGCCTTCGCCACCCTCCGCGCGATGCGCGTCGGCGCGCTCACGCTGCCCCACTCCACCCTGGAGCGGCTCGCACGCAGCTCCGCCGGCCGGGCCGCGCTGACCGGCACCATCTACGCCCACCCGGCCCGCCGTTCACCGGAGGCCGTGGTCGCCGAGACGCTCGCCCTGCGCGACGCCACCGGCTTCGACCAAACCCTGGCCGCGGGCCGCTCCGTACGGTTCACCTCGGACGTGCCCGGCCTGCCGGTCACCATCGCCTGGGGCTCCCGCGACCGGCTGCTCCTGCCGCGCCAGGGCGTACGCGCCAAGCGCGCGGTGCCCGACGCCCGGCTGATCCGGCTCCGCGGATGCGGTCACGTCCCGATGAACGACGACCCGGCGCTGGTCTCCCGCGTGGTTCTGGACACGGTGCGCGCCACAACCAGCCAGGCGGGCTGAGCGGCTGACGGCTGTTCATCCACGGTTCGGTTGCGCGACGCGGGCGGGCCGGTGTGCGGCGGCACACTGGTCCGACCCGTCCCCGCCGGCCCCTGGAGACGCTCCGATGGCACCGATTCCGCACACCCGACGGTCCCTGCTCGGCGGTTCACTCGCCGTGCCGGTGGGCCTCGCCCTGTCCGGCGCGCTGGCCGCGTCCGCGTTCGCCGCGCCCGCCAGCGCCCCGGCGTTCACCCGCTCCGGGCGCCCGAGCGCGCCGTGGGGCACCCAGTCCGGTGAGATCACCGCGCACTCGGCCACCGTCTGGACGCGCTCCGACCGGCCGGCGCGGATGTACGTCGAGACCTCCCCGAGCGAGTCGTTCCGCTACGGCGTCCGGCGCCACGGCGGCCCGTTCCTGGGCCCCGCCACCGACTTCACCGGCACCACCACCCTGCGCGACCTCCCGCCCGGGCAGCAGATCCACTACCGGGTGGTCCTGGCCGACCCTGACGACCCGCGCCGCACCGGCGAGCCGGTCCGCGGCACGTTCCGGACCACGCCGGTCTCCCGCCGCCACGACGTGCGCTTCCTGTGGTCGGGGGACCTCGCGGGCCAGGGCTGGGGCATCAACCCGGACCTCGGCGGCTACCGCGTCTTCGACGAGATGCGGCAGCGCGACCCCGACTTCTTCCTCTTCAGCGGGGACACGATCTACGCCGACGGGCCGATCCAGGCCGCCGTCCCGCTGCGCGACGGCGGCATCTGGCGCAACATCACCACCGAGGAGAAGGCGAAGGTCGCCGAGACCCTCGCCGAGTTCCGCGGGAACTTCCGCTACAACCTGCTCGATCGCAACCTGCGCGACTTCAACGCCCAGGTGCCGATCCTCGCCCAGTGGGACGACCACGAGGTACGCAACAACTGGTACCCCGGCCAGGTCATCGACGACCCCCGCTACACCGTGCGGGACATCGACACGCTCGCCGGCCGCGCCCGCCAGGCCTTCGGCGAGTACTTCCCCGTCACCGACCTCCGCGGCGGCCGCGCCGAGGGCCGGATGTACCGGGTGATGCGGTACGGGCCGCTGCTCGACGTCTTCGTCCTCGACATGCGCACCTACCGCGACGCCAACTCCCCCGGCCGCCAGAGCGTGGACCCGATCGGCATCCTCGGCCAGGAGCAGCTGGCCTGGATCAAGCGCGAGCTGTCGCGCTCCCGCGCCACCTGGAAGGTCGTCGCCGCCGACATGCCGCTGGGCATCGTCGTACCCGACGGGACGGCGAACTTCGAGGCCGTCGCCCAGGGCGACCCGGGCGCCCCGCTCGGCCGGGAGCTGCAGATCGCCGAACTCCTGCGCCACATCAAGCACCAGCGCATCACGGGCACCCTCTGGCTCACCGCAGACGTCCACTACACGGCCGCGAACCACTACGCCCCCGAGCGGGCCGCCTTCACCGACTTCGCGCCGTTCTGGGAGTTCGTGTCCGGTCCCATCGGCGCGGGCGGGTTCCCCGCCGGGAAGCTGGACGCCACGTTCGGGCCCGAGACCGCGTACGTCCAGTCGGCCCCGCTCGCCAACATGTCACCGTCCGAGAACCCCCCGTACTACGGGGAGGTCGACATCGACGGGGAGTGCGGGGATCTCACCGTCCGGTTGCGCCGCCAGGGCGGCGGCGTGCTCTTCACCACCACGCTCCAGCCCGGGCGCGTGGGCCAGTAGGACCACAGGCCCAGGGGGCCGGCGGGATCCCGGAATCCCGGATCCCGGAATCCCAGATCCCGGAATCCCGCCGGAAAACAGGGCGAAATCGGCCAGACGGACACTTAACCAGTCGGTCACAGATCGTTCGTGATCACGCAACACCCCTGCGCCACAGTGGCATGCATGACTGAACGCATCCACACCCCCGCACACCGCCACCACCGCCACCACTGGCGCCGCGACGTCGTCGAACTGGCTGCGCTGTTCTGCGCCGTCGCGGTCGCCGACAGCATCGCCAATCTCGTGGTGCACGGCCCGAGGGGCCCGATCCTGCTCGTCGCCTCGGCCGTCGCACTCCTGGTGACGGCGGCGTTCCACACCTGGTGGGCGCGCCGCCACAGCCATGCGCCGCCGCCGCTCAGTACGGCGCCCTCCGATACCGCCCCCGGCGCGGTCCGGGCCGGGGCCGAGTCCGGGTCCACGTCGGAGTCCGCATCGCAGACCGCGACCGGCGCCACCACCTCCCTGTGGCGGATGCGGACGACCGTACGGGACGAGCCGGGCAGCCTCGCGGCCGTCAGCACCGCGCTCGCCCACCACGGCGTCGACATCCTGACCCTGCAGACGCACCCGCTCCCCGAGGGCGGCACCGTCGACGAGTTCCTGCTGCGCTCCCCGCAGCAGCTGGCCTCCGCCGACCTCACCCGCGCCATCGCCGGCGCCGGCGGCCACAGCACCTGGATCGAGCGCGCCGACGCGCACGACCTGGTCGACACCCCGACCCGCGTCCTGGGCCTGGCCACCCGCACCGCCCTGGACGCCGCCGAGCTGCCCCTCGCGCTGCGCCAGCTGCTCGGCCGCTGCACCATCCACTCGATCCCGGCCACCACCCTCTCCGGCCGCCCCAACGCGGCCGCCGACGCCCCGGTCGAGGGGGTCCTGGAGGCGACGGTGATGCGGCTGCGCGACCCCTCGGGCGGTGCCATCACCGTGGAGCGCCCCTACCTGCCCTTCACCCCGACCGAGTTCGCCCGGGCCCGCGCCCTCGTCGAGCTCGACACCCGGCTCGGCCCGCGCATCCCGCGCAGCCAGGACGTACTGACCCTCCCCGAGGGCAACGAGATCACCGTGCGCCGCGCCGACGGATCCGACCTCGCCTCCGCCCGCGCGATGCACGACCGCTGCTCCGAGCGCACCCTCGGCCTGCGCTACCACGGGCCCGTCGCCGACGCAGACCGCTACCTCGGCCACCTGCTGAGCCCCCGCTTCGGCCGCACCCTCGCCGCCACCACGGCCTCCGGCAAGCTCGTCGCCCTCGGCCACCTGCTGTGGGACGGCGACGAGACCGAGGTCGCGCTGCTCATCGAGGACGACTGGCAGCGCCGCGGCATCGGCTCCGAGCTGCTGCGCCGCCTGATCGCGATGGCCGTCGAGACCGGCTGCGACAGCGTGTACGCCGTCACCCAGGCCGCCAACACCGGCATGGTCGCGGCCATGCGCGGCCTCGGCCTCCCCCTCGACTACCAGATCGAGGAGGGCACCCTGGTGATCACGGCCCGGATGGACGCCACGCCGGTCGTCTCCCGGGTCCCGTACGAACTGCCCCGCGCGCAGCACCCGTACGGGCAGCAGAACCACCCCCGCTGAACCCGGCCCGGGGGGGGTCCGGCCGGGTGGCGTGAACTCGCCCCCGGACGGGCCCGCTCGACGGCGCGGGGGCAGGGGCCCGGTCCGCCGTTCCCGCGCACGTCAGCAGGCTGACAGCGAACGGTGATGACGCGGGGCGGTCCGCCGTACGAAGATGGCCGCATGTCAGAGACCCTTCGCAGCGACAGCGCCTCCCGGCTGCCCCGCCAGGTCGCCGACGCATACGTCGACGACCTCATCGCCATCGACCCGATCACGGGCACCTATCTCGGTGTCGCCGCGAGCTCCAGCCGGCTCCCGGACTTCTCCCCGGCCGGCCGTGCGGCCGCCGCCGACCTGTCCCGCTCCACCCTCGCCCGCCTCGACGCCGCCGAGCGGCTGCCCGGCGCGGACAGCGACGCCGAGCGCCGCTGCGCCCGCCTGCTGCGCGAGCGCCTCACCGCCGAACTCGCCGTGCACGAGGCGGACGAGGACCTGCGGGCCGTCAGCAACATCCACTCGCCCGCGCACTCCGTCCGCGACGTCTTCACCCTCACCCCGGCCGAAACCGACGAGGACTGGGCGGCGATCGCCGAGCGGCTGCGGGCGGTTCCCGCCGCCCTCGCCGGCTACCGCGAGAGCCTCGGACTCGGCCTGGACCGCGGCCTGTACGGGGGCCCGCGCGCCACCGAGACCTTCATCGGACAGCTCACCACCTGGGTGGGCGAGGACGGCGGCGGCGAGGGCTTCTTCGGCGAATTCGCGTCCCGCGGCCCGGAGTCGCTGCGCTCCGGGCTGGAGGAGGCGGCCGCCGGGGCGACCGCGGCGCTCGCCGGGCTCCGCGACTGGATGCGCGACGTGTACGCACCCGCCGTCTCCGGCGCCCCGGACCCGGTGGGCCGCGAGCGCTACGCCCGCTGGTCGCGGTACTTCAACGGCACCGACCTGGACCTGGACGAGGCGTACGCCTACGGCTGGTCGGAATACCACCGCCTCCTCGCCGAGATGAAGGCCGAGGCGGCCAAGATCCTGCCGGGCGTGGGCCCTTGGGAGGCGCTGAAGCACCTCGACGAGCACGGCACCCACATCGAGGGCGTCGAGGAGGTCCAGGCCTGGCTGCAGGGCATCATGGACGAGGCCATCGAGAACCTCGACGGCACGCACTTCGAGCTCGCCGAGCGCGTGAAGCGGGTGGAGTCCATGATCGCCCCGCCGGGCGGCGCGGCGGCCCCGTACTACACCAGCCCCTCGGAGGACTTCTCGCGCCCGGGGCGCACCTGGCTGCCGACGATGGGCCAGACCCGCTTCCCGGTCTACGACCTGGTCTCCACCTGGTACCACGAGGGCGTTCCGGGCCACCACCTCCAGCTCGCGCAGTGGGCGCACGTCGCGGACCAGCTCTCCCGCTACCAGGCCAGCGTCGGCCTCGTCAGCGCCAACGTCGAGGGCTGGGCGCTGTACGCGGAACGCCTGATGGACGAGCTGGGCTACCTCAAGGACGCCGAGCAGCGCCTGGGCTACCTGGACTGCCAGATGATGCGCGCCGCGCGGGTCATCGTGGACATCGGCATGCACCTGGGTCTGGAGATCCCGGCGGATTCGCCGTTCCACCCGGGCGAGCGCTGGACGGTGGACCTGGCACAGGAGTTCTTCGGCCTGCACAACGGCCGGCCGGCGGACTTCATCGAGAGCGAGCTGACCCGCTACCTGTCGATGCCGGGACAGGCGATCGGCTACAAGCTGGGCGAGCGGGCCTGGCTGCTCGGGCGGGACAACGCCCGCGCCGCGCACGGCGACTCCTTCGACCTGAAGGCGTGGCACATGGCGGCGCTGTCACAGGGCTCGCTGGGCCTGGACGACCTGGTGGACGAGCTGTCGAAGCTCTGACCGGCGGCCGTCATACGTACGGGCCGCCCGCTCCCCGAAGGAGCAGGCGGCCCGTACCGCGCTGCGGCGCGCGCGGAATCGCAGCGTCAGCAGCCGCAGTCGTCGGAGTCGGTCGGCGCGGTCAGCGGGTCCGCCTCGGCGCGCTGCTCGCTGCCCTGCCAGGTCTCGACCTCGAAGCCCTCGCGGATCCAGTACTCGATGCCGCCGAGCATCTCCTTGACCTGGAAGCCGAGCTGGGCCAGGGCGAGGGCGGATCGGGCGCCTCCGTTGCAGCCGGGGCCCCAGCAGTACGTGACCACGGGAAGGCTCTTGTCGAGGAGCTGCTCGGCCTGCTCGGGGATCAGCGCGGTTGGCAGGTGGATCGCGCCGGGCACGCGGGCCTGGTCCCAGGCCGGGGTGGAGCGGGAGTCGACCAGCTGGAAGCCGAGCTCGGCGCCCTGCTCGCGGTGGGCCTTGAAGGCGGCGGCGACATCGGACACGTCCGCGTGGAAGGCGAGGCTCGCGGCGAAGTAGGCGGCGGCCGCGGCCGGGGCGGCCGGGGGCACCCGGAGCACGGGGTTGGCGGCGGGAGCGGGGGCGGCGGCCGGGGCGTCGGTGTTCTGTGTCGTCGTCATGGCTGAGAATCTACGAGCCGCTGATCATCTCGGGAAGTGCCTTTTCCCGGCCTTCCTCTTGTTCGGCCGGGGATTCCCCTGCTACATCTGCTCCATGACCGACCATTCCCCTGACGCCACCGACTGGCGCATCCTGACGGCCCTCCAGGAAGACGGCCGGGCCAGCTTCGCCGAGCTCGCACGCGCCGTCTCCATGTCCTCGAGCGCGGTCACCGAGCGGGTGCGCCGTCTGGAAGAGGCCGGCGTGATCACCGGGTACACCGCGGTGGTGGACCCGGAGAAGCTGGGCAAGTCCATCCTGGCGCTGGTCCGGCTGCGCTATCCGCACGGCAACTACAAGCCGTTCCACGACCTGTTGGAGGCCACCCCGGAGATCCTGGAGGCCCATCACGTCACGGGCGACGACTGCTTCGTGCTCAAGGTCGCCGCCCGCTCGATGGGGCATCTGGAGGAGGTCGCGGGCCGGATCTCGGGCCTCGGCTCCGTCACCACCAGCATCGTGTACTCCTCGCCGCTGCCGCGCCGCCCGCTCAGTCCGTGAGGGCCGCGGTGCGGTGGCGCACCACGGAGCCGCCGCGCTGCTTGACGATCTCCAACTGCGCCTGCACCCGGGTCCGCAGGTCGGCGACGTGGCTCACGATGCCGACGCTGCGGTCCCGTTCGCGCAGCGAGTCCAGGACGTCGAGCACCTCGTCCAGCGCCTGGTCGTCGAGGCTGCCGAAGCCCTCGTCGATGAAGAGGGTGTCCAGGCGCATGCCGCCCGCCTCGTCGGTGACCACGTCGGCCAGGCCCAGCGCGAGGGCGAGCGAGGCGAAGAAGGTCTCGCCGCCCGACAGCGTGGCGGTGTCGCGCTCGCTGCCGGTCCAGGCGTCCACCACGTGCAGCCCGAGGCCGGAACGACCTCGTCCGCTCGCCTTGGCGTCGGAGTGGACGAGCGTGTAGCGGCCGCCGGACATCCGCAGCAGCCGTACCGTCGCGGCGGCGGCGACCTGCTCCAGGCGGGCGGCCAGGACGTACGCCTCCAGCCGCATCTTGCGCTCGTTGTCGGCGGAGGTGCCGGCGGTCAGCCCGGCCAGCCGGGCCACCCGGTCGTACGCCTCGCGCAGCGGGCCGAGCGCCCGCAGCTCCTGCTCCGCCTGCCGGGAGAGCCGGTCCAGCTCCGTGCAGCGAACCCGGGCCGCGTCCACGGCGGACCCTGCCGTACGAAGCTTCGCGGCGGCCCGGGCTTCGTACGCCTCGGCGGCATCCGGCGCGGCCGGGGGCAGCGTAGCGGCCGCGGCGGTGTCGCTCTCGCCGAGGCGGTCCGCCAGCATGGCCTCCTCCGCCTGCCAGGTGTCCATCCTCCGCTGGAGCCCGGTGCGTTCGTAGTCCGGGAGCACCGCGTCGGCGGCGGCGTCGACGGTGTCGAACCCGGCCTTGAAGGCGGCGTCGGCGAGCCGGGCGTCGGCCTCCTTCAGCCGGGCCGCGGTGTCCTCGGCCCGGCGCAGCGTGGCGGCCGCCCGGGTGACCATCCGTACCCGCTCCTCCAGGAGCCTGGCGCGCGCGGCGACCGTGGGCGCGTCCCCCCGGACGAGGGCCAGCTCGGCCTCCAGCTTGGCCTGTTCCTGGTCCAGGGAGTCGCGCAGGGTGGCCCGGGCGGCGGAGCGGCGCTCGGAGTCGAGCCGGTCGGAGCTGCGTACGGCGTGCTCGCGCTCGGCGCGGGCCAGCCGCTCCCGGGCGGCGTGCAGTCCGGCGGCCGCGGCATGGGCGGCGGCGTGCCGGGAGCTGAGGTCCGAGGTCAGCGCGAGGAGCTCCTCGGTGGTGGCCTCCCCGGCGGCCGCAGCGGCCTCGGCCCGGGCCTCCTGGACGGCGGCGAGTTTCCGCTCGACGGCGGCCCTGCGCTCCTCGGCCTGCTCGTAGCGGCCGTGGGCGGCGTCCTCGGCGGCCCGGTCCACGTGCCCGGGGGCCGGGCGCGCCGGAGCGGGGTGCTCCGCCGATCCGCACACCGTGCACGCCTCCCCCGCCACCAGCGCCTCGGCGAGCTCGGCGGCGATCCCGCGCAGCCGGCTCTCCTTGAGCTCCAGCCAGCGCTCCCGGGCGGCGGTCGACTCCTCGCGTACGCAGAGCAGTTCGCCCTCGGCGCGCTCCGCGGCGGCATCCAGTTCGTCCCGGCGCCGGGCGGCGGTCAGGTGCATCCGGGCCGGCTCCAGCCGCCCCGCGAGCTGCTCGGCCAGCGTCGCGGCCTGCTGGGCGGCGTCCACCCGCTCCGCCAGCGCGGTCCGGGTGGCCTCCCAGCGGTCGAGCCAGTCGGCGGACTCCCGCAGCTGCTCCTCGGCGTCGCGGGCCTCCCGCTCCAGGGTGGCCCGCTCGCGGCCGATCTCGGCGCTGCGCTGCTCCGCCCGCTGGGCGGCGCCGAGGGCGCCGAGGTCTTCGCGCAGCCGCTGCTCCACGGCGGAAAGCTGCTCGGTGCCCGCCTCGGCGAGGGTCTGCGGGAGCTCCGCCCGGGCGGCGGCCTCCGCGTGGGCGGCGGACAGGTGGGCCGCGGACGCGGCTCCGCGCAGTTCCAGGGCGGGGGCCACCAGGGCGCCCCGGCGGGCCCGGTCCAGCAGGGCCCGGACCCGGTCCCGCTCGGGCTCCGCCTCGGCGAGCAGGGCGGTGCGGCGGGCCGTCTCGGCGTGGCGGCGCTGGAGGCGGTCGAGCTCGCGCGCCTCCTCGGCGGCCCGCCGGGCGGCGGCGTGCCGGCCCTCGACGGCGGCCAGCGCGTACTCGGCGACGGTCAGCCACTCCCGGGCCGCGCAGCGCGCGACGGCCGCCCAGGCCCGGATCGCCCCGGCCAGCCCGGGGTCGCCCGGCTGGTGCCCGGGCAGCGGCCAGGCCCGCAGGTCGGCGCTGTCCCCCGCGGCCTGGGCGAGCCGCTGGGCGGTGCCGAGCACCTTCTCGTCGCCGGCGCGCACCTTGGCCTCGGCGGCGCGGCGGCGCTCGGCGAGCAGGGTCTCGACGGCGGCGAAGCGGCGGGTGTCGAAGAGCCGGCCCAGCAGCCGGCCCCGCGCCGCCTCGTCGGCCCGCAGGAACTTGGCGAACTCGCCCTGCGGCAACAGCACGACCTGGCAGAACTGCTCGCGGCTCATGCCGAGCAGCTGCTCGATCTCCTCGCCGATCTCCTGGTGGGAACGGCTGAGCCCCTGCCAGCGTTCCCCGTCGTACTCGCGCAGCCAGCTCTGCGCCTTGTCCTTGGTGGTGCCGGCGCCGCGCTTCTTCGGCCGGTCCTGCTCGGGGCGCCGGGTGATCTCCAGGCGCCGCCCGCCCGCGGCGAGTTCGAGGGTGACCTCGGTCGGGATCCCGGCGCCGGCGTGGTCGCTGCGCAGGCTGGTGCCGGGGGCCTGGCGGGGGCCGGGCACCGATCCGTACAGGGCGTAGCAGACGGCGTCGAGGACGGAGGTCTTGCCCGCGCCGGTGGGGCCGTGGAGCAGGAAGATCCCGGCGCCGGAGAGCGCGTCGAAGTCGATCTCCTGGGGTTCGGCGAAGGGCCCGAAGGCGGTGATCCTGAGCCGGTGCAGCCTCATCGGCGGGTCTCCTGCCGGCCGTCGTCCGCCCGGACGTCCTCGAAGGCGCCCTGCAGCACGGCCCGTTCGGCCTCGTCGGCGACCCCGCCGCCGCGCACGTGGGCGACGAAGTCCTCGGCGATCTCCTGGTCGCTGCGCCCCTTGAGGCGCTGGGCGTACGAGGTTCCGCCGTCGCCCTCGCGGCCCTCGGGGTCGAAGGCGAGGCTGAGGGTGTGCGGGAAGCGGGCGGCGAGCCGGGCCATGGGGTCCTCGGGCCGGACCGGGTCGGTGAGGGTGGCCTCGATCCAGGAGTCCTCGTACGCGGCGTACGACGCCTCCTCGAGCAGCTCGTCGAGCCGCCCCCGGACCCGGGCGAGCGGCCGCGGCACGGGGGTGTCGATGCGCTCGGCGGTGATCTCCCCGGCCGGGCCGAGGTCGACCAGCCACATGGTCTTGCGGTGGTCGGCCTCGGAGAAGGAGTAGGCGAGCGGGGAACCGGAGTAGCGGACCCGTTCGTTGATCGTCTGGCAGCCGTGGAGGTGGCCGAGGGCCGCGTAGTCCACCCCGTCGAAGACGGCGGCGGGCACGGCCTCGACCCCGCCCACGGCGATGTCGCGCTCGCTGTCGCTGGCCTGCCCGCCGGTGACGAAGGCGTGGGCGAGGACGACGGAGCGGGTGCCGGGGGCGCGGGCGGCGAGGTCGGCCCGGACGAGGTCCATGGCCGCGCCCAGCACGGCCTCGTGGCTCACCTTCTGCGCGCCGAAGCGGTCTTTCACCAGGGCGGGCTCCAGGTACGGCAGTCCGTACAGCGCCACCTCCCCGTGTACGTCGGCCAGCACCACGGGGTCGGCGCAGCCCTCGGGGTCGGTCCGCAGGTGGATCCCGGCCCGGCCGATGAGCCCGGCGCCGACGCCGAGGCGGCGGGCGGAGTCGTGGTTGCCGGAGATCATCACGGTGGGCACGCCGAGGTCGGCGAGCCGGTGCAGGGCCCGGTCGTACAGCTCGACGGCGGGCAGCGGGGGCACGGCCCGGTCGTAGACGTCGCCGGCGACGAGGACGGCGTCGACCTCGTGCTCGCGGACGGTCTCGACCAGGTGGTCGATGAAATCGGCCTGGGCCCCGAGCAGGTTCACGCGGTGGAAGGACCGGCCGAGATGCCAGTCGGAGGTGTGCAGGAGCCTCACTCGCCGGCCCCGCCGGACGTCTCGCCGCACATGTTTCTTCCGTCCCCCTGGTCGTCCCGGTCGTCTCCCGCTCGCTGAGCCCCTCTACGCTAACGCGTCACCGGGGCCCCCGGGCCACGTCCTCAGGACGCGTACGTCTCCCCGCCGAGGGTGAGGGTGGCGCTTCCGGCCGTACTGTCGGCGAGCCAGGCCTCGAAGGCGGGCAGGTCCGCCTCGGGCAGGGCGACCTCGATCTCGACGGCGGCCCCGTAGCGCAGGTCCACCACGGTCCGGCCGGTGGAGCGCAGGTCGTTCTGGGTCTTGCCGGCCCGCTGGTGGTCCACGGTGACGGTGGCCAGCCGGTAGCGCCGCCGGGTGACGGTGCCGAGCTCGTCGAGGGCCTCGCCGACGACTCCCCCGTAGGCCCGGATGAGCCCGCCGGCGCCGAGCTTCACGCCGCCGTAGTACCGGGTGACGACGGCCACGGCGTACCGCACGTCGCGGCGCATCAGCATCTGCAGCATGGGCACCCCGGCGGTCCCGCCGGGCTCCCCGTCGTCGCTGGCCTTCTGGACGGAGGCGTCGGCCCCGATGACGTACGCGAAGCAGTTGTGCGAGGCGGTGGGGTGCTCCTTGCGGATGCGCGCGATGAACTCCTGCGCCTCCGGCTCGGTCGCGGCGGGCGCGAGCGAGCACAGGAAGCGCGAGCGGTTGATCTCGGACTCGTGCACGCCCTCGCGGGCCACCGTCACGTACTGGTCTGCCTTCACCGCTCCACCCTACGGGGAATCGGACATGTGTCTTTTCGGTTGATCACGGGTGCGGGCCGGAGCACCGGGTCGCGTCCGGAAGGCAACAGGAGGCGGCACCCGTGTACGGCGACCAGGCAACCATCCGCAGGATCCTCACCGAGCTCGGCGACACCTGGGCCGTGGTGGGCCTCTCCAACAACCAGGACCGGGCGGCCTACGGAGTGGCCCGCACTCTCCAGCGGTTCGGCAAGCGGGTGGTTCCCGTGCACCCGAAGGCGGAGACGGTGCACGGCGAGCAGGGCTACGCCTCGCTCCAGGAGATCCCGTTCAAGGTGGACGTGGTGGACGTCTTCGTGAACAGTGCGCTCGCCGGGGCGGTCGCCGACGAGGCCGTTGCCGTCGGCGCGCAGGCCGTCTGGTTCCAGCTGGGCGTGCTCGACGACGAGGCCTTCGCCCGCACCCGCGAGGCCGGCCTGGACATGGTGATGGACCGCTGCCCCGCCATCGAGATCCCGGCGCTGTAGCCGTCCGCTGCATGCCGTCGACGGGCGGGATGGAGACGGCCAGGGTCATCTCCACCGGCCCGCGCCGGTCGTCGCCGAGCAGCATGCTCGCACCGCTCCCCGCGCCGGTCTCCGACTTCGGCGGCGGGCTGCTGACCCGCCGGCTGCCGGCGCTCACGGTGGTCGTGGTCTCGCAGGCCCTCGCCGCCGTCGCGCTCGGCGCGGTCGTCCTGGGCACCGGGGCCTGGCGGGAGGCCGGGCCGCAGCTGTGGTTCGCGGTCGCCGCGGGCCCGGTCGGGCCGGTCGCCATGCTCTGCTTGTACAAGCCTTCGGGTTCGGCTCGGTGATGGCGCTGATCGCGCACGCCTCCGGCAGCATCGCCGGGCTGTTCCTCGCCCTGTTCGTCCAGCGGGTCACCAACGTGGCCGCGGGCGGCACCGCCCTGTGGGTCCGGACCCGGCGCGACACCCCGGCCCTCCCGGCCGGCGCGCGCCCGCGGATCCTGTGGGCTCTGGTGCCGGCGCTGGCCTTCGTCGGCCTCGCGGACGTCGCGGCGAACGGCACGTACTCCATCGCCGCCCAGCACGGTCCGGTGACCGTGGCCGCCGTGCTCTCCTCGCTCTACCCGGTGATCACCGCGCTCGCCGCCTTCGCCGGACTGAAGGAACGGCTGTGGGCCGTCCAGGCGGCCGGCGCCGGCACGGCCATCGCCGGCACGGCCATCGCCGGCACGGTCCTGCTGGCCGCCGGCCAGGCCGTCTGGGATCCGGACCAGGATCAGGCGGGTTCCGCCGCCGCGTCGGCGGAGCACTGCTCGGCCTCCACCAGCTGCGCCACCGCGCGCAGCTGGTCCGGTGTCACCCCGTCCGGTATCGGTACGGGCGTCGGAGTCCGCAGCGGCGGCTGCCAGCCCGTCTCCGGCTGCCACCGGCGGACGATCCGTGCGGGCGCCCCGGCCACCACGGCGTGGTCCGGCACCTCGCCCCGTACGACGGCCCCCGCGGCCACCACCACGTTGCGGCCCAGCCGCGCCCCCGGCAGGATCACCGCGCCCGTGCCGAGCCAGCAGCCGGGGCCTATCTCCACCGGTGCGCTGCGCGGCCACTGCTTGCCGACGGGCTCGTGCGGATCGTCGTAGCTGTGGTTGGTGGAGGTGATGTAGACCCCGGGCCCGCAGAACGTGTCGTCGCCGATGGTGATCCGGGTGTCGGCGATGACGTGGGTGTCCCGGCCGAGCACCACTCCGTTGCCGAGGACCAGCACCGGCTCGGTGCCGAGGTCGAGGCCGGGCATCATCCCGGCGGTCAGCGTGACCTGCTCGGCGATGATGCAGTGCTCGCCGAGGCGGATCCACGGCTCCCCGAAGACCGTGCCCTGGGGGAACGCGAGGCGGGTGCCGTGCCCGATCGCGCCGAACCGCAGCCGCCCGGGGGTCTGCGCGGTGACCGCACCGGCCTGCTGCATCCAGCGCCAGCCGGCGTGGACCGCGCGGTTGGCGAGTCTGCGGCGCAGGGCCGTCAGGGATGAGAACGTGTTCTGGTTCTTCGGCACCGGGCCACCGTAACGCGCAGAGCGCCCCGAGCGCGCCGTGATCTTCACCCCATCGCCGTTCGCGCGGGGCGCGTGCCCTACCGTGCCGGTAGGGCGACACGGCAGGGCACGGCAGACACGGCCCGGCAGGGCCGGCACAGGACTGAGGAAGAGAAACATGACGTATCAGGCGGACCAGGGCCGGGCACTCGTCGCGGGCCTGGGCGGCAAGAACCCGCAGATCGACCCCACGGCCTTCACCGCGCCCACCTCGGTCGTGATCGGCGAGGTCACGATGGCCCCGGGCGCGAGCATCTGGTACTCGGCGGTGCTGCGCGCCGACTGCGGCCCGATCTCGCTCGGCGCGGACAGCAATGTGCAGGACAACTGCACGCTGCACGTCGACCCCGGGTTCCCGGTCTCGATCGGCGAGCGCGTCTCCATCGGCCACAACGCCGTGGTGCACGGCTGCACCGTCGAGGACGACTGCCTCATCGGCATGGGCGCCACCGTCCTGAACGGTGCGGTGATCGGTGCCGGTTCGCTGGTGGCCGCGCAGGCGCTGGTCCCGCAGGGCATGGTGGTCCCGCCCGGTTCGCTGGTCGCGGGTGTGCCGGCCAAGGTGCGGCGCGAGCTGACCGACGAGGAGCGCGAGGGCATCAAGGTCAACGCCCTGATGTACGCGGACCTGGCCAAGCAGCACCGGGCCGCCGTCCAGCCCCCGCAGTAGCCGTACGCACGCCCGCGGCCGGAGGGCATCCGGCCGCGCGGCGGTCGTCTACTCGGCCGCGGCCGTCTACTCCGCCGCGGCCGTCTCCGCCTCGGCCGGCGCCGACGCGGCAGCCGCCTTCTTCATACGGCTGCGGAGCACCAGCGTCACCGTGAGGCCGATCAGCAGCGCCAACAGCAGCGCCACCCAGGAGAAGCCCTTCAGCCAGGGCTCCGCGACGATGCCGATCGAGTAGATGACGGCGGTGGTGCCGCCCGCCCAGAGGATGCCGCCGAGGATGTTCGCGATCAGGAACCGCCAGTACGGCATGTGCAGCACGCCGGCCAGCGGGCCGGCGAAGATCCGCAGCAGCGCCACGAACCGCCCGAAGAAGACGGCCCACATGCCCCACCTGTCGAAGGCGCGCTCCGCCTGGGCCACGTGCTCCGGCCCGAAGTGCTTGGGGAACCGCCGGCCGAGCCGCTCCAGCAGCGGCTTGCCGCCCCTGCGCCCGATCGCGTAGCCGATCGAGTCGCCGACGATCGCCCCGGTGGACGCACAGATCCCCAGGACCACGGGGTCGATCTCGCCGTGCTGAGAGGCCAGCAGCGCCGAGCTGACCAGGATGATCTCCCCTGGCAGCGGGATGCCGAGGCTCTCCAGCCCGATGACCAGACCCACCAGGAGATAGATGCTGACCGCCGGAATCGTCTCCAGCCATTCCTGGATGTGCACCGGTACGTCCTCCCGTAGCGCGGCGGCGCGTCCCCTGTGACATGCCGAACGGGCAGCCTATCTGCTGTTGACCACAGCCTTTGCCGTCAGGTGGAGTTCGCGGGAGGAACGGCCCGCGAACACTTCACGACGGCCTGAACCCAGCACCCAGGCGTGCCGTTCGGGATCCCAGGAGGACAGCGCGCGGGCGTCGACGTCGAGGACCACCTGCTGAGCCTCGCCCGGCTCCAGGGTGAGCCGCCGGTAGCCGGCCAGCGCGCGCACGGGCTGGTCGAGCTTCAGCTCCGCGGAGGGGCCGACGTACACCTGGGCCACCTCGGTGCCCTTGCGGCGCCCGGTGTTGCGGACCGTGAACTCCACGCGCAGGCCGCCGCGCTCCGGCCGGACGCTCAGCTTCTCGTACTCCCACGTCGTGTACGAGAGCCCGTGCCCGAACGGGAACAGCGGCGCCACCTGCTGCGCGTCGTACCAGCGGTGCCCGACGTGGATGCCCTCGGTGTACTCCTGCCGGCCGCCCACCCCCGGGTAGCGCCGCGGGTCGCCGGCGACCGGGGTCGCGTGCTCGTCGGCCGGAAAGGTCTGGGTGAGCCGGCCGCCCGGATCCACGTCTCCGAAGAGGATGTCGGCGGTGGCTGCGGCCCCCTCCTGGCCCGGGTAGTACATCTGGAGGACCGCTCCGGTACGGGGGAGCCACGGCATCGTCGTACCGGAGGAGGTGTTGAGCACGACCGCGGTGCGGGGGTTCGCGGCGGCGACCGCCTCGATCAGCCGGGCCTGCCCGCCGGGCAGGCCCAGCGAGGTCCGGTCGGTGCCCTCGGTGGCGTCCTCGTAGGCGAACAGCACGACGCTGCGCGCCTGCTCGGCGGTCTTCACGGCCTCGGCGAGATCGGCGGCCCGGGTCGCCTTCGTGGTGTGCCGCAGCCGGAACCGCTGGCCCTTGTCCCCGCCCTCGGCGAAGACGGCGAGCCGGTGGGTGCCCGCCGTCAGGGCGAGGGTGCGGCGGCGGACGGCGAGCCCGTCGGGCGCCCTGCCGACGAGTCCGCCGGCGAAGTACTCGGCCACGCCCTGCCGGATCGGGAACAGCTCCTCGCCGTCGAGGCGCACGCCCGGCCGCTTCCCGGTGTAGTGGACGAGCAGCGTCCACTCGTCGTCCGCGGTGAGCGTGAACTCGCCCTCGTGGCTCCAGCTCCGCCCGGCGTCCACCCGCCGCTCGTCGAGGTCGGCGGCCGGGGTGAGCAGCTTCGCCGGGAGCGGGCGGCCGTACAGGTCCTCGCCGAGGGCGTGGAGCACCGTACTGCCGTTCCCGGCGCGCTGCCGGATCGCGTCGAGCGGGGAGAGCGCCTTGTCGGGGACCACGTGCGCGCTGCCGCCGCCGCTGACGAAGGGCACCCGGCCGGTGGGTCCGATGACGGCGATCGAGCGGGCCGCGGCGCCGGTCAGCGGCAGGGTGGCGTGCTCGTTGTGCAGCAGCACCGCACCCGCGGTGGCGACCCGGCGGGCGACCCGGGCCCCGGCGGCGGCGTCCCGGGCGGGCCGGGCCGGCGGGTGCGCCGAGAGCAGCCCGAAGCGGTCCATGGTGGCCAGGATCCGGCGTACCGCGAGGTCCACGGTGTCCTCGTGGACGGAGCCGCCGCGCACGGCCTCCTGGAGCGAGCCGCCGAAGTGGGTGCCGCCGGGCATCTCCATGTCGAGGCCGGCGCCGATGGCGGCGACGGTGCTGTGGGCCGCGTCCCAGTCGGACATCACCCAGCCGCCGAACCCCCAGCGCCCGCGCAGCAGTTCGTCGAGCAGGGGCTTGTTCTCGCACGCGTACGTGCCGTTGACCTTGTTGTACGCGCCCATCACGGCGCCCGCTCCGGCGGCGACGGCGGCCTCGAAGCCGCGCAGCTCCGTCTCGTGCAGGGTCTGTTCCGCGGCCACGACGTCGACGGTGTCGCGGCCCTGCTCCTGGTTGCCCAGGGCGAAGTGCTTGACGGTGGCGATGAGCCCTTCGTCCTGGATGCCGCGGACCGTCTCCGCGACGAGGTCCGCCGTGAGCCGGGGGTCCTCGGCGAAGGTCTCGAAGTTCCGCCCGGCGTAGGGGGTGCGGATCAGGTTGGCCATCGGGGAGAGCAGCACGTCCTGGCCGAGCGCCCGGCCCTCGCGGCCGATGACCCTGCCGTACTCGCGGGCCAGCGCCGGGTCGAAGGCGGAGGCCAGCATCACGGGTGCGGGCAGTGCGGTGGCCGGTCGGGCGACGCGTACCCCGGCCGGCCCGTCGGCGAGCCGCAGCGCCGGGATGCCGAGGCGCGGTACGCCGGGCAGGTACCCGGCCTGGCCGAGCGGGGCCGGGTCCCGGCCGCCGTGCAGCAGGGCGGTCTTCTCCTCGAGGGTGAGCCGCTCCAGGAGGACGTCGATGCGGGCGGTGCTGCCGGGCCGGGCCCCGGCCGGGGCGGCTGCGGCCGTCGCCGGGGCCGTACGGGGGACCGCGCCGGGCGGTACCGCGGCCACGCAGCCGCCCGTTCCCAGGGCGGCCCCCATGGCCCCGAGCAGCCGCATCGCGCAGCGTCTGGACACGGCCTCGCTCATGGCGCTCCCTGCGGCTGCGGTCGGCGGGAGCGGCCCGCGCCGGACCGCTCCCGCGCCCACTGTGCGCCGCCGACCCGCCCGGGTCGACTCAGACGCGCCACCGCTGCGCCGAGGTTCAGCCCTGCGGCGGCGGCTCCAGCGCGTCGGCGTCGCGGCGCGGCCCGTCCTGTGCCTGGACGCGCGCCTCGGTGCGGTGCCCGCGCGCGATGTAGTCCCGTACGACGGCCTCGACGGCGTCCTGGGGCGAACCGATCCCGGCGAGGACCATCACCTCCACCACGAGCTCGGCGTCGAGACTGATGCCGACCTTGGCCACGGCCACCTCCTGATCGTCGGACGCGGACTCTAGCGTCCCCCGCGCTCCACCGCGGAAACACGGAACCCGCCCGGGACGGCGGTTCTCCTTCGTCCTCGGGCGGGTCCTCGACCGGCGGCGTCGGCTACGCGTTGGGGCGCAGCGTCCAGACCACGGTCATCTCGCCCGTCACGGCCTCGTCCTCGCGCTGGATGGCGATGGTGACCGGGAACTCCGGGCGGCCGCCCGCGTCGAGTTCGGCGACGACCTCGGCGGCCGGGCGGCCGAGGGTGGCGGTGGCCGTCACGACGCCCTTGGCGAGCTTCTTGTAGCCGATCTCGGCCCTGACGGCGAGGGGCACGGCGCGCGAGAGCTGGTCGCCGAAGGCGGCCAGGACGATCGCGCCGCTCGCGGACTCGGCGAGGGTGAACATGGCTCCGGCGTGCGGGCCGCCCACGTGGTTGTGGTAGTCGGGCTGGTCCGGCAGCCGGACGACCGCGCGCTCGGGGGTGGTCTCCAGGAACTGGAGGTTCAGGGTCCGGGCCATCGGCACCGTCGCGGCGAGCAGTTCGCCCACGTTCATCTGATCTGCGCTCATGAAAGACGATGTTACCCGCGAGTAGATGTGCTTGGCCAGACCTGACCCGGGGGCGGACGTGGCCCCTGTCAGCCCCGCCCACTATCGTTACCGGCCATGTGGCCAGGACAGCAGCAGCCGCCCGGGGGAGAACAGAACCCTCAGGACGCGCATCAGAACCCGTACCAGCAGCAGCCGGAACAGCCGGGACAGCAGCCGAACCCGTACCAGCAGCAGCAGCCCGGCTACGGGTACCCGCAGGCGGGTTACCAGACGCCCCCGCCGGTCCAGCCGTGGGGCCAGCCCCAGCAGGCCGTGCAGCAGCCGCAGGGCGGCGGCGGGAGCCCGTACGCGACCAAGACCGTGGCCATCGTCGCGGCGGCCGCGGTCATCGTGGTGGCCGCCGCGACCGGCGCGTTCGTCCTGACCCGGGACGACAAGAAGAACGACGAGGCCGACAACAAGCCCGCCGCCGCCTCCTCGGCTCCGGCCACCTCCGAGGCCCCGGCCTCGCCCGGCGCCAACCCGCGCGCCGGCGGCGACGCCAAGCCGGTGATCCCGGGCTGGAAGGTCGTCCTCAACCCGAAGTACGGCACCGCGTTCGACGTCCCGCCGGAGTGGAACGTCGCGAGCGCCGGCGTCATCTCGGGCTTCGAGGACGACACCAAGAACGACGGCATGCCGATCATCAGCTTCTCCGCGCCCGCCTTCCTCAAGGAGGACTGGTGCAAGGTCGACTCCAACAAGGACGGCCGTGAGGAGTCGACCGGGCTCGCCGGCACCGGCACCAAGGGCGGCCAGGGCGCCAAGGACACCGCCGAGGCGGTGAAGAACGAGGCCGGCAACTGGGCGTACGCCGCCTTCGCCCAGAAGGCGCCCAAGGGCACCGTGAAGGTATCGGAGCCCAAGGAGTACACCACCTCCTCCGGCCTCAAGGGGCACATGGCGACCGCGACGGCGATCGGCGTGCCCAAGGAGAACAAGTGCTCCTCCGACGGCAAGTCCATCGCCTTCAGCTTCAAGACCGCCAACGGTGACTTCTCCAGCTGGGTCCTCTACAGCGCCGCGGGCGTCCAGGGCGAGGTTCCCCAGGAGACGATGGAGAAGATCCTCAGCTCGGTGCGACTGAACGGCACCGCCGGCAACAGCTGACCCGCGCGTCCCGGATCCGTCCTGTTCGCACCATCCGTCCGACCCCGCGCCCCGGGCCGCAATCCGTTTGGATTCTCGGCCCGGGGCGTGGATAGTCCGGGGGTGAGCTCTCCCCCCACCACCCCGTCCCGGACGACCGCACACCGCCGCCGGCCCGCCTGGGCCGGCCGCAACTACACCCTGCTGACGGGTGCCGCGGTCGTGACGAACATCGGCAGCCACGGAGCTCTCATCGCGTCGGCCTTCGCCGTCCTGGAGGCGGGCGGGTCCGGCGGCGACGTCGGCCTGGTGGCGGCGGCCCGTACGCTCCCGCTCGTCCTCTTCCTGCTCATCGGCGGCGCGCTCGCCGACCGGCTGCCGCGCCACCGGGTGATGGTCGCGGCCAACGCCCTCAACTGCGTCTCGCAGGCGGCGTTCGCCGTGCTCGTCCTGACCGGGCACCCGCAGCTGTGGCAGATGATGCTGCTCACCGCGCTCTGCGGCACCGGCACGGCCTTCTTCAACCCCGCCGCCGAGGGCATGCTGCTCTCCAGCGTCTCCGGCGAGCACGCCAACCGCGCCTTCGCCCTCTTCCGGATGGCCATGAACGGCGCCGGCATCGGCGGGGCGGCGCTCGGCGGGGCCATGATCGCCGCGATCGGCCCCGGCTGGGTCCTGGCCGTGGACGCCGCCGCGTTCGCTCTGGCCGGAGCCCTCCGCGCCTTCCTGGACGTCAGCCACGTCCCCGACCGGGCCGCGGGGGGCGGCCTGCTGGCGGACCTGCGCGAGGGCTGGGTGGAGTTCCGGACCCGGCCCTGGCTGTGGAGCATCGTGCTCCAGTTCTCCGTGGTCGTCGCCGTCGTCGGTGCGGCCGAGGCGGTCTACGGTCCGCTCGTCGCCCGCGACCAGCTGGGCGGGCCCGCCCCCTGGGGCCTTGCACTGGGCTTCTTCGGCATCGGCACCATCGCCGGGGCCGTCCTGATGATGGTGTGGAAACCGCGCCGGCTGCTGCTGGTCGGCACCGTGTGCGTGTTCCCGCTGGCGCTGCCGTCGGCGGGTCTGGCGGTCCCGCTGCCGGTGTGGGGCCTGTGTGCGGTGATGTTCGTCAGCGGCACGGCCATCGAGGTGTTCGGCGTGAACTGGATGACGACCATGCACCAGGAGATCCCGGAGGAGAAGTTCTCCCGGGTCTCCGCCTACGACTGGTTCGGCTCGGTGTCCATGCTCCCGCTGGCCACCGCCGTGGCCGGTCCGGCCGAGTCGGCCTTCGGCCGTACCTCCGCCCTGTGGGGCTGCGCCACGCTGGTCGTCCTGGGCACCGCGGCGGTCCTCTTCGTTCCGGACGTACGCCGGCTGACCCGCAAGCCCTCGCCCCCGAAGGCCTCCTCGATCCCGGCCGCCGCCGCACCCGACCCGGCGGCCGCGCCCACCGGGAGTGGGGTGTGTCCGGCTAGCCGAGGCTGAACGCGCCCTCCGGCGGCTCCGGCGAGGCAACGGCGTCCGCGTCCCCGACCGGCGCCGCCCCCTTCATGAACCGGGCCAGGGCCGCCCCCTCCTCGACCCGCGCGGGAAACGCGTCCGCCGCGCACAGCCGCGACAGCGCAGCCACCGGCAGCTCCGCGTCCGAGGCGAGCAGCACCGCGTTCCCGAACCGCCGCCCGCGCAGCACACCCGGCTCCGCGACCAGCGCGAGCTGCCCGAACGCCGCCCCGAAGTTGGCGAGCTGGGCCCGCAGGAACCCGAACGGCGCCCCGTCGGCCAGGTTCGCCGCGTAGACCCCGCCCGGCCGCAGCACCCGGGCCGCCTCCCGCGCGTACTCCACTGAGGTCAGCTGCGCTGGCACCCGCGAGCCGCCGAACACGTCGGCGACCAGGACGTCCGCACTGTCGGCGGCCGCGCCCTCCAGCCAGGCCCGCGCATCGGCGGCGTGCACCGTGACTCCCGACCCGGCCGGCAGCGGCAGGTGCTCCGCCACCAACTCCACCAGAGCGGCGTCGAACTCCACCACCGCCTGCCGGGAGCCCGGCCGGGTCGCCGCCGCGTACCGGGGCAGCGTCAGCGCGCCGCCGCCGAGGTGCAGCACGTCCAGCGCGGTCCCGGGGTGCGCCACGCAGTCCAGGACGTGCGCGAGCCGGCGTACGTACTCGAACTCCAGGTATTCGGGATCGTCGAGGTCCACGTACGACTGCGGCGCGCCGTCGACGGTCAGCAGCCAGGCCCGCTCCCGGTCCACGTCCGGCATCAGCTTGGCGGTGCCCTGGCCCACGTCCCGGACGACCGGGATCTGTTCGTCGCTCACCGCACCATTGTCCGGCAAGCAGCAGTACGTCAGCCCGCCCAGACGGCGGCCGCCTCGGCCGCGTGCTCCGCCGCCTGCGCGAGCCCGGCACGCGCCGCCGGGTCCCGCCGCGCCGGGTCGAGGACGTTGCGCCCGATGGCCTTGCGGGCCTGCGCAGACGCGGTGATCAGCAGCACCCGGGCCCCCGCCTCCCGCAGCCGCGCCGCCTGGGCGGTCGGTGACGGGAGGCGCCCGGATCCGAGCGGGAGCGGCGCGAGGATGACCACCCGCGCACAGCCGGAGGCGAGGTCGGCATTGGTCGCCGACCGGATCCCGCCGTCGATGAACCGGCGTCCGCCCACGGTGACCGGCGGCCACACCCCGGGCACCGCGCAGCTCGCCGAGACCGCGTCGACCAGTCCGGCGCCGCTCTCCCGGTCGAAGGCCGCGGGCTCGCCGGTGAGCGCGTCGACGGCAGTGACGACGAGCCTGCGCTCGGGCCACTCGTGGGAGACGAGCCGGGCCTCCAGCACTTTGCGCCGCTCCGCCTCACCGCCGGTGTCGGCGGCCAGCGCGAAGGCGCCGACCCGCCTGCGGTAGCTCTCCGGGTCCCGCGAGCGCGCCATCGCGACGGCGTAGCGGGCGAGGAGCCCCGCCCCGAACCGGGCCACCGGCTCTCCGGCGGGGTCGCCGAGCTGGCGCTCGTATAGCTCCTGCGGGGTGAGCAGCCCGGAGGTGAGCTGGGCGCCCACCACCGAGCCCGCCGAGGTGCCGACGACGAGGCCGGCGTCGGTCAGATCCACGCCCGCCTGCGCGAGCCCGTACAGGATCCCGGCCTCCCAGCCGACGCCGGTGAGTCCTCCGCTGCCCAGCACCAGTGCCGTACCGCCGCCGCTCATCCCGGCCCACCCTTCCTCGTACGCCCGTGGTGACGGCAGTCTGGCGCAACCGGACCGCCACCATCACGGCGGGGTGTGAGTCCGCCGGGGCGATACGGGCGGCGATTCAGTCGAGCACGGCCGTGACCGTCCCCGCGCCGACGGTGCGCCCGCCCTCGCGGATCGCGAAGCCGAGCCCCGCCTCCAGCGGCACGTCCCGTCCGAGCTCGACGGTCATCGCGACCGTCTCGCCCGGCCGGGCCACCGCCGCCGCGCCCAGGTCCACGTTCCCCACCACGTCGGCGGTTCGGATGTAGAACTGCGGCCGGTACCCGGACGCCACCGGTGTCGTACGGCCGCCCTCCCGCGCGGAGAGCACGTACACCTGCGCGGTGAAGCGGCGCCTGGGCACGACGCTCCCGGGCGCGGCGACCACCTGCCCGCGGCGTACGCCGTCCCGCGGCACCCCGCGCAGCAGCAGCGCGACGTTGTCCCCGGCCTCGGCGGACTCCATCGGCTTGCCGAAGGTCTCCAGGCCGGTCACCACGGTCTCGACGGGCTCGCCGTCGCCGCCGAGGACGCTCACGCGGTCGCCCATGCGCACGCTGCCGCGCTCGACGGCGCCGGTCACGACCGTCCCGCGTCCGGTGATGGTCAGCACGTTCTCCACCGGCAGCAGGAAAGGCGCGTCCGTGTACCGCACGGGCATGGGCACGTACGTGTCCACGGCGTCGAGCAGTGCCTCGATCGCCCCGGTCCAGCGCGGGTCGCCCTCCAGCGCGCCGAGTCCGGAGACCCGTACGACCGGCGCGCCGTCCCCGCCGTAGCCGTTGGCGGTGAGCAGCTCGCGGACCTCCAGCTCGACCAGGTCGGTGAGCTCGGGGTCCCCGGCGTCGGCCTTGTTGAGCGCGACGACGATGTGGTCGACGCCGACCTGCCGGGCGAGGAGCACGTGCTCGGCGGTCTGTGGCATGACCCCGTCGAGCGCGGAGACGACGAGGATCGCCCCGTCGAGCTGCGCGGCGCCGGTGACCATGTTCTTGACGTAGTCGGCGTGCCCGGGCATGTCCACGTGGGCGTAGTGCCGGGTGTCGGTCTCGTACTCGACGTGCGTGAGGTTGATGGTGATGCCGCGCCGGGCCTCCTCGGGGGCCCGGTCGATCCGGTCGAACGGCACGAAGGAGGCGCCGCCGCGCTCGGACAGGACCTTGGTGATGGCGGCGGTGAGGGTGGTCTTGCCGTGGTCGACGTGACCCATGGTGCCGATGTTGAGGTGCGGCTTGGTGCGCACGAAGGCCGTCTTGGCCATGATGCCTTTTCCCGTTGGTTCGATGATCCGAAACTGCGACGGGACCCCGGAAGCCGAGCCGACCCTCCCCCTGCGGGGTCCGCCGGACTGTCCGGGAAGGGTCAGCTTCGTGCGCCGTCGAATGCGGCGAAGGCAGTTGCCTCGAAGGTTTCGAATGCCTCGAAGAGGAAAGCGGCAGCCTTCGGCGCGTCCGCGACTGCGGACGGCGCTGCGGGGAAGGCGTACCGGGACATGCCCCTGATCCTGCCGGTCCGGCCCCGCTCCGTCTAATGAATTTCCCTGCGGTCAGAGGTTCTTGAGCGCTTCGCGCACGGACAGGGGCGACAGGGCGTCCCGCTCCGCCGCGACGAAGGCGCGGACCGCCTCCGGGTCCGTCTTCGCGTACTCGCGCAGCGCCCAGCCGATCGCCTTGCGGATGAAGAAGTCCGGGTGCCCGCACTGGCGGCGGCAGTAGTCGAAGAGGCGCCCGGTGTCCGTCGCGGACCTGTAGCGCAGCTGGTGGAGGAGGGCGGTGCGGGCGAGCCAGAGGTCCTCGTCCCCGATCCAGTCGTCCATCACGGCCGTGAGCGCCGGGTCGGCGGCCACGAGCGGGCCGACCGCGTGGGCCGCGAGGAGGTCGACGGTGTCCCACCACGGGACGGTGACGATCAGCTGCCGGACCACCGGCAGGAAGCCGGAGGAGCAGACGCGGACGTGGCGGCGCAGATAGTCCACCGCGAAGTAGTGGTACTCGCGTTCCGGGAGCTCCCAGCAGCGCAGCGCGAGCGCTGCCACGTCCGCCTCCGCCGGCTTGGGGGTGTGCGCGGTCACGGCTTTCGACAGCTCGCGCCGCAGCGGGGTGCGGATGCCCAGGAAGGGCGCGACGTCCTTCATGTACGCGGCCATGGACCGGGCCTGCGCCGGGTCGGCGGCCGCTCCGTACGTCGTGGTGAGGCGGTCGAGGAGGGTGTCCGCGAGGGCGCTGTGCGGGACCTTCGGGGGGCGCTGGTCGTTCGGCCGCATGAGGCCCAGATTACGGCGCGGCGCCGCATCGGTCGGCTAGTCTCCCGGGATGTCCCTCCTCCTCGCGCCGTGGACCCGGCTGTCGCTGCTCGTCGTGCTGCTGCTGGCGGCCGGCGTGTGCGTCGTGCTGTACGAGCCCCAGCGCATCCTGTCGGAGGGCTGGCCCCCGGGTCTGCCGGTGGGCACGGCGGTCCTGCTGTTCGCGGCCGCGTACGGGGTGGCCACGGCGGCCCTGGTGCCGCGCCCGCTGCTCAACCTGGCGGCGGGAGCCGTCTTCGGCATCCCGTTCGGCCTGGTCGCGGCGGTCGGCGGCTCCGTCATCGGCGCCGGGATCTCCTTCGGGCTGGGCCGGATGATGGGCCGGGACGCCGTACGGCCGCTGCTGCGCGGCCGCTGGCTGCAGGCGGCCGACGACCAGCTGGCCCGGCACGGCTTCCGCTCGATGCTGGCGGTCCGCATCTTCCCTGGCCTGCCGTTCGCGGTCGCCAACTACTGCGCGGCCGTGTCCCGCTGCGGCTGGCTGCCCTTCCTCCTCGCGACGGCGATCGGGGTCGTCCCGAACACCGCCGCGTACGTGGTCGCGGGTGCGAGCGCCTCCTCGCCGGACTCCCCCGCCTTCCTCGCCTCGTTCGGCTTCATCGCCGTCTCGGCGGTGGCGGCAGCGGTCGTCGGGTGGCGCAAGCGGCACCGGCTGGCGCCCGTACCGGTGTGTGAAACGTACGATCATGCACCGCAGCACCCCCCTGTGGTCAGTGCCGCTCCCCACGGGCCCTAGCATCGGACCCGAACTGCCCGACGATCACAAGGACGAGCGCACCCCGACATGAGCTGGTTCGAATCCCTAATCCTCGGTCTCGTCCAGGGGCTTACGGAGTTCCTCCCGATCTCCTCCAGCGCCCACCTCCGGCTGACCGCGGCATTCGCCGGCTGGCAGGACCCGGGCGCGGCCTTCACCGCGATCACGCAGATCGGCACCGAGGCCGCCGTGCTGATCTACTTCCGCAAGGACATCGCGCGGATCATCTCCACCTGGTTCCGCTCGCTGTTCACGAAGGCGCTGCGCTCGGAGCAGGACGCCAAGATGGGCTGGCTGGTGATCGTCGGGTCGATCCCGATCGGTGTCCTCGGTGTCGCGTTCAAGGACCAGATCACCGGCCCGGCCCGTGATCTTCGACTGACCGCCACCACCCTGATCGTGATGGGCGTCGTACTCGGCATCGCGGACCGGCTGGCCGCCCGCGACGAGGAGGGGGGCCGGCACCGTGCCATCCGTGAGCGCAAGACGCTCAAGGAACTGGGCGTCAAGGACGGCCTGGTCTTCGGTCTGTGCCAGGCCATGGCCCTGATCCCGGGCGTCTCCCGCTCCGGTGCGACGATCTCCGGCGGTCTGCTGCTGGGCTTCACGCGTGAGGCGGCGGCGCGCTACTCCTTCCTGCTCGCCATCCCGGCCGTGCTGGCCTCGGGCGCGTTCGAGATCAAGGACGTGATCGAGAGCCCGGGTCACATCACCTGGGGGCCGACGATCCTCGCCACGGTCATCGCGTTCTTCGTGGGCTACGCCGTCATCGCGTGGTTCATGAAGTTCATCTCCAGCAAGAGCTTCATGCCCTTCGTGATCTACCGGATCGCCCTGGGCATCGCACTGTTCGTACTGATCGGCATGGGCGTGCTCAGCCCCTTCGCCGCCCAGTCGGCCGGCTGACACCGCTGCCGCTCACCGCTTCGCGTGAACCGGAGGCCGCTCGGGAACGTTCCCGGGCGGCCTCCGCGTCGTTGTGCCTGAAGAGACCTGAAGAGACCGGAAGGCAAGCAGCAGGGGGTGTCCCATGGGTCGAGTGGTGCTGGAGCGATTTCCGGCCGGAAGTCCGAGGGGAAGCTGGCCCGCCGAGGAGTACGCCGCCGAGCGGATGCGCGAGGGCGTGCCGGCCGAAGTGGTGATGGACCTGGCCACCGACGCGTTCCTCGTCGTGGTCCGGCAGCGGGAGGCGCATTCCGGTCACTGATCATCCGCGCGGAGATCCGGTGCGCGCACGCCCCTTGGCCTCGCCGCCCCGCGCCCCCACACTGACCCGATGACGCAGCGTGTGGACCTCGCCACGGTCATGGACCGGCTGGCGATCGACGAGGTGGTCACGGGGTACGCGGTGGCCGTGGACGACGGCGACTGGGCGGCGTACCGCGCGCTGTTCGCTCCCGCAGGACGGGCCGACTACAGCTCGGCGGGCGGGATCGAGGGCCCGGCCGCCGAGGTCGCGGACTGGCTCGCGCAGACCATGAGGCTGTTCCCGGTGCGCCAGCACCTCATCGTCAACCGGCTGATCCGGCTGGAGGACCTCGGCGGCTCCCCCGGCGACCGTGCCGAGGTGCGCGCCGACTTCCTCAACCCGATGCGGCTGGCCGGCGAGGAGTTCGACGGGTCGGTGACCGCGCCGAATTTCGTCGCCGCCGGCCGCTACACCTTCGATCTCGCCCGCACCGCCCGCGACGGCTGGCGGCTCACCCGTGTCACCGTGCACGAGAAATGGCGGCACATGTCCGCGTAGACCGTCTCCGGACCCTGCTCGAACGGCCGCCCGGGCGGCCCTGTTCCACACTGGAAGCGGAGGCGCGTCATGCTCTCGAAGCGGACCCGGTGCTGGCGTGCGGCGGCCGCGGCCGCCGCCGGGGCACTGGCTTGCCTCGCCTTTCCCGCCCCCGCGCTCTGGTGGTTCGCGTACGTCGCCCTCGTGCCCTGGATGCTGCTGCTGAGGACGGCACCGACCGGGCGGCGCGCCGCCCTGGAAGGCTGGCTCGGCGGCGCCGGGTTCATCGTCGCCGTCCACCACTGGCTGTGGCCCAGCCTGCACGTGTTCCTGCTGCTCGTGGCGGCCCTGCTGGGGCTTCTCTGGATCCCCTGGGCCCTGCTGGTGCGGGAGTTCCTCGGCGGGGTCCCGGATCCGGGCCGGGCGACGGCCGCACTGTTCCTCGTACCGGCGGGCTGGCTGCTGTCGGAGCTGGCCCGGTCCTGGCAGGGGCTGGGCGGGCCGTGGGGCCTGCTGGGGGCGAGCCAGTGGCAGGTGGCGCCCGCACTGCGGCTCGCCTCGGTGGGCGGGGTGTGGCTGGTGAGCCTGCTGGTGGTGGCGGTGAACTGCGGGCTGGTGCTGCTGATCGCGGTGCCGGGCGCCCGGGTCCCGGCGGTGGCCGGGATGGCGGGGTGCGCGGTGCTGACCGGGGTCGTGTGGCTGTGGGTGCCACGGCCCGAGGTGTCGGGCACGCTCCGCGTGGCCGTCGTCCAGCCGGGCCTGGTGGCGGACGGCCCGGACAGCACCGACCTCCGGTTCGCCGCCGGGGAGCGGCTGACGCGGACGCTGGCCGGGCAGCCGGTGGACCTGGTGGTGTGGGGCGAGAGCAGCGTCGGGGCGGACCTGGCGGCGCGCCCGGACCTGGCCCGGCGCCTCGCTTCGCTCTCCGCCGAGGTCGGCGCCCCGCTGCTGGTCAACGTCGACGCCCGGCGCCCGCCGGGCCCGGACGCGGCGCCGGCCGCAACGGCGGCTGCGCTGCCCGACGGCGGCATCTACAAGAGCTCCGTCCTCGTCGGCCCCCACGGGCCGACCGGCGACCGGTACGACAAGATGCGCCTGGTCCCCTTCGGCGAGTACATACCGGCCCGGTCCCTGCTCGGCTGGGCCACCTCGGTCGGCAAGGCCGCCGGCGAGGACCGCCGGCGCGGCGAGGGCCCGGTGCTGATGCACCTGCCGGGGCGGCCCGGTGTCCGCTTCGGCCCGCTGGTCTGCTTCGAGTCCGCCTTCCCCGACATGAGCCGCCGGCTGACCCGCGACGGGGCCGCCCTGCTGATCGCCCAGTCGGCCACCTCGAGCTTCCAGCACAGCTGGGCCCCGGCGCAGCACGCCTCGCTCGCCGCCGTGCGCGCCGCCGAGGACGGCCGCCCCGTGGTGCACGCCACTCTCACCGGGATCAGCGAGGTGCACGGTCCCTCGGGCGAGCGGATCGGCCCGGCACTGGCGACCTCCGCGCGTGCGGCGCAGGTGTACGAGGTCCCGCTCGCCCGCGGCACGACGCTCTACGTCCGCTTCGGGGACTGGCCCGTGGGGGCCGCCCTCGCGCTGCTGGCGGCGTACTGCACGCTCGAGGGCACCCGGTCGCTCGGGCTCAGGAAGCCTGCTCCAGAGCCGACGACACCACCTGCTCGCACAGCTCGTGGGTGAGCAGCGCGTCGCGGGCACCGACCGTCCTGCCCGCCGCGACCGACTCCAGGAACGCGTCCACGGCCTGCTCGATGCCGCGCTGGCGGGCGACCGGCACCCAGTCCCCGCGGCGCCGCACGGTCGGCTGGCCCCGGTGGTCGATGATCTCGGCGAGGTTGACGACCTGCCGCTTGGTCTCCTGCCCGGACACCTCGAGGATCTCCTCGGTGGACCCGGACAGCCGGTTCATGATGCCGAGCGCGGTGAAGCCGGCGCCCGACAGCTGGAGGACGACCTGGTGCATCAGCCCGTCGCGCACCTGGGCCCGGACGTCGATGTGGTCGGTCTCGCCGGGCAGCAGGAAGCGCAGGGTGTCGACGACGTGGATGAAGTCGTCGAGGACGAAGGTCCGGGGGTCCTCGGGCAGCCCGATCCGGTTCTTCTGCATGACGATCAGGTCACGCGGGTGGTCGGCGCACTGCACGTAGCCGGGCGCGTGGCGGCGGTTGAAGCCGACGGCGAGCGACACCCCGCGCTCCTCGGCCAGTTCGACCAGCCGCCGCGATTCCACGAGCTCGTAGGCGAGGGGCTTGTCCACGTATGTCGGCACGTCGGCCGCGAGCAGCCGTGTCACGATCTCGGGGTGAACGGCCGTCGGGGCGTGCACGAATGCCGCGTCGAGGCCTTCGGCCAGCAGTCCGTCGAGGTCGGTGTGCCGGCGTGCGGCCGGGATGTGGTGCATCTCCCCGATCCGCTCCAGCGTGGCCGGAGTACGGGTCTGCAGGTGCAGCTCGACGCCCGGGCGGGCGGTGAGGACGGGCAGGTACGCCTTCTGGGCGATGTCGCCGAGTCCGATGACGCCGACCTTCACCGGGAACCTCCAGGTTGATCCATACAGGACTTCCGCAGCTTAATCCCTGGTGGCGGGGCCCGCGTTCGCCGAGGATGTCGACCATGACCACCACCACCGGATCCCATCGCACCGAGCCCTCCACCACCGCCGACGAGCGGGAGATGCTGGACGGCTGGCTCGACTACCACCGCTCCACCCTCGCCTGGAAGTGCGAGGGGCTCGGCGACGAGCAGCTGCGCCGTGCCCCGCTCGCCCCCTCCGAACTGAGCCTGCTGGGCCTCGTACGGCACATGGCGGAGGTGGAGCGGTACTGGTTCCGGGAGATCATGCTGGGCGAGGACCTCCCCGAGCTGTACTGCACGCGCGAGGACCCGGACGGGGACTTCCACTTCGGCGCGAACGAGACCTGGTCCCTGACCGAGCAGACCTGGCAGACCGAGGTCGAGCTGGCGCGCCAGGCCGCGGCGGGCCGTTCGCTGGACCTGCTGTCGGATCCCGACAGCCACCACCGCGGCGAGGCGTTCAGCCTGCGCTGGGTCTACACGCACATGATCGAGGAGTACGCGCGCCACAACGGGCACGCGGACCTGCTGCGCGAGCAGATCGACGGCGCCACGGGCGACTGAGGCCCTCCGGTGCGAGCGGGTGCCGGGCCGGTGTCCGGCGGATGTCCGTCACCCGTGCGGGGTCAATATCGGCTCCGGGTTTTCGCAACGGGGTCCTCACACAGCAGAGTTGCGCGAGTGCATCCAACGCGAACCACGACAAAGCTGCTGCTCGGAGTCGCCTGTGCCGTCTCGGCCGTCTCCGGCTGCGTGAATGTGACCCCCGCCCCGATGCAGCCGGCGGCCGCCCCCGGCACCACGGGGGCGCCGCCGCGGTACGGGCCGCGGGGCGGGCCGGGGGCCGCGCCGGTGGCGGTCCAGGCACCCGCCCTGGAGGCGCTGAAGGCCGTACCGGGGCAGTCCGCGCAGCCGGCGGCCGCAGCCGCGAGCCGGCCGGCCGCCCCCCGCAGCGCGGCGGCTCCGGCGGGCACGGCGGCCGCGGCGCCCGAGGGGCCCTCACAGGCCGCCCCGCCGGTGCCGGACATCCCGGAGCCGCACCGGCCCGCCGCACGCCGCCCAGCGGGCCAGGGGGGCCCTACGGACCCGTCGGGGCCGGATGCGCAGGTGCCGCGCGAGCTGGTGAAGGAGCTGCCGGTCCGGCCCGCCGACGTGTGCGCGCTGGGCCGCCGGCACGGCCGCTGGCACCCGGACAGCCCGGAGGCCCGCATCTGCGCGGGCGTCCACGGCGACTGAGCGGGTCAGGGGTGTCTTGCCGATCAGGCCGGACGCCGCGAACCCGGGCCGATCGGCACGACACCCCCTAGGGGTACTGCTCCGGGAACGGCCGGGGGGCCCTGCCCGGTTCCGCGGCCAGGCGCCGCTCCAGCCGGGCGATGGCGGCCCGTACGCCGTTCCCGTACCCGTCGTCGGCCAGGGCCCCGGTGGCGGCCCGGGCCCGGGCCAGGTGCACCCGCGCCGCCTCCGGCCGCTGGAGTTTGACGTAGTCGGCGGCCAGGCTGAGGTGCAGCGACGGGTAGAACACGCGCACCGCGGGATGCGGCTCGTGCCGCGCGGGCAGCCCGTCCCGCGGCCCCCTGCCCCGGCCGTCGGCGGCGGTCAGGGCCCGCAGGTCCCAGGCCAGTTCGTCGGCGGGATCGTCCTGGGCGTCGGCCATGTAGTGCGCGAGCGTGCACCGGTGGAGGCAGTCGCCGTCCTCGCCGATCTCGTTCCAGATCTCGCCGAGGCGGTTGCGGGCCTCCTCGCGGTCACCGGCGTGCAGCAGGATGACGGCCTGGCCGATCCTGGTCATGACGGCGTCCTCCGACGCCTCCTGCTGCTCCGTCACGGCGGCCTCCGGCCTGCTCTGCCAGACCTGCTCCGGTCCGGTCGTCACGACGCTAACCGGAGGCACCGGCAATGGCACCGAGGCGCGTGCGGCGTCAGCCGAGGTTCGGGATCGTCCAGTCGATCGGCGCATGGCCCTGGGCCGCGACGGCCTCGTTGATCTGCGTGAAGGGCCGGGAGCCGAAGAACTTCTTGGCCGACAGCGGGGAGGGGTGGGCGCCCTTGACGACCGCGTGCCGCTCCTCGTCGATGAGCGGGAGCTTCTTCTGGGCGTAGGCGCCCCACAGCACGAAGACGGCCGGGTCGGGCCGGTCGGCCACCGCGCGGATCACCGCGTCGGTGAACTTCTCCCAGCCCTTGCCCTTGTGCGAGTTGGGCTCGGCCTCGCGGACGGTGAGCACCGCGTTGAGCAGCAGGACGCCCTGCTCGGCCCACGGCATCAGGTACCCGTTGTCCGGGACGGGCGTGCCCAGCTCCGCGTGCATCTCCTTGTAGATGTTGCGCAGCGAGGGCGGGGTCTTGACCCCGGGCTGCACGGAGAAGCACAGGCCGTGGCCCTGGCCGGCGCCGTGGTAGGGGTCCTGGCCGAGGACGAGGACCTTCACCTTGTCGAAGGGAGTGGCCTCGAGGGCAGCGAAGACCTGCTCGCGGGGCGGGTAGACCGGCCCGTTCGCCCGCTCCTTCTCGACGAACTCGGTGAGCTCTTTGAAGTAGGGCTGGTCCAGCTCGTCGCCGAGGACGGGGAGCCAGGACTCGGGCAGCATCTGGGTCACGTCTACAACCTCCGGTACAAGTTCGCGCAACTGCGTGGTGCAACAGCTCAGAACCTACCGGGGGCCACTGACAACGCCTCATCCGCGGGCGCCCGGGGGCGCCCGCGGCAGGGGCTACCAGCTGGTCTTGCGGTACAGCTCCCACATCTGGAAGACGGTCTGCGGGTCGAGCGCCCGCTCGGCGCCGGCGATGTCCTCACGGGCGGCGACGTACAGCTTGCCCTGCCACAGCGGCAGCAGCCGGACGTCCTCGGCGAAGATCTGCTGGGCCTGCTCGAACTCGCGGACGCCTGCCGCGCGGTCGCTCTCGCGGCGGGACTTGGGCAGCAGGTCGGTGAGGATCTCGGCGGGCTCGTACGGGGTGCCGACCGCGTTGTCCTTGCCGACGAACGGCGCGATGAAGTTGTCCGGGTCCGGGAAGTCGGGGAACCAGCCGCGGCCGAAGACCGGGTACTCGCCGTTCTTGTAGCCGACCTGGAAGACCTTCCAGGGCTGGCCGCGCAGGGTCACCTTGAAGAGGTTGCTCTCGTCCAGCTGGCGCTTGAGCTCGGTGAACTCGTCGGCGGTGGAGGCGCCGTAGCGGTCGGTGGTGTACCAGAAGGTCAGCTCCACCGGCTGGGTGATCCCGGCGTCCTTGAGGATCTTCTGGGCCTTCTTGACGTCGCCCTGGCCGTACTTGTCGTAGAACGGCGTCTTGTGGCCCACGACCCCCTTGGGGACCATCGAGTACAGCGGCTCGGCGGTGCCCTGGTAGACCTTGGAGACGATCGCGCCGCGGTCGATGATCTGGGCGATCGCCTGGCGCACCGCCAGCTTGGCGACCTGCGGGTCCTTGGGGTTGAAGACCAGGTAGCGGATCTCGGCGCCGACGTTCTCGACGACCTGGACGCCCAGCCCGTGCGAGGCGGGGGTCTGCAGGTCCTTGATCTCCGGGGCCGACAGACCGCGGTAGGTGGCGTCGATCTCCTTGTCCTTGAGCGCGGCGACCATCTTGGTGGAGTCCGCGAAGTAGCGGATGGTCACCCCGTCGTTACGCCGGTTCGCGAAGCCGTTGTAGGTCCCGTTCTTGCCGAGGACCGCCTCGCTGCCTTCCTTGTACGAGTCGAGCACGAACGGGCCGGAGCCGGTGACCTTGCCGTCCTCCCGCACCTTGTCGGCCGGGTAGTCCTTGGGGGCGACCAGCGAGGCGGCCGGCGAGCCGAGGACGAAGGGGAAGGTGGCGTCCGGGGTCTTCAGGTGGAAGACGACCGTCAGCGCGTCCGGGGTCTCGATCTTGTCCAGGCTGCCGAACAGGCCCAGCGGACCGGTCTGGGAGTTGATCGTCCGGATCCGGTCGAGCGAGTGCTTGACGGCCTTGGCGTCGAGCGCCTCGCCGTCGGAGAACTTCAGGCCCTTCTTCAGGGTGCACCGGTACGACTCGTTCGCCGCGTCGGTGAACTCGCAGTTCTGGGCGGCGTCGGGCTGGGGCTTGGTGGATCCCGTGGGGAACGCCAGCAGGGTCTGGTAGACGTTCCGGTACAGCTCCCAGGAGCCGTCCCAGGCGGCGGCGGGATCGAGGGTGCTCGGGGAGCTCGTCGTGCCGACGACGATCCTCTTCGCGGCGTCACTGCTGTCGTCCGAAAGCAGACCGCATCCGGCGAGCAGGGATATGGACGCAAGGGCCGCAGTGATCTGCAGGCATCTGGTCCGGATGAACACGTGCACGCTCCTCGATCAGCCAGGGGTGCGGCAGACCCTACCGCAGTGACACACAAATCCAATGGGCAGGTTTCATGTGACACTTGACCGATTTCGTGCATATTAGGTACGCATTTGCCTCCCCTCAGGAGGCAAATGCGTCCGATTACCGATCAGTGCACTCCGGCATTGAGGAACATTCCTCCGTCAACGACGAGAGTTTGTCCCGTGATCCATTCCGCTTGTGCAGATGTAAGAAAAGCCGCGGCCCCGCCGATGTCCTCGGGGAGCCCGAGCCGGCCGAGCGGGTAGGCCGCCGAGGCCTCCTGCTCCCGGCCCTCGTAGAGCGCCTGGGCGAATTTGGTCTTGACCACCGCGGGGGCGATCGCGTTCACGCGGACCCCGGGTGCCATCTCGTGGGCGAGCTGGAGGGTGAGGTTGACCATGGCGGCCTTGCTCATCCCGTACGCGCCGATGAAGGGCGAGGCGGAGACGCCCGCGATGGACGCGATGTTCACGATCGCACCGCCGTTGTCCTTCTGCCAGGCGTGCCAGGTCCGCTGGGCGAAGCCGAGCGCCGAGATCACATTGGTCTCGAAGACCTTGCGCGCGATGGCGAGGTCCAGGTCCGCGATCGGACCGAAGACCGGGTTGGTGCCCGCGTTGTTGATCAGGAAGTCGACCCGTCCGAAGGCCTCCATCGTCCGCTCGACCGCGACGACCTGGTGGGCCTCGTCGTGCGCCTTGCCGGCGACCCCGATCACCCGGTCCGCGCCGAGCGCCTCGACGGCCTCCTTGAGGGCGTCCTCGTTGCGCCCGGTGATGCACACCCGGTCGCCGCGGGCGACGAGCGCCTCGGCGATGCCGTAGCCGATGCCCCGGCTCGCACCGGTGATCAGTGCGACCTTGCCGCTGTCCGGTGCGTTCGTGCTGCTGTTCGTCATGAGCCTGCGCCCTGCCTCTCGTCAGTTGAGCGGGCCGCCGGCCACGTACATGACCTGGCCGGAGACGAAGCCGGCGGCCTCGCCCGTGAAGAACGCGATCGCGTTGGCGATGTCGTCCGGGCGGCCGACGCGCTGGACGGGGATCTGCGAGGCCGCGCCGGCCTGCAGCTCCTCGAAGCCCACGCCCATGCGCGCGGCCGTCTGGGCGGTCATCTCCGTGGCGATGAAACCGGGGGCGACGGCGTTGGCGGTGACGCCGAACTTGCCGAGCTCGATGGCCAGGGTCTTGGTGAAGCCCTGCAGGCCGGCCTTGGCCGCGGAGTAGTTGACCTGGCCCCGGTTGCCCAGCGCCGAGCTGCTGGAGAGGTTGACGATGCGGCCGAACTTGGCCTCCACCATGTACTTCTGACAGGCCTTCGACATCAGGAACGCACCGCGCAGGTGGACGTTCATGACGGTGTCCCAGTCGTTCTCGCTCATCTTGAAGAGCAGGTTGTCGCGCAGCACACCCGCGTTGTTGACCAGGATGGTCGGGGCGCCCAGGGTGCTCGCGACGCGCTCGACGGCCGCCTCCACCTGCGCCGCGTCGGAGACGTCGCAGCCGACCGCCAGGGCCTTGCCGCCGGCCGCGGTGATCGCCTCGACGGTGTCCTTGCAGGCCGCCTCGTCAAGGTCGAGCACGGCGACCGCCCGGCCTTCGGCGGCCAGACGCGCGGCGGTGGCCGCGCCGATGCCCCGGGCCGCCCCGGTCACGATCGCGACGCGCTGCTCGGTGGTGGACATGGTGGATCTCCTCGCGCTCGGAATCCTCATCAGCGGCTCCCCGTGGGTGAGCAACCGCTTAGTAGCTTCAGCTGAGGAGACGCTAGGAGCCCTGGCACCCGGTGTCAACGGCACCCGGCCCCAAGGCTCCTCACGTCATGAAGACCGCCGTCCGGTTCGCCGTACGGCCGCCGTCCGGATCAGCGCACCAGCAGGTCCAGCAGCCGTTCCACCTCGGCCTCCGGGTCGGTCGTCAGTCCGGTGTGCACCGGCCCGGGCTGCACCACCGTGCTGCGCGGGGCGATCAGCCAGCGGAACCTGCGGCCCGCGTCGTCGCCCGCCGCCTGGCCGGCCCGCTCGCCGCCGGTGCACACGCCCTCGACCCCGCGCAGGGCGGCGCGTACGCCGGCCACGTCGGCCTCCGGGTCCAGGACGAGGAGCTTGGCCTCGTCCAGGTGGGTGCGCGCGGCCACGTAGGAGCGCGCCCGGCAGTAGACGATCACTCCGGCGTTGAAGCACTCGCCGCGCTCCATCCGGGGCACCACGCGCACCAGCGCGTACTCGAACACGTCCCGCTTGGTCACTCGCCGTCGCTCTTCTTCTTGGTCTTGTGGGGCCATTCGGTCAGATGGTCGGTCAGCCACCCGGGCGGCTCGGAGGGGGCCTTCACCTCGGCCTCCATCGAGATCCTCTCGTGGATCGTGGCCGCGCGCGGCAGCAGCACCTCCACGTAGGCGCGGCGCACCGCGTCGGTGGAGTCGAAGCCCGGCTCGTCGACCAGCCACTCGTCGGGCACGTCGGCGACGACCTCCTCGAGCAGGTCCCGGGTCACCAGGGGCGCGAGCGCGGCGGCGGCCGACGCGATGTCCGGGCCGACGGGGGCCAGGACGTGGTCGGAGGCGTTGTACGGCTTGGCCGCGGCGCTCTGGGCAGTGGGCCAGTTGTGGTGCCAGATCATGGTGGCGCCGTGGTCGATGAGCCACAGGTCCCCGTGCCAGACCAGCATGTTCGGGTTGCGCCAGGACCGGTCGACGTTGTTGATCAGCGCGTCGAACCAGACCACGCGTCCCGCCTCGGCGGGGTCCACCTGGTACGCGAGCGGGTCGAAGCCGATCGACCCGGGCAGGTAGTCCATCCCGAGGTTGAGCCCGCCGCTGGCCTTCAGCAGCTCCTGGACCTCCTGGTCGGGTTCGCCGAGCCCGATGACGGGGTCGAGCTGCATCTGCACCAGCCGCGGGACCCGCAGGCCCAGCCGCTGCGCCAGGCGCCCGCAGACGACTTCGGCGACCAGGGTCTTGCGGCCCTGGCCGGCTCCGGTGAATTTCATGACGTAGGTACCGAGGTCGTCGGCCTCGACGATCCCCGGGAGCGAGCCGCCCTCACGCAGGGGCGTGACGTAACGGGTCGCGATCACTTCGGACAACATCCGCCCAGGTTACGGGGGTCAGTGCGCGGGAGCCCACTGCGCGAGCAGGGCTTCGGCCGTGGTGACGGTCGCGACGAGCGCCAGGCAGTTGCGGATCACCTCGGCGGTGTACGCGGCGGGCACCCCCGCGATGGCGTCGGACGGCACCACCACCCGGTAGCCGAGGTTGACGGCGTCGAAGACGGTGTTCGGGATCGCGATGTTCGAGGAGACCCCCGCGACGACGAGGGTGCGGATGCCGAGGTTGCGCAGGAGGGCGTCCACGTCGGTGCCGGAGATCGGCGAGAGCCCGTGCAGCCGGCGGACCACCAGGTCGTTCTCGGCCACTTCGATCGGGGCCGCCACCTCCACCGCCCGGCTCCCGGACAGCTGCCGGACGGGCAGCTTCCCGGCGGCCCGGAACAGCCGCGCATTGGCGTTGGCCGCCAGCCCGTCCGGCCGCCGCTCGGCGATCGCGTGCAGCACCTGGACGCCGGCTGCGTGCGCGGCGTCGACCAGCGCGGCCACCCGCCCCAGCATCCCCGAGTCCCGGGCCTCCTTGGCGAGCTCGGGCAGGGCGCTCTCCTCGCCGACGACGCCGTTCTGGCATTCGACGGTGAGCAGCGCGGTGGTGGCGGGATCGAGTTCCGGCATGGCTCCCCCTGGCGTGACGACCATCGATCCCGCATGATTCCTGACACTCAGTCAGATGTGAAGGGGTGCGGGACGGATGGACGGATCACAGCGGCGGGGCCGCCGCATCATGATGACCGACGCAGAAGTGGACGGCTTCCTGCGCGAGCAGCGCACCTGCCGGGTGGCGACCGTCTCGCCGGACGGCCGCCCGCACGTGGGCGCCCTGTGGTTCGCCTGGGACGGCAGCTCCCTGTGGCTGTACTCGATCACGCGCAGCCGCCGCTGGTCCGACCTGCGGGGAGACCCGCGGATCTCGGTGGTCGTGGACGCGGGCGAGACGTACGACGAACTGCACGGGGTCGAACTCTCCGGCAGCGCCGTCTTCGTGGGCGAGGCCCCGCGCACGGGCGAGGCCTGCCCGGAGCTCGCCGAGGTGGAACGGCTGTTTCCCGCCAAGAACTTCGGCATCGAGGAGATGCCGCACGACGGCCGCCACGCGTGGATCCGCCTCACCCCGGAGTCGATCGTCTCCTGGGACTTCCGCAAACTCTGACGCCCCTTGGGCCCTGATGTCCTAGAGCACCGCCGCGGCGGCCTGCCGCAGGGCCTCGACGGCGGCCCGGATCGAGGGCCGCCGGTCGGCGTCCGCCCGCCAGACGACGTACACGTGGCGGCGCACCGCGTCGCTCACGGGCAGCAGCCGGACCCCGGGCGGCACCGGGCCGCGCCCGAGCCTGGGCGTCACGCACACCCCGAGCCCGGCCTCCACGAAGGCCAGCTGGGTGTGGTGCTCCTCGGCGATGTGCGCGATGCGCGGCTCGATGCCGGCGCCGCGCAGGGTGTACACGAGCCACTCGTGGCAGAACTGGCCCTCGTTCCAGGAGATCCAGTCGTCTTCGGCGAACTCGGAGAGGGAGATCCGGTCGCGGTCGGCCAGCCGGTGCGCGGCCGGCACGGCGATGTCGCAGGAGTCGTCGAGCAGGTGCGCCCGAGTGAGCTCGGCGGGCACCGGCATCCGCTTGTTGTGCCAGTCGATGGCCAGCGCCAGGTCCAGGTCGCCGCGCACGACGGCCGCCATGCTGTCCTCGGGCTCCCGCTCCCTCACCAGGGGTCGCAGTTCGGGGTGTCCGGCGCGCAGGGCGGTCAGCGCCTGGGGCAGCAGCCCGCGCATGGCGGTCGGGAAGGCGCCGATCCGCAGCTCGCCGACGGCGCAGCCCCGCTGGGCCTCCACATCGGCCTGGGCGAGCTCCACCTGGGAGATGATCCGGGCCGCGTGATCGGCGAGCAGCCGGCCCGCGTCCGTGAGCCGGACCCCGCGGCCGTTCTTGGCCAGCAGCGGCTGGCCGACCTCCCGCTCCAGCTTGGCCATCTGCTGGGAGACGGCGGAGGTGGTGACGTGGAGCCCGTCGGCCGCGCCGCTGACCGAGCCGTGGCGGGCGAGGGCGTCGAGGGTACGCAGGCGCTCCAGGTTCAACATGTAAGCGATGCTACGCCGTCACCGCGAAGAAGTCTCGCTTGTCCTACGCGGTTGGGCGGAGCAGAGTACCCCGCATGAGCGCACCCGCCACCCCTCGCCCCACTCTCTCCCCACCGGTCGCCCCCGCCCGGACCAGGCGGGTGGACTGGCGGCTCCGCTTCGCGGTCCTCTCGGTGGTCTGGGGCTTCAGCTTCCTGCTGATCAAGGTGGGTACGGAGGCGTACGCCCCGTTCCAGGTCGCCCTCGGCCGGGTGCTGTTCGGTGCGCTGGCGCTGCTGGCCGTGCTCGCGGTCCGCCGCGAGCCGCTCCCCCGGGGCCGCCGCACCTGGGCGCACCTGGCCGTCTCGGCGCTCCTGCTCAACACCGCCCCGTTCTCGCTCTTCTCGTACGCCGAGCTGAGCATCCCGTCGGGCCTGGCCGGGATCTGCAACGCCACCTCGCCGCTGTGGGGCATGGCGCTGTCGCTGGTGGCCCTGTCGGAGGACCGCCCGACGCGCCGCCGCTTCGCCGGCCTGGGCCTGGGCTTCCTCGGCGTCCTGACGGTCCTCGGCGCCTGGCAGGGCTTCTCGGGCATCGACGCCAAGGGCACCGCGCTCGCCCTGCTCGCCTCGCTCTGCTACCCGATCGGCTGGATCTACGTCCGGCGCACGCTGGCCTCGGTCCCGGGCTCGCCGGTGGCGCTGACCGGAGCCCAGCTGATGCTCTCCGCACTCCAACTGCTGGCGATCAGCGCCGCGTTCACCTCGACCCCCGCCTCGTTCCCGCTCTGGCCGACCCTCTCGGTGATCGCGCTGGGCGCCCTGGGCACGGGGATGGCCCTGCAGATGCAGTACGGCCTGGTGGCGGAGGTCGGCCCGACCACGGCCCAGATGGTCACGTACTTCATCCCGGTCATCGCCACCGCGGCGGGCGTCCTGCTCCTCGGCGAACAGCTCCACTGGAACACCCCGGTGGGCGCCGCGATCGTCCTGGCCGGAGCGGCCCTGACCCAGACCCGCCGCCGCTAGGCGGCGTCAGTCGAAGCGGCCGCCCGTCGCGGGCCGGACCGATGCGGCCACCGCGGCCGCGAGCCCCGGCACTTCGCCGATCCGCACGCCCGACACCGTGATCCGCACGCCCGGCCCCGACTCCACCCGGAACCGGCTGCCCGGGGCCACCGCCCAGCCCGCGGCCAGCAGCCGCGTCACCGCCCCCGTCTCGTCGGCGACGGGCACCCATACGTTCATCCCGGTGCGCCCGTGGGCCCGTACGCCCCGCTCCCGCAGGGCCGTGACCAGCCCGTCCCGCCGTTCCCCGTACGAGCGCGCGACCGCCGCCCGGTCCACCGCGCCCGAGGTCCACAGCTCGACCACCGCGTACTGGAGCAGCCGGCTCACCCAGCCCGGGCCGAGCCTCTGCCGCCCCCGTACCCGGTCCAGGGTCACGGGGTCGCCGGTCAGCACCGCGAGGCGCAGGTCGGGCCCGTACGCCTTCGCCGTGGACCGCACCAGCGCCCAGTGCCGGGTCACCCCGCCCAGCGAGTGCAGCGGCAGGTCCACGATGGCGTGCCCGTGGTCGTCGTCGACCACCAGCACCTCCGGGTACCGCGCCAGTACGCCGCGCAGCTGCGCCGCCCGGTCCGCGCCGACGGCGGCCCCGGTCGGGTTCTGCGCCCGCGCCGTCACCAGCAGCGCCCGTGCGCCCTCCGCTAGCACCCGTTCCACCGCCGAGACGACCGGTCCTTCGTCGTCCACCGCCACCGGCACCACGCGCAGACCCAGCGCCGCCGCCAGGTCCAGCACGCTCCCCCAGCCCGGATCCTCGATGGCCACCGCGTCCCCCGGCCGCAGGTGCGAGGCCAAGACCCGCTCGATCCCGTCCAGCGCGCCCGAGGTCACCCCCACCGGCCCGGCGGGCACCCCGTCCGCGTCGAGGTCGGCCCGGGCCAGCCGCTGCAGCTCCGGTACCACCGGGTCGTCCCCGTACAGCGTGGGGGCCTGTGCGTACCGGCGCGCGGCCGCGGCCAGGGCCCCGTCCAACGAGGGCAGCAGCCGTACGTCCGGATTCCCCGAGGCGACGTCCCGCGCCCCGGGCGGCACCGCCATCCGCAGTTCGTCCCGCGGCGCACTCGCCGGCCGCCCCCGCACCCGACTGCCGCGGCGCCCGTCGGTCTCGATGACCCCGCGCTCGCGCAGCGTCCGGTACGCGGCGGCCACGGTGTTCGGGTTCACCCCGAGCACCCCCGCGAGCTCCCGCATCGGCGGCAGCAGCGCTCCCGGCGCGAGCGCGCCCGATCCGACGCCCGCTTCGACACTGGCCGCGATATCCGATGCGCGACGCCCTGTGATCCGATACTCTCCTAGCACAAAGTAAAGTATGCACTAGTACAACGGAGCGCGCCACCATGACCGCCACGACCGACACGCAAGAGATGCCCGAGACGAACGGGACGACCGGGACGACCGGCGGCGGCTACGAGCCCACCGACCGCACCGTCCCGAGCCGCTCCCGCGAGCGGGCGCGCTACGACCGCGAGACGGTCCACTCGATACTCGACCAGGCCTACGTCTGCCACCTCGGCTTCGTCCGCGACGGCGCGCCGGTGGTCCTGCCGACGCTCTACGGCCGGGTCGGCGAGACCCTGTACGTCCACGGCTCGACCGGTTCGCGCCCGCTGCTCGCCGCCGGCCAGGCCGACCCGGGCCTGCCCGTCTGCCTGACCGTGACGCACGTGGACGGGCTGGTGCTGGCCCGGTCGGCCTTCCACCACTCGATCAACTACCGCTCGGTGATCGTGCACGGCACCGCGTACCAGGTGACCGACGAGGACGAGCGCCGGATGGCCCTGGACGCCCTCGTCGACCACGTGGTGCCGGGCCGCTCGGCCGACTCCCGGCCCGCCAATGCGAAGGAGCTCGCCGCCACCGCGGTGATCCGCCTGGACCTGAACGAGGTGTCGGCGAAGCTCCGCACCGGCGGCCCCAACGACGAGCCCGAGGACATGGACCTGCCCTACTGGTCGGGCGTGGTCCCGGTCGCGCCGGTGCACGGGACCCCGATCCCGGCGGACGACCTGGCCCCCGGGATCGCCACCCCGGACTATCTCGCCGCGCTCTGAGCCTCGCGGGTCTCTCGGGCGTCATGGGTCTCGCGGGCCTCGGGGGTGTCGCGAGCCTCATGACCCTGACGGGACTCGCCGGGCTCATGGGACCCACGGGCGGGCCGGACCACCGGCCCGCCCTTGGGCCTGCGCGCCTCGGCCGCGATCAGCGCTCCCACCGCGGTGAGCAGCAGTACGGTGCCCAGCACCACGGCGCCGGTCAGCCGCTCACCGAGCACCAGCACGGCGATCACCGCCGCGGCGACCGGCTCGATCAGCATGATCACGGACACCGTAGCGGCCCGCACCGCGGCGGCCCCGGTGAAGTACAGCGCGTACGCCAGGGCCGTCGGCACGGTGGCCACGTACACCAGCAGCCAGAGCACCCGCCCGAGTTCGGCGGTGTGCGGCACCAGCCCCTCCGCCGCGGCGAGCGGCAGCAGGCACACCGTGCCCACCGCGACCGACCAGGCGGTGGTCACCAGCGGGTCCCCGCCCGCCCCGCGCCGCCCCAGCGAGCGCGCCCGCAGGGTCATCGCGGCGTACCCGGCGGCCGACAGCAGGGCCCAGCCGACGCCGACCGGCCGCACCTCACCGCCCCCGCCGCCCCCGCCGCCCAGGACCAGCACGGCGAGCCCGGCGAGCGCCCCGACAACGGCGGCCACCCCGCCCCGGCCGAGCCGCTCGCCCATCCAGTGCCGCGCCCCGAGAGCGATCAGCACCGGCCCGGCGCCCAGGGTCACCACGGTCCCGACTGCGAGGCCGGTCTCCCGTACGGCGGCGAAGTACGCGGCCTGGAACAGGGTGAACATCAGCCCCGTCCCGATCAGCGAGACCGCCGACGGCCGCGCCCGCCGCGGGCCCCGGGGCCGGCGTACGGCGAGCACTCCCAGCAGCACCACCAGCCCGCCGGCGCACCGCCAGAACGACAGGGCGAGCGGGCCGAGGTCACTGGCCAGGAAGAGGAGGGAGGCGGCCGCCCCGGCGGTGCCCCAGGCGGCTCCGGCGACGACGAGGTACAGCAGACTGCGCCCTGAGGCGGGCGAAAGATTCGACACGAGTGTGCTCCGCGCATGCGTGAAGGATGAAAGGGAAGGTCATCGCTTCGCGGGCAGCGCGGACCCGCCCGGGAACTCCCCGGGCCGGGTCTACGTCACGAGGGGCAGCTGCCCGCGGCTACGCGGCGGGAGGCGGAAGCACGGTCGAATGCACGATCGCCACCTTAGGCCGTCATCGTCTCGCGGTCCAGAACGGCCGATTCCGGATCCGCCGCACCCGGCGGGGTGGGCCGCGCGGACTGCGCGATGAAGGCCCCGGCCAGCACCAGCGCGCCGCCGACGATCTGAGGGGTCGAGAGGTGCTCGCCCAGCAGGATCCAGGCGAACACGGTGGCCACCACCGCCTCCAGGCAGGCCACGACACCGGCCACCTGCGGCGAGAGCATGCGCACGGAAACCACGCCGGTCAGGTACGCGAACACCGTCGCGATCAGCACCACCCAGCCGAGCAGCGTCCATGCGGGCACCGACAGGTCCCCCATCGCGGCCCGCCCGCCCAGCAGCTGCCAGTCGATCTCCCACGGCCGGGCGATCACCGTCATCACCAGCGCGCCGATGAGCATGCCGTACGCGATCACCCCGAGCGGGTCGGGCACGTCGCCCCCGGCGGCGGCGTCGGCACCGTGGTCCGCGAACACGAAGTAGAAGGCCTGGCAGCAGGCGGCGGCGAGGCCGAGCAGCACGCCGAGCAGGTCCAGGCTCAGCCCGGACCAGATCTCGACGACACAGGCGAGCCCCACGACGGCCACGGCGGCGCCGGCCGCGGCGGCCCGGGTCACCGGCTTGCGCTGCACGAAGCGGATCCAGCCGAGCAGCAGCGCCGGGCCGAGGTACTCAAGGAGCAGGGCCACGCCGACCGGGATCCGGGACAGGGAGGCGAAGTAGAAGGCCTGCACGCCGGCGACGCCGACGAGCCCGAAGCCGGCGAGCAGCAGGGGTTTGCGCAAGAGGAGGCCTCGGTGGCGCCAGGCCAGCGGGGACAGCACCAGCGCCGCCCCGGCCACCCTGAGCCAGACCATGTGCAGCGGGTCCAGACCCGCCTCGATCAGCGGCTTCGCCGCCACACCCGAGCCACCGAACGCGAACGCCGAGACGAGCGCGAGGCCCAGTCCGGCGTTTCTCCCTGACGCTTGCATCCGGCCATCATGGCAGGGCCGGTCAGCACCATCACAGATGTGACACCTGTTGAGACGCATCCGAGACCCGCCGTGACCGGGCCGTCCATTTCTGACAGGTCGTCAGTATTGAATGTTCCGCCCGCCGGGGCTACGTTCCGCCGCACGTACCCGACGAGAAGGGGTGGTCGCATGGCCGAAGTCACCGCGGAATCACGCATTGAGGCGTCCGCCGCGAAGCTCTGGGCCCAGCTGACGGACTGGGCGGCGTACGGCCAGTGGAGCATGACCCACACGAATTTCCCGAAGGGCGGCCCGGAGACCCTCGCGGTCGGCGCCACCTTCGAGGAGAACATGAAGATGATGGGCTTCCCGGCCGAGGTCGCCTGGACCGTCTCGGAGCTGGAGGCCGAGCGCGTCTTCGCGATCACCGGCAAGGGCCCGATGGGCGTGGCCATCCTCACCCGGTACACCCTGATCCCGGACGGCGGGGCCACCACGGTCCGCATCGACGGGGAGTTCAACGGGGCCGCCGTCTCCCTGATGGCGGGCAAGCTCAAGGACTCGGCCACCGCCGCCCTGAACGAGTCGCTCCGCAAGCTCGCCGGGCTGGTCGTCTGACCCCGCCTCCCCCGGCCGGTACGCAGGTACGGCGGCGCGCCCCGCGAGAGGACTCGCGGGGCGCGCCGTTTTCGTCGGCCGGCCGGCTCAGTGCTCGTCGGCCAGGATCAGGTAGAGCTTCTTGCGGGCGTCGTTGATGACCGCGAGGGCCTTCTCGCGCTGCTCGGCCGAGCCGGTCTTGAAGACCTGACCGAAGGCCTCGAACAGGCCGATTCCGGCCGTCCGGACCTCGTGCATCGCCTCGAAGTCGAACCCGCGCCCGGCCTCGGCCCAGGGGGCCTCCGGGGCCGACTCGGCCTCGGTGCGGCCGGCGTCGGTGAGCGTGAACAGCTTCTTGCCGCCCTCGCTCTCGCTGGTGATGAGCCCCTCGTCCTCGAGCAGCTGCAGGGTCGGGTAGACCGAGCCCGGGCTGGGCTTCCAGGCCCCGCCGCTACGCTCGCCGATCTCCTGGATCATCTCGTAGCCGTGCATCGGCCGGTCCTTGAGCAGCGCCAGGATCGAGACGCGCACATCTCCCCGCCGGGCCCGGCCGCGCGGTCCGCCGCGCCCGCCGCGCCCACCGAAGGGACCGCCGCCGAAGGGCGGTCCGAACGGGCCGAAGGCGCCGCGCCGCCCCTGGAACTCCTCCCGACGATCCGGCCCGCAGTGGCCGTGGCCCCGTCCGTGCTCGTGTTCGTGCTGTCCGTGTGAACGCATGACTGCGCTCCTTTCGTCTTCCGGTTTCTCGCTATCGCTCTTGCGATACGTCAACTATCGCTGACCCATCACGATGCGTCAACGATATATCGGAAACTCCCAACGAACACGCCCCTGACCAGGCCGGTCGCCTCAGTCTTCGGCGGTGAGTGCGGCCTCCGCCCTCGTGAGCGTCGCCGGGTGTCCGAAGAGGCCCGGCAGGCCGCCCGAGTGCAGGAAGACGGTGCGCCGGCCCGGGCGGATGTCGCCGTCCTCGACCGCTGCGGCCGAGCCGGCCATCGCGCGCCCGGTGTAGACGGGGTCGAGCACGATGCCCTCGGTGCGGGCGGCGAGCGTCAGGGCGGCCAGGACCGGCTCGGTCAGCGCCCCGTACCCGTTGCCCACCTGGTCCAGCCTGAGCCTGAGCGCGTCCGGGGCCGCCCGGTGCGGAGGAGTTCGCGCCCGCACTCCACGTAGCCGCGCGCACCGGTCACGCTCGAACCGCCGAAGGGGAGCAGCGCCGGCACCTCGCCCCGGCTCCGCAGCCGCTGCGCCACCTCAGCCGCCGTGGCGGCGAGCGCACCCCCTCCGGCGGAACCCGCCCAGACGACCCTCGCGCCGAAGAGCCGTCGAGCGCGAGGTTGCCGGAGGCCGAGGATCCGGGCGCGCCGGCGAGCACGAGGACGGCCCCCAGCCCCAGCCGGGCCGCGGCGGCCGCGGTCAGCCGGGCGTGGTTGCTCTGCGGCGCGCCCGTGGTCACGAGGGTCGTCGCGCCCTCGGACAGCGCCGCGCCGCACAGCCACTCGAGCTTGCGGATCTTGTTCCCGCCGCCGCCCAGGCCGGTGAGGTCGTCCCGTTTGCCCCACAGGTCGTCCGGGCCGAGACCGAGTGCGCGGGCCAGCCGCGGCGCGGGCTCGAGCGGGGTCGGCCAGGTGCCGAGCGGGGCCCGTTGCGGGGTACGTCCGTCGGAGGTCATTCAGTTCCCCGGCGCCTCGTGGTGGATGGGCCGGCCGACGGCTTCGCACACCGCGACGGGGTCGAGGCAGTCGCGCCGGTGCGAGATCCCGCGGTCCTTGATCGTGACGACCGACACGAAGCGGTTGCCGTAGGCGCGCCCGGTGCCGACCGTTCGGCCGTGCACCGCGCACTCGGGGACGACGACCGAGGTCTCGCGGTCCCGAGGATCCGGAATCGCCGCGGCCTTCCGCCGCCACCACGGCCGGCCGCCCGGCCCGTGGCGCGAGCAGCAGGCAGAGCGAGCCGCGCTGTCGGGGGACGGCACGGGGACGGCCGGCGACGGTGTCCACTTCGGCTGAGACGGGGCCAGTCATCCCGGATTGGCCTTTGCCGACGATCAGGAACCGGCCCTACGGTCGCTCCATGCGCCTGCGAATCGTCGATGCCTTCACCGACCGCCCCTTCCGCGGCAACCCCGCCGGGGTCCTGCTCCTCGACGGGGAATTCCCCCCGGACGCCTGGCTCCAGCAGGTCGCCACCGAGGTCAACCTGTCCGAAACCGCGTTCGCCCGCCCGCTGCCGCCCGGCGGGGACGCCGACTGGGCCCTGCGCTGGTTCACCCCGTCCGCGGAAGTCGACATGTGCGGCCACGCCACGCTCGCCACGGCGCATGTGATCGCGACGAGCGGCCTGGCCACGGGGCTGATCCGGTTCTCCGCCCGGTGCGGCGTCCTCACGGCCGCGACCGCCGAGGACGGCACGATCACGATGGATTTCCCGACGTCCTCGCTGACACCCGTGGACCCCGACCCCGCCGTACGCAGCGCCCTGGGCGCCGAGATCAGGTCCGTCCACGACACGGCCGAGCACATCGGCGACCTGGTCGTCGAGCTGGCGGACGAGCGGGCCGTACGCGAGCTCACCCCCGACATCGCCGCCCTGCGCGGCTACTCCCGCCGCGGGGTGATCGTCACCGCGGCCGCCGAGGACCCCTCCCGCGGGTACGACTTCGTCTCCCGCGGCTTCTTCCCGGCCGTCGGGATCGACGAGGACCCGGTCACCGGCAGCGCCCACACCGCGCTCGCCCCGTTCTGGGCCGCGCGCCTGGGCCGCACCTCGCTCGTCGGACTCCAGGGCGGCGCGCGCACCGGCCTCGTCCGGGTCCGCCTGGCGGGCGACCGTACGCTCCTCACCGGCAACGCGGTCACGGTCGTCGACGGCGAACTGCTGGCCCGCCCCTGACGCGCGCCGTTGCAGGCTTACGGCGTCGGCAGCCAGCCCACCTTGCCCGCGAGCAGTGCGTACCCGCCGAAGGCCACGATGTCGAGCAGTGCGTGGGCGACGACGAGCGGGCCCACCCGGCCCCAGCGCCGGTAGGCCAGGACGAAGACGACGCCCATCACCATGTTGCCGAGGAAGCCGCCGATGCCCTGGTAGAGGTGGTACGAGCCGCGCAGCACCGCACTGGCCAGCAGCGCGGCCGTCGGCGACCAGCCCAGCTGATCGAGCCGACGCAGCAGGTAGGCCAGCACGATGACCTCCTCCACCACGGAGTTCTGCACCGCGGAGAGGATCAGCACGGGGAACTTCCACCACACGTCGGGCAGCGCCTCCGGCACCACCGTGAGGTTGAAGCCGCTCGCCCGGGCCGCCAGGTAGAAGGCGAGCCCCGCGCTCCCGATCCCGGCCGCGACCAGGGCTCCGCGCCCCAGGTCCCAGCCGGGCCGGGTGCGGTCGAAGCCCAGCACCCGCAGCCCCGGCGCGCCCTCCCGGGTCAGCAGGTGGGCGACCAGCAGCACCGGCACCAGCGCGGTGGCGATGCCGAACAGCTGCCAGGCCAGGTCCAGCCAGGGCCGGCCGGGGGCGTACGAGCCGTTGAGCGTGGCGGCCTGGTCCTTGAGGCCGCCGGGCTTGGTCAGCGAGCCGATGAAGCTGATCAGCGAGGAGAAGGCGCTCGCCCCCAGCGACAGCGCCAGCACGAGCAGCGTCTCGGTGCGCAGGACCCCCCGCCGCCCGTCCTCGTGCAACGCCTTGACCTCCGGCTCCGGCTCCGCCCGCACGTCCGACTCCGTCCCGCCGTTCCGCTTCCGTCCACCCCATACTGCCTCGTCGGCGGGGGAAGGGGATCACCGGACCCGGAACGCGCGCGGGGCGGCCGGTTCAGCGCCGGACCGGCACCGGGGCGCTCACCTCCTCGTCCACCAGGCCGACGGGCCAGGTGTGCACCGGATCGCCCTTGTGCATCAGCTCGCTGTAGCGCCGGGTGATCGCGGCCAGCGCCGCGTCCCGTTCCATCCCGGATGCGAGCGCCCGGTGGTAGGTGTCCACCTGCCAGGTCGCCCCGTTGACCCGCCGCTGGCAGCGCTCCTCGATGATGCCGAGGTAGTGGTCGCGGTCGGCGGGCTCGATGCCCCAGGCGTCCAGCCCGGCCGCCGCCATCGGGAGCAGTTCGTCCAGGACCAGCCGTACGGCGGGCACGCCGGCCAGCCCGCCGCCCCGGCCCCGGCGCGGCCAGCGCAGCCGCGCGTCGATCCCGTACCGGCAGGCCGCGTCGAAGTTGGCCTCCGCCTCGGCGAACGGCAGCCGGGTCCACACCGGCCGCTGCTCGTCGGCGAGCGTGCGGACGAGCCCGTAGTAGAAGGCGGCGTTCGCCACGACGTCGGCGACCGTCGGCCCGGCCGGCAGCACCCGGTTCTCCACCCGCAGGTGCGGCATCCCGTCGGCGACCCCGTACACGGGCCGGTTCCACCGGTAGACCGTGCCGTTGTGCAGGACCAGTTCCTGCAGGCTCGGCACCCCGCCCTCGGCGAGCACCCGCAGCGGCTCCTCCTCGTCGCAGATGGGCAGCAGGGCCGGGAAGTAGCGGACGTTCTCCGCGAAGAGCTCGTACGCCGACTCCACCCAGCGCTCCCCGAACCAGGTCCGCGGCCGCACCCCCTGGGCCTGGAGCTCGGGCGGCCGGGTGTCGGTGGCCTGGGTGAACAGCGGCGGCCGCGACTCCCGCCACAGCTCACGCCCGAACAGGAACGGCGAGTTGGCGCCGACGGCTATCTGCACGGCGGTCACCGCCTGCGCCGCGTTCCACACGTCGGCGAACCGGGCCGGCGTGACCTGCAGGTGCAGTTGTACGGAGGTGCAGGCGGCCTCCGGCACGATCGACCCGGTGCTCCACGTGAGCCGCTCGACCCCGTCGATGTCGAGCATGAAGTCCTCGCCGCGCATCATCAGGATCTGTTCGTTCAGCAGCGAGTAGCGGTCCACCGCCGAGAGGTTCGCGGTGACCAGGTCGGAGCGGGTGATCGTCGGCAGGATGCCGATCATCACCACCCCGGCGTCGATCTCCGCGGCCTGCCGGTGGGCATAGCCGAGCCCCGCACTCAGTTCCTCGGCGAGCTGGTCGAATACCCGGCCGCCGAGCCGGTGCGGAAGTACGTTCACCTCCAGGTTGAACATTCCGAGTTCCGTCTGGAAATCCTGGCTCGCTATCCGCTCCAGAACCTGGGCATTCACCATTCTCGGCAACCCGTCTGCACCCGCGAGATTCAGCTCGATCTCCAGCCCCATCATGTTCTTGGGCCGATCGAACCTCTTCTCCGCCAGAAGCCGCTCCAGCCCCTCCAGGCACTCGTGAAGCTTCCTCCGGTACTTCTGCCGATCGGACAGGTCGAATCCGCCCGCCACGACCTTCTCCCCCATCGAAGCGTCCCTCCTCGAATGGGCCTGGCCTGTGCCACCCAGGCGCGCGTGTACGGTCGATGATGCCCCGGCGGCGTGATCGATAACGCCGAGGGGGCGTGCATGGCGGGGAGCGCGCGCCGGTTTGGCCGAAGGGCGCTATGGCACATTCACGTGGCAAGGCACCGTATGCAAATTCCGCATGCGTAGTGCCGGTTCCGCATAATGGGCGCTTTCCAGCCGAGCCCCTGTCCGGTAACCTCCGAGGTCAGCGCGACATGTTCGCGCGCATCCGGCATGAATGCCATGTCAGCGGGACCGGTAAGCGCCTTGTCGGCAATAGGCGGGACAGCTAGCCGAAACACTGCGTGAACACATGTCGTATAAACTCCGCAAACGAGGCAGAGAGTTGGCGCGCGGCCATTGCCCCTCAGCCCCCCTCTGGCCCCAGAATGCGACAGCGCCGTCCGCACCTGCCCCGATCCACAGGTCTCCCAAGTGAGAGGCGACCCACCATGCCGCTGCATGTCCCTCCGGCTCCCGCGCCCGCCCTGCGCAGCGTCCTCGCGGCACTCGGTTCCCCCACCGCCGTCCACGAGGCGCACACTCCGGCCCTGCGCGCGCTGCAGGGTCCGATGACCGCCGAACTGCCGCTTCCGGTCCACGTCCTCGACCGGTTGAACATCTCGGAGCTGGCTGCGGGGGGCCGTCCGCCCCGTACCCGGCTGACCGCCTGGCGGTTCCTGATCCGCAGCGGCGACCGCTACGTCGCCGCCGCGGACACCCGGCTGACGCCGGACGGCTGGGCGTTCTCCCATTTCTTCGAGGGCCCCTATGTCGCGGCCACCGAACGCGCCCTGCGCCAGGCGGAATCCCTCGGCAAGAGCTACCAGCCGCGGCTGCTCTCCGTACCGGAGCTGTACATGCTGACGCTGTGGCTGCACGGGGCGGTCGGCGCCGATGCCTCCGCCGGGCTGCCGGCCGCCGCGGATCTGCTGGTGCCGCTGGCCCCGGCCCCGCCCGGCATCGCCGCGTACCGGCCGCACCCGGTGTCCGAGCTGCTGCCCGTGATGACCCACCGGCTCGCTCCGCCCAGTCCCCCGCTCCCGCCGTCGCTGGCCGCGCCGGCCGCCTGACCCGGGACCCGACCCCGGGGTCCGAGCAGGTCCCGAGCGGAGCCCGAGCGGAGCCCGAGCCGGTTCCGGGGACGGGTCGAGCGGCGTCCGGGCACGGTCTGAGCTGGCCCGATGAGGGGCCGGTGACCCGTACGACCCATTCGGTCTAGCCCACTCGGGTCACCTGCGAACCACCCGAAATGACAGGGGAGTTGAGCTGAACCGCCCGCACGAGTGATGCGTCATCAATCTATGAGGACAGCTGCCGGGAAATCCCTGCGGACTCAAGTCCGGGGGGCAACACTGGGACCCTGACCAAACCAAGACGTTGATACGGGGGGCGGCCATGAACAACGCATCGAGCCGCAGCACACAGACCACATCGCAGCGAAAGAACGCATCCATGTGCCAGCACCAGCCAGCGTGCCCGTCAGCCGACTCCGCCGACCGGGAGGCGGCCAAGCCCGTGGCCAACCACCCGGAACAGGGCTGGAGCCTGCTGTGCAACGGCGTCCTGCTCTTCGAGGACACCGGTGAGCTGCTGCCGGACGGCCAGATCATCGCCCCGCACCGCCCGCTCGCGGCGGCGCAGGTGATGAAAGCGGCCTAGTCCGACCACAGCACGGAGCGAACGAGACGGAACAGTACGGAACAACAGAACGCAGAGGGGCCGGCCCGGGAATCATTCTCCCGGACCGGCCCCTTCGTCATGCGGTCATGTCATACGAATATGTCATGTCACCGAACGGACACGGTGTCGTAGTGCCCTACGGCTCAGTTGTCGTACTCGTCCAGCGGCGGGCAGGAGCACACCAGGTTGCGGTCGCCGAAGGCACCGTCGATACGGCGTACCGGCGGCCAGTACTTCTCGGCCGCCGTGACCCCGCCGGGGAAGACGGCCTCGTCACGGCTGTACGGGTGGTTCCACTCGCCGCCCAGCGCCGCCGCCGTGTGCGGGGAGTTGGCCAGCGGGTTGTCGTCCACCGGCCACTCGCCGCCCGCGACCCGCTCGATCTCGGCGCGGATGGCGATCATCGCGTCGCAGAAGCGGTCGATCTCGGCGAGGTCCTCGGACTCCGTCGGCTCGATCATGAGCGTGCCGGCGACCGGGAAGGACATGGTCGGCGCGTGGAACCCGTAGTCGATCAGGCGCTTGGCGATGTCGTCGATGCTCACACCGGTCGCCTTCGACAGCGGACGCATGTCGATGATGCACTCGTGCGCGACCAGGTTGCCCGGGCCGGTGTAGAGCACCGGGAAGTGGGGCTCCAGGCGCTTGGCGATGTAGTTCGCGCCGAGCACCGCCACCTGGGTGGCGCGCTTGAGGCCCTCGCCGCCCATGAGGCGCACGTACGACCACGAGATCGGCAGGATGCCGGCCGAGCCCCACGGCGCCGCCGAGATCGGGCCGACGCCCGTCTCCGGGCCCGCGGTCGGCTGGAGCGGGTGGTTCGGCAGGTACGGGGCCAGGTGCGCCCGGACACCGACCGGGCCGACGCCCGGACCGCCGCCGCCGTGCGGGATGCAGAAGGTCTTGTGCAGGTTCAGGTGCGAGACGTCGCCGCCGAAGTGACCCGGCTTGGCCAGGCCCACCAGGGCGTTGAGGTTGGCGCCGTCCACGTAGACCTGGCCGCCCGCGTCGTGCACCTGGGCACAGATGTCGGCGACGTGCTCCTCGAACACACCGTGCGTCGAGGGGTACGTGATCATCAGCACGGCGAGCTCGTCGCGGTACTGCTCGATCTTGGCACGCAGGTCGGCCGCGTCCACCTCGCCGTCGTCGGCGGTCTTGACGACGACGACCTTCATGCCGGCCATCACGGCGCTGGCGGCGTTGGTGCCGTGCGCGGAGGACGGGATGAGGCAGACGGTGCGCTGCTCGTCGCCGTTCGCCCGGTGGTAGGCCCGGACGGCCAGCAGGCCGGCGAGCTCACCCTGGGAGCCGGCGTTCGGCTGGATGGAGACCTTGTCGTAGCCGGTGACCTCGCAGAGACGTTCCTCCAGCTCGGAGATGAGCGTGAGGTACCCCTCGGCCTGCTCGACCGGGGCGAACGGGTGCAGCTGGCCGAATTCCGGCCAGGTGACCGACTCCATCTCGGTGGTCGCGTTGAGCTTCATGGTGCAGGAGCCCAGCGGGATCATGCCGCGGTCCAGCGCGTAGTCCTTGTCCGCCAGCTTGCGCAGGTAGCGCAGCATCGCGGTCTCGCTGCGGTGCTGGTGGAAGACCGGGTGCGCCAGGTAGTCGTCCGAGCGCAGCAGGCCCTCGGGCAGGGCGTCGGCGGTGGTCTCGTCCAGCGCCTCGATGTCGGCGCTCACGCCGAAGGCGGCCCAGACGGCCTCGACGCCGGCGCGCAGGGTCGTCTCGTCGCAGGAGACGGAGACGTGGTCGGCGTCGACCTGGAACAGGTTGACCCCGCCCGCGCGGGCGGCGGCGGCGATCGCGGCGGCCTTGCCGGGCACCCGAGCGGTGAGGGTGTCGAAGTACGCGCCGTGCACGAGCTCGACCCCGCCGGCCGTCAGACCGGCCGCGAGCAGGGCCGCGTAGCGGTGCGTACGGCGGGCGATCGTCCGCAGGCCGTCCGGACCGTGGTAGACGGCGTACATGCCGGCCATGACGGCGAGCAGCACCTGCGCGGTGCAGATGTTGCTGGTGGCCTTCTCGCGGCGGATGTGCTGCTCACGGGTCTGCAGCGCCAGGCGGTACGCCTTGTTGCCGTCCGCGTCCACGGAGACGCCGACGAGGCGGCCCGGCAGCGAGCGGGCGTGCTTGTCCTGGACGGCCATGTAGCCGGCGTGCGGGCCGCCGAAGCCCATCGGGACGCCGAAGCGCTGGGTGGTGCCGACGGCGATGTCCGCGCCGAGCGCGCCCGGGGAGGTCAGCAGGGTCAGGGCGAGCAGGTCGGCGGCGACGGCGACGATCGCGCCGAGGCCGTGCGCCTGGTCGATGACCGGCTTGATGTCCCGGACGGCACCGGAGGCGCCCGGGTACTGGACGAGCACACCGTAGACGCCGCGCTCGGCGACCTCGGCCGGGATGCCCTCGGACAGGTCGGCGACGACGATCTCGATGCCGATCGGCTCGGCGCGGGTCTCGATCACGGCGATGGTCTGCGGCAGCGCGTCGGCGTCGACGAGGAAGACGTTGCCCTTGGACTTGCCCACGCGGCGGGCCAGCGTCATGGCCTCGGCGGCCGCGGTGCCCTCGTCGAGCAGGGAGGCGCCGGAGGTCGGCAGGCCGGTGAGGTCCGCGACGACGGTCTGGAAGTTGAGGAGCGCCTCGAGGCGGCCCTGCGAGATCTCGGGCTGGTAGGGCGTGTACGCCGTGTACCAGGCCGGGTTCTCCATGACGTTGCGCAGGATCACCGGCGGCGTGAAGGTCCCGTAGTAGCCGAGGCCGATCATCGGCGTCAGGACCTGGTTGCGGTCGGCGAGCGAACGCAGCTCGGCGAGCACCTCGGCCTCGGTCAGCGCCTCGGGCAGGTTCAGCGCCTCGGCGCTCTTGATCACATCCGGTACCGCGGCGGCGGTCAGTTCGTCCAGCGAGCCGTAGCCCACGTGGGCGAGCATCTTCGCCTGCGCCTCGGCGTCCGGGCCGATGTGGCGCTGCTCGAAGGGGATCCCTCGCTCCAGCTGGGAGAGCGGAATGCGGTTGGCGGTCATGTACGGAGGCCTCCTGGGTCGTACGACCTGCGAGGGGCACCACGGCGCGGGCACCCGGACGGCCTCCCCCTCTGTCATCTCAACCTGAGAGCTTCACCGGAGTCGCGGGGATGGCCCGCGGATTCCGGCTTTCACCGTCGGTGAGGAGAGGAACCGGCGCTGCGCACCCGGTACCTGCCCCTGCTTTCCAGAGTGGCCTCGTCACGTGCGGTACGTATGCCTGAGAGATTCCGGGGAGGATTTGCTCCTTCGGCGCCTCCGTCATGCTCACTCGGAGGACTCTCCCGCACAGGGTCAACAGCCGTCACCCAGCCTACCAGCGACGTTCTCGGCCCTCCTTCGAGTGGCCCCCACTCCGGAAATGCACTTTTGTAGTCGTTACGGAGGAGTTGCGACCATATGGAGGGACCGTGCAGACCGACATCGATCCGCGCAGCCTGATCGGCCGCAAGGCGTTCGACCGCAACGGAACCAAGATCGGCACCGTCGACGAGGTCTACCTCGACGATGCCACGGGCGTGCCCGAGTGGGCCGCCGTCCGGACGGGCCTGTTCAGCCGGGACGCGTTCGTCCCGCTGGAACCGAGCGAGGTGGTCGACGACACCCTGCGGGTCCCCTTCGAACGCTCCCTCATCAAGGACGCCCCGGACTTCGGCGTCGGCCGCCACCTCTCCCCCGAACAGGAGCTGCAGCTCTACCACCACTACGGACTGGATGTCTCCCTCCCGTCGGACATCCAGCGCGACTTCGGCCGCCTGGCGAACGGAGACGACGCCCCTTAGCCCTCTTCCGGTACGGGTCCCCCTGCCGCGGGTTGCCCCGCCGCAGGTTCCCCCACGAGGGGCAGCGGATCGGACGGCTCCAGCTCGGGGTCGTCCACCCGGAAGGTGCGCACCCGGCCCGGGGGCGATCCGGGCCGCTCGAACCGCACGGTCACCCTCCCGACCCCGCTGCCCTGCACCCACCCGGGCCCGTACACGGCGTGCCGTACGTCGCTCCCGGCCGCCCAGCGGCGCTCCCGGGCGGGCTCCGGCTCGTCGGACGGCTCCGCACGCTCGGGGGCCTCTGCGGGCCCACCAGGCCCCGCAGGGCCACCGGACCCGCCTGCCCCTCCCGTCCCGGCGGCCTCGGCAGCCCCGGCCGGCTCGATGGCCCCGCCCTCGCCCGCCGAGGCAGCCTCCGCAGCCGCCTCCGCCTCCGCCGCCATGGACTGCGCGAACAGGTCCTCCTGCGTGTAGTCCGCCAGCCCGGTCACGCCCACCCCCAGCAGCCGCACCCCGCCCGTGGTGTCCACCGCCTCCAGCAGCCGCGCCGCGGCCTCCCGCACCACTGCGGGGTCGTCGGTGGGCCCCCGCAGCGTCTCGGAGCGCGTCAGGGTCGAGAAGTCGTACCGCCGCACCTTCAGCACGATCGTGCGCCCGGAGTGCCCCGAGTCCCGCAGCCGGTGCACACACCGGTCGGCGAGCCGCTGCACCTCGTTCCGGATCCGCACCCGGTCGTGCAGGTCCACGTCGAAGGTGTCCTCGACCGACACGGACTTCGCGTCGCGCTCGGCGACCACCGGCCGGTCGTCCAGCCCCAGCGCCATCCGGTACAGCCCGACCCCGTGCGAGCGCCCGACCATCCGGACCAGTTCGTCCTCGCCGGCCTCGGACAGCTCCCCCACGGTGGTGATCCCGGCCCGCCGCAGGTGCTCCCCGGTGGCCGGCCCCACCCCCGGCAGGGTCCGTACCGACATCGGCGCGAGCAGGGCCCGCTCCGTGCCCGGCTCGATCAGCAGCAGCCCGTCCGGCTTGGCCTCCTCCGAGGCCACCTTCGCCAGCATCTTCGACCCCGCCAGCCCCACCGACGCATTGAGCCCGGTCGCCGCCAGGATGTCCGCCCGCAGCCGCTGTCCCGTCTCCAGGGCGGATTCCGCGTCGAAGGCGGTTCCGCCCGCCTCCAGGTCCACGAAGGCCTCGTCCAGGCTGAGCGGCTCCACGAGCGGCGACAGCTCCCGCAGCAGCGCCATGACCACGTCGCTGACCGCCCGGTACAGGCTGAAGCGCGGGATCAGGCAGGCGCCGTTCGGGCACAGCCGCCGCGCCTGGGCCATCGGCATCGCCGAGTGCACCCCGAAGCGGCGGGCCTCGTAGGAGGCGGTGGCGACCACACCGCGCGGGCCGAGCCCGCCGACGATCACGGCCTTGCCGCGCAGGCTCGGCTTCGATGCCTGCTCCACGGATGCGTAGAAGGCGTCCATGTCCAGATGCAGGATGGTCGGCGCGGCTCTCACAGCCCCGATGCTGCCCTACGGCACTGACAATCGGCCGGGGCCGGGCCCGGCGCCTGCGCGGCCGGGCCGGAGACCGGTCTCAACCGGCCCGGTTGCGCCGTGCGGCCAGCTCGTCGGTCGGGTTGTGGCCGACCACCGTCTCGCCGGTGTCGACCCGCTCGCCGTGCAGCTGCGACAGCGCGTTCTCGACATCGCGCCAGACCACACCCACGGCGATGCCGAAGATGCCCTGCCCGCCCTGGAGCAGGCTCACGACCTGGTCCGGCGAGGTGCACTCGTACACGGTGGCGCCGTCGCTCATCAGCGTCATGCGCTCGAGGTCGGCGAAATCACGGTCCCGCAGGTGCTGGACCGCGGTCCGGATGCTCTGCAGCGCCACACCGGTGTCCAGGAAGCGTTTGACGATCTTGAGGACGACGACGTCCCGGAAGCTGTACAGGCGCTGCGTGCCCGAACCGTACGCGGGGCGCACCGTGGGCTCCACCAGCCCGGTCCGCGCCCAGTAGTCGAGCTGCCGGTACGTGATGCCCGCCGCGGCGCACGCCGTCGGACCCCGGTAGCCGACTTGTTCGGGTGCCGGGTCCGCGCCGGCCCCTGCGACCGTCGCCGCCTCCGGCTGACGGCGCGCGGAACCTGCCGCGCTGCCGTGGAGCGGGTACGGCCCACCGTCACTCCGCACGGGGATGCCCCCGGTCGTACCGTCGCCCGTGACTCTCACGCCGACCCTCCGTCCTTGACCTGCCCCCTCGAAGGTAGGCAGTCACCAGGGGTGCGTCAACGATCGCCACACTCGGCACGCCGAGTGATAATCACCCTGAGAGTGGTTTCCCGTGCCCTATATCGGGGAAAGGGTCACCGGATGGGCTGTCACTCCCCGTGGACGGCACGGTCGGCGGCTCACTGCGGCCCGGTGCCGAAGTCCTCCGGAGAGATCTGGTCGAGGAACTCGCGGAACTTCTCCACCTCGTCCTCCTGCTCATCCGGAATGGCGATTCCGGCGTCGTCCAGCACGCCGTCGCTGCCGTAGATCGGCGTCCCCGTACGCAGGGCCAGCGCTATGGCGTCGGAGGGCCGCGCACTCACCTCGACCCCGCTGGCGAAGACAAGCTCCGCGTAGAAGACGCCCTCCCGCAGATCTGTGATCCGGACCTCGGTGAGCTCCTCACCGATCGCCTCCAGCACGTCCTTGAACAGGTCGTGCGTCAGCGGCCGGGCCGGGGCCATGCCCTGCTGTGCGAAGGCAATGGCGGTCGCCTCCCCTGGTCCGATCCAGATGGGGAGGTACCGGTCGCCTCCCACTTCACGCAGGAGCACGATCGGTTGGTTGGAGGGCATTTCCACCCGGACACCCACAACGTCGAGCTCGTTCACACAGCAACCCTAGGACCTGCCCGGCAGGTTTGGGTAGTCGGGCCCCCCTCGAAGATCCCCGGGGTCAGTGCAGACGGACCCCGAGAGCCGTCTGCACCAAGGCCTCGTGCAGCCGTACGGAGAGCCCCGCGAGTTCCTTCATGGTGGCCTCGGCATGCGCCCTGGTCTGCGGGTTGCGGTGCCGCCGCAGCGGTGCCACGACCTGCTCCACCAGGCCCGCCTCCCGGTCCGCGGCGGCCTTCATGGCCCGCAGGTGCCGCGGCTCCAGCCCGAACCGGCCCAGATCCGCCACCAGGCGGGCCACCGTGACCGCCTCGGCGTCGAACCCCCCGCCCGGAGCTTCGCCGAGCAGCCCGTACGACTCCCAGTCGGCGAGCTGCGCCTCGTCCACCTCGGCCGCGGCGATCAGCTCGGCACGGCCCACCCGGGCAGCGCTCGACCGCTCCCGGCCCACCTCGCCGTAGACGGCGGAAGGGCTGGTCGGATCGACGGAATCCCCGTGCGCCGTGGGCGACGGGATACGGATCTGCTCACCGCGGGCGAGCGCGTCCAGCTGTTCGCGGATGACCTTCAACGGCAGGTAGTGGTCCCGCTGCAGACGCAGGATGCGGGCCAGCCGCTCCACGTCCTCCGTGCTGAACTTGCGGTATCCGGAAGGTGTGCGCCTGGGCTCGACGAGTCCCTCCGCCTCCAGGAAGCGAATCTTCGAGATGGTGACTTCGGGGAACTCGACGCGCAGCATGGTGAGCACCGTGCCGATGCTCACCAGCCGCCCGGGCGAGCCGGCGGTGCCGCTCTTCTGGGCACCGCCGGTGGGGGTACGCAGCATGGGACCTTCCCTCTGGGGATCCCCCCGGACGGAATCCGGGGTGGGGGTCCCCCCAGGCGGAGCCTAGGGGGCGGTCAAACGCCCCGCAGGCTCGCGTAGAAGACCATCCGGTACTTGCCGATCTGCACCTCGTCGCCGTTGTGCAGGGCGACCGAGTCGATCGGCTCACGGTTGACGTACGTGCCGTTGAGGCTGCCCACGTCGGCGACGGTGAAGCCGCCGTCCTGGCTCCTGCGGAACTCGACATGCCGCCGGGAGACCGTGACGTCGTCCAGGAAGATGTCGCTCTGCGGGTGCCGGCCCGCCGTGGTCAGCTCACCGTCCAGCAGGAAGCGGCTGCCGGAGTTGGGGCCGCGCCGCACGATCAGCAGGGCGGAACCCGGAGGCAGAGCTTCCACCGCGGCCTGGGCCTCGGGGGACAGCGAGGACGACACGTGCTGCTGTCCGGACACCTCGGCCTCGTAGGCCTCGAGGCCCGAGATCGAGATGGTGGACGTGGTCTCCGAGGCACGCTCCGGCGTCAGACCCGCCCGCAGCGGCGCGCCGCAGTTGGAGCAGAACCGGCTGGCCGCATCGCTGCGGTGTCCGCACCTGCTGCAAACCTGCTCGGCCGACATGGACGGCTCCTCGCGCCGCGGCTGCCCCGCGGAGGCATTGGTGGCATACGGGTCGGAGGCAAACCCTCCACCCGAACTTGAGGTTGATGGTTCACCGAAACCTATGCGTCCGGAACCGGCAGGGTCAACAGACGACGCGCCCGGCGCGCCCGAAACCTCACCTGTGCCGGCGACCTCGTCACGGAAGAGCGGCCGGTCGCCCTGCCCTTCCACCTCTCCCTGCCCCGCGCGGTGCCTCGCTGCACCGTCCTCGCGGTTCTTCTTTCCGAACAACTTCTCAAACAACTTCACGGGCGATTCCCCTTGAACGAAACAGACCCGCCCGTGGGGCAGGACGAACTCCGAATGCACACACCTGCCGACCCGGACATTCTCACAACGTCCGTAACCACCAGACAGTTTCCACCACACACCACGACTTCAGTGCGCCGACCCCCCGCAGGCATCAGCCCGCGTGAGCCCGTCCGCTCCCCGTCCCGCATCACGACGTTGACGACCGAGCGTAGTCAGGCTGCTTCGCAGCCCGCAAGGCATCCACAACGATCTTCGCCGACCGTGTGACGGCGACGTTGGCCTGTTCCTTCTCCAGCGTCTGCACGACACCGCCGGGAATGTTCAGAGCAGGCTCCAGATCCTGCGCCTTGCCGATCACCTTGAACTCATAAGGCTGTGTGATCTTCTTACCGTCGATCCCGATCCCGCCGCCCTCGTCCGAGAAGAACGAGCCCGCCACGATGCGCACACCGTTGATCTGGATCGCCTCGGCCCCGGCCGCCCGCAGCTCCTGGAGGGTGTCCAGCAGCTGGTCCGACTGCACCTGGCCCTTGGGATCAGTGATCTTCAGCGTGATGCCCGGCCCCTGCGCTGCCACCGTACCGGCCAGGATCCCGAGTTGACGTTCCTTCTCGATGGTCTGCCGCCGGGCCTCTTCGGCCTGGTTGGAGCTGCTCTCCAACTCCTTGCGCTGGTCCTCCAGCTGCTGCTTCTCGTCCTCCAGGCGCTTGGTCCGCCCGTCGAGCTCGTCGAGGATCCGTACGAGGTCCTCCTGACGGGCCCCGCGCAGCGCGCTGGAGTCGCTGTTCGACCGCACCTGGATGGCCAGGCCCAGCCCGAGCACGAACAGGAGCAGCGCCACGATCAGTTGGGCCCGGCTCACCCGCGGGGGCCACAGACCCTCCGCCAGCCGCTGCCTGCCGTTCTGCGCCGGCTCGGCGGCCTGGCCGGCGGCCGCCGCCTCGGCCGGGGCGGTTTCGGCCGGTTCGGCGCTCTCAACCGGTTCGGCGGCTTCGGCGGGCCGAGCGGGCCGGTCCGGCCGGGCGGGCTGCGCCTCGCGCTGCGCCCCCTGCTCCGGCTGCTCCTGCGGCGGCAGCTCCGAGCCCATCGGCTCCTCGGGCGGATTGTCGTTCGTACTCATCGGCCTCACGCCCGGAACACGTGCCGGCGGATGGCCGCGGCGTTGGAGAAGATGCGGATGCCGAGGACCACGACCACACCCGTCGACAGCTGCGAGCCGACGCCCAGCTTGTCACCGAGGAAGACGATCAGCGCCGCCACGACCACGTTCGACAGGAACGACACCACGAAGACCTTGTCCACGAAGATGCCGTCCAGCATCGCGCGCAGGCCCCCGAACACCGCGTCCAGCGCCGCCACCACGGCGATCGGCAGATAAGGCTCCACGACGGCCGGCACTTCGGGCCGGACCAGAAGTCCGACCACCACTCCGGCCACCAGGCCCAGTACCGCGATCACGATGCACCCTTCTTCGGCTCTTCTGCTGTAGCTGTACGTACGGTCAGGCTCGACGCGGCCGGCAGCCGCAGCTCGTCCGCGGGGGACAGGGTGTAGCGGATCCCGTAGTTCTCCTGCAGCGCGTGCAGGTACTGCCCGTCCGCCGAGTCCTGGAACGCGGTACCGAGCCGCTTCTTGTCCCCCACCGCCAGCACCTCGTACGGCGGTACCAGCGGCCTGTTGTCGACCAGTATCGCGTCACCCGCGGCCCTGATCGCCGACAGCGCCGTCAGCCGCTGCCCGTTGATCGAGATGGCCTCGGCCCCGGACTGCCAGAGCCCGTTGACGATCTTCTGCATGTCCCGGTCCCGGAGCCGGCCGGTGTCCGAGAACCCGGTGTTCTCGCGCGGCTTGCCACCACCGCCCGACGAGGAGCCCTTGGCGTCGTCCACGACCAGCTTGACCCCCGGACCGCGGGCCTCCGTGGCACCGGCCAGCAGGGCCACGAGCTGCCCGTGGTCGCCGCCGTGCTGCTTGAGCGCCTCACGCTGGCGGCCCGCGACGTTCGCCCGCAGCCGCTCGATGTCCCGCTCCAGGCCGTCCGCGCGCTCGTCGGCCCGCTGCACCCGGTCGATCAGCTCCTGCCGCTCCTTGGCCAGCACCGGCGCGGCTATCCGCGCCTGGGCGGCACCCAGCGTGACGACCATGGCGGCGAGCACGAGCCCGGCGGCGAGCGCCAGCTTGGCCTTGAGGGTGCGCGGCAGGCCCGCCGTACCCTCCGCCTCGCGCCGGGCCGACGCCTCCGCATAGCCCTCGTCGAGACTGTGGTCCATCACGTGCGTCAGCAGCGACATGGACGCGTCCGGGCGCGCGGGCGGCGCCGGCGCCGAAGTCCGGTTGTGGGGCGGCTGCGACATGCCGCTCATCGTCGCATGTCGGTGCCGCCCGTACCGAATGCGCCCGTCCGGTGGACAGGGAGCAACGCGCTCCTCACCCGGTCCACCGGACTGCGCAGGTCCGCAACGTCTCCGGCGCTCAGTGCCCGGCGCCGTCCACCACGCCCGCCCACTCGTCCAGCAGGGCCTGCGCGGAGGCGTCGTCGGGACCTTCGGCCCACAGGTGCGTGACCGCCTCCGCCGGGTCCGGCAGGACCAGCGCCCACCGCCCGTCGGCCTCGACCACGCGCACCCCGTCGGTGGTGTCCACCTGCCGGTCCCCGGCCGCCTCCACGACCCGCCGCATCACGAGCCCCTTCACCGCCCACGGGGTCGGTACGTCCCGCTTGAGTACATGGGCTCGCGGTATCCGCGCATCGATCTGGCTCAGCGTGAGCTGGGTCCGCGCCACCAGGCCGATCAGCTGGACGAAGGCCGCCGACCCGTCGAAGACGCTGCTGAACTCCGGGACGATGTATCCGCCCCGGCCGTCCCCGCCGAAGATCGTGTTCTCCGCCCGGCCCACCCGTGTCAGGTCGTCGGGCGAGGTCGTCGTCCACTCGACCTGCGTCCCGTGGTACGCCGCCACCTGCTCGGCGATACGGGTCGTGGTCACCGGCAGCGCCACCTTGCCGCTGCGCTTCTCGGCGGCCACGAGGTCCAGCAGCACCAGCAGCGCCCGGTCGTCCTCGATGATCCGCCCGCGCTCGTCCACCAGCGAGATCCGCTCCCCCACCGGGTCGAAGCGCACCCCGAACGCGGCCCGCGCCGAGGCCACGATCTCCCCGAGCCGCACCAGCCCGGCCCGCCGGGATTCCGCGGTCTCCGTCGGCCTGGACTCGTCGAGCCCCGGATTGATCGTCAGCGCGTCCACGCCGAGTCGGCCCAGCAGGCTGGGCAGAACGAGCCCGGCACTGCCGTTGGAGGCGTCCACGACCACCTTGAGCCCGGAATCGGCGATCCCGGTCGTGTCCACCCGCCGCAGCAGCGATCCCGTGTACGCGTCGAAGACGCTGCCCGGGAACTGGAGGTCACCGATCTCTCCCGGGAACGCCCGCCGGTACTCCTGCCGCGCGTACACCCGGTCCAGCTTGCGCTGCTGCTGGAGCGAGAGGTCCGCTCCCCGCTCGTCCAGGAACATGATGTCGACCGAGTCCGGAACTCCCGGGGAGGTCCGCAGCACGATCCCGCCCGCGCTGCCCCGCGCGGTCTGCTGCCGTGCCACGGGCAGCGGTACGTTCTCCAGGTCGCGCACGTTGATCGCGCTGGCCTGCAGCGCCGAGATCACAGCCCGCTTGAGCGCTCTCGCGCCACGGGAGTGGTCTCGGGCCGTGGTGACCGTCGCCCCCTTCTTCAGGGTCGTCGCGTACGCGCCGGCGAGCCGGACCACCAGCTCGGGGGTGATCTCCACGTTCAGGATCCCGGAGACTCCGCGGGCGCCGAAGAGGTGCGCCTGCCCGCGGGACTCCCAGATCACCGACGTGTTGACAAAGGCGCCTGCCTCGATCGTCTTGAAGGGGTAGACCCGCACGTTCCCCTGAATGATCGATTCCTCACCGACCAGACACTCGTCACCGATGACGGCCCCGTCCTCGATCCGGGCGGACCGCATGATGTCCGTGTTCTTGCCGATGACGCAGCCGCGCAGATTGCTGTGCTGCCCGATGTAGACGTTGTCGTGGATGACGGCGCGGTGCAGGAAGGCCCCGCTCTTCACGACGACGTTGGACCCGACGACCGTGTGCTCGCGGATCTCCACGCCGGCCTCGACCTTGGCGTAGTCACCGATGTACAGCGGCCCGCGGAGCACGGCGTCGGGGCTCACCTCGGCGCCTTCGGCGATCCACACGCCGGGCGAGATCTCGAAGCCGTCCATCTCTACCTGGACCTTGCCCTCGAGCACGTCGGCCTGCGCCTTGACGTAGCTCTCGTGCGTGCCGACGTCCTCCCAGTAGCCCTCGGCCACATAGCCGTAGATCGGCCGGCCTTCCTTCATCAGCTGCGGGAAGACATCGCCGGACCAGTCGACCGAAACATCCGGGTCCACGTAATTGAAGACCTCGGGCTCCATGACGTAGATACCGGTGTTGACGGTGTCCGAGAACACCTGGCCCCACGTCGGCTTTTCCAGGAAGCGCTCGACCTTTCCTTCCTCGTCCACGATGGTGATGCCGAATTCCAGCGGGTTCGGCACCCGGGTCAGGCACACCGTGACGAGTGCGCCCTTCTGTTTGTGGAAGCGGATGAGGTCGGTGAGGTCGAAGTCGGTAAGTGCATCGCCGGAAATGACGAGGAAAGCGTCGTCCTTCAAGGCCTCCTCGGCATTCTTCACACTGCCGGCAGTGCCGAGTGGCTTCTCCTCGTTGGCATAGGTGAGCTCCATTCCGAGCTCCTCGCCGTCACCGAAGTAGTTCTTGACGAGCGACGCCAGGAACTGGACGGTCACAACGGTCTCACTGAGCCCATGCCGCTTGAGCAGCCTGAGCACGTGCTCCATGATCGGCCGGTTGGCCACCGGCAGGAGCGGCTTGGGCATGCTCGAGGTCATGGGGCGAAGGCGAGTGCCTTCACCACCGGCCATCACGACGGCCTTCATGTCGGAAGAGTCCTCCTTGAGAGACGACGTTCTCGCCGACCTCACCCGTCCCGGACGGTGACTCCGCAAATCTTTCGCGTCAGCCGGGCGCCGAGCGAGCTCAATCGGCCGCGGCGTCCGCCTTCACGAGCCGGCGGACTTGCACCACGTAAAGGATTCCTGCCCACCAGTAGAGGGTTGTACCCCATCCGGCGAACGCCCATCCGAAAACTGCCCCCATCCAGGCCAACCAACCCGTACCGTCACTGAGCAGCAGCAGAGGGAAGGCGTACATCAGGTTGAAGGTCGCGGCCTTGCCGAGGAAGTTGACCTGCGGCGGCGGATAGCCGTGGCGGCGCAGGATCCAGACCATGACCAGCAGCATCAGCTCACGGGCGATCAGCGCCCCGGTGAGCCACAGCGGCAGAATGTCTCGATAGGTCAGGCCGAAGAGCGTGGAGAGGATGTACAGCCGGTCCGCGGCCGGGTCCAGCAGCCGGCCGAGGCTGCTGATCTGATTCCAGCGCCGTGCCAGCTTCCCGTCGAGGTAGTCGCTGACCCCGCTGAGCATGAGGACCGCCAGGGCCCAACCGTCGTGCTCCTCCAGAATCAGCCAGAGGAACAGGGGTACGCCGACGAGGCGAGCCATGCTCAGGATGTTCGGAATGGTGAAAATTCGGTCCGTCTGAACCCGAGTCTCCTGGACCTCCACCCGGGGGCCTCCACTGTTGAACGTACGAACGATGCCCCATGACCCTACAGGAAGCTGCACCGGCCCTGAACGCAGAAAAGCCCCGCACCATAAGGTGCGGGGCTTTCCCACAATGATTGTTCGGCGGCGTCCTACTCTCCCACAGGGTCCCCCCTGCAGTACCATCGGCGCTGAAAGGCTTAGCTTCCGGGTTCGGAATGTAACCGGGCGTTTCCCTAACGCTATGACCACCGAAACACTATGAAATTTGAACGCTGGCCGACAACACAGCTGTTCGTTATTTCAGAACTAACACAGTGGACGCGAGCAACTGAGGACAAGCCCTCGGCCTATTAGTACCAGTCAGCTCCACCCGTTACCGGGCTTCCACATCTGGCCTATCAACCCAGTCGTCTACTGGGAGCCTTACCCTCTCAAGGAGGTGGGAATACTCATCTTGAAGCAGGCTTCCCGCTTAGATGCTTTCAGCGGTTATCCCTCCCGAACGTAGCCAACCAGCCATGCCCTTGGCAGGACAACTGGCACACCAGAGGTTCGTCCGTCCCGGTCCTCTCGTACTAGGGACAGCCCTTCTCAATATTCCTACGCGCACAGCGGATAGGGACCGAACTGTCTCACGACGTTCTAAACCCAGCTCGCGTACCGCTTTAATGGGCGAACAGCCCAACCCTTGGGACCGACTCCAGCCCCAGGATGCGACGAGCCGACATCGAGGTGCCAAACCATCCCGTCGATATGGACTCTTGGGGAAGATCAGCCTGTTATCCCCGGGGTACCTTTTATCCGTTGAGCGACGGCGCTTCCACAAGCCACCGCCGGATCACTAGTCCCGACTTTCGTCCCTGCTCGACCCGTCGGTCTCACAGTCAAGCTCCCTTGTGCACTTACACTCAACACCTGATTGCCAACCAGGCTGAGGGAACCTTTGGGCGCCTCCGTTACTCTTTGGGAGGCAACCGCCCCAGTTAAACTACCCATCAGACACTGTCCCTGATCCGGATCACGGACCGAGGTTAGACATCCAGCACGACCAGAGTGGTATTTCAACGGCGACTCCACAACCACTGGCGTGGCTGCTTCAAAGTCTCCCACCTATCCTACACAAGCCGAACCGAACACCAATATCAAACTATAGTAAAGGTCCCGGGGTCTTTCCGTCCTGCTGCGCGAAACGAGCATCTTTACTCGTAGTGCAATTTCACCGGGCCTATGGTTGAGACAGTCGAGAAGTCGTTACGCCATTCGTGCAGGTCGGAACTTACCCGACAAGGAATTTCGCTACCTTAGGATGGTTATAGTTACCACCGCCGTTTACTGGCGCTTAAGTTCTCAGCTTCGCACGCCCGAAAGCGCACTAACCGGTCCCCTTAACGTTCCAGCACCGGGCAGGCGTCAGTCCGTATACATCGCCTTACGGCTTCGCACGGACCTGTGTTTTTAGTAAACAGTCGCTTCTCGCTGGTCTCTGCGGCCACCCCCAGCTCACGGAGTAAATCCGATCACCAGTGATGGCCCCCCTTCTCCCGAAGTTACGGGGGCATTTTGCCGAGTTCCTTAACCATAGTTCACCCGAACGCCTCGGTATTCTCTACCTGACCACCTGAGTCGGTTTAGGGTACGGGCCGCCATGAAACTCGCTAGAGGCTTTTCTCGACAGCATAGGATCATCCACTTCACCACAATCGGCTCGGCATCAGGTCTCAGCCTTAATGAGGGACGGATTTGCCTACCCCTCGGCCTACACCCTTACCCCGGGACTACCACCGCCCGGGCTGGACTACCTTCCTGCGTCACCCCATCGCTTACCTACTACAAGTCTGGTTCGTCGGCTCCACCACTTTCCTTTCCCCGAAGGGTCCGGAACGGCTTCACGGACTTAGCATCGCCTGATTCGATATTGGGCGTTTCAAAGCGGGTACCGGAATATCAACCGGTTGTCCATCGACTACGCCTGTCGGCCTCGCCTTAGGTCCCGACTTACCCTGGGCAGATCAGCTTGACCCAGGAACCCTTAGTCAATCGGCGCACACGTTTCTCACGTGTGTATCGCTACTCATGCCTGCATTCTCACTCGTGAACCGTCCACAACTAGCTTCCGCTGCTGCTTCACCCGGCACACGACGCTCCCCTACCCATCACAGCGGGCGTTGGCCCTATTGCTGCAATGACACGACTTCGGCGGTACGCTTGAGCCCCGCTACATTGTCGGCGCGGAATCACTTGACCAGTGAGCTATTACGCACTCTTTCAAGGGTGGCTGCTTCTAAGCCAACCTCCTGGTTGTCTCTGCGACTCCACATCCTTTCCCACTTAGCGTACGCTTAGGGGCCTTAGTCGATGCTCTGGGCTGTTTCCCTCTCGACCATGGAGCTTATCCCCCACAGTCTCACTGCCACGCTCTCACTTACCGGCATTCGGAGTTTGGCTAAGGTCAGTAACCCGGTAGGGCCCATCGCCTATCCAGTGCTCTACCTCCGGCAAGAAACACGTGACGCTGCACCTAAATGCATTTCGGGGAGAACCAGCTATCACGGAGTTTGATTGGCCTTTCACCCCTAACCACAGGTCATCCCCCAGGTTTTCAACCCTGGTGGGTTCGGTCCTCCACGAAGTCTTACCTCCGCTTCAACCTGCCCATGGCTAGATCACTCCGCTTCGGGTCTAGAGCGTGCAACTCAATCGCCCTATTCGGACTCGCTTTCGCTACGGCTTCCCCACACGGGTTAACCTCGCTACACACCGCTAACTCGCAGGCTCATTCTTCAAAAGGCACGCAGTCACGACCGTCATTCCGAAGAATAACGGCGACGCTCCCACGGCTTGTAGGCACACGGTTTCAGGTACTATTTCACTCCGCTCCCGCGGTACTTTTCACCATTCCCTCACGGTACTATCCGCTATCGGTCACCAGGGAATATTTAGGCTTAGCGGGTGGTCCCGCCAGATTCACACGGGATTTCTCGGGCCCCGTGCTACTTGGGAGATTCTTAAGCAAGCCGCTGATGTTTCGTCTACGGGGGTCTTACCCTCTACGCCGGACCTTTCGCATGTCCTTCGACTACATCAACGGTTTCTGACTCGCCGACCGGCCGGCAGACCGATCAAAAGAATTCCCACAACCCCGCATGCGCAACCCCTGCCGGGTATCACACGCATACGGTTTGGCCTCATCCGGTTTCGCTCGCCACTACTCCCGGAATCACGGTTGTTTTCTCTTCCTGAGGGTACTGAGATGTTTCACTTCCCCTCGTTCCCTCCACACTGCCTATGTGTTCAGCAGTGGGTGACAGCCCATGACGACTGCCGGGTTTCCCCATTCGGACACCCCCGGATCAAAGCTCAGTTGGCAGCTCCCCGGGGCCTATCGCGGCCTCTCACGTCCTTCATCGGTTCCTGGTGCCAAGGCATCCACCGTGCGCCCTTAAAAACTTGGCCACAGATGCTCGCGTCCACTGTGTAGTTCTCAAACAACGACCAGCCACCCATCACCCCACCAGACAAGCTGGCGAGTTCACTGGGGCCGGCACTGAAGACATGACCTTACGGCCGTACCTTCAGGACCCAACAACGTGCCAAGCACGATCCCCTCCACTTCACTGTTTTCCACGCCGAAGCAGTACTTACAGAGAGTTTTGGAAACCGTGCCAACTAATCAACGTTCCACCCATGAGCTGACCGTGCAGAACGTTTGTCTGCAATCGGTACTGTGCTCCTTAGAAAGGAGGTGATCCAGCCGCACCTTCCGGTACGGCTACCTTGTTACGACTTCGTCCCAATCGCCAGTCCCACCTTCGACAGCTCCCTCCCTTACGGGTTGGGCCACCGGCTTCGGGTGTTACCGACTTTCGTGACGTGACGGGCGGTGTGTACAAGGCCCGGGAACGTATTCACCGCAGCAATGCTGATCTGCGATTACTAGCAACTCCGACTTCATGGGGTCGAGTTGCAGACCCCAATCCGAACTGAGACCGGCTTTTTGAGATTCGCTCCACCTCACGGTATCGCAGCTCATTGTACCGGCCATTGTAGCACGTGTGCAGCCCAAGACATAAGGGGCATGATGACTTGACGTCGTCCCCACCTTCCTCCGAGTTGACCCCGGCGGTCTCCTGTGAGTCCCCATCACCCCGAAGGGCATGCTGGCAACACAGGACAAGGGTTGCGCTCGTTGCGGGACTTAACCCAACATCTCACGACACGAGCTGACGACAGCCATGCACCACCTGTATACCGACCACAAGGGGGGCACTATCTCTAATGCTTTCCGGTATATGTCAAGCCTTGGTAAGGTTCTTCGCGTTGCGTCGAATTAAGCCACATGCTCCGCTGCTTGTGCGGGCCCCCGTCAATTCCTTTGAGTTTTAGCCTTGCGGCCGTACTCCCCAGGCGGGGAACTTAATGCGTTAGCTGCGGCACCGACGACGTGGAATGTCGCCAACACCTAGTTCCCAACGTTTACGGCGTGGACTACCAGGGTATCTAATCCTGTTCGCTCCCCACGCTTTCGCTCCTCAGCGTCAGTAATGGCCCAGAGATCCGCCTTCGCCACCGGTGTTCCTCCTGATATCTGCGCATTTCACCGCTACACCAGGAATTCCGATCTCCCCTACCACACTCTAGCTAGCCCGTATCGAATGCAGACCCGAGGTTAAGCCTCGGGCTTTCACATCCGACGTGACAAGCCGCCTACGAGCTCTTTACGCCCAATAATTCCGGACAACGCTTGCGCCCTACGTATTACCGCGGCTGCTGGCACGTAGTTAGCCGGCGCTTCTTCTGCAGGTACCGTCACTTTCGCTTCTTCCCTGCTGAAAGAGGTTTACAACCCGAAGGCCGTCATCCCTCACGCGGCGTCGCTGCATCAGGCTTTCGCCCATTGTGCAATATTCCCCACTGCTGCCTCCCGTAGGAGTCTGGGCCGTGTCTCAGTCCCAGTGTGGCCGGTCGCCCTCTCAGGCCGGCTACCCGTCGTCGCCTTGGTGGGCCATTACCCCACCAACAAGCTGATAGGCCGCGGGCTCATCCTTCACCGCCGGAGCTTTCAACCCCCGCCCATGCAGGCAGGAGTATTATCCGGTATTAGACCCCGTTTCCAGGGCTTGTCCCAGAGTGAAGGGCAGATTGCCCACGTGTTACTCACCCGTTCGCCACTAATCCACCCCGAAGGGCTTCATCGTTCGACTTGCATGTGTTAAGCACGCCGCCAGCGTTCGTCCTGAGCCAGGATCAAACTCTCCATGAATGTTTACCCGTAATCGGGTGCACACGCACTTAGAGCGGGTCAATCATGTCGGAATATGACCGACTGACCACTGCGTCCTCGCTGTGTAATTGCCTGCAAGCATCACGGCGAACCGCGACCTCACAGGTCTTTTTCAAAGGAACCTCATCCACCGAAGTGGACGGGGTATCAACTTTTGGCGTTGATTTTTGGCACGCTGTTGAGTTCTCAAGGAACGGACGCTTCCTTTGTACTCACCCTCTCGGGCTTTCCTCCGGGCTTCGTTCTTCGTTTCCGACTCTATCAGAGTCAGTCCCGCTTGCTTTCCAGGTCCATCGCTTTCGCGTTTTCCCTTTCCGGCGATTCCGACTCTATCAGGGCTTTTCCGGCTCCCTGACCACTCGCCCGATTTACCGAATAGGCATACGAGAAGAAGTAAGGATCAAGATCGGCACTGAAGAGGAGGATTCCCGTCCATCGGCTGTTCGCGAGATGTTCACGCGGCACGTCCTGGCGGGAGTCACGACAGTACAGGGCCCGTGGTGCCCAAGCAAATCGATTCAGGCGTATGGTCTAGTCCACTACGTCGCCGCGGCAGCGTGTCGTGGCCTCCGGCAGGGGGTGCACTTCATGCGAACCGGGACGTGTCATGACATACCCTTCGAAAAGTATGTCGTCGCAGCACTGGCTGTGACGGCGACACGATGAAGCCCCACCCCTGGGAGGCCCCCCATGACCAGCGTGACGTCCCCACTTGCCGGGCGCGCGATCGGACTCGCGGCAGTGCCCGATCCGGTGTTCTCCGGCGCAATGGTGGGTCCGGGTACCGCTATCGACCCCGTGCGTGAGCCCTCGGAGGCGGTGTCCCCGGTCGACGGTGTGATCGTCTCCTTGCACCCGCACGCGTACGTCGTCGTCGACGGCGAAGGGCACGGCGTACTCACCCACCTCGGGATCGACACCGTTCAGCTGAACGGCGAGGGCTTCGAGCTGCTCGTCGACAAGGGCGACACCGTGACCCGTGGTCAGGCCGTCATCCGCTGGAACCCCCAGGCCGTCGAGGAAGCCGGCAAGTCGCCGATCTGCCCCGTCGTCGCGCTCGAGGCCACCGCCGACTCCCTCGGCGGCGTGAACGAGGACGGCGACGTCAAGGCCGGAGACGTTCTCTTCAGCTGGCAGTGACGCGTCCGCCCCACACGGACGGGTCGGACATCCACCGCGGCGGCTGGGCCCGCCGCTCAATCGGAGACGGGTGAAATGGAGACAACGCTGCGAGGCGTCGGCGTGAGCCACGGGGTGGCGATCGGCGAGGTGCGGCACATGGGCACGGCGGTTCTCGAGCCGCCGGCCAAGCAGATCACCGCGGACGAGGCGGAGCGCGAACAGGGGCGCGCCCGCAAAGCCGTGGAGGCTGTATCCGCCGACCTGATCGCGCGCGGCCAGCTGGCCGGTGGCGAGGCTCAGCACGTGCTCGAGGCCCAGGCGATGATCGCCACGGACCCCGAGCTGATGGCGGACGTGGACCGGCGCATCGCCGTCGGCAGCACCGCCGAGCGCGGGGTGTACGACGCGTTCGCCTCGTACCGCGACCTGCTCGCGGGGGCCGGGGAGTACATGGCCGGCCGGGTGGCCGACCTGGACGACGTACGGAACCGGATCGTGGCGCGGCTGCTGGGCGTGCCGATGCCGGGTGTGCCGGACAGCGACGAGCCGTACGTGCTGATCGCGCGGGACCTGGCCCCCGCCGACACGGCTCTGCTCGACCCGGCGCTCGTCCTCGGCTTCGTGACCGAGGAAGGCGGCCCGACCAGCCACAGCGCGATCCTCGCGCGGGCGCTGGGCGTGCCGGCGATCGTGGCGCTGCCGGGTGCCGGGGAGATCGCCGAGGGTACGGTCATCGCCGTCGACGGCAGTACCGGTGACCTGTTCGTCGAGCCGACGGCCGAGAAGCGGGCCGATCTGGAGGCCGCGGCCGCCGAGCGCAAGGCCGCCCTCGCGGCCTCGTCCGGTCCGGGTGCGACTTCCGACGGTCACAAGGTGCCGCTGCTGGCCAACGTCGGCGGTCCGGCGGACGTGCCGGCGGCCGTGGAGGCCGGGGCCGAGGGTGTGGGCCTGTTCCGTACCGAGTTCCTGTTCCTGGACGACAGCAAGAAGGCGCCGTCCGAGGAGAAGCAGATCGAGTCGTACCGCAAGGTGCTCGAGGCCTTCCCCGAGGGTCGTGTCGTCGTACGCGTCCTGGACGCCGGTGCCGACAAGCCGCTGGAGTTCCTGACGCCGGCCGACGAGCCGAATCCGGCGCTCGGCGTGCGCGGTCTGCGGTCGCTGCTGGACCACCCGGACGTGCTGCGCACGCAGCTCACCGCGCTGGCCAAGGCGGCCGAGGGCCTGCCGGTCTACCTCGAGGTCATGGCCCCGATGGTGGCCGACCGGACCGATGCGAAGGCGTTCGCGGACGCGTGCCGCGAGGCCGGACTGAAGGCGAAGTTCGGCGCGATGGTGGAGATCCCCTCCGCCGCGCTCCGGGCGCGCTCGATCCTGCAGGAGGTCGAGTTCCTGTCGCTGGGCACCAACGACCTGGCCCAGTACGCGTTCGCCGCCGACCGTCAGGTCGGTGCGGTGTCGCGGCTGCAGGACCCGTGGCAGCCGGCGCTGCTCGACCTGGTCGCCATGTCGGCCGAGGCCGCCAGGGCGGAGGGCAAGAGCTGCGGTGTGTGTGGCGAGGCCGCTTCCGATCCGCTGCTGGCCTGTGTGCTGACGGGTCTGGGTGTCACCTCTCTGTCGATGGGTGCCGCTTCGATTCCCTACGTGCGGGCGACGCTCGCCAAGTACACGCTGGCCCAGTGCGAGCGTGCCGCTGCCGCGGCGCGTGCGGCGGACAGCGCCGAGGAGGCCCGCGTGGCCGCTCAGGCGGTGCTGTCCGGCGAGTAGCCGGGCAGGGTGTTGTCGATCGAGGGGCCTTCGCCGGTGGCGGGGGCCCCTCGGTCGTGTCCGATGGGTAGGCGGCTAGTGGAGCGGGGTGGGGTCGTCGACCTCGTAGCCGGGGCTGTATTCGACGCCGGGCTCGGGGGCCACGGGGTCTCCGGTGTCGGCGTCGGTGCAGTAGGCGTTGAACACGGCTGCCGCGGAGAGCGGGACCAGGCGCCCGCGGTCGAGGCGCCAGCCGTGGACCCGGTCGCGGAAGCCTTCGGTGGTGCTGCGCAGCACCAGTCCCCCGGGGCCGCCGAGGGCGAGGCCGGCGGCGAGGACGGTCACGAAGTCGAGGCCTTCGCGGCCCTCGATGCGCGGTGGGCCGTCCGGGTTCCCGGTGACTTCGGCGTGCAGGACGGCGAGGAGCTGTTCGTCCTGGGTCGGGACGCTGCACACGAGGTGGTGGTGGCCGGGTCCGGCGCCGGCGACGAGGCGGGTGAGCGTCTCGGCGGCCCGGGTGAAGGAGGCCTGGCCGATGTCCTCGCCGCAGTCGGCGCAGTTTCCGACCCCGGCGAGCAGGGAGGTGGCGTACTCCCAGGTGGCCTGGCGGACGGCCTCGTCGACGAGGAGCGGGACGATTTCGTCGATGGGCTGGCCGGTGTAGGGCAGTACGGCGCCGGCGCCGGCCAGTTCGGCGGTGAAGCGGGTGCGGGCTGCGGCGGTGTCCGGGTCGATGCCGTGTTCCGTGCAGTACTCGGCGTACTCGTCGGGGTCGAAGAGGGCGACGGTGGTGTGGATGCCTTGGGCCGCGAGGGACCGGAGCAGGCCTTCGACGTGGCGGAGGTAGTCGCCGTAGTCGTCGTGGTGGTCGAACGTGAAGCTGCGGTAGCCGCGCATGGCCGCGAAGTCCCCTGCGTCGGCCAGGAGGCCGACGGTGCTGGGGACTTCGCGGCGCAGCATGCGGCGCCGGGTGGTGCGGCCGGCCGTGCGGCCGGTGGTGCCGTCGTCGTGGTGGCGCGTCCGTGGCATGGCTCCCCCTGAGTGGCGCATTCGATTGCTCACTCACGGTAACCATGACCACTGACAGTGACCTCAGTCGCGGGTACGGGTGCGGCCCAGCTCCTCGTAGAAGGGCAGGAGGTCCAGCCGGTCGACCGAGCCCGGGTTGACCGCCTTCGCCATGGGGGTGCCCTGGAGGAGGCGCTTGACCGGGACCTCGATGCGCTTGCCGGTGAGGGTGTGCGGGATGCCCGGGACCTCGATGACCTCGTCGGGGACGTGGCGCGGGGAGAGCTCCTCGCGGATCGTCGCCTTGATGCGGCCGCGGAGGTCGTCGTCGAGGGTGGCGCCGGGTGCGAGGTGGACGAACAGCGGCATCCAGTAGCCCCCGTTCGGCTCCTCCAGGCCGATCACGAGGGACTCCTTGATCTCGGGGAGCCGTTCGACGGCCTCATAGATGTCGGCGGAGCCCATCCGGACGCCCTGCCGGTTGAGGGTGGAGTCGGAGCGGCCGTGGATGATCACCGAGCCGTGGTCGGTGATCGTGATCCAGTCCCCGTGGCGCCAGACGCCCGGGAACATCTCGAAGTAGCTGTCGCGGTAGCGGCTGCCGTCCGGGTCGTTCCAGAAGTGGATCGGCATGGAGGGCATGGGGTTGGTGACGACCAGCTCGCCGACCTCCCCGGTCAGCGGCTTGCCGGACGGGTCCCAGGACTGCAGGTCGGTGCCCAGGCAGGCGGCCTGCAGCTCGCCGATGTGGACGGGGAGGGTGGGGACGGCGCCGGCGAAGCAGCTGCAGACGTCGGTGCCGCCGCTGACGGAGGCGATCCAGAGGTCTTCCGCAACCTCGTCGTGGAGCCAGCGGAAGCCGTCGGGCGGCAGCGGCGAGCCGGTGGTCGCCACGCACTTCACGGCGGAGAGGTCGAAGTCGCGCGCGGGGTGCACGTCCGCCTTGCGGCAGGCCATGACGTACGCGGCGGAGGTCCCGTACAGGGTGGCCTTGGTCCGCTCCGCGATCCGCCACTGGGCCCCGGTGTCGGGGTAGCCCGGGCTGCCGTCGTACAGGACGACCGTCGTACCGGTCAGCAGGCCGGAGACGAGGAAGTTCCACATCATCCAGCCGGTCGAGGTGTACCAGAAGAACCGGTCCTCGGGGCCGAGGTCGCAGTGCAGGCCGAGCTGCTTGAGGTGCTCCAGGAGGATGCCGCCCTGGGACTGCACGATGGCCTTGGGCAGGCCGGTCGTGCCGGAGGAGTACAGCACCCAGAGCGGGTGGTCGAACGGGACGGCCTCGAAGACCGGCTCGACGGTGGCGGAGGTCAGGTCCGACCAGGCGAGGGCGCCTTCGGGGGCGGCCGTGCCGAGCAGCGGGATGTGGACGACCGCGCGCAGCGAGGGGAGCTCGGCGCGCAGTTCGGCGACGGCGTCGCGGCGGTCGTGCTCCTTGCCGCCGTAGCGGTAGCCGTCGACGGTGAACAGGACCACGGGCTCGACCTGCTGGAAGCGGTCGAGGACGCTGCGGGCGCCGAAGTCGGGGGCGCAGGAGGTCCACACGCCGCCGACGGCGGCGGTGGCCAGGAGCGCGGTGACGGCCTCGGGGATGTTGGGGAGGTAGCCGCTCACCCGGTCGCCGGGGCGTACGCCGAGGGCGCGCAGCTCGGCGGCGAGTGCGCCGACTTGGCGGCGGAGCTCGGCCCAGGTCACGGGGGTGACGTCGTGGGTCTCGTCCACATGGAGGAGCGCGGCCTCGTCCGCGCGCGCCGGGTCCTCGGCGGCGCGCAGGGCGTGCTCGGCGTAGTTGAGCTCGGCACCGGTGAACCAGCGCGCGCCCGGCATGGAGCGGTCCGCGAGGACGGATTCGTACGGGGTGGTGAACCGGACCTCGAACCACTCGGCGACGGCCTGCCAGAAGGTGTCGAGCTCGTCGACGGACCAGCTGTGCAGCGCGGGGTAGCCGCCGTCCACGGGGGCTCCGAACCGCTCCGCGGCCCAGGCCTGGAACGCGGTGATGCGGGCCGCGGCGATGCGGTCCGGGCCCGGGGACCAGAGGGGTTCCGGCGGGGTGGCTGAGGTCATGGGTCGGCTCCCGGTCAAGTCTGCGGCTCGCGCGTGGTGTGCGTACGGTGCCATCGCGCGGTGGGTGTGCGCGCGGCGGCTCACAGGGACCATGCCATGCGATCTAGATCCGCACCAGAGGGGTCATGGACGAGTGAACGGAAGTTGAACGCAGCCCGCTCGCCCGGCGGCCGGTGGCAGGGTGAGCAGCATGAACGGTCGCGATCTGGTGCGTGCGGTGAAAGAGATCGGTACGGAGCGCGGACGGCGCGCGTGGCGCTCGGCCTGGCGCCACCGGCGCGCGGACGCGGTGGGGCTTCCGCGCCGGGGCGCGGAGCGGGCCCGCGTGCCGGGTCTGCTGACCGGTACGGAACCGCGGCCGGGCGGCGGGGTGCTGAAGTTCGCCCGGTCGGAGCTGCTCGTACGGGTCACGGCGGGCGGCGCGGTGTTCTGGGGCTGGGACGGGGCCGGGCCGACGCCCTCGTACGCGCTGGTCGGCAGCGGCCCCGAGCCCGATCCGCGGGCCTCGCTGGAACCGGACACCGGCGGCGGTTGGCGGGTGGTGTCGGAGCGGGTCACGGTGGCGGTGTCCCGGCACGGGGCGGTCGAGGTGCGCACGCCGGGCGGGACGGTGCTGCGCCGGGAGCTGCCGCCGCGCTGGTGGGAGCCGGCAGAGCCGGTCGCCGGGGAGCCGGTCGAGCCGCGGTGGCTGCAGCGGGCCGAGGTGCCGGCGGACGCCCGGTTCTTCGGGCTGGGCGGGCGGGCCGGCGGGCCACGGCTGCGGGACGGGGTGTACCGGCTGTGGAACACGGACCCCAAGGGCGGCTTCGGGCCGGGCGACGACCCGCTGTACATCACCATGCCCGTGCAGATGGTGGTCGCCGACGCGGGAACCCACCTGGTGTTCCACGACAACTCCTGGGACGGCCGGGTGGCGCTGCGCGAGGGCGAGGAGGGCGCCGGCTCGGGGGCGGACCGGCCCGGGTCGAGCGAGCTGCGCATGGAGGGCGGGCCGCTGCGGTGCTGGGTGCTGGTGGGGACGCCGGCCCGGGTGCTGCAGGGCTGGTCGGGGCTGACCGGCGGGGCCGCCGTACCGCCCGAATGGGCGCTCGGGTACCAGCACGCGCGGTGGGGGTTCGGGAGCGCGCAGGAGGTGCGGCGGGTGGTGTCGGGCTACACCGCGCGCGGGCTCGCGCTGTCGGCCGTGCACCTGGACATCGACCATTACGACGAGCACCGTGTCTTCACGGTCGACAAGGAGCGGTTCCCCGATCTGCCGGGCCTGGCGCGGGAGCTGGGGGAGCAGGGCGTACGGCTCGTCTCGATCGTCGACCCGGCGGTGAAGGCGGGCGACGCCGTCCACGCGTCGGGCCGCGCGGTGGGGGCGGGCGGGGCCTTCGTACGGGATGCGCAGGGGCAGGAGGTGCGGGGCGAGGTCTGGCCCGGTGAGTGCGCGTACCCGGACTTCACGGATCCGGCGGTGCGCTCGTGGTGGGGCGGGCTGTACGCGGAACGCCTGGAGCAGGGCTTCTCCGGGGTGTGGCACGACATGAACGAACCGGTGTCCTTCGCGCCGTTCGGGGACATGACGCTGCCCCGTTCGGCGCGGCACGCGATGGACGGCGCCGGCGGGGACCACCGGGCCGCGCACAACGTGTACGCGCTCGGGATGGCGCGGGCGGGCTGGGAGGGGCTGGTGCGGCTGCGGCCCGACGAGCGGCCGTTCCTGTTCTCCCGGTCGGGGTGGGCGGGGATGCAGAGGTACGGGGGCACCTGGTCCGGGGACGTGGAGACCGGCTGGGAGGGATTGCGGGCCTCGCTCGCGCTGGTGCTGGGGCTCGGCCTGTGCGGGGTGCCGTACTCGGGCCCGGACGTCGGCGGTTTCGGGGGCTCGCCCTCCCCCGAGCTGTATCTGCGGTGGCTCCAGCTGGGGTCGTACCTGCCGCTGTTCCGGACCCACTCGGCGATCTGGGCCGGGCGGCGCGAGCCGTGGGAGTTCGGGGCGGAGGTGGAGGAGCGGGCGCGGGCCGTACTGGCGGAGCGGGAGCGGCTGAGGCCGTACTTCCTGACGCTGGCCCAGCTGGCGCGGCGGACGGGGGCCCCGTACGTACGGCCGCTGTGGTGGGGGGCGCCGGAGGACCGGGCGCTGCGGGACTGCGAGGACGCGTTCCTGCTCGGCGACGCGCTGCTGGTGGCGCCGGTGCTGGAGTGCGGGGCGGACCGGCGGGCGATCCGGCTGCCGCGCGGCCGGTGGTACGACACCGCGACGGGTGCGGCGTACGAGGGCCCCGGGCAGATCCTGCTGGACGCCCCGCCGGGGCGGATCCCGGTACTGGCCCGGGCGGGGGCGGTGCTGCCGGTCCGCCGGGCCGGTGAAGGCGGGGTGGCCCTGGAGGCCTGGGCTCCGGCTCGGGGGCGCATGGGTGGCGGGGTGGTGATCCGGGACCCGGGGCCGGGCTTCGAGCCGGGCGAGGTCGAGCGGTACACGGTGCGGTGGGTGGGGGACGCGGTGGTGGTGGAGAACGAGGCCGGGGAGCCCGTGGAGGGGGTGGAGGTACGGGGACTCGACCGCGAGGGGCCGACCGGGGCGGGATCCGGAACGGCTCCCGGGGCGGGGTCCGGAACGGGATCCCGGACAGGATCCGGGACGGCTCCCGCATCCGGTTCCGGGGCGGCTTCCGGGGCGCATTCCAGCGCGGATACAGGCCCCCTCTAGGCCGCCGGGGGATCCTGCCCTGTGCGGCGGCGACCGACTGTGCTGCCGTCGGAGCCGTTCGTTCAGGGGGTTTGTGATGGTCTTGGCGAGCCCGGCCGACCCGACGAGGCCTGCGCGGGTCCACGCGCCCGTGCTACGGGCACTGCGCCGACCGCGCCGGTGGGACATCGCACCGGGAGCCGAGGTCGTGGGCGCCTGCCAGCTGCTCCTGGCGTGGGGGCTGCTCGTCGCGACGCAGGAGGCGTCCCCGGCCGGATTCCTGGTGATGCTCGGGGTCGGTTCGGTCGCTGCGGTGGCGTTGGGGTTCCTGCACGGGCTGCTGCTCGTCAAACCCCTGGCGCTCCTGGGGCGCCTGACCGCCCGTCTGACGGCGTGGCCCGAGCCGGTCGCGGTCCTCGTCCTGCTGGTGCCGGTCTCGGCGCCGCCCGCCCTCATGGCCCACGGGTGGCTGCGTGATCACGTCGCGTCGGCTCCCGGGTTCGGGGCGGTCTGGGCGTGCACGGTGGCGAGCGCGGTGCTCCCGATGGTCGCGGGGGCGTGCCTCCGGGCCCGGCCGGTGCCGTTGAAGGCGCTGTGGGGACGGGGTCTGACGGTGACGGCGGCAGCCGTCGCGGTGCTGACGATGGCGGGCTTCGTGATGGACCTGGGGGTATGAGCGGCGGGCGTCCGGCCGGCATCCCGCCGGCCCCGCCCTCATGGGCGGCCGACGCTGCTTTGACGACACCGCCTAGCCCAGCGTCAACCGCCGTAGCGTCCCGCGAACCACGCCGCCGCAGCCTGGGTGTGCAGCGGGAACGCCAGCTGCGTCGGGGTGCGCAGGACGTGCCAGCCCGTGGTCTCGTCCGTCGGGGCCGACGGCGGCAGGGATGCCGTCGGGCGCAGCGGCAGCAGGCCGAAGAGCAGCAGGTGGCCCGCCGGGGAGCTCATCGCGTCGGCCAGGACGACATCCGAGGCCGGAGCACGGATGCCCGTCTCCTCGCGCAGCTCGCGGACGACCGCGTCGCGCCAGTCCTCGCCGTAGTCCATGAAGCCGCCCGGCAGGGCGACGCCGCCCAGGGCCGGCTCGATGGTGCGCGTGATCACCACGAGGCCGGTGCCCGCCTCGTCCTCGACCGGGAGCAGCGTGACGGCCACCGGGAGCGGGTTGCGGTACGTGACGGCGCCGCACGAGGCGCACGTACGGGGCCAGGCGGTCGTGTCGAACAACGAACCGCAGGTGGAGCAGTGCGAGTCCCTCGGCTGTACCTGCATGCCGTGATGATATGCCAAGGGGTATGAGGATGACTGCAGTTGCGGGAGTCATGGGCTGTGCGGCGGTGCTCGCCGGCGGCGGCACCGGGGGCTCGGCGCCGCCCGGGTTCGTGGCGCTGGCCGAGGTCGATCCCACGATCGGCCAGGACATCAGGTACGCCACCGCGGACAATTTCACCGGCGCGGTCGTGGACGGGTACGAGGAGCCCGTCTGCCTGCTCGCCCGCCCCGCCGCCGAGGCGTTGCACCGCGCCCAGCGGGAGCTGTTGCCGCGCGGGTACTCGCTGACGGTCTACGACTGCTACCGGCCGCAGCGCGCGGTGGACCGCTTCGTGCGGTGGGCGGCGGATCCGCAGGACCAGTCCACGAAGGCGGAGTTCTATCCGGACGTGGACAAGGAGCGGCTGATCCCCGACGGGTACATCGCCGAGAAGTCCGGGCACAGCCGCGGGAGTACCGTCGATGTGACGCTCGTGCGGCTGCCGCTGCGGCGGCCCGTCGACATGGGGACCCCGTTCGACCGCTTCGATCCGCTCTCGCACACCGACAACCCCGGGATCACGGGCGCCGCCCGCGCCCACCGGAAGCTGCTGGGGCAGACGCTCGCCGCGCAGGGCTTCGTGAACCTGCCCGAGGAGTGGTGGCATTTCACGTTCAAGCCCGAGGCCTTTCCCGATACCTCCTTCGACTTCCCGGTCTCTGTCGCCTCGGTCCGGCCGTGAGTACCGTGCCCGCATGACTTTCCGCTCTTACGAGGAGTTCTGGCCCTACTACGTCGCCATGCACTCCCGCGCCGCCACCCGCTGGGTCCACCTCACCGGCACCCTGACCGGGCTCGCCCTCACCGCGTACGGCCTGGCGCGCGGCCGCAAGCGCTATCTCGCCGCGCTCCCCCTCATCGGGTACGGGACCGCCTGGCCCGCGCATTTCCTGATCGAGGGGAACAACCCTGCCACCTTCGGGCATCCGGCGTGGTCGCTGCGCGGGGACGCGCAGATGATCCGGATGATGCTGGCCGGGCGGGACGCGGAGCTGGCCGAGATCGCGCAGAAGTGGCTTGCCGAGAACCCGTGCCAGGGCTGCCCTCCCGTGACAGACTCCTGACGATCCGTCAGATTGCTGTGACTGGCTAGGGAGGGGTTCCCTTGGGACGCACACGCACCCCCGTCGTGAGCGGGTGGTTCACCGAGGACGGACCGGAGGGCGGCGGCTTCCGGCTGCTCGGCACCCGGTGTTCCGCCTGTACCGCGGTGTTCTTCCCCCGCGAGGACGCGTACTGCCGCAATCCGCACTGCCCCGGTGGCGGCGAGCTCGCCGAGGTGCCGCTCTCGCCCCGCGGGCGGGTGTGGTCCTTCACCGACGGGCGCTACCGGCCGCCCGCGCCGTACGTGTCCGACCCGGACGCGCCCTGGGAGCCGTACACCCTGGTCGCGGTGGAGCTGGAGGCCGAGGGGATGGTCGTGCTCGGGCAGACGGTTGCCGGGGTCACCGTCGCCGATCTGGCGGTCGGGACGGAGGTCGAGGTGGTCGGCGGCGTGCTGAACGAGGATGCCGACACCACGTGGACCACCTGGCGGTTCAGGCCGACGGGAGGAACCGCGTGAGCGCCGACATCGCCGTCCTCGGGGCCGGGATGCACCCCTGGGGCAAGTGGGGCCGCAGCTTCGTCGAGTACGGGCGGGCCGCGGCCCGGACCGCGCTCGCCGACGCCGGGCTGGAATGGGCCGACGTCCGGTCGATCGTCGGCGCCGACACGGTGCGCTCCGGCTACCCCGGCTACGTGGCCGGCGCGACCTTCGCGCAGGCCCTCGGCTGGCAGGGCGCGCGGGTGACCAGCGTGTACGCGGCGTGCGCCTCCGGGGCCCAGGCCATCGGCGCGGCGCGGGCGCAGATCCTGGCAGGGCTGGCCGACGTCGTCCTGGTGGTCGGTGCGGACGCGGCGCCCAAGGGGTTCTTCGCCCCGGCGGGCGGGGACCGGCCGGACGATCCGGACTGGCTGCGGTTCCGCGTGCTCGGCGCCACGAACCCGGCGTACTTCGCCCTGTACGCGCGCCGCCGGATGGCCGTGTACGGGGACACGCTCGAGGATTTCGCGCAGGTGAAGGTCAAGAACGCCGCGGCCGGCGCCCTCAACCCGCACGCCCGCTACCGCAAGCCGGTCACGGCCGACGAGGTCGCGCAGTCGGCGGTCGTCGCCGATCCGCTGCGGCTGCTCGACATCTGCGCCACCTCGGACGGGGGCGCGGCGCTGGTCCTGAGCAGCATGGACTTCGCGCGCTCGCGCGGGGTCGCCGATCCGGTGCGGATCCGGGCGGTGTCGACGGTGACGCCGGCGTATCCCCGTACGGTCCTCGACCTCCCGGACATCGCCACCGACTCGGTGACCGCCGTACGGCCGGCGCCGGGCTCGTTCCGGGCGTCGATCGCCCGGGCCGCGTACGAGGAGGCCGGGATCGGGCCCGGGGACCTCTCGCTCGCCGAGGTGTACGACCTCTCCACCGCCCTGGAGCTGGAGTGGTACGAGGACATCGGCCTGTGCGCCGAGGGCGAGGGGGCCAAGCTCGTACGGGAGGGCGCGACGGCGCTCGGCGGGCGGGTGCCGGTGAACGCCAGCGGCGGGCTCGCCTCCTTCGGGGAGGCGGTGCCGGCGCAGGCCATCGCCCAGGTGTGCGAGCTGACCTGGCAGTTGCGCGGTACGGCCGGGGACCGGCAGGTGCCGGGGGCCCGGGCGGGGATCACCGCGAACCAGGGGCTGTTCGGGCACGGATCGGCCGTCGTCGCGGTGCGGTGACGATGCCGGCGGAGGTGACGCCGGCGGCTACGCCGGGGTGACGGCGGCGGCCGGGCGCGGACCCTGAACAGGGGCTGTTGTCGGAACGCTTGACGGCCCCGGGCGGCAGGTTCACACTCGCTCCACAGTCCCGCGCCGCGTACGACGCCGCGACCGGGGCCCTCCGTCCCCCCATGAGAGCTGCGGCCCGTACCCCAGTCGGCGGGGGTACGGGCCGCCTCCCGTGCGCCCGGCCCGCGGGGCCGGAGAGCGCTGCTCAGGTCCCCGCGGTCAGGCTCCGGCGCCGGGCCCGCGCCAGGGACATCGCATGCTCCACGACCCCGACCAGCACGTCCTTCACGGACTCCCGGTCCCGGGCGTCGCACAGCAGCACCGGCACCTCGTGATCGAGGTCCAGCGCCTCCCGTACGGTCACCACCGGATGGCGGTCGGCCCCGTCGAAGCAGTTGACGGCCACCACGAACGGGATCCCCCGCCGCTCGAAATAGTCGACGGCGGCGAAGCAGTCGGCGAGGCGGCGGGTGTCGGCGAGGACCACGGCGCCGAGCGAGCCCTGGGCCAGCTCGTCCCACAGGAACCAGAAGCGGTCCTGTCCGGGCGTGCCGAACAGGTACAGGACGAGGTCCTCGCGCAGGGTGATGCGCCCGAAGTCCATCGCCACGGTGGTGGTGGACTTGCCCTCCACTCCCCCGGTGTCGTCGATGCCGACACCCGGCTCGGACAGCAGTTCCTCGGTCCGCAGCGGTCTGATCTCGCTCACCGCACTGACCAGGGTGGTCTTGCCCACCCCGAAGCCGCCCGCGACCAGGATCTTCAAGGTCAGCGGCTCGACCGGTGACACAGCGTGCATGGCACCGGTGCGGCTAGAGCGCCCGAAGGCCATCGATCACCTCACGCAGAATGGATTCATCGGGCAGTTCGGCCGGCGGTACCGGCCGGGTCACATGGACCAGTTCCTCGTCGACCAGGTCCCCGATCAGGACCCGTACGACCCCGACCGCGAGGTCGAGTTCGGCCGCGAGCTCGGCGACCGACTGCGGGCGCTCCCGGCACAGCCCGAGGATGTGGGCGTGTTCCGGGGACAGGGTCATGTCCCAGACCGGATCGTCGGCCGCCGGTTCGGCGACGACGAGCGCGATCAGGTCGAGCCGGTGCTGGCCGGCGTGGCTGGTCCGGCCGCGGGTCATGGCGTACGGGCGGACGACGGGGCCCGCCTCGTCGTCGAACCAGTGCGGGTGGGCGGGCTCCTGCGCTGCCCCGGGGGCGCCGGCGGGGTGGTCCGGGCGGTGGTCCGGGCGGTGGTCCGGGCGGTGCCGGCCTGGATCGCTCATACCGTCCGCCTCACCCTCCGGCTGGCAGCCCGGAGCGGGGAGCGGTCGCCAGGTGGTCGCCTACCCGCTTGACCATGAGGGTCATCTCGTACGCGACCTGCCCGACGTCGGAGTCGGCGTCGGAGAGCACGGCCAGGCAGCTGCCGTCGCCGGCGGCCATGACGAAGAGGAAGGCCTCGTCCAGCTCGACGACGGTCTGGCGGACGCTGCCGGACTCGAAGTGGCGGCCGACGCCCTTGGCCAGGCTGTGGAAGCCGGAGGCCACGGCGGCCAGGTGCTCGCTGTCCTCGCGGGTCAGGTCCTTGGAGCTGCCGGTGGGCAGGCCGTCGCCGGAGAGGACCACCGCCTTGCGGATGCTGGCGACCCGGTCGACGAGCTCGTCGAGGAGCCAGTTGAGCGGACCGGAGCCGCGGCCCCGGGTGTCGTTGCCGGTCTGCGGTGCGGTCATCGACCGTCCCCCTCGTTCTCGGATCCGGAACCGGTGGCGGCGGAAGTGCCTGCCCCGGTCCCGGACTGCTGCTGGGCCTGCTGCTTGCGGCCCGCCGTCCAGCCGCGCTGGAGTGCGGTCATGCGCGTACGTACGTCTTCCGCGTCGCGGTGGACCACGGGGTCCGCGGCGGCTTCGGCGGGGGCGGGGGCGTTCTTCAGCTGGGGCGCCAGGCTGGCCTGGCGGACGCGCTTGGGCAGGGCGCCGGGGCCCTTGGCGGGCGCACCGCCGGGCTGGGCGGGGCCGGGCGCGGCCGCGCCGGGGCGGAGGCCCGGCTCCGGGTCCTGCGCGGGCTGCGGGACCGCGGACACCGGGCGGGGCTCCACGCGGCGGCCGTGCTCGGCGACCAGCGTCGGGGTGGGCCTGCGGCGCGGGAGCGGTACGGCGCCCGAGGAGCGGGGCCCGTCCGGGCGGGCGCTGCGGATCGCCTCGGGGCGGTGGCTGTCGAGGCGGACCGGGCCGGTGGGGGCCTGCGGCTCCCGGTCGCGGTCCCGGCCGCCCTTGCGGTCGGTGTGCGGCCGGTCGGCCGGGCCGAGCCCCAGCAGGGCGCTGCGCGGGGTGCCGTTCGGCGGGGTCTCGTCGTCGAGCGTGGCCATGGCGGGGCGGCCGCCGACGCCGCTGAGCCCGGTGATCCCGGTGGTGACCTCGTCCAGGGCGGCCGGGTCGTCGAGGCCGTCCAGTCCGAGCACGCCGAGCGGGGCCTCCAGTTCCACGGGGCCGCGCAGTTCGGGAGCCGGCAGCTGGCGGCCGGCCGGGGTGCGCTCCACGGCGGCCGGGGCGGGCCGGGCGGGGCCCTGGCCGTTGGCGCGGCCTGACTTGCCGTCGCCGAGGCGCAGGCCGGTGCCGTTGGTCTCGGGGGCCTCGGTGAGCAGGGCCGCCGGGAGGAACACCACGGCGGTGGTGCCGCCGTACGGGCTGGGCTGGAGGACGACCTTGACGCCGTGGCGCTGCGCGAGGCGGCTGACGACGAACAGGCCGAGGCGGTCGGTGTCGGAGAGCTCGAACTCGGGGGTCTCGGCGAGCCGGAGGTTCGCGTCGAGCAGCGCCTCGGGGTTCATGCCGAGGCCGCGGTCGTGGATCTCGAGGGTGAAGCCGTTGGCGACGCGCTCGCCGTGCACCTGGACGGCGGTGTGCGGCGGGGAGAACACGGTGGCGTTCTCGAGGAGTTCGGCGACGAGGTGGGTGACGTCGGCGACGGCGGGGCCGGCGATGCCGAGCCGCGGCAGCCGGCGTACCTCGATGCGCTCGTAGTCCTCGACCTCGGCGACGGCTGCCCGTACGACGTCCATGAGCTGGACGGGCTTGCGCCACTGGCGGGAGGGGGCGGCGCCGGAGAGGATCACGAGGCCCTCGGCGTGGCGGCGCATGCGGGTGGTCATGTGGTCGAGGCGGAAGAGGTCGGCGAGTTCCTCGGCGTCCTCGGTGCGCCGCTCCATGGTGTCGAGCAGGGTCAGCTGGCGGTGCAGCAGGACCTGGTTGCGGCGGGCGAGGTTGACGAACACCTCGGAGACGCCGCGGCGGAGCTCGGCCTGTTTGACGGCGGCCTCGACGGCGGCGCGCTGGAGGGTGTTGAGGGCCTGGCCGACCTGGCCGACTTCGTCCTTCTCGTACTCCAGGCGCGGGGCCTCGGTCTCGACGTCCACGTGTTCGCCGGCGGCGAGGCGGCGCATCACGGCGGGCAGCCGGACGCCGGAGACCTCGTGGGCCTCCTTGCGGAGCCGGGACAGGTCGCGGACGAGGTCGCGGCCGATGCGCACGGAGAGGACGACGGAGACGACGAGGGCGATGAAGCCGAGGATGCCGGCGATGGCCGCCTGGACCAGGACGTCCATCGCGACGGGTTCGACGCGCTTTTGGTAGCGGTCGCCGGCGGCGGTGCCCATGGTGGCGAGGTCGTCGAGGACCTTGTTCGCGGCCTCGTCCCACTGGGCGGCGGTGATGCGCGGGTTCTTGCCGGCGCCGCCGGTGAGGAAGCGCTCCTCGGCGTCGCGCAGCGGCTTGGTCTCGGGGCTGCTCCAGTACTGCTCGAACAGCTCGCGGTCGTCGGCCGGGAGGATCGCGAGGTTGAACTCGTAGAGCAGGGTGCGGTTGGCGGCGAAGTCGGAGACGTGCCGGATGTCCGCGGCGCTGACGTTGCGGGCGGCGAGGGCGGCGGCGATGACGGCGTCCTCGCGGGAGAGCGTCTCGCGGGCGCGGGTGATGCCGACGAGGGCGCGGCCCTGCTTGTCCATCTCCACGTTCTCGAGCGCGTGGAGGTTCATGAGGAACTCGTAGCAGGGGTCGACGAGCCGGCTGTAGAGCTCCAGCGCCTGGCTCGGGTCGAGGGTGTTCTGGTCGACGGAGCGGCGCAGCGCGCCGATGTCGCGGAAGGCGTCGAGGATGGAGTCGAGGCGCTGGGCGGCCGCCGGGGACAGCTCGTCGGCGACCTCGGGGTCCTTGGCGTTCCGGCCGATCCGGTCGACGATCTCGTCGGTGGCGGCGCGGCGCTTGACGAGTTCGGCGGTGGCGGTGGAGGCGCGGGGGTCGCCGAGGACGACGAGGGTCTGGCGGCGTTCCTTCTGGATGACGCGGACGACGTCCTCGACGGGGTAGCCGACCTTGTCGATGACGTAGGCGACGTCGAGGAGCTGGACGGCCTGGCGGCCGGTGATCACGGTCGCGAAGCCCCAGAGGGCGGTGAGGGAGATGAGCGGCACAAGGAGCAACGCCACGATCTTCCGGCGGATGGACTTCCCGCGAAAGCGCATGGCCTCCCCAGCCTCCCCCAGCTCAACCCCGTTGTCGGGGGTCGGTGTTCCGTCATTTAAACGGCGTGAGCCTACTACTGCCGGGGAGCGGGTTCGAAGGCGTGTCCGGACATTTTCGGCCGGACGCCCGGGCGTAGATCACGAGTTGTCCGACACATCCGGTCAAGAGCGGCCCGTTATGTGGCAGATGACACTTGGTGGGGTGTGAGTTCCCGCAACCGGATGGATGGCTGGAATTCTTCGTTCCGGGATGGGCAGGTGCTGGGGAGGACTCAGGGATACGGGAATCTCTCGGCGGCGTCGAACGTCTACCTGTTCGAGGGGATTCGTCGGGGTGGGAGCGTGCGATGGGGATCTACGAGGACACCGGCGCGGCGGCGGTGGGCGCGCCGGGGCGGTCGCTGTGGGAGGAAGAGCCGGCCCGGCGGCGCAGGATGCCGGACCCGGTGCGGGACTCGGCGGTGCGGGCGGTGCTGATCGTGGCCGTCACGCTGACCGAGGCGACGGTCGCCTTCTTCCTCATGCTCACCGGCTCATGGCTGGCGCTGCCGATGGGGATCGGCGCGATAGCCGGGACGGTCGTGGCCACTTGGGGCGTGCTGGACGTGCTGATCACCCGGCAGATGTGGAACCAGCGGTACGGGGTGGTGTCGGAGCCGAGCAGCACGGCGCGGGACCGCCGGCGCGAGCGGCGCCGGGCCCGCCGGGAGGCGCGCACCGAGGCGGCCGCCGGGGCGGACCGAATACGGCTGCGGGGCGGTGCGGGCGGGGGCGCCCGGCAGGCGGTGTGGCCGCCTCCGGGCGCGGACAGGCGCTACCAGGCGAGCTCGGGCCGGGGCTGACCCCGGCCCGGGGCTGCGATCAGGAACCGACCGTGGAGCGGCGGAACATGCGGGTCGCCGTGATCTCGCCGTGGATGGTCTCCTCCTGCGGGGACTGCTGGGGCAGCCCCGGGCGCAGGTGCTCCTCGACGCTGATGTACTTCAGGCCCGCCCGCAGGTCCGCGTCGTTGCGCAGCCGGATGACCAGCGGGAACTCGGCGAGGGCCGTGGTGTCGAACAGGCCGGTCGTGTAGAGCAGCTGGACGCCCAGCGCGTCGGACACGGCCCGCTGGAGTTCCAGCAGGTACGTGGCGTTCGCGCGGCCGATCGGGTTGTCGAGGAACAGCGTGCCCGCGTGGCGGTGCTTGTCACGGCCGCGGTCGTTGCTGCGCAGCGCCGCCATCGTGCAGTACAGGGCGATCGCGGCGGTCAGCAGCTGGCCGCCGGAGAAGACGTCGCCCATCTGCCCGACCGGTACGCGCTCGGCGCGCAGCACCGCGTCCGGCTTGAGGATCTCGACCGCGATGCCCTTGGGTTCCAGAGCCGCCTGGACTCCGCGCAGCAGCAGGGACATGCCGTCGCGGCGGCCCTCGCCGAAGGAGGCGCTGCTGTTCTTCTTCACGGCCGCGCGGGTGGCCTCGTCGATGACCTCGCCGAGGCGCTCCGTGAGGGTGGCCTGGTCCGGCTCCTCGAAGCGGATGCGCAGGAACTCCTGGCCCGACCACTCCCCCAGCCCCTCGGGGAGCTGGGAGAGCCGCTGGGCGGAGCGCAGGGTGGCCAGGGCGGACTCCACCAGTCCGCGCAGCCGGTCGACGATGCTGTCGCGGTTGCGCTCCAGCTGGGCCAGCTCATCGGTGAGGACGCGCAGCCGGGGCGCGAAGGCCGCGGCCCAGGCCGCGGCGTGCTCGGGCAGGGCGGAGGCGGGCAGTTCGCGGATCTGCTGGCGCGCGGGGGTGCGTACCTGCTCGTACCGGTTGGCGTTGGCGTGGCGGACCAGGATGTCGCTCGCCTCGCGGACCGCCGACTCGGCGGCCGAGAGGTCGGCCGCGCAGCCCCGCAGGGAGCGGCGGGCCTCGGCGGCGGACTGCCGGGCCTCCTCCAGCGTGCCCGGGTGGGCCGCAGGCTCCTGCTCGTCGTCCTGGTGGGCGTGGTCGCGCAGCAGGTCCCGCAGCATCGCCGCGGTCTCGTCGAAGCCTCCGGCCCCGTCCTCGGCGGTGCGGTGGGCGCGCAGCAGGTCGGCGTGGGCGGCCCGGGCGGTCTCCACGGCCGCGGTGAGCGCGGCGAGCTGGGCGGTGGCGGTGCGCAGGAAGGCCTGGGCCTGTTCGACGTCGCCGGGGATCAGCTCCTCGGGCAGGTCGGTGTGCGCCCCGCCCTCGGTGGGGGCGTGCCGTTCGGCCTCGCCGCGCAGCCGGCCGAGCTGCTCGCTGGCGACCTGCGCGCGGGTCTCCAGCATCTGCACGAGGGACTCGGCGCGGGCTGCGGCCGCCTGGCGGGAGGGCCCGTCGGCGCCGTCGGTGCCTTCGAGGAGCTGGGCGGCCCGGGTGCGGACCTTGTTGGTGAGCCGGTCGAGCTCGGCGAGGGCGGCGCTCTCGTCGCTCTCGGCTCGGGCCTGCTCGGCGCGCAGGTCGGCGCCGACGCCGACCTTCTCGTACAGCTGGGAGGCGGCCCGGTAGGCCTCGCGGAGATCGGGCAGCGGCACCTTGGCCGTGCTGTCGTCCTCGGGCAGCGCCTCGGGGGCGCCGGCGATCTCGGCACGCTCGGCGCGCAGCGCGCGGGCGGTACGGCGGGCGTCGTCGGCGGCGCGCTGGGCGGCGCGGCGGTCCTCGTCGGCGGCGCGGGCCCGGTCCAGGCAGACCTCGGCGCGGGCCTCGGACTCGGCGGCCTCGTCGGCGAGTTCGCGGACCTTGACCTGCCAGCCGGTGCGCTCGCGCAGGCGGAAGGCGAGCCCGGCGAGGGCGTCGGCGGCGCGGCGGGCCCGCTGGGCGGTCTCCTGGCGCTCGTCGCGGACGCGGGCGGCGTCGGCCGCGGCCTCGTCGGCCTCGGCGCGCACCGTACGGGCCTCCGTCAGCTCGGCGTCGGCCTCCTCGGCGAACGCACGGGCGGCCTCGGCCTGCTGCGCCAGCTCGGCGAGGCGGCCGGGTGGGCAGCCGGTGCGCCAGGAGGCGAGGCGGGCGGCGAGCTCGCGGTCCCCGGCGAGGCGGCCGGCCAGGTCGCGGATCTCGGTGTCGCGGGCGGTGGCGCGGGTGCGCAGCGCCTGGCGCTCCTCGTCGGCGGCGTGCTCGTCGTGCATGGCCGGGTTCGGCGAAACGATGAAGATGCCGGAGACCGCGGTGTCGCCCTCCGCCGCGGGCGGTACGGGGGCCAGCAGGGCGGCGGCCGTACCGACGGCGACGGTGGAGCGGGGCAGCAGGGCGGCGCCGGAGAGGACCTCGCGGGCCCGGGAGTGGGTGTCGGGGTCGGTGATGACGACGCCGTCGACGAGCTCGGGGCGGGCGGCGAGGACGGCGGCGTGGTCGGCCGGGTCCACGGACTGGGCGAGGTAACGCCAGCCGGGCAGGGCCGGGATGCCGTGTTCGCCGAGGTACTCGACGGTGGCGAGGACGTCGGGGCCGGGCGGCAGCAGTCCGCCGTCGCCGAGCGCGCCGAGGATGCGGGCGTCGTCGGCGGCGGCGGTGCGCAGCTCGAAGAGCTGGCGCTCGGCCGAGGCGACTGCGCGGGTGAGCAGTTCGCGCAGGTCGTCGGCGTTCCGGTCGAGGTCGTCGACGGTCAGCCCGTCGCCAGCGGCGGTGGCGGCACGGGACCCGGCGGCTCCTGCGTGCCCGGCGGCGTCGGGGCCGGCGGCCGGGGCCGAACCGCGGGCTCCGCCGTCCGGGCCGGGGCCCGCGGTGCGGGATCCGGCGGTTGCCGGCGACCCGCCTGCTGCCGCGCCGCGGCCGTCGGGGCCGGGGACATCGGCGCCCGCGCCGCCGGCCGAGCCGGGCCGGGTGCCCGTCCGCGGGTGGGGGAGGAAGGTTTCGGGGACCGACGGGAGGCCCAGGAGCTCCGCCAGGCGGGGGGAGGCGGCGAGGGAAGCGGCCGCCCGGTGCTCGGCGTCGTGCACGGCCTCGGCCGCGTCGGCGGCGTCCGCGGCCCGAGCGGCGGTGAGTTCGGCGCGGGACTCCGTGGCGGCCGCCTCGCGTGCGGCGTCGGCGGCGCTGCGCGCGGCGTCGCGGGACTCGTCCCAGGCGGCCACGGCGGTCTTCTCGGCGTCACTGGCGGCGAGGGCCGCGCGGGCCGGGTCCGCGTCGGGCGCCGAGTCGTCGAGCCAGCCGGCCCGGACGGCCTCGGCGGTCTCCTGCTGGACCTCGGCGAGCCGGGCCCGCAGGTGTTCGGCCTCGCTGCGGGCGCGCTGGGCCGCCGTGGCGGCGGCGGTGGCATCGCGGTGGGCGGCCTCGCCCGCCTCCTGGAGGGCGGCTGACCGCTCCTCCTCCTCGTTGGCGACCCGCTCCCCGCCCTCGGCGGCGGTGTGCAGGGCCCGTACGAGCGCGGCGGCGGCCGTGGCGCGGGCGGCCAGCGCCGGGGCGGCGTCCCGCTCGGCCTCCAGGATCGCGGCGGCGACCCGGGCGGAGCGGTCGGAGGCGGCACGGTGGCGCAGCACGATCTCGGCGGCCTGCCACGCGGAGTGCAGGGTGCGGGCTTCGAGGAGCTCGCGGCGCTGGGCCGCGGCGGCCTTGTCCGCGACGGTCAGCGCCAGTGAGGCGTGCCGGTAGGCGAGTTCGGCGGAGACGGCGGCGCTGCGGGAGCGCGCGGACTCGGCGGATGTGACCCCGTGGGCGGCGCCGGTGACCCGCTGGGCGAGGTCGGCGGCGCGCCCGCGCTCCTCGGCGGCGCGGGCGGACAGCCGCCGGGCGAGGGTGCGCGTACGGCGCTCCGCGCCAGCGTGGACGTCGCGGAGCCGGGAGCGGGTCTCGGCGGCCTCGACGATCTTGGTGAGCAGGTCCACCGAGCCGGCGGTGAAGTCCCGTTCGGCCATCAGCTCGGCGCGGCGGCCGAGCTTGTTGCCGAAGCCGTGGACGAGGTCGGCGAGGCCGTCGGTGTCGCGGGTGTCGGTGACGGCGCGCAGCAGGAGGTCGGTGAAGTCGGAGTCCTTCTTGACCGCGAAGAGGCCGGCGGCCTCGCCCTCGTCGGCGTTCATCTCGCGCTGGTAGCGGAAGAGTTCGGGGTCGAGGCCGAGTTCGGTGAGGTGCTCGTTCCAGCGGTCGTGGATCTCCTCGAAGTACACCTCGAGGTGCGGGTAGGCCTTGCCGGCCTCGGTGAGGGCGTCGCGGAAGCCCTTCATCGTGCGGCGCCGGCCCTGGGCTCCGGAGGCGCCTTCGACGGGCGGGCGGACGGCGGTGGCCTCGGCGACGGGGAGGTTGTCCAGGCTCAGGCCCGGGCCGGGCCGGAAGGAGTACCAGGCCTCGGCGAACTTGCGCGGGTCGTTGGAGACCTGGCGGCCGCGCCACTCGCTGACCTTGCCGACGACCACGCACTCGCCGGTCTGGGTGTGCTGCCACTCCAGGGCCACGTGCCCGCAGTCGTCGGCGAGCAGGAACTTGCGCAGGACGCCGGAGCTGGCGCCGCCGAGGGTGTTGCGGTGGCCGGGCAGCATCACCGAGAAGATCAGCTTGAGCAGGACGGACTTGCCGCCGCCGTTCTCCAGGAAGAGCACGCCGGCGGGCGCGGGGCGGCGCGGCGGGCCGGTGGGCTCGTCCTGGAAGAACTCCGCCTGTGCGGGCGCCGGGTGGGGCACCGGCTCGCCGACTCCGCGCAGGTCGAGCACGGTGTCGGCGTAGCGCGCACCGGCGGGCCCGATGGAGTAGAGGCGGATCCGGGACAGCTCGTACATGGCGGCGGACTCTCGTTGTTTCTCGGTGTGTCTCGGTACGTGGGGCAGGTCGGGCGGCGGTGCTCGGCGGCGGGACTCAGGCGTGGAAGGGCAGGCCTGCGTCGGCGGCGAGCTCCAGGTCGTCGCCCTCGGGCGGCGGGAGGAGGCTGGCGGAGCCGTCGCTGACGGGGACCACGCCGAGTTCCAGGAGCTCGGCCATGGCCGCGCTGCCCGCCATGTCGCGGACCTGGAGCTGGTAGCGGGGGGTGGTGCGGTAGGTGCCTCCGGCGTCGTCGCCGGTGCGCTGGAGGAACCCGGAATCGGTGAGGAAGGCGGCGGCCTTGCCGACGATGCCGGTGGTGGAGCCGGCGAGGCGGCGCGCGTCCTTGGTGGCGCCGGTCGCACTGCGGCGGGCGTAGACGCGCCAGGCGGCCTCCAGGCCGGGGGCGTCGGTGGCCGGGTCGGTGTTCTCGCCGAGCTCCTCGGCGCGCTCCTCGAGGCGGCGGCAGGTCTGCCGGACGAAGGCATCGACGCCGTTGACGGTGACACGGCCGATGTAGCCGTCGTCGGCGAGGTCCTCGGGGCGGGGGAAGGCGAGGGCGGCGACGGCGAGGTGGGCGAGGCCGTGCAGGAACCGGTCGGCGGAGTCGGCGGTGGTGCGGCGGGCGTAGTCGCCCATCCGGACGGCGAAGACGGAGTCCTCGCCGGCGGCGACGGCCATGCCGGCGCGCGGGGACACCTCCAGGACGACGAGGCCGAGGCCGGTGGCGACGGCGTCGGCGAGGCGGCCGAAGGCCGGGTCCTCGCGGTAGCGGCGCAGCAGTTCGGCGTACTCGGCGTCGCGGGCGGGGAGCAGCTTGGGCTGCAGCCCGAAGGCGACGAGCCGGGCCGCGTCCGCGGCGTCGGCTGGGGTGACGGACCCTCCGGGGGCGGGCGCGACGGGAGCCGACGGCGCGTCGGGCTCGCTCCACGCGGGGTTCTCGGCGTGGTGGTCGCTCACGGGTGGGTCTCCTCGGCGGTGGGGTGGTCGTGATGTGCGGCGGGCGCGCCCTGCGCCCTGCCCGGTTCGGCAGCGGCCCGGCCGTCCGGGCCGCAGGCGGCCGGGCGGGCGGCGCGCCCGGCGGGACGCCCGGCGGGACGCCCGGCGGGACGCCCGGCGGGACGCCCGGCGGTCGGGCCGGAGGTGGCGCCGGCCAACGGGCGCGGATGGCGGCCCGGCCCGGCGGTGGCGCCGGTCCGCGGGCGATGGACCGGCCCGGGGGTGGTCATGCCGCCTCCGTGCGGTCCGCCGTCATCGCGGCCGCGTCCAGGAGGGCCGTGCCGACGATCAGGTCCGCGCCGCCGAACTCGGGGTCGTCGAGCTCCGTGCCGTCGTCCACCGCGAAGAGCAGCCGCTCCTCGCCCTGGCGGTACGCAGTGCCGACCGCCGGGCTCGCCGCGTGGACGGCCAGCAGGGCCACCAGGTACGGCAGGTCGGGGTCGCTGCGCCGGGCCTCGGCGAGCAGGCCCGACAGGCGGCGCGGGGCGTCGTGCGGCAGGTCCAGGAGCTCCATCGCGGCGGCGAGCTGCTGCTCGCTGAAGCGGCTGTCGTCCGGGGTCGCGATGAGGTCCGGCTCCGGCATCTCCGCGCCGAGGTGCTCGCGCTCCACCGGCGGCGTCAGCAGTATCTCGACGAGGTCGGCGACGCGCACGGAGACGGGCGTGCGCAGGCCCGCGCCCGCGGCGAAGAAGGCGTCGGTGACCCGCCCGGCCTGCGCGACCGGCAGCGGCAGGACCGGGGCGACGAGCTGCCCGTACAGGTCGATCCCGGAGCGCGGCGCGGGCGCCGCGAAGGCCTGCCGGTCCTGCTCGGCACGGAACAGCGGGCCCGCGTCCAGCAGGCGCGACTGGAGCTGGGTGTGGCGGCGGATGCAGTCCTTGACGATGTCGACGAGCTCGGCGGCGCGCCGCTTGTTGTCGGGCTCCTCCGCCTCGTCGCGCGCCCGGCGGATGTTCGTCAGGATCGCGTTCTCGTGCCGGTAGCGGTCGGCGACGTGGTCGAGGGCCTCCTCGATCATGTCGGGCACGGACTGGAGCCAGTCCACCGCCCGGACGTTGCGCCGGGTCGCGTCCAGCGTGCGGCGCAGCGTCTCGGCGTACTGGACCGTGCGGTAGCGGGCCTGCTCGGCGGCGAGCTGGGCGTCGGCCAGCCGGCCCCGGCTGATCAGGACCTCCAGCTTCACCTCGGCCGCGATCTGCGCGCTGGTGACGTCCGTGTCGAGGGCGCCGACCAGCACGTTGACGGCCTCGTCCGTCGTACGGAGGTAAACCGCGCCACCGTAGCCAGGGACCTCTTCGATCAGCTTGAAGTCGTAGTCCCGGCGGACGTACACCCCGTCCGGGCCGAACGTGCCGTAGATCGCACGAAAACCCCGGTCCACGCTGCCCACGTTGATCAGGTTCTCGAGCACCCAGCGGGCCACCCGCTCGTGCTCGGCGGCCGGGCGGTGCGGTGCCTGCGCGGCGATGCGCGGCAGCAGCCGGGCCACTATCTGCTCGTGGTCGGCGCCGGTGTCGAAGTCCATGTTGAGCGTGACCAGGTCGATCGCGGAGAGCGCGACCTCCGCCATCGCGTAGATCCCGTACTCGCCGGCGAGATTGGCCTTGCGTACGTCGAGGTCGTGCAGCGGGGCGGTGCAGGCGAGCGCGCGCAGCCGCCGGGCCAGGCCCTCGTCGGCAGCCGGGCCCGGCGCCGGGGACGGAAGGGTCTTCGCCGGGGCAGGGAGAGTCACGGACAAAGACTAGGCGCTGTTGCTGACAACATCCCAAACGGCATGGTTCGGCCGGATCGGTCCCGGGCGCCCGCGGACATGCCGCCGGACGTACAGCCGAACGCGCGGCCGAACCCGTCACCGCCCTGCGGGCGCTGTTCTACGCTCACCGCATGGCTGCCATGATCACACCTCTGATCGATCTCAACGCCGACCTCGGCGAGGGCTTCGGGCGCTGGACGCTGACCGACGACGAGGCCCTGCTGTCCGTCGTCACCAGCGCCAACGTGGCCTGCGGTTTCCACGCCGGGGACCCGTCCATCATGCGCCGGGTCTGCGAGCTGGCCGCGGAGCGGGGCGTACGGATCGGCGCGCAGGTCGCGTACCGCGATCTGGCGGGCTTCGGGCGGCGCTCCATGGACGTGCCCGCGGGCGAGCTGGCCGACGAGGTGGCGTACCAGATCGGGGCGCTGGAGGTCTTCGCACGGGCGGCCGGCTCCCGGGTGTCGTACGTGAAACCGCACGGTGCGCTGTACAACCGCACGGTCCACGACGCCGACCAGGCGGGCGCCGTCGTCGCCGGGGTGCGGACGGCGGCCGGGACCGACGACCTGCCGGTGCTCGGCCTGCCCGGCTCCCTGCTGCTGACCGCCGCCGAGGCGGCGGGACTCACGGCCGTACCGGAGGCGTTCGCCGACCGGGCGTACACGCCGGCCGGGACCCTGGTGCCGCGCAGCGAGCCGGGGGCGGTGCTGCACGACCCGGACGCCGTGGTCGCCCGCGCGGTCGGGATGGCGACCGAGGGCGCCGTGACGGCCGCCGACGGCTCCTGGGTGGCGCTGGAGGCGCGCTCGCTGTGCCTGCACGGGGACACCCCGGGGGCGGCGCAGCTCGCCCTGCGCGTGCGCGAGGCGCTGGGCGCGGCGGGCGTCCGGGTGGAGGCCTTCGCGTGAGGCCGCTGGTGGTCGGCGGCGAGGCGCTGCTGATCGAGCTGGACTCGGCGGCGGAGGTGGCGGCGCTCCACGCGGAGCTGCTGCGGCGGCGGGACGCGGGGGAGCTGGGCGCCGTACGGGACGTCGTGCCGGCCGCGCGGACGGTGCTGCTGGACGGCGTGCGCGAGCCGCGCGCGCTGGCGGAGCGGATCGCGCGCTGGGAGGTGCCGCCGCTCGCGGAGACCGAGGGGCCGCTGATCACCGTCCCGGTGCGGTACGACGGGCCGGACCTGGCGGAGGCGGCCCGGCTGTGGGGGGTCGCGGAGCGGGAGGTGGCGGGGATCGTCGGGGGGACGGTGTTCCGGGTGGCCTTCTGCGGGTTCGCCCCCGGCTTCGGCTACCTGACGGGGCTGCCGGAGCGCTACCACCTGCCGCGCCGGGCCACGCCCCGTACGGCCGTCCCGGCGGGCTCGCTGGCGCTGGCGGGCGAGTACGCCGGGGTGTACCCGCGCTCCTCCCCCGGCGGCTGGCAGCTGATCGGGTCGACGGACGCGGTGCTGTGGGATCCGGAGCGGGAACCGGCGGCGCTGTTCGCGCCGGGGGTACGGGTGCGGTTCGAGGAGGTGGCGGGGTGAGGGGTGCTGCGCTGGAGGTGCTCCGGGCGGGGGCGCTGACCACGGTCCAGGACCTGGGGCGGCCCGGACACGCGCACCTGGGGGTGCCCAGGTCGGGCGCGCTGGACGCGGGGGCGCACGGCCTGGCCAACCGGCTGCTGGGCAACCCGCCGGAGGCGGCCGCACTGGAGACCACCCTGGACGGGGTCGGCCTGCGGGCGCTGTCTCCCGTGACCGTGGCGGTCACGGGAGCCCCTTGTGCGGTACGGGTGTCCGGCCGGGCGGTGGCCTGGGGAGCCCCGGTACGGCTCCGGGCCGGGGCGGAGCTGGAGGTGGGCCGGGCGGAGTCCGGGGTGCGCAGCTACGTCGCGGTGCGGGGAGGGTTCGCCGTACCGCCGGTCCTGGGCAGTCGCTCGACGGACCTGCTGTCGGGGCTGGGGCCGCCTGTCCTGTCGGCCGGGACGGTGCTGCCGGTGGGCCCGGCCGGGCCGGATCCGGTCTGCGGGGCGGATGCGCTGCGGGTGCCGGGGGCGCCGACCGAGCTGGTGCTGCCGTTGCGGCCGGGGCCGCGGGCGGACTGGTTCGAGCCGGCTTCGATCGCGGCCCTGTGGCGCGCGGAGTTCCGTGTCTCGCCGGCGTCGAACCGCATCGGACTCCGCACCGAGGCCGGGGCCCGGCTGATCCGCAGCCGCGGCGGTGAACTCCCGAGCGAGGGCATGGTGCTTGGTGCCGTCCAGGTCCCCCCGGACGGCCTGCCGGTGGTGTTCCTGGCCGACCATCCGGTGACGGGCGGCTACCCGGTCGTCGGGGTGGTCCCCGCGGGCCCACCCCTGTACGCGGCGGCCCAAGCCAGACCGGGAATCCCGCTGCGCTTCGTACGGGGGTAGGGGGTCGGGCGGCGCGAGCGGCGGCTTCGGGGAGGGGGTCCACGCACGCGGGGACGGGAGGGGTTGGTCGGGGGGTGCGGGGCGGGTCCGCGTGGACGACCTCCCGATCGGCCTTCGTCGCCGTGCCGAGCGCAGGACCCCGCCCCCCGGATCTCCGGTCGGCACCCCCGACCCCGAGCACACGGACCCCGCCCCCGGCGTCCCCGTCCGCTCTCCCGGCGCGGGGTGCGCGTCCCCCGCCCCTCCGGCCCCGACCCGGCCCCGGCCACCGCCCCGGGAGTGCCCGATCGCCGCCCTACACCGCCGACTCCGGCGCGATCCTGCTGCGGACCGCCGACTGGACGTCCTCTTCCTCCGCCGGGTCCGATGCCAGTCTGCGGAGCCTCGGCGCCACGCGGGCGTCCGCCGTTTCCGCGTGGTGGGCCGCCACCTCGCGGGTGGTCTCCTCGCAGTCCCAGAGGCATTCCACGGCGAAGCCGGCCGCGAAGGACGGGTCCGTGCTGGCCAGGGCGCGCGCCGCGCGCCCGCGCAGGTGGGACGAGGCCGTCTCGCGGTAGATGTGGCGCAGCACCGGTGCCGCGCAGCCGATGGAGAGCCGGCCCGCCCCGTCGACCAGGGCGAACAGCCGCTGGGCGTCCGGGCCGGAGCCGCGGACCGTGGAGCGGAGGGCGCCCAGGACGAGTCCGGTGTCCTCGGCTCCGCCCCGGGCGGCCAGGAGGGCGGCTGCGGCCGCGCCCAGGGCGTCGGGGCGGTGGACCCACTGGCGGGCCCGGTCGACGGCCGCGGGGCCGCACATGCGCTCGTAGGCGGCCACGGCGGGCTCGTCCCCGGCGGCTTCGATGAGGTCCAGTACGGCCGGGTTATCCGGTTCGGCGAGGACCAGGTGGTGCAGCGCGGTGGCCCGGGCGGCCTCGCCCGCGGCGCCGGCGGCGGCCGCGAGGATCGCGGAGCGGTCCTCGGGTGCGGCGACGGCGGCGAGACAGCGCGCGGCGGGCACGTGCAGCGGGGTGCCGCGGCGCAAGCCGTCGGCGGCCCAGTCGAAGACGGCCTGGACTCCCCAGCCGGGACGGGGCCCGTTCGGGGTGAGCTGGCGCTGCCAGCGGTCGAAGGAGCCCTGTTGGCGGGCTGCGCGCAGGCGGTCGCCGTACTCGGGTGACTGTTCCCACAGGCACCAGGGCCGGGGCTCGTACGCGTCGCGGACGGCGGCGGCCAGCCGCGCCTCGCCCTCGGCCGTGGCCGGGAATCTGGCGAGGACGGGCGTGGCGAGGCTGCGCAGCCCCTCGTCGTCGTCGCGCAGGGCGAGCTCGTCGAGGGCCCAGGCCCAGTTGGCGCCGGAGGCGGCGTAGCGGCGCAGCAGCATGAGCGCGTCGTCGCGGCCGTACGAGGCCAGGTGGCCCAGGACGGACAGGGCGAGGCCGGTCCGGTGGTCCGTGTCGTCGACGAGGTCGTCGGCGCTGAAGAGGTGGCTCTCGATCTCGCCGAGGGGGCCGTCGAGATCCAGGTACAGGCGGGCGTAGTACAGCGAGCGGTTCTCGACCTGCCAGTCCTGGCGCGGATCGCTGACCACGCACCGGTTGAGGGCCGCGAGGGCCTCCGTGCGGGGCGCCGCGAGGGCGTGCAGCGTGCCGTCGCCGCGGCCCCGCTGGAGGAGCCCGAGCAGGGTGCCGCTTGGCGCTATGACTGGTTCGAACATGGGAATGGCCTCAAATCAAGCTGGGGACGCAACCGGGAATCGGGATTCACAGGGCCGCGTAACAGCATGTGAGGACGTTCGCCGTCATGTTCCGCTCGATGTAGACCATTGCCTTCTCACTCTCGTCGGTGCGTCGCGACCGGGGCGGCCGGTCTGCGCAGGGGGTGGGCCCGGACACCCGTCGTGTCCTGCCCGCTCCTGCCCGTCCGCCGTGTTCGCAAATCGAATCCGACGCCATGATGACCCAGCCGGTTTGTGCGCCGCGACCACATTTACGGCCGCCGTGATCAACCCGTGAGGTGGCGGACCGGTCGGACCGTGCCAGGTCACGGGCAAAAACGGACTACTTGGCTCCGAAGAGTTCCAGCAGGTCCGCCTTCGCGAACATGCGGGCGGTGTCCACGGCGGAGGGGGTTCCGGCCGTCGGGTCGGCGCCTCCGGCGAGCAGGGCGCGGATGACGGCCTCCTCGCCCTTGAAGACGGCGCCGGCGAGCGGGGTCTGGCCGCGGTCGTTGGCGCGGTCGGCCTCGGCGCCGCGGGCCAGCAGGGCCGTGACGGTGGCGGCGTGGCCGTGGTACGCGGCCAGCATCACGAGGGTGTCGCCGCGGTCGTTGGTGAGGTTGGCCGGGACTCCGGCGTCGAGGTACGCGGTGAGCGTCTCGGTCTCGCCCTGGCGGGCGAGGTCGAAGATCTTGGTGGCCAGCTCGATGACGTCCTCGTCGGGAGCGCCCTGGGAGCCGCCCTCGGTGGGCTCGTGCTCGCTCATCTGTCGTACCGCCTTTCACTCGCTGTCGGCATGAGGTTCCCCAGGCCGGCGGGCAGGGGGGCGTACGGCGCTGCGGCCGTACGGGTGAATCGCCAGAGTAGCGCCCGGACCTGCACATACGGGGGCCGGACCGAGGCAAGGATCCCCGTTGGCGCTGGTTGGCGCCGGACTGGTCCGGTTGGGCCCGCTTCACACCGGGTGCACCAGCCGGGCTGCGCCGGTCAAGTGAAAAAAGCCTGGATTCACCCGTATGCACCTTTTATCGCATTGATACTTCCTGTGAGCCTGGAACAACTGATGGTGACTGTCCCCACCCACCAGGAGAACCTCTCATGATCCTGTCCATCTCAGGCGTCGTCCTGCTCGGCATCATCGCCTTCCTCTTCTTCAAGAAGGACGGGATGAAGCTGTCCCACGCGTTCGTCTGTGCCCTGTTCGGCTTCTTCCTCGCCGGCTCCGCCATCGCGCCGAGCATCACGGCGAGCACCGCGAGCCTCGCCAGCCTGCTCGGCGGGATCAAGCTGTAGCGCCGCCCGCACGCACCCTCCCGCACCACGACAACTCCAGGAGACGCCCGTGGCCCGGCGCCCGCTCCCCCGCATCCTCAGCAGCGGCACCATGTCGCCGGCCCGGGGCCGCGACCTTGCTCGCACGGCCGCCGACAGCGCCACGGACGTCCTCCATCCGCTCTTCGTCATCGGGCGCGGCCTGCGCATCCTGGCCGCGGCCGGGCGGCGCAAGTGGACGCAGACCCCCAAGGACAAGCGTGGTCCCGCGCTGTTCCTGGGCGCCGCCTGCGTCCTCGTGGTCGCGCTCGCCCCCTACGGCCCCCTCTGCTCCCTGATCACCCTGATGGCGGCGGCGGCCTGGCAGGGACGCGACCGGACCCCCGTGAAGACCGGGCCCAGCGATGCCGAGACCGAACGGCTCGGATCCCTTTACGAGGCCCTCGTGCCGTACTTCTCCACCCCCGAGGACCCGAGCCCGCTCTTCACCCACGGCGGGGAGTGGGACAAGGCGTTCAGCGACTACGCCTTCGACGACGCCGGCCGCATCACCCGGCTCCGGATCCGCTACCCCGCCTACTTCACCGACGGCGAGGCCGCCTCGCGGGCCCGGATCGAGGCCCTGCTGCACGCGAAGTCCGGGCGCGGCCGGGAGTACCTCTTCGACTGGGACGAGGAGGGCAACCAGCTCGACCTGACGGTGCTCGCGGCGCTGGCGACGGGCATCGCCGCCCAGCCGTTCGTCACCTCGCCCGGCGAGACCGTGCTCGGCTTCACCGACGCCGGCGGTGTGCAGCGCACCCTCCCCGTCGTGGAGGGCGACGAGTCGCGCGACGTGCCGCCGGTGATCTGGCGCACCGGCCCCCGCTCCACCGAGCCGCACCTGCTGGCCGTCGGCCAACCGGGCAGCGGCACCTCGACCCTGCTGCGCTCGATCGCGCTGCAGGCCCTGCAGCACGGGGGCGAGGTACTGATCGTCGAGGGCGGCGGCAGTGGGGAGTACTCCTGCCTGTCGGGGCGTACGGGCGTGCTGGCCGTGGAGTGCGGTCCGGCCGGGGCGCTGGCCATCCTGGAGTGGGCGGCGCGCGAGACCGAGCGGCGGCTGATCGCCACGCACCGGGCCCGGGAGGCCGGCCGGCCCGCGCCCGAGGACACCCGGCGGCCGCTGTGGATCCTGCTGGACCGGCCCAGCGTGCTCGCGCACCTCGCGGCCGCCGACGGGGGCCCCGACCCCCTCGCCCAGCTCCAGGTACCGCTGCGGCACGGGCGCGCCGCGCACATCACGGTCGTGGTGGCGGAGCAGTTCGACCACCTGGAGCTGCTGAACGACGCCGTCTGGCAGCACACCCGGGCCCGGATCGTGCTCGGGCCGGCCGCGATCCAGCAGATCACCGACGTACTGGGGCTGCCGCCGCACACCACCCCGACGGCCCAGGTGCCGCCGGGGCGCGGGTACGCCCGGCTCGGCGCGGGTCCCGTGCACCGGTTGCAGGTGCCCGCCACGCCGGACCCGTACGACGACGCCACGCACCCGGCGCACCGGCAGGCGGTGCAGGAGCTGCTGCCCGGGCGGCAGCTGCCGGCCCCGGGCGGGCCGGGCCGCGTGACGCTGTCGAAGCCGCTGCACATCGTCCAGCCGCCGGCCCGGGCCTCGGCGTCGATCGAAGCCGAGGAGACCGAGGGGGCCCCGGCCGAGACCCCACCGGCCCGCGGCCCGTGGCCGGTCGGCCCCTGAGGCGTCCCCCGCGACCTAGTGCCGCGTCAGGCAACGTTTGCCCGTCAAGGAGCGGCGTCCGGTGCGTGCTCTCGGCGTGCCGGCCGCAAGCGCTCGTACTGGACGTACTTGAGCTTTCGGCCGGTGCGGCGAGAGTGCGTGCCGGGCGTCGCGACGGGGCGAACGTTGCCTGACGCGGCACTAGGCGACGAACGTGCGCGGGGGTTCCGCGCCGCTGCCGCCGGCGCCCGTGCCGACCAGGCGGGCGGCCGCCGCGAGGCGGACCGCGGCCTCCTCGGCGACCGGGCCGCCGACGGTGAACGGCAGCCGGACGTAGCCCTCGAAGGCCCCGTCGACGCCGAACCGCGGACCCGAGGGAACCCGTACGCCGACCCGCTCCCCCACCTCGGCCAGCCGGGAGCCGGACAGCCCGCCCGCGCGGGCCCACAGGGTCAGCCCGCCCCGCGGCACCTCGAACTCCCAGTCGGGCAGCTCCCGGCGTACCGCGGCGACCAGCGCGTCCCGGTTCTCGCGGGCCTGGTCGCGGCGGATCTCCACGGCCTGCGCCCAGCCTCCGGTCCGCATCAGCCAGTTGACCGCGAGCTGCTCGAGCACCGGCGTGCCGAGGTCGGCGTACGCGCGCGCCGCGACCAGGCTCCGGATCACGTCGGGCGCCGCACGGACCCAGCCGATCCGCATGCCGGCCCAGAAGGCCTTGCTGGCGGAGCCGACGGTGATCACGGTGGAGCCGGCCGGGTCGAACGAGCAGACCGGGCGGGGCATCTCCAGCGCCGGGTCCAGCTGGAGCTCGGCCATGGTCTCGTCGACGACGAGCACGGTGCCGGCCGAGCGGGCCGCCTCCACCATGGCGCGGCGCTGCTCGTCCGAGGCCAGGGCGCCGGTCGGGTTGTGGAAGTCGGCGACGACGTAGGCGAGGCGGGGCGCGGCGTCGCGCAGGACCTGGCGCCACACGGTCATGTCCCAGCCGCCCAGGCCGTCGGCCATCGCGACGGGCACGAGCCGGACGCCGGCGGCGCGCATGAGCTGGAGGATGTTGGCGTAGGACGGGGATTCGACGGCGATCCGCTCCCCGCGGCCGGCGAAGAGGCTGCAGATGGCGTCGATGGCGCCCATCGCCCCGGTGGTGACCATGATCTGCTCGGGCATGGTGGGGATGCCGCGCTCGGTGTAGCGGTCGGCGAGCATCCGCCGCAGCGCGGGGAGCCCTGCGGGGTAGTCCCCGTGGGTGTGCGCGTACGGCGGGAGCTCCTCGAGGGCGCCCTGTACGGCCTTGGTGAGCCAGGGCTCGGGGGCCGGGAGCGCGGCGCAGCCGAGGTCGATCATCGAGCCGAGGGATTCGGGCGGCAGCGGTTCCAGACCCCGGGCGGGCAGCGGGTTCCCGGCCGGTACGGAGGTCCAGCTGCCGGCGCCGCGCCGGGACTCCAGGAAGCCCTCCCCGCGCAGGGCCTCGTACGCGGCGGCGACGGTGGTGCGGGAGAGGGAGAGGGAGACGGCGAGCTCCCGTTCGGCGGGCAGCCGGGCGGCGACGGGGACGCGGCCTTCGAGGACGAGCAGCCGGATGCCGTCGGCGAGGGTCCGGTAGGCGGGCAGCTTCCGCGCCCCGGGCACGCCGGGCCGCTCCTGCTGGGAGGTGATGAGACGGGCGAGCTGTGCGGCACCCACCGCCGAGGTCCACTCTGCCATGCTGTCCGGTCCACCTTCATCGAATTGGCCCCGCCCACGCCAGGGCGCGGCCCGTATTGGATTGCTTCCGCCCCCACACCCTGTCATGCCGCGGTCCACCCGGACCAGGGGGCGGTGCGGCGTTCACCACGCAGCCATCCGGCCGCTCCCTCCCCACCGGTCACACCGTGCATACTGCGGCGGGTGACGCACGTACGCCTTCGCCATCCGTATCTGGACCACCCGGCTCCGATCCCCTTCGCGCATCGGGGAGGTGCCGCGGACGGGCTGGAGAACACCGCGGCGGCCTTCCGGCGGGCCGCCGACGCGGGCTACCGGTACTTCGAGACCGATGTGCACGCCACGGCCGACGGGAAGCTCGTCGCCTTCCACGACTCCACGCTGGACCGGGTCACCGACGGGCAGGGCCGGATCGCCGAGCTGACCTGGAGCAAGGTCCGCGAGGCCCGGGTGGCGGGCGCCGAGCCGCTGCCGCTGTTCGAGGAGCTCCTCGAGGAGTTCCCCGACGCACGGTGGAACATCGACATCAAGTCCGAGTCGGCCCTGCACCCGCTGGTCAATCTGATCGCCCGGGCGGGCGTCTGGGACCGGGTGTGCGTGGGTTCGTTCTCGGAGAGCCGGGTGGCCCGCGCCCAGAAGATCGCAGGTCCCCGGTTGGCGACCTCGTACGGGGTCCGCGGCGTGCTCGGGCTGCGGCTGCGCTCGTTCGCGATCCCGGCGGCGCTGCGGGTCGGGGCGGTGGCGGCGCAGGTTCCGGAGACGCAGGCGGGCATCCGCGTGGTCGACCGGCGGTTCGTGCGCACGGCGCACGAGCGGGGACTCCAGGTGCACGTGTGGACCGTGAACGAACCGGAACGCATGGAGGCTCTCCTGGACCTGGGAGTCGATGGCATCATGACCGACCGGATCGACATCTTGCGCACGGTGCTGGACCGGCGCGGGGCCTGGGCCTGACGAGCCCGTATGGCCGCCGTGCCCGGTGGGGCGGCCGCAGCGGTACGGGGACCAGCGAAGGGGCACTCATGAGTGCGCAGACCACAGAGGAAGCGGAACCGGGCGCGGAGGACGGCAGAGCCGCCGCCGCGGCACGCAAGCGCGAACAGCACGGCTGGTACTTCTACGACTTCGCCTGCTCGGTGTATTCGTCCAGCGTGATCACCGTGTTCCTCGGGCCGTACCTGACCGCGGTGGCCAAGGCCGCCGCGGATGCCGAGGGCTACGTGTACCCGCTGGGCATACCGGTCCGGTACGGATCCTTCTTCGCGTACGCCGTCTCGGCGTCCGTGATCCTGGCCGTGCTGGTCATGCCGCTGGTGGGTGCCGTCGCGGACCGCACGGGCCGCAAGAAGCCGCTGCTCGCGGCGGCGGCGTACACGGGGGCGACGGCGACGGTGGGGATGTTCTTCCTCGGCGGCGACCGCTATCTGCTGGGCGGATTGCTGCTGATCGTGGCGAACGCCGCACTCTCGGTCTCGATGGTGCTCTACAACGCCTATCTGCCGCAGATCTCCACCCCGCAGGAGCGGGACACCGTCTCCTCGCGGGGCTGGGCCTTCGGCTACACCGCGGGCGCGTTCGTCCTCGTCCTGAACCTGGTGCTCTTCCAGGGCCACGACTCCTTCGGTCTCTCCGAGGGCGCGGCGGTGAGGATCTGCCTGGCCTCGGCGGGCCTGTGGTGGGGGGCCTTCGCGATCGTCCCGCTGCGCCGGCTGCGGGACCGGGCCGTGGTCCGGGAGCCCGGGACGGCGCCTGCCGTCAGCGGCTGGAAGCAGCTCGTCGCGACGCTGAAGGACATGCGGCGCTATCCGCTGACCCTGTCGTTCCTGCTGGCCTACCTGATCTACAACGACGGCGTGCAGACCGTGATCTCACAGGCCTCGATCTACGGCTCGGAGGAGCTGGAGCTGGAGCAGTCCACGCTGATCGTGGCAGTGCTGCTGGTGCAGATCCTCGCCGTGGCGGGCGCCCTGGCCATGGGCCGGCTGGCCGTGACGTACGGCTCGAAGCGGACGATCCTCGGCTCGCTGGCGGCGTGGGGGCTGACGCTGGCGGCGGGCTACTTCCTGCCGGCCCGGACGCCCGTGTGGTTCTTCGCCCTCGCCTCGATGATCGGACTGGTGCTGGGCGGCAGCCAGGCACTGTCGCGCTCGCTGTTCTCGCACCTGGTGCCGGCGGGGAAGGAGGCCGAGTACTTCTCCGCGTACGAGATGAGCGACCGCGGGCTGAGCTGGGTCGGACCGCTGGTGTTCGGCCTGACGTACCAGGTCACGGGCAGCTACCGGGACGCGATCATCTCGTTGGTGGTGTTCTTCGCACTGGGTTTCGTGCTGCTGGCACGGGTGCCGGTGCGGCGCGCGGTGGAGGCGGCGGGGAATCCTGTTCCCGAGCGGATCTGAGCGGATCCGACGGAGGCTCCGGCAGCGGATCCGGCCCGGATCTTCATACGAATTCCGAACGGATTTCGACGTTGAAGCGAAGGGCCGGTAGTGTACGCCTTTGGCCTGCCAGGCGGACCGTTACTGCGCGCTAAAGAAGTGAAGACGTTGGGTGACATCTGCTGCCAGATGTGACAAAACGGGCACTGGTGGGTACAACAAGGGGCGGCACGACGGGCGACGCATCACCCGGAGCGGGAATCTATACCGCCGACCGGACGTTGACCGGATGACGACGACAGCGACACCTGTCCTGTGGGCGACAAGCCCGGGAGGCACGATTCATGAGTGAGCGAGCTCTCCGCGGTACGCGGCTCGTGGTTACCAGCTACGAGACGGACCGCGGCATCGATCTGGCCCCGCGCCAGGCGGTGGAGTACGCATGCCAGAACGGACATCGATTTGAGATGCCGTTCTCGGTTGAGGCAGAGATTCCGCCGGAGTGGGAGTGCAAGGCGTGCGGCGCCATGGCACTCCTGGTTGACGGGGACGGGCCCGAAGAGAAGAAGGGCAAGCCTGCGCGAACGCACTGGGACATGCTCATGGAGCGGCGCACCCGCGAGGAACTGGAGGAGGTGCTGGCCGAGAGGCTGGCGGTCCTGCGTTCCGGCGCCATGAACATTGCCGTGCATCCGCGGGACAGCCGCAAGTCCGCCTGACAGCCGGACGCGGAGAACAATAAAGCCGAGGGCCCCTGCCACGAACTGTGGCAGGGGCCCTCGGCATGTTTGCCTGTGCCGTACGGGGCTCAGGGCGCCAGCGGCGGCCGGTACCCGGTGTTGTCCGGGCCCGGCTGCTGCGGCTGGTCCTCGCGGATGACCTCGCCCTGGACGACCTTGCCGTCGGGGTAGTGGATGCGGGCCTGCTGGAAGGCGTCACCGAAGCTCCCGGCCGGGGCAGCGGCCATCTTGCGCTCCAGGGAGCCGGCGACCCGGCGGCCGATCCACGCCCGGACGGGTGGGAGCAGGCAGAGCAGGCCGGCCACGTCGGAGAGCAGGCCCGGCAGGATCAGCAGCAGGCCGGCCAGCATGGTGAGGCCGTTGCCGCTGCCCGGCTGCTGTTTCGTCGCCGGGGGCGGGGGCTGCTGCCCCTGCTGCGCCTGCTGGAAGGTGTTCGTCAGGTTCTTGAAGGCACGCCGCCCGGCCCGCTTGATGACCACGACGCCGAGCACGATTCCGCCCGCGAGCAGCGCGGCGACGGTCAGCCCGCCGGCCGCGCCGGCGACCAGGCTGAGCAGCCAGATCTCCAGGATCAGCCAGGCGGCGACCGCCAGAGGGAGGAACGTGCGGGCGCGCGAGCGCCGCCGGGGGGCCGTCGAGAGGGGAACGCCGGTCGTCATACCCCCCAGTGTGCCTGGGGTGGCGTAAAAGCGACCTCAGCCGGAGGTACCGGACACCCCCTAGGGGGCGCCGGGTACCCGTCAGGCGCGGTTACCGCCCTTGGTCGAGCCCTTGTCCGAGCCGCTGTCCGAGCCCTTGGGCTTGTCCTGGCCGGTCAGCTTCGCCGCGTGGGCCTTGAGCCCCCACTGGGTGACCCGCCAGAGGGCCTCCACCACGATGTCCCGGCTCATCTTGCTGTCGCCGAACTCGCGCTCGACGAAGGTGATGGGCACCTCGACGACGCGGAAGCCCTGGCGCACGGCCCGGCGGGCCAGGTCGACCTGGAAGCAGTAGCCAGCGGAGGCCACCTCTTCCAGGCCCAGCCCCTCCAGGGTCTCGCGGCGGAAGGCGCGGTAGCCGCCGGTCACGTCGCGGATCGGGACGTCCAGCATCAGCCGGGAGTACGTCGAACCGCCGCGGGAGAGGAATTCGCGGCTCTTGGGCCAGTTGACCACCCGGCCGCCCGGCACCCAGCGCGAGCCCAGGACCAGGTCGGCCCCGGCCAGCGCGGTGAGCAGCCGCGGCAGCTCCTCCGGCTGGTGGGAGCCGTCGGCGTCCATCTCGACGAGCACGCCGTAGTCGCGCTCCAGGCCCCAGGCGAAGCCCGCGAGGTAGGCGGCGCCGAGGCCCTCCTTGCCCCTGCGGTGCAGGACGTGCACGTGGTCGTCGCCGGCCGCGAGCTCGTCGGCGAGCTTGCCGGTGCCGTCGGGGCTGTTGTCGTCCGCGACCAGGATGTGCGCCTCGGGCACCGCCGCGCGCACGCGGGCGACGATCGGCCCGATGTTCTCCGCCTCGTTGAAGGTCGGAATGATCACCAAGGCCGTGCCGAGCGGTCCGTGGCCTCGCTGTCCGCCGTCGCTCACTGAGTCCGCCTTCGTGTTCTTGTACGTCCTGTCACAGAGGATGACTTTAGAACAGTGGTCGGGGCCCGCGGTCCTTCGGGCCGGTCCGGCTCCCGCTGGCTGCGGGTCGCTGTGACCGTTGTCTACTGGACCGCAGGGCCCCGACACGGGGCCACCCTCCCCCGAGCTCCTTGGGAGCAGGGGGGACCCCCATCCCGGCGAAACCTTCCCTCGCCCCCGAGGCGCGGGCGCGCTGAGCTGACGGATCCGCCCGGTACGGACGTCCGGTGGTGGACCCGGCCGAACCTATCCGGGTCCGAGCGCCCGTACCGAACCGAGGCCGACCGGATCACCCCTGTGGCCGTACGAATACCTCCCGCCCGCCGACGACGGTCGCGAGGCATACCGGCAGTTCGCGGCCGGGGGTCAGGTCGGGCAGTCCGGGGGTCCCGGAACGGGGGTCCGTGGACCAGCGGGCGACCCGGTCGTCCGGGGCCTGGACGACCAGTTCGGCGGTCTCCCAGAGCGCGTAGTCGGCGGGGGCGCCGGGCACCAGCACGCCCGCGCCGTCGCGGCCCAGGGCCCGCCAGCCGCCCCGGGTGTGGGCCGTGAAGGCGGCCCGTACGGAGATCCGGTGCTCGGGGGTGCGGTGGAAGGCGGCCGCCCGGACGGTGCCCCAGGGGTCGAACGGGGTGACGGGGGCGTCGGAGCCGAAGGCGAGGGGCACGCCGGCCTTGAGCAGGGCCGCGAAGGGGTTGAGCGTACGGGCGCGCTCCGCGCCGAGCCGGTCGGCGTACATGCCGTCCTCGCCGCCCCAGGCCGCGTCGAAGGCGGGCTGCACGGAGGCGGTGAGGCCGAGGTCCGCGAAGGCGGCGATGGTGGCGGGGGTCATCATCTCGGCGTGTTCGACGCGGTGCCGGGCGGCGCGGACGCGGGCGAGGCCGACCTTCTCGGCGGCGGCGCGCACGCCCTCGACGACGGCGGTCAGGGCGGCGTCGCCGATGGCGTGGAAACCGGCCTGGAGGCCCGCCTCGGTGCAGGCGGCGACGTGCTCGGCGATCTCGGCGGCGTCGAGGTAGCCGGTGCCGGTGTGGCCCGCGTCGGTGTACGGGGCGTGCAGACAGGCGGTGTGGGAGCCGAGGGCGCCGTCCACGAAGAGGTCGCCGGCGGCGCCGATGGCGCCGAGCGCCTTGGCCTGTTCGAGGTCCCGGTCCGCCCAGTACCCGAAGACGCGCGGTCCGGGCCGTTCGCGGGCGAGATTGAGGAGGTCCGCGAAGTCCTCGGCGGAGGAGATGTCGGGGCCGCCGCACTCGTGGACGGAGCCGATGCCGAGGGAGGCGGCCCGGTCGAGGGCGGCCCGCTGGGCCTCGGCGCGCTGGGCGGGGGTGACGGCGGCGAGCGCGGCCCTGCGGACGGCGTGGTGGTCCTCGCGGGTCAGCGGCTCGTCGCCGCGGACGGAGACGGCCGGTACGAGGTCCAGCAGGGCGGTGGTGACCACGGCGGAGTGCACGTCGATGCGGCTGAGGTAGAGCGGGCGGCCGCCGGCGGCCTCGTCGAGCTCCTCGCGGCGGGGCGCACGGCGCTCGGGCCAGCGGGAGGCGTCCCAGCCGTGGCCGAGGAGCACCCGGTCGGCGGGGCGGCGTTCGGCGTACGCACGGACGAGGCCGAGGGCGTCGGAGAGGGAGGCGGCGCCGGTGAGGTCGAGCCCGGTGAGGGCGAGGCCGGCGGAGGTGGCGTGGACGTGTGCGTCGGTGAAGGCAGGTGTGACGAGCGCTCCGCCGAGGTCGACGACCTCGTCGACGCCCTGTGCGAAGGCGTCGGCGGCGCCTTCGGAGCCGACCCAGGCGATGTGTCCCCGCTCGACGACCATCGCGGTGGCGAAGGGGTCGGCGGGGCTGTGTACTTCGCCCCCGCGGAGGAGGACGGTCCGTTCGGATGCGGGGGCGCCGGCGGCGTCGACGGAGCTGGCGGTGCGGTCAGTCATGCCCTCAGTTTCCCCTTTTCCACGCGCCCCTCGCACCTCCCCCGAACTCCGTCCGGGGGGACCCCCGGGCCCCGAGAGGCCCCACGGGCTTCGGGCCGCTGGGGGTGGACTGCGTCCACCGGCCGGAGCGGGGCCCGGCTAAACCCGGGGCGGGCGCGCCTCGTACGGGGTGGAGAGGACCACCGTGGTGCGGGTCGAGACGTGGGCCAGGGCGCGCAGGCGGCCGAGGAGGTCCTCGAGCTCCAGCGGGGTCGCGACCCGGACCTTCAGGATGTAGTTCTCGTCGCCCGCGACGCTGTGGCAGGCCTCGATCTCCGGTACGCCGGCCAGCCGGTCGGCGATGTCGTCCGGCGCGCTCGGGTCGAAGGGCTTCACCGAGATGAAGGCCGTCAGGGGCAGGCCGACGGCCTCGGGGTCGACGACGGCCGCGTATCCGCGGATCACCCCGCGCTGTTCCAGACGGCGTACTCGCTGGTGGACTGCCGACGTGGACAGTCCCGTGGCCTTGCCCAGGTCCGTGTAGCTCATCCGCCCGTCCCGCACGAGCAGATCCACGATCTGGCGGTCCAGCTCCTCCATTGCGCTCATAGCCGTTCAACCTAAGGCCCAAGGGCGCTTCCGGCACAGTGCTGTCCGCCGACAAGTGGCACCTGCGGCGGGCATGTGACCAAGGCCACAAGGGTATGCAGGCGTACGCCGGGATGTTGTGGTTACTCGTGCCGCGCGGCGGGAAGTGCTTCGTGTGGCCGAGGCCGCAGAACCTGCCCGCCCGGCCCACCCAAGGGGGAGTACAACCATGCTGAACACCAAGCGCGCCGGTCGCACCGAACCGAAACCCGTGGATCCGAACGGAACCGGGTACGCGGACGACGGGGAGTACCTCGAAGACGCCGACGGGTTCGAGATCCACCACGCGATCTGCCCCGACTGCGGCCAGTCGATCGCCCTCGTCGCGGACGAGGAGTACCTGCCGGAGCACGCGCTCTGCCTGACCCCGTGGAACCCCTTCGGGCTCACGGTGTGCGCGGGCACGGGCCGCCCGGCGTCCGAGGCGCTGCCGACCGTGGGCATGGGCCTCGAGGAGCCCCAGGGGCTCGAGGTCGTGCTGCTGGACCTGCCGCAGGGTCTGGACTGGCGGACGCAGCCCTTCTCGCACGTCGGCGGTCCCGGTTCGCGTCCCGTGCGGATGCCGGCGCCGACGCTGCTGCCGCAGATGCGGCAGCACGCGCAGGCGGCCTGAGGACTTTCCCGGCCGGATCCACCGGATCCGGATGTGTCGGATGTGCCGGACGTGCCGTTTCGGCCGGATCTACCAGTACGTGCCCTGCACCATCGCCGCGAGGCTGGCGTGGTGCAGGATCAGGCCGTCCGGATCCGCCGGGACCTCGACCTCCCCGAAGTACGCCTGCCGGTAGGCGATCCGCAGCATCACGATCCCGTGCCGCAGGGCGGCGTACAGGGTGTGGAACTCCATGTCCCGCGGGGTGTGCCCGGTGAGTTCGGCGTACCGGCGCTCCAGGTCGGCGCGGCGCAGGAAGTCCGGCAGGCCGCCCTGGCCGAAGCCGACGGTCAGGTCCTGGAAGAAGCGGTGCAGGTAGACGGTCCAGCCGAGGTCGACCTCGCGCGGGGCGTACGCGGCCATCTCCCAGTCCAGGACGGCCACCGGCCGGAACCCGTCGGCCTCGTAGACGACGTTGCCGATGCGGGCGTCGCCCCAGTTGAGGACGGCAGGGCCCTCGTCGGCGGGCCACAGCTCCTCCAGCCGGTCGAACGCCCGCTCCAGCAGCGGGGACGGCGCGAGTCCGTCGACCACCCAGGCGTAATAGGCCCGTTGGGCGTCGACGTGGCGGCGCAGCGGGCTGCCCGCACCCTCGGGGAGGAGGAACTCGGCTTCCCCGGCGGGGAACTGGTCGTGCAGCCGGGCCAGCAGCGAGATGCTCGCCTCCTGGAGTACGGCGCGTTCGGAGTCGCTCGCGGCGTGCAGCCAGTTCCCCTCGTACGTGTAGGGCATGACGTCGGGCGGGACCCGGCCCTCGGCGCGGGCCATGACGAAGAAGGGCGCCCCGAGCGGCCCGGGGTCCTGTTCCAGCCACAGCACGCGCGGGACGGGCAGGTCGGTGTGGGCGCCGACCAGGCTCATCACCCGGTGCTGGCGGGGCATGTCGTACGTGGGGAACACGGTGTAGGCGGCCGGGTCGGCGGCCAGGCGCAGGGCGCAGGCGCGGACCGGGGTGTCGGGGTGCTCTATGTCGAAGAGCAGGGTCTCGCTGGACATGCCGTTGGATCCGGGGACGCGGATGCCTGTGATCTTCGCGCCGGGGAGCTCGGCGTCGAGCCAGGCGGCGAGGCGCCGGCCGAGTTCCTCGGGTTCGCGGGTGGAGGTGCGCGGGCGTGGTGCCGGTGCTGCCATGACTTCCCCTTTCTTCTGCTGGCTCTGGTGGGGGGCGCTGCCGGGTCGCCCCTTTCGGCCTACGCCTACGGGGCCACTGAGCCGTAGTCGGTGAAGCCGCTCGGGTCGTGGCGGCCGAAGCTGCCGTGTTCGAAGATGCCGAAGCCGGTCCGGCCGTCGAGGGTGAAGCGGGCGGAGTGGTCGGTGACGCCGAAGGCGGCCATGGGGTGGGCGGCGGGGTCGGAGAGGTCGTAGACGCGGCGGTCGGTCCAGCCGCGGCCCTGCCAGGTGCCGTGCTGCCAGTCGGCGGCGGGCGGGTAGCCGGCGCCGACGGCGAGCGGGGAGGAGTTGAGGATCTCGACGCCGAGTTCGAGGGGTTTGCGGGCCGGGTCGGCGAGGTGGACGACGGCGCTCTCGGGGTGGCGGGTGCCGGGTCGGTAGCGGATTTCGGTCTGCGGCCAGCCGAGCTGCACGTCGTGGCGGCCGCTGTCCTCGGGGAAGACCTGGACGGCCTCGTTCAGGGTGCGGTGCCCGTCGGCGTCCTCCTGGGCGATGACCATGACGAAGCGGTCCTCGAAGCGGACCGGGATCCAGAGCCAGTGGAAGCCCTCGGGCCGGTACTCCTCGGCGGCCCGGCCGCCGTCCTCGCCGGGTATGGGGCGCACGCCCCAGCTGCGGTCGCGGGTGCCGGTCCACTCGGCGGCGGTGAGGGTGTGCTCCTCGCCCTTGGCGCGGATGGTGCCGGTGACGTGCCCGGCCTGGACGAAGCGGCGGCCTTCGAGCATGAGGCGGTCGCCGCGCCGCTGGACGTGGTGGGGTTCCCAGACGGCGGGGAACTCGGCGGTCCAGGTGATGTCGTACGAGAGCCCGCCGGGGTCGGCGGGGTCGGCGTCGCACTGGAGGGTGATCCGCTTCAGGGGTTCGTCGACGATGATCCGCAGCGGGCCGACGGAGAGGTTCATGCGGTCGTCGGTGAGGGCGTCGGAGGCGCGGACGGCGAGGAGTTCGTCGCCGGTGCGCAGGGTGGCGTAGGCGTCGATGACCCCGGCGTTCGGGTATACGCCGAGACCGAGGATGAGGACGGCCCGGCCGGCGTGGTCGAAGACGTGGAAGATGCAGCGGTCGTAGGCGTTCCGGTCGCCGCTGACGAGGTGCTTCATCGACAACGGGGCCTGGTGGACGGGGTATTCGTCGAGGGGTACGGGTCGGTCCGCGGGCATGGCAAACCTCCTGGGCGGGGCGGTGGCGCGGGGTGCGGGGCCGCGGGGCGCGGCGTCGGCTCGAGCGGATATGACGGTACGTCAGAAACTGCGCCCGGGGCCAGACTTCTGTCACTCCCTGACAGCCCGGCACGTCTGGCCACTTCGGGGGCGGGCGCGGCGGGGACACCTCGAACGGATACCCGGAGCGCAGTGACGATTACTCGTTGGTCGGCTGGCGCGTTGGCGCTGCATGACCACGCTCGAAACCCCTGGGGCAAGAACGGGACGGCGGCGGCGGACGACGCCGCAGCCCGACTACGAAGAATCGGTTCCGCGCCACGAAGAATCGGTTCAGCAGCGGCATCCGGACCCCCCGATCTACCGTGCGCTGCTGGCCCACTGGGCCGCCGAGGAACGTACCCTGCCGGGCAGCCGCGATCCGGAGTGGTCCCGGGTCGCCACCTCCCCGATCTGGCCGGACGGCCCGCTCTACGGAAATTGAACCGCCGTGCCGTGCAGCAGGTCCGTCGAGTTTCGTGTCGCGGCGGGCCATTACGTCACGGGGCGTCCGGAGCCCGGCGGGACTTGAGCCGGGCCCGATAGGCGCGGGAGCGGCAAGGCGCCGAGCAGTAGCGGGGCGGACGGCCCTGCCGGTGGGGAGCAGCGGAGGGGAGCGGGCAGTCGCAGCCGAGGCAGCGCGAGTCGGGCCCGGGGCCGGGCCCGGCCTCGGTCTCGGTCTCGGTGCCGGTCTCGGTGCCGGTCTCGGTGCCGGTCTCGGTGCCGGTCTCGATCCCGGTCTCGATCCCGGCCTCGGTGCCGGTCTCGGTGCCGGTCTCGGTGCCGGTCTCGGCCTCGGCTTCAGTCCCGGTCCCGGGCTTCTCGGGGTCCGGTCGTGGAGCCGGTACGGAAGCAGCCGGCGCTTCCGGGACGGGTGCTGCCTGCGCGGGCTCCGCCAGGGCGGCGACCGGGTGGCCGGTCAGGCCGTTCCGTTCCGCGATCACGCCCGCTTGGAAGCGGCTGTGCGCCCCGAGCCCGTCAAGGAGTTCGGAGACATGGCGTCGACAGGTCCGCGGGGAGACCCCGAGCCGCCGCGCGATGGACTCGTCCTTGAGCCCCTTGGCGAGCAGCACCAGGATGCTCCGCTTCATGGCCTCCGAGATGCCGTGGGCGGCCTGGGGGCCGGTCGCGAAGGGGGTGGCGTTCGCCCAGTCGCGCCGGAAGACGTCCAGCAGGTAGCCGATCAGGTCGGGCTCGCGGATGACCAGCGCACCGCCGGACCGGGCGGGCAGCAGGGCGAGCTGGCCGTCGACCAGGATCATCTGCGGGAGCACCTCGGGCAGCGTACGGATCTCCGCGCCGGCGGCGATGAGCTGCTCGGCGTGCACCCGGGTCGCCTGGTCGAAGCGGGTGGCGTGCTGGTAGAGGCTGTGCAACCGGACGCCCCGGGCCAGCAGGGCCAGGTCCCGGGGCAGCGCCTCGCGCAGCGCGGCCGGCGGGAAGGAGCCTCCGTGCTTGGAGACCAGGACCTCGCTGCGGCAGGTGTCGATGACCTCGGTGAGCAGCGCGCGGACCGCGAACTGGTCGGGCAGGTGGTCGATCGTGCCCTCGGGGAAGGTGTCCCGGCGGGCTTGGAGATAGACGGGGACCAGAGCACTGAATCCGTCGCGCTGCCGCTGGAGTTGTTCCCGCTGCTCCCGCAAGGCCGCCTCGTGGGCCCGTAACGCGGTCTCCTTCTCGGCGAGGACCTGCGCGCCGGCCGACTGCGGGCTCACGGCCCGCCAGCCCGCGGCGGAGCCGACTTCTCCCCCGTCGTCGCCGGGCAGGGCCTGGAACAGGTACACCGCCGCGAGTTGCGCGATCGCCTCTCTGCATGCCCGTTCGCTCAAGCCGGTCTCGGCCACGGCGCTTGGCAGCGTCGCGGGTGTGAGCCGCCCGTGGACGAGGGTCCACCGGTACAGCAGAGTCGCCGGTTCATCGAGCCGAGGTATGCCTGATCCCGCATCCGCGCCCATTTCCACCGCTTGCCTCCTAAAGATGCATGGCCCTCACATGATCCCTTCCAGGCCTGCCGGGTGCCAGCGACTCCCTGGCAGAGTCGTTCTCGTAAGCGGCGGAACAGGCCGGAACCGGTCGAACCGGCGCCAATGCCATCCCCCGATACCCTTGTCTGACAGAGGAGTTGTCGTGATCGTGAACACCGTGCGACTGACGGCGGGACTGGCCGTCGGGGCCTGCCTGTGGCTGGGCGGAGCCGCCGTCTCCGGCCACGGCGCTGACGCGCTCGGTGGCCCGGCCGACTCCGGCACCCGGGTCACGGCGGACTCCGGACCCCCCGGCGGAACCGGCGAGGGCAATGGACACGGCAACGGCAACGGCAACGGTCATGGACATCACGGCGACGACCACTGCCCCGTGACCACGGCGTGGGGCAACGCCTACTGCCCCGGCAAGCCGCTGAACTGAACCACCCGGGAGACCGGGTGCGGGGGCGGCGGACACCATCCGCCGCCGGTTGGGCGGTTGCGGGCCCGACCCCAGTCTCCTTGTCCTTCCTCCTCCTTCTCTCCTCTTTCCGCCCTCCTCGATGAGCCCGGCGCGCCGCGGCGCGATGAGGCATGCCCGAAAGGAATTCCCCATGAGATCTGCCACCACCGCGGTGAGGCGGCGCCGCTCGCTCGCCGTCGCCCTCTGCGCGGCCACGAGCCTGCTGGTCGGCGTCAGCGGCGCGGCGACCGCCCAGGCCGCCACGTCCGGTTACCGCGAGCCCGGCGGGACGTACCCGTCGTTCTCGCAGTGCATCCAGGCCGGCTCGCTGAGCGTCGCGCTCGGCCTGTACAGCCGCTACGAGTGCAACCCGTCCTGGAACGACCAGTACCAGCTGTGGTACGTCGACTGATCCGCTCGCCGCTCCGTGCCTTCACTCGACGACTCGAAGGGATTCACCCCATGCAGCTGACCCGTTCCGCGGCCCGGTGGGCCACGGCGTTCACCGCCGTCGCCTCGCTGGCGGCGGGTGCCACCGCGCTCGCTCCCGCAGCCCTGGCCGCGCCGGCCGCCGGCCCGTCGCCCGTCGCGGCGTCCTCGGCCCGCAGTACGGACGTCGTCTTCAGCAACAGCACCAGCCAGCAGCTGACCCGGGTCAGCTCCTCCCTGCCCCACGGGTGCTGGAACAACGACTCCCTGCCGCCGGACTACATCGCCAAGGGCATCACCGCCTCCTGGGGCAGCCGCTCGTGCGGCATGCTCACCGGGACGGAGGGTTACACCACCTATCGGGTCACGGCGACCGGCGAGCAGATCAAGATCCACTGGAACAACCCGTACACCGGCTCGAACAGTTACAACTGTGATGTGCCGAGCGGCTACACCTGCTCCCGCAGCGGTGGGGGCGGCGACAACGCCACCGTCAGTTTCACGCTGACCGGCGGCCCCGCGGCGTTCAAGGCCCAGGCCGCCTCGACGGAGGTGACGGCCCAGGCCGCCCGCAGCACCGTCGTCAGGGTGATCAACAACAGCGGCACGCTGCTCGCCAGGACCGGTGCCGGACTGTCCCACGGCATCTGGACCGGCAACAACCTTCCGCCGTCGCTGATCAACCCCGGTGCCGCCGCCACGTGGGAGAGCGAGTCGGAGGGCGTCATGACCGGAACCGAGGGCTACGCGAACTACACGATGGCGGGCGGCGGCACGGTCTCCATCCGCTGGGACAACCCCTTCTCGGGCAGCAACAAGTACCAGTGCAACGTCCCCGCGCCGCACCGCTGCACGACCTCGGGTGGAGGCGGCGACAACGCCTTCGTCACCTTCGCCGTGAACTGATGGCTGCACCTGCACCTGCACCGATACCGGCTCCGGCCGAGACCGACGACCGCCCTCACGTACGAAGGACTCCGATGCGCAAGACCCTGCCCGCAGCCCTCCTCGGCCTCGCCCTGCTCGGCGCCGCCGCTCCCGCCTCCCAGGCCTCCACCGAAGCACCGCCCGCACTGCCCGCCGCCCAGCCCGCGACGATCCAGCAGGCGCAGCTCGACTGGAATCTGTCCGGCAACCAGCGTGAAGCCGCCGCCGAATACACCCGCTTCATCCGCTCGCTGCACGAGAGGGCCGGCACCATCCTCCGGGGTCACGGCGACAACACCGTGTGGCAGACGAACGCCGGCAACGACATCATCGAGGTGATCGTCGCCCTGCCGGAGGGCCGTCGGCTCAGCCTCTACCTGACCACCCAGAACCTGTACCTGCGCGGTTTTGCGACCGCCGGCGGCGGCGGTCCGGTCTTCCAGTTCACCGACCCGACGTACGACCTCGGTCACCAGCTCGGCCGCAATGCGGTCAACCTCGGCTACAGCGGCAGCTACGGCAACAGCAACGGGAATCAGGGCCTGCAGGTGGGCGACGCCGCCAACAGGACCCTGGCGATCAGCCTGGCCGGGCTGCAAGGCCAGTTCCAGACGCTGTGGCGGCATGCGGCCGACGGCAACCAGAACCAGAACTCCGTGCGAAACGCCTTGGTCCACGCGATCGCCGCGATCGGCGAGGGGACCCGATTTCGCAATATCGAGGGCACCGTGCGCGCAGGGATCGCCTCGGGCGCGACCATCACCGCGCAGGAAGCCGGCGAAGAGAACCAGTGGGGACCGGGCTCCACCTACATGCTCAACGAAACGGCCCGTCCGGGCGCGGGCGGCTCGTTCAATCTCGGCGGTACCAACCTCCGCGGCTTCGGCGACATGTCCCGTTACATCTCGATGGTCAAGCGCCCCGGGTGATGGTGATGGCGCGGGGCTGCTCCGGCCTGAGCCGGCGCAGCCCCGTCGCCGTCGCCGTCAGCGGGACTCGGGGCCCGCCAGGTGGCGGGCGATGACCATGCGCTGGATCTGGTTCGTGCCCTCGACGATCTGGAGGACCTTCGCCTCGCGCATCAGCCGCTCCACCGGGAAGTCCGCGGTGTAGCCGTAGCCGCCGAGGACCTGGACCGCGTCCGTGGTGACGGCCATGGCGGCGTCCGTGCAGAACAGCTTGGCCATCGCCGCCTGGCGGGAGAACGGCTTGCCCGCGTCACGCAGTCGCGCCGCCGCCAGGTACAGCGCCCGGCCGGCCTCGATCTTGGTCGCCATGTCGGCGAGCATGAAGCGCAGGCCCTGGAAGTCCGCGATGGGGTGCCCGAACTGCTTGCGGTCCAGGGCGTACGCCAGGGCCTCGTCCAGGGCGGCCTGCGCGACGCCGATGGCGCAGGCGGCGATGCCCAGGCGGCCCGCGTCCAGGGCGGCCAGCGCGATGGTGAAGCCCTGGCCCTCCTCGCCGATGCGGCGCGTGTCCGGGACGCGGACCCCGTCGAAGTGCAGCTGGGCGGTGGGCGAGCCCTTCATGCCCATCTTCTTCTCGGGGACGGCGGCCGTCAGTCCCTCCGCGTCGCCCGGCACCAGGAAGGCGGTGATGCCCTTGGGGCCCTCGCCGCCGGTGCGCGCGAGGACGGTGTAGAAGTCGGCGACCCCGCCGTGGGTGATCCAGGCCTTGGTGCCGGTGATGACCCAGTCTTCGCCGTCGCGCACGGCCTTGGTGGTCAGCGAGGCGGCGTCGGAGCCCGAGGCGGGCTCGGACAGGCAGTACGCGCCGAGCAGGCCGCCGCCGAGCATGGCCGGCAGGTGGGCCTTCTGCTGCTCCTCGGAGCCGTATCCGGCCAGGCCGTGGCAGGACAGGGAGTGCACGCTGACGCCGAGCCCGACGGTCAGGCGGGCCGCCGCGAGCTCCTCGAGGACCTGGAGGTAGACCTCGTACGGCTGCTCGCCGCCGCCGTACTCGCCCGCGTACGGGAGACCGAGCAGGCCGGCTTCGGACAGGAGGGTGAAGATCGCACGCGGGAACGTGCCGGCGTCCTCCTCGTCGGCGGCCACGGGGCGGATCTCCCGCTGGGCGATCTCTCGTACGAGCGCGAGGAGGTCCCGGGACTCCTCGGTGGGCAGCTGACGGTCCACCGGCTGCGGGGCGCGGTCAGTCATGGCGGCGCTCTCCTCCCTCATAGGGCACGGCGGCGACGCGTGAGGTGTGGGACGCGCCACCGGGTCTCGGTGCTCTCACAGCCGATACTGCCCTCCCGGATCACGGAAGGGGCAGTTCAGTGGCTGCGGCGGCTTGAGTATGCCCGATCAGGAGCGTCCCGTCACCGGGGCAAGATCACCGGCCGTCTCGAACGCCTCTTCGGGAAGGGGCGGCGGCGGACACTCCGGGACGAACTCCCCGATCACCGTCAGCGTCGCGCGCAGCTGGCGCACGAGCAGGGCGCCGAGCCGGGCCCGGTCGGGCTGCGGCGACGCGGCTTCAGCGTCGGGTTCCGCGTCAGGTTCGACGTCGGTCTCCACGCCGGCCTCGGCGCCGGGGTCCGCCTCGGCGTTCGCACCCGCACCGGGGGTGACAGCGTTGTCGGAGGCGTCCGCAGCGGCGGCATCCGCAGGGGCGGCCAGGCCCCCGATCCACTCCAGGGTGGTCCCCTCGACCGCCGACAGCCAGCCCACGAGCGCGAGCCGGGCGATCGGAGGGATGGTGCGGCGCCCGTACGCGCCTTCGGCGATGGTGGCCACCAGCTCCTCGCGGACCGCGTCGCGGATCGCGAGCACCTCGGCGTCGGAGCCGACTCCCCCGGTGACGATGGTCCGGTAGGCGGCCTGGTGGTGTTCGGCGTAGGACAGGTAGCCGTCGATGGTGCGGCGCACCCGCTCGACGTTGGGCAGGTCCGGCTCGCCGGCGGCGCGGGCGACGAGCTCGCAGACCGAGTCCTCGACGATGGCGAGGTAGTAGCCGCGCTTGCTCTTGAAGTAGTAGTAGATCAACCCCTTGGCGACGCCCGCCTGTTTGGCGATGTCGTCCATGGAGAGCGCGTCGTACGAGGTATCGGCGAACAACTTGCGCCCGATTGCTATGAGTTCGGCCCTGCGGACCTGCGAACGCCCGGTCGCACCACGCTGTTGACTATTATTCAAATTCGGCCCTAGCCTCGAACTGCCACAGGATGCCCGCAGTATGGCAGACCTGCCTCGTGCACTTCCCTGCGCACCGGACGACGCGTACGGGAGGCACATCCATGAGCACGGACGAGGCCGGCAAGGGCCGTCCGGTCGCACTGCCGGGCAGCGTAGAGGCCCCGCTCTCACCGACATCTGCCCGTCCGCCGAGGTGGACACCCCCGTGGGCAAGGTGGTCTTCGAGCTTCGGCACGGCGCAGATCGGCCGGGGCGCCTCGGGTCAGAGCCAGCCGACCTGGGTGACGAACATGGCGACGACGACCACCAGCGTCCAGCCGAGCACGTGCTCCAGCCACTTGGAGTGATCCTTCGGGCCGCCCGTGCGGACGAGGTTCCGGGCGCGGGAGGCGAGGGCGGAGCTGTATGCGGTCATGTCGTCCAATGTGACAGCGTTTGCGGCTTTCGCGGTAGAGACGCTCGCCATTCGTGGCGCGCATCACGTCCCGGACACGCCACCGGGCCCCGGCCGGCTTGCGGTCGGGGCCCGGCGCGTACGGAGGTCAGCCGGAGGCGGTGCGGTTGCTGCCCGCCATGCCCGCCATGGCCAGGGCGAGGCACAGGGCGACGCCGCCGGTGATCACGTTGCTGACCACGGTGCGGGTCGTGCTGACATCGCCGGCGATGACCCACGGAGCCACGATCGTCCAGGCTCCGATCGCGACCGCCGTCCAGGCCATCGCGTGGGTGCGTTCATAAGCGGAGCCGAGTCCGCTCATGCACAGGCAGTACGCCAGGCCGGCGATCAGGTTGTTGATCGCCAGCGAGCTGAGGCCGCTGAACCCGGCGATCCACGGCGAGGCCGCCAGGTAGAGGCCCGTGATGAGGGCCAGCGCCTCCACACCCTGCGCGGCGGGGGTGCTGGTGACCCGCTCGAACCGCGAGCGCATCTCGGCGAGGTCGGGGTGGTGTTCGATGCTGTGGGTGGTCATGGCGGGCCGCCTCCTGTAGAAGCCTTTATGTGCCCTTTATGGCTTTATATTCCGCTTATCTGCGCCCCGGGTCAACGGGAAGTTCCGACGCGCGGATCACAGCACTCCCACCGTCCGCAGGGCCGCGATCTGGGCGAGGCTCGGGCGGGCCGGGGCGTACAGGTAGCAGATCCCTCCGGAGCCGGTGACGGTCTTTCCGGCGGCGTTGTGGCGCTTGGTGCGCAGCCAGACGTCCTCCCATTCGCGCCGCTTGTAGACCCGTCGGACGGCCGTGTCGTCGCGCGAGTTCGGGTCGTTGGCGACCACGTCCCCGGCCGCGGTGAAGCCGATGACGGTCATCAGGTGGCCGGCGGTGCCATAGCCCGCGCCCGTGAGCTCCTCGGTGCGGAAGGACTGCGAGGTGATCACCGGGATGCCCGACCGGACCAGCGTCTCCAGGTCGGCGAGGGAGCGGAGCCGGGTGACGACCCCGGCGAGCCCGCTGTAGGTGGCGGCGTACGCGGCGTTGAAGGGCCAGTTGCCGCAGCCCTTGTAGGCGCTGTCGTACGTGGAGCGGGCCGCGTGGCAGACCTGCGGGTCGGCGTAGCGGGAATCGACCCAGGCCAGGTCCGCGGCCGCGGGCTTGCGGCCCCAGTACTCGACGACCATCTGGGAGGAGGTGGGGCTGCACCAGGCCTCGCCGCCGTTGTCGTACTGGGGGTACTGGCCGGTGTGGATCTCCTGCGAGTAGCGCGGGACCTTCAGCTCGTGTGCCGTGCCCGAGGGGGCGGAGGCGGGGACGGTGAACCGGTCCGGGACGTCGGAGACCATGGCCCCGGCCAGCCACACCGTCGGGCCCTGGGCGGTGCCCGGCTTGCGGTGGAGGGTCAGGCGCAGCTGCCAGTCCGTGATGCGTACGCCGTTCGCCCGCGCGGGGGCGTCGACGGCCAGGGTGTCGGTCCACACGGTGGAGGTGCCGTCGGTCTGGCCGTCCACGGAGGTGCGCCGGATGTCGCCGTCGCCGGAGGCCCAGCGGCCCAGTACGTACCAGGGGGTGGTGGCGCCGGAGCCGTAGGTGGCGCGCAGTTCGATCTGGATCCAGGTGCCGGCCGGGGTGTGGGCGTTCCAGGAGGCGATGGTCTCGGTGCCGGGCACGGCGGAGCGGTGCACCGGGGAGGTCCAGGCGGCGTACTCCCAGGTGCCCTTCTTCCCGGTGTGCGGGTCGGTGTACTCGGTGCGGCCGGCCGGGGCCTCGATCACCAGGCCGGGGCGGTCGCCGGCGAGGGCGGCGGTGCCCTGGTGGGTGCCGGCCAGCCAGTGGGCGTACGCGTACCAGAACCGGTTGTCGACCGTCCCGCCGGCGGCGGCTGCGGCGGGCGCCGCTTCGGCCGGTGCGCCTTCGGCCGGCGTGCCGTCGGCGGCTCCCGTTTCGGCCTGCGGGCCGCCGCCGTGCGCTCCGGCCGCCGAAGCCCTGCCGCCGGGGACGGTGGCCGCGGTGGCCGCTGCGACGGCGAGGGCCAGCAGGGCCCTGCGTGGTGTGGGTGCGGTCATCGGCGTGGCCCCCAGGGGTCGGTGCGGTGGGTCGGCTCCTCCACCCTTCCAGTTCCCGCCCACCGGGCGGCGAAGCCCGGCCCCGTGTCGGGGGTGACGCGGGGCCCCGGGCCCGGGGCCCCGGGCCCGGGGCGGCCGGGGCCCGGCGGGGGTTGCCCGCTCCGGGGGCCATACGCTGGCCGGGTGGAGCCTCAGCAGTCACTTCAGTCACTTCAGTCACTCGCGCGCGAGCTCGCCGCCCTGCCGCCCTCCCTCGGCCCGGTCCGGCTGATCGGGATCGACGGGCACGCCGGATCCGGGAAGAGCACGTTCGCCGGGCGGCTCGCCGAGGCGCTGGGCGGGGTGCCGGTGCTGCACCTGGACGACGTGGCCACCCACGAGGAGCTGTTCGGCTGGCCGGAGCGGCTGCGCGCGCAGGTGCTGGAGCCGCTGGCCGCCGGGCGGGCGGCCCACTGGGCCCCGTACGACTGGGTGGAGCGCCGGTTCGGCCCGGAGCGGGTGCTGGAGCCGGTACCGGTGCTGCTGATCGAGGGGGTCGGCGCCGGCCGGCGGGCGCTGCGCCCGCATCTGGCGCGGCTGCTGTGGATGGAGACACCGCGCGCGCAGTCCTGGGGGCGTGGGCGAAATCGGGACGGGCGTGAACTTTCCGACTTCTGGGACGGATGGGAGCGCGCGGAGCTCGCGCACTTCTCGGATGATCCTTCACGCCCCTTCGCCGACACTTTGGTACGCGAGAGCAGTACGGGATACGAGTGGACTTCCGGGACGGATGCGACCGCCGGAAGGACCACTTCCGTCACCGGGGGTGACGGACTCCCCCGGGCCTGAGCCGCTCCGGAAAACCGCTTGCGCGGGCCTGCACCGACTTGCTTGACCTGGGCCCCGCACCGGCCTTACGTTCTGAATGCGCGGTCTTTCCAGGCCGCAGCGGACGCGAAGCCCCCGATTGTTCCCCCGTGATCGGGGGCTTCGTTCTGCCCCCGCCCGGCTCGGAGCCGGCGCCACAGGGGCCCGACCTCCCCGAAACCTTCACCCTGAGTCACCTTGCGCGCCGCCGGAACCCGGCCGACCGGTGCCCGCCGCACCCTACGTATGGTGCGTAGCCGCAGGTACGATGCATCCCTGATTTCATCGGCGCAGTGGACAACTCGCGGGCGCGACGCGGGGGTTGCTGTGCACCACGGGGGCAGGCTTGTGGGGGATGTGATGGATTTCGGCACGCCGGGCACGCACGCCCCGGCCGAACTCGCCTGGCTGCGCGGGGTGGACGCCTGCACGATGGGCGCCTATCCGCAGGCCGAGGAGGAGTTCCGGGCGGCCGTACGACTGGATCCCTCGATGGCCGACGCATGGCTGGGCCTGCACGCGCTCCGGGTGGACACCACGAACGCCTTATTGCGCATGTACGCCCACCGCGACCGCTTCGGCGAACAGCGGGCCCGCCACCGGCGGACGCTGAACTCCTGGTACTGGCTCGGCTGGTGGGTACAGCCCGTCCTGGAGAGCCGGCGCGACCTCCTGCTGGCCCACGCCTCGCACTGGCTGGACGGCCGGCACGTCCCCGAGCTGGACCAGGCGCTGGCCGCACTGCCGCCGGTGGACACCGATGCGCAGGTGCGGTTCCTGCACGCCTGCCGGGCCTACCTGGTCAAGGACTGGGAGCAGCTCGTGCGGCACACCGAGCCGCTGGTGGACGATCCGCTGCTGGGGATCGAGGCGGGCCTGTTCGGCGGGATGGCCCGGGTCCGCCTCGAGACGTACGGGCAGGCCGAGCCGATGCTGTCGGCGGCGCTGATGCGCTGCCGCAGCGAGCAGCCGCAGCGCAAGGAGCTGCGGTACTGGCTGGCGCGGGCGCACGAGGGGACCGGGCGCAGCGCGGCGGCGCTGCCGCTGTACCGGGCGGTGCACCGGGTGGACCCGGCGTTCATGGACACGGCGGCCCGGCTGACGGCGATCGAGGACAGCGACTACGTCGACGGGGCCGACGGATACGCCGGGTACGCCGCGTCCGGCTACGAGGGGTACGCCGGGCACGATCTCTCGCCGGTCGGCGGGGATTTCGCGGCGGTGGCCCTCGGCGGCGGCCCCGTCCAGGACATCGCGGCGGACGGGCAGGTGGAGCCGGACCCGCTGATCGTGCCGGAGCCGGATCCACGGTTCGGGGCTCCGGGTACGGGCACGGGCCGGGCGGAAGGCGTACGCCGCAAGGTGGCGGTTCCGCCGCAGACCGCGCCAGGGGGGCTGCCGGCCGGGCCGGCCGATCCGGCGCTGCTCGCCGAGGCGCTCGCGGAGCTGGAGCGGATGGTGGGCCTGGAGCCGGTGAAGCGGCAGGTGAAGGCGCTCTCGGCGCAGCTGCACATGGCCCGGCTGCGGGCCGGGCAGGGCCTGCCGGTGCAGCCCCCGAAGCGGCACTTCGTGTTCTCCGGGCCCTCGGGCACGGGCAAGACGACCGTGGCGCGGATCCTGGGCCGGGTGTTCTACGCGCTGGGGCTGCTGGGCGGGGACCATCTGGTGGAGGCACAACGGGCGGACCTGGTCGGCGAGTTCCTCGGGCAGACCGCCGTGAAGGCGAACGAGCTGATCGATTCCGCGATCGGCGGGGTGCTGTTCGTGGACGAGGCGTACAGCCTCTCCAACACCGGCTACAGCAAGGGCGACGCGTACGGGGACGAGGCCCTGCAGGTGCTGCTGAAGCGGGCCGAGGACAACCGGGACCACCTGGTGGTGATCCTGGCCGGCTATCCGGCGGGGATGGACCGGCTGCTGGCCGCCAATCCGGGGCTGTCCTCGCGGTTCACCACCCGGGTGGACTTCCCCAGCTACCGGCCGCTGGAACTGACCGCGATCGGCGGGGTGCTGGCGGACGCGAACGGGGACTGCTGGGACGAGGAGGCCTTCGAGGAGCTGCGCAGCATCAGCGGGCACGTGGTGGAGCAGGGCTGGATCGACGAGCTGGGCAACGGCCGCTTCCTGCGCACCCTGTACGAGAAGAGCTGCGCGTACCGGGATCTGCGGCTGGCGGGGTTCCCCGGCGAGCCCTCCCGGGACGACCTGTCGACGCTGCGGCTGCCCGACCTGATGCAGGCGTACGGGGAGGTCCTGTCGGGCCGGGGCCCGCAGGACCGCGACCGCCCGGAGCCGCCGCCGCTGTAGCGCCGCCGCCCTGCAGGGGTTCTGCAGGGCGGCGGCGGCTCACACTCCGGCGGGGCTGATCTGGCGGGGGCCGGGCCGGCGGGCCGGGATGCGGTGCGCGGGGTCGCGTACCTCGCCCACGAGCATCTCCAGTACGTCCTCCAGGGCGACCAGGCCGAGCACCCGGCCGGCCGGGTCGGCGACCTGGGCCAGATGGGTGGCGTCCCGGCGCATGACGCTGAGCGCGTCGTCCAGCGGGAGGGTGGCGGACAGGGTGGGCATGCGGCGCCAGACCCGCTGGGGCACGGCCCGTTCCCGGTCCTCGAGGTCCAGCACGTCCTTGACGTGCAGGTAGCCCATGAAGGCGCCGTTCTCGGAGCGGACGGGGAAGCGGGAGTACCCGGTGCGGACCGTCAGCTGCTCGATCTGCCGCGGGGTCGCCGAGGGGGCGACCGTGACGAGCCGCTCCCGGGAGAGCAGGACGTCGGTGACCGGGCGGCTGCCCAGTTCCAGGGCGTCTTCGAGGCGCTCCTGCTCGCCCGGCTCCAGGAGCCCGGCCTGCCGGGAGTCCTCGACGAGCCGGCCGAGCTGGGCGCTGGTGTAGACGGCCTCGACCTCGTCCTTGGGCTCCACCTTGAAGAGGCGGAGCACCAGGTGCGCGCAGGAGCCCAGCGCGCTGGTGACGGGGCCGCACAGCCGGGCGAAGGCCACCAGGCCCGGGCTGAACCAGAGGGCGGTCTTCTCGGGCGCGGCCATGGCGAGGTTCTTGGGCACCATCTCGCCGATGACCAGGTGCAGGAAGACGACGGCGGCGAGCGCCACCGCGTAGCCGAGCGGGTGGATCATGCCCTGCGGGACGTGCGCCGCGTGGAAGAGCGGCTCCAGCAGGCGGGCCATCGTCGGCTCGGCGACCGCGCCGAGGGTCAGGGAGCAGACGGTGATGCCGAACTGGGCCGCGGCCATCATCCGCGGCAGGTTCTCCAGGCCGTACAGCACCTGGCGGGCCCGCTTGGACTCCTTGGCCAGTGGCTCGATCTGGCTGCGCCGTACGGAGACGAGTGCGAACTCGGCGCCGACGAAGAAACCGTTGGCCAGGACCAGGAGCAGGGCGAAGAGCAGTTGGAGGGCGTTCATCGGCCGGCGCCTTCCAGCTGGGCCGACTGGGCCGGCTGCGGTGACCGGGCGTCCGGGGAGGCCTGCCGGCCCGGCCCGGTGCGTACGGGGTCGGCCGCGTCGATGCGGACGGTGGCGCGGGCGGCCTCGGGGCCGGTCCCGTGGGCGGCGGGGACGGTGCCCAGCCGGACCAGCCGGACGCGTTCGGCGCGGTTGCGGCCGACCTGGCGGACGGACAGCCTCCAGCCGGGCAGTTCGGCACGGTCCCCGGGGGCGGGGATCCGGCCGAGCAGATCGGCGACGAGACCGGCGACGGTCTCGTAGGGGCCTTCGGGCACCTCCAGGCCTATCCGGCGCAGGGTCTGGACGCGGCAGCTGCCGTCGGCCTCCCAGGAGGGGCGGCCGTCCTCGGCGGGCACGGCGGCCAGTTCGGGGCCTTCGTCCTCGGCGAGGTCGTGCTCGTCGCGGACCTCGCCGACGAGCTCCTCCACGATGTCCTCCAGGGTGACGACCCCGGCGGTGCCGCCGTACTCGTCGACGACCACGGCCATCGGCTGCTCGCTGCGCAGCCGCTCCAGCAGCGGCTGCACCGGCAGCGAGCCGGGCACCAGCAGCGGGGCGACGCAGATCCGGCTCACGGTGGTGCGGGCGCGCTCGGACTCGGGCACGGCGAGGGCGTCCTTGAGGTGGACGACCCCGGTGACCTCGTCGATGCGCTCCCGGTAGACCGGGAAGCGGGACAGCCCGGTGGCGCGGGTCAGGTTGAGCACGTCGGCCGCGGTGGCCGTGTGCTGGAGGGCGCTGACCTTCACCCGGGGGGTCATGACGTGCTGGGCCGTGAGCTCGCCCAGCGAGAGGGTCCGTACGAAGAGGTCGGCGGTGTCCTGTTCCAGGGCGCCGGCCTGGGCCGAATGGCGGACCAGGGAAACCAGTTCGCCGGGGGTGCGGGCGGAGGCCATCTCCTCGGCCGGTTCCACGCCGAGCGCCCGCACGAGGCGGTTGGCTACGGCGTTGAGGCCGGCGATGACCGGCCGGAAGGCACGGGAGAAGACCTGCTGCGGGCCGGCCACGAACCGGGCCACCTGCAGCGGCCGGGAGACGGCCCAGTTCTTCGGGACGAGCTCGCCGACGACCATCTGGACGGCGGAGGCGAGCAGCATGCCCAGGAAGACGGCGATGCCGGAGACGGCTCCCGCGGGCAGGCCGGTCGCCGCGAGCGGCCCGGCCAGCAGTCCGGCGAGGGCCGGTTCGGCGAGCATGCCGACCACGAGTGAGGTGATGGTGATGCCGAGCTGGGTGCCGGAGAGCTGGAAGGACAGCTCCCGCAGGGCCTCGACCACCGTGCGGGCACGGCGGTCGCCGTCGGCTGCGGCGCGTTCGGCCTCGGGTCGTTCCACGGTGACGAGGCCGAACTCGGCCGCCACGAAGAAGCCGTTGGCGAGGATCAGGGCGAATGCCGCCACGAGCAGGAGTAGCGGGATGGTCATGCCGCCGCCTCCGTGGGGAGGGCGGCGCGGGTACTACCGGACGATCCGTCCATTGCTGGAGGGAGTCACTCCTCAAGTCGCAGGTTCCCCCGGACCTCGGGGTCCCGGGGCCGGTGGGAGGGCGCACAGGTGCGCCCCGCCACCAGGGTAGTCACTGAGATCGCCGCCGCAATGGGACGCAGCGGTCGGCTGCGGCTCCGGTGCTTCGTACGGGAGCCGCTCAAGGCCCGTTCAGGGGCCGTTCGATGGATGTTCGACATCCGTTCCAGGTCCGCGCGGCCGCGGCTCAGTGCTCGTGCGGCCCGGTTCCCCGGGCCTCGGCGAGCGCGCGCAGGGCGCGGGCGTCGCCGATCGCCTGCTGCTTGGCCACTCCGGGCTGGATGCCGAGGGCGGGCAGGCTCGTGCCGTCGCTGAGGTCCAGGAACACCCACGGGTCGCCCGGGCGGAGGTTCACGCGCAGGATCTGCGCCCACTCCAGGCGGCGGGTGCTGGTCAGGTTGACGACGGTGACGCCCGCCTCGTCCGCGACCACCTTGGGGCGGCTGAGCAGCACGAGTACGGAGGTCAGCAGGACGGCGGTGAAGATGAAGCTCATCCGTTCCCCCGGCCCGAGGTTCTCCAGCAGGAGGGCGATCGCCGTGATGGTGGCGAACATGGCGAGCCCGACGCCCAGCAGGACGGCCCGGGTGCGGGTCGGCCGGAAGGTGACCGGCAGGGCGGGCGGTACGGGCTGGGCGGCGGACTCGGCCATGATGCTGGTGATGCCTTCTGCAGGGGGCGTACGGATCGGAAGGACGTAGGGGGGTGTCTTGTGGGTCGGGCCGGATCAGGGACGCCGCGAGCCCGGCCTGACCCACAAGACGCCCCCCAGGGTCAGAGGCGGCAGGCGTGGATCGAGGTGGTGAGGATCGCGCGCGCGCCGAGCTCGTACAGGTCGTCCATGATCCGCTGCGCCTCCTTGGCCGGGACCATCGCGCGGACGGCGACCCAGCCCTCGTTGTGCAGCGGGGAGACGGTCGGCGATTCCAGGCCCGGGGTGAGGGCGACGGCGCGCTCGAGGTGCTCGGCGCGGCAGTCGTAGTCCATCATCACGTAGCTGCGGGCCACCAGGACGCCCTGGAGGCGGCGCAGGAACTGCTGGGCCTGCGGGTTGTCGGCGTCGGCGCCGTTGCCGCGGATGACCACGGCCTCGGAGGTGAGGATCGGCTCGCCGATGACCTCGAGGCCGGCGTTGCGCAGGCTGGTGCCGGTCTCGACGACGTCCGCGATGATCTGGGCGACGCCCAGCTGGATGGCGGTCTCGACCGCGCCGTCGAGGTGCACGACGGAGGCGTCGATGCCCTGTTCGGCGAGGTGCTTGGCGACGATTCCCTCGTACGAGGTCGCGATCGTCATCCCGGTGAAGTCCTCGGGGCCCTTCGCGGTGCCGGGCTTGGTGGCGTAGCGGAAGGTGGAGCGGCCGAAGTTCAACGGGAGGATCTCCTCCGCGCCGGCGCCGGAGTCGAGCAGCAGGTCACGGCCGGTGATGCCGATGTCGAGCTTGCCCGAGGCCACGTAGATCGCGATGTCCTTGGGGCGCAGGTAGAAGAACTCCACCCCGTTGTCGGGGTCGAGGACCACGAGCTCCTTGGACTCCTTGCGCTGGCGGTAGCCGGCCTCATGGAGCATCGCCGACGCCGCTCCGGAGAGTGAACCCTTGTTGGGGACGGCGATGCGCAGCATGGGGCTTCCTTCAGTGCGTGGTTGCGAAAGGTGTGGGTGGGCGGCGGGCGGGGGACCCGCGGGACGGGCTCCGGCCTAGAGGTGCGCGTAGACGTCGTCGAGGGAGATCCCGCGCGCGACCATCATCACCTGGACGTGGTACAGCAGCTGGGAGATCTCCTCGGCGGCGGCTTCCTTGCCCTCGTGCTCGGCGGCCATCCAGACCTCGGCGGCCTCCTCGACGATCTTCTTGCCGATGGCATGGACGCCCTTGCCGACGAGCTCGGCGGTCCGGGAGGTGCTGGGGTCGCCGTTGGCGGCCTTGAGCTGGAGCTCGGTGAAGAGCTCTTCGAAACTCTTGGAGGGTGTGTTCGCCATGATGGTCCTCAGAATACGGGGTCCCCCGCCGCCACTCAGCGCCAGGGTTCGCTGACGGACCGCAGGGTCGCAGCGGTGGAGACGGCGGCGATGACCGCTTCGTGTCCCTTGTCCTCGTTCGACCCCTCGAGCCCGGCACGGTCCAGTGCCTGCTCGTCGTTGTCGCACGTCAGGACGCCGAAGCCGATGGGGACTCCGGTGTCGATCGACACCTGTACCAGGCCTTGGGTGACGCCCTGGCAGACGTAGTCGAAGTGCGGGGTGCCGCCGCGGATGACGACTCCGAGGGCGACGATGGCATCGTAACCGCGACCGGCGAGTACCTTCGCCACGACCGGGAGCTCGAAGCTGCCGGGGACGCGGAGCACGGTGGGCTCGTCGATGCCCAGCTCGTGCAGGGCGCGCAGGGCGCCGTCGACGAGCCCGTCCATGACCTTCTCGTGCCACTGGGCCGCGACGACCGCGACCCGGAGGTCTCCGCAGTTCCTGACACTCAGTTCGGGTGCGCCCTTGCCGCTCACAGCTGTGCTCCTCGGTTCTTCGTGGTTCGTGGTTCGTGGTGTGTGCTGGGTGTGTGCTGGTGGTGGTTCGTACGTACTTACTGGTTGCCGCAGGTGGTGGCGGTCACGGCCCGGTCCAGCCAGGGCAGGTCGTGGCCCATCCGGTCCCGCTTCGTGCGCAGGTACCGCAGATTGTGCTCCCCGGCTTCCGTGGGCATGGCCACCCGGTCGTTGACCGCGATGCCGTGCCGTACGAGGGCGGCGGACTTGTCGGGGTTGTTGGTCAGCAGCCGGACGCTCTTGACGCCGAGGTCGGCGAGGATCTGCGCGCCGGCGGCGTAGTCGCGGGCGTCGGCGGGCAGGCCGAGTTCCAGGTTGGCGTCCAGGGTGTCGCGGCCGCGCTCCTGGAGCTCGTACGCGCGCAGCTTGGACACCAGTCCGATGCCGCGGCCCTCGTGGCCGCGCAGGTAGACGACCACGCCGCGGCCCGTCTCCTTGATGCGGGCCATGGAGGCGTGCAGCTGGGGGCCGCAGTCGCAGCGCAGCGACTGGAAGATGTCGCCGGTCAGGCACTCGGAGTGGACTCTGACCACGACGTCCTGGCCGTCGCCGATCTCGCCGTGGACGAGGGCGACGTGCTCGACGCCGTCGACGGTGGAGCGGTAGCCGTACGCCGTGAAGTCGCCGTGGGCGGTCGGCAGGGTGACCTCGGCCTCGCGGCGCACGGTCGGCTCGGCGGAGCGGCGGTAGGCGATCAGGTCCTCGATGGAGATGATCGTCAGGCCGTGCTTGCGGGCGAAGGGGATCAGCTCGGGCAGGCGCAGCATGACGCCGTCCTCGCCGGCGATCTCCACGATCGCCCCGACGGGGCGCAGGCCCGCGAGGCGGGCGAGGTCGACGGCGGCCTCGGTGTGGCCGTTGCGGACCAGGACGCCGCCGGGCTTGGCGCGCAGCGGGAAGACGTGGCCGGGGCGGACGAAGTCCGAGGGCTCGCAGACACCGTCGGCGAGCATCCGCAGGGTGGTGGAGCGGTCGGCGGCCGAGATGCCGGTGGTGACGCCGTGGGCGGCGCTCGCGTCGACCGAGACGGTGAAGGCGGTCTTCATCGACTCGGTGTTGTTCTGGACCATCTGGGGCAGCTCGAGCCGCTCCAGCTCGGGGCCTTCCATGGGCGCGCAGATCAGGCCGCGGCACTCGCTCATCATGAAGGCGACGATCTCGGGGGTGGCCTTCTCGGCGGCGATGACGAGGTCGCCCTCGTTCTCGCGGTCCTCGTCGTCGACGACCACGACCGGCCGGCCGGCCGCGATGTCGCGGACGGCCTGCTCGACGGGGTCGAGCCGGAAGACGGCGTCGAGGACGGCGTCGATGTCGGGCACGGGCTTGAGGGAGGTCATGCCGTTGCTCCTTCCAGGGCCGGGGCGGGGTTGGTGCGCGAACGCTGGTACCAGTCGTGGGCGCCCCAGAGGACGAGCGCGAAGTAGACGACGTAGACGAGGCCGGAGAAGGCCAGTCCGTTGGTGAAGGCGAGCGGGACGCCGACCAGGTCGACGAGGAGCCAGGCGAACCAGAACTCGACGAGGCCGCGGGCCTGGGCGACCATCGCGACGATCGTGCCGACGAAGATGTAGGCGTCGGCCCACGGGCTCCAGGACAGGTCCGGGAAGAGCGTGAACAGGCCGCCGACGGCGAGGGTGCCGAGGGCCGCTCCGGCGAGGAGCAGTCCGCGCTCGGTCCAGCTCGCGGTGCGCACGGCGAGGGTGCCGTCCTGGGCCTGCTTGCGGCCGAGCTGCCAGGCGCGCCAGCCCCATGCGGCCACGCCGATGACGAGGAGCTGCTTGCCGACGCCGCCGGCGAGGTGGGCGGAGGCGTAGGCGGCTATGAGGATCAGGCCGGACAGGAGCTGGGCGGGCCAGGTCCATATGGAGCGGCGCCAGCCGAGGGCGAGGGCGGCCAGGCCCATCAGGTTGCCGATCATGTCGGACCAGATGACCTTCTGGCCGAAGACCGCGAAGGCCTCGGCGTTGAGCCAGGTCAGGGCGCTCACCGGTCGGCCTCCTTGCCTTCGTCGGGGGTCGCGGTCAGGGGGTTCACACCGGCGGCGAGCAGGCGCTCGACGTACTTCGCGAGGACGTCGACCTCGAGGTTGACCGGGTCGCCGGGCTGCTTGATGCCGAGCGTGGTCAGCGCGAGGGTGGTGGGGATGAGGCTGATGGTGAAGTAGTCGGCGGCGGCTTCGACCACGGTGAGGCTGACGCCGTCGACCGTGATGGAGCCCTTCTCGACGACGTACCGGGACAGGTGCGCGGGGAGCGCGACCTTGACGATCTCCCAGTGCTCGGAGGGCGTCCGGGAGAGGATCTCGCCGGTGCCGTCCACGTGCCCCTGGACCAGGTGTCCGCCGAGCCGTCCGCCGAGGGCCATCGGGCGCTCCAGGTTGACCCGGGAGCCCTTCTCGAGGGCGCCGAGGCTGGAGCGGTTCAGGGTCTCCTGCATGACGTCGGCGGTGAACTCGCCTTCGGCGGTCTCCACGACGGTCAGGCAGACGCCGTTGACGGCGATGGAGTCGCCGTGCTTGGCGCCGTCGGTGACGACGGGGCCGCGCAGGCGGAAGCGGGAGGCCTCGGCGAGCTGCTCGACGGCGGTGACCTCGCCCAGTTCTTCGACGATTCCGGTGAACACTCAGTGCTCCTTGGTGGCGGTGGTGGGGGCGGCTTCGGGTACTGCGGTGATTTCGGGTACTGCGGTGATGCGGAGATCGGTGCCGACGCGGACGGCCTCGGTGATGTCGAGGCGTACCGCGTGGGCGATGTTCGTGATGCCGGCGTCGGCGAGGGCGGCGGGGCCGGAGCCGAGGAGGGCCGGGGCGAGGTAGCCGATGACCCGGTCGACGGCTCCGGCCTCGAGGAAGGCTCCGGCCAGGGTGGGGCCGCCTTCGAGGAGGACGGAGCGCACGCCGCGGGCGTACAGCCGGTCGAGCAGGTCGTGGACGGCGATGCGGCCGCCGTGCAGGGGCAGCCGGAGCAGGTCGACTCCGGGCAGGTGCCGGGTGTCGGCGTCCTCGCCGGTGACGAGCAGCGTGGGTGCGGCGTCGTCGAGGATGCGGGCGGTCGGCAGGAGGCCGGCGCGGGTGTCGAGGGCGACGCGCAGCGGCTGGGTGGCCCCCGCGATGCCCCGTACGGCCAGGTGGGGGTCGTCCTCGCGCAGGGTGCCGCCGCCGACGAGGACGGCGTCGGCCTCGGCGCGCAGCCGGTGGACGTCGGCGCGGGACTCCGGGCCGGTGATCCATCGACTGCTGCCGTCCGCGGCGGCGCTGCGGCCGTCGAGGGTGGCCGCGTACTTCCAGGTCACGTGCGGGCGGCCGAGGCGTACGGAGGTGAGCCAGGCCGCGTTGCCGGCCGCGGCCTCGGCCTCCAGGAGCCCGCCCTCGGCCTTGACCCCGGCGGTGCGCAGGGTGTCGCAGCCGCCGCTGGCCTGCGGGTTCGGGTCTGCGACGGCGTAGAGGACGCGGCTGACGCCGGCCTCGACGAGCGCCTGGGCGCAGGGCCCCGTACGACCGGTGTGGTTGCAGGGTTCGAGGGTGACGTAGGCGGTGCCTCCGCGGGCGGCCTCGCCGGCGGCGTGCAGGGCGTGGACCTCGGCGTGCGGGCCGCCGGCCCGCTCGTGCCAGCCCTCGCCGACGACGGTGCCCGCGGCGTCCGTGATGACGCAGCCGACGACCGGGTTGGGGCTGGTGGAGCCGAGGCCGCGGGCGGCGAGCTCGATGGCGCGGCGCATGGCCTGCGTGTCGGCATCGGCATCGCCGACGACGTGCGGTGCGTTCGCGGCGTGGTTCGCCACCGGGTCCTCCTGCCTCTGTCGGGCACGGACTCCGGGGCCTGTCGGGATACGACAGATGAAGCGGTTCAGCACACACGGGGACGCCGAGGCCGAAAAAACGGTCCGCACGGACGTATCCGCAGGGGATACGCCGATGAACCGCCGACGGCGGCGTACCGGTGACTGGCCCGCCGCGCACTGCCTCCCATCCGGACTTTCACCGTCGGTCCAGGAATTTCACCTGGTCAACCGGCCGCTGGCTGCGGACGGGTCGCGGACTATACCGCCGGTTCGGAATTACACCGACCCCGGAGTGCGCTGCTTACTGGTACTGCTGCCAGTTTGCCACGGGTGATCCGAGGCCATGCGCGTGAGGGACTGTGGCCTGGGTCACAGAGAGGGCGTTCCGCGGGAGTCCGTCAAGTACGCCTGCGATTGGTACAGACCTATTGACGAGGTGGTCTAGTCCTCTTAACGTTCCCTTCATCCTCCCCGGGAGACAGCCCGTCAGATGTGCGCACGTCACGGGCCAACACGCACCACTTTTCCGCCTGTTGTGCCCTTTCGTGTCCTGCCATCCTCCCCTCCCCAGGAGGCACCATGCCGTCCCCCACCCTTACGAGAGCGATGCTCCTGGCATCCGGCGCCGCAATCGCCGGACTGCTGGTGGGCGGGCTCTCGAGCGGCGTCTCGCACGCCGCCGACAACGCGGGCTGTCGCCCGGACGGGCTCTACAAGACGGCCGGGGTCGACGTCCCGTACTGCTCGGTCTACGACTCCGAGGGCCGCGAGAAGATGGGCGCCGACCACCAGCGCCGCGTCATCGGCTATTTCACCGGGTGGCGGACCGGCAAGGACGGCACCCCCGCCTACCTCGCCAACAACGTCCCGTGGTCCAAGGTCACCCATCTGAACTACGCCTTCGCCCATGTGGGCGCCGACAACAAGATCTCGGTCGGCGCGGACAACGCGAACAACGCCGCCACCGGGATGACCTGGCCGGGGGTCGCGGGCGCCGAGATGGACCCGGCCCTGCCGTACAAGGGCCACTTCAACCTGCTGAACAAATTCAAGAAGCAGTACCCGAACGTGAAGACGCTGATCTCGGTCGGCGGCTGGGCCGAGACCGGCGGCTACTTCGGCGACGACGGCAACCGCGTCGCCTCCGGCGGCTTCTACTCGATGGCCACCAACGCCGACGGCTCGGTCAACCAGGCCGGCATCGACACGTTCGCGGACTCGTCGGTCGAGTTCATCCGCACGTACGGGTTCAACGGCGTCGACATCGACTACGAGTACCCGACCACCATGAAGGACGCGGGCAACCCGCTGGACTGGCAGCTCTCCAACGCCCGCCGGGCCGGGCTCGTCCAGGGCTACGCCGCGCTGATGAAATCGCTGCGCGAGAGGCTCGACCGCGCGGGCGCCGCGGACGGCAAGCACTACCTGCTCTCCGTCGCCGCCCCCTCCTCCGGCTACCTGCTGCGGGGCATGGAGACGTTCCAGATGCAGAAGTACCTGGACTACGTCAACATCATGTCCTACGACCTGCACGGCGCCTGGAACGAGTACGTCGGCCCGAACGCCTCGCTCTTCGACGACGGCAAGGACGGCGAACTCGCCGCCGCCGGCGTCTACTCCACCTCCCAGTACGGCGGCATCGGCTACCTGAACTCCGACTGGGCCTACCACTACTTCCGCGGCTCGATGCCGGCCGGCCGCATCAACATGGGCCTGCCGTACTACACCCGCGGCTTCAAGAACGTGCAGGGCGGCACGGACGGCCTGTGGGGCAAGGCCCCGGCGACCACCTGCCCGGCCGGCGCGGGGCTGACCAAGTGCGGCGACGGCGCGGTCGGCATCGACAACCTGTGGCACGACCTGGACACCAACGGGGCCGAGTCCCCGGCGGGCTCCAACCCGATGTGGCACGCCAAGAACCTGGAGAAGGGCGTCGTCGGCGACTACGTCACCAAGTACGGCTTCCCGGCGAACACCACGCTGACCGGCACCTACGCCCGCAAGTACGACTCCACGCTGGTGGCGCCGTGGCTGTGGAACGCCCAGAAGAAGGTCTTCCTGTCGACGGAGGACGAGCAGTCGGTGGCCGCCAAGGCCGACTACGTGGTGAACAAGGGCATCGGCGGCACGATGGTCTGGGAGCTGGCGGGCGACTACGCGTACAACTCCACCAAGGGCCAGTACGAGATGGGCGACACGCTCACCTCCCTGATGTACGACAAGTTCAAGGCGGCCGCGCCGTACGGCGCGAAGACGGCGGGCAGCGCGCTGCCGGCCCAGGCCGTGGACATCAAGACGGAGTTCACCGAGTTCAAGCTGGGCGACTCCAACTATCCGATCACCCCCAAGCTCAAGATCACCAACAATACGAAGACCACGCTGCCCGGCGGCACCGAGTTCCAGTTCGACTACGGGACCTCGGCCCCGGCCAACGCCTCGGACCAGTCCGGCTTCGGCACCAAGGTGATCAGCACCGGCCACAGCGGCACCAACGTCGGCGGTCTGAAGGGCGACTTCCAGCGGGTCTCGCTGAAGCTCCCGGCGTGGCAGACGCTGGCCCCCGGCGCCTCGGTGGACCTGGCGTTCAACTACTACCTGCCGGTGTCCACGCCCTCCAACTGGACGGTGAACATCTCCGGCACCGCCTACGCCCTCGCCGGCGACCTGGCGCGCGGCACGACGGTGACGGAGCCGGGCACCACCCAGCCCCCGACCACCCCGCCCACGACCCCGCCGACCACTCCCCCGACGACGCCGCCGACCACGCCGCCGACCACGCCGCCGGGCGGAACCTGCACGAACCCGGCGTACGTCGCGGGCACGGTCTACAACGGCGGGACCGTCGTCTCGCACAAGGGCCACAACTGGAAGGCGCAGTGGTGGACGCAGAACGAGGAGCCCGGCACCACCGGCGACTGGGGCGTCTGGAAGGACCAGGGCGCCTGCTGACACCGCGTCGGTGCCCGTATCCGAACGAGCGTGAGGACCCGGCGGCCCGGCGGCCACCGGGTCCTCGCACGTGCCGTCACGGCCTCCTCGTAGGCTGCTGCGGTGATCACACAGGACGCCGCGCCCGGCGCGGACTTCGAGGAGCACCGGCCCCGGATGTTCGGGATCGCCTACCGCATGCTCGGCTCCGCCGCCGAGGCCGAGGACACCGTCCAGGACGCCTGGCTGCGCTGGAGCTCCGCCGACCGCGAGGACGTCGAGCACCCCGGGGCCTGGCTCGCCAAGGCCGTCACCCGCCTGTGCCTGAACCGGCTCACCTCGGCGCGGGCCCGGCGCGAGGAGTACGTGGGCCCCTGGCTCCCGGAGCCCGTCCTCACCGGGGACGGGGTGCTCGGCCCGCTGGAGTCGGCGGAGCAGCGGGACAGCGTCTCCATGGCCCTGCTCCTGCTGCTGGAGCAGCTGACGCCGGTGGAGCGGGCGGTGTACGTGCTGCGCGAGGCGTTCGCGTACGGCCACCGGGAGATCGCGGGACTCCTGGACCTGACCGAGGCCAACTGCCGGCAGCTCTACCGGCGGGCCGCGGGCCGGGTGGCTGCGGGCCGGGCGGCCGGGCCGCGCCCCCGCTTCGCGCCGGATCCGGCCCAGTGGCAGAGCCTGGTGGAGACGTTCCTGACGGCGGCGCGCGACGGCGACCTGGCCCGGCTGGAGGGCCTGCTGACCGCCGACGTGCAGTACGTGTCGGACGGCGGCGGCATCGTGGGCGCGGCCCGGCGGCCGATCCTGGGCGCGGACAAGGTGGCGCGCTTCCTGGTGGGCGCGCTGCGCAAGTACGTGGCCGGCCTGCCGATCTCGTTCGCGGAGGTCAACGGGGAACCCGGGCTGATCGTGGGCGGGGCGGCGGTCCTGCAGATGGAGATCGAGGACGGACTGGTCCGCGGAGTGCGGACCGTGGTGAATCCGGAGAAGCTGGAATTCCTTCGGCGGCAGCTGTCACATTCCTGAGGGCCGTCCGGTCTCAGCTGGTGAACGCACCCCTTCAGGGAAGGAAACGGACACCATGAGCACGATCCTCGTCACCGGAGGCACCGGAAACCTCGGCGCGCTGGTCGTCACCCGGCTGCGGGCGGCGGGCCACGACGTACGGGTCCTGAGCCGGCACGCGAAGGACCACCCGGTCGATCTGCGGGACGGCAGCGGGCTGGACGCGGCGATGGCGGGCGCGCAGGTGGTCGTGCACTGCGCGAGCACCCCGCGGGGCGGCGACGACGTGGCCGCCGGGCACCTGATCGAGGCGGCCCGGCGGGCCGGGACGGTCACGAACATCCTCTACATCTCGATCGTCGGGGTGGATGTGGTCCCGTTCGGCTACTACACGGTGAAGTACCGGGTCGAGCGGATGCTGGAGGCGTCGGGGCTGGGCGTGACGATCCTGCGGACCACGCAGTTCCACGACCTGGTGGCGATGGCGGTGGACGCGCTGGCGAAGGTGCCGGTGGTGCCACTGCCGCTGCCGAAGGGGGTCAGGGTGCAGCCGGTCGCCGTGGAGGAGGTCGCCGACCGGATGGCGGAACTCGCCGACCCCGCCCCCGCCGGCCGGGTCACGGGCATGGGCGGTCCGGAGATCCACACCCTGGTGGAGCTGGGCCGGTCGTACCTGGCGGCGACGGGGCGGCGGCGCAAGGTGTTCGCGCTGCCCCTGGCGGGGAAGGCGTACGCGGCCTTCTGCCGCGGCGGCAACCTGACCCCGTCCCACGCCGTCGGCAAGGGCACCTTCGCCGATTTCCTGACGGCCAGGGCCGCTCGGGCAGCGAAGACCGGAGGCTGAGGCCGGGGGCTGAAGCCTGGGGCCGAGGCAGGGCGGGTTGGAGGCCGAGGGCGCCACGTGGGAGTCGTCAGTGCGTTTCCCTGAAACCCATAAGGGACAATATGGGATATACCGTAATTCATGATCCGCGGCGTGATCCACGGTGAGGGGCGATGATCGTATCGGTGGTGTCCATGCCGGAGGGCATCATGACGCGCACCCACGTGTCTGAGGCACGTGAGCGCCTCGCGACATCCAGCTTCCTGTTCGTGGACATGGAGCTGCCCGAGGAGACCGCGCCCGGCGAGCAGCGGGTCGCCCACCTGCTCGGCCTGGAGGCCGAGGACGTGGAGTGGCTCGGCCGGGAGGGGGAACCGGCCCGGGTCGAGTTCCTCGGGGACAGCGCCGCGTTCGTCGTCCCCGCGTTCGAAGGGGGCCAGGCCATTCACATCCACGCCCTGGTCACCGAGCGCGCCCTGGTCACGGTGCACCGCGGGCCGGCCGCACTGGTGGAGAGCCTCACCGCCCGACTCCCGCACGAGAGGCCCCCCGACTCCGTTGCCATGCTGTTCCTGCTGCTGGACGAGGCCTTGGAGACGTATCGCCGGTCCGCCGTCCAGGGCCTTCTGGAGGTGGAGGACCTGGAGGACGAGATGTTCCGGCGGCGGCAGCCCGAGCAGCTCTACCGCCTGGCGCGGCTGCGCCGGACCGCGGCCCTCCTGCACCACACGCTCCTCCCCTACCAGCAGTCGGCGGAGGAGACCATGACGCGAAGGGCGCTGAACCGCAACTTCCCGGTGGAGCGCCAGCGGCTCGCCCGCGAGTACCAGCGCACTTCCAGGCTGGTACTGACCGACATCACGTCCCTCCAGGAGGCCGCCCGGCGGGGCTTCGGCACCTACTCGTCCTTGGTGTCCGGCGACCAGAACGGGGTGATCAACCGCCTCGCGATCGTGTCCACGATCTTTCTGCCGCTGAGCTTCCTGACGGGGTTCTTCGGCATGAACTTCGCCTACCTGACGAACGAGTTGGAGAGCGGGGCCGTCTTCTGGCTGCTCGCCGTGGGACTGAACGTGGTGTTCCTGATCGCCGCGCTCTACGTACTGCACCGCACCCAGATCTGGCGGATGCTGCACGCTGACGAAGGCGACGATGGCGACGAAGGCCTCGACGACCAGTAGGGCGAGCACGAGCGCGACGGCGCTGCCGTCGGGTGACGCACACCGCCGTCCGGCCCGGTGCGACTCAGGGGCTCAGGGGGCGAAGAGGTCCGCCTGGGCGGCTTCACGGGCGGCCAGGCGCGCTCCCGCGAGGACCGCCGGATCACCCAGGGCAGTGGCGCGGACCTCCATCGGCACCGGCGTCAGCGTGGCCAGCCGGCGGCCGACCGCGGCCGCCAGGCCGGCGCCGCCCGCGTGGCCGAGTTCGCCCGCCAGGACCAGGCACCCCGGGTCCAGGACCGCCGTGACGGCCGCCGCGCCCAGGGCGAGCCGCTGCGCCAGGGCCTCGATGAAAGCCTCGCCCGCGGCGCCGGCGACCGCCTCCTCCACCGGCCCGGCCCAGCCGTGCTCCGCCGCGAGCGCGGCCACCGCCTCCCGGCCGACCAGCGCGTGGAACCCGCCCCCGCAGTCCGTGGCGGAGGGCAGCCGGCCCGTGCCCGGCACCGGCAGGAAGCCGATCTCGCCCGCCCCGCCCGATGCGCCCCGCCGCAGCCGGCCGTCCAGGACCACCGCCGCGCCGACGCCCGCGCCGAGCCACAGCAGCACGAAGGAGTCCAGGTCCTGCGCGGCGCCGACCCGCTGTTCGGCGAGGGCCGCGAGGTTGGTCTCGTTCTCCACGACCACCGTGGCCGGCAGCCGCCGCCGCAGGGCCGCCACCAGGTCCTGGTGCCAGGACGGCAGGCCGACGGTGCTGCGCAGCACCCCGTCGGACGGGGCCACCAGGCCCGGGGCGCCGACCACCACGGTGTGCAGCCGGTCCGTGCCGGCCTCCCGCGCGAGCGCCTCGAGCAGGTCCACGGCCTCGTCGACCGCGTCCACCGGGAGCTCGGCCTGGGCGAGCGGGCGGCCGAGCAGGTCCGCGACCACCGCGGTCGCGCTGTCCGTCCGTACGTCCAGGGCCGCCAGGTACGCGCGGTGGGCGACGATCCCGTACACCCGGGCATTGGGGCCGCGGCGCTGTTCGCCCGACTCCCCCACGACCTCGATCAGCCCGGCACCGGTCAGCCGCTCGACGAGATCGGCGACCGAGGGGCGGGAGAGGCCGGTCATCGCCTTGAGCTGAGTGGCGGTCAGCGGCCCTTCCTCCTGGAGGAGCCGCAGGGCGAGACGGTCGTTGATGGCCCGGGCCGTGCTCGGCGACGCGGGCGACGGAGCGGCGGGGGCCAGGGCTTCGGCAGGAGTCACGGCGCCCATCCTAGGTAGCCCCGCCGAACCAACTATCAGGCAGGGTTCCTGATAGTTTAATGCCATGACAGGGGAAACAGACCTCGGCCCTGCGCGCCTGCGCCGTGCCCGCTTCGCCATCGCCGCCGTCTTCTGCGCCCACGGGGCCGTCACCGGCTCCTTCGCCACCCGTATCCCCTGGATCCAGGAGCACGCACAGCTCAGCGCGGGCACCCTGGGCCTCGCCCTCGCCTTCCCCGCCCTGGGCGCGGCGCTCGCGATGCCGCTGGCCGGCCGGATCAACCACCGCTTCGGGGCCCGCGCCGCGCTGCGCGGGCTACTGGCGCTGTGGACCCTGTCCCTGATCCTGCCGAGCCTCGCGCCGAACCTGCCCGCACTGTGCTGCGCCCTCTTCGTCTACGGCGCCACCTCCGGGATGTCGGACGTGGCGATGAACGCGCTGGGCGTGGAGACCGAGAACCGGCTCGGCCGCTCGATCATGTCCTCGCTGCACGGCATGTGGAGCGTGGGTGCGCTGCTGGGCTCGGCGGCGGGCATGGCCGCCGCCCACGCCGGGGCCGATGCCCGGCTGCACCACCTCGTCGCCGCGCTCGCCCTGACCGCGGCCGGTCTGATCGCCGCACGGGGGGTGCTGGATCTGCGCAGCGCCGCGGAGGCGCAGGCGCCGCCGCACTTCGCGCTGCCCCCGAGGTCCGCGCTGCTGATCGGCGCGATCGGGTTCTGCGCGGTCTTCGCGGAGGGCGCGAGCCTGGACTGGTCCGCGGTCTACCTGCGGGACGTCCTGGACACGGACGCCGGTCTCGCGGCCGCCTCCACCACCGCGTTCGCGCTCACCATGGCCGTGGCCCGGCTCGTCGGGGACCGGGTGGTGGACCGGTTCGGGCCGGTGCGCACCGTCCGGGCGGGCGGGGCAGTGGCCACCGCGGGCGGGCTGCTCGTGGTGACGGCCCGCCACCCGGGCGCGGCGCTGGCGGGCTTCGGCCTGATCGGACTCGGCATCGCGGTGGTGGTCCCGCTGGCGTTCGCGGCGGCCGCGCGCAGCGGGCCGGCTCCGGCGCAGGCCATCGCGGGCGTCGCGACGATCACGTACACATCGGGGCTGATCGCGCCGTCGGCGATCGGTGCGGTGGCGGACGCGACCTCGCTCGTGGTGTCCTTCGGGCTGGTCACCCTGCTGGCGTTCGCGCTGGTCGCGGGGGCCGCCGTACTGCGGCAGAAGCCGGTGGCCACGGGCTCCGCGCCCGCAGACCGGGACGAACCAGCAGGTATCCGGCCGTAATATTGCGCAGGCGCGGCGCTGTTCTGCGGCCCGGATGCCTGATCGATCGGTTCGACGGAAGTGGTGGAACATGGGCCTCGGCGTGGGCTGGACCCTGCACGGAGACGGGCGGACCCCCGCCCCCGGCGCGGTGGTGCGGCCGGACGAGCGGCTGTCGTGGCCGCGGACCGCCGGGCTCGGTGCCCAGCACGTCGTGGCGATGTTCGGGGCGAGCTTCGTCGCTCCGGTCCTGATGGGCCTGGACCCGAACCTGGCCATCATGATGTCGGGGGTCGCGACGGCGATCTTCCTGCTCGCCACCCGCGGGCGGGTCCCCTCGTACCTGGGCTGCTCGCTCGCCTTCGTCGGCGTCACGGCGGCGATCCGGGCGGGCGGCGGCGACAGCGCGGTCGTCACGGGTGCGGTGTTCGTGGTCGGCGCGGCGCTGTGCCTGGCCGGGCTCGCGGTGCAGCGGTTCGGGGCGCGGATCATCCACGCGGCGATGCCGCCGGTGGTGACGGGCGCGGTGGTGATGCTGATCGGCTTCAACCTGGCGCCGGTGACGGCCTCGACGTACTGGCCGCAGGACCAGTGGACGGCGCTGCTGACCATGCTGTTCACGGGGCTGGCCGTGGTCTGCCTGCGCGGTTTCTGGTCCCGGATCGCGATCTTCCTCGGGCTGCTCTTCGGCTACGGCATCTCCTGGGTCTTCGACCTGCTCTTCGGCAGGATCCACTCGACGGTGGGCGGGGCGGAGGCCGTCGACCACTGGAGGCTCGACCTCTCCGGGGTCGGCCGGGCCGACTGGATCGGGCTGCCGTCCTTCCACGCACCGCAGTTCGAGTGGTCGGCGATCCTGATCGCGCTGCCGGTGGTGATCGCCCTGATCGCGGAGAACGCCGGGCACATCAAGGCGGTCGGCGAGATGACCGGCGATCCGCTCGACGACGAGCTCGGCACCGCGATCGCCGCCGACGGCGCGGCGTCCATGCTGTCCACGGCGGTCGGCGGCCCGCCGAACACCACGTACTCCGAGAACATCGGCGTGATGGCGGCGACCCGCGTCTACTCGACGGCGGCCTACTGGGCCGCGGCGGGCTTCGCGCTGCTCTTCGGCCTGTGCCCGAAGTTCGGGGCGGTCGTGGCCGCGATCCCCGGCGGGGTCCTGGGCGGCATCACCGTGATCCTGTACGGGATGATCGGCCTGCTCGGCGCCCAGATCTGGATCAACGGCGGGGTGGACCTGCGCAATCCGCTGAACCTGGTGCCGGCCGCGGCGGGCATCATCATCGGCATCGGCGGGGTGAAACTGCACCTCACCGACAGCTTCGAGCTGGGCGGTATCGCGCTCGGCACGATCGTGGTGATCACCGGGTACCACACGCTGCGGTACTTCGCGCCCGCGCACCTGAAGACGCAGGGGCCGCTGCTCGACTCGGGCACCTCGGCGTACGACGCGGGCGATGCGGGCGGGGGCCACGCAGGCGGGGATCCGGGCGCGCAGGACACGCGTTCCTGAGCCGGGTTCGCCCGAACCGGGGAAGCACACGGCCAAGTTCCCCGGATCTCCGCCGCCGGCTGGGAACCTGCCTCCCATGGAAGCGGTGCTCGCGCGGATGCGCGCCCTGGACGAGCGGCTCCCCGCGCAGGACGGTGTCGCCGTCTTCAACCGGGTGTACCTGACGGTGACGGAGACGCTGCACGCGCGCATCTCCCACGGGGAGTTCCCGGCGCCGCGGCGGGCGGAGGCGCTGAGCGTGCGGTTCGCGGAGCGGTACCTCACGGCGGTGGAGGCCGACCGGGCCCCGGCATGCTGGCGGCCGCTGCTGCAGTACCGCCGCCACCCCGGGATCCGCCCGCTGCAGCACGCGCTGGCCGGGATCAACGCGCACATCGGGCACGACCTCGCGCTGGCGGTGGTGGCCACCTGCCGGGCGCTGGACTGCGAACCGCGGGCCCTGGAGGCGGACTTCGACCGCGTCGGCGACACCCTGGTCTGCCTGGAGGAGCACATCCGGGAGGACCTGATGCCGGGCCCGGACCTGCTGGAGGTCGCCGACCCGCTGACGCACCTGCTCGGTTCGTGGAGCCTGGAGCGGGCCCGGGGCGCGGCCTGGTCTGCGGCCCGGCTGCTGTGGACCCTGCGCCGCTCCCCCGATCTGGCCGAGGAGTTCACGGATTCCCTGGACGCGGGCGTCGGCCTGGTCGGCCGCTGCCTCCTCACCCCGACGTCCTGAGCCCGCCGCCCGGAGTCGACGCCCGGCACGGCGACCGGACATAGGGTCGGCGGATGACCAGCTTCACCACGCACCGAGGCCGGGTGCACGACACGGCCCGCACCCCGCGGCAGCGGTTCGCCGCGCTGCGCACGTGCATCACGGAGTTCGCCCCGTACGGCTTCCGCGCGACCTACCACCACCTGTGCAGGAGCGCGGGAATCCCCCCGGACCTGGAGCGGGACCCGCAGTCGCTGGTACGGGCGGTGGACGAGCTGCACGGCGCCCGCCAGGTGTGGCTCGCCGAGTTCCTGCCCTGGCAGGAGCGCCGCCGGGCCCAGAAGGCCTGTCCGCGGGCCCGTCCCGCCGGAGCCGTGGCGGCTCCTGTACTGCCCCGACCCGGAGTCCCACCCGGACCTGCCGCTGCCGGCCGCGGCGGCGCTCATCGCGCGGTCGGCCGGTCCGTGGCCCCCTCGGGCGTGTCCCGTCTGCGCCGAGGACCGGGGCACCACCCGGTGGCGTACCGGGCACTCCGTCGAGCGCCTCTGCGCCGGGTGCGGCGTCGGCCTCGGTTCCCGGCCCACGGGGCGGGAGGACGCCGTGCTGGCCGCCCGGGCGGAGCGGTGGAAGCTGGTCTGGCGCCGCCGGGCATGAGAACGGGCCGCCGCCGCGCTCGTGGCGCGGGGGCGGCCCGTGGTCATGGGGCGGAGGGACCGGGTGGGTCAGTCCTCCGGGAGTTCGACCGGGGCGATCTCGTCGTAGACGTCGCCCGGGCCGGGGTTGGTGGTGTCCGTGGAGCCGCCGAGGTGGTGCATGACGCCCCAGACCGCGTTCAGCGCCGTCTGGACCGCACCCTCGGCCCAGCCCGCCGTCCAGGAGATGTCGTCGCCCGCGAGGAAGATGCCGCGCTTGTCCTCGGGGAGGCGGTCCTGCATGAAGTGGGTGAACAGGCGCCGCTGGTAGCGGTAGTGGCCCGGCAGGTTGGCCTTGAACGCGCCCATGAAGTAGGGCTCGTTCTCCCACGACACGGTCACCGGGTTGCCGATGATGTGGCGGCGGATGTCGACCTTCGGGTAGATCTCGCCGAGGGACTTCAGCATGACCTCCATCCGCTCGTTCGCGGACAGCGGCAGCCACTTCAGGCTGTCGTCGCACCACGTGTACGAGAGGCAGATGGTGGCCGGCTGGTCCGGGCCGTTGTCCAGCAGGTAGGTACCGCGCGTCATGCGGTCCGTCAGGGTCATCGACATGACGTCGCGGCCCGTCTCCTCGTCCTTGTCCAGCCAGAACGGCCGGTCCACGGGGATGAAGAGCTTGCTGGACTCCATGTAGTGGGTGCGCTCGATCGCCGTCCAGTGGTCGATCGGGAACAGCGTGTCGTCGCACGCGATCTTCGACAGGAGCATCCAGGACTGCGCCGTGAAGATCGCGGCGCGGTACGTACGGATGTCGCCGTCGGCGTCGGTGACCGTGATGCGGTTGCCGGCCGTGCGGTGCAGGCGGGTCACCGCCGGGCGCGGGGTGCCGCCGTGCAGGGAGGACAGCGAGGTGCCCTGGGCCCAGTGGAGGATCTTCTCGGGCTCGCGCTCCCACAGGCGCACCGGCAGCTGCTGCGAGCCGCCGACGATGCCGCGGTGGTGGTCGTCCGCCTCGGTGTAGACGACGCGCAGGATCTCCAGGATGGAGTTCGGGAAGTCGGTGTCCCAGCCGCCCGTGCCGAAGCCGACCTGGCCGAAGATCTCGCGCTTGCGGAAGGACTTGAAGGCCTCGGACTTGCAGAGGAACCCGTAGAAGGTCTCGTCGTCGAGCTTCTCGACGAGCTTCGCCCAGATCTCGCGGATGCGCGGGACGTCCCGCTCGCGCATCGCGGTGTTCATGTCGGAGAAGTCGGCGCCCTCGTCGAGGCAGGCGTTCCACGCGGCCGACACGTCGCGGTAGATCTGCGGGAGGTCGGCGATCGTCTCGGCGTAGTGGGTCTCGCCCTTGAGGTCCACGACCGTCGAGGGGGTGGCCTCGGCGAGCGGGTTCGGGAAGGGCTCGGTGACCAGGCCGACGAGGTCGATGTAGTGCTGGAGCGCGGTGGAGGACGGCGGGAAGCGCATGGCGCCCATCTCCGCGGTCAGGCCCTCGGTGCCGGCGCCCTCGAAGCCGACGGTGCGCAGCCGGCCGCCGATCTGGTCCGCCTCGTAGACGACGGGCTTGAGGCCCATCTTCATCAGCTCGTACGCCGAGATGATGCCGGACAGGCCGCCGCCGATGACCGCGACCTCGGTGCCGTGCTCCGTCGCCGGTATCTGGCCCAGGCCCGCCGGGTGGGCCAGGAAGTCGTCGTACGCGTACGGGAAGTCCGGGCCGAACATGGTGATCGGCGGCTGTCCGTCGCTGTGCGGGACGGCGGTGGTGGGCACCGTGGACGTCATGGGGTACGGCTCCTTGCGGGGGTGGGGCAGGGGGGAGGGTGCTGGCGGGACTCAGACGAGGGAGGCGTAGAGCCCGGGGCGGCGGTCGCGCAGGTACGGGTTGTTCTCCCGCGAGGCGGTCAGCAGCTCGGGGTCGGCCTCGCCGATCACCAGCTCCTCGCCGCGGCCGGCCCGGGTCCGGGTGACCCCGTCGGGGCTCGCCAGGCAGCTGAGTCCGACGAACTCGAACTCGCCTTCCGGGCCGGTGCGGTTGACGTACGCGATGTACATCTGGTTCTCGAAGGCCCTTACGGGGACCAGCTGTTCGGCGACGAACTGGAACGGGTGCATCTGCGCGGTCGGCACCAGGAGGAGGTCGGTGCCGGCCAGGGCGTGGGACCGGACGTTCTCCGGGAACTCCACGTCGTAGCAGATCATGATGCCGATGCGGAGGCCGTTCAGCTCCGCCTGGACGACGGGGGTGTCGCCGGGCGTGAAGGCGTCCTGCTCGAAGCAGCCGAACAGGTGGGTCTTGCGGTAGTTCGCCAGCCGGACCCCGTCGGGGCCGACGAGCTGGGCCGAGTTGTGGACGGCGTCGCCCTCGCGCTCCGGGTAGCCGTACAGGACGGCGACCCCGTGGCGGCGGGCGATCTCGCCGATGGCGCGGGCCGACATGCCGTCGGCCGCCTCGGCGAGGGCGGCGATGTCCTGGACCTCCAGCGCGTAGCCGGTCAGGAACATCTCCGAGGTCACGAGGAGTCCGGCACCCGCCTGTGCGGCGCGCTCCACGGCCTCGTCGAGCGCCTTGAGGTTCTCGGCGGTGTCGCCGAGCCGTCCGGAGCTCTGGAGGAGGGCGGTGCGCAGCGGGGGCATGGGCGAACCTCTGTGACAGGAGGGGTGGGGGTCCTATTGAAGGTACGTTCGCGCGTTCGACCCCGACAAGCCGTGACCGTTGCGCTCCGCGCATCGATTCGTTGCGTGTTTTGCGGCAGGGGCGGAGATTCGTTGCGCGCGGGCCGCCGGTGCCCACGGCCGGGCGGCCGGGCGGCCGGGCGGCCGGGCGGCCGGGCGGCCGGGCGGCCGGGCGGCCGGGCGGCCGGGCGGCCGGGCGGCCGGGCGGCCGGGCATAAACCCGCCCGCGGCGGACGCTGACCCTCATGACCGTCGCCATCAGCAGTCTCGTGGCGGTGCGCGGGGGCCGTCAAGAAAGTGGTGGACGGGCCTGCGGCCGCTGCCGAGGGAAGGAGTTCAGCGCCCCATGTCGCCCGACACCGACACGGCCACGCCCGTCCATGTACTCGACAATCCGGTCTGGGCCGCGCTGACCGGCCCGAGCCGCGCCTTCGCCCAGACCGGGCCGGCCGGCCTCGCGGCCCGCTACGTCGCGGAGGCCTCGCCGTTCGCCGCGCTCGCGGACCCGGACGACCCACGGGCCTGGGCCGATCTCGCCGCGCTGGCCGGGCCGGGGGCCCCGGTGTGGGTCACGGGGCTGCCGACCCCGCCCGCGGGGTGGACGACGTCGGCCTCGATACCGGGCGTGCAGCTGGACGGCGGGGCGGTACGGGCCGAGGCCGCGCCCGAGGCGGTCCTGCTGGGGCCTGCCGACGTTCCGGAGATGCGGGAGCTGGTCGACCTGACGAAGCCGGGGCCGTTCCTGTCGCGCACCGTCGAGCTGGGCACGTACCTCGGGATCCGGCACGAGGGCCGGCTCGTCGCGATGGCGGGGGAACGGATGCGGCCGCCGGGCTGGTCGGAGATCAGCGCGGTGTGCACGCACCCGGACCACCGGGGCAAGGGGCTCGCCGGCCGGCTGGTCCGGGCGGTGGCCGCCGGGATCCGGGAGCGCGGCGAGCGGCCGTTCCTGCACGCGGCGGCGGACAACACCGGGGCGATCGCGCTGTACGAGTCGATGGGGTTCACGCTGCGGCGCCGGCCGCTGTTCATCGGGCTGCGCACCCCGGACGCCGGGGCCTGACGGAGGGCGGCGCCGTACGGCGGGGACGAAGCGGCAGGTTTCACATGGCGCGGAGCGGTCACACGCGAGGACATGCCGAGGACACCGAAAGGAACTTCCATGTCCGACGTCTCCCGCCTGCCCGGCGCCGCGCACCATCACTGGCAGTGGCAGCTACGGGCCGCGTGCCGGGATCTGGGCACCGGCCGGTTCTTCCACCCGGCGGGTGAGCGGGGTGAGGAGCGGGAGGACCGCGACGAGGCCGCGAAGCGGGTCTGTGCGGTCTGCCCGGTGCGCGCCGCGTGCCTGGAGCACGCGCTGACGACCCGCGAGCCGTTCGGGGTGTGGGGCGGGCTGACCGAAGAGGAACGCCGGGCCCTGTCGGACCCGGCGCACACCGCTGAGGCCCGCACGACGGCGTAGGCCGTGCGCACCGATCGACAAGACACCCCTTAGGCCGGGGCTCCCGAGGTGAAGCGGCGCAGCAGCGGGGAGAGGACCAGCACCGACTTGGTGCGCTCCACGAAGGGCTCGCCCGCGATGCGCTCGAGCACCCGCTCGAAGTGGCGCATGTCGGAGGCGAAGATCTGGACGAGGGCGTCCGCGTCGCCGGTGACGGTCGACGCGGACACCACCTCGGGGTACCGCTCCAACCCCCGCCGGATGTCGTCCGGCGAGGTGTTGTGGCGACAGTAGATCTCGATGAAGCCCTCGGTCTCCCAGCCCATCGCGGCGGGGTCGACGCGGACGGTGAAGCCGGTGATGGCTCCCTCGGCGCGCAGCCGGTCCACGCGTCGCTTCACGGCGGGGGCCGAGAGGCCGACCTCGGACCCGATGTCCGCGTAGGAGCGGCGGGCATCCTCGGCGAGGGCGTGCACGATGCGTTCGTCGAGATCGTTCAGTCGCACTGCGGGTGGATCACTTTTCTGCTGTGGCCACTTCTGCCGTGGCCAGTCGGGAGCGGCGGATGCCGTACAGGAAGTAGACCACGAGGCCGACGGCCATCCAGCCACCGAAAGCGACCCAGGTCGCGCCCGGCAGGCTGTACATCATGTAGGCGCAGGCGAGGAAGCCGAGGATCGGCGTGACCGGGAACAGCGCCACCTTGAAGGTGCGCGGCATGTCGGGCTTGGTGCGGCGCAGGATGACGACGGCGACGTTGACCAGGGCGAAGGCGAAGAGCGTGCCGATGCTGGTCGCGTTCGCGAGCTCACCCAGGGGGATGAACGCGGCGAGCGCGCCGCAGAAGAGGGACACGATCAGCACGTTGGCGCGGGGGGCGCCGGTCTTCTCGTCGACCTTGGCGAAGACCTTGGGGACGAGGCCGTCGCGGGACATCGCGAAGAGGATGCGGGTCTGGCCGTAGAGCACGGCGAAGACGACGGAGAAGATGGCGACGACGGCGCCGGCGGCGAGGACGACGCCCCAGAAGCTGTCACCGGTGACGTTGGTCATGATCTGGGCCAGCGCGGCCTCGGTGCCCTCGAAGTCCTTCCAGGGCAGGGCGCCGACGGCGACGAAGGCGACGAGCACGTACAGGACGGTGACGATGCCGAGCGACAGCATGATCGCGCGGGGCAGGTCCTTCTTCGGGTTCTTGGCTTCCTCACCGGCGGTGGAGGCGGCGTCGAAGCCGATGTACGAGAAGAACAGCGTGGAGGCGGCGGCGCTGATGCCGGTGACGCCGAGCGGGGCCAGCGGGGTGTAGTTGCCGGACTTGATGCCCATGATGCCGATGCCGATGAAGAGCAGCAGGGTGACGATCTTCACCCCGACCATGATCGAGTTGATCGTGGCGCTCTCCTTGGCGCCGCGCATCAGGAAGACCATGGAGAGCAGGACGACGACCAGCGACGGCAGGTTGATGAACCCGCCCTCGCCCAGCGGCGCGGAGACGGCCTGCGGGATGGTGACGCCTATGGTCCCGTCGAGCAGCTCGTTGAGGTACTGGCCCCAGCCGACGGCGACCGCCGCGACGGACACGGCGTACTCCAGGATCAGGCACCAGCCGCAGATCCAGGCGATGAACTCGCCCATGGTGACGTACGAGTACGAGTACGAGGAGCCGGAGACCGGCACCGATCCGGCCAGCTCCGCGTAGGAGAGGGCCGAGAAGAGCGCGGTCAGGCCCGCGATGATGAAGGAGATCGTCACGGCCGGGCCGGCCTTGGGGGCCGCCTCGCCGAGAACGACGAAGATGCCGGTGCCCAGGGTGGCGCCGATGCTGATCATGGTCAGCTGCCACATGGTGAGCGAGCGGCGCAGGGTGCCGCCCTCGCCCTGGCCGCCCTCGGCGACCATCTGCTCGACCGGCTTGCGGCGCAGCAGAGGGTTCACAGGCTTGCGGGGCTCGGTGGCGAGCGGTGGCGCCTGGCCGGTTTCGAGCACGAGGGGACTCCTTTGACACTGCGGATGGGGACTGAGGCATCGACCGCAGCGGTCCGGAGCAGGACACAGACATGAGCCTGGGCATGGGGAGGACCGCCGAGCAGGCGGTCCACGCCACTCCACGTACAGCGAGTGAGCCTACGAGCTGAGAGATACCGCCCGTAATGCACCATCCTTGCACATTGCCGCACGATCGTTGCGCGGATCTGTCCTGGATGGTCCTTTGTTGCGCGCGGATGATCGATCGGTGCGCGCGGCACCTTCACCTCCGTTATTGACACCTCGTCAGATCTGCCGGAGCATGCCGCCTGGCCAGGCCTGATCGCGCGGGTGCGCTCCGCGGCGGTGAACCGGGCCCGCGCGGGGTACGGGTGAACGCGGTGGCATCGGGGGCTGCGGACCCCTCCGACCCCGACACCCCACCGACGAGCGGAGGCGCGCAGTGAACGCCGAGAGCACCGCCAGGCACTGGCTGGATCCGGGCCCGTTCCTGCGCGGGGTCGCCTGGCTCGACAAGGGCCGCCCGGTACGGGCCGACCCGGCGGACAGCATGCGGCTGCCCTGGGACACCGGCGAGCGGGCCACCCTGCCGATAGGGGTGCGTCTGGAGTTCACGGCGCAGGCGGCGCACGCGGTGGAGATCCGCTACCGGGCGACCGTGCCCGGCCCCACCGACGCGCTGCGCGACCTCGCGCACGGCTTCGCCCTGTGGGACCGGCACGGGGTGGTCCGGGAAGTGTGGACCGAACCGGCCGTGGAGGCCGTCGTACGCATCGAACTGCCGGGCGGGCCGGGCCCGTTCACCCTGCACCCGCCCGAAGGGCAGTCCCCGCTGATCCTCGGCCTGCGCGCGGTCGGCGGCTCCGTGGCCCCGGCGCCGCCCGCACCCCGCTGGGTGGTGCACGGCGACTCGATCACCGAAGGCTGGTGGTCCACCCGGCCCGCGCACGGCTGGCCCGCGGTCGCCGGCCGGGCGCTGGGCTGGGACACCGTCAACCTCGGGTACGCGGGCGCCGCCCGCGGGGAACTCGCCACCGCCGAGCAGCTCGCCGGCCTCCCCGCCGATGTCCTCACCCTCGCCTTCGGCACCAACTGCTGGTCCCGCGTGCCCTTTTCGGCGCCCCTGCTGTACGAGACCACCCGCGCGTTCCTCGACCTGGTCCGCCACGGACACCCGCGGACCCCGCTGCTGCTGGTCTCCCCCGTGCTGCGGCCCGACGCCGAACGCACCCCGAACCGGCTCGGCGCCACCCTGGGCGCCCTGCGCGATGCGATGGAGCGGGCCACCCTCGACCGGATCGCCGCCGGGGACGACCGCCTCGCCCTGCTGCCGGGCCGTGACCTGCTGGGTCCGGAGCACCTGGCGGACGGGCTGCACCCCAATGACACCGGACACCAAGTCCTCGGCCTCGCTGTGGTCACGGCTCTGCGGCGGGCCGGGTTCGATGCCGGGTGAGTGAAACAGCCCACAGGAATCCGCTTGAACAGATCGACCCCGACAAGGCGTGTCCTTCGCAGAGTTGCCGACGCACCGGAAACGGGCGGCGGACACGGAGACACCACACGTGGGAGAGATCAAGATGGGCATCAAGCGCGGAACCACCCTCGCCGCCGTGGCAGTTGTCGTCGCCCTCACGGCGACCGCCTGCGGCGGGGACGACAACAAGGCCGGCGACGCGAAGCCGGCCGGGGCCGCGTCCCAGGCTCCCGCCTCCGGAGCCGGCGACTACGGCTCCGATTACGGCGCGGGATCCGCCGCAGGCGCGGGAGACGCCGCCGCAGCCGGCACCAAGGCCGCGGGCCAGCTGGCGATCGCCCAGAACGAGCAGCTCGGCTCGGTCCTCGCCGACAGCGCCGGCTTCACCCTGTACCGCTTCGACAAGGACACCGCCAAGCCGCCGAAGTCCAACTGCGAAGGGGACTGCGCGAAGACCTGGCCGGTCGTCGCGGCCGGCGACGCCACCGCCGCCGCGGGCATGGACCCGTCGATGCTCGGCGAGGTCGCCCGCGCCGACGGCAGCAAGCAGCTGACGGTGGCCGGCTGGCCCGTGTACCGCTACAGCAAGGACACCAAGGCGGGCGAGACCAACGGGCAGGGCGTCGGCGGGACCTGGTTCGCCTTCGCCCCCGACGGCAAGAAGGCCGCGAAGGCGGCCGCCGCGCCCGCCGCACCTGCTGCACCCGCCGCACCCGCCGCACCCGCCGGAGCGGGCCAGGCCGCGGGCGCGCTGACCGTGGCCAAGGACCCCAAGCTCGGCGAGCACATCGTCGACGGCAACGGCATGACGGTGTACCGCTTCAAGAAGGACACCGCCTGGCCGATGGCTTCCAACTGCACCGGCGACTGCGTGGCCAAGTGGCCCGTGGTCCCCCCGGTGGACAAGGCGAACGCCAAGGGCATCGTGGAGAAGGGCTACTCCGTCCTGGACCGCCCCGACGGCATGAAGCAGCAGGCGATCGACTGCTGGCCCGTCTACACCTTCACCGGTGACAAGAAGGCCGGTGACATCAACGGGCAGGGCGTCGGCGGCACCTGGTACGCGGTCTCGCCCGACGGCAAGCTGATCACCACCTCCTGACCACCGCCTCCTGATCACCGCCTCCTGACCCCCTCCTCCCCCCGCTCCCGAACCGCGCGGCCCCCTGCCCTCTCCCCCCGGCAGGCGGGCCGCGCACCGTTCCGCCCCGGCGCACTCGTCCATAGACTCCACCGCATGCTGCGCGTACTGGCCGTCGACGACGAGAAGCCGCTCCTCGAGGAACTGCTCTACCTGCTGCGCTCCGACCCCCGGGTGCTGAGCGCCGAGGGCGCCTCGGACGCCACCGAGGCCCTGCGGCGGATCACCCGGGCCCTGGAGACCGGCCCGGACGGGCCCGACGGCATCGACGTGGTCTTCCTCGACATCCACATGGCGGGGCTGACCGGCCTCGACATCGCCCGGCTGCTGGCCGGGTTCGCACAGCCTCCGCTCATCGTGTTCGTCACCGCCCACGAAGGGTTCGCCGTACAGGCCTTCGACCTCAAGGCCGTGGACTACGTGCTCAAGCCCGTCCGCCCGGAGCGGCTCGCCGAGGCCGTCCGGCGGGCCTGCGCCCAGCTCGGCCGGGCCGCCGCAACGCAGCCGCCCGAACCTGCGGAAGCGGCCGGTCCGGTCGTCCCGGTGCAGCGCCGCCCCGCCCCCGAGGTCACCGTCGCCGACCGCACCGCGGACCAGATCGCCGTCGAACTGGGAGGCGTCACCCGCTTCGTGGCGATCGCCGACATCGCGTACGTCGAGGCCCAGGGCGACTACGCCCGGCTGCACACCGACGAGGGCAGCCACCTCGTCCGCATCCCGCTCTCGACGCTGGAGGAGCGCTGGGCGGCCCGGGGGTTCGTCCGCATCCACCGCCGCCACCTGGTGGCGCTGGGCCGGATCGACGAGCTCCGGCTCGACGCCGGCACCACCAGCGTCCGCATCGGTTCGGCCGAGCTCCAGGTCAGCCGCCGCCACGCCCGGCAGCTGCGGGACCTGCTGATGCGACAGGCGACCGGATAGCCACACGGCCGCACCACCACGCGGCCGACCGCCCGGCGCTCCGACCGTCCGGCGTGCCGGGGCGCCGTTCGTCGCACCGCAAGGGGCGTACGGCGCCCCGCTGCTGCCGTCGGTCGCAGGGCGGGCTCGGGCGCCCGCAGCCGGCCCGGCCCGCGCCTATCGTGGAGCCGCCGGTCCGGAAGGAACAGGCCGGAACGAGCAGGGGGTGCGGATGGCCGAGATCCAGGCGCTGCTCGACGCGCTGGCCGTACTGCCCCGTACCCCGCCCGCCGGCCCCGCCGAGGCGGAGGTGCTGCTCGCCCGGCTGCGCAGCGCCGCCGCGCGCTGGGCCGACGTGCTGTACGAGGCCAACGAGGGGGTCCGGCAGCAGCTGCCGCCCCGCGCGGAGGCGGCCCTGACCCTCGCCTTCCGGCGCGCCGAGGACTCGTACGTGGAGCTGGAGATCGCCCTGCGCGACTGCGCGGAGCATCGCGATCCCGCACGCTGACGCCCCTTTTCGGCCGGTGGGAAGGGTCGGGATCGGCCGGGATCACGCCTGTTGCCCGGTCCGCGCGCGTGCGTAGACTCCGGTACCCCCTGCTCCCCGCGGCGAAGGACCGACCGGTGAACCAGACGTACGCGCTGACCGCGGTCACCGTCGTCGTCCTGGTCACGGTGCTGGTCGGCGCGCTGGGCCTGCGGATATCGCGGACCACCTCCGACTTCTACGTCGCCTCGCGGACGGTGGGGCCCCGGCTCAACGCGGCCGCGATCAGCGGGGAGTACCTCTCCGCGGCCTCCTTCCTGGGGGTGGCCGGGCTGGTGCTGCTCCAGGGGCCCGAGATGCTCTGGTACCCGGTCGGCTACACCGCCGGATACCTGGTGCTGCTGGCGCTGGTGGCGGCCCCGCTGCGGCGCTCGGGGGCGTACACGCTGCCCGACTTCGCCGAGGCCCGGCTGGAGTCGCAGGCGGTGCGCCGGGTCGCGGTGCTGTTCGTGGTGGGGGTGGGGTGGCTGTACCTGCTGCCGCAGCTGCAGGGCGCCGGGCTGACCCTGGAGATCCTGACCGGGGCCCCGCACTGGGTGGGCGGGGTGGTCGTCGCGTTCGTGGTGACCGCCGCCGTCGCGGCCGGCGGGATGCGGAGCATCACTTTCGTGCAGGCCTTCCAGTACTGGCTCAAGCTCACCGCGCTGCTGGTGCCCGCCTTCTTCCTGCTCGCCGCCTGGGCCGGGGACGGCGCGCCGCGGGCCTCCTTCGACGCCCCGGCGGTCTTCCGCGAGCACACCGCCGTCACCCTCGCCGAGGACGTCCGGCTGTCCCTGGACGCGCCGCTGACACTGAAGGTCACCGGGCAGGTGGACGGGCGGTCCTACGCGGCGGCCCCGCTGACGCTGGAGCCCGGGGAGCACTCCGTACGGGCCCGCGCGCGGCTCGAGTTCGCCCCGGACACCCGGGTCCCGCAGACCCGGGCCACGTCCGGGCCCGACGCCTCCCGCTGGTCCGAACCGCCGGACGGGGACCGGCCGGCGCTGGGCCTGTACGCGACGTACGGGCTGGTGCTGGCCACCTTCCTCGGCACCATGGGCCTGCCCCACGTCGCGGTGCGCTTCTACACGAGCCCCGACGGCCGCGACGCGCGGCGCACCACGCTGGTGGTGCTCGGACTGCTCGGCTGCTTCTACCTGCTGCCGCCGGTCTACGGGGTGCTCGGCCGCACGTACGCCCCGGAGCTCGCCCTCACCGGGGACGCGGACGCGGCGGTGCTGGTGCTGCCGGAACGGATGCTGGGCGGGGTGCTCGGCGACCTGCTGGGGGCGCTGCTGGCCGGGGGCGCGTTCGCCGCGTTCCTGTCGACGGCTTCGGGGCTGACCATGGCGGTGGCCGGGGTGCTGCACCAGGACGTGCTGCCGTCGCGCGGGGTGCGGACGTTCCGGATCGCGGTGCTGGTGGCGATGCTGGTGCCGCTGGCCGGGAGCATGGCGCTGACCGACGTGCCGGTGGCGGACGCGGTGGGGCTGGCCTTCGCGGTGTCGGCCTCCTCGTTCTGCCCGCTGCTGGTGCTGGGCATCTGGTGGCGCGGGCTGACCCCGCCGGGTGCGGTGGCGGGGCTGGTCACCGGCGGCGGGGCGGCGCTCGGCGCGGTGCTGGCGACGCGGGCGGGGCTGCCCCCGGCGGGCTGGGTGCACACGCTGCTGGCGTGGCCGGCGGCATGGTCGGTACCGCTGGGGTTCCTGACGATGGTGCTCGTGTCGCTGGCCACCCGGTCGCGGGTCCCGGCGGGGACGGCGGCGACCCTGGCCCGGCTGCACCTGCCGGAGAGCGTGACCGGGGCCGGGGCGGGATCTGCGAGCGGCGCCGGGGCCGGGCTCGGCACCGGGCTCGGCCCTGGCTCCGGGCGCGGCTCCGGCTCCGGCTCCGGCCCCCGTGCGGGCGGTGCTCCATGACCGGAGCGGTGCTCGCGGTTCTGGCCGTGGCGGGCTCGGCTCTGCTGCTCGGCCTGGGCTGGGCCGCCGGCCGGTGGCACGCCCGGCGCGGTGAACGGGCGACCGGCCTGGACCTCGGGACCCCGGTGGAGCGGGCGACCTTCCACACCCTGCACACCGCCTCGCTCGCCGCTCCCCCGCTGCGCGCCGGGCTCACCGAGGACGCCGCCCGCAAGGCCGCCAAGCGGCTGCGCTCCCTGCTGGGCACCGAGGCCCTGTGCCTCACCGACCGGGATGCGGTACTGGCCTGGGACGGTCCGGGCGCCGACCACCACCAGCGGCGGGCGATGGCCCGGGTCACCGTGATGCTGAACTCGGGCCGCAGCCAGAGCGTACGGACCGAGTGCACCCGGCCCGACTGCCCGCTGAAGTGGGCGGTGGTCGCCCCGCTCACCGGCGAGGACGGGATGCTCGGCGCGCTCGTGGCCTACGGTTCGCGCGAGTCGGCGGTGCTGGTGCGGGCCGCGACCGAGGTCGCTCGCTGGGTCTCGGTCCAGCTGGAGCTCTCCGAGCTGGACCGCTCGCGGACCCGGCTGATGGAGGCGGAGATCAAGGCGCTGCGGGCGCAGATCTCCCCGCACTTCATCTTCAACTCCCTCGCCGCGATCGCCTCGTTCGTGCGCACCGATCCGGAGCGGGCCCGGGACCTGCTGCTGGAGTTCGCCGACTTCACGCGCTACTCCTTCCGGCGGCACGGCGAGTTCACCACCCTCGCCGAGGAGCTGCGCTCCATCGAGCAGTACCTGGCCCTGGCCGGGGCCCGGTTCGGGGACCGGCTGAAGGTGACCCTCCAGGTGGCGCCCGAAGTGCTGCCGGTGGCGCTGCCGTTCCTGTGCCTGCAGCCGCTGGTGGAGAACGCCGTCAAGCACGGGCTGGAGGATTCCACCGAGGAGTGCCTGATCACGATCGCCGCCCGGGACGCGGGCGCGGAGGCCGTGATCACCATCGAGGACAACGGGGTCGGGATGGATCCGGCCCTGCTGCGCCGGATCCTGGCCGGGGAGCGGAGCGGTTCCTCGTCGGGCATCGGGCTGACGAACGTGGACGAGCGGATCCGGCAGGTGTACGGGGACGCGTACGGCCCGGTGATCGAGACGGGGGTCGGCGCGGGCATGAAGATCACCCTGCGGATCCCCAAGTACCGTGCGGGCGTGCACAGTTCAGCGCCGGGTGAGCAGCTCCCCCGCTACTGATCGCCCCGTCGGCATGCCATCCTGGCAGAGGCGCGGACCGGCCGGTGGGGTACCCCGGCGGCAGCCGGGAGACGCCCGGGGAGGATCGCCGACGTGCGGGTCGGGCGTGAACGACTGCGTGAAGAGTTACGGGACTGGGTGCGCGGCGGTGCGCGGCGCGGCGGGGGCCGTCTGATCGTGGAGGGCGAGCCCGGCGCGGGCCGGACCGCCCTGGTGCACGAGGCGCTGGCCGAGGCGGCCGCGCTGGGCGGCCGGGTGCGCTACGGGGCCGCCGACGCCTTCACGGCGGAGCTGCCGCTGCGGGCCGCGCTGGACTGCCTGCACCCCGAGGGGCCCGGCCGGGCGGCCGTGGTCGCACTGCTCCGGGAGGCCCGGGAGGCGGCGCAGCCCGGCGGGGCGCTGCTGGCGGCCATGGACCTCATGGTGCGCGGGGTCGAGGAGTGGTGCGCGCGGGGCCCGCTGCTGCTGGTGTTGGACGATCTGCACTGGGCGGACCCGGCCAGTCTGCTGCTGTGGCAGCGCCTGGCCCGGGCGGTGGACCGGCTGCCGCTGCTGCTGGCGGCGACCCGAAGGCCGCTGCCCCGGCGGCCCGAGGTGGAGCAGCTGTGCGCCGAGCTGGGCGCGGGCCCGCACGGGCGCACCGTCCGGCTGGAGCCGCTGACCGGGGCCGAGTCGGCCGAGCTGCTCCGAGGAATGCTGGGGGCGGCGCCCGGGCCGCGGCTGCGCGAGGCCGCCGGGCAGGCGGGCGGCAATCCCCGGCTGCTGCGGGACCTGACCGCGCAGTGGTCCCGGTTCATCGAGATCACCGGCGGGGCCGGGGACGACCGCAGCAGCGACGCCGCGAACACCGGCGCAGCGGCCGCCGTCGCGGTCGCCGAACTGACCCTGCCCGAGCGGGAGTTGCCAGAGCCGCCCGCCACCCTCCCGCGGGGCATCGGCTATCTCTCCCGCCCCGCGTACACGACGCTGCGGCATGCGGCACTGCTCGGCCCGGCCTTCACCCCGCGCGAGCTGGCCCTCGTACAGGCCAGAGCGGCCCGGGAGGTGCTGGCCGAGCTGGAGGAACCGCTCCTGGCCGGGCTGCTGGAGGACACCGGCGAGCGGCTGCGCTTCCGGCAGCCGGCGCTGCGCCGGGCCCTTTACGCGGAGCTGCCCCGGGCCGCCCGGGCCGCCCTGCACCAGGATGCGGGCCGGGCCCTGGGCGAGGCCGGGCACGATCCGGAGCGGACCGCCGAACAGCTGCTGGCCGGCGGGTCGTTGGACCGGTGGGCGGTGCACTGGCTGGCCGACTCGGCGCAGTCCCTGATCGCGGCGGCGCCCGGTACGGCCGCCGAACTGCTGGAACGGGCCGTCGCGCAGGCCGACTGCGGGGACCGGGACGCCCTGGAGGGGAGCCTCGCGGACGCCGCCCTGATGCTGCGCCGGCCCGAGTCGGTGGAGCTCCTGACCACCCTGCACGGGCGGGCCACGGATCCCGGGCACCGGGCGGCGCTGGCCTTCAAGCTGGTGTCGGCGCTGATGATCCAGGGGGACATGGCCCGTTCGCTGGCCGTCACCGAGGACGCGCTGGCGGAGCAGGTCCCCTCCCCCACGCTCCGGCTGCGGCTGGAGGCCTGCCGGGTACTGGCCCTGGCCGATCTGCACTGCCCGGCGCAGGCCCACACGCTGGCCGCGGCGGTGGTGGCGGAGGCGGCCCGGCTGGGCGATCCGCTGTGCGGGGCGGAGGCGCACCACGCGATGGCCTTCGCCCTGTTCCACCTGGGCCGCGGCCGGGAGTCGCTGCGGCACGTCGCCGAGGGGATCGTCTGCGCCCGGCGCAGCCCCGAGGCCAACGACATGCGGCTGCTGCTCCTCGCCAACCAGGCCGAGGCCCACCTGCGGTTCGACGAGCCGGAGGCCGTCGCGGCAGCACTGCGGGAGGCGCGGGAGCTGGCGCTCTCCAGCCGCTCGACGGGGCGGCTGGTGGTCACCGAGGCCCGGCTCGCCGAGTTCCACTACCGGCTCGGCGACTGGGACGCGGCGCTCGCCGGGGCGGCCCGGGCGGACGGGCTGCCGGTCTCGGACGGCTGGCTGCCGGTGGTGGTGCACGGGCTGCGGGCCCTCGTACTCGGCCACCGGGACGAGCGCGAGGCGGCGCAGGCCGAGCTCGCGCTGCTCCCGCCGGACCCGTTCGCGGTCCCGGCGGCCCGCCGCTACAGCGGGCACGTGCTCCTGGCCAGGGCCCTGCTGGCGGAGCGCGCGGGCCGTCCGGCCGAGGCGGTGCGCGAGCTGCTGCCGGCGCTGGCGGACAGCCCGGACGGGGCGGGGGCGTACGAGCGCCCCTGGGTGCTGTCGGAGATCGTCCGCGTGGCCCTGGACAGCGGGGACACGGCGACGGCCCGGGCGGCGGTGGCGGCCTGCGGGCGCGCGGCGGCGGCGCTGCCCGAGTACCCGGGCCCGGCACTGGCGCTGCTGCGCTGCCGGGGGCTGTTCGCGCAGGACCCGCAACTGCTGGCGCAGGCGCTGGAGCGGGCGGAGCGCGGCGGCTGGCCGCTGGTGCTGGGCCATGCGTGGGAGGACCTCGCGGTGGCCCGGGCCTGGCACGGCGACCTGGCGGCGGCGCGGACGGCGCTGACGCGCGCGGCGGCCGCGTACGAGGACCTGGGCGCCCGGTGGGACACCGCCCGGGCCGACGCCCGGCTGCGGAGCCTGGGAGTGCGGCGCGGCAGCCGCTCGGCGCGGCGGCGGCCGGCCAGCGGGTGGGAGGCGCTGACACCCGCGGAGCTGAAGGTGGCCCTGCTCGTCGCGCAGGGCCGGTCGAACCCGGAGATCGCGGGCGCCCTCTTCCTGTCCACGCGGACGGTTCAGACGCACGTGTCGCACATCCTGGCGAAGCTGCAGGTCCGCTCGCGGACGGCGGTGGCCGCTCAGGCGGCGGCGCGGCGGTCGGGCCCTGAGCCGGTGCGGGGGCCGGGAGCGGGGCCGGTGCGGGGGCCGGGACCGTAGCCGGGCATGGCCTCCCGCAGGGCCCGCAGGGCGTAGTAGGTACGCGATTTGACGGTCCCGACGGGAACCCCGAGCGCCTCGGCGGCCTCGCACACCGAGGCCCCGCGGAAGTAGATCTGCACGAGTACGGCGCGGTGCTCGGGGCTGAGCAATCTCAGCGCGTCGCGGACGTCCAGGACGGCGACGGCCTGCTCGGTGCGGTCGTCGGCGACGGGCATGTGGGTGTCCAGGGCGTCCGGCCCGACCTCGGCGGGCCGCACCTGGCGGGCCCGGCGGGCGTCGATGGCGAGGCGCCGGCCGACGGTGTAGAGCCAGGGCCGCATGGACGCGTGGCCGCTCTCCAGCGCTTCGGGGTGCTTCCAGGCGCGGAACAGGGTCTCCTGCAGGAGGTCTTCGGCGCGGTGCCGGTCACCGAAGGTGAGGCCGAGGAGGAAGCCGTAGAGGGCCTTGCCGTGTTCGCTGTGCAGTCGCGCGAGGGCGTGCGCGTCGGTGCGGCGGCGGAGGGTACTGGCCACGGGGTGCCCCTTCCAGGTCGGATGACCCGAGCGTGGCGGACCCGGCGCCCGGAGTTATCCGCCGCTTGGCGTATCCGCCCGCCACCTGCGCCGACCGGTCGAACGGCACGCCGAACGGTCCCCGGGCGCCCCGAGAACGCCGGTGGCCCCGGGCCCGTCCGCGAGGACGGGCCCGGGGCCACCGGCAAAAAGGGGAACTAGCTCCAGCTGGCGTGCAGCGGCTTGCCCTCGGCGTAGCCCGCCGCCGACTGGACGCCGACCACGGCCTTCTCCTCGAACTCGGCGAGGGAGCCCGCGCCGGCGTAGGTGCACGAGGACCGCACACCGGCGATGATCGAGTCGATCAGGTCCTCGACGCCCGGACGGGCCGGGTCCAGGAACATCCGCGAGGTGGAGATGCCCTCCTCGAACAGGCCCTTGCGCGCCCGGTCGTACGCGGACTCCTCGGACGTGCGGTTCTGCACGGCACGCGCCGAGGCCATGCCGAACGACTCCTTGTAGAGACGGCCGTCGGCGCTCTGCTGCAGGTCGCCCGGGGACTCGTACGTCCCGGCGAACCAGGAGCCGATCATCACGTTCGCGGCGCCGGCGGCCAGCGCCATCGCCACGTCGCGCGGGTGGCGGACACCGCCGTCGGCCCACACGTGCTTGCCGTACTTCTTCGCCTCCGCCGCGCACTCCAGCACCGCGGAGAACTGCGGGCGGCCCACGCCGGTCATCATGCGGGTGGTGCACATGGCGCCGGGGCCCACACCGACCTTGATGATGTCGGCGCCGGCGTCGATGAGGTCCTTGACGCCCTCGGCGGCCACGATGTTGCCGGCCACGATCGGGACCCGCGGGTCCAGCGCGCGCACGGCCTTGATCGCGTTGATCATCGACTCCTGGTGGCCGTGGGCCGTGTCGATGACGAGCGTGTCCACGCCCGCGTCGAGCAGCTGCTTGGCCTTCTGCACGAAGTCGCCGTTGATGCCGACGGCCGCTGCGATGCGCAGCTTGCCCTCGGCGTCCGTGGCCGGGGTGTAGAGGGTCGCGCGCAGCGCGCCCTTGCGGGTCAGGAGGCCGACGAGCCTGCCGTCCTTGTCGACGGCCGGGGCCAGCTTGCGGTGGCCGGCGTCGAGCTTGTTGAACGCCTCGCGGGGGTCGATGTCGGCGTCGATGAGCAGGAGCTCCTTCGACATGACCTCGGAGAGCTGGGTGAAGCGGTCCACGCCGGTCAGGTCGTGGTCGGTGACGACGCCGACCGGGCGGCCGTCGGCGTCGACGACGACACCGGCGCCGTGGGCCCGCTTGGGCAGCAGGGACAGCGCGTCGGCGACGGTCTGGCCGGGCGCCAGTGTGATCGGGGTGTCGAGCACGAGGTGGCGGGTCTTCACCCAGGAGATGACGTCGGTGACGACCTCGATGGGGATGTCCTGCGGGATGACCACGATGCCGCCGCGGCGGGCGACCGTCTCGGCCATGCGGCGGCCCGCGATGGCGGTCATGTTCGCGACGACGAGCGGAATGGTGGTGCCGGTGCCGTCGGGCGAGGAAAGGTCCACGCCCTGGCGGGAACCGACCGCGGAGCGGCTCGGCACCATGAATACGTCGTCGTACGTCAGGTCGTACGGCGGCTTCTGGTCATTGAGGAAACGCACGTGCTGAACATCCCAGTCGATCGAAGGATCCGTCTACGGCCTCGACAGGCAGGGCAGCCGAGGAAACGCACGTACTTCATTCTCCCATGACCCGGCATTAATGCCGCCCGGGCTGATCGTCCAGGACATACCGGGCCCCGTGGTCTGTTCCTACGGGACCTTGGTCCCGTAGGCGATCCGGGTGCGCGCGTGCACGGGACCCCGGCGCCGGGCCAGGGGGGCGACGGATCCGCCGTACCGGACGGCCGTGAACTCGGCGGCGATGGACAGGGCCGTCTCCTCGGGGGTGGCGCCGCCCAGGTCCAGCCCGATGGGTGAGCGCAGCCGGGCGAGCGCGGCCTGCGGCACCCCCTCCTCGCGCAGCCGCTGCTCGCGGTCGGCGTGGGTGCGCCGCGATCCCATGGCTCCCACGTAGCCCAGCGGCAGCCGCAGGGCGAGGGCCAGCAGGGGTACGTCGAACTTGGCGTCGTGGGTGAGGACGCAGACCGCCGTACGGGAGTCCAGCCGGCCCGCCTCCCATTCGGCGGCCAGGTGCCGGTGCGGCCAGTCCACGACCACCTCGTCGGCGTCGGGGAAGCGGGCCGGCGTCGCGAAGACGGGCCGGGCGTCGCAGACGGTGACCCGGTGCCCGAGGAAGGCCCCGATCCGGGCCAGGGCGGCGGCGAAGTCGATGGCCCCGTAGACGATCAGCCGGGGCGGTTCGGCGGCGGATTCGACCAGGAGGGTGAGCGGCTGCCCGCACAGCCCGCCCGCCGTGCCGAGCTCAGCGGTCCCGGTGCGCCCGGCCAGCAGCAGGTCCCGTATGTGCCCGGCGGCGGCCCGGTCGAGGGCCGGCTCGCCGCCCAGGCAGCCCTCGTAGGATCCGTCGGGGTGGACGGCGAGGGCCCGGCCGAGCTGTGGCGGCGGGCCGGAGACCACCCGGGCCAGTGCGGCCCGGGCGCCTGCGGCGGCGGCCTCGAGGACGGAGCCGAGGACGGGCCGCACCGGGTCGTGCCCGCGCACCGGGGTGACGAGCACGTCCAGGACTCCGCCGCAGGTCAGGCCGACGGCGAAGGCGTCGTCGTCGCTGTACCCGAAGCGGTGCACGCCGCCTTCGCCGGAGGCGATGGCGTCGAGGCACAGCTCGTGCACGGCGGATTCCACGCAGCCCCCGGAGAGGGAGCCGAGCGCGGTGCCGCCGGCGTCGACGGCCAGGGAGGCGCCCGGGCCGCGCGGCGCGCTCCCGCTGACGGCGACCACGGTGGCCAGGGCGAATTCGCGGTGCGCGGCACACCACGCGCGCAGTTCCTCGGCGATGTCGAGCATCAGCGGATGTACTCGCGTCTCGCGCTCTGGCCGGGGATCAGAGGCCGCGGCGGCAGCACCGGCGGTGGGCCGGTGCGTGCCACGGGGCCGGGTGCTCCGGTACGGGACACGGGCCCGGGCACCCTGCCGAGCGGGGGCCGTACGTGCCCGGGGAAGCCGTCGGGGATCCTGCCGCGCGCACCGAGCAGCATCGACGCATGGGCGACACTCGCGAGCGTGGCGTGGTGGTGCCAGCCACGGAAGGAGCGGCCCTCGAAATCACGGATGCCTACGGGTTCGCAGGTCTCGGTGAAATCGAGGGATACCCGGTCGGTGAGTTTGGCGAGGAGGAAGAGCTGGGCCAGCGGCCGGTCGCCGATGTTGGTGATCCAGAACTCGGAGGGCAGCAGGGCGGCTTCGGTCCAGGCGCCGACGAGCAGCAGCGGGGTGGACGGCAGGGGGAGGGACCGGTCCTCGCCGGGGGTCCCGAGGATGGCGGCCGAGGTCAGCAGGGTCACTGCCCCTTCGGCGCGGCCGTGCCGGGTCCATTCGACGACGCGCCGCTGGGAGCGCAGGGAGTCGATGAGTTCGCGGGCGGGCGCGGTGTGCGGCCCGGGCTTGTGCCGGCCGGCGCCGCCGAAGGAGACGGGCAGCGAGCCGTCGACCTTGAAGACGAAGGGGATGTCCTGCAGGGCGAAGGACTCGATGCTCTGCGGGATGTCGGTGTTGGCGACCTCCATCACCACGGGCCGGCGCTGGAGTTGCCAGCCGGCGGCCATCCGCTGGACGGCGTGTACGGCGTCCTGGGCGGGGGTGAGCGAGCGTGCGGTGTCGGGGATGCCGGCCCGCCGGCGGCGCAGCAGCTCGCTCGTCCAGGGCCCGGGGAGGGTGAGGGTCCATTCGACGGGGAAGCTGGCCTCGCTGGAGGCGAGCCAGATGCCGCTGGCCTGCTGGCAGTTGGCGGTGCGGCCGAGCTGGGGGACGAACTGGCGGCCCACGCCGACCGAGCGGTCGCCGGCCTTCTCTATGACCATGGGCTGGACCACCCAGGCCAGCGGGCGCTGGGCGGTGCGTTCGAGGTACTGGGCGAGGGAGCGGCGTACCGGGGTCCAGTCCCAGGGGGACTTGCTGATGAACTGCTGGAGGCTCTGCTCGACGGAACTGGCCCCTGTTCCGGCGATGTTACGGATTGTTTTCTTCCCGCTGGTCCGCACCAGGCCGTTGAGATAAACGCGGGCCCAGTTTCGCTGGTCCCGCCGGGGTAAGGATTCGAAGAAAAGAGAGATCAGGACGTCGATCAATTCGGAGATTTCCTTCGTGGAATCCTCCGGAAGGACTACGCGAGCCATCTGGGCCTCCCCCGCGACCACTAGATCCAATACCCTACTTGACCGTGCAGAACGGCCGTAGGCCACGGCGGCTACTTCCTGAGGTCGCTGGCAGATTCGAGCCGCTCTTCCTCTACCACGAGGGGGATCGGGATCTGGTTCGCCGCATAGTAGAGCGCGATCAGGAAGTGTGCGACGAGAGTGAGCGGTGCGGAGAAGAAGGACAGGAGAACGGTCAAGGGGTACGCCACGGCGCCGAGGCCGAAGCGTACGCGGGTGGCCCGGGCGCCCTCCTTGTCCACCCGTTCGTGGAACAGGTGGCCGACGCGGGTGACGTACCACCAGAAGGCCAGGAATGCCAGCGCGTAGACGACGGTGACCGAACTGTAGAGGATCGCGGCGGCGTTGGCGGAGCCGCCCTCCTCGACGAGGTGCTCGGCCAGCACGGTGGTGGTGTACGGAATCACCGACACCACCATCAGCACCATGAGATTCAGGAACAACAGCGGCCGGTCCACCCGCTTGAGGTGACTGAAGATGGTGTGGTGATTCACCCACATCACGCCGATGATGAGGAAACTCACCACGTATGCGGCATAGTGCGGCCACTGTTCCCACACGCCGTGCCAGAAGTCCGTTCCCGTTTCCTCCGGAACCTTTAGTTCCAGAACGAGAATCGTGATGACGATGGCGAATACCCCGTCACTGAATGCCTCGACACGCCCGGTTTCGCGTTCCATGACCTCCCCTTTGCCATTTCACCAGCCAGGCCCTCGCCGCGGTCTCCGGCGGGGCCTGCACGTGCGGGGAGGGCGCTGCCTTCGCCCTCCCCGCACACGCTACCCAGATATCGGTGGTCAGCCGCCGAAACCGGCGGTCTGGCGCCAGATCCGGCCATCGCGGACCACAAGTGTCCCGAACGCGTGCTCCGGTTCGCCGTTCAGATTCATGATCGCGCGGTAGAAGATCGTGTCCTCGGTCTCGATGTACTCCTGGAGTTCCACCAGCGTGGGCTTCACCGTGAGGTAGCCCGTGAACGTCTCGCGCACGGCCTCGATCCCGACGGAGACCCCCTCGAAGCGCAGCAGGACGGCGTCGTCGGTGTAGTTCTTCATCACCGCCTCGATGTCCAGGGCGGCCAGCGCCTCCATCTGGCGGACGAACACCGGGTGCAGCTTGGAGATGTCGTACTTGGCCATGTCGACTCCATTCGTTCAACGGGTGGTGGAGCGGGTGGAGGTGGGTTCATCAGGTGTTTCGGCGCAGGCGGCGGACGCGGTGAGCGGCAGCCGTACGACCATCCGGGTCTCGCCGGGACGCGAGCGGGCGGTGATCGAGCCGTGGTGGCGCTGGGTCACGATGCGGTAGCTGAGGTGCAGTCCGAGGCCCGTTCCCTTCCCCACGTCCTTGGTCGTGTAGAAGGGTTCGAAGATCCGCGGCAGGGAGTCCTCGGGGATGCCGCGGCCGGTGTCGGCGATCTCCACGACGAGGCAGACGCCCTCGGCGCGGACCCGCAGGGTGAGCGTGCCGGCGCCCTCCATGGCCTCGGCCGCGTTGTCGACCAGGTTGGTCCACACCTGGTTCAACTCGCTGGGGTAGCCCGTCAGTTCGGGCAGATCCGGCTCGTACGCACGCACGATGGTGATGCCGGCGAGCTTGGAACGCAGCACGACCAGTGTGTTCTCGATCCCGTCGGCCACCGCGAAACGCTGTTCGGGCGCCCGGTCGAGATTGGCGTAATCCCGGGTGGCGGCGACCAGTTGGGAGATCCTCGGGCCGGCCGCGCGCAGTTCCGCGGCGAGCGAGCGGATCTCCAGCAGGGCCGCCAGGTGGTCCAGGGCCACGGGCAGGGCCGGTTCCCCGACCCCTTCCAGCCGCTCCAGCAGCCAGCCCAGTTCCAGCCCGAGGTCCGAGATCCCCGAGCCGAGCAGCCCGGGCCGTTCGGTGCCCGCCTCCTCGGCCCAGTCGGCGATCTCCTCCTCGGCGTCGGCCTGGGCGAGCGGATCGGTGGTGACCGGCGGCGGCAGCTTGTCGAGCTCCTCGGCCAGCCGGTCGAGTACGGCACGCTCCGCGCCCGTCGCGGCGGCGCCCCAGGCCTGGGCGGTCCGGGTGAGCCCGTCCAGGGCCGGTGCCAGCTCCTGGGCGGCCCGGGCCACGGCGGCCGCCGGGTTGTTCAGCTCGTGCGCGAGGCCGGCGGCCAGGGTGCCGAGCGCCTCGACGGTGGCCCGCTTGCGGGCCTGCACCTCGGAGGACTTGATCCGCCAGGCCAGCACCGGGATCAGCACGGCCGCCACCCCGTGGCAGCGGGTCAGCATCTCGAAGAACACCGGCTTCGGGTACGCGACGACGGTGGTCGCCGGCCCGCTCGCTGCGGCGGTGGCCACGTACGCGCCGTCCGTCAGCAGCGGCAGCTCGCCGGTGAAGCGGTGCGCGGCGGAGGGCTTTCCGTCGTGCTCCTCGGCGGCGGCGCTCTCCTCCTCGGTGGAGTGCCGGGTGAGCACCTCCTCCCGGCCGTCGACGACCTTGGTGACGACCAGCCCGCCCGCGAGCAGGACGTGGAAGCCGGTGGCCTCCTCGCCGTCCCGGAAGAGGACCTCCCCGTCGGCGAGCACCCGGGGTTCGGAAACGGAGGCCAGCCAGTCCAGCTGGTCCTCGGTGAGCCCTGCGAAGATCTCCAGCCCGAACAGGGCGGACCGCAGCTCGGCGGCGCTCATGTCGGCAGCCTTCATGTGGTGCTCCCTTCGGCCCGGGTGCGGGCGGCGAGCCGCAGCGTGACGAACAGGGCCAGCGCGCACACCCCGGCGACGGCGGCCATGAAGCCGACCGAGGTGCGGTGCAGTCCGTGGATGTTGGTGAGCATTCCGGCGAGCACCGCCGGCACGCTCATCGCGAGGTACGCGAAGACGTAGACGGCGGCGGTCAGTTCCCCGCGGTGCGCCGGTTCGGCCAGCGCGCTGAGCGCCCGGAAGGAGCCGAGGAACGCCGCGCCCCAGCCGCTGCCGAGGACCGCCGTGGCCACGAGGAACACGGGCGCCGAGCCGAGGCCCAGCGCAAGCAGGACGAGGCCGAGCCCGGCCAGCAGCCCGCACAGGCCCAGGACGGCGGTGCGCAGGGCCTCGGTACGGCCCAGCAGCAGCTGGGCCGCGGTGGCGGCGCCCGCGAGCAGGGCCACGGTGGCCCCGCCGACCAGGTAGTTCGTGCTGTGGAGCAAGGACAGGGCCAGGTGCGGCCCGAGGGAGAGGTAGAAGCCGCCGACCGACCAGACGGCGACGATGGTCAGGACGAGGATCGCGAACCGGCCCCGTACGGCGGCCGGGACATGGATCCGGCGTGCGCTGATCCGCATGAGGCCGCCGGAGCGGGCCTCGGGAGCGCTCTCACGCATCCTGAACACCCCCACCAACGTCACCGCGAAGGCGGCGACCAGCAGCAGGTAGCTGAGCACGGTCGGGGCGGGCGCGTACTGGACGAGCAGCCCGGCCCCGATCCCGCCGAGCCCGATCCCCACCGTCGGCCCCGCGCTGTTGACCTGGGCGCCGAGCGCCGGCCGCGAGCGGGGGGTGAGTTCGAGCAGGGCTGCGCCCATCGCCCCGGTGGCCAGGCCCACCGCGAGCCCCTGCACGGCGCGGGCGGCCAGCAGCAGCCCGAGCCCCTGGGCCCCGGCGAACAGCCCCATGGAGACGATCGCCAGGACCAGGCCGACGCCGAGGACGGGGCGCCGGCCCAGGGTGTCCGAGAGGGATCCGAACAGCAGGAGCCCGATCAGCACGGTGACCGCGTACAGCGCGAAGACCACCGTGATCATGCCGGAGGACAGGCCCCATCTCTCCTGGTAGAGCACGTAGAGGGCGGAGGGTACGGACGAGGAGAGCATCAGCAGGACGAGGACCGCCCCGACCACCCAGAAGCCGGAGCCTCTGGGTGCCGCGGCGGCCGCCTGGGCGGCCGGTGGTGCCGGAACCCCCGTGGTCGTCCTGGACAATTCGGCCACTGCGTCAACTCCCCCGTGGTGGGCGGTCAGGCGAGGGCCTGGTCTGCCCTCTGCAGCGCGCGGGCGGTGAGCACCCCCGCGAGGTGGCCGAGGTATTCGGCCGAGGTACCGCGCCCGGGGACGAACAGCTCCCTGGGCTCGGCGCGGAAGGCCGCGAGCACGGCCTCCGTCGTGTACGGGCCCCCGCGCAGCCGGTCCTCGACCCCGTGCAGCCGCAGCGGGCGGGCGGTGGCCCCGGTGACCGCGATGCGCGGCCCGTCGGGGGTGATCCGTACGGCGGCGGCGCAGACCGGGTAGCGGGTGGCCCGGTCGGCGGTCTTCTCGAAGGCGGCGGCCCGCCCGGCGGCGGGCACCAGCAGTGCGGTGACCACGGCCCCGGCGGGCACCCCGGAGACGGTGAACTCCTCGGCGCCCACGCTCGACCGCCCGCCGGGTCCGGCCAGTTCGACCCGGGCGTCGGCGGCGATGGCCGCGACCGGCAGGTCGGTGGCGCGCCCGCCGGCGGCGAGGTTCCCGCCGGCGGTGCCGAGGTTGCGGACCTGGGGGTCCCCGTTGGCCCGGGCGGCGGCGGCCACCTCCGGGGCCTCGGCGAGGACGCCCGGGTGGGCGGCGAGCTGCGCGAGCGTGGTGAGCGCGCCGATCCGGATCCCGTCGGCGGTCCGCTCGATGCCGCGGAGCTCCTCGAGGTGGCGTACGTCGACGAGGAGCCGGGCGGTGTCCTCACCGGTGCGCAGCCCGGGCAGCAGGCTCTGGCCGCCGGCCAGCACCCGGGCGCCCGGGGTGCCGGAGAGCAGGGTCAGCGCCTCGGCGAGGCCGACGGGCCGTACGTAGTCGAACTCGGTGAGGATCACTCGGCTTCTCCTCGCAGGCGGCGCCAGACCTTCTCGGGGGTGAGCGGCATGTCGATGTGCTGCACGCCCAGGTCGGACAGGGCGTCGACGACCGCGTTGACGACGGCCGCGGCGGGCGGCACGGTGGCGATCTCGCCGGCGCCCTTGGCGCCCAGCGGGTTGTGCGGGCTGGGCGTGGTGGTCTTGTCGAGGGTGAAGAACGGCACGTCCGCGGCGCGCGGCAGGGCGTACTTGGTCAGGTCGGAGCTGACGAGCAGGCCCTGTTCGTCGTAGACGGCGGCCTCCATCAGCGCCTGGCCGAGGCCGTGCGTGATGCTGCCCTCGATCTGCCCGAGGACGATCTTCGGGTTGCCGATGTTGCCGGCGTCGTCGACGGCGGTGTACGCCACCACCTCGGTCTCGCCGGTGAGTTCGTCGACCTCGACGACGGCGACGTGCGTGCCGAAGGGGTAGTTGAAGTCCGGCGGGTCGAAGTGGGTGGTCTCGTCGATGGCGGGTTCGATCTCGTGGGGCAGCCCCCAGCCGTACCACATGGCCATCGCCAGCTCGGCGAACGTCTTGGTGTTCTCCTCGTTGCCCTCTTCGTAGACCTTGCCGCCCGCGTAGACGACCTTCTCCTCGGGGACTCCGAGGAACACGGCCCCGGCCTTGACCAGCTTGGCCTTGATCTTCCGGGCGGTGAGGGCGACGGCGGGCGCGGCCATGCTGTAGGAGCGCGAGCCGTACGTGCCCTGCCCGTACGGGGCCTTGAGGGTGTCCCCCTCGTACACCTGGACCAGGGCCGGGTCGATGCCGAGCTCGTCGGCGGCCACCTGCGCGAAGACCGTGTGGTGGCTCTGGCCGGTGGAGGCGGAGCCGACGGTGACGGTGACCTCGCCGGTCGGGTGGACGCGGATGTTCGCGCTCTCCCAGGTGCCGCCGAGCATGCCCTCCTTGGACATCCGGGTGGAGGGGCCGACGCCGCAGATGGCCACGTAGGTGGCCAGGCCCACGCCGAGCCGCTTGCCGCGGGTGCGGGCCTCGGCCTTGCGGGCGGGCATGTCGGCGTAGCCCGACAGCTCCATCGCCTTGTCGAAGTTCAGCTGGTAGTCCCCGGAGTCGTACGTCCAGCCGAGGCCGTTGTCGTACGGGAACTTCTCCTTCGGCACCAGGTTCATGCGCCGGACGGCCGCCGGGTCCATGCCGATCTCGGAGGCGTACCGGTCGACGAGCCGCTCCATCAAGAAGGCGGCCTCGGCGCGCCCGCTGCCGCGCTGGGCGCCGAGCGAGACGGTGTTGGTGAAGGCTGCGTAAACCTCGCAGAAGGCGGCGGGGATGTCGTACATGCCGCTGATGGAGCGGCCCATCAGGGCGGTGGCGACACCGGGGCCGATGGTGGAGGGGTACGCGCCGAGGTTGGCGTAGCTGGTGGCCCACAGGCCGGTCATCCGGCCGTCGCGGGTGCCGGCGAGCACCACGTGCTGGCGGTGGTCGCGGCCCTGGACGGTGGAGTTCATCAGGCCGGTGCGGGTGTCCACCCACTTCACGGGCCGGCGGAGCGCCTTGGAGAGCAGCAGGACCAGCGCCATGTCGGGGTAGAGGTAGCCCTTGGTGCCGAAGCTGCCGCCGACGGTCGGGGCGATCACCCGGAGCTTGTTGAACGGGATGCCGAGGACCAGCGCGGCGAGCAGGAAGCGGTGGTTGTGCGGGCCCTGGGTGGAGGCGTAGAGCGTGTACTCGTCGGTGGCTGCGTTGTAGTCGCCGACGGCGCCGCGCGGCTCGATGGGGCTGTTGATGGTGCGCTGGTTGACCAGGTCGAGCTCGACGGTGACCTCGGCTTCGGCGAGGGCCGCTTCGGTGCGGTCCTTGTCGCCGCAGGTCCAGTACGCGTTCAGGTTGCCCGGTACGGCCTCGTGCAGCTGGGGCGCGCCCTCGGCGAGTGCGTCGTCGGCCCGGGTGACCACGGGCAGCGGTTCGTACTCGACGGCGATGGCGGCCAGCGCGGCGGCGGCCTGGCGCGGGGTCTCGGCGACGACCACGGCGATCGGGTCGCCGACGTGCCGGACGGCGTCGCCGGTCAGGACCGGGCGGGCGCCGGGAAGTCCGTAGGGGTGGGGCGGGAAGTGGCTCTCGACGCCGCCGGGGATCCAGATGCAGGGCAGCGGCATGACGTCGGTGAAGTCGGCGGCGGTGGCCACCTTGAGCACACCGGGCATCTGCTCGGCGGCCTTGGTCTCGATGGAGAGGATCTTCGCGTGGGCCACCGGGCTGCCGAGGATCGCCATGTGGGCGGTGCCCGGCAGGTCGATGTCGGCCACGTACTTGGCCTCGCCGCGCAGCAGCTGCGGATCCTCGCGGGCGTCCAGCGGCTGTCCGAGCAGGCCCGATCCCTGGAGGGGAACCTCCCCCGTCACTGCGGTCATCTCCCTCACACCTCCTTGCCGGACGCGGAGGCCGAGGCGGACGCGGCGGACGCGGCGGAGGCAGTGACGGCGGCGCCCTCGCTGATCTCCTCGGGGATCTCGGCCCGGGCGGCGGAACAGGCGCGCTGCACGCCCCGTACGACGCTGTGGTAGCCGGTGCAGCGGCACAGGTTGCCCGTGAGCCACTCGCGGATCTCGGGCTCGGTGGGCGCCTCGCGGTCGGCGGTGTTCTCGACGAGCTCGCCGAGGGCCATCACCATGCCGGGGGTGCAGAACCCGCACTGGGTGCCGTGCTCCTGGCGCAGGGCCTCCTGGAGGCCGGTGAGTTCGCCGCCCCGCTCGGTGACGCCCTCGATGGTGGTCACCCGGGAGCCGGCCGCCGACGCGGTGAGGATCAGGCAGCTCTTGACGGACCGGCCGTCGAGCCGGACGACGCAGGTACCGCACTGGCCGGTGTCGCAGCCGACCTTGGTGCCGGTCAGCCCGAGGCCGTCGCGCAGCCGCTCCACCAGCAGCTCGTTCGGCTCGGCCGAGAACTGCTCGGGTCTTCCGTTCACGTTCAGTGAGATATCCATGCCAGCGCCTGCGCTTCCGTGAGCGGCCGGTTGAAAAGGGGCCCGCCGGGCTGCTGGAGAATTCCTCCGGAGTGCAGCGAGCCGGTGTCGACGGGGGCGAATCCCAGATCCGTGATGACTCCCGCGACGATTTCCTTTGCCTTCTCGTCGTCGCCCGCCGTGAAATGGGCCAGGCGTTCGCCCCCCGCGGTGCTCCCCCTGGGCTTCGCCCGGGAGGTGCCCCCAGCGACGGCGAGAGTCTCGAAATGCATGGTGTTCAGGGATTTCACGACGCGGGCGCCGGGATACCACTCGGCGACCAGTTCGCTGGAACTGCGGTCGCCCAGATCCGCGGGTGCGCCCGCGCCGCCGAACGCGTTGGTGGCGTCCACCAGCACCTTGTCCTGCACGGCCGCGGTCGGAAAGAGCCCCTGGATGCTCGCGTACGGCACCATCAGCACCAGCAGTTCGGCCCGGTCGGCGACCTCGGCGGGGTGCGCCGCCGAGGCCGCCGGGCCCAGTTCGGCCAGTAACGGGCCGATGGACTTGGGGCCGCGGGCATTGGCCAATAAGACCTCGTGCCCGGCGGCCACCAGGATCCGCGCGAGGGTGGAACCGATCCGCCCGGTGCCGATGATGCCTGTGCGCATTGCCGCTCCTACTCGGTCGGTCGATCGATCGCGAGTCAGTCGGTCGGTACGTCAGTCAGTCGGTCAGTCCATGCCGATCCAGACCGACTTGGTCTGGGTGTAGCTCTCGAGGGATTCCGGTCCGCATTCGCGTCCGTATCCGGAGGCCTTGTAGCCGCCGTACGGCACCGAGGGGTCGTACTGGTTGTAGCAATTCACCCAGACCGTGCCGGCCTTGATCTGCGAGGCCACCCGGTGGGCGCGCCGCAGGTCCTTGGTGTGGACGCCGGCGGCGAGGCCGTACGCGCTGTCGTTCGCGATCCGGATCGCGTCGTCCTCGGTGTCGAAGGGGATGATCGACAGGACCGGCCCGAAGATCTCCTCCTGGGCGATCCGCATGCTGTTGTCGACGCCGGTGAAGATGGTCGGCAGGAAGTACAGGCCCTGGCTGGAAGCCCCGTCGGGGGTCCAGCCGGAGCCGCCGGTGCGCAGCACGGCGCCTTCCTTCTCGCCGATCTCGATGTACGAGCTGACCTTGTCGAACTGGCCGCGGTGTGCCAGCGGCCCGAACAGGGTCTCCGGGTCGCGCGGGTCGCCGGGCTTGAGGGCGGCGGCGCGCCGGACCAGGCGCTCGACCAGCTCGTCGTGGATGGGGCGCTGGAGCAGCAGCCGGGAGCCGGCGGTGCAGATCTCGCCCTTGTTGTAGTAGATGCCGAAGAAGGCCAGCTCCTCGGCGGCGTCCAGGTCGGCGTCGGCGAAGACGATGTTGGCGGACTTGCCGCCGAGCTCCATCGTCACCTTCTTCAGGGTGCCCGCCGCCTTGCGGATGATCGTCTGGCCGACCGAGGTGGAGCCGGTGAAGGCGATCTTGTCGATGTCGGGGTGGCCGGTGAGGGTCTCACCCAGTTCCACGCCGGGACCGGTGATGACGTTCAGCACGCCGTCCGGGATCTCCGCCTCCTGGAAGAGCTCGGCGATCTTCAGCGCGGTGAGCGGGGTGGCCGGGGAGGGCTTGTGGACGACCGTGTTGCCCGCCGCCAGCGCCGGGGCGATCTTCGTCATCGACAGCAGCAGCGGGAAGTTGAACGGGGTGATCGCGCAGACCACGCCCAGCGGTTCGCGCAGGGTGTACGCGAGCTGCCCGCCGGCCGGGGCCCGCGAGGAGCCGTCGACGCGGGTCACGGCGCCGGCGTAGTAGTGCATGAGCTGGGCGGCCATGGGGGCGTCGACCGTGCTGGAGAAGGCGAACGGCTTGCCCATGTCCACCGTCTCCAGCAGGGCGATCTCCTCGAGGTCGCGCTCGATGAGCTCACCGACCCGGTTCAGCCGCAGCGCGCGTTCCTGGGCGGACAGTCTGCTCCAGGGACCCTCCTCGTACGCCTGGCGGGCGGCGGCCACGGCCGCGTCCGCGTCGGCGGCGGTGGCCTGGGCCACCGGTACGATCTCCTGTCCGTCCACGGGACTGATGTCCGGCTCGGTACGGCCGTCCTGGGCCGAGACCCATGTGCCGCCGATGAACAGTTTCCCGGGGTTGGCCAAGGGCTGGTCGCTGAGCGCGCGCTTGGTCATGGCTGCCTTCCGGTGTCGGATGCGGGGGCTTTCTATCCCTTGGCGAGCTGCTGCAGGAACGTCTCGGCAAGGGCCTTGGAGGAGTACGGGTTCTGGCCGGTGGTGAGCTTGCGGTCCACGACCACGTGCGAGTCCCAGATCGCCTCGGCCTTCTCGTAGCGCGCGCCGAGCCGGGTGAGCTCGGCCTCGAGGATCAGCGGGAGCCGGCCGGCCATGTTGGTGACCATCTCCTCGCTGTGCGAGAAGGCCGTCATCCGGTAGCCCTCGAACGGCCAGTGGCCCTCGCCGTCGCGCAGGGCGAGCAGCGAGGTGTGGCCGTGGCAGACGGTGGCGAGCGGTTTGTCCGCGGCGACGGCCCACCGCAGGATCTGGGCGAGCTCGTCGGACTTGGGCAGGTCCCCGATCGCGCCGTGGCCGCCGCTCACGTAGATGCCGTCGTAGTCGGCGATGTCCTTCTCGGTGAGGGATTCCACGGCGAGGGGGTTCTTGAGCTGGGGGGTGTTCTCGATGACTCTGACGTACTCGGCGGCGTTGGCCGCGTCCTCGTCCGGTGAGCCCTGGGGGCGGACCCACTGGAGGAACTGGGGGTCGATGCTGGTCGGGTCGACGGTGGGGGCCTGGCCCCCGATCGTCGCCACCTCCACGGTGTGGCCTGCGGCCTTGAAGAGGGTGTAGGGAACGACGAATTCCTCGGCCCAGAATCCCGAGGGGTGCTGTTCCCCGTCCAACAGATGGAGCGTTGCCTTGGCCGTCATGACGACGAGAATCTTCATGACTTCTCTCCTTGTTCTGGAATCGCTGCCGATTCAACACGCCCCCCGCAGGGGGCGTAAGGGGGGAGCGTCAGGCGCGCGATACTTCGTGAGGTGCGTCCAACGCGGAGATGATGGTGCGGAATTCACCGACCAGGGGGTGGTCGGGATGAGCTTCTGCGAATATGCGTTCACCGCACAGGGCGGCCATTTCCGGCACATAGGGAAGGATTCCGGCCAGGGGGGCGCCGTACACCTCCTCGCAACGCCGGCGGACCGTTTCCCCGTCGATGCCCTCGGGGGCCATGCTCATGACCAAGGTCCGCCGGCAGGGCAGCCGCCCGGCCAGGGCGATGGTCTCCTCGACTCCCGAGAGGTCGATGCGGTCGGCCCGGGCCATGATCATCAGTACGTCGGCGCTCGCCATGGCGGTCACCGACTCGTTGTTGAGCCCGGCGTGGGTGTCGAGCAGCAGCACGTCGAGCGCGTAGTGCTCGGCCAGCCGGTCGAAGCCCTCCGGCAGCAGCCCCACGTCGTATCCGCTCGTCATGAGCTCGCGCAGCGCCGCCGTCCCGGTCCGGGCCGGTACGACGTACAGTCCGGGCACGCCGGCCTGCTGGGCCGTGGCCTCGATCTCGCAGCGCCCGAGCAGGTAGTCGGCCAGGGAGGGGCCCGGGCCGAGTCGGAAGAGCAGGTCCAGGGTGGGCGACTGGATGTCCGTGTCGACCACCCCCACCCGGCGCCCCTCGCCCGCGATGAGCAGGGCCAGGTTCGCCAGTACCGAGGACTTCCCGGTGCCGCCGCGGTGCGAGTGCACCACGATGGTCCGGGTCATCAGGCCACCGCCGTACGGGCCGCCGCAGGCCGGTCCGCATGCGGCCCCCGCGCCGCACGTGGCCGGTGCAGGGCCAGCATGGTGACGTCGTCGTGCTGTTCGGCCGTGCCCGTGTGCTCCCGCACGGCGGTGTCCATCCGGTCGACCACCTCCTTGCCGCTCACCCGCGGTCCGGCGAGCAGCTCCAGCATCCGCTCGTCACCGAGGAAGTTGCCGGCCGGGCAGCGGGCCTCGGGCACTCCGTCGGTGAACGCGAAGAGGGTGTCCCCGGGGTTCAGCTGGGCGTAGCCGAGGGTGTAGACGCAGTCCGGCAGCACCCCGACGGCCGGCCCCGTGACCTCCAGGGCGAGCGGGTCGCCGCCCTCGGCGCGCAGCAGCAGCGGCGCGTTGTGGCCCCCGTTGATGTACACGAGGCTGCCGGTCAGCGGGTCGAGCACACCGAAGAACAGGGTGGCGAAGTAGCCCTGTCTCAAGTGGTTGCGGGTCAGGTAGCCGTTGGTGGCGGTGACCGCGTTGAGCAGCGGTGTCGCGCCGACCACGGGGACCCGCCGGCTTCCGCCGGCCCGCCCGGCGGCCACCAGGTGCTGCAGTCCGCTGTTCTCCGCGGTGTGCCGCAGCAGAGAGCGGATGAGCGCCATGAACAGCGCGGCGCCGACCCCCTTGTCGCAGACGTCGGCGACGACGAAGGCGAGGCGGCGGCCGCGGGAGATCTCGAAGACGTCGTAGAAGTCCCCGGCGACCTGCCGGGCGGGCCGGAACCGGACGTCGATCTCCCAGCCGTCGGGGACCGGCAGCGATTCGGGCAGGAAGCCGGCCTGGATCTCCCGGCCGATCTCCAACTCCTTTTCGTAGCCCATGAGTTCGGCGCGGGCATCGGCTTCGCGCAGGGTGCGGCCGAGACCGGCGCGCTCCGAGCAGCTGTGCAGCCGGGCCCCGACGAGGGCGGGCAGGAAGGGCGGTACGAGGTAGTCGTGGCCGAGCCGGACGTGCTCCTCCAGGGCGGCGAACTCCGTCACCGTCCAGACGACCACGATGGGGGCCCCGCCCCAGCGGCGCAGCCGCCGTACCGCGAGGCGCACCGACTCCCCGTCGGCCTCGGCCGGGGCGAGCAGCACGTCGGCGGCGGGCAGCCCCTCCAGCGGGCCGGTGCGCAGCTCCGCCAGGGTGCGGGCGACGAGTTCCGCGTCCATCGACTCCAGCGCGTCGAGCAGCTCGAGCGGAGGCGGCGGGTACTCGTCGAGGATGATCACGGTCGTGGAGGGCATGGGTCCGTCCCCTCAGCGTTCACAGTCAGCGTGCTGATGTTGCGGCCGTCCCTGCGTACGTAGCTGAATTCGTCCACGCTGGTCAGCGCCAGGTGGATGCCGAGTCCGCCGACCCGCCGCCGCTCGGGGGGAGTCCCGGGGGCGGGGGGCAGGCAGCCCTCGACGGGGTCGAAGGCGGGTGCGGAGTCCGCGAGGGAGATCTGCACCCGGCCGGGACCGGAGCGGCCGCGGACGGTGATCCGCCCGTCGCCGCCCCGGTACCCGTGCATCACGATGTTCGTGGCCAGCTCGTCCACGGCCAGCCGGATCCGGTACGCGGCGCCCTTGTCCAGGGCCGCCCGGGCGGCCAGCCGCAGGACGAACGAGGCGATGTCGCCCAGTGACCCCACGGTGGCGGGCACCTCCAGTTCGGCGGGCGTCCTCGCCAGTTCGACCATGTCACTCATGCGATTCACTCATCGGAGAGCACGATGCTGCGGTCCAGCCCGGCGGTCCGGATGGTCCGGGACACGGGCTCGATCGCGCCGACCACCTTGATGGTCACGTGGTTCGCCACCTTCTGCTGGGCGAAGACCAGGGACCGCAGACCGGCACTGGCCATGTAGCCGACACCGGCCATCCTGATCTCGACCGTGCCGGTGCCGTGCCCGGCGGCCTTCTCGATGGTCTGGTGGAAGTCCGGAGCGGTCTTGGCGTCCAGCTCGCCCGCCAGCTCGATCACGGTGGTGTCGCCCTCGATGCTCAGGGACACGGAAAGCGGCATGTGAGGTCTCCTTCGGCCGTACGGTGGGAGCGTTGGGTCAGGGCAAGGGCGGCTAGAGCTCGGGATCGGGCGTCCGGCCGACCAGGATCACGACCGAGCGCGGACCGATCAGGTACTTCCCGGCGTTCTCCAGCTCGGGCTCGCCGCCCGGGGTGCGGATGTCGTGCGGGGCCTCGGCCCCGGTGTCCGCGAACAGGTGCCAGCTGCGCCCGTGCGGCAGCGCGGGCAGCTCCAGGTCGTGCGGCTCCCAGTGCGAGTTCATGGCCACGTACACCACGTCGTCGTCCCCGGTGCCGCAGCGGGCCACCGCCAGCAGCCGGCTCTCCGCCGACCAGTCGGGCTGCCAGGCCCGCTCGCCGTGCCAGCTGATGTCGGGCAGTCCGAGGCTTTCGCGGACCTGGCCGGTGGGGTGGGAGGTGGAGCGCAGTTCGCGGTGGTGCCCGCGGAACGCGATCATCTCCCGGGTGAACCGGAGCAGTTCGGCGTTGTCGTCGACCTGGCTCCAGTCGAACCAGGACAGCTCGTTGTCCTGGCAGTACGTGTTGTTGTTGCCCTGCTGGGTGCGGGCGACCTCGTCGCCCGACAGCAGCATCGGGATGCCCTGGCTGGTCATGAGGATGGCCAGGGCGTTCTTCATCTGGCGCATCCGCAGCCGGTTGACCTCGGGGTCGTCCGTCGGTCCTTCGGCCCCGCAGTTCCAGCTGGCGTTGTCGTTGCCGCCGTCGTTGTTGCCCTCGCCGTTCGCCTCGTTGTGCTTGTCGTTGTACGAGACGAGGTCGGCCAGGGTGAAACCGTCGTGGGCGGTGAGGAAGTTGACCGAGGCGGAGGTGCCGCGGCTGGAGTACAGGTCGGGCGAGCCGGCGATCCGGGTGGCGAGCTCACCGGTCACCCCGGGGTCGCCCTTGAGGAAGCTGCGCACCGTGTCGCGGTACTTCCCGTTCCACTCCGCCCAGCGGCCGTACGCCGGGAAGTTGCCGACCTCGTAGAGGCCGCCCGCGTCCCAGGCCTCGGCGATGAGCTTGGTGTGCCGCAGGACGGGGTCGAAGGCGAGCAGCTCCAGCAGCGGCGGGTTGGGCAGCGGAGTGCCGTCCAGGGCCCGGCCGAGGATGGCCGCGAGGTCGAAGCGGAAGCCGTCGATGTGGTAGTCGGCGACCCAGTGGCGCAGGCAGTCGAGCACGAAGTTGCGCACCACGGGGTGGTTGCAGTTGACCGTGTTGCCCGTGCCGCTGAAGTTGAAGTAGTACCCCTCGGGCGTGAGCATGTAGTACGTGGCGTTGTCGAGCCCCTTGAAGGAGATCGTCGGGCCCTGCTCGTTGCCCTCGGCGGTGTGGTTGAAGACGACGTCGAGGATGACCTCGATGCCGGCCGCGTGCAGGTCCTTGATCAGGGTGCGGAACTCGTCGCCCTGCATCCCGTAGCGTCCGGTGGCCGCGTAGCCGGCCTTGGGCGCGAAGAACGAGACGGTGTTGTAGCCCCAGTAGTCGAAGAGGTGCTCGCCCGTCTCCGGGTTGGAGCGCATGTTGTCGCTCTCGTCGAACTCGAACACCGGGAGCAGCTCGATGCAGTTGATCCCGAGCTCCTTCAGGTACGGGATCTTCTCCCGCAGCCCCGCGAAGGTGCCGGGGGCGGTGACCTGCGAGGAGGGGTGCCGGGTGAAGCCGCGCACGTGGGTCTCGTACACGACGAGGTCCTCGGCGGGCAGCCGCAGCGGCGTGTCGTCGCCCCAGTCGAAGTCCTGGAGGCAGACGCGGGAGCGGTACTGGTAGCCGCGGCTGCGGTCCGGCTCCACGCCCCACACGTCGCGGCCGGCGATCAGCCGGGCGTACGGGTCGGAGAGGATCTGCCGGGCGTCGAAGCGGTGGCCGGTCACCGGGTCGTAGGGGCCGTCGGCCCGGTACCCGTACTCGATGTTCTCGTGGTCGAGGCCGAAGACCGTCATGGCGAAGACGCTGCCGGTGCGGAACTCCTCGGGGAATTCCAGCTCGGCCATCGGCTCGGGCTCTCCGCGCTTGAAGATGACCAGGGTCATGGAGGTCGCCTGGTCGGAGAAGACGGAGAAACTGACCCCGCCGGGGACCACGTTGGCCCCGAACGGGAACGGCTTGCCCGCGCGGACGCGGTACCCGCCCACTTCGTGGGTCGGGTACGCGTCGACGCGCAGGACCTGCTCGGACTGGGCCTCGGTCATCGCGCGACCGCACTCTTCAGTGTGGACTTGGACTCCGCGGCCGCTGCTTCGCCGGTCTCGAAGAAGTCGAGGAAGCCGGTGGCCGACATGACGAACCGGACTTCCTCGCTCACCCCGTACAGGGTGACCGCGACCCCGGCGTGCTGGGCCTCGCGGTAGACGACGAGCAGGGTGCGCAGGCCCGCGCTGGACACGTACGTGACGGCCGTGAGGTCGATGCGCAGCGGCCGGCCCTCGCGGACCAGCGGCAGCAGGGACTGCAGCAGCTGGCCGGAGGTCTCACTGTTGATCTCGCCGGTGGCGACGAGGACGGTACCGCCCTTGTTGCGGCGTTCCTTGACGTTCAGAGACATTGCTTTCCCCTCTAGTCGGGGCGCCCCCCGTTGAGCGCTATGAAGTCACCGGGCGCAGCCGGACCTTGACCTTGACCCGCCCCTGGACGTCGGGCAGCCGGACGGTGAGACCGTCGGCGTCGAAGTCCCGGTACGGCTTCTCGTCGATCTCGACGGAAGCGATCTGCACCGAGCCCGCGGGCAGCAGGTCGGGCGAGACGCGCAGCACGCGGTCGGGCAGGTTGGTCGGGTCGGGCTTGAAGTGGAAGTCCATTTCCCGCCCGTTGATGAGCAGGTTGTTGTAGACGGCGGACAGGTAGCAGAGCTCCGCCGAGTGGTACATGGACATCGAGTGGCTGCCCTTGAGCCGCTCCGTGCCGAGCAGGTACGGCGTACCGCTGGCGAGCACGTTGAAGTAGACGGCTCCCTCGTCGTGGTCGAGGAAGAACGTGTTGTAGAAGGCCTCCGCCTGCCGGGCCTCGCGCAGGAAGGCGTCGCCACCGACCGTGCCGTTCAGGATGAGGTAGGCGAGGATCGCCTGCTCCTGCTGCCACCAGGCCTTGCGGTCGTGCCAGGCGAAACGATACGCCTCCTGGTTCCCGTCCTTCACACGCTCCACGACGTCGTACCAGCCGCCGCGCTGGACGTCGCTGCCGACGGCCGGCATGATCTCGCCGATCTTCTTGGCGAGCTCCTCGTACGCCGGCTTGGCCTTCAGCGAGTTCATCCGCATCAGGTTCCAGGCGATCTTCAGGTTGTGCCCGACGACCGCGCGGTTCTGCTGCCAGCTGTGCGCGGTGTCGTGCGACCAGTCGCGGAAGAAGCGCTCCTGGACGAACGGGCTGTTCTTGTAGTCCGGGAACTTGTCCGCGATGGTGTCGAAGGTGTACTCGAGGAAGTCGGCGTACCTCTGGTCGCCGGTCGCCAGGTACAGGTTGATCAGGTACGCGGGCGCGTGGTCGCCGACCGAGTTCCAGTTCTTGCGCTCGGCGTTCTCGCCGAGGGACTCGTGGTCCGCGCTGAACAGGATCGGGTCGATGTGCGAGTAGTAGCCGCCCTGCTCGGGGTCCTTGAAGAACTTGTCGAACAGCCGGATGGTGGCGTCCGCGTCGTTCTTGATCCGGATGTCACCGGTGACGCGGTACGTCTGGATCGGGCCGGCCAGCGCGTAGATCTGCTCGTACATCGGGATCGCGTCGTAGTCGTCGGAGAACTCCGAGGTGAACAGCTTGCGCTCGCTGTCCCCGTCGACGCTGATGCCGTGGTACCAGAAGACCACGTCCTCCTCGCTGTCCACGACGCGCATGTGCTTGCGCAGGTACTCGGTGCCGCGCTCGGCGACCTCCAGGTACTCGTCCTTGCCGGTCAGCAGGTAGGCCGAGGCCATGCCGTAGACCAGGCGGGAGATCGTGTCGGTCTCCTGGACGTGGCTGGCGGTCTTGTCGCCGCCGAGCCGGATCTCGGTGCGGTACTCGGTGAAGTCCACCGGTCCGTCACCGAACTGCGCCCGGATGTAGAAGTCGGCCAGCGACTCGATCTGCTTGACCCACCAGCTGGCCTCCTCGAACCGGTAGTCCTCTGCGCCGCGGCCCAGGAACACCAGGCGCTTCGCCTCGAAGCGGCCCCCGTGCTCCGGGTAGTGGACGCCGTAGACGAAGAGGAACCGGCCCGGCGAGAGCATCTCGTCGATGTGCCCGGAGGCGTCGATGTACGGCTCGTCCAGGTTGCGGACCAGCTCGGCACTCGGGTCCCCGGCGAGGGAGACGTCGAACTCGCGGCCGTCCGAGGTCTTCAGCCGCAGCAGGCGGGACTCGGAGTCGAAGCGGCCGACATAGCCCGCGATGGTGTCGGAGAAGGAGAAGCTCACGGCGTCCGCCATGTCATGCACCGTCCTTGTCGTGTGAGCGGTCGTCCTCGAATCCCTGACTGACCTCGACGATCACCCCGTCGGGATCGCGGACCCACACGGTCCGCCAGCCGCAGATGAAGTCGTCGAAGTCCAGCGGGCCCAGGGTCACTTCGGCCGCGTCGCCCAGCTCGGCCAGGAACGCGTCCACGCTGTCGGTCTGAAAGGCCAGGTGGCGCATCCGGCCCGGGGCCTGCGGGCCGTCCTCGTGCGCCTGCCGGGCCGGTTCGGTGCCGGCCGCGAAGAGCTCCAGGTACGCGTCCCCGCGGCGCAGGAACACGATCTGTGCCTCCCCGAGGTCGACCACCCTGGCCCGGGTGAAGCCGAAGTACCGGGTGTAGAACTCCTCGGTGGTCTTCTGGTCCGTGCAGTTCAGGCCCACGTGCGACCAGACCATCCCGGCCATCAGGCGGCCCCCCGGCCCCGCCCCGCCGCGATCAGCTCGATGATCCGGCGGGCGAACAGGTGGTGGTGGGCGCCGGTGCGGCCGGTGACCAGGTCCCCGTCCACCACCACGTCCTCGTCGACGTACTCGCCGCCCATGTTCCGGACGTCACCGATGAGGTTGTTGTGGCAGACCACCTTGCGGCCGCGCACCTTGCCCGGGATCGAGGCGGCCAGCCACATGCCGTGGCAGATGATCCCCTTGAGGACCGTCGGCTCCTCGAAGGCCCGGCGCAGCAGCTCGGTCGCCGGTGCGAGGACGTCGACGTCCTCGGTGTAGCGCAGCCGGTCGGCCACCATGCCCGAGGGCACGATGATCGCCGCGTACCGGCGCAGGTCCTCGTCGCTCAGCCCCTCCAGGGACTTGTCGGCGGTGAACGGCGCCCGGTACTCGTGCCCGGAGAAGGTGATGGAGTCGTTGCCCCACAGCCGGGTCAGGAAGTCGACCTCGGCGCCCTCCTCGGCGAACCGGTGCTGGTAGTAGAAGATCTCCGGCTCGTAGAAGTCGCTCTCGACCAGGACCGCGATCCGGGTCCCGGACAGCGCACCCTCGCGCAGTACGGCGTCAGGCACGGGACACCCCCCTCAGGAAGTCCGCCGCGCGCTCGGCGATCATCGCGATGGCGGTGTGGCAGTTGCCCGACGGGACCGCGGGCATCACGCTCGCGTCGACGACGCGCAGGTTGCGTACGCCGTGCACCCGCAGCTCGGGGTCGACGACCGAGAGGTCGTCGATGCCCATGCGGCAGGAGCCGGCCTGGTGGTGGTAGCTCTCCGACTTCTGCTTCGCGAAGGTCCGCAGGTCCTCGTCGGATCCGTAGCCGGGACCGGGCTGGAGCTCCTGCTTGTACCAGGGAGAGAAGGCCGAGGTCGCGAAGATCTCGCGGGCCAGTTTGATGCCCTGCACCATCCGCTCCAGGTCCCACCGGTCGCCCAGGTAGTTCGGGTTGATCAGCGGGTGGGCCAGCGGATCGGCGCTCGCGAGCCTGATCCAGCCGCGCGAGACGGGCCGTACGACACCGGGCAGGATGCTCACCGTGTTCGGGTGGTCCTTGCCGACGATCACGTCGAACGGCACGTGGACGAAGGCGATCTGCAGGTCGGGCGCGGGCAGACCGGGCCGGGACGAGAGGAACAGAGCGCTCTCCGACAGGTTCTGCGCCGGCGGCGGGAGTTCCTGGGTGACCTCGGCCATCAGCCCGGTCAGGACGTGGTTGTGGAAGTTCTCGCCGACCCCGGGCAGGGCCGCGACCGTCTCGATGCCGTGCTCGCGCAGCTGCTCGGGGTTCCCGATGCCGGAGAGCAGCAGCAGCTTCGGGGACTCGATCGCCCCGGCCGCCACGATCACCTCCCGGCGGGCCCGTACGGAGCGCAGACCGGGCCCGGCGGTGGCGCTGTGGCCGTCGCGCACGGTCCGGCCGGGGAACTCGGCGGGCGGTGCGAGCTGCGCGTACTCGACGCCCGTGCAGGTGTCGCCGTCGAAGAGCAGCCGGGTGCTCTGGGCGCTGGTGCGCAGCGTCAGGTTGGAGCGCTCCAGCGCGGGCTCCAGATAGGCGGCGAGGGTGCCCTGGCGGCGCCCGTCGGCCACGTCGATGTGGTGCCAGCCGGTGCCGAAGAGGCCGCGCCGGGGCCCGTCGGTGTTGAAGTCGTCGATCTCCTGGTGGCCGAGTTCGACGGCCGCGTCGATGAAGGCGCGGGAGACCGGGTTGGGGCCGTGGTGCCCGGCGTTGGTGATGCGCTGCGGGCCGCGGGTGCCGGTGGTGGGCGCGGTGGCGTCCTCCTGGCCCTCCAGGAGGGCGAAGTACGGCAGGACGTCCTCGTACCCCCAGCCGGCGGCGCCCTGGTAGGCCCAGTTGTCGAAGTCCGAGGCGTGGCCCCGGATGTGCATCATGATGTACAGGTTGCTGCTGCCGCCGGGGGCCTTGCCGCGCGGTTCGTACGTACGGCGGCCGTCGAGCCCGGGCTGCGGGACGCTGGTGTAGCCCCAGTCGACGGGCCCGCCGAGCAGCTTGTACCAGGAGGACGGGTCGTCCACCTCGGGCGGGATGCGGTTGCCGCCCGCCTCCAGGACCAGGACAGAGACGTCCGGGTCCTCGGAGAGCCGGTGCGCGAGGACGCTGCCCGCGGTGCCGGATCCCACGATGACGTAGTCGTACTCTTCTCTCTCGCTCTCGGCGATCGCCACGAGTCGGCCTCCCTCAGCCCTGGCTCAGCACCTGGAAGGGGACGGTGTCGTGGTAGTTCGCCATGTAGGCGATCTTTCCGTCCACGATCCGGAAGAAGTTCATGACCTCGGCCTCGATCGCCTCGCCGGAGGCGCTGACGGCGCTGAGGTGGGAGACGGCCGCGGCCTTCTCCCCGTCGACGAGGAAGTGCACGGGCTCGTTCCGGAAGACCCGGTACATCGTCCCCATGCCCTTCATCATCGAGCGCAGGACCTCCAGGCCCTCGATGTGTCCGGCGAGCTGCTCGTCCATGACCTGGTCGTCGGCGAACAGGTCGCACCAGCGGTCCCAGTCCCCGGCGTTGGCGTACTCGTAGTACTTCTCAAGGATCTGTCGTGCGTCCACAGCGCTCATCGCGCTCCTCCCCCTATCGGTCCCGGCGGGTTCCGTCGGGCGCGAACGGCGCCCAGAACTGGCTGAAGGCGGTAGCCGAGTCCCCGAAGAGCCCGTCGCGGCCCTCGACGATCCGGCCGTCCTGCCACCGCATGAAGTGGAAGACCGGGTAGTCCATCCGCTCGTACGGGGACCGGCTCCCCTGGTCCGCGCCGTCGCGCAGGGCGACGTTGCGGCAGACGTCGGCGCTGCAGTCCTCGCCGACGAGGACGGACTGGATGTCCATGCGGAAGGTGCCGCCCGTGAGCTTGTGCGTCTGCCCCATCAGGTCCAGGAAGGCGTCCAGGCTCTCGTACCAGCCGGCCAGCGGGTGGTTGCCCGGCACCAGCCAGCGCAGGTCCTCGGAGTAGTACTCGAGGATGCGGGCGCGGTCGCCGGAGCCGAGGGCGGCGTACGCCGCCTCGACCCGCTCCCGTGTCACTTCGGTCATCGTCGCTTCTCCTTCGCCGGCGCCCGTGCTCAGAGCGAGCCGGAACCGGGCATCGGGGCCAGGTCGTTGACGGTGTACTGCTTGATCAGCGGTCCGTCGGGACCGGCCACGACCGTCCAGGTCTGGTCGGCATCGAAGCCGAGCCACTGGCTGCGGGCGGCCGGCGGGTCCCAGATCTTGGCCTGCCAGTTGACGAGCACCCGGACGATCGCCCGGTCGCCCTCGATGACGGGCTCCACCTTGGTGACGGTGTGGACCTCGTCGAAGAAGCGGTTCGTGACCGCCGCGTACCAGCGGCCGAAGCCCTGGTGTCCGAGGAAGGTGTCCTCGGGGACCTTGAACTCCAGGTCCTCGGTGATGAGCGGGAGCACCTGGTCCAGCGGAAGGTGCTGGTCCAGGGCCACGTACCAGTTCTCCGCGAAGGTGCGGATCGCTTCCTCGGTCAGCCGCTCGGCGGGCATGCGGTCTCCTCCTGTCCGTGGTGGTGTGCTGTGCGGTGGGTCGCAGCGGTGGGTCAGATCTGTACGTCGACGAGGAACGGACCGGGATGGTCGAGCATCCGGGCCACGGCCGCGACCGCCTCGTCCGGCTTCTCCACCCGCATCCCCTCGGCGCCGAGCGCCCGTGCCAGCCCGGCGAAGTCGATCTCGGGGTGGGAGAGGTCGAAGGAACCCGGGAAGCCGTGCTCCGGGATGTCCCGCTCCCGCCAGTACTGGGCGATGTTGTCGTCGAGCAGCCGGTACTTGCGGTTGTTGCAGACCACGAACTTGGCGTCGATGCCGTGCCGGACCGCGGTCCACAGCGCCTGGTACGTGTACATCGACCCGCCGTCGCCCGCGAACCCGACGACGAGGCGGTCCGGACGGGCCAGCTTGGCGCCGACCGCCCCCGGGAAGCCCACGCCGAGCGAGCCGCCCCGGGTGAGGTGGTAGTCGCCCGGACGCTCCGGCGGCAGGTACCGGGTCACCAGCGGCGAGGTGGTCAGCGCCTCGTCGAAGACGATCAGGTCCCCGCCGGTGCGTTCGGCCAGGGTCCGCAGGAAGACGGCCATCGGCGTGCCGTCCTGCTCGCTCTCCCCTCCCCTGGCGGACAGCGCCCGCTCGCGGGTGCGGGCGTCGAGCCGGGCGGCCGCGGCCGCCCGCCGCTGCGGGGTCAGCAGGCGTTCGAGTACGCCGGCCAGCGCGCGCAGCGCCTGCCGGGGATCGGCGGCCAGGCCCAGGTCCACCGGGTGGTTCTTGGCGATCTCGTACGCGTTCAGGTCGATGTGGACGACCTTCGCGCCGGCCCGGAAGGGGCTCTCCAGCTCGGGGAACACCTCCGGGAAGACGTAGGTGCCGACGATCAGCACCCCGTCCGCGTCGGCGACGAGCTCCTTGCTGTGCGGGCCGAACATGTGGCCCGTCTGACCGCGGCGCAGCGGGTGCGAGGCCGCGATGTTCACCTCGGACGAGTCCACCTCGTACACATCGGCGCCCAGCAGCTCGGCGACGGCGGCCAGTTCGCGCTGGGCCCCGGAGAGCGCGACCCCGTCGCCGACGAGGACCACGGGCCGCTCCGCGGAGGCGAGCAGCTCTGCCGCCCGCCCCACCGAGGCGGGCGAGGGCGCCACGTCCGTGAGGGGCACCGTGGCGGGCAGGACGGGCTCGGAGTTCAGCTCGTCCAGCACGTCCATCGGCAGCGCCACGAACACCGGGCCGCGCGGCGGGGTCAGGGCGATCTTGACCGCCCGGCGGATGGTGCGCAGTACGGAGTGCCGGTCGGTGACCCGGGTCGCGTACTTCGTCACCGGCTTCGCCATCGCCACCAGGTCGGACGCCATCTGCGCGTCCATGGCGTCGTAGCGGACCCCGGCGTCGCCGGCGACCACGACGAGCGGGGTGTGGCCGCGCAGCGACTGGTAGAGCATCCCGATGCCGTTGCCCAGCCCCACTCCGGAGTGCAGCTGGAGCAGGGCCGCGCCCCCGGTGGCCCGGGCGTAGCCGTCGGCGATGCCGGCGGCCACGGTCTCCTGGAGGGCGAGGACGTAGTGGAAGTCCTCCGCCGCGTCCACCGCGTCGAGGAATCCCTGTTCCACCGTCCCCGGATTTCCGAACATCACATTCAGGCCGTCGGCCTTGAACTGCTCGATCAGCCTTTCCCGTCCGGGAGTGGCTTTCATGATTCCCCCTACCACCCGTAACGGGTGAGACCGTCCTCCAGGACTTCCACGATCTTCTGCCCCGTCAGATACGAATCGGGGGTGGAACGGCCGGTCACGAACGGGAAGTCGACTATCACCGAGAGCGGGTGGCCGAAATTCCCGTGATAGGCGCCGCGCGGCCCGGTGGCATCGCGCAGGATGTACTCCAGCGGGTACGGCGGCGGGCCCATGTTGAAGTCGGTACCGAGGAATCCGGTTCCGTCCTTGTAGTCGTACTCCTTGCAGTGGCCGGTGACGTGCTTGCCCCAGATGATGCTCTTGCGGTCGCCCCAGTCCCGGGCGAAGGCCAGGCAGGCCACGCCGTAGCACTCGGCCGCCACGACCTTGCCGGCCTTCTTGAAGGCCAGGATCAGGGCGTGCACGCGCTCGTTGTTGGCGAGGTCGACGATGGGCCCGCTGCCGCCGACGATGAGGACCGCGTCGTAGCCGGCGATGTCGGCCTCGAGCTTGTCCAGATCGCGGTGGTACTGCTCGAGCTTGCGCAGATAGCCCTCGTCGCTCGTGTACGGCCGCTCGGGGACCCACGCCTCGATGTCGAGCGGGGAGTCCAGCCGGCTCGACTGCTCGAACTCCCGGCCCAGCCGGGCGTTCTCCTCGGTGGTGACCGAGCGTCCCAGCGGAGGATCGATGAAGTTCGCGTCGAGGCTCGGCGGAAGAGCGTGCGCACGCTTTCCGGTCGGCGTGGCGAATACGACTTCGTAGCCTCGCTCATCGAACTTCGATACGGGGCCTATCAGTTCTTCGGCCCAGTAACCGTGTTCGGAGACAATGACCAGAATCTTTCTGCTCACGGATTCCTCCAGGCGCCGCCTGTTGTCGTTGGCGTGACCCACACTGCTTGTGCCCGGGGCCTGCGTCAAAGCGCCCGTATGCGACTTCGTGAGGTAGGAAGGCAGGTCGCACGGGCACCTCAGGTAGTCGCTTCCGGAGGTCATGAAGTAGCCGCGGGACTTCCTGACTTCGGCCGAATCAGTGAACCATTACGGGGGCACCGCCCTATGGTCTGGACGCGCCGTGAATCAGGGGTGCACGAAGGACGAGGAGAGGGACGGGGACGATGACGACGGACCTGTTGTGCACACACATCGATCAGATACGTCCGGTGAAGCCGGGCACCGAGGGCTGCGAGGAGTGCCTCGCCCTCGGCGACACCTGGGTGCACCTGAGGATGTGCCTCAGCTGCGGGCACGTCGGATGCTGCGACTCCTCCAAGAACCGCCACGCCACCAAGCACTACCGCACCAGCGAGCACCCCATCGCCGCGTCGCACGAGCCCGGTGAGACCTGGGCCTGGTGCTACGCCGACAAGCTGATGCTGGACGCGGCATGAGTGCGGCCCCGGAGAGCGCCACCGCCCACGCCACGGCGGCCGCGGCCGAGCGCGCGGAGAGCAAGAAGCCCGTCATCCTGGCCGTGGACGACGATCCGCAGGTACTGCGGGCCGTACGCCGCGATCTGCGCAGCGCCTACGGCGACCGCTACCGGGTGCTCGGCGCCTCCTCGGCCGCCGACGCCCTGAAGATCCTGGACTCCCTCGACGAGCGCGGCCACGATCCGGCGCTGTTCCTCGTGGACCAGCGGATGCCCGACGTGACCGGCGTCGAGTTCCTCCTCGAGGCCGTCAGCCGCTTCCCCGACGCCCGCCGGGTGCTGCTCACGGCGTACGCCGAGACGGACGCGGCGATCACCGCCATCAACCGGGTCCGGCTGGACTACTACCTGCTCAAGCCCTGGGACCCGCCGCACGAACGGCTCTTCCCGGTCCTCGACGACCTGCTCTCGGACTGGCTGGCCACCTACCGCCCCGCGTACGACGGCATCATCGTCGCCGGCCACCTCGTCTCCCCCGGCACCCACGCCGTCCGGGACTTCTTCACCCGCAACGGCCAGCCGTTCCGGTTCCTCAACGTCGAGCGGGATCCCGAGGCCCTGACCCTGATCGCCGCCCAGCCCGACGCGACGCTCCCGCTCGTCCGGTTCCCGGACGGGACGGTGCTCTCCGCGCCCGCCGACACGGAGCTCGCCCGGCGGCTGGGGCTGGCCACGACCGCGTCCCGCCCGCACTACGAGTGCGTCATCGTCGGCGCGGGACCCGCGGGTCTGGCGGCCGGCGTGTACGCGGCCTCGGAGGGCCTCTCGACGCTGATGCTGGACTCCCGCGCCCCGGGCGGGCAGGCCGGCACCTCCAGCCTGATCGAGAACTACCTCGGCTTCCCCTCGGGCCTCTCCGGCGGCGACCTGACCCGCCGCGCCACCATCCAGGCCTCGCGCTTCGGCGCCGAGATCCTGCACCCGGTGGAGGTGGTCTCGCTGACCCGGGACGACCCGGCGAAGATCCTGGTCCTGGCCGACGGCACGGAGATCAGCGCCGAGACGGTGCTGCTGGCCACCGGGGTCTCGTACAACCGCCTGGAGGCCCCCGGCGCGGACCGCTTCGAGGGCGCCGGGCTGTACTACGGCGCGGCCACCACCGAGAGCTCGGCGTGCATCTCCCAGCACGTGTTCATCGTGGGCGGCGCGAACTCGGCCGGCCAGGCGGCGGTGCACTTCGCCAAGTACGCGGCCAAGGTGACCATCCTGGTCCGCGCCGAGTCCCTGGACGCGAGCATGTCCCGCTACCTGATCGACGAGATCGACCGCACCCCGAACGTCGAGGTCGTGGTCCGTACGACGGTGGTCCGGCTGGACGGCGACGAACACCTGGAGCAGCTGACCCTCCACGACTCGACGACGGGCGAGGACACGCAGGTCCCGGCCCGGTTCATGTTCACCTTCATCGGGGCCCGCCCCCACACGGACTGGCTGTCGGGCGTGGTCGAGCGCGACGAGTACGGCTTCGTGCTCACCGGGTCCGACCTGATCGCCAACGGCGGGGAGCTCCCGGCGGAGTGGAGCCTGGAGCGCGCCCCGTACCCGCTCGAGACCAGCGTCCCCGGCGTCTTCGCGGCCGGCGACGTCCGGGCCCATTCGGTCAAGCGCGTGGCGTCGGGCGTGGGCGAGGGCGCGATGGCGGTCTCGCTGATCCACCGCTACCGCTCGATGGGCTGAGAGCGAACACGAATCGCTTGCGATCACGATCCCATCGGATGCAACGTTGATTACATGATTACATCCGAGCAGAGCGAGCAGCTTCGCAAGTGGTTCGCGGACCGCCTTCCGGTGGACGTGTACGAGTCCCTGGTCGATGTGGCGGTCGACCGCGAGGAGATCACGGTCGTCGGAGCCATCCCGGCGACCGAGTCGGTCAAGGAGTTCCGCGAGCGCACCCGCGAGCAGCGCATCGAGGTCGCCCGGGAGGCGGAGGAGCTCTACCGCCGCAAGGTCGCCTGGGCCGTCCAGGCCGGCGACGACCGCGTCCTGTTCACGCACCTGGCGGTCCCGGTGATGACGCGCCTGCGCCAGCCGGAGCGCCAGGTCCTCGACACCCTGGTCGCGGGCGGGGTCGCCCGCAGCCGGGCCGACGCCCTCGCCTGGTGCGTCCGCCTCGTCGGCCGCAACACGGACGAGTGGCTGACCGAGCTCCGCGACTCGCTGGCCAAGGTGCAGCAGGTCCGCGCGGCCGGCCCCGACGTTTCGGACGCGTCCGAGGCCTCCGACACCACGGACTCCCAGAAGTCTGGGTCGGAATGAGGAAAGTCCTCCCCACCCGGGCATGATCACGCAAGTCTGACAGCGAGCCGACCGGCACTCGATCACAGGGAGAGGCACGCCCCATGACCACCACCGTCGAATACATCCGCTACCGGATCGCATTGGACGACCAGCAGGCCTTCGAGGACTCGTACCGACAGGCCGCTGAGGCCCTGGCCGCGTCACCCGAGTGCATCGACTACGAGCTGGCCCGCTGCGAGGAGGAGAACGACCGGGAGCGCTACATCCTCCGCATCCGCTGGACGTCGGTCGACGCCCACCTCAACGGATTCCGCAAGGGCGAGCACTTCCCGGCGTTCTTCAACGCGATCCGCCCGTACGTCAAGGCCATCGAGGAGATGCAGCACTACCGCGTCACCGACGTGGCCGGCCCCGGAAAGGCCGCACCCCAGTCATGAGCACCACACCCGGCACCACTCCCACCATCTACGAGTGGATGGGCGGCGCGGAGGCGATGAACCGCCTCACGGACGCCTTCTACGCGCACGCCCTGCAGGACGAGATCCTGGCCCCGGTCTTCGCGGGCATGGACTCGGAGCACCCCCAGCACGTGGCCGTCTGGCTGTCGGAGGTCTTCGGCGGCCCGGCGCAGTACACGGCCCACCACGGCGGCCACCAGCACATGGCCACCAAGCACCTGGGCCGCGGCATCACCGAACAGCAGCGCCGCCGCTGGGTGGACCTGCTGATGGACACGGCCGACGAGGTCGGCCTCCCGGCGGACCCCGAGTTCCGAGCGGTGTTCGCCTACTACATCGAATGGGGCACCCGCATGGCCCTGATCTACTCGGGCCCCAACCCCCCACCGGTGGACGCGGCGAAGATCCCGGTCTGGTCCTGGGGCCAAACGCCCCCTTGGATCCCGAAGAGCTAGGTCGTCTCTTTCGACCCAGTCCCGGTGGGGGCGGAGGCAGAGCCTCCGCCCCCACCGCCGTGTCCGGGTCCTCAGCCGGCGGGCGGCGGCTCGGCCAGAAGGACGGCCAAGGCCCCTTCCCCGGCGTCCCGCCAGTACTCGACCGCCCCCTCCAGAACCTCCTGCAGCGTCTCCCAGTCCGCCGGCCGCGCCTGCGCGTACGAGGACCACGACGTCACCGCCACCAGCCGCCCCGGCGCCTGCGGCAACCACGACAGGTCGATCAGCGCATCGGCCAGCGCGTCCCAGTTCCCCCCGAACCACGCCGGCACGGCCAACGCCGTCCCCCACCGCCGCATCAGCTCGGCCTTGCCGCGTACACCGGCCAGGTCCACCCGTAGGGTCGTCCAGCCCGCCTTCTCGGCGGTGGCGAGCGCCGGGGCGAGCGGCTGCGGGTCCAGGGTCATCGCAGAACCGCCTTGAACGTGTCGTAGTGGTCGTCCGTGTAGAAGAACTCCCCACCCTCACCGGTCACGATCCGCCGGGCCCCGCGGTCGCGCTCACCCGGTGTCTTCACCGTGAACTCGTGGTAGTAGCCGCGCTTCTGCTTCGGCAGGGCCTTCTCGAAGTTCCCGAAGACGGTCCCGTCCTGCCGGTACGGGTACGGCCCGCCCTTGTCGATGAGTACGAGCACGTCCCGCGCCTGAGCAGGCAGCGCATCGGCCCGTACGGTGGCCATCCCCTTGGCCCACAGGGGCGCAGAGGCGTCAGCCCCTGAACTCACCCCGGCCGCGGCGGAGGGCGCGGTCTTCTCTCCACCGCACCCCGCCACGCCGATCAGCGCAACGCAAAGGAACACCGCTCCCACGACAGAACGCAGCAACGACCGGGGCACGTCCCTGAAGATCATGCACCGATCGTGCCAAATATCCGATTCGCTTGCGAATCGCGCGGTAACGGTCTCCGCGACGGCGGCACCCTCAGAGGGCGGCCATCTTGGTGTAAGGGCTCAGAATTCTCTTCTGGACCGACCCGAAGTCGACCAGGACAGCGATCCCCTCCTCGATACCGACGACACGGCCGAGGCCGTGCTCATCGTGAGAGACCCGGTCGCCGACGCTGAACTGCCGGAGCGGCGGTTCCACGGGGGCCTTGAACGGGCTGGACGGCAAATGGCGGCGAGGTACTGCTGACTTTGTCATTGAGACCAGTATGCGCCCCGCGGGCCGCCTCACAGCCCGCTGTTCGGATCTCAATTGCGGCACCATCCGCCCCATGGCGTCCCGCGGCGCCCGCCGCGCGGCCCGCCGCCCCGGATCAGTCGTCCGGGTCGGCCCGCTCCAGCGCCGGACGCAGCCCCGGGGCCGACTCGGTGAGCAGGTAGTCCGCGACCGCCGTGTCGGTGACCAGGCTGGTCACCAGGCCGGAACGGAGCACCGCCCCGATCGCGGAGGCCTTGCGCAGTCCGCCCGCGATCGCCACGACCTCGGGGATCCGGCGCAGCCGGTCCGCCTCGACGGTGATGCAGCGCTCGCCGAGGTCCCGCCCGACGCGCCGCCCTTCAGAGTCGAACAGGTGGGCGGACATTTCGGCGGCGACACCCAGCGAGGCGTAGTGCGCCCGCTCCTCGTCCGTGAGCATGTCGTGGACGGTCGAGATCCCGGGCTCCCAGGAGCCGATCGACACCGCCGCGACGGTCACCTTGTCGAAGTACTCGAAGGCCCGGGCGATTCCCGTCTGGTTCCGCAGCGCGGCCGCGGTCGCCGGGTCGGGGAGCAGCATCGGCGCGTAGATCGGGTGCGCGTCGCCGCCCGAGACCTGGGCGGCCCGCCGTACGGCCTCCACGGACCCGCGCTCGGCCGTACCGGCGTCGTAGACGCCCGTCAGCTGCACCACGGTGCACTGCGGGAGCCGGTGCAGGGAGGCGGCCATGTGGATGGTCGACCGCCCCCAGGCCAGGCCCAGTACGTCGCCCTCGTTGACCAGCTCGCCGAGCAGGTCGGCGGCGACGGCACCCAGGTTCTCCGGATCGGGCGCGTCCTCGGTCGCATCGGCCGGGGATTCGACCACCACCGCGTGGCGCAGCCCGTACCGGGAGCGCAGCGCGTCGGACCGCTCCGCGTCGAGCTCGGCTGGGACCCGGATCTCGATCCGTACGAGGTCGCGCTCGAGGGCGGTCTCCAGGACCCGGGCCACCTTGAAGCGGCTCACGCCGAACTCCTCGGCGATCTGGATCTTGGACTTGCCCTCCAGGTAGAAGCGGCGGGCCATGGCCGCCGCCTGCACCAGCTCCGCGGGTCCCATCCGCAGGGCTGACCGTCCCGCCGACATTGCAGACACCGCGTTCTCCTCACTGCTGTTCACACTCTCGACTCGCCGTTCATCCTGTCAGATCCGGCGGCCGTTGATCAGCCTGGACAGCTTCCGTTCACCGAGCTGTTCACCAACCCTTGTTTCAGTGGTCGCAGGCCCAGGGTGCCGCGGCGATCGCGACGCCCGCCTGCTCCCGCAGGGTACGTACGGCGGAGGAAGGGTCGACCGCCCCGTAGACCGCGCTTCCGGCGACGAACACGTCGGCGCCGGCCTCGGCACAGCGTTCGATCGTCGAGGCCGAGACCCCGCCGTCGACCTGGAGCCACAGCTCCAGGCCGTGCTTGGCGATCAGCTCCCGGGTACGGCGGATCTTGGGGAGCATGATGTCCAGAAAGGGCTGGCCGCCGAAGCCCGGCTCGACCGTCATGATCAGCAGCATGTCGAGCTCGGGGAGGATGTCCTCGTACTGCTCGATCGGCGTGGCGGGCTTGAGCGCCATCGAGGCCCGCGCCCCCTTGGCCCTGATCTCCCGCGCGAGCCGCACGGGCGCGGCGGCGGCCTCGGCGTGGAAGGTGACCGACCCGGCTCCGGCCTCGACGTACTGCGGGGCCCAGCGGTCCGGGTCCTCGATCATGAGGTGCAGATCCAGCGGGATGTCCGTGGCGCGGCTCAGGGACTCCACGACGGGCATACCGAGGGTGAGGTTCGGGACGAAATGGTTGTCCATGACGTCGACATGCAGCCAGTCGGCCCCTTCCACGGCCTTCACCTCTTCGGCGAGGCGTGCGAAGTCGGCGGACAGGATGCTGGGATAAATCTGAGCGGCCATGCCCCAAGCCTGCCATGCCTGCGCGCACTTCCGGCCACGACCCCGGAACTCGAGACGGCCGTAGCGGTGCTTAATCAATCCCGAAGAACAATTAACCTGCCCTTAGAGATCGCCTTCCGGCACGTTCTCTGCATGACACCGGCCACGTGGCCGCACCCCTGGGCGCGGACGTCAGGCGGGCCGGCCGGAGCCGTGCGGGGGCCCCGGCCGGGCCAGGCCACGCGCCCGCAGCCGCCCGGCGAGCGGGATGCCCAGCAGAAGGGCCGCGGCCACGGTGAACCACACGGGATCCGAGAGCTGGTAGGCCGCCACCCCCAGCGTCCACAGCGCCGCGTGCACCGGCCCCGGCAGGGCGGCCAGGTCCTCGCTCATGAACTGGCCCATCTCGATCTGCCACTGCAGTTCGAAGACCGTGGAGGCGGCGAGAACCGCCGCTGCCGCCGCGGCCAGTCCCAGCAGTGCGACGCCGCGGAACTCCGTTCCGGCATGCGCCAGCGGCACGGCCCAGGACCTCGCGAGGAGCTCGCACCACCAGGTGAACCCGAGGCCGATCAGCGCCACCACCAGCCAGCCCGAGGCCTGCACGTCCGGCCGCAGCCCGGGCATCATCGTGTGGTCGACGACGACGCTGGGCGCGACGGCGTATCCCGCGCAGATCCCGACGGCCAGGCCGGTCCGGAAGCGGGCGCGCGGCGGGCGCCTGCCGGATCCGCCGAGGTCGTGCAGGGCGGCCCGCGCCACCGTCAGGAAGAGGACCAGCACGACCAGTGCGGTGATCAGCTCGGCGGGCCACCAGCCCTTGACTCCTCCCCCGACCCGCCACTGCGCGGTGATCGAGGAGACCGGGTCCCACGCGAGCGGAAGGCAGAAGCCCACGACGAAGGCGAAGCCGAAGCCCTGGTACATCAGCCGGGACCGGTCCGCCAGACACTCCTTGCGCTCGGCGAACGAGGGATGCGTACGGGACGGCCGGCGGCTGCGCGGCGCCGTCTGCGCTGCCAGCCCGAAGGCGCCGAGCAGTGGGCGGGGGGATCCGCGCTGCCACTCCACCACCCGGGCATCCGCCAGGAACTCCCTGGTCCGCAGGACGATGCCGCGGGCGGCGCGGATCACCCACCAGAGCGCGAGCGCGTCCAGGATGCGCGCGCCGAAAAAGACGGCTCCGCCCGGTACGAAGAGCACGCCGAACAGGTCCCCGAACACCCGGGGACCCAGGATCAGGACGAAGAAGCAGCGCAGCAGCGAAAGCGTGATCATGGTGATGTCGACGTCGCGGTTGCGCAGATGGGCCAGCTCGTGCAGGACCACGGCACGGAACGCCTCGCGCTGCGCGGCGTCCCCCTCGTACAGCGCGACCAGGCCCCGGCTGAGCACGATGTGGCGGCGTCCCGCGCGGCCGAAGGTGACCCCGTTCACCCCGGAATCGAGGAAGTCGACCAGGACGGTGACGCCTCGGGCCTGCCCGACCCCCGCGGTGAGCCGCTCGATCTCTGCGTGGAGGGCGGGGAAGCGTTCCGCGTCCAACGCGCGGACGCCCCGCTTCCGGGCCCGGCGCGCGGAGCGGAACCAGTAGTGCAGGGCGGTGGCCACGGCGAGCACCGCATACGAGATCAGGATGCCTTCGCTGGTGTGGTCGTCGCTCCCGTCGCAGGAGCCGTCCCGGGGGCCCCTGACGAAGGCGCCGAGTCCCCCGGCCCGCTCGATGGCCGCACGCATGCAGGCGTTGGGTGCGCTCGTCTCGCCCCGGTCGCCCGCCAGGAAGTCGGCGTACGCGGGGTGCAGGATGGTCATCGAGGAGACCACGGCGCAGATCAGCAGGACGAAGGCGACGAGCGTTCCGGAGGGCAGGGGCCGGCCGCCCCGCCTCCCCTCGCCGGTGGGTAAGAGGGGCGCGCTCACCCCTGGTCCCGGCCACTTGCCCTGAGGTGGTCGGCCACGGCCGCCGCCAGCAGGTCCGACCGGTCCGGCGGCAGCCCGAGCAGGAGCGCGGTCCGCCGTGCGACCGCCCCCAGTTCTGCGATGCGGTGCTCCGGCAGAGCGGGTACCGCCTCGTCCGCCGGTGCCGGCGCACGGGAGGGGTCCCGTCGGCCGAACAGCCGCCTGACCCGGTCGCCCAGGCTCTGCCCGATGCCCTCGCCCATCGCCTTGGCGACCTCGTACGCGACCCCGCACGCGATGCTGGTGACGACCAGTTCGGCCGCTCCGCCGAAGGCCAGCGGGTCGTCCTTGCGGCGGGTCCCCGCGCGGCCCCTGCGGCCCTTGCCGTCCAGGCTCGCGACCGTCTCCTCGAAGAACGGCAGCTCGCCCGGCGCGACCCGCGCCACGATGGCGCGGGCCAGCGCGTTGTCAGGGGCCTGCGACGGCACCACGTCAGCCATGGGTCTCCTCCCCGTACGACCCGCCGCAGCGAATCGGCTCGACCAGCAGGGTAGGTGATGCCCAGTCAACTCATGTAGATGTCACGGAAGTTGGGATGCCGGACGGGTGCCCGGGAAGGACCGGCCGCTACCCCGTACGCCGGATCAGTGCCAGGTACATCGCGTCCGTCCCGTGCAGGTGCGGCCACAGCTGGACGTCCGGGCCGTCGCCGAGGGCGGGGACTCCCCCCATGTACGGCCTGGCGTCGATCAGTTCGGCCGCCACCGGCGAGGCGCCCGCGCCGCGGCCCTTGAGTACGTCGTCCACGACCACCCGGGTCTCCGCCAGGTGCGGGGAGCACGTCGCGTAGCCCACGACGCCGCCCACCCGGACGGCGGACAGCGCCTCCCGCAGCAGCGCGCGCTGCAGCGGGGCGAAGCCCTCGAGGTCCTCCGGACGGCGGCGCCACCGGGCCTCCGGGCGGCGGCGCAGCGCGCCCAGGCCGGAGCACGGGACGTCCATCAGGACCCGGTCGAAGGAGCCCGGCCGCCACGGCGGCCGGGTGCCGTCCGCCGCGATGACCTGGTACGGGCCGGGGTTGCCGGCCAGGGCGCGCTCCACGAGCCGGGCCCGGTGCGGCTGCTTCTCGGAGGCCAGCAGGAACGCGCCGCGCTGCGCTGCCAGGGCCGCCAGCAGGGCCGCCTTGCCGCCCGGTCCGGCGCAGCCGTCCAGCCAGCGCTCGTCGCTGCCTTCGACCGGCGCGGCCGCGAGGGCCATCGCCACCAGCTGGCTGCCCTCGTCCTGGACGCCGGCGCGGCCCTCGCGGACGGCCTCCAGCGCTCCGGGCTCGCCGCCCTCGGCCATCCGGACGGCGTACGGCGACCAGCGCCCCGGCAGCGCCGAGTCCTCGCCGACCGCCTCCAGCAGCTCCTCGGGCGTGGACCGCCCGGGCCGCGCCACCAGCGTGACCTCGGGCCGCTCGTTGTCGGCCTCGAGCAGGTCCTCGATGCCGGCCCGGCCGCCGCCGAGCGCGTCCCACAGGGCGCTGACCACCCACCGCGGGTGGGAGTGGTACACCGCGAGGTGCTCCTCTGCGTCCTCCTCGTACGGCGGGGCAACGAGCTCGAGCCAGCCGTCCAGGTCGTGGGCGGCGATCTTGCGCAGCACGGCGTTCACGAACTTGGCGCGCCCGTCGCCGAGCACCACCCTGGCCAGCTCCACGCTCGCCGACACCGCCGCGTGCGTGGGGATCCGGGTCCCCAGCAGCTGGTGGGCGCCGAGGGAGAGCACGTCCAGCACGGGCGGGTCCACCTCCCGCAGCGGCCGGTCGATGCAGGCCTTGATGACCGCGTCGTACGTGCCCTGCCTGCGCAGCGTCCCGTACACGAGCTCGGTGGCCAGTGCCGCGTCCCGGGCCTCGAAGCCCTCCGTCTGGCGGGCCTTGCGCAGCAGCGGGGGCAGGACGAGGTTCGCGTACGCGTCGCGCTCGCCCACCGCCCGCAGCGCCTCGAAGGCCAGCAGCCGGACGGGGTCCTTCTTGGGGCGGCGGTACGGCTTGGCCTGCCGCTGGCCTGCGGCGCCGCGCGGGGGACGGGACTGTTCGCTCACGAGAAAGGTGCTCCGGGTTTACGAGGTGCTGCGGACTGCGTACGGATCAGCCTACGTCCGCGGCGCCGACGCGCTCGCCGGGAGCGATCCGCACCCCGCGGGCCCAGTCGGCGCCGCGCATCGGCTTCTTGCCCTGGGGCTGCACCCAGAGCAGCTCCACGGCGTGCGAGCCGGTGCCGACATACACGTTGTTCTTGGCCGGGGCGAGCTCGCCGGGCGCCAGGTCCGTGCGGTCGGCGACCAGGCCGACGGAGATCAGCTTGAGCCGCTCCCCGCGGAAGACGGTCCAGGCGCCGGGCGCGGGCGTGCAGCCGCGCACCATGCGGTCGGCGCGCATCGCCGGGGCCTTCCAGTCGATCCGGGCGTCCTCGACGGTGATCTTGGGGGCGAGCGAGACCCCGTCGGCGGGCTGCCCGACGGCGCGCAGGGTGCCGTCCTCGATGCCGTCCATGGTGGCGGCCAGCAGGCCGGAGCCGGCGAAGGCGAGGCGGGTCAGCAGGTCGCCGCTGGTGTCGGTGGGCCGGATCTCCTCGGTCAGGTGCCCGTAGACGGGTCCGGTGTCCAGGCCCTCCTCGATGAGGAAGGTGGAGGCGCCGGTGACCTGGTCCCCCGCCATGATCGAGTGCTGGACGGGGGCGGCCCCGCGCCAGGCCGGCAGCAGCGAGAAGTGCAGGTTGACCCAGCCGTGGCGGGGGATCTCGAGGGCGCTCTTGGGGATCAGCGCGCCGTACGCGACGACCGGGCAGCAGTCCGGGTCGATCTCGCGCAGCCGGGCCTGGAACTCCGGGTCGCGGGGCCGGACCGGCTTGAGGACCTCGATGCCGGCCTCCTCGGCGCGCTCGGCGACCGGGCTGGCGATGAGCCGGCGGCCGCGGCCGGCCGGTGCGTCGGGCCGGGTGACGACGGCGGCGACCTCGTGGCGCCCGGAGGCGATCAGGGCGTCCAGGGCGGGCACGGCGACCTCGGGGGTGCCTGCGAAGACGAGCTTCACTGGGGTCCTACCTCGCTATCTCGGCTGTCAGCAGCGCACCAGTCTATGTTCCCGGCGCCGTTGGGGATGCCCGGCCCGATCGCCGGGCGCCCCCGGGGTCCGTTCGGGGGTCCTGGACGCCTCGTCAGGGGGCGTGGGCACACACGCGCGCCTCTCGCATATGCCGACACGCCCCCGGTGCGTGACTTCCGTGCGGTATGGCGCGTTGGTCAAGAGAGATTGACCGAAACCGGGCCGCGCTGAGAACGGTGTCTGCGGCCCGATCCGCTCTTCAGCACCGGTTCGAGAGGCTTCTTCATGGCCGACCACGCCACCCACGACGCCCAAGCACGGGCCAGCCTGCACCTCCTGGTGCGGGACATCGAGCGGGTTCGCCGGCAGGTGGATGCTCTGCGTACGCTCACCGCCCAGCTCGGCAATGTGTACCGCCCGCGCCGCTCCGGTCCCTCCACGGGCTTCGTCGTCTATGGCCGGGCGCCCGCGCCCACCGTACGTCTCGCGCAGGAGCTGCGGGACAGCGTCGAGACGCTGGTGACCGCAGCGGTGGACTTCGACCGCTCGCTCGGCTTCTCGTGGGACGCGGTGGGTTCCGCGCTCGGCGTCACCAAGCAGGCCGTGCACCGGCGGTACGGGGCCCGGCGGGCCCAGGCCGCGGAGTCCGCGGAGCCGCTGGCCGAGGGCACCGCCACCCGGACCCTGGGGCCGCTGCCCACCGTCCCGGCGGCCCGCTCGGTCCCGCCGCAGCCGGTGCGCGAGGAGTCCCAGCCCGCGGCCGCGACCGCGACCGCGACCCGCTCCGCGGCGTTCCCCGGACCCCGCAGCGGCTGACCCGCCACGGCCGGTCCGCCGCGACCTCCGCCACGGCTGATCAGCCGCGCCGCCGGGACGCCGACCTCCGACGGCCGGCCCCCAGCCCTGACCGGGCATCGGCTGAGCCCACGGCTCGTCCGGCACCTGCCGGACGAGCCGTATCTGTGCCCTGGCAGGGCGCGGCACGAGTCCACGCCGTGCCGTGCGCGGCCGGATCAAGCACCGCATCGCCGGGCTCCGCCGGGAGACCGCGGGCGCGGCCCGTCCGACGGCCCCTGCAGGGCACGACGGCAACCCGTCCCACGCCCGGCCAGGGCCTAGCCGATGTCCGGCGGGTCGATCCGGACCCGGACCGCCTCCGCCGCCGGGACTCCGCGCGCCAGCCGGGCCGCCTGGGCCGACTTCAGCGCGGCCGCCAGCGCGGCCCCGCTGCCGGGCGGGACGCGGACCAGGGCCCGGTCCCCCGGCGACGGCTCCCCGCGCCGGCCCGGCACCGGCACCGGGCCCAGCACCTCCGCGTCCGCCGGCAGCCCGGCGCCGGCCAGGAAGGCCTCCACCGCCTCGCCCCGGCCGGCCACGGCCGCCATCCGGGACACGGGCGGGAAGCCGAGCTGGGCCCGCTCCGCGAGCTCCCGTACGGCATGGCCCACCGGATCCCACCGCACGAGGGCCTGGACGGGCCGCAGCGTCGGCTCCGCCACCACGACGACCTGCCCCTCCCCCCGGACCAGCGAGGCGGCCGCGATCCACCGGCGCAGCGCGTCCTCCCCGGCCCGCAGGTCGGGCCGGGTCAGCATCGCCCAGCCGTCCAGCAGCAGCGCCGCCGCGTACCCGGCGCCCGCCGCGACCGGCTCGGCGCCGGGGGTGCACACCACCAGGGCGGGCCGGTCGGGAACCTCGTCCAGGACGTGGTCGCGGCCGGAAGTCCGTACGGGCACGGCCGGGAAGGCGCGTCCGAGCTCCTCGGCGGTCCGCCGGGCGCCCACCACCTGGGCGCGCAGCCGGAACGACCCGCACTCCTCGCAGTGCCAGGCGGTCTCCTGCCGGCCGCACCAGCCGCAGTGCAGATCCCGTGCGTCGGGGGCTTCCAGCGGCCCCGCGCAGACCTTGCAGCGGGCAGGGGCGCGGCACCGCTCGCACGCCAGCCGGGGCGCATAGCCGCGCCGGGGCACCTGGACGAGCACGGGCCCGGACTTCAGCCCCTCCCGTACGGTCTCCCAGGCCAGGCTCGGCAGCCGGGCGGCGCGGGCCGCCTCGTCGCGGGCCAGCAGTTCGTCGCCCACGGTCCGGATCCGGGGCGCGCAGGCCCGTACCGTCTCCCGGTCGGCGACGAGCGGCCGCGCCCAGCCCGTCTCGACCAGCTGCGCGGCCTCCACGGTGCAGCTCGTGCTCCCGGCGAGGAATCCGCAGCCGTCGCCGACGGCGCGCAGCTCCAGCACCTCCCGTACGTGCGGGAACGGCGCGTGGTCGTCGCTGTGGCTGGAGTCGCCGTCGTCCCAGATGGCGACCAGACCCAGGTCCCGTACGGGGGCGAACATCGCGGCGCGGGTGCCGATGACGGCGCGGACGGAGCCCCGGTGCACGGCGAGCCACTGGCGGTAGCGCTTCTCGGGGCCCGATTCGGCGGTCAGCAGCGCGTGCCGCCCGTCGCCGAGCAGGGCGGTCAGCGCGGCGTCGACCCGGGCGGCGGTCCGCCCGTCGGGCAGGACGGCGAGGGCGCCGCGGCCGGAGGCGAGGGTGGCGGCCATGGCCCGGGCCAGCTCGTCGGCCCAGCCGGGGCCGGGCAGGGCGGTCCAGACGGCGCGCGGGGCGCCGCCGCCGGCGAGGGCCCTCAGGAAGGCGGGGCCGGAGCCGTACCGGGACCAGCCGCCCGGTTCGGGTGCGGCGGGCGGGGGCAGCGGCTCGGGTGAGGGCTTGGCCTCGGCGCGTGCGTTGCGCGGGGGCAGGGCGAGCTGGAGTACGTCGGCCAGGCTGCCGGCGTACCGGTCGGCGACGGCCCGGGCCAGGGCCAGCATGCCCGGGGTGAGCACGACCTCGGGCGAGACGACGTGGGCGAGGGCGGCCAGGGCGCCGTTGTAGTCGGTTTCGGCGCGGCGCTCGACGATGAACCCGTCGATGAGGCCGCCGCCCTCGCGGCGGCCGCCGTGGACCTGGTGGGAGCCGGCGCCGAAGCGGACCCGGACGCGGACTCCTGGCCGTGCCGCCTCGGAGAGCTCCTCGGGGACGGCGTAGTCCCAGAGCTGGTCGAGGTGGAGGACGCCCTTGTTGACGAGGATCCGGGCGACCGGCAGCTCCTTGGCGAGGGCGGCGCCCCGCCAGGTGCGCGGCTTGGCCTTGGGCGCCTTGGCCTTCGCCTCGGCGACCATCTCCCGCATCAGCGCGAGCTGCTCGGGCGGGCCGCCCGCCTCGGATTCGCTCTCGCCGTTGTCCCTGCTCACAGCAGCATTCTTACCAAACACCACCGACAGTGGGCGCCCTCCCGAGATCAGGGCGGGCGGCGGCGGGTGGAACCGTCCTTCAACGCCGGGCTCGCGCCCGGCTCCAGATGAAGCCGTCACCCCGCGCACCGGGAGGGCAGGGGCAGCGTAGGCACCGGGGCGCCGGCCGATCAACGCAATTACGGCCCCGGACCAGCAGCGGTCCGGGGCCGTACGTGCCCGCCGTGCGGCGGGGGTGTGCCGAGAGGGCCTAGAGGCCGGCAGCCGTGCGCAGCGCGTCGACGCGGTCGGTGCGCTCCCAGGTGAAGTCCGGCAGCTCGCGGCCGAAGTGGCCGTACGCGGCGGTCTGGGCGTAGATCGGGCGCAGCAGGTCCAGGTCGCGGATGATCGCGGCCGGGCGCAGGTCGAAGACCTGGCCGATCGCGTCCTCGATCTTCTGGACCTCGACCTTGGCGGTGCCGAAGGTCTCGACGAACAGACCGACCGGCTCCGCCTTGCCGATGGCGTACGCGACCTGGACCTCGCAGCGCGAGGCGAGGCCGGCGGCGACCACGTTCTTGGCGACCCAGCGCATCGCGTACGCGGCGGAGCGGTCGACCTTGGACGGGTCCTTGCCGGAGAAGGCGCCGCCGCCGTGGCGGGCCATGCCGCCGTACGTGTCGATGATGATCTTGCGGCCGGTCAGGCCGGCGTCGCCCATCGGGCCGCCGATCTCGAAGCGGCCGGTCGGGTTGACCAGCAGGCGGTAGCCGTCGGTGTCGAGCTTGATGCCGTCCTCGACGAGCTCCTTGAGCACGTGCTCGACGACGAACTCGCGGATGTCCGGAGCGAGCAGCGAGTCCAGGTCGATGTCCGAGGCGTGCTGCGAGGACACGACGACCGTGTCGAGGCGGACGGCCTTGTCGCCGTCGTACTCGATGGTGACCTGGGTCTTGCCGTCGGGGCGCAGGTACGGGATGGTCCCGTTCTTGCGGACCTCGGACAGGCGGCGCGAGAGCCGGTGCGCGATGTGGATCGGGAGCGGCATGAGCTCGGGGGTCTCGTCGCACGCGTAGCCGAACATCAGGCCCTGGTCGCCGGCGCCCTGCTTGTCGAGCTCGTCCTCGTCGCCCTCGACGCGCTTCTCGTACGCGGTGTCGACGCCCTGCGCGATGTCCGGGGACTGCGCGCCGATCGACACCGAGACGCCGCAGGAGGCGCCGTCGAAGCCCTTCTTCGACGAGTCGTAGCCGATCTCGAGGATCTTGTCGCGGACGAGCTGCGCGATCGGCGCGTACGCCTTCGTCGTCACCTCACCGGCGATGTGGACGAGACCGGTGGTGATGAGGGTCTCCACGGCCACACGCGAGGTCGGGTCCTCGGTGAGAAGTGCGTCGAGGATCGTGTCGCTGATCTGGTCAGCGATCTTGTCGGGGTGACCCTCGGTGACGGACTCCGAGGTGAACAGGCGACGGGACACAACGCTCCCTGGGGTTGCAGCGGCTGCTGGCTGATCATTTGGCGGAACCACACCGGGGGCTGCGCCCGATCACGTTCCGAATGCAGTTTATCGGTCGCCACCGTTTGCCGGACCACCTGTCTCGCCCAATGGGAGCCATGTGACCTGCGGCACTCCATTCTGGCTCATGGAATCGGCTACGAGAAGAGCCGTCGCTCAGGCGCGTCGTGGAGCCAGCCGTGGAGCGACCTGGTCCCAAATCACCTCGGCCAGCGCTTCCTTCGGACCATAGGGAACCGGGGTCTCGGCCCCACTGGAGGCAAGGATCACGGCCTCGTTCTCCTCGGAACCGAAGGTCTTGGATGCGCCCACCTCGTTCACGACGAGAAGATCACACCCCTTGCGGAGCAATTTGGCCCGGCCGTTCGCCAGCACATTGTCAGTTTCGGCGGCGAAACCGACGACGACCTGGCCCTCCCGGGCCCGGTCGGCCGAGATCTCCGCGAGGACGTCGGGGTTGCGGACGAGCGCCACGGGCGCCGGATCCTGCCCGTCCTTCTTCTTGATCTTGCCGTCCGCGTACTCGGCCGGCCGGAAGTCGGCCACGGCCGCGGCCATCACCACGGCGTCGGCGTCCGCCGCCGCCTTGAGGACCGCCTCGCGCAGCTGTACGGCCGTCCCGACCCGTACGACGTCCACCCCGGCCGGGTCGGCCAGTGCGGTGTTGGCCGCCACCAGGGTGACCCGGGCGCCGCGGGCGACGGCCGTGCGGGCCAGCGCGTAGCCCTGCTTGCCGGAGGAGCGGTTGCCGAGGAAGCGGACCGGGTCGAGCGGTTCCCTCGTGCCGCCCGCGCTGATCACCACGTGCCGGCCGACCAGGTCGGGCTCGGCCACGCCGCGCGCCAGGCTGTGCCTTCTCAAGACGCTGCGGCACACCTCGTAGATCTCTTCGGGGTCGGGCAGCCGTCCCTTGCCGGTGTCCTTGCCGGTGAGCCGGCCGACGGCGGGTTCGATGACGAGGGCGCCGCGGCGGCGCAGCGTCGCCACGTTCTCCTGGGTGGCGGGGTGCTCCCACATCTCGGTGTGCATGGCGGGGGCGAACACCACCGGGCAGCGTGCGGTGAGCAGCGTGTTGGTGAGCAGGTCGTCGGCGAGGCCGTGGGCGGCCTTGGCGAGCATGTCGGCGGTGGCGGGGGCGACGACGACGAGGTCGGCGCCCTGCCCGATGCGGACGTGCGGGACCTCGTGAACGGTCTCCCAGACCTCCGTGCCGGCCGGGTTCCCGGACAGCGCGGCCCAGGTGGCCTCGCCCACGAAGTTCAGGGACGCCGCCGTGGGCACCACCCGTACGTCGTGTCCGGACTCGGTCAGCCGGCGCAGCAGCTCGCACGCCTTGTAGGCGGCGATCCCGCCGCTGACTCCGAGCACGACCTTCGGCTTATCCACCACACACGCCCCTATCGCTGATCGTCGTACGTGTCTATGACACACCACAGGCCCGGCAGATGTTCTGCCGGGCCTGTGGTGAAAGGAATGCTCGGTGCCTTACTGAGCCGGGGCCTCGATGGCCTCGGAGGTCAGCAGACCCGCGTTGATCTCGCGCAGCGCGATCGAAAGCGGCTTCTCGTGGACGTGGGTGTCCACCAGCGGGCCGACGTACTCGAGCAGGCCCTCACCGAGCTGCGAGTAGTACGCGTTGATCTGACGCGCGCGCTTGGCCGCGTAGATCACGAGGCTGTACTTCGAGTCCGTGGCCTCGAGCAGCTCGTCGATCGGCGGGTTGATGATGCCCTCGGGCGCAGTGATGGAAGAGGACACGCTCTACCTTCCGAAGTTGGGTGAATGATCAAGCATCGATCGATGGAACATCGATCAACGATCAAACAACTTCCATCAAGGCTAGCAGCTCACGCGCTACGTCCTCGACGGAGGTGTTCACCAGGGTGGTGTCGAACTCGGACTCGGCAGCGAGTTCGACCTTGGCGGTCTCCAGCCTGCGCTGGATGACCTCGGGCGATTCGGTGCCGCGGCCGGTGAGCCGGCGGACCAGCTCGTCCCAGCTCGGCGGCGCCAGGAAGACGAGTTGAGCTTCGGGCATCGACTCGCGGACGAGTCGCGCGCCCTGGAGATCGATCTCCAGGAGAACGGGCTCGCCGTTCTCGAGTCGCTCCGCCACCGCGCCGCGCGGTGTGCCGTAGCGGTTGCCCGCGAACTCGGCCCACTCCAGCAGCTCGCCGTTGGCGATCAGCTTGTCGAACTCGTCGTCGTTGACGAAGAAGTAGTGGACTCCGTGTCGCTCACCGGGCCGCGGCTTGCGGGTGGTGGCCGACACCGAGAGCCATACCTCGGGGTGGACCTTGCGCATATGCGCGACGACCGTGCTCTTGCCGACCCCCGAAGGGCCGGAGAGCACGGTCAGCCGCGGACGAACCTCTGCTGCCATAAAGCGATTATCCAGGTTCTCGGGACTGCCTGAGAACGCCGGGAGAACTTCAGGCAACGCGTCAGCCGGCAGGAGTGCCGAACTCACGCTCCAGAGACGCGATCTGGTTGGAACCGAGACCTCGGACACGCCGGGACTCGGAGATGCCGAGGCGCTCCATGATCTGCTTGGCGCGGACCTTGCCCACGCCAGGCAGGGACTCCAGCAGGGCGGAGACCTTCATCTTGCCGATGACGTCGTTCTCCTGGCCCGTCTTGATGACCTCTTGGAGCGAGGCGCCGGAGTGCTTGAGTCGATTCTTCACCTCGGCCCGCTCCCGGCGAGCCGCGGCGGCCTTTTCGAGCGCGGCTGCGCGCTGTTCAGGGGTAAGGGGCGGAAGAGCCACGCCTACGTCACCTCGGATGTCGAACTGTCGGATACGGACCAGTGGGGAACCCTAAGGCGCCACACCAGGCGAATGCCCGAACAGCGGTGGAACTCGTTCGCTGCTCGTTCACTCTGATCGGAGACTAGCGGCCAAGGCGGCTCCAGTCAGCGAGAACGGACGAAAAGTCCTGGTCAGCCTCCACTGAACCGTACATCACGGACAAAACACCCCGGTTTTGTCCGGTGAAAGACGTTCGAATTTCGTCAGACCGTACGACGTGCGGGGCGGCCGGACCGCCCGACGGCACTTCCGAACGGGTTCCGGACCGCCTCAGACGGAGACCGCCTCGCGGATTTCGTCCGCGAACCGGGTGGCCGAGGCACGCAGGGCCGCGGCGTCCGGACCGTGCTTCAGCACGCCCCGCGACACGTTCGGGACCACGTTGCGGACCGCCGCGCCGAAGACCGCCGGCAGATCGGCCGCCGTCGCACCCTGCGCACCGATGCCGGGCGCCAGCAGCGGCCCGTTGATGTCCAGGTCGAAGGACGACAGGTCGCCCAGCGTGGCGCCGACCACGGCTCCGAAGGAGCCCATCGGCGCCGCGCCCGCGTTCTCCGCCGCGAGGTGGCCCAGCATGGTCGCGCCGATCGTGCGGCCGTCCTCGCGCACCGCGCGCTGGACCTCCGCTCCCTCCGGGTTCGAGGTGAGTGCGAGGACGAAGAGGCCCGTGCCCGAACGGCGGGCGAGTTCCACCGCCGGCTGCAGCGAGCCGTAGCCCAGGTACGGGGACACGGTCAGGGCGTCGGAGAACAGCGGCGAGGACGGCGACAGGAAGGTCTGCGCGTACGCGGCCATCGTCGAGCCGATGTCACCGCGCTTCGCGTCCATCACGACCAGCGTGCCCGCGGCCCGCGCGTCGGCCACGGTCTGCTCGAGCACCGCGATGCCCTTCGAGCCGAAGCGCTCGAAGAAGGCCGCCTGCGGCTTGAAGACGGCCACCGAGTCGGCCAGCGCCTCGACGACCGTGCGGGAGAACTTCTCCAGGCCCGCGATGTCGTCGTTCAGGCCCCACGACGACAGGAGGGCCGCGTGCGGGTCGATGCCCACGCACAGCGGGCCGCGGGAGTCCATCGCCGCGCGCAGGCGGGTGCCGAAGGGGGTCACGGCGCTCTCGGTCGAGGCGCTCTCGGTCACGGGGGTCTCGGTCACTGGGCGGCCTTTCGGGTTTCGGCGCCGACGGCCTCGGCGAGGGTCGCGTACGGGCTGACGGCCAGGCGCGCGGCCAGGCCCTTGTGGATCGCGCGGGCGTAGAACGGGCCCTCGTAGATGAACGCGCTGTACCCCTGGATCAGGGTCGCGCCGGCCAGGATCCGCTGCCAGGCGTCCTCGGCGTTCTCGATGCCCCCGACGCCCACGAGCACCAGGCGGTCGCCCACACGGGCGTACAGGCGGCGCAGGACCTCCAGGGAGCGCTCCTTGACCGGGGCGCCCGACAGGCCTCCGGTCTCCTTCACGAGGGAGGGGGCGGACTTCAGGCCCAGCCCGTCGCGCGCGATGGTGGTGTTCGTCGCGATGATGCCGTCCAGGCCGAGCTCCAGGGCCAGGTCCGCGACCGCGTCGACGTCCTCGTCCGCGAGGTCCGGCGCGATCTTCACCAGGAGCGGGACCCGGCGGTCGGTCACCGTGCGGTCCGCGGCCTCCCGTACGGCCGTCAGGAGCGGCCGGAGGGACTCGGTGGCCTGGAGGTTGCGCAGGCCCGGCGTGTTCGGCGAGGAGACGTTCACGACCAGGTAGTCCGCGTGGCGGGCCAGGCGCTCGGTGGAGGCGACGTAGTCCGCCACAGCCTCCTCCTCCGGCACGACCTTGGTCTTGCCGATGTTGACGCCCACGACCGTGTTGAAGACGGGCACGCGGGCCGCCAGGCGGGCCGCCACGGCTGCGGAACCCTCGTTGTTGAAGCCCATGCGGTTGATCAGCGCGCGGTCCGGCACGAGGCGGAACAGCCGCTTCTTGGGGTTGCCCGGCTGCGCCTGCGCCGTGACCGTGCCGATCTCGATGTGGTCGAAGCCGAGCATGGACATGCCGTCGATGGCGACGGCGTTCTTGTCGAAGCCCGCCGCGAGGCCGAAGGGGCCGTGCATGCGCAGCCCGAGCGCCTCGGTGCGCAGCTCCTTGTGGCGCGGGGCCAGGGCCGCCGCCGCGAAGGTGCGCAGCACCGGGGTGCGGGCCGCGAGCCGGATCCAGCGGAAGGCCAGGTAGTGGGCCTGCTCCGGGTCCATCCGCTTGAAGACGAGGTCGAAGAAGAGTTTGTACATGTCGAGAAGATCCCTTGTGCGCTCATGACGAGGGGGACACCGATGCGCATCGCGCATCCGTGTCCCCCTCCTCGTACGGGCTGCTAGTCGCGGGCTGCGGTCAGGTGCTCCGCGTGCTCCTGGAGCGAGCGGACGCCCACGCCGCCGTGGTTGAGCGCGTCGATGCCCTGGACGGCCGCGGCGAGCGCCTGGACCGTGGTCAGGCACGGGACGCTGCGCGCCACGGCCGCCGTGCGGATCTCGTAGCCGTCGAGGCGGCCGCCGGTGCCGTACGGCGTGTTGACGATCAGGTCGACCTGGCCGTCGTGGATCAGCTGGACGATGGTCTTCTCGCCGTTCGGGCCCTCGCCCTCGCTGAGCTTGCGCACCACGGTGGCGTTGATGCCGTTGCGGCGCAGCACCTCGGCGGTGCCGGAGGTGGCCATGAGCTCGAAGCCGTGGGCGACCAGCTCGCGCGCCGGGAAGATCATCGAGCGCTTGTCGCGGTTGGCGACGGAGATGAACGCGCGGCCCTTGGTGGGCAGCGGGCCGTAGGCGCCGGCCTGCGACTTGGCGTACGCCGTGCCGAAGACGGAGTCGATGCCCATGACCTCGCCGGTGGAGCGCATCTCCGGGCCGAGGACGGTGTCGACGCCGCGGCCGTGGATGTCGCGGAAGCGCGACCACGGCATGACGGCCTCCTTGACGGAGATCGGCGCGTCGAGCGGCAGGGTGCCGCCGTCGCCGGTCTTCGGCAGCATGCCCTCTTCGCGCAGCTCGGCGATGGTGGTGCCGAGCGAGATGCGGGCGGCGGCCTTCGCGAGCGGGACCGCGGTCGCCTTCGAGGTGAAGGGGACGGTGCGCGACGCGCGCGGGTTGGCCTCCAGGACGTAGAGGATGTCACCCGCCATCGCGAACTGGATGTTGATCAGGCCGCGGACGCCGACGCCCTTGGCGATGGCCTCGGTGGAGGCGCGCAGGCGCTTGATGTCGAAGCCGCCGAGGGTGATCGGGGGCAGGGCGCAGGCGGAGTCGCCGGAGTGGATGCCGGCTTCCTCGATGTGCTCCATGACGCCGCCGAGGTAGAGCTCGGTGCCGTCGTAGAGGGCGTCGACGTCGATCTCGATGGCGTCGTCGAGGAAGCGGTCGACCAGCACGGGGCGGGTCGGCGAGATCTCGGTGGACTCGGCGATGTACGACTCGAGGCGGGCCTCGTCGTAGACGATCTCCATGCCGCGGCCGCCGAGCACGTACGAGGGGCGGACGAGGACCGGGTAGCCGATCTCGTCGGCGATGGCCTTCGCACCTGCGAAGGTGGTCGCGGTGCCGTGCTTGGGGGCGGGCAGGCCCGCCTCGGCGAGGACCTGGCCGAAGGCGCCGCGGTCCTCGGCGGCGTGAATGGCCTCGGGCGAGGTGCCGACGACGGGGACGCCGTTGTCCTTGAGCGCCTGGGCGAGACCGAGGGGGGTCTGGCCGCCGAGCTGGACGATGACACCGGCGATGGGGCCGGCGAGCGACTCGGCGTGGACGATCTCCAGCACGTCCTCGAGCGTCAGCGGCTCGAAGTACAGGCGGTCGGAGGTGTCGTAGTCCGTCGAGACGGTCTCCGGGTTGCAGTTGACCATCACGGTCTCGTAGCCGGCGTCGCTGAGCGCGAAGGAGGCGTGGACGCAGGAGTAGTCGAACTCGATGCCCTGGCCGATGCGGTTCGGGCCGGAGCCCAGGATGATCACCGCGGGCTTGGTGCGGGGCGCGACCTCGGACTCCTCGTCGTACGAGGAGTAGAAGTACGGGGTCTTCGCGGCGAACTCGGCGGCGCAGGTGTCGACCGTCTTGTAGACCGGGCGGACGCCGAGGGCGTGGCGGACCTCGCGGACGACGTCCTCGCGCAGGCCGCGGATCTCGGCGATCTGGGCGTCGGAGAAGCCGTGCCGCTTGGCCTCGGCGAGGAGCTCGGGCTCGAGCTTCTCGGCGCCGGCCAGCTCGTCGGCGATCTCCTTGATCAGGAAGAGCTGGTCGACGAACCAGGGGTCGATCTTCGTGGACTCGAAGACCTCTTCCTGGGTGGCGCCGGCGCGGATGGCCTGCATGACGGTGTTGATGCGGCCGTCGGTCGGGCGGACCGCGGTGGCCAGCAGCTCGGCCTTGTCACCGGGGTCGCCGACGAAGGTGAACTGCGAGCCCTTCTTCTCGAGGGAGCGCAGGGCCTTCTGGAGGGCCTCGGTGAAGTTGCGGCCGATGGCCATGGCCTCGCCCACCGACTTCATGGTGGTGGTGAGGGTGGCGTCGGCCAGCGGGAACTTCTCGAAGGCGAAGCGCGGGGCCTTGACGACGACGTAGTCGAGGGACGGCTCGAAGGAGGCCGGCGTCTTCTCGGTGATGTCGTTGGGGACCTCGTCGAGCGTGTAGCCGATGGCCAGCTTGGCGGCGATCTTGGCGATCGGGAAGCCGGTGGCCTTCGACGCGAGCGCCGAGGAGCGGGAGACGCGCGGGTTCATCTCGATGACGATGACGCGGCCGTCGACCGGGTCGATCGCGAACTGGATGTTGCAGCCGCCGGTGTCGACGCCGACCTCGCGGATGATCGCGATGCCGATGTCGCGCAGCCGCTGGTACTCGCGGTCGGTGAGCGTCATGGCCGGGGCGACGGTGATGGAGTCGCCGGTGTGGACGCCCATCGGGTCGAAGTTCTCGATGGAGCAGACGACGACCACGTTGTCCTTGGTGTCGCGCATCAGCTCCAGCTCGTACTCCTTCCAGCCGAGGATGGACTCCTCCAGGAGCACCTCGGTGGTCGGGGAGAGCGTGAGGCCCTGGCCGGCGATGCGGCGCAGCTCGTCCTCGTCGTGGGCGAAGCCGGAGCCGGCGCCGCCCATGGTGAAGGACGGGCGCACGACGACGGGGTAGCCGCCGAGGGTGTCGACGCCCTTGATGACGTCGTCCATCGTGTGGCAGATGACCGAGCGGGCGGACTCGCCGTAGCCGATCTTGGCCTTGACGGCTTCGACGACGCCCTTGAAGAGCTCGCGGTCCTCGCCCTTGTTGATGGCCTCGACGTTGGCGCCGATGAGCTCGACGCCGTACTTCTCCAGCACACCCTGCTCGTGCATGGAGATCGCGGTGTTGAGCGCGGTCTGGCCGCCGAGGGTGGGGAGCAGCGCGTCGGGGCGCTCCTTGGCGATGATCTTCTCGACGAACTCGGGGGTGATCGGCTCGACGTACGTGGCGTCGGCGATCTCCGGGTCGGTCATGATCGTCGCCGGGTTGGAGTTCACCAGGATGACCCGCAGGCCCTCGGCCTTGAGGATGCGGCAGGCCTGGGTGCCGGAGTAGTCGAACTCGGCGGCCTGTCCGATGACGATCGGGCCGGAGCCGATGACCAGGACGGACTGGATATCGGTGCGCTTAGGCACGCTCGGCCTCCATCAGGGATACGAAGCGGTCGAAGAGGTACGCGGCGTCGTGCGGGCCGGCAGCCGCTTCGGGGTGGTACTGGACGGAGAAGGCCGGCTGGTCGAGCAGCCGGAGGCCTTCGACGACCTGGTCGTTCAGGCAGACGTGGGAGACCTCGGCGCGGCCGTAGGGGGTCTCGGAGACCTTGTCGAGCGGCGCGTCCACGGCGAAGCCGTGGTTGTGCGCGGTGACCTCGACCTTGCCGGTGGTGCGGTCCTGCACCGGCTGGTTGATGCCGCGGTGCCCGTACTTCAGCTTGTACGTGCCGAAGCCGAGCGCGCGGCCCAGGATCTGGTTGCCGAAGCAGATGCCGAAGAGCGGCGTCTTGCGCTCCAGGACGCCCTGCATGACGGCGACGGGGCCGTCGGCGGTGGCCGGGTCGCCCGGGCCGTTGGAGAAGAACACGCCGTCCGGGGCGACCGCGTACACGTCCTCGACGGTGGCGGTGGCGGGCAGCACGTGCACCTCGATGCCGCGCTCGGCCATCCGGTGCGGGGTCATGCCCTTGATGCCGAGGTCGACGGCGGCGACGGTGAACTTCGCCTTGCCGATCGGGACGGCTCCGCCGTCGGGGCCGATGGCGGGGACGACGTACGTCTCCTTGGTGGCGACCTCGGCGGAGAGGTTCGCACCCTTCATCTGCGGCGCGGCCTGGACCTTCGCCAGCAGGGCCTCGTCGCGGACGTGCGCCCAGGCCTCGCCCGAGAAGATGCCGACGCGCATGGCGCCGCGCTCGCGCAGGTGGCGGGTCAGTGCGCGGGTGTCGATGCCGCAGATGCCGACGACGCCCTGCTTGACCAGCTCCTCGTCCAGCGAGCGCTGCGAGCGCCAGTTGGACGGGACGCGGGCGGGGTCGCGTACGACGTACCCGGCGACCCAGATGCGGGAGGACTCGGGGTCCTCGTCGTTGACGCCGGTGTTGCCCACGTGCGGCGCGGTCATCACGACGACCTGCCGGTGGTACGACGGGTCGGTGAGGGTCTCCTGGTAGCCGGTCATGCCGGTGGAGAACACGGCCTCGCCGAAGGTCTCCCCCACAGCGCCGTAGGCGCGGCCGCGGAAGATCCGACCGTCCTCCAGGACGAGTACGGCGGGAGCTTTGGCTGCTCCCCTGGTGGAGGTCGTCATCGTTCGGCGCCTTCCGTCGTGATGGATTGGTTCATGAGATTGAGTGCTTCGACCCAGGCGGCGTGTTCGGCCGCGCGGTCGGAGCGGAATCCGGAGTCGATCAGCTTGTCGCCGTGCGCCCAGGTGACGACGAGGAGACCGCCCTCGGTGAGTACCTTGCCCGCGATTCCCTTGTCGAGGCGGGCGCCGCGCAGCTGCGCGGCCGGTACGAAGAAGTCGGTGGCACCCGGACGGACCACGTCGAGGCCCGCGTCGGTGAGCGTGAGCTCGACCCGGCTGCGGATGCCCAGCCCGTGGGCGACGATCCGGTCGAGCCACTGCCCGGCGGTGGTGGACCCGTGGTACCGGCCGGTCAGGGCCAGCCGGTGCTCGGGGAGACCGCCGGGGGCGGCGGGCAGCTCCGGCAGATCGCTCTGCAGGGCGCCGCGCCATTTCCAGCCCTGCCGCATCAGCCAGTACACGAACGCGATGAAGACGAGCAGACCGATCACCCACGCGATGCGGGCGCCCCAGTCCGTCACCTCCGCCGACCGTCGTTCGGCGGCCTCGGCGGCCAGTTGGATTACTGCAGGTGTCACGCCAGATTCCCGTCCACGACCGTTGCCCGGCCCCGCAGGAAGGTGTGAGTGACGCGACCCGGCAGCTCACGGCCCTCGTAAGGCGTGTTGCGGCTGCGGGAGGCGAAGTGTGCGGGGTCCACGACACCACGGTACGAGGTATCGACCAGCGTCAGGTTCGCGGGTTCACCTGCCGAGACGGGGCGGCCGTGGTTGTCCAGGCTGCCGATCCGCGCCGGGGCGAAGGACATGCGCTCGGCGACGCCCGCCCAGTCGATCAGTCCGGTCTCCACCATCGTCTGCTGGACGACGGAGAGCGCGGTCTCCAGGCCCACCATGCCCATGGCGGCGGCGGCCCACTCGCAGTCCTTGTCCTCGTGGGGGTGCGGGGCGTGGTCGGTGGCGACGATGTCGATCGTTCCGTCGGCGAGCGCCTCGCGCAGGGCCATCACGTCGCGCTCGGTGCGCAGCGGCGGGTTGACCTTGTAGACCGCGTTGTACGAGCGGACCAGCTCGTCGGTGAGGAGGAGGTGGTGCGGGGTGACCTCGGCGGTGACGTCGATGCCGCGGGACTTGGCCCAGCGGACGATCTCGACGGAGCCGGCGGTGGAGAGGTGGCAGATGTGCACGCGGGAGCCGACGTGCTCGGCGAGGAGGACGTCGCGGGCGATGATCGACTCCTCGGCGACGGCCGGCCAGCCGCCCAGACCCAGCTCGGCGGAGACGACGCCCTCGTTCATCTGGGCGCCCTCGGTGAGGCGGGGCTCCTGGGCGTGCTGGGCGACGACGCCGCCGAAGGCCTTCACGTACTCCAGGGCGCGGCGCATGATCACGGCGTCGTCGACGCACTTGCCGTCGTCGGAGAAGACGGTGACGCGGGCCGCGGACTCGTGCATGGCGCCCAGCTCGGAGAGCTGCTTGCCCTCGAGGCCGACGGTGACGGCGCCGATGGGCTGCACGTCGCAGTAGCCGGACTCCTTGCCGAGCCGCCAGACCTGCTCGACGACGCCGGCGGTGTCGGCGACGGGGAAGGTGTTCGCCATGGCGAAGACGGCGGTGTAGCCGCCGGAGGCGGCGGCGCGGGTGCCGGTCAGGACGGTCTCGGAGTCCTCGCGGCCGGGCTCGCGCAGGTGGGTGTGCAGGTCGACGAGGCCGGGGAGGAGGACCTGGCCCTCGGCCTCGATGACGGTGGCGCCCTCGGCGGACAGGTTCTGACCGACCGCTGCGATCGTCTCGCCGTCGATCAGGACGTCCTGCGCCTCGCCGCCGAGAACCTTCGCGCCACGAATCAGGATCTTGCTCATGGTTACTTGTTCTCCTCGGTACGCGGGGCGGAGCTGGTGGTGACGGCGGGCTCGGAGCCTCCGAGCAACAGGTACAGGACGGCCATGCGGATGGAGACGCCGTTGGCGACCTGCTCGACGACCGTGCAGCGGTCGGAGTCGGCCACCTCTGCGGTGATCTCCATGCCGCGGACCATCGGGCCCGGGTGCATGACGATGGCATCGTCGGGCATCCGCGCCATCCGTGTGGCGTCCAGGCCGTAGCGGCGCGAGTACTCGCGCTCGGTCGGGAAGAAGGCGGCGTTCATCCGTTCGCGCTGCACACGCAGCATCATGACCGCGTCGGACTTCGGCAGCACGTCGTCGAGGCTGTACGAGATCTCGCACGGCCAGGCCTCGACGCCGACCGGCACCAGGGTCGGCGGGGCCACCAGGGTGACCTCGGCGCCGAGGGTGTGCAGCAGGTGGACGTTGGAGCGGGCGACGCGGCTGTGCAGGATGTCGCCGACGATGGTGATGCGGCGGCCGTTCAGGTCCTTGCCGAGGCCGGCGTCGCGGCCGACCAGGCGGCGGCGCATGGTGAAGGCGTCCAGCAGGGCCTGGGTGGGGTGCTCGTGGGTGCCGTCGCCCGCGTTGATGACCGGGGCGTCGATCCAGCCGGAGGTCGCGAGCCGGTAGGGGGCGCCCGAGGCGCTGTGCCGGATGACCACGGCATCGACGCCCATGGCCTCCAGGGTCTGGGCGGTGTCCTTGAGGGACTCGCCCTTGGAGACGCTGGAGCCCTTGGCGGCGAAGTTGATGACGTCGGCGGAGAGGCGCTTCTCGGCGGCTTCGAAGGAGATCCGGGTGCGGGTCGAGTCCTCGAAGAAGAGGTTGCAGATCGTGCGGCCGCGCAGGGTGGGCAGCTTCTTTATCGGCCGGTCCGCGACGCGGGCCATCTCCTCGGCGGTGTCGAGGATGAGGACGGCGTCGTCGCGGGTGAGATCGGCGGCCGAGATGAGGTGGCGCTTCATCTGGGTGCTCCGTAAGTCGGGGAGGGCAGACAGGCGGGCTGGCTGGAGTGCGGGCAGGGCAGGCTTCGGCGCGGACCCCCCGAGGGGGCCCTCACTCGTACGGGCTAGAGCCCGGCTGCCGTGTCGGTCCGCTGGCCGAGCAGCACGGCGTCTCGGCCGTCCTCCTCCTGGAGCTGGACCTTGACGGTCTCCCGCAGCGACGTGGGGAGGTTCTTGCCGACGTAATCGGCGCGGATCGGGAGCTCGCGGTGGCCGCGGTCGACGAGGACCGCGAGCTGTACGGCGCGGGGGCGGCCGAGGTCGCCGAGCGCGTCGAGGGCGGCCCTGATGGTGCGGCCGGAGAAGAGCACGTCGTCGACGAGAACGACGAGGCGTCCGTCGATGTCGTCGCCGGGGATCTCGGTGCGGCCGATCGCGCGGGCGGGCTTCATCCGCAGATCGTCGCGGTACATGGTGATGTCGAGGGATCCGACCGGGATCTTCGTGCCGGTGATCTCTTCGAGCTTGGCGGCCAGCCGGCGGGCGAGGTACACGCCGCGGGTGGGAATGCCGAGGAGCACCACGTCGTCGGCGCCCTTGGCGCGTTCGACGATCTCGTGGGCGATGCGGGTCAGTACCCGCGCGATGTCCTGTGCCTCGAGCACGGGGCGCATCGCCTCGATGCCTTGGGCACCGACGTTCTGAGCAGCTTGAGCGTCCATGAAAAGGACCTCCTTCTCCGCCTCACGGGACGGACCTTAAAGGACGTCTGATGTACGTCTCCCACGGTACCAGGACCCTGGCGGGGAACCGGCACCGGGCCTGTGCGCGCCCCTCGTACGTGGGCGTCGAAGAGCATTCGGCTTGACGCATCCAAGTAACGCTGCGTAACCTCACAGTGAGTTACCAGCCGCGCGGCGGAGCCGCACGTGGTCCATGTCGTCAGCGTCCATGTCGTCACAGCGTCACAGCGTCCGGGAGCGTTATGTCCAGCGAATACGCCAAACAGCTCGGGGCCAAGCTCCGCGCCATCCGCACCCAGCAGGGCCTTTCCCTCCACGGTGTCGAGGAGAAGTCCCAGGGCCGGTGGAAGGCCGTGGTGGTCGGATCGTACGAGCGCGGGGACCGCGCCGTGACCGTCCAGCGCCTCGCCGAGCTGGCGGACTTCTACGGGGTGCCGGTGCAGGAACTCCTGCCGGGCACGACTCCCGGAGGGGCGGCCGAGCCGCCGCCGAAGCTGCGCCTCGACCTGGAGCGCCTCGCGGGCGTGCCCGCCGAGAAGGCCGGTCCGCTGCAGCGGTACGCGGCGACCATCCAGAGCCAGCGCGGGGACTACAACGGCAAGGTGCTGTCGATCCGTCAGGACGACCTGCGCACCCTCGCCGTCATCTACGACCAGTCCCCCTCGGTCCTGACCGAGCAGCTGATCAGCTGGGGCGTGCTCGACGCGGATGCGCGTCGCGCCGTGGCGCACGAGGACATCTAGTCCCCGCGCCCAGGACCAGCAGAAACGTTACCGGCGTGGGCCGGGAGCCGGCCGTGGCTCCCGGCCCACGCCGGTTTTGCGTCTCCGGACGCGGCAGGGGCACGAACGGAAGCGGAAGCAGAAACGGAGGGCCCGCGGCGCATGTGCGCTGCGGGCCCTCCGTTCTCGCCGAACCTCTGCGGGCTACTCGCCCCGGCGCAGGCTCGGCTTCAGGTCCTTGAAGCGGGCCAGCATCCCGTTCACGAACGAGGGGGACTCGTCCGTCGAGAATTCCTTGGCCAGCTGGACGGCCTCGTCGATGGCCACGGCGTCCGGGGTGTCGTCCACCCAGATCAGCTCGTAGGCACCGAGCCGCAGGATGTTCCGGTCCGCGACCGGCATCCGGTCGAGTTCCCAGTCCACGGCGTAGGTGACGATCAGGTCGTCGATGCGGTTCACCTTGTCGGCGTAACCCTCGACGAGATCCATCGTGAAGGCGCTGACCGGCGGCTGCCGGTCGTCCGATCGCGCGTGGCGGATCCAGTCCGCGAGGACCTCGCGCACGGGCACCCCGCGCTGATCGGCCTCGAACAGGATCTGGAAGGCGCGCTTGCGCGCATTGCTCCGAGCAGCCACGGGTTAGTTGCTCTTCCGGCCGAGGTAGTCGCTGGTGCGGGTGTCGACCTTGACCGTCTCGCCGGTGGTGACGAAGAGCGGGACCTGGATCTCGTAGCCGGTCTCCAGGGTGGCGGGCTTGGTGCCACCGGTGGAGCGGTCGCCCTGGACGCCCGGGTCGGTGTGCTCGATCTTGAGCTCGACCGCGGCCGGGAGCTCGACGTAGAGCACCTCGCCCTCGTGCTGGGCGACGGAGGCGGTGAAGCCCTCGATCAGGAAGTTGGCGGCGTCGCCGACAGCCTTCTTGTCCACCATCAGCTGGTCGAAGGTGGACATGTCCATGAAGACGAAGTACTCGCCGTCCATGTAAGAGAACTGCATGTCGCGGCGGTCGATGGTGGCCGTCTCGACCTTCGTGCCGGCGTTGAACGTCTTGTCGACGACCTTGCCGGAGAGCACGTGCTTGAGCTTGGTGCGCACGAAGGCCGGGCCCTTGCCGGGCTTGACGTGCTGGAACTCGACGACGGACCAGAGCTGGCCGCCGTCGAGCTTGAGCACCATGCCGTTCTTGAGGTCGTTCGTGGAAGCCACGGTTGCGGAATCTCCTGCACTGGAAGACCACGGGTGCGCGCACAGCCCGCCGCAGCGGGCTAGAGCGCGAGCAGCTCCTTGGTCGTAATGGTGAGTAGCTCGGGACCGCCGTCCGCCTCGGGGCGTACGACGAGCGTGTCATCGATCCGGACACCTCCCCGGCCCGGGAGGTGAACCCCCGGTTCGACGGTGACCGGCACGCAAGCGTCCAGTTTACCCATTGCCGTAGGTGCAAGCTGCGGGTCCTCGTCGATTTCGAGGCCGACACCGTGTCCGGTCCACGGAGCGAGGGATTCACCGTGTCCTGCGGAGTCCAGTACGGAGCGCGCGGCACGGTCGACCTCGCGGTACGCAGCGCCGGGCAGGAGGGCCTCGCGGCCGGCCCGCTGGGCCGCGAAAACAAGATCGTAGAGCTCGATCTGCCAGTCGGCCGGGCTGGTGCCGATCACGAAGGTCCGGCCGATCTCACAGCGGTAGCCGCGGTAGTTGGCGCCGAGGCAGACGGAGAGGAAGTCGCCCTCCTCGACCCGGCGGTCGGACGGCCGGTGCCGGGAACCGCCCGAGTTCGGCCCGGTGCCGACGGAGGTCGGGAACGCCGGTCCGTCGGCCCCGTGGTCGACGAGGCGGCGCTCCAGCTCCAGGGCGAGGTGGCGTTCGGTGCGGCCCACCAGGATCGACTCCAGCAGTTCGCCGAGCGCCTGGTCGGCGATCTCGGCGGCGATCCGCAGGCAGGCGATCTCCTCCTCGTCCTTGATGAGGCGCTGCTGCTCCACGGAGGTCCCGAGATCCGCGAGCCGCAGCTTGGGCGCGACGGAGCGCAGGGCGCGGTGCCGGGCGACGGTGAGGTGGTGCTCCTCGACGGCCAGCGATTCGGCGCGCAGGGAGCCGGCCATGTCGCCGGCCGCGACGGCGGCGTCGCTTCCGGGGGCGGACAGCACGGAGAGTCTGAGCTGGTCGTCGAGGCGGCCCTCCTCGGCTTCGCCGCTGGGCGGGCCGACCGTGAACAGCATGTCCTCGCCGGCCGGCCCGACGAGCAGGACGGCGCCCGGCGGGGACGCCCCGGCGAGGTAGCGGACGTTCGCCGGACGCGTGATCAGTGCGGCGGCGTTCCCCGCGGCGGCACAGCGGTCGCGAAGCAGGCCCCTGCGGGCCGCGTACACGTCTGACATGTCTTCGAGCGTACGAGCGCCCCACGCATCCGGCCTGGTGAGCACGCCCGTACGAGGGCCCGGCCGGGCGGGAGCGGTCAGAAGGCGGGTGCCGCGATGGCTCGGGCCAGGGCTTCGTCCAGGGCCCGGGACGTGCCTTCCACGTCGAGGTCCGAGTTGTCGATGATCGGCAGGCCGGAGCCGTACCAGCCGGCCATCCGGCCGTGGATGCGGGCGACTTCCTCGTCCGACAGGCGCCGGTTCCCCGAGCGGGCCGCATTGCGCTCCAGGACGATCTCCAGGCCGGGGAGGAGGACGACGGGCAGCAGGGCGGGGCCGACGTGGCGCTTCCAGCCGCCCAGGCCCACCACGGGCCGGTCCGGGAAGACGGCGTCGTCGAGGATGCACGAGATCCCGTTGGCCAGGAAGTTGCGGGCGGCGAAGCCGCAGGTGCGGCGGGCCAGCCGGTACTGGGCCTCGGAGTGGTCGTTCCAGCCGGCCTGCGGGTCCGCGAAGCCCGAGCACACCCATTCCCGGACGTCGTCCAGGCTCACGTGCGCGGTCGGTACCGGCCGGGTGCTGGCCCAGTGCCGGGCCACCGTGGTCTTCCCCGCGCCCGCCGGGCCGATCAGCAGCACGGCCAGCGTGGCGCCGCCGGTGCCGGGCACCGCGGGCGGCAGCGGAATGTGCCCCGTCGTGGCCTCAGGGCCGGACGGCGGCGGTACGTGCGGCGGCGGTGCCTGCGGCGGCGCAGGCACCGGCCACCCCTGCGCAGGGGGTATCGGCGGCTGCGGGGGCGCCGCCGGATGATGTCCCGGCTGCCCCCAGCCCGCGCCGCCGCCCCCTACTCCTTGCTGCATCCGCTGCCACTCCGTCTCGTTCCACCGACTGATGCGAGAACGTTATATGACCGCGGCGGCAGAGCCGCCCACCAGCACCGTCAGACTTCGTCCGCCAGTGCGCGCAGCGCCAGCCGGTACGAGCCGATGCCGAAGCCCGCCACCGTCCCGGTCGCCACCGAGGCGATGACCGACGTGTGCCGGAACTCCTCGCGGGCGTACGGGTTCGAGATGTGCACCTCGATCAGCGGCGCGGTGCGCTGCGCGGCCGCGTCCCGCATGGCGTACGAGTAGTGCGTGAAGGCACCCGGGTTGATCACGACCGGGATCTTGCCGTCCGCCGCCTCGTGCAGCCAGCGTACGATCGCGCCCTCGTCGTTGGTCTCGCGGACCTCGACGTCGAAGCCGAGCTCCTCGCCCAGTGCGCGGCAGCTCTCCACGAGCCCGGCGTACGAGGTGGCCCCGTACACGTCGGGCTCGCGCGACCCGAGCCGGCCCAGGTTCGGACCGTTCAGCACGAGCACCTTGCGGCTCACGCCGACACCTCGCCGTACGCGGCGACCAGGTGCGCCGGGTCGGGGCCCTCGAGGACGGTGGGCTTGGCCAGTCCGTCGAGGACGATGAAGCGCAGCAGGTTGCCGCGGGACTTCTTGTCGACCTGCATGGTCTGGAGCAGCTGGGGCCACTGGTCGCCGCGGTAGGTCAGCGGCAGGCCGACGGCGGCGAGGATCTCCCGGTGCCGGTCGGCCGTCGCGTCGTCGAGCCGCCCTGCGAGCCGGCCGAGTTCGGCGGCGAAGACCATGCCGACGGACACGGCGGCGCCGTGCCGCCACTTGTAGCGCTCGTTCTTCTCGATGGCGTGCGCGAGCGTGTGCCCGTAGTTGAGCATCTCGCGCAGCCCGGCCTCCTTGAGGTCGCTGGAGACCACGTCCGCCTTGACCCGGATGGAGCGCGTGATCAGCTCCGCGGTGTGCGGGCCGTCGGGCGTGCGGGCCGCCGCCGGGTCCGCCTCGATCAGGTCGAGGATCACCGGGTCGGAGATGAAACCGGCCTTGATGATCTCGGCGAGGCCGCTGACGTAGTCGTTGACCGGCAGCGAGTCCAGCGCCGCCAGGTCGCAGAGCACGCCGGCCGGCGGGTGGAAGGAGCCGACCAGGTTCTTGCCCTCGGCGGTGTTGATGCCGGTCTTGCCGCCGACGGCCGCGTCGACCATCGCGAGGACGGTGGTCGGTACGGCGATCCAGCGCACCCCGCGCAGCCAAGTGGCCGCGACGAAGCCCGCGAGGTCCGTGGTGGCGCCGCCGCCGACGCCGACGATCACGTCGGTGCGGGTGAACCCGGACTGGCCGAGCGCCTTCCAGCAGTACGCGGCGACCTCGGCCGTCTTGGCCTCCTCGGCGTTCGGCACCTGGATGGCGACCGCCTCGTAGCCCTGCCCGGCCAGGTCGTCGCGCAGTGCCTCACCGGTCGAGGCCAGCGCCTCGGGGTGGATCACGGCGACCCGCTGGGCCTTCGTACCGATCAGTGCGCCGAGCTCGCCGAGCAGCTGTCGGCCGACCAGCACGTCGTACGCGTCGTGTCCGGCTACGGCGCCGACCTGGATGCGCGTCACCTGGTCTGTCATACGTCCTTCAACTCCAGAGCGTCGAGGACCGCCTGGGCGACCTCTTCGGGGGTGCGGTCGTCGGTGGCCACCACGACGCGCGCGACTTCGGTGTACAGGGGGCGCCGGGCCTCCATCTGCTCGCGCCACTGGCGGCGCGGGTTCACGGCGAGCAGCGGGCGCGCGGCGCCCAGGCCGACGCGCCGGACGGCTTCCTCGACGTCCATCGACAGGTAGGCGACGGGCAGGCCGGCCAGCAGCTCCCGGGTGCCCGCGTCGAGGACGGCGCCGCCGCCGAGGGCGAGGATTCCGGTGTGCTCGGCGAGCGCGGCGGCGACCGCCTGCCGCTCCAGCTCACGGAAGTACGGCTCGCCCTCGTCGACGAAGATGTCCGAGATCTCGCGGCCCTGGGCCGCGACGATGTCGGCGTCGCTGTCCCGGTAGGGGACGCCGAGCCGTTCGGCGAGCAGCGCCCCCACCGTGGACTTGCCGGACCCCATGGGCCCGACGAGGACGACCAGTGGTCCGCCCGTCACCGGATCTGCAGGTTGTCGAGGTACGACTGAACGTTGCGGCGGGTCTCGGGGACGGAGTCTCCGCCGAACTTCTCGACGACCGCGTCCGCGAGGACGAGGGCGACCATCGCCTCGGCGACGATGCCGGCGGCGGGGACGGCACACACGTCGGAGCGCTGGTGGTGGGCCACCGCCGCTTCGCCGGTCGCCACGTCCACGGTCGCGAGGGCCTTCGGCACGGTCGCGATCGGCTTCATCGCGGCCCGTACGCGCAGCAGCTCGCCGGTGGTCAGACCGCCCTCGGTGCCGCCGGAGCGGCCGGAGGTGCGCTTGAGGCCCTCGGGGGTGGAGACGATCTCGTCGTGTGCCTGCGAGCCCGGTACGCGGGCCAGGTCGAAGCCGTCGCCGACCTCGACGCCCTTGATGGCCTGGATGCCCATCAGCGCGGCCGCGAGGCGGGCGTCCAGGCGGCGGTCCCAGTGCACGTGCGAGCCGAGACCGACGGGCACCCCGTACGCGAGGACCTCGACGACGCCGCCGAGGGTGTCGCCGTCCTTGTGGGCCTGGTCGATCTCCGCGACCATCGCCTTCGACGCGTCGGCGTCGAGGCAGCGCACCGGGTCGGCGTCGAGCTTGTCGACGTCGGCGGGGGTCGGGTAGACGCCGTAGGGGGCCTTGGCCGCGGCCAGCTCCACCACGTGCGAGACGATCTCGATGCCCGCGGTCTCCTTGATGAAGGACCGGGCGATCGCACCGAGGGCGACACGGGCGGCGGTCTCGCGGGCGCTGGCGCGCTCCAGGATCGGGCGGGCCTCCGAGAAGCCGTACTTCTGCATGCCCGCGAGGTCGGCGTGACCGGGGCGGGGGCGCGTCAGCGCCGCATTGCGGCCGGTCTCCTTGAGCAGCGAGGGGTCGACCGGGTCGGCCGACATCACGGTCTCCCACTTCGGCCACTCGGTGTTGCCGATCATGACGGCGATCGGGGACCCCTGCGACAGCCCGTGGCGGACGCCGCCGAGGAAGGTGATCTCGTCCTGCTCGAACTTCATCCGGGCGCCACGGCCGTAGCCGAGCCGGCGCCGGGCCAGGTGTTCGGCCACCAGCTCGGTGGTGACCGGAACGCCGGCGGGAAGCCCCTCCAGCGTCGCCACCAGCGCCGGACCGTGCGACTCCCCGGCGGTCAGCCAACGCAACCTGCTCAACGATGCTCCTCATGCTCGCGCCTGGTACTGCTGCGGCGCGGCCGGGTGCGCGGCCCGGACCCGCCTTACCCGATCCTCCCACGTCCGGGCCGGTGCACCGCCCTCCGGTCCAGCTGGCGGACGCCGGTGCACCCTCCCCACCCTGGCGGGTCCGGTTTCACGCGAGCAAGATCAGTGTCCGCAGTGCATCAGGTGTGCCGGCCGGGGCCCAAGGCGGAGGAGGGAAGCGACGCGGTGGGGGCACCTCCCAGCGGTAGCTGGGGGACGTCGGTGACCGACGACAACGCGGCGAGCGTGCGTGCCAGGCCCAGCCAGCCAGACGGGACTTTGACGACACGACCTAGTGGCGGGCGCGCAGCGCGGCCTCGCCGGCGGCCCGTATGGCGGCCAGCGGCGCGGTGTGGCGGCCGGTCATCTGCTCGACCTGGAGCACCGCCTGGTGGACGAGGAGGTCCAGGCCGCCGAGGAGGCGGCCGTCGCGCTGCGACCAGGCAGCTGCGAGGGCGGTCGGCCACGGGTCGTACAGGACGTCGAACAGGGTGCCCGGGCCGGCCGGTACGGCGGCTGCGAGCCAGTCCGTGGCGCTGGCCGGGGTGGTCGCGATGACCAGCGGCGCGCCGAGCCCGTCGGCGGCGTCCGCCCAGTCGGCCGTGCGGACGGCCACGCCGAGGCGCTCTCCCCACTCCTGCATCTCGTCGGCGCGCGCCCGGGAGCGCACGTACACCGTGACCTCGCCGGAGCAGATCCGGGCGAGGGCGGCCAGTGCCGAGGAGGCGGTGGCGCCGGCGCCGAGGATGGTCGCGTTCTCCACCTTGTCGACGCCGCGCTCGTGGAGCGCGGAGACGATGCCGGGGATGTCGGTGTTGTCGCCGAGGCGCCGCCCGTCCTTGGTCAGGACGACCGTGTTGACCGCCTCGACCGAGGCGGCGGTGTCGCTGATGCCGTCGAGCAGCGGGATGACGGCGCGCTTGAGCGGCATCGTCAGGGACAGCCCGGCCCACTCGGGGCCGAGGCCCGCGACGAACTGCGGGAGCGCGGCCTCGTCTATCTCGAAGCGGTCGTAGGACCAGTCGACGAGGCCGAGCTCCTGGTACGCGGCGCGGTGCAGCACCGGTGAGAGGGAGTGCTCGATCGGTGAACCGAGCACGGCTGCGCGTATCACTGCCCTGCCTTCTTCCGTTCCTCTTCGTACTTCTGGCGGTTCTGGTTGTGCTCGGCGTTCGTCACGGCGAAGAGCGTCTCGTTCTCGTTCACCGACACGAAGTAGTACCACGGGCCGGTGGCCGGGTTGATCGCCGACTTGAGTGCGTCGGGGCCCGGGTTTCCGATCGGGCCGGCCGGGAGACCCTTGATCTTGTACGTGTTGTACGGGTCGTCGATCTTGCGGAGGTCGTTGACGGAACCGACGTCCAGGGTGCTCGAACCCTTGATGTAGTTGACCGTGGAGTCGAAGTCGAGCAGACCGTACGTCTCGGTGTTGCCCGGCTTCAGACGGTTGTAGACGACCCGGGAGATCTTGTCGAAGTCGTGCTGGTACTTGCCTTCGGCCTGGACGAGGCTCGCGACGGTGACGAGCTGCAGCGGGTTGGCGAGGCCCAGCTTGGCCGCCTGCCCCTGGAGGTCCGCGCTCGCGTAGGCCTCGTTGGACTTGGCCACCATCTGCTTGAGCAGCGACTGGGGGCTCGCGTCCTTGCTGAGGTCGTAGCGGGCCGGGTAGAGGAAGCCCTCCAGCGGGTCCTTGATGTCCTTGCTGTTGTTGGCCCACTCGGGCAGACCGAGGCTCTTCGCCTCCTTGGAGGCGACGTCCTTGGTCGTGCCCTCCTTGAGCTTGAGCTTCTCGTCGATGGCCTTGTAGACCTGGATGTTCTTCCAGCCAGGGATGACGTCCAGGGCGTTGACCCCGGCGCCGTTCACCATGAGGTCCACGGCGGCCTTGCCCGACATGTGCTCCTTCATCACGTAGGAGCCCGCCTGGATCGCACCGCCCTTGGGGTTGGCCTTGGCGGCCGCGACGAAGGCGTCCGCGCTCTTCACGACGCCGTGCGACTTGAGGATGCGGCCCATCTCACCGACGCCGGTGCCCTTGGGGATGTCGATTTGGACGGAGCCCTCGCCCTCACCGGCGTAGTCCTCGCCGGTGGTGAACTTGGACTTGATGTAGTCGTAGCCGTAGTAGCCGCCACCGCCGATGACGGCGACGATGACCACGGCGGCGATCAGGCAGGCCGCGCCGTTGCGGCGCTTGGGCTTGCCCTTCGAGCGGCCGCGGCGTCCGCCGGCGTTCGGCTCGTCGGGATCGTCGTCGCCTCCGCCGCCGGGCAGGATCGAGGCCTCCTCGGCCTCTTCGTCGGCGTACTCCGCCTCCGCCTCCGCCTCCGGCTCCTGCTCCGTGACCAGGTGCCGCCGGCCCGGGGGCTGCGGCGGCGGGTAGGCCTCGGGGGTGGCGTAGAGGTCGGGGGCCTCGCCCGGGTATCCGCCGACGGGCTGCTGGGCGTACGGGTCCGCGCCGAGGTACGGGTCGGCCTGCGGGACACCGGTGTACTGGCCTTGGCCGGTGTCCCAGCCCTGGCCGTCATAGCCCGGCTGCTGCTGCGGCTGCAGCAGCTGTTGTTGCTGCAGCTGCTGGGTCTGGAGGGGCTGCTGCGGGGCGTAGCCCTGCTGCTGCTCCGGGTACTGCCCCTGCTGCATGTACTGCTGCGGGTACTGGTCCTGCTGGTACTGCGGGTTCTGCTGATACTGCGGGTTCTGCTGGTACTGCTGCGGGTCCTGTTGGTACTGCGGCTCCTGCGGATGCTGCTGCTGCGGGCCACCGGCATAGGGCATCTGAGCCTGCTGGGCCTCGTGCCCGGTCCACCCCTGGTCCCCGTACAGGGGGTCCTCCGGGTGCCACGGTTCGGGGCCACGGCCCCGGCCATACTCAGTCATCGATCCCCTAGAGCCGCGAGACGGAGGCAGCGGCTACATCCGCCGCGGCACCCGGTTCCGCCTCTGAAGTGGGCGACGACTGTTCGAATGCCGCCGCATCGCGCGGAACGTTACCGTATCGCGATCAGACAACCACTTCGACGCACTCACCGGGCGGATTACCTGATACCCGTTCGGTCTCAAGAGCGTTCTGAAGGATCACCACTGCGGCCGCCTGGTCGATCACCGAACGGCCCTTTTTCGCGTTCCTCCCCGAGGCCCGCAGCCCCTGGGCGGCGGTGACCGTGGTCATCCGCTCGTCCACGAGACGGACCGTCACCGGCTTGATTCCCTTGGCGAGTTCCGTGGCGAAGGCGCGCACCTTGGCCGCGGCCGGCCCCTCCCGCCCGCTGAGCGAGCGGGGCAGGCCGACCACGACCTCCAGTGGTTCGTACTCCTCGACGAGCTGCCGCAGCCGCCGGTGGGCGAAGGGGACGTCCCGGCCCGGAACTGTTTCCACCGGTGTGGCCAACACCCCATCGGGGTCGCACGAGGCGACCCCGATACGGGCGTCCCCCACATCGATGGCGAGACGGCGGCCGCGGCGCAGAGTCATGGTCAGACCGTCTCGACGACGAGGCGCTCGACCGCGGCGATGGCGTCGGGAACGGCGGCCGGGTTCTGGCCGCCGCCCTGGGCGACGTCGGGCTTGCCGCCACCGCCGCCGCCGAGGGTCTTGGCGGCGGTGCGGACCAGGTCGCCGGCCTTGAGACCGCGCTCGCGGGCGGCCTCGTTGGTGGCGATGACGGTCAGCGGGCGGCCGCCCGAGGTGGTGAACAGGGCCACGACGGCCGGGCGGTCGCCCTGGATGCGGCCGCGGACGTCGAGAACCAGCTTGCGCAGGTCGTCGGCGCCGGTGCCGTCCGGGACGGTGCCCACGACGAGGGCGACGCCGCGGATGTCCTGGGCGTTCTCGGCGAGACCGGCGGCGGCCTGGAGGACCTTCTCCGCGCGGAACTTCTCGATCTCCTTCTCGGCGTCCTTCAGCTTGCCGAGCATGGAGGCGATCTTCTCCGGCAGCTCCTCCGGACGGCCCTTGACCAGCTCCTGGAGCTGGGCGACGACCGTGTGCTCCTTGGCGAGGAAGTTGTACGCGTCCACGCCGACGAGGGCCTCGACACGGCGCACGCCGGAGCCGATGGAGGACTCGCCGAGCAGCTTCACCAGACCCAGCTGGGCGGTGTTGGCGACGTGCGTGCCGCCGCACAGCTCCTTGGAGAAGTCGCCGATGGTCACGACGCGCACGCGCTCGCCGTACTTCTCGCCGAACTCGGCGATGGCGCCCTGCTTCTTCGCCTCGTCGATGCTCATGATCTCGGCGGTGACGTCGAGCTCACGCGAGAGCACGTCGTTGATCTTCTGCTCGACGTCGGTGAGGACCGTGCCGGGCACCGCGTTCGGCGAGCCGAAGTCGAAGCGGAAGCGGCCGGGCGAGTTCTCGGAACCGGCCTGGGCGGCCGTCGGGCCGAGGGCGTCGCGCAGCGCCTGGTGGGTCAGGTGCGTGGCCGAGTGGGCGCGGGCGATGGCCCGGCGGCGGTTGATGTCGATGGCGGCGTACGCGGAGGCGCCCACCGTCACCTCGCCGACCTGGACGGAGCCCTTGTGCACGGAGACGCCCGGGACCGGCTGCTGGACGTCGCGGACGACGATGACGGCGCCGGAGTCGAGCTTGATGCGGCCCTGGTCGGCGAGCTGGCCGCCGCCCTCGGCGTAGAAGGGGGTGCGGTCCAGGACGACCTCGACCTCGTCGCCCTCGGAGGCGGCGGGCGCGGAGACGCCGTTGACCAGCAGGCCGACGATGGTGGACTCGCCCTGGGTGGTGGCGTAGCCGGTGAACTCGGTGGCGCCGGAGCCGTCGGCGATCTCCCGGTAGGCGGACATGTCCGCGTGGCCGGTCTTCTTGGCCTTGGCGTCGGCCTTGGCGCGGTCGCGCTGCTCCTGCATCAGGCGGCGGAAGCCGGGCTCGTCCACGGAGAGGCCCTGCTCGGCGGCCATCTCCAGGGTGAGGTCGATCGGGAAGCCCCAGGTGTCGTGGAGCAGGAACGCCTTGTCGCCGGAGAGGACCGTGCCTCCGGCGGCCTTGGTCTCGGTCACGGCGGTGTCGAGGATGTTCGTGCCGCCCTTGACGGCCTTGAGGAAGGCGGCCTCTTCGGCGAGCGCGACGGTCTCGATGCGCTTGCGGTCGGTGACCAGCTCCGGGTACTGCTGCCCCATCGTGTTGATCACGACGTCCACGAGCTCCTGGACGACCGGACCAGTGGCACCCATGAGGCGCATGTTGCGGATGGCGCGGCGCATGATGCGGCGCAGCACGTATCCGCGGCCCTCGTTGCCGGGGGTGACGCCGTCACCGATGAGCATCACGGAGGTGCGGATGTGGTCGGCGACCACGCGCATCGAGACGTCGGTGTTCTGGGCGGCGCCGTACTGCACGCCGGTCAGCTCGGTGGCCTTGTCCATGACCACGCGCAGGGTGTCGGTCTCGTACATGTTCTGCACGCCCTGCAGGATCATCGCGAGGCGCTCGAGGCCGAGACCGGTGTCGATGTTCTTCGACGGCAGGTCGCCGAGGATCGGGAAGTCTTCCTTCCCGTCGCCGGCGCCGCGCTCGTACTGCATGAAGACCAGGTTCCAGATCTCCACGTAGCGCTCGTCGTTGACGGCCGGACCGCCCTCGACGCCGAACTCGGGGCCGCGGTCGTAGTTGATCTCCGAGCACGGGCCGCAGGGACCGGGGACGCCCATGGACCAGAAGTTGTCCTTCTTGCCCAGGCGCTGGATGCGCTCGGCGGGGACGCCGACGACGTCACGCCAGATCGTCTCGGCCTCGTCGTCGTCGAGGTAGACGGTGATCCAGAGCTTCTCCGGCTCCAGGCCGTAGCCACCGTCCGCCACGGAGCTGGTCAGCAGCTCCCAGGCGTACTTGATGGCGCCTTCCTTGAAGTAGTCGCCGAAGGAGAAGTTGCCGCACATCTGGAAGAACGTGCCGTGGCGGGTGGTCTTGCCGACCTCTTCGATGTCCGGCGTACGGACGCACTTCTGCACGCTGGTGGCCCGCGGGGCCGGGGGCTTGGTCTCGCCGAGGAAGTACGGCTTGAACGGGACCATGCCCGCGTTGACCAGCAGCAGAGTCGGGTCGTCCGCGATGAGCGACGCCGAAGGGACAACGGCGTGACCGCGCTCCTCGAAGAAGCTCAGCCAGCGGCGGCGGATTTCAGCCGACTCCATCAGTGGTCCTCATTCCGGTCGTACGAAAATTTCGAGTGGGTGGTCTTGTCGTTCTGGATGGCCTGCAGCCGCCGCGGCCCGGGGAGGGCGGTGACGTTGTCGGGCCGGTCGGGATCCTGGTGCAATCCCAGTGCGTCGTTCAGCTCGTCCTCGCGCTGCGACATTCCCGCCTTGACGTCGAGGGCGAAGTCCTTGAGGCGGTGGCCCGCCTCCACGGCCTTGTCGGCGGCCTGGGCGGCGAGGCTCTCCGGTGTCAGCTTCTTGAGCTGGCGGTTGACCTTGGTGGTGGCCCACACGCCGGCGGCTGCGCCGGCGGTGAACCAGAAGGCTCGGCGGAACATCGGAGGTTTCAGCCCTTCTGCTTCCGGCGCCGGGGCGTCGGCACCGTACGGCCGACGATCACGGTGCGTCGGGACGCCTTCTGCGGCGCGTCTTCCGTGGATTTGCCCAGTGCCTTGCGGACCCCGTAGCCGAAGGCCGCGACCTTGACCAGCGGCCCGCCGAAGGTGGAGGCCACGGTGGAGGACAGCGCGGAGGCGTTCGAGGTGACTTCCTGGACGTCGCTCGCGATGGCGTCGACCCGGTCGAGCTGGGTGCGCGCGGAGCGGACGGTGGTGGAGGCGTCAGCCAGCAGCGGGACGGCCTGGTCGGTCACATCGGCCACCAGCTTGGTCGTCGCCTTGAGCACCTGGGCCAGCCTCACCAGCACCACGGCGAGGAAGGAGACCAGAATGGCCCAGAAGACGGCCACGAGGATCCCGGCCACCTCTCCACCGGACACGTTGCACCGCTCTCTGCCTGTTGATCACTACGTAGAAAAGTCGTTCTCCGACCCTATCGCGCCGGAGATCCACCGCCGTACCGGAATTCACGGTCCGGCGGACCCACCTTGTACGCAGCGCATTCGGACCAGTACCCTCCGTGTCCCATGCGACAGAGGCCCGTACGACAGAGGACCTGCGGCAATCTTCCCTCGGAGCTGAGCCGCTTCGTCGGGCGGGGTGCGGAACTCGCCGAGGTGGGGAGGCTGCTGGAGGCCTCCCGGCTGGTCACCGTGACCGGCGTCGGCGGGGTGGGCAAGTCCCGGCTGGCGCTGGCGGCGGCCCGGGATGCGGCCGAAGCGGCCGAGGCAGCCGGTGCTGCGAAGGAACGCTACTGCGACGGCGTATGGCTGGCCGAGCTGTCCTGCGTACGCGATCCGGCGCTGCTCGAACTCACGCTGGCGGAGTCGCTCGGGCTCACCGACCACACCACGCGGCCGCCCCGGAGGGTCCTGGCCGAGCACCTGGCCGAGCGGCAGCTGCTCCTGGTCCTGGACGGGTTCGAGCAGCTGGTCGACGAGACCGCCGAGCTGGTGCGGGAGCTGCTGCGCCGCTCCCCCGGCCTGCGGGTGCTGGCCGCCGGGCGGCGGCCGCTCGACCTCGACGGGGAGCAGGCCTTCCCGCTGGCCCCGCCGGGCCCCGAGGAGGCACTGGAGCTGCTGGCCGAGCGGGCGGCGGCCGCCGTTCCGGGCTTCGCGGTGACCGCGGCCAACCGGCCCGCACTGGTGGAGCTGTGCACCCGGCTCGACGGGATCCCGCTGGCGCTGGAGCTGGCGGCGGGGCGGCTGCGGGCGCTGTCGCCGGAGCAGGTGCTGACCCGGCTGGAGGACCGGTTCGCGCTGCTGACGGGCGGGGTGCGCGGGGCCCTGCCGCGGCACCGGGCGCTGCGTACGGCGATCGGCTGGAGCCATGAGCTGTGCACCGCGCAGGAGCGGCTGCTGTGGGCGCGGCTGTCGGTGTTCGCCGGGCACTTCGACCTCGATGCCGTCGAGTACGTGTGCGCGGGGGCGGACCTGCCGGTGGACTCGGTGCTGGACGTGCTCGGGGAGCTCCTCACCCAGTCGCTGCTGGCCCGGGAGGAGACGGCGGCCGGGGTGCGCTACCGGATGCTGGAGACCGTACGGGCGTACGGGTCGGGGTGGCTGGAGTCGTCGGGCGACGCCGGGCGGCTGCGGCGGCGCCACCGGGACTGGTACGTGGGGCTGGCGACCTGGTGCGAGCTGGACTGGTTCAGCCCGCGCCAGCAGGAGGTGGCCGCGCTGGTGGAGGCGGAGCTGCCGAATCTGCGGCTGGCGCTGGAGTGCTGTCTGGAGGATCCGGACGAGGCCCATCTGGGGCAGTACCTGGCGGGGACGCTGTGGTTCTACTGGGCCGGCTGCGGCCGGCTCACCGAGGGCCGGTACTGGCTGGACCGGACACTGGAACCCGGCCCGGCGGAGTCGGAGCACGCGGGGTCGCGGCTGAAGGCGCTGTGGGTGCTGGGCTACGTGGCGGCCCTGCAGGGCGATGCGGTGGCCTCGATGAGCGCCCTGTACGAGTGCCGGGACGGGGCGGCGCGGACCGGGAACCCGGTGGCGGCGGCGTACGCGGTGCACCGGCTGGGCTGCCTGGCGCTGGTCTCCGACGACATGGCGCGGGCCGGGGAGCTGCTGGGCTCGGCACTGGAGCAGTACCGGGACGCCGGGGAACTGAACAGCAACGTGCTGATGTGCCAGGTGGAGCTGGCGATGGCGCTGGCCTTCCAGGGGGATCTGGCGGGCGCGCTCTCGCTGTGCCGGGAGGTCCGGGACATCTGCGAGGAGCGCGGGGAGCGTTGGACGAAGGCGTACGCCCTGCACGTCCTCGCGTACGCGGCGCTGGACGCGGGGGCCACGGCCGAGGCCCGGCGGCTGCTGAGCGAGTGCGTGACGATCAACCACGCCTTCCGCGACCTGGTCGGGCTGGTGCTGGCGGTGGAGCTGCTGGCCCTGGTCACGGCGGCCGAGGGCCATCCGGCCGAGGCGGCCGTGCTCCAGGGCGCGGCGGAGCCGATGTGGGACGGGGTGGGCCTTCAGCTGTTCGGCTCGGGCTACTTCAACGCCCCGCGGCTGATGTGCCGGGAGCGGGCGGGCGAGCTGCTGGGGGCGGAGCGCTACGAGGCGTGCGCGCAGCACGGCCGGAGCCTGTCGGCGGAGGAGGCGGTCGAGCGGGCGCTGCGGGCGCCGGAGCCGGCGGTGGAACCGCTGGCGCGGCCGAGGGCCGGGGAAGCGTCGGGCACGGCGGGCGGTACGGGCCCGCGGAAAAACAGGAAGCCCGTCGGCTCCCCCAAGGGGGAACCGACGGGCTGACCAGCCTGTGAGGCTACGGCCGCTGGATCAGCGGGCGTAGTACTCGACGACGAGCTGCTCGTCGCAGATGACCGGGATTTCCTTGCGGTTCGGGTCGCGGTCCAGGCGGAAGGCCAGGGCCTTCAGGTTGACCTGCAGGTAGCGCGGGGTCTCGCCCTCGCCTGCGTAGCCACCCTCACGGGCAACCTGGAACGGAACCTTCTCGCGGCTGCGCTCGCGCACGGTGATGACGTCGTCCGGGCGGACACGGAACGACGGCTTGTCGACCTTGCCACCGTTGACCTCGATGTGGCCGTGAACGACCATCTGGCGAGCCTGGTAGATGGTGCGGGCGATGCCCGAACGCAGAACCAGGGCGTCGAGGCGACGCTCGAGCTCGACGACAAGCGCCTCGCCCGTCTTGCCTTCGGCCTTCTTGGCGCGGTCGTACGCGCGGGCCATCTGACGCTCGGAGATGTCGTACTGAGCGCGCAGACGCTGCTTCTCCAGCAGACGAACCTTGTAGTCCGAGTTCTGCTTGCGGCCACGGCCGTGCTCGCCCGGCGGGTAGGGGCGGGCCTCGAAGTACTTGACGGCCTTCGGGGTCAGCGCAATGCCGAGGGCACGCGACTTCTTGACCTTGGGTCGCTTCTGGTTCACGTGGAACCTACCTCCATGTAAGTTAGGTGAGGCTTACCTTAGCGAGGAGGACGTAATGTCTCGACCACATGGGATCCCCCTGCCCAGTGCGCATCGAAGTTCAGATCCAAACGAAACAGGATCTGCTTTCGACGACGGTAGGCAAGGTCAGCCGCGTCCCAGGGAAGGCGTTCGGCAGCTCACCGGAGCCGAACGCGTACGAACCCTCGTAGAGTCCAACGCCTCAGTATCCCTCACGCTGCCGGGTGCTGTTGACCAGCTGCGGTCTCTTGACCAGGCAGAGTTCGGGACAGGGATGCCGGCCGCGCGGACCGTCACCCCGGACGGGGACGTGATTCTCCTGGTGTCAGGGGAATCCGCGGCTGCCAGAGCAGCCGCTCACGCCCAGGACGACGACCTCACTGCCGTGATCGAGATCACGGATGTGGCGCCGGTGTCCGTGCCCCATCGTATCCGAGGCCGTGCGTGGCTCGCCGGGTGGCTGACGCAGGTGCGCGGGGACGACCGCGCGGCCTGCGCGGCGCTGCTGGCGGAGCGCCGGCCGGTGGGTGAACTCCTCGGTCTGCACGGCCGGCCGTCCTTCGTGATGCTGCGCCTGGAGGTCGGCGAGATCTCGGTGGACGACCTGTGGGGCGCGGAGCACGTGGACCCGGAGGACCTGGCCACGGCGGAGCCGGACCCGATGGTGAACCACGAGACCGAGCTCCTCCAGCACCTGGCCGCCGCGCACCGCGACCGGATCGCGGACCTGTGCGCGCTGCTGGGCCCGCGGGAGAGCGCCGCCGCGACCGCGGTCCCCCTGGCCCTGGACCGGCTGGGCCTGCGAGTCCGCTTCACGGGCGACGGCTCCTCCTTCGACGCCCGCTTCGACTTCCCGGCGCCGGTACGCGACGTCTGCGAGCTGCGCCGGGCGATGCACCACCTGTTCGCGGCGGCGGGCCACCAGGGGGTGTCTTAGTTCAGCCCCGCCGGCGTTTGAGGCGCGGGGGTCCGGGGCCGGACCCCGCCGGCGGCGCCGCAGACGGAATCAGGCACCGCCGCGGAGGCGTTCTCGGACCTTCTCCACCACGTCCGCGTACCGCGCTTCCGCGCCGTACCGCGTCGGCTCGTAGTACCGCTTCCCGTGCACCGCATCAGGGGCGTACTGCTGCGCAGCGATCGCGCCCGGCACGTCGTGCGGGTACACGTACCCCACCGCGTGGCCCAGCTTCGCCGCGCCCTTGTAGTGCCCGTCCCGCAGATGCGTCGGCACCGGGCCGGCCAGCCCCGCCCGGACATCCGCCAGCGCCGCGCCGATCGCGGTCGTCGCCGTGTTCGACTTCGGGGCCAGGGCCAGCGCGATCGTCGCGTGCGAGAGGGTCAGCGCCGCCTCCGGGAAACCGATCATCGCCACCGCCTGCGCCGCGGCCACCGCGAGCGGCAGGGCCGTCGGGTCCGCCAGCCCGATGTCCTCGCTCGCCGAGATCATCAGGCGGCGCGCGATGAACCGAGGGTCCTCCCCCGCCTCGATCATCCGCGCCAGATAGTGCAGCGCCGCGTCCACGTCCGATCCGCGGATCGACTTGATCAGCGCGCTCGCCACGTCGTAGTGCTGGTCCCCGTCCCGGTCGTACTTCACCGCCGCCCGGTCGACCGCCTCCTCCACCGTCCGGAGGCTGATCTCGGACTCCCCCTTGGCGATCGCCGAACCGGCACCCGCCTCCAGCGCCGTCAGCGCCCGCCGGGCGTCGCCGCCGGCGATCCGCAGCAGGTGCGCCTCCGCGTCCGCCGGAAGGGTCACCGCCCCGCCCAGGCCCCGCTCCTCCGTCAGCGCCCGCCGCATCAGCGCGCTCAGGTCCTCGTCCGTCAGCGGCTCCAGCGTGAGCAGCAGCGACCGCGACAGCAGCGGGGAGATGATCGAGAAGTACGGGTTCTCCGTGGTCGCGGCGATCAGCGTCACCCAGCGGTTCTCGACGGCCGGGAGCAGCGAGTCCTGCTGGGCCTTGCTGAAGCGGTGGATCTCGTCGAGGAAGAGGACTGTGTCCTTGCCGTACCCGCCGGCCGCCCGCTTGGCGCCCTCGATGACGGCGCGTACCTCTTTCACGCCCGCCGTGATCGCCGACAGCTCCACGAACCGCTTCTGCGTCGCCTGGCTCACCACGTACGCGAGGGTGGTCTTGCCGATGCCCGGCGGGCCCCACAGGATCACGGACGAGGCACCGGCCGGACCGCCCGCCCCGTCCCCGACCAGCCGCCGCAGCGGTGATCCGGGCTTCAGCAGGTGCTGCTGGCCGACGACCTCGTCCAGGGTGCGCGGGCGCATCCGGACGGCGAGCGGAGAGCTCGCCGGATCCTTCTCCCGGCGGTCTTCGGCAGCGGCGGTGAACAGGTCTGGTTCCACACAGGAAGCCTAAGCGAGCCCACCGACAGCCCACCGACAGCGGGCCGCGGGCCCGGGAGGCCCTCAGGAGGTCCAGAAGTCCCACCAGCGCGTCAGGATCAGCATGCCGATGATCCCGACGTGCAGGACCGGCAGCACCCAGGTGAACTCGTCGAGGAAGGAACGCAGCCAGCCCGGGGCGGGCAGCAGGCCCTCCCGCACGTTGTGCGCGGTGACGTACCAGAACATGAAGATCGTGGCGACCCACGCCAGCGAGCACCACAGGCACAGCGAGTTGATGTTGTACAGCGACTGGTACATCAGCCACATGCAGAAGCCGACGCCGAACAGCATGCCCGCGTTGAGGGTCAGCCAGTACCAGGGGCGGAAGCGGGCCCCGGCCAGCACGCTCATGCCGACGCAGACCACGATCCCGTACGCGACCAGCCCCAGCATCGGGTTCGGGAAGCCGAACGCGGACGCCTGCTCGCTCTTCATGATGTTGCCGCAGGAGACGATCGGGTTCAGGCTGCAGCCCGGCGTGAAGTTCGGGTCCTCGAGCAGCTTGAACTTGTCGATCGTGATCACCCAGGCCGCGAGCAGTCCCGCGGCGCCCGTGATCACCAGCAGCAGGGCGAGTGCCCGGCTGGCGCCGACCGTCCGCGGGGCGGTGTCTGCGTCCGTACCTCGTGTCGTCATACCGCCCGCTCCACATCTGCAAGGTCAACAAGCACCGGCCATTGTGCCGTACTGAGCCCGTGTCCACCGTTCGGTGGACATAAGGACGTACGCACGGGGGGACCGGTGGAGCGGGTTCCGCCACACCATTTGAGACATGACACGCAACGCGGTGGAAGTACGGGGGCTTCGCAAGCAGTACGGCGAAGTCACCGCAGTGGACGGACTCGATCTGACGATCCGGCAGGGCGAGGTCTTCGGCCTCCTCGGGCCCAACGGCGCCGGCAAGAGCACGACGGTGGAGATCCTGCAGGGCCACCGGGTACGGGACGGCGGCGAGGTCGCCGTGCTCGGCGCGGACCCGGCCACCGCCGGGCGGGCCTGGCGCTCGCGCGTCGGGATCGTCTGGCAGGACGAGTCGGCGCCCGCGGAACTGACGGTACGGGAGACGGTCGAGCACTTCGCCCGCTACTACCCGGCCCCGCGCGATCCGGCCGAAGTCATCGCCCTGGTAGGCCTGGAGCAGAAGCGCGAGCAGCGGGTGAAGGGCCTCTCGGGCGGCCAGCGGCGCCGGCTCGACGTGGCGCTGGGCGTCATCGGCGGTCCCGAGCTGCTGCTCCTCGACGAGCCGACCACCGGCTTCGACCCGGCGGCCCGCCGCCAGTTCTGGGACCTGATCCGGCTGCTCGCCGCCGAGGGCACCACCATCGTGCTCACCACGCACTACCTGGAGGAGGCCGAGGCCCTCGCCGACCGCCTCGCGGTCATCGCGAGCGGCAAGGTCGTCGCCGAGGGCGAACCGGCCGAGCTGCGCTCCCGCTTCGGAACCGGCGCCACCGTCGAGTGGACCGGGGCCGACGGCACCCCGCAGAGCGTCGCCACCGAGACCCCCACCCGTACGGTCGCCGAGCTCATGGCCCGCTTCGACGGGGAGATCCCGGGGCTGAAGATCGGCCGGCCCACCTTGGAGGACGTGTACCTGCGCCTCACGGGCCAGCTCGTACCCACGCCCGCACAGCAGCTGGAGGACGCACGATGAGCACCGCCACCACCGTGACGACCGGCGACCGGGCCGCCGCGGCCGCGAAGGCGCTGCCCGGCGCCTGGGCCCTGGGCCTGAGCCGCGGGGCCCTGGAGATCAGGCAGTTCGTGCGCCAGCGCGACGCGATGATCTTCACCTTCGCCTTCCCCATCGTCTTCCTCGCCCTCTTCGCCTCGATCTTCGGCGACAGCGTGGAGAACACCGGGGTCACCGCCTCCCAGCTGTACGCGGCCGGCATGGTCGCGGCGGGCATCATGTCCACCAGCTTCCAGTCGCTCGGCATCTCGATCGCCGTCGAACGGGACGAGAAGGTGCTGCGCCGGCTGCGCGGGACGCCGATGCCCCCGGCCGCGTACTTCCTCGGCAAGGTCTGGATGGTGCTGGCCACCGGACTCGCCGAGACCGCGATCCTGCTGCTCGTCGGCTCCACCCTGTTCGACCTCGACCTGCCGACGTCCGCCGCCAAGTGGCTCACCTTCGGCTGGATCTTCGTCCTCGGCCTGACCGGGTGCGCCCTGCTCGGCATCGCGATCAGCAGCCTGCCCAAATCCGGCAAGAGCGCCAGCTCGGTGGTCGTCCTGCCGTTCCTGATCCTGCAGTTCATCTCCGGCGTGTTCATCCCGGTCAACGCGATCCCGGACTGGCTGCTGAACATCGGCGCGCTCTTCCCGCTCAAGTGGATGTGCCAGGGTCTGCGCGGGGTGTTCCTGCCGGAGTCCGCGGCCGTCCTGGAGCAGGCGGGCAGCTGGGAGTACGGAAAGGTCGCCCTGGTCCTGGGGGCCTGGGTCGTCGGAGGATTGGTGCTGTGTCTGCTGACCTTCAAGTGGAAGAACCGCCGCGACGGCTGAACGGCTTCACCGGTACGGCCGGAGCCCGCGAATCCCACGTCTGGGACCGCGCGTTCGGGCCGTGGGACCTCTACTTCGGCGTCGTGTGGGCCGCGACCGTCGCCTTCGTCCTGGGCGCGGACTTCCCGGCGCTGTCGTACCGGGTCCCCGCCGCCGCCCTGCTCGCGCTGCTGATCCCCTGGTACGCGTGGGCCGGCCGGCCCCTGCTCCTGAAGGATCCGGGGGCCGAACCGCGGCTCTCCCTGCGCTACCTGGGCGTGATGCTGGCCCTCTTCCTGCCCGCCGCCTTCCTGGTGGGCGAGACCCGGCTGATCACCTTCGCGCTCGCCCCGCACTGCTTCATGCTGCTGCCCCTGCGCCGGGCGATCGGCGCGATGGCGGTGGTGTCGCTGCTGCCGGTGGCGGGCTGGGCACTGCTGTGGCGGCCGGAGGGCCACATCGTCTTCATCAACGCGGTCGGCTCGTTCGTCACCCTCGCCTTCTCCTCCTTCTTCGGCGCCTGGATCCTCCGGATCATCGAGCAGAGCCAGGAGCGGGCCTCGCTGATCTCCGAACTCGACGCCAGCCGGGAGGAGGTGGCCCGGCTCTCCGCCGCACAGGGCGCCCATGCCGAAAGGGAACGCATGTCCCGCGAGATCCACGACACCCTCGCCCAGGGCTTCACGAGTCTGCTGATGCTGGTCCAGGCGGTGCAGTCGGAGCTGGACACCGACCCGGAGCAGGCCCACCGGCACCTGGAGCTGATGGCCGCCACCGCCCGGCAGAACCTGGCCGAGGCCCGGGCCCTGGTCTCGGGCGGCGCCCCCGCCGACCTGGACGCCGGCTCGCTGCCGGACGCCGTACGCCGCCTCGCGGCCCGGCAGGACCCGCCTGCGGCGGTGTCGGTGACCGGGGAGGCCCGGCCGCTGGCCGCGGCGCTGGAGGTGGTGGCCCTGCGGTCCTGCCAGGAATCCCTGTCGAACGCGTCGAAGCACGCCGGGCCCCGGGCGCAGTGCTCGGTGTCCCTGGCCTACGGTGACTGCGAACTGACCGTCACGGTCCGGGACACCGGGCGGGGCTTCGACCCGGCGGCCCCCGCCTCGGGCCACGGCCTGCGGGGGCTGCGCGCCCGCGCGGCGGAGGTCGGCGCCGCCGCGGCGATCGACAGCGCGGCGCATGCCGGCACCACGGTGACCGTGACACTCCCGATCCGCTGAGGAGCCGTACGACATGATCCGCATCCTGCTGGCCGACGACCACCCGGTGGTACGGGAGGGCCTGCGCGGCATGCTCAGCGCGGAGCCGGACCTGGAGGTCGTCGCGGAGGCCGCGAACGGCCCGCAGGCGGAGGCGCTGGCCGCGCAGCTGGCCCCCGAGCTGGACCTGATCCTGATGGACCTGCGCATGCCGGGCGGTGACGGCGTCGAGTCCATCGCGCGGATCAGCGCGGCCGGGCTGCCGGTCCGGGTGGTGGTCCTGACGACGTACGAGAACGACCGGGACATCCTGCGCGCGGTGGAGGCGGGGGCGGCGGGCTACCTGCTGAAGGACATGGCGCGCGCGGAACTGGCCGAGGCCGTCCGCGCGGCGGTGCGGGGCGAGACGGTCCTGGCCCCGTCGGTGGCGGGCCGCCTGGTGGACCGCCTGCGCACCCGCCCGGAGCGCCCGCGCCTGTCGGACCGGGAGGTCGCGGTCCTCCGGCTGGTCGCGGAGGGTGCGACGAACGCGGAGATCGGCCGCCGCCTGTTCGTGGCGGAGTCGACGATCAAAACGCACTTGCTGCGGATCTTCGCGAAGCTCGAGGTCACGGACCGCACGGCTGCCGTGACGACGGCCATGCGCCACGACTTGCTCTGACGGTGTTTCCAGCCCCGCCGGCGCTTGAGGCGCGGGTCCCGTGAACGGGAGAAGGGCGGGGCGGGGAGCGGCTCCGCGCAGCGGAACGGTCCCGGCCCCGCCCCCAGGGGCGGCTTCCGTCAGGCCAGCTTGGTCCGGAGGACCCCGACCACGTCCGTCACGGCGACCGGGGACTGCTCCCCGGACTCCATGTCCTTCAGCTGGACCACGCCCTCGGCGAGGTCGCGGTCACCGGCGACGATCGCGAACCGCGCCCCGGAGCGGTTGGCGTCCTTCATCGCACCCTTGAGGCCCTTGCCCCCGTACGAGATGTCCGCCGCGACACCGGCCTTGCGGAGCTCCGTGACCAGCCCGAACAGCACCGGCTTCGCCTCGCCCAGCGCCACCGCGAACACCGACGTCGTCGGCGGGATGTCCAGTTCGACGCCCTCCGCTTCGAGCGCCAGCACCGTACGGTCCACGCCCAGCGCCCAGCCCACCGACGGCAGGGCAGGGCCGCCGATCATCTCGGACAGTCCGTCGTAGCGGCCGCCGCCGCCGACCGCGGACTGCGAGCCCAGACCGTCGTGGACGAACTCGAACGTGGTCCGCGTGTAGTAGTCGAGTCCGCGCACCAGCTTCTCGTCGTCCTCGAAGGCGACCCCGGCCGCCGTGATCAGCGCCCGCACCTCCTCGTGGTACGTCTTGCACGCGTCGCACAGGTAGTCCCGCAGCATCGGCGCGCCGACCAGCTGCTTCTGCACCTCGGCCCGCTTGTCGTCGAGGACGCGCAGCGGGTTGATCTCTGCCCGGCGGACGGTCTCCTCGTCCAGGTCCAGCCCGCGCAGGAAGCCCTGGAGCGCCTCGCGGTACACCGGGCGGCACTCCTTGTCGCCCAGCGAGTTCAGCAGGATCCGAAAGTTGCGCAGGCCGAGCGTGCGGTACGCCTGGTCGGCCAGGATGATCAGCTCGGCGTCCAGCGCCGGGTCCTCGGCGCCGATCGCCTCGGCGCCCACCTGCGAGAAGTGGCGGTAGCGGCCCTTCTGCGGGCGCTCGTAGCGGTAGTACGAGCCCGAGTACCAGAGCTTGACCGGCAGGCCGCCGGCCTTGTGCAGGTTCGCCTCCAGGGCCGCGCGCAGCACGGACGCGGTGCCCTCGGGACGCAGCGCGAGGTTGGCCCCGCCCTTCGTCGTGAGGGTGTACATCTCCTTGGTCACGATGTCGGTGGACTCGCCGACGCCGCGCGCGAACAGGTCGACGTCCTCGAAGCCCGGCGTCTCGACGTACCCGTAGCCGGACAGCCGCAGGGGGCCTGAGATGGCGTCGCGGACGGCCAGGTACTTCGCCGAGTACGGCGGGATCAGGTCGTACGTGCCCTTGGGGGCCTTGAAGGTGCTCACGAAACTCTCGTCACATTCCTCGTCGTGGAGCGGCGGTGCCGTCTCCGAGCCCGGCGGCGACTTCCCTCAGGTACGGGTTCGTCGCGCGCTCGCGGCCGATGGTGGTCTGGGGACCGTGACCGGACAGCACCACGGTCGAGTCGTCGAGCGGCAGGCACACGCGGGCCAGCGACTCGAGCATCTCGGCGTGGGAGCCGCCGGGCAGGTCGGTGCGTCCGATGGAGCCGGCGAACAGCAGGTCGCCCGAGAAGAAGACCGGCGGGATGTCGGCCAGCTCGGGCATCCGGAAGGTCACCGACCCCTTGGTATGCCCGGGCGCGTGCGCCACCGAGAAGTCCATGCCGGCCAGCTTCAGCCCGGCGCCGTCCGTCAGCTCGCGGACGTCGTCCGGCTCGCCCACGGTGAGCTCGCCCATCAGCGGCATCCCGATGGAGCGGCCCAGGGCCTTCTCCGGGTCGCTCATCATGTAGCGGTCCTCGGGGTGGATCCAGGCCGGTACGTCGTGTGCTCCGCACACCGGGACCACCGAGGCCACGTGGTCGATGTGGCCGTGGGTGAGGACGACCGCGACGGGCTTGAGCCGATGCTTCTTCAGCGTCTCCTCGACACCCTGGGTGGCCTGGTGGCCCGGGTCGATGATGACGCACTCCTCACCGGCGGCGGGGGCGACCACGTAACAGTTGGTCCCCCAGGCCCCGGCGGGGAACCCGGCAATCAGCACGTTCGTCCTCAATCGTCGTCCGGCGGGAGCTCCAGCAGCGGCCGAGATCGGAATGCTGCTGCTCAGAGCCTACCGGCGCCGCTCGTTACACAGCGAACCCATATACGGTACGGCCTAACCGAGCCCGGACAGCGGTGCCATACACGTACAAGGAGACGACCCGGTGGTCACGAGCGATCAGCGGCGGCGACAGCTCGCCAGGGAGAAGTACGAGCGCCAGCAGAAGCGCCGGGCCGAGGCCCGGCGGAAGTCGCGCCAGCGTGCGGCCGTGATCGGCGCGGCGGTGGCCGTGGTGGTCGCGACGCTGGTCGGCCTCGTGGTGGGCGGCGTCTTCGACAGGGACAAGAAGGACCAGGCGGCGGATCCGGCGGCGAACCCGTCGGCCTCGCCCTCGCCGAAGCAGTCGCCCTCGCCGGCGATGGCGATCGACAAGAACGCGAAGTACGCGTTCGACCTGAAGACCAGCGCGGGCGAGGTCAAGTTCGAGATGGACGCGGCGAAGACGCCGGAGACCGTCAACTCGTTCAAGTCGCTCGCGGACAAGGGCTTCTTCGACAACACCAAGTGCCACCGCCTCACCACGTCCGGGATCTTCGTACTCCAGTGCGGCGACCCGGAGGGCACGGGCATGGGCGGCCCCGGCTACACCATCGCGGACGAGAACCTCGACTCGCTGGGCAAGCCGAACGAGCAGGGCCAGGTGATCTACCCGGCGGGCACGGTGGCGATGGCCAATACCGGCCAGCCGCACAGCGGCGGCAGCCAGTTCTTCCTGGTCTACAAGGACAGCCCGCTGGCGCCTTCGTACACGCCGTTCGGCAAGATCGACGCGGCGGGCCTGAAGGCGCTCGAGGCGGTGGCCAAGGCCGGTACCGCCGACGGCGGCCAGGACGGGGCCCCCAAGACCCCGGTGACCATCGAGAAGGGCGCCGTCACCCGGAACTGACGGGCTCCGGCAGTCCCGGGACCGTCCGCTGTCCGCCCCCTGGGGCGATATTCCGTCGTGCGGGATGCGGACAGCCGGCCCGGCGGTCGCCTATGTTGGCGTTGTGCAGGGCGGGCGCTGCCCGCCCCAGGAAACTGTGGACGATGCCCAGGGGGTGAACCCCTCGCAGGCATCAGGTGGAGGAGGCGCTGTGAGCAGCGACCCGTGGGGCCGCGTCGACGAGACGGGCACCGTGTACGTGCGTACTGCCGAGGGCGAGAAGGTCGTCGGCTCTTGGCAGGCGGGCACCCCTGAGGAGGCCCTGGCCTACTTCGAGCGCAAGTACGAGGGCCTGGTGGTCGAGATCGGCCTCCTCGAACGGCGGGTGCGGACCACCGATCTGTCCGCCAAGGACGCGCAGACGGCCATCGACCACCTGCGCACGCAGGTGGAGGAGCACCACGCCGTGGGCGACCTCGACGCCCTGCGCGTCCGGCTGGACAAGCTGGTCGCGACCGTGGACTCGCGGCGCGAGGAGCGCAAGGTCCAGAAGGCCAAGCAGACGGACGAGGCCCGTGCGGCCAAGGACGCGCTGGTGGCCGAGGCCGAGCAGCTGGCGCAGAGCGACCAGTGGCGCAGTGCGGGCGAGCGGCTGCGGGCCCTGGTGGACACCTGGAAGGGTCTGCCGCGCCTCGACCGCAAGTCGGACGACGAGCTGTGGCACCGCTTCTCGCACGCCCGTTCCGCCTTCTCCAAGCGCCGCAAGGCGCACTTCGCCTCGCTCGACGCGCAGCGCGAGGACGCCCGCAAGGTCAAGGAGAAGCTGGTCGCGGAGGCCGAGTCGCTGTCGAAGTCGACCGACTGGGGTCCGACGGCCGCCCGCTACCGCGAGCTGATGGCGGACTGGAAGGCGGCGGGCCGGGCGCAGCGCGAGTCCGAGGACGACCTGTGGAACCGCTTCCGCGGTGCGCAGGACGTGTTCTTCGCGGCGCGGGGCGAGGTGTTCGCGGAGCGCGACGCCGAGCAGGTGGAGAACCTGAAGCTGAAGGAGGAGCTGGCCGACGAGGCCGAGAAGCTCGTACCCGTAACGGACCTGAAGGCGGCCCGGGCCGCGTTCCGCTCCCTCAACGAGCGCTGGGAGGGCATCGGCCACGTGCCGCGCGACGCCCGTCCGAAGGTCGAGGGCCGGATGCACGCGGTGGAGCGGGCCGTCCAGGAGGCCGAGGAGGGCGAGTGGCGTCGTACGAACCCGGAGGCGCGGGCCCGTGCGGCCGGTCTGACGGGTCAGCTGCAGGCAGCGGTCGACAAGCTGCGTGAGCAGATCGACGCGGCCCGTGCGGCGGGCAACAACGCGAAGGCCGACAAGCTCTCGCGCGAGCTGGAGGGCCGCCAGGCCCTGCTGGACCAGGCCCTGAAGGGCCTGGAGGAGTTCGGCGGCTAGTCAGGGCGCCTGTCCGCGTACGAGGGCCCCGGTACGGAATGTCGTACCGGGGCCCTCGTACGTGCGCTGCGCGCGCTCAGGCGCTCGGCTACGGTCTGCGGGCCGAGGTGACGCGGTAGACGTCGTAGACGCCCTCCACGCCGCGTACGGCCTTCAGGACGTGGCCCAGGTGCTTCGGGTCGCCCATCTCGAAGGTGAACCGGGAGGTGGCCACCCGGTCGCGCGAGGTCTGGACGGCCGCGGAGAGGATGTTCACGTGCTGGTCCGACAGGACCCGGGTGACGTCCGACAGCAGCCGGGACCGGTCCAGCGCCTCGACCTGGATGGCGACCAGGAAGACCGAGGACTGGGTGGGCGCCCATTCGACCTCCAGCATCCGCTCGGGCTCCTGGGAGAGGGAGTCCACGTTGACGCAGTCGGCGCGGTGAACCGATACGCCGCTGCCGCGCGTGACGAAGCCGACGATCGGGTCTCCCGGGACCGGGGTGCAGCAGCGGGCCAGCTTGACCCACACGTCGTCGACGCCCTTGACGACCACGCCCGGGTCGGCGTTCTTGCGGCGCGTGCCCCGGGTCCGGGAGGGCGGGACGCTCTCCTCGATGTCCTCGTTGGCGGCCTCCTCGCCGCCGAGCGCCTGCACCAGCTTCTGTACGACGCCCTGCGCGGCCACGTGGCCCTCGCCGATCGCCGCGTACAGGGAGGAGATGTCGGGGTAGCGCATCTCGTGCGCGAGGGTGACGAGCGAGTCGCCGGTGAGGATGCGCTGGATCGGCAGGTTCTGCTTGCGCATGGCCCGCGCGATGGCGTCCTTGCCGTGCTCGATGGCCTCGTCGCGGCGCTCCTTGGAGAACCAGCCGCGGATCTTGTTGCGGGCCCGCGGGGACTTGACGAAGCCGAGCCAGTCGCGGGACGGGCCCGCGCCCTCGGCCTTGGAGGTGAAGACCTCGACGAGGTCGCCGTTGTCGAGGGTCGACTCGAGCGGGACGAGCCGGCCGTTGACGCGGGCGCCTATGGTCCGGTGGCCGACCTCGGTGTGGACGGCGTACGCGAAGTCCACGGGGGTGGCGCCGGCGGGCAGCGCGATGACGTCGCCCTTGGGCGTGAAGACGAAGACCTCGTTGCGGGAGAGGTCGAAGCGCAGCGAGTCGAGGAACTCGCCCGGGTCCTCGGTCTCCTTCTGCCAGTCCAGCAGCTGGCGCAGCCAGGCCATGTCGTTGACGGTGTCCTGCCCGGCGCTGCCCTTGGCGGCCTGCGGGACGTCGGTGCGGACCTTGGAGGTGCCGGCGACGGTCTGCTGCTTGTACTTCCAGTGCGCGGCGATGCCGTACTCGGCGCGGCGGTGCATGTCGAACGTGCGGATCTGGAGCTCGACGGGCTTGCCGCTGGGTCCGATGACCGTCGTGTGGAGCGACTGGTACATGTTGAACTTGGGCATCGCGATGTAGTCCTTGAACCGGCCGGGGACCGGATTCCATCGCGCGTGGACGGTGCCGAGGGCCGCGTAGCAGTCCCGTACGGTGTCGACGAGGACGCGGATGCCGACCAGGTCGTAGATCTCCGCGAAGTCGCGGCCGCGGACGATCATCTTCTGGTAGACGCTGTAGTAGTGCTTGGGCCGGCCGGTGACGGTGGCCTTGATGCGGGCGGCCCGGAGGTCGGTCTGCACCTCGTCGGTGACGACGGTGAGGTACTCGTCGCGCTTGGGCGCCCGCTCGGCGACGAGGCGGACGATCTCGTCGTACATCTTCGGGTAGAGGATCGCGAAGGCGAGGTCCTCGAGCTCCCACTTGATCGTGTTCATGCCCAGCCGGTGCGCCAGCGGGGCGTAGATCTCGAGGGTCTCGCGGGCCTTCTTCTCCTGCTTCTCCCGCTTGAGGTAGCGCATGGTGCGCATGTTGTGCAGGCGGTCGGCGAGCTTGATGACCAGGACGCGCGGGTCCTTGGCCATGGCGACGACCATCTTGCGGACGGTCTCGGCCTGCGCGGCCTCGCCGAACTTGACCCGGTCGAGCTTGGTGACGCCGTCGACGAGCAGGGCCACGGCGTCGCCGAAGTCGCGGCGCAGGTCCTCCAGCCCGTACTCGGTGTCCTCGACGGTGTCGTGCAGCAGGCCGGCCATGAGGGTGGCCGGATCCATGCCCAGCTCGGCGAGGATGGTGGTCACCGCGAGCGGGTGGGTGATGTACGGGTCGCCGCTCTTGCGCTTCTGACCGCGGTGCCAGCGCTCCGCGACCTGGTACGCCTGCTCGATCTGGCGCAGCGTGGCCGTCTCGATCTTCGGGTCGTTGCTGCGGACTATGCGGAGCAGCGGTTCCAGTACCGGGTTGTACGGGTTGGAACGCTGGACGCCGAGGCGGGCGAGCCGGGCGCGCACGCGGTTGGAGGACCCTGCCGACTTCGCGGGCGCGGGACGCACGGGCGGGGCCGGCGGGGGCGTGGCGGGGGGCGCCGCGGCCTGGTCGGCCTGCGGGTCGGGCTGCGCGGCGGAGAGTGGCTGGACCTCGTCTGGCAAGAGCGCTCCTCTGGGGGTCCCCCCGGACGAAGTTTGGGGGAGGATCCGGTGCCCGTGTCCGGTCCGGATAACCCATGGTAGCGATGGTTCCGGCCCCCCGTTCGCCGAGCCTCCATCCCGCGCAGGTCCGCCATGGGCGCAGGGCGGGTGGGGGACGGCCCCGCGCAGCGGCCGCCGCATACGCAGAAGCGGCGGCCACCCGGGGGATCCCGGACAGCCGCCGCTTCGTGGGCAGCAGCGTCGTCAGACGACGATCAGCGCGTCCAGCGGGGCCCCGCCCAGAGCAGTGCCCAGCTTGGCCCGGCCCGGCAGGAACGACAGCTCCATCAGGACCGCCACACCCGCGACCTCGGCCCCGGCCCGCCGGATCAGCGCCAGCGAGGCGTCGGCGGTACCGCCGGTGGCCAGGACGTCGTCGATGACCATGACCCGGTCACCGGCCGCCAGGTCCTCCGCGTGGACCTCGATCTCCGCCGTGCCGTACTCCAGCTCGTACGACTGCGCGAGCGTGGCGCCCGGCAGCTTCCCGGCCTTGCGCACCGGCACGAAGCCGATGCCCGCCTGGACCGCCACCGGCGCCGCGAGGATGAACCCGCGCGCCTCCAGCCCGACGATCTTCGTCGCGCCGTACTGCCCGGCCAGCTCCACCAGCGCGTCCGTCAGGGCCGCGAAGGCCTTCGGGTCCGCCAGCAGCGGGGTGATGTCCTTGAACATCACGCCCGGCTTCGGGTAGTCCGGGACGTCCTTGATCCGGCTGAGCAGCAGCTCGCGGGCCTCGGGGGACAGCACGCTCACCGGCGCCGTCCCGACCGGCCCTGGGCCACGACCTGCGGAGCGTCGCCCGCCTCGTTGCCCTCGTCGTCCACGGACTCGCCCTTCGCCGCCGCGGCCGCCCGCTTGGCGAGCACCCGCTTCTTCAGGGCCTTCATCGCCGGCTCGCGCTCCTTGAGGTCCACGACCAGCGGGGTCGCGATGAAGATCGAGGAGTACGCACCGGCCGCGAGGCCGACGAACAGCGACAGCGAGATGTCGTTCAGCATGCCGGCGCCCAGGAAGCCGCCGCCGATGAAGAGCAGCGCCCCGACGGGGAGCAGCGCGACGACCGTGGTGTTGATCGAGCGGACGAGGGTGCCGTTGATGCTGCGGTTGGCGACCTCGCTGAACGTGTAGCGGGTCTGCTTGGTGATGTCCTTCGAGCCCTCCTTCAGACCGTCGAAGACGACGACGGTGTCGTAGAGGGAGTAACCGAGGATCGTCAGCAGACCGATCACGGTGCCCGGCGTGACCTCGAAGCCGACCAGCGCGTACACGCCGACGGTGATGGTGAGGTCGTGGATCAGGGCGATCAGTGCGGCGACCGCCATCCGCCACTCGAAGGCGATGGCGAGGTAGATCACCACGAGGACCATGAAGACGGCGAGGCCGGTCCAGGCCTTGTTCGCGATCTGGTCGCCCCAGCTGGGGCCGACCAGGTCCGCGTTGATGTCGGCCTCGGTGACCTTGAGGTCGGTGGCGAGCTGCTTCTTGACGCCCGCCGCGTCGTTCGTGTCCAGACCCGAGATCTGGATGCGCAGGCCGCCCGTGCCGAGCTCCTGGACGATCGCGTCGTGGCCCGAGGCCTTCTGCGCTTCCTCGGTCGCCCTGGCGACGGAGACGGCCGTCTTCGGGGTGGTGAAGACGGCACCGCCCTTGAACTCGATGCCCATGTTGAGGCCCTGAACGGCCAGGGCCACGATCGCCGTGATGGTGATCAGGATGGAAACGCCGTACCAGATGAAGCGCTTGCCGACGAAGTCGTAGCCGACCTCACCGCGGTACAGCCTGGCGCCGAGATCTCCCAGCTTCGACATCTCTCACGCCTCCTTTGCGTCGACGGGAGCGGTGACGGAACCGGAGCCGGTACGGCGGGACCGGCGCAGCGGCGGCTTGGCGCCGAGCCGCTTCGGGTCGAGTCCGGACCAGGGGTGACCGCTGGAGAAGAACTTCGTACGGGCCATCAGCGTCATGACCGGCTTGGTGAAGAGGAACACCACGACCACGTCGAGCACGGTGGTCAGACCCAGCGTGAAGGCGAAGCCCTGCACCTTGCCGACGGTGACGATGAACAGCACCGCGGCGGCCAGGAACGACACGAAGTCGGAGACCAGGATGGTGCGCCGGGCGCGCGGCCAGGCCCGCTCCACGGCGGGACGCAGGGTACGGCCGTCACGGATCTCGTCACGGATGCGCTCGAAGTACACGATGAACGAGTCCGCCGTGATGCCGATCGCGACGATCGCACCGCAGACGGCGGGCAGGTTCAGCGCGAAGCCGATGCCCTTTCCGAGCAGCGCCATGATCGAGTACGTGAGGATCGCGGACACCAGGAGGCTGACGATGGCGATGAAGGCCAGGCCCCGGTAGTACACGAGCAGGTAGATCACCACGAGGATGAGGCCGATGGCGCCGGCGATCAGGCCGGCCTTCAGCTGCTCGCCGCCGAGCGCGGCGGTGACGGTGGTGACGCTGTCCTCGCTGAAGGAGAGCGGCAGGGCGCCGTACGAGAGCATGTTGCCCAGGTCCTGCGCGGACTGCTGGGTGAAGCCGCCGGAGATCTCGGCGTTGCCGCCGGTCAGCGCCTGGCTCACGGACGGGTCGGAGACGACCTCGCCGTCGAGCACGATCGCGAACTGGTTCTGCGGCATCTGCTTGGTGGCGAGCTCACCGGTGATCTTGGCGAACTTGTCGGCGCCCTTGTCGGTGAACTGCATCGTGACGATCCACTGGCCACGCTGCGAGTCGATGACACCCTTGGCGTCCTTGACGTCCGTACCGGCGACACCGGCCGGGCCGAGGATCCACTTGCCCCAGGTGTTGCCGCGCTTGCCACAGGCCAGCGTCGCGTCCTCGGGCTTGGCGCCCTTGCCCGCGGCGGCGCGCTGCGCCTCGTTGGTGCAGTCCAGCGCGGCGAACTTCGCCTGCAGGTCGGCGGCGGCCGCCTCGACGCCCGACGGGGCCGGGGTCGGGGCCGGAGCCTTGTTGTCGTCTGCCTTCTTCGACTCGCTCGCCGAGGGCGAGGGAGTGGCGGTGGCGGCCGGGGCCTTGAGGGCCTCGCTGAGCACACGGCCCTGGGAAGTGGCGCTGGACGACGGGCTGGCCGGGGCGCCGGGCTTGCCGCTGCCCTCGGCCTTCGGGGCGCCGGAGCTGCTCGCGGAGGGGCTCGGCGTGCCCTCGGGGGCTGCCGGGGCGCCGTCCGCGAAGGCCAGGACCGGGCGGAAGTACAGCTGGGCGGTGGTACCGACCTGCTCGCGAGCCTGCTTCTCGTTCGTCCCCTTGGGGATGTTCACGATGATGTGGTCGCGGCCCTGCGTCTGGACCTCGGCCTCCGAGACGCCCAGACCGTTGACGCGGCGCTCGATGATGCCGACCGCCGTGGTCATGTTGGTCTCGTTGATCGCGTCCGGCTTGCCGGGCTCGCTCTTGGCCTTGAGCGTGATGCTCGTACCGCCCGCGAGGTCGATGCCGAGCCGGGGGGTCGTCTGCTTCGTGAGGAACATCCCCGCGGTGAGCGCCACCATCGCGATCAGGATGATGGCCAGGGCGCGCCCCGGCCTCCCCTGAGCCCCCGTGGGCCGCCGGCCCTTCTTCGGTGCTGCCACCTTGTCGTATCTCCCTGTCCAACCGCTCCGCGCCGGGTCAGCGCGGGGACGGCCACGAAAAATGTGTGGTGGGGACCCCTGCCCCCCGCAGAAGTGTCACTGACGGGGACCGTGTCGGCCGCCGGTCGGGCGCCTTCGCGGTCCCCGGCCGCGCGCTACTTCGTGCCGGCCTCACCGTCGGCCTTGCCGTCCTTGGGCTCTGCGTCGTCCGACGCGTCGGCCTTCGGCTCGCCGGCCTCGGGCTCGTCCTTCTTGCCCAGGTCGAGCTTCGGGGCCTCGCCCTCCGGCTTGTCCGCGTCCTTGTCCGCGTCCTTGTCCAGGGTCAGCGAGGAGGCGTCGTCCGGGACGACCGGCGTGTCGATCGTCAGATCATCACCGGTGCCGTGGACGATGCGGTTGTACTCCGCGTCCTCCAGGACGGCGCCGATGGCGTTCTTCGCGAAGATCGCGTGAACACCGGGGGCCACCTCGAGGGTGACGGTGTCGTCGCCGATCTCCTTCACCGTGGCGTACATGCCGCCGATGGTGCGGACACCGGTGCCGGGCACCATGTGGTCACGCATCTGCGCGGCCGCCTGCTGCTTCTTCTTCGCGGAGCGGGTCATCAGGAACATCGCCCCGATGAGCACGATGAACGGGAGGAGTGTCACGAGATTCACGGGACGGAGATCCTTCGCACGACCGCACGGGAGACGGCCTTTTTCTACGGGGGTGGGCATACCGACCTGAAGGGTCGGCATCGGCGGAGTCTAGGCGAGTCCGCACCGATGGAACAACGCCCAGCATGGCACCGCAGTTCCTGAGCGGGCGAACCTCCGCGCCGTCAGGCCCCGAACAAGCCCTGTTGTCCGCTTGATCCGCTCCCGCCGTTCTGCGGCGGGACGAGTCCCAGGTGAGCCCATGCGGCGGGGGTCGCGACCCGGCCCCTGGGAGTACGGGCGAGCAGCCCCTCCCGTACCAGGAACGGCTCGGCGACCTCCTCCACGGTCTCGCGCTCCTCGCCGACGGCGACGGCGAGGGTGGACAGCCCGACGGGACCGCCGCCGAACAGCTTGAGCAGGGCTTCGAGCACGGCCCGGTCGAGCCGGTCGAGCCCGCGCCCGTCCACCTCGTACACCTGCAGGGCGGTACCGGCCACCTCGCGGTTGATCACGCCGTCGGCCCGGACCTGCGCGTAGTCCCGGACCCGGCGCAGCAGGCGGTTGGCGATGCGCGGGGTGCCGCGGGAGCGGCCGGCGATCTCGGCGGCGCCGGCGGTGTCGATCTCCACGTCGAGGAGGCGGGCGGAGCGGTGAATGACGCGTTCCAGCTCCTCGGGGGCGTAGAACTCCATGTGCCCGGTGAAGCCGAAGCGGTCGCGCAGGGGCGGGGGGAGCAGGCCGGCGCGGGTCGTCGCCCCGACGAGGGTGAACGGCGGCAGCTCGAGGGGGATGGCGGTGGCCCCGGGCCCCTTGCCGACGATCACGTCGACGCGGAAGTCCTCCATGGCCATGTACAGCATCTCCTCGGCGGGCCGGGACATGCGGTGGATCTCGTCGAGGAAGAGGACCTCGCCCTCCTGGAGGGAGGACAGGATCGCGGCGAGGTCGCCGGCGTGCTGGATGGCGGGGCCGGAGGTGATCCGGATGGGCGCGCCCATCTCGGCGGCGATGATCATGGAGAGGGTGGTCTTGCCGAGGCCGGGCGCGCCGGAGAGCAGGACGTGATCGGCGGTGGCTCCGCGCTGCCGGGCCGCCTTCAGCACCAGATCGAGCTGCTGGCGGACCTTCTCCTGGCCGACGAACTCGCCGAGGTCCTTGGGGCGCAGGGCCGCCTCGACGGCGGTGTCCTCGCCGTCTGCCGCCGCCGCCACGATCCGGTCGTCGCTCTCGTCATCCCAGTTCACGCTGTCAGTCTGCCTTCTCGGTTCGTACGGTGGTCTCTACCGGCCCGCCGCTTGCCCTGCGGGGGCGGGGACCGGCCCCGGCCGCGGTACCCCGTGCGGCGTCGGCGAGGTCAGCGGGCTCGGTTCAAGGTCTGGAGAGCCGCCCGCAGGAGCTGGGGGACGGGGGCCGATCCGCCGGCGGCAAGGGCGGCCTCCGCCTGCGGGGTCACCGCCGACACCGCTTCCTCCGCCTCCCGGGAGGCGTACCCCAGGCCGATCAGGGCTGCCGAGAGCTGCTCGGTCCAGGGGGCGGGACCGGAGGCGACGGGGGCGCGCTGCGCGCCGACCAGCGGTGCGCCCAGCTTGTCCTTCAGCTCCAGGAGCAGCTTCTGGGCCCCCTTCTTGCCGATCCCGGGGACGGCCATCAGGGCCTTCTCGTCCCCCGTGCCGACGGCCACCCGCAGCGCATCCGGACGGTGCACCCCCAGCATCGCCTGCGCGAGCCTCGGCCCCACCCCGCTCGCGGTCTGCAGCAGTTCGAAGACCTGCCGCTCGTCGTCGTCGGCGAAGCCGTACAGCGTCAGCGAGTCCTCCCGTACGACCAGGGAGGTGGCGAGCCGCGCCGTCTCCCCGGTCCGCAGGCCGGCGATGGTGTTCGGCGTGCACTGCACGGCCATGCCCACTCCCCCGACCTCGATCACGGCCAGGGTGGGGGTGAGCGCGGCGACGGGGCCGCTGACGAAGGCGATCATGAGGGGCGGCCTTTCGAGGCGTGCAGGGCGACCGCCTGCTGGAGGCGGTTGTGGGCGGGGGCCCGCCAGATGTGGCAGATGGCGAGCGCGAGGGCGTCCGCGGCGTCGGCCGGTTTGGGCGGGGCGGAGAGCCGCAGCAGCCTGGTCACCATCGCACCGACCTGTGCCTTGTCGGCCCGGCCGGATCCGGTGACGGCGGCCTTGACCTCGCTGGGGGTGTGCAGGGCGACCGGTATCCCGCGACGCGCCGCGCAGAGCATGGCAACGGCGCTCGCCTGGGCGGTCCCCATCACCGTGCTGACGTTGTGCTGGCTGAACACCCGCTCCACGGCGACGACTTCGGGCCGGTGCTCGTCGAGCCACTGCTCGATGCCGGCCTCGATGGCGACGAGCCGGTTCCCCAACTCCGCGTCCGCGGGCGTCCGTACGACCCCCACCGCGAGCATCGTCAGCGGACGGCCGGCGACGCCCTCGACCACGCCGACACCGCACCGGGTCAGCCCCGGGTCCACACCGAGAACGCGCACCCCACCCCTCCTTCGACAGCCAGTGCGTGCAGGCTAACCGGTGGCACTGACAAAGCGGCGGGCCGACGGGGTGCGTCCCCGTCGGCCCGCCGCTGATGCCCGATCAGGCGTCGACCTTCTCCATGACCTCGTCCGAGACGTCGAAGTTGGCGAAGACGTTCTGCACGTCGTCGCTGTCCTCGAGCGCGTCGATCAGCTTGAAGATCTTGCGCGCGCCCTCCTCGTCCAGCTCGACCTGCATGGTCGGCAGGAAGTTGGAGTCGGCCGAGTCGTAGTCGATGCCGGCGGCCTGGAGCGCGGTACGGACCGCGACCATGTCGGTGGCCTCGCTGATGATCTCGAAGCTCTCGCCGAGGTCGTTGACCTCTTCGGCACCGGCGTCGAGCACCGTCTCCAGGACGTCGTCCTCGGAGAGCTCGCCCTTGGGCAGCAGCACGACACCCTTGCGGTTGAACAGGTACGAGACCGAGCCCGGGTCGGCCATCGAACCGCCGTTGCGGGTCATGGCGACGCGCACGTCGGAGGCGGCACGGTTGCGGTTGTCCGTGAGGCACTCGATGAGCACCGCGACGCCGTTCGGACCGTAGCCCTCGTACATGATCGTCTCGTAGTCGGCGCCGCCGGCCTCGAGACCGCCGCCGCGCTTGACCGCGGAGTCGATGTTCTTGTTCGGGACCGAGCTCTTCTTGGCCTTCTGGATGGCGTCGAAGAGCGTCGGGTTGCCGTCGATGTCGGCACCGCCCATACGGGCCGCGACCTCGATGTTCTTGATCAGCTTCGCGAAGAGCTTGCCGCGCTTGGCGTCAACCACGGCCTTCTTGTGCTTCGTCGTAGCCCATTTAGAGTGGCCGGACATCTGCCTGTCTCCTTCGCGTCACCAACAATGTTCGCCTCAGATCCTACCGGGACGCCGTTACAGCCCCGCGCGCACCATGTCGACGAAGTACGCGTGGACCCGGTCGTCACCCGTCAGCTCGGGGTGGAACGAGGTGGCGAGCACATTGCCCTGGCGCACGGCGACGGTGTGGCCGTCGTACGTGGCGAGCACCTCGGCACAGGCGCCGACGGACTCGACCCAGGGTGCGCGGATGAAGACGCCCTCGACGGGGCCGCCCTCTATGCCGGCGAAGTCGACCTGCGCCTCGAAGGACTCGTTCTGCCGGCCGAAGGCGTTGCGGCGCACGATCATGTCGATGCCGCCCAGGGTCTCCTGGTCGTCACGGCCGTCCAGGAGCTTGTCGGCGAGCATGATCATGCCGGCGCAGGTGCCGTAGACCGGCATGCCGGCCCGCACGCGCTCGCGCAGCGGCTCCAGCATGCCGAACAGCACGGCGAGCTTCGACATGGTCGTGGACTCGCCGCCGGGGATCACCAGGGCGTCGACCTCGGCGAGCTCCTCGGGACGCCGGACCGGCCTGGCCACGGCGTCAGCCGAGGCCAGGGCGATCAGGTGTTCCCGTACGTCGCCCTGGAGTGCCAGGACACCAATCACGGGGGTGGTCATGGTGATGACTACCAGCCGCGGTTGGCGTAGCGCTCGGACTCGGGGAGGGTGTCGCAGTTGATGCCGACCATGGCCTCGCCCAGGTTGCGGGAGGCGTCCGCGATGATCTTCGGGTCGTCGTAGAAGGTGGTGGCCTTCACGATGGCGGCGGCGCGCTTGGCCGGGTCGCCCGACTTGAAGATGCCGGAGCCGACGAAGACGCCCTCGGCGCCGAGCTGGCGCATCAGCGCGGCGTCGGCCGGGGTGGCGACGCCGCCGGCGGAGAACAGCACGACCGGGAGCTTGCCGAGCTCGGCAACTTCCTTGACGAGCTCGTACGGGGCGCGCAGCTCCTTGGCGGCGGCGAACAGCTCGTTGTTGTCGTAGCCGCGCAGGCGGGCGATCTCGTTCTTGATCTGGCGCAGGTGGCGGACGGCCTCGACGACGTTGCCGGTGCCGGCCTCACCCTTGGAGCGGATCATGGCCGCGCCCTCGGCGATGCGGCGCAGGGCCTCGCCCAGGTTGGTGGCACCGCAGACGAAGGGGGTGGTGAACGCCCACTTGTCGGAGTGGTTGACCTCGTCGGCCGGGGTCAGGACCTCGGACTCGTCGATGTAGTCGACGCCGAGGGACTGCAGGACCTGGGCCTCGACGAAGTGGCCGATGCGGGACTTGGCCATGACCGGGATGGAGACGGCCTCGATGATCTCTTCGATCATGTTCGGGTCCGACATGCGCGCGACGCCGCCGTCCTTGCGGATGTCGGCGGGGACCCGCTCGAGGGCCATGACGGCCACGGCGCCGGCGTCCTCGGCGATCTTCGCCTGCTCGGCGTTGACCACGTCCATGATCACGCCGCCCTTGAGCTGCTCGGCCATGCCGCGCTTGACGCGGGAGGTGCCGATCGCGGACTCAGCGGACTGCGGGGTGGAGGGAAGCGTGCTCACGGATTGACCTCACTCGAAGGGAAGACGGGTGCTGCGGCGGTACTGCGCGCAAGTGCTGCGGTGGTACTCCGCCGAGCAAACCGCCCCGGACCAGTCCACCGCAAGGGCCAATGAGGAGCCGGTGGCCTCTTTCGAATTGGCCTTTGGGTACAACTAGAGCCGCCTGAGGCGGCTAGGGCCGGTCTGCAAGATCCACCGGAGGCTCATCGTCCATTTCGAACGCGAGCGGGAACGGGGCATGGCCGGCCAGCCGGAACCAGCGGACCTTGCGGTGGCGGCGCAGCGCCCGGGCGGCCCGGACCGCGTCGTTGTGGAACCGCCGCGCCATGGGCACCCGGCGGACCGCCGCGGCCAGCTCCTCGGCGGCCGCCTCGCCGCCGGGGGCGGCCTTGAGCACCTCGACCTGGGCGGCATCGGAGAACACCGCGCGCAGCGCCTGGCTGAGCTCGCTCTCGGCGACCTCGCGGTGCTCCTCCTCGGCCTGGCGGGCGGCGTGCGCGGCCTCGTACAGGACGATCGAGGAGGCGGGGTCGAGCGCTCCGGAGGCGGCCACCTCGATCACCACCGAGGCGCGCCGCACGAGCTGGGCGTCCAGGGCGGCGCGGGCGGCGTCCATCCGCGAGTGCAGCCGGTCCAGCCGTCCGGCGGTCCAGCTGAGGTAGACGCCGATGACGCCGAGCGCCAGGGCAGTCCAGACAAGGGTTTCGATCACGGCCCGCGACAATACCCCCTCCCCGCTCACGCGCCCCTCGCACGGGTCGGCCCTGACGGGCCGGGAGGGCCCGGAGCGGGGAGCGCGGCTACGCGTCCCGGGTCAGGCCGAGGCGGGTGCGCAGGCTGACGCGCTCGTCCGTGGCCACCGCCGCCGCACCGTCGGTCACCGTTTCGTAGACCGCCAGGATGTCCGCGCCGACCGTCGACCAGTCGAAGCGGCGCACGTGCGCCGAGCCGCGGGCGCTGAGCTCCGCCCGGCGGGCCGGGTCGCGCAGCAGGGCCACCGCGCCGGCCGCCAGCGCGTCCGCGTCCTCGTTGGTGAACAGCTCCCCCGCCGCCCCCTGGTCCAGGACCTGCGCGAACGCGTCCAGGTCGGAGGCGAGCACCGCCGCCCCCGCCGACAGCGCCTCGACCAGGATGATGCCGAAGCTCTCGCCGCCGGTGTTCGGGGCCACGTACACGTCGACGCTGCGCAGCAGCCGCGCCTTGTCCTCGTCGGAGACCATGCCGAGGAACTCCACCCGCGCCCGCAGGTCGGCGGGCAGGGAGGCGACCGCCTCCTCCTCGTCGCCGCGGCCGGCCACGAGGAGCCGTACGTCGGGGCACTGCGCGACGATGCGCGGGAAGGCCGCCATGAGTACCGGCAGGCCCTTGCGGGGCTCGTCGATCCGGCCGATGAACCCGAGGGTCTGCCCGGACCAGTCGGGTTTCGGCTCGGCCTTGGCGAAGAAGTCCACGTCGACGCCGTTGGGGATCACGACCGCGTCCCCGCCCAGGTGCTCGACCAGCGTGCGGCGCGCGTACTCGCTCACCGCGATCCGCGCGCTGATCTTCTCCAGCGCCGGCTGGAGGATCGGGTACGCCGCGATCATGGCGCGCGAGCGCGGGTTCGAGGTGTGGAACGTGGCCACGATCGGGCCCTGGGCCGCCCAGCAGGACAGCAGTCCCAGCGAGGGCGAGGCCGGCTCGTGGATGTGGATCACGTCGAAGACGCCGTCGTGCAGCCAGCGCCGCACCCGGGCCGCCGACAGGAAGCCGAAGTTCAGCCGGGCCACCGACCCGTTGTACGGCACCGGCACCGCCCGCCCCGCCGAGACCACGTACGGCGGCAGCGGCGTCTCGTCGTCCGCCGGGGCCAGCACCGACACCTCGTGGCCGAGGCGGATCAGGTGCTCGGCGAGGTCGCGGATGTGGAACTGGACGCCGCCGGGCACGTCCCACGAGTACGGGCAGACAATGCCGATCTTCACGCGGAGCGCTCCTCCAGGTCGTCCAGCCACAGCCGCTGCAGCATGTGCCAGTCCTCCGGGTGCTCGGCGATCCCCTGCGCGAAGGCATCCGCCACCGCCTGGGCCATGGCGGTGGTCTTCTCGGTCCGGGTCCCGGTCTTCGGCACCTCGACCTCGGGGTGGATCCGGCCGTACATCTTCGGCGTCTCGCCGTAGTGCAGGGTCGCCGGGAGCAGCACCGCACCGGTCTGCTGGGCCAGCAGCGCCGGTCCGGCCGGCATGCGGGCCGTGGAGCCGAAGAAGTCCACCTCGACCCCGGAGGCCGACAGGTCGCGGTCCGCGACCAGGCAGACCAGGCCGCCGGAGCGCAGCCTGCGGGCCAGGGTGCCGAAGGCGGCGCCGCCGCTGTGCGGCAGGACCTCCATGCCCAGGCTCTCGCGGTAGGCGACGAACCGGTCGTAGAGGCTCTCGGGCTTGAGCCGCTCGGCGACCGTGGTGAACGGCGCCTTCATGTGGCCGATGGCCCAGGCCCCGGCGAGGTCCCAGTTGGCGAGGTGCGGCAGCGCCACGACGACCCCGCGCCCGGAGTCGAGGGCCTCGCGCAGCAGGTGCTCGTCCTTGAACTCGACATCGGTGCCGAAGCGCTCCGGGTCCATGGTCGGCAGCCGGAAGGATTCCATCCAGTAGCGCATGTACGAGCGCATGCCGGCCTGCGAGAGCTCCCGCAGCCGCTCAGGCCCGGCGTCCGGCACGACTCGAGCCAGGTTCGACTCCAGCCGCAGCACGCTCTTGCCGCGCCGCTTCCACGCGAAGTCGGCGATGCGGCGTCCGAGGGCCACCGCGGCCGGCTCCGGCAGCTTCTTGACCCCGGCCCAGCCGAGCCCGTACAGGCCGTCGACCAGCTTGTCCTGCGCCCGGCCCATCAGGCCGCGCCGCCCTCGGCCACGGCGGCCGCCGCGTCGGCCTCCGCCGCCTCACGGCGTACGGTGACCACCCGCTGGATCAGCGTGACCAGCGAGCCCACGGCCACGACCCACAGGGCGATCGGCAGCAGCACCCCGATCCAGGACGGCACCCCGAAGGTCTCCAGTCCGGACAGGCCGGCCGCGACCAGCGAGATCACCAGCCGCTCGGCGCGCTCGATGAGCCCGTTGACGGCGACCGGCAGCCCGATCGCCTCGCCGCGGGCCTTCGTGTACGAGACCACCTGGCCGCTGGCCAGGCAGAAGATCGCCACCGCGCACAGCGCGTTGTCGTTCCCGTTGCCCGCGTACCAGAGCGCGAGGCCGCCGAAGATCGCCGCGTCGGCCACCCGGTCGAGCGTCGAGTCGAGGAACGCGCCCCAGCGGCTGGAGACGCCCGCCTGGCGCGCCATGTTCCCGTCCACCAGGTCGGAGAACACGAACAGGGTGATGGTGATCGTGCCCCAGAAGAACTCCCCCCGGGGGAAGAAGACCAGCGCACCCGCCACCACTCCGGCCGTGCCGATCAGGGTGACCGCGTCCGGGCTCACCCCCCGCCGGAGGAGAAAAGCGGCGAATGGCGTGAGAACACGCGTGAAGAATGCACGCGCGTACTTGTTCAGCATGGCCTTCCCGGAGGGTCGCTGGGCCGCACGGCCACATCGGCCACCGGCTGGCCCATCGTAGCCAGCGCCCCGGGCCCCCACTGCCCCGCACCCACCGGTTCGCGCCAGACAATCACCGGTCCATGCCCGCGCCACGCTCCGGACAGTGCCGGGTACTACGTATGGACGCAGTGTGACCCCGGTGCAAAGCTCGAAGGACCCCGATCAACCTCCTCACCGTCACACCGGGAGGCACGAGCACCATGGGAGCCACATCACACCAAGCCGGAGCCGCCGGCAGGGCACCGACGGCCGACCGGCCGTCGTCCGTACGGAACGTCGTGCTGGTCGGCCACAGCGGAGCCGGCAAGACCACGCTGGTCGAGGCCCTCGCCCTGACGGCGGGCGCCGTCAACCGGGCCGGCCGGGTCGAGGACGGCACCGCCGTCTCCGACTACGACGAGATCGAACACCGGCAGCAGCGGTCCGTACAGCTGTCCCTCGTCCCCGTCGAATGGGGCGGGATCAAGATCAACATCCTGGACACCCCCGGATACGCCGACTTCGTCGGCGAGCTCAGGGCCGGTCTGCGCGCCGCGGACGCGGCCCTTTTCGTCGTCTCCTCCTCCGACGGCATCGACGGCGCCACCCGCATGGTCTGGGACGAGTGCGAGGCCGTCGGCATGCCCCGCGCCATCGTCGTCACCCATCTGGAGGCCGCCCGGGCCGACTATGCACAGATGACCACCGTCTGCGGCGAGATCTTCGGAGCCGAGGACCCCGACGCCGTCATCCCGCTCTACCTGCCCCTGTACGGGCCTCCCGGCCCCGACGGGCACACCCCCGTCGCCGGCCTGCTCGGCCTGCTCTCCCAGCGCGTGTACGACTACACCTCCGGGGAGCGCGTGGAGCGCGACCCCGCGCCCGACGAACTCGCCCTGATCGCCGGCGCCCGCTCCCGCCTCATCGAGGGGATCATCGCGGAGAGCGAGGACGAGAGCCTCATGGACCGCTACCTCGGCGGCGAGGACATCGACATCAAGACGCTCGTCGACGATCTCGAGCGCGCCGTGGCCCGCGGTACCTTCCACCCCGTCCTGATGGCCGCCCCCGCCACCGACGGCGCCCGCCAGGGCCTCGGCACCGTCGAGCTCCTGGAACTGGTCACCGGCGGATTCCCCACCCCCCTGGAGCGCGCCGCCGTCGCCGTCACCGCCCCGGACGGCGCCGACCGCCCGGCCGTCACCTGCGACCCCGACGGGCCCCTCGTCGCCGAGGTCGTCAAGACCTCCTCCGACCCCTACGTCGGCCGCGTCTCCCTCGTCCGCGTCTTCTCCGGCACCCTGCGCCCCGAGGAGACCGTGCACGTCAGCGGCCACGGCCTGGCCGACCGCGGGCACGAGGACCACGACGTCGAGGAGCGGATCGGCACCCTCACCTCCCCCTTCGGCAAGCAGCAGCGCACCCTCACCCGGGTCATCGCCGGCGACCTCGCCTGCGTGGCCAAACTCACCCGCGCCGAGACCGGCGACACCCTCTCGGCCAAGGACCGGCCCCTGCTCATGGAGCCTTGGCCGATGCCCGACCCGCTGCTCCCCCTCGCCATCGCGGCCCACAGCAAGGCCGACGAGGACAAGCTCTCCCAGGGCCTGGCCCGGCTCGTCGCCGAGGACCCCACGATGCGGCTGGAACAGAACCCGCACACCCACCAGGTCGTCCTGTGGTGCCTCGGCGAGGCCCACCAGGACGTCGCCCTCGAACGGCTGCGCACCCGCTACGGGGTCCAGGTCGACCCCGTCCCGCACAAGGTGAGCCTGCGCGAGACGTTCGGCGCCAAGGCGGCCGGCCGCGGCCGGCACGTCAAACAGTCCGGCGGACACGGCCAGTTCGCCATCTGCGAGATCGAGGTCGAACCGCTCCCGCCCGGCAGCGGCATCGAGTTCGTCGACAAGGTCGTCGGCGGCGCCGTGCCCCGCCAGTTCATCCCGTCCGTCGAGAAGGGCGTACGCACCCAGGCCGCGCGCGGGGTCGCGGCCGGCTATCCGCTGGTCGACGTGCGCATCACCCTCCTCGACGGCAAGGCGCACTCGGTGGACTCCTCCGACGCCGCCTTCCAGACCGCGGGCGCCCTCGCCCTGCGCGAAGCCGCCGCCGAGGCCCGCATCCACCTCCTCGAACCGGTCGCCGAGCTCGCCGTCCTCGTCCCCGACGAGTACGTCGGCCCCGTCATGAGCGACCTCGCGGGCCGCCGCGGCCGCGTCGTCGGCACCGAACAGGCCGACCCCGGCCGTACGTGCGTGCGCGCGGAGATCCCCGAGATCGAGATCGGCCGGTACGCCGTCGAACTGCGCTCGGTCTCGCACGGCACGGGCCGGTTCACCCGCGCCTACGTCCGGCACGAGCCGATGCCGCCCCAGATCGCCGAAAAGGTGCGGGAACAGGCCGAGAAGGGAACCTGATTGGCATAGCGCCGAAGACGCCTGGGAGCCGCCCACCCAACCCGCTTGCGGTGGGCGGCATTTCCCTGTCCCATGACCATGGGAAGAGATACGCCGATAGGCTCATCTGCGCGGCAAAAGAGCACAACGCACAGCGATGGGGGCAACGGTGGCGGACGACGGATTCGACTTCAGGCCCGGGGCGCAGATCCCCTTGCAGGGGGCCGGCGGCCAGACCGCGGCGACCAACGCCCTCGCCTCGGCCGCGTACCGGGACGGCGGCAGGGACAGCAAGCTGTCCGACATACTCAAAGCCGACAGCGAGTACCACAAGTCAACGATCAAGCCCCCGAAGGTCTCGCTCTTCGAGCCGAACCTCGGAGAGGCCTTCTGCCGGGCCGTCGAGGCCCGCACCCTCGGCGCGGGCCGCAAACCGCTCATCCAGTCCTTCGGCGCCGACCCGCAGACCGTCGTCGAGCACTGTCTGGCCGCCTCACGCATCCGCAAGGAGCGCGACCGCAAACTACGCCTGATCATGCTCGTCGCAGGCGTGGTCTTCCTGCCCGGTCTGCTGCTGTGGCTGGGCCTGTTCCAGCTCCGCAAAACGCTGGCCAAGGGTGACAACAAGCGCTCGTCCTGGCTGGGCACCCTGCTGCTCGTAGGCGTCGCCCTCGTGGTGGCCGTACTCATGTTCCGGCTGCCGTTCACCGGCTTCCTGGGCCTCTACATGCGGGGCATGATCATCGCCCCGGCCCTGGGCTGGCTGCTCGCCCGCCGAATCTGCGAGTCCACCGCGGCCGACCTGCGCTCCCGCTGGGACGGGCTCATCTCGGGCAGCGGGATCGGCGCGAAAATCCCGGAGGCCGTGCCCGGAAACCCGGACGAGAAGGCACGCGAGGACCTTCGCCACTCACTCGCCAAGGTCACGGCCGAGGACCGCAGCAACTCCGTCTTCTATGCCGGTCCCAAAGGCATCCTCGGGATGGGCACCCGCTGGGGCAGCTGGCAGATGGCCGAGGAGCTCGCCCCCAAGACCGAGGGCATGGAGATCCACCCGTTCCGCAGCTGGGACGTCATACGCGCGATCGACACCGAGCTGCGCAAGCTGGAGCGCGGCCCCCTGCACACCGGCGGCTTCCCCCCGGCCTCGATCCAGCACTGGATCGTCACCCCGATCGGCGAGGGCGCCGCAGAGGTCTCCCGCCCCACCGGCGCGGACGTCGACACCTTCCTCATCAAGCCGCACGAGATCACCCGGATCTGCAACGAGCAGCAGTTCAGTGCCGGCAACCGGCACTACCTCGGCATCCAGTACCCGCTCTGGGACGGCCAGCTCGTCATCACGATGCTGATCACGGTCACGGTGCTCTACAAGACGCTGCGCGTCGACGTCACCGCACACGCGCTCGGACCGGTGCACGGCCTGTTCACCACCAAGTCCGCGGCCCCCAAGGTCGAGGTACCGAAGTCCGTCCGGTTCTGGGAGACCGTGGAGCGCACCCTGCCGCTCGTGGACGTCCAGGAAGTGGTGCGCCTCGCCGTCCGCGCCCCGCTGACCTGGTACCCGCCGCTCCTCGACTTCCTCGGCGGCAAGCTGGTCCTGCCTGAGCCCTTCGGCATCCGCCACGTGTGGGCGGGCTCGATGTGGCGCCACCGCTTCATGGCCGACGACGCCCTGCGCACCGTGGCGCCCGTCCTGCGCGCGGTGCACACCGCGACGTTCAAGGTCCTGGAGGAGAACGGCGTCGACACCGACCGCTTCACGAACCGCTCCTCGATCATGAGCGGTCTCATCCAGGAGCCGGCGCCGCGCAAGGCGGACGTGTACGACGCCTAGGCAGGACGCCCCGGGGCCGGCCCGCGGCCCCGGGTGCTCCTGACCGTCCTAGTCCGTGGGCCAGGCGTCGGCGAGCATCTGGCGGGTGTCCGCCAGGAGTTGGGGCAGCACCTTCGTGTGGCCGACGACCGGCATGAAGTTCGTGTCCCCGCCCCAGCGGGGCACGATGTGCTGGTGCAGGTGCGCAGCGATGCCGGCCCCCGCCGCCGCGCCCTGGTTCATGCCGATGTTGAACCCGTGGGCCCCGGACGCCTTGCGCAGCGCGATCATGGCCCGCTTGGTGAGATCGGCCAGCTCGGCCGTCTCCGCCGCGTCGAGCTCCGTGTAATCGGCGACGTGCCGGTACGGTACGACCATCAGGTGGCCGCCGTTGTACGGGTACAGGTTCAGCACGGCGTAGACGTGCTTGCCCCGGGCCACGACCAGGCCGTCCTGGTCGGACATGTCCGGAATCCCGCAGAAGGGACAGCCGTCCCCGGCCTCCGGACCGGTCGGCTTGTTCTCCCCCTGGATGTACGCCATCCGGTGGGGCGTCCACAGACGCTGGAACGCGTCCTGCGTGCCCACACCGATCTGCTGCTCCGGCTCAGTCGTCATGGGATGCAGCATATGACCTTGCCCCTGGCGGGCGTGTCGCCGGGGCGAATACCGGCAGCGGGGCCGCGATGCTGGGCCCATGCACGAAGAAGTCGAGACCCGTGACGCCGCCTGGGAGCACCGTACCGAGCTGCCGCTGTTCTACGCCTCCCTGGTGTTCCTCGCCGGGTACGCGGTCCGCGTGCTCGCCCATGCCGAGGCCGTCTGGCGCAACGTCGCAGGTCTCGTGGTCCTGCTGACCTGGCTCTGCTTCATCGTCGACTACCTGGTGCGGCTCGTGCTGAGCCGGCAGCGACCGCTGCGGTTCATCCGCCACCACTGGCTGGACACCATGATCGTGATCCTGCCGACGCTGCGCCCACTGCGCATGGTCAAGGTCCACGACGCCATCCAGGCCAAGAGGGACCGCCCGCGCCGCGCGCTGTACCCGCGCGTGATCACGTACGCGGGGCTCTCGGCCCTGCTGCTGGGATTCTCCGGCTCGCTCGGCATTTACCACTCCGAGCGGGCGGACCCGCAGTCCCCGATCCAAACCTTCTGGGACTCGGTCTGGTGCGTGTGCCAGACGCTGTCGACCGTCGGCTACGGCGACGCGGCCCCGGTGACCCCGACGGGGCGGCTGATCGCGATCTTCCTGATGGGCTTCGGCGTGGCCCTGCTGGGCGCCGTGACGGGCTCTTTCTCGTCCTGGCTGATCGAGGTCTTCCGCCGGGAGGGCGAAGAGAGGCCCCCGGGGAACGGAAGTTCCCCGGGGGCCTCTCTATGACCTGCTGCGCCGGTCAGACCTGGACGCGGTCCGCGACGACCTTGGCCAGCTTGGCCAGGGCCTCGTCCTTGGCGATGCCGTTCTCCTGCGAACCGTCGCGGTAGCGGAAGGAGACGGTGCCTGCGGCCATGTCCTCGTCACCGACGATGATCATGAACGGGACCTTGAGCTTCTGGTGGTTGCGGATCTTCTTCTGCATGCGGTCGGAGGAAGCGTCCACCTCGACCCGCAGGCCCTGCTTCTTCGCCGCCGCGGCGAACTCCTGCAGGTACTCCACGTGCCCGTCGCCGATCGGGATGCCGACGGCCTGGACCGGGGCCAGCCACGGCGGCATGGCGCCCGCGTAGTGCTCCAGCAGCACGGCGAAGAACCGCTCGATGGAGCCGAACAGCGCCCGGTGGATCATGACCGGCCGCTGGCGGGAGCCGTCGGGCGCGGTGTACTCGAGGTTGAACCGCTCCGGCAGGTTGAAGTCCAGCTGGACGGTCGACATCTGCCAGGTGCGGCCGATGGCGTCGCGCGCCTGCACGGAGATCTTCGGGCCGTAGAAGGCCGCGCCGCCCGGGTCGGGGGTCAGCGGGAGGCCCTGCTTCTCGGCGACCTGCTGGAGGACCGCGGTGGCCTCCTCCCAGACCTCGTCCGAGCCGACGAACTTCTCGGGGTCCTTGGTCGACAGCTCCAGGTAGAAGTCGGTCAGACCGTAGTCGCGCAGCAGGTTCAGCACGAAGGTGAGCGTGCGGTCGAGCTCCTCCGCCATCTGCTCACGGGTGCAGTAGATGTGCGCGTCGTCCTGGGTGAAGCCGCGGGCGCGGGTCAGGCCGTGGACCACGCCCGACTTCTCGTACCGGTACACGGTGCCGAACTCGAACAGGCGCAGCGGCAGTTCGCGGTAGGAGCGGCCGCGCGCGTCGAAGATCAGGTTGTGCATCGGGCAGTTCATGGGCTTGAGGTAGTAGTCGGTACCACCGTCGAGCTGCATGGGGGGGTACATGCCCTCCGCGTACCAGTCCAGGTGGCCGCTCTTCTCGAAGAGCGCGCCCTTGGTGGCGTGCGGGGAGTAGACGAACTCGTAGCCCTCTTCCTCGTGCCGGCGGCGCGAGTAGTCCTCCATGGTCCGGCGGATGATGCCGCCGCGCGGGTGGAAGACGGCCAGGCCGGAGCCGATCTCGTCCGGGATGGAGAAGAGGTCCAGCTCGTTGCCGAGCTTGCGGTGGTCGCGCTTCTCGGCCTCGGCGAGGAAGTCGAGGTGGGCCTTCAGCTCCTCCTTCGACGGCCACGCGGTGCCGTAGATGCGCTGGAGCATGGGGTTCTTCTCGCTGCCGCGCCAGTAGGCGGCCGCGTTGCGCATCAGCTTGAACGCAGGGATGTTGCGGGTGGTGGGCAGGTGGGGACCGCGGCAGAGGTCCTTCCAGCACAGGTCGCCGGTCTTGGCGTCCAGGTTGTCGTAGATGGTCAGCTCGCCGCCGCCCACCTCGACGTTCGCACCGTCGTCGGTCGAAGCGGAGCCCTTGATGCCGATGAGCTCGAGCTTGTACGGCTCGTCGGCGAGCTCCTCGCGGGCCGCCTCGTCGGTGACCACGCGGCGGGAGAACTTCTGCCCGCGCTTCTGGATCTCCTGCATCTTCTTCTCGATGGCCTTGAGGTCCTCCGGGGTGAAGGGCCGGGCCACGTCGAAGTCGTAGTAGAAGCCGTTCTGGACCGGCGGGCCGATGCCCAGCTTGGCCTCGGGGAACAGCTCCTGCACGGCCTGCGCCATGACGTGCGCGGTCGAGTGGCGCAGGATGTTCAGGCCGTCCTCGGAGGAGATCTCCACCGGTTCGACGGTCTCGCCGTCCTTCACCTCGTACGAGAGGTCCTTCAGGTCGCCCGCGACGCGCGCGGCCACGATGGTGCGCTCGCCGGCGAAGAGCTCGGCCGCCGTAGTGCCCGTGGCCACCACGCGCTCGTCCCGCTCGGAATCGCGTTGGATGATCACACGGACGTCTGACACCGGTTTCTCCTGAAGTCTGGTTCACCACCCAGCGGCAGCTGGGGGAGGGTGCGCGAGCGAACGCTACGCGCGCCTGAATCGTACCGAGCCGAGCGCCTCCGCCGCGAAACGGTTATGGCTTCCCGCGTTCGTTACGGTGGACCGGCCGCACCCCCGCCCCCCGCTCCGGAGGAATCATGCCCGTGCCGAGCCCGCTCGAGGTCAGGCCGCTGGACCTGGCCGAGGACGCCACGGCGTCGGCGGTGCACCGGATCGGCCGGGCCGCGTACGGGGTGGAGGCGGAGCTGATCGGCTTCGACGGCATCCCGGCGCTGCGCGAGAGCCTCGCGCAGATGCGGGAGCAGCCGCTGCACTGGCTGGGCGCGGTCGCCCGGGACGGCGGGATCGCCGGCTTCCTGGCGTGGCAGGAGGAGCCGGACGGCAGCGTCTGCATCGACCGCCTCTGTGTGTCCCCGGCCTGGTTCCGCCGCGGCGCCGCCTCGCTCCTGCTCCGCCACCTCCTGTCCGAGCTCCTCCCCGCCCGCCCGGTCACGGTCACGACGGGCGCGGCGAACACCCCCGCGCTGACCCTCTACACCCGTCTGGGCTTCACCCGCGGCCCGGACTTCTCCCCCGCCCCGGGCCTCACGATGGCCTCCTTCACCCGCCGACCCGGCACCGCCGGCGCTTGATGCGCGGGGTCCGGGGCGGAGCCCCGGGCCCCCGTCAGTCGTCCGTCGGGAGGACGTCCGTCGGGTCGAGGGACTCGTCGAGGGACTTCATCAGGCGGTCCCGCTCCACCTCGTCCAGCGGCACCGGCGTCACGTCCGTGGCATCGGTCAGCCGCCGGAACCCGCCCCGGCGCTGCAACCTCCCGCTCACCCGGATCGCCGCGCCCACCAGATGCGCATGCCCCGCCACCCGGTACGCCTCCTCGTCGAGGACGGCCCGTACGTACGGGATCTCCGCCCCGGCGAGGACCCGCAGCCGGATCGTGCCCCCTCCGCCCGGCGCCGAGCGCCGCATCCGGACCACCGCGCCCGCCACCCGCACGGGGACCGCCGGTTCGTCCCGCGTGTAGCGCGCCGCCGCCTCCCGGAGCACCGGCAGGTCCCCCGGCGAGAACTCCACCGGCTCCGGCCGGGCCGCGCACCCCGCCGGGACCCCCGCCGCCGGCGCCCAGGCCAGGGCGATGCGCGCCCCCTCCGAACCCCGCACGAGCGCGATCAGCGCGTCCGCCAGCTCCCGGCTGACCCCGGCCTCGACCGCCGCGTCGAAGGCCTCCATGCCGCCGGTGGCCCGCCGGTAGTCCACGGCCTCCCGCGCCGCGTGCAGGGCGTGGTGCAGCCGGGTCATGGTGCCCCGCCCGCCGTCCACCGGGACGTACGCGGTGAGCCTGCGCCCGCCGGGGGCCGGCCCCACCAGGACCCCGTCCAGGGCGCGTTCGGCCTGTCCGCGGTGCCGGGCCCCGTAGTACCCGGCCCTGGCGCGGTCCGCGAGGGCCCCCGCGAGCAGGAGCTGCCTGGCGGCCGAGCGGAGCTGCTCCTGCACCGTCCACGCCGCCGCGCCCTGGGGCCCGTACGGCCCCTCGGGGCCCTCCGGGATCCGGCGGTCCCAGCGGATCTCGTCGCTGGGCACGCTCAGTCCGTACAGCACCTCCCGCGCGGACGGCAGCGCGCTGCGCGAGAGCGCGGTCAGCGCCTCCTCCAGCAGGTCGGCGCAGTCGGGGAAGGCCCGGCTCTCCGGGACGAGGAGGCTGGTCCCCGAGTATCCGGGCGGCGTCCAGCGCCCGTACCGCCCGGCCGCCCCGCCCCGGCGCTGCCAGCCGTGCCGGTGCAGCAGCGCCCCCAGCACGGCCGGGTCGACGTGTGCGGGGTCGGGCGTCCCCGAGTCGGAGAAGTCCCCGTACTCGGACGGGGACGTCAGTGGTTCGAGGTTCGGTGAGTGCCAGTGCATCAAGGTGTCCCTCCCGACCCGACCCGGGTCATGATCTCGCACAGCGCCCGGTCGTCGAAGATCCGCGTGGTGGGGATCCGTACGGTGGTCCGGCGCCGGCCGGTCACGGGGTGCCCGGCGAGGTTGGTCCAGTAGCAGCAGTGCCGCAGGTCGAGCCGGTCGTGGCCGGCGGCCAGCCACTGGTCGCGTTCTCGCGGGACGAGCATCACGACGAGGATCTTGTGGACGGCGACCGGTGTGCGGGCCAGCTTCGCCAGGTGCTCGTTGTCGAGGGTGAACGCGAACGTGGGCCCGGGCGGTCTGGGCGCCGTCTGGTAGGTCGCCTTCAGCTGCACCTTGATGGTGACCTCGTCGTCGACGACGTGCTCGGGCGCGCCGTGGTTGACCTGCCAGTCGATGCCGTTGTCCGGAAAGGGCTGGGAGAGCGAGCAGCCGGCCGCGGCGGCGACGGCGTGCAGGTATCCCACCTGGAGGGTCTCCATGCAGGCGGTGGTGGCGAGTGTGCCGCGCAGCGGTCCGGTCCGCGCCTCGCTCCGCGGATCGGTCCGCCCCTGCAGCATCCCGCCCGGTTCGGGCTGCGCGAGCGCCATGGCCGGCTCCCCATGCCTTCCGGGCTCTGCCGAATGAGGGTGGTCGGGGTGATGACCGGTCATGTGTGCGGTCCCCCAGGGAAGTTGTCTCCGTACCAGAGGGCCCGCAAACGGCGTACGGCGCAAACAGGCCGGGTATCACCGATGCGGGCGAGGGTGGCACGTTCCGCGGCGGCGGCGCCCGGGTGCCCCCAACTGCCGATCGGGAACGAGGAGTTCGCCATGACGCGCTGGTACGAGGGCCCGCTGGCCGCATTCGACACGGAGACGACCGGAGTGGACGTGGAGCAGGACCGGATCGTGTCCGCCGCTCTCGTCGTGCAGGAGTGTGCGGGCGGCCGGGTCCGCTCCACCCGCTGGCTGGTCAATCCCGGGATTCCGGTGCCCCCGGGAGCCACGGAAGTGCACGGTCTGACCGATGACCACCTCCAGCGCAACGGGCGGTGGCCCGCGCCGGTGGTGGAGGAGATAGCCCGTGCGCTCGGTGAGCAGCAGGTGGCGGGCCGGCCGGTGGTGGTGATGAACGCGCCGTTCGATCTGACGCTGCTGGACCGGGAGTTGCGCCGGCACCGGGCGTCGACGCTGGCACGCTACCTGGACAACCGGCCGCTGACGGTGCTGGATCCGCGGGTGCTGGACAAGCATCTGGACCGGTACCGCAAGGGCCGCCGGACGCTGACGGACCTGTGCGCGCACTACGGGATAGAGCTGGAGGGGGCACATGACGCAGGTGTGGACGCGTTGGCCTCGCTGGAGGTCGTACGGGCGGTGGGGCGCCGCTTCGCGGCGCGGCTGGAGCGGCTGACTCCGGCGGAGCTGCACACGCTGCAGGCGGTGTGGCATGCGGCGCAGGCGCGCGGGCTGCAGGCGTGGTTCGCGCGTCAGGGGACGCCGGAGTCGGTGGATCCGCACTGGCCGCTGCGGCCGGAGCTGCCGGCGGCGGCGTAGGGCGACGACCAACGGCCCCCGGAGATGCGGAAGGCCGGTCCGTCGTGTGACGGACCGGCCTGACCCGGTGGGCGATACTGGGATCGAACCAGTGACCCCTTCGGTGTGAACGAAGTGCTCTCCCGCTGAGCTAATCGCCCGGGAACGAGTTGAACCATACAAGAGGCACGGGGTCTGGTTCAAACCGCTTCCGGCGGGGCCGCCAGACGGGCGGCGAGGGCGCGCCGGCCGGCCCGCATCATCAGGGCGTGGTTGAGCCGGAACGCGGGCCGCGCGGGGACCGCGAGGCGGCGCAGCAGGGGGCTGCGCACCTCGACCTCCTGCTCGTACAGGGCCCGCGTGCCGCGCCCGCCGTCGCCCCGCCGGGCGCGTACGGTCCACCGCGCCCAGCCCTCGATGTCTCCGTGCAGGGCGGCTTCCAGGAGGCCCCGGCCGGGGTCGCGCAGGAGTTCGGTGGCGGTGGTGCGGATCTCGTACGGGAGGACGGAGCGGATGTGCAGGGTGCCGCTGTGTCCGTCGATCCGCTCGACGGCGCGGACCTGGGGCCACCAGTGCGGGTAGTCCCCGGTCTGCTCGAGTGCGGCGTAGACCCGGGCGGGCGGGGCGTCGAGGTCCCACACGCTGCGGAAGCGGTAGCGGTTCCAGCGGTCCCGGTGGCGGCGGTCCGTGTTCCCTGCGCGGCTGCGGTCCATGGCTCGAGTCTGGACCGGCGGGCCTTCGCGCGGGCCCCGCTCGCGCACATCCACTCCTTCCGTGCGTACTCAGGGCGGATCTGAGTACGCACGCCCATGTCCTGACGGCGTGACGGGCACCACACTCCGGAACATGGCGACTCCACCACCCGACACCCCCCTCCCGCCCGACCGGGAGCTCGTGCTCATCGACCGCGAACTGGCCCAACTCGACGCCCGGCGCGGATATCTGCTGGCGCGCCGGGACTGGCTGCTGCGGCTTCCGGCACCGGGCGGGTGGGTGGCGCAGGGCGTTCCCGCCCGCCCGCAGGAGGCCTCGGCCCCGAGTGCGCAGAACGTGCTGCTGATCTTGGGTGCGGTGCTGCTGGCGGTGGCTGCGCTTGCGTTCACGCTGGTCAGTTGGGGGTCCATGGGGATCGCCGGGCGCAGTGCGGCGCTGGCCGTGGTGACGGTGGCCGCGCTGGGCGCGCCGGCGCTGCTGCTGCGCCGGGGGCTGCGGTCGACGGCCGAGTCGGTGGCGGCGGTGGGGCTGCTGCTGACGGTGCTGGACGCGTACGCGGTGTACGCGGTCGCCGCGCCGGACAGTGACGCCGCGGCGTACGCGGCGGGGGCGGCGGCCGTGCTGGCGGCGCTGTGGGCGGGGTACGCCCGGGTGCTGCCGGGGCTGACGGTCCCGCTGCCGGCGGCGGTGCTGACGGCGCAGCTCCCGCTGCCGCTGGCGGCGGTGGCCTCGGCGGCGGACCCGGTGGGGGTCGGCTGGGCGCTGCTGGCGACGGCGGCGCTGGATGCGGCGCTCGTGCTGGCGGCGCGGGGGGTCCGCGCGCGGGCGTCGGTGTCCGTTCCGGCGGCGGTGAGCGCGGCCGTCCTCGCGGCGGGGGCCCTGCTGATCGGGCTGTCGGAGTCGGTGCAGGCCGGCTCGGCGGCCGCGGCGGCCGGTCCGGCGCTGCTGCTGGCGGCCTGCGCGGCGCTGGGCGTCGGGGTGGCCTGGCGGGAGCCTTCTGCGATGGCGGGCGCGGTCGCCGGCGCCCTGGCGGCGGTGGCGGCGCTCGGCGGCCTGGCCCGTCCCGGGTTGTCGCGGGAGTGGGCCGTGGTGGTGTTCCTGCTGCTCGCCCTGCCGCTGCTGGCAGCGGTACGGGCGGGCGCGCTCCCGGTGGCGGTCCGCCGCGGCCTGGCCTGGGCCGGGGCGGGGGTGGCGGCCCTGGCCGCGGTGTCGGCGCTGCCGCCCGCGGTGGGCTCGCTGGTGTCCCGGATCGGGGTGCTGGACGAGGTGTGGGCGGCGACGACACCGTCCCGGGACATGTGCGGGCCGGGCCCGGCGGCCGCGGTGACCCTGCTGGTCGCGGCGGGGGCCGCCGGGTGGCCGGCGCGGGTGCTGCCGCGCCCGGAGCCGGGCGTGATCGCGGTGGTCCTGGCCTGGGCGGGGCTGTTCACGGCGCCGATGGCGTACGGGCTGCCCGTCGCGGCGGCGCTCGCGGCCCAGCTGGCGGTGACGGCGGCCGCCGGGGTGTGCGCGCTGCGGCTCGCACGCGGCCCGGGGTACGCGGCTGCGGTGTGCGCCGCGGTGGGGGCGCTGAACCTGTCGGTGGCCGCGCTGGACGGCCGTGCGGCCACCTTCGCGGTGTTCGGGCTGCTGGGTGCGGGCTGCGCGGCAGGGGCGGCGTACGGGCCCGCCGCGCTGCCCACACGGGCCGGCGGGGCGGTGCTGGCCGTCGGATACGCGGCGGGCACGGTGGCGGCGCTGGGGGCGCTGTGGGGGCTCGCGGTGTCCTGGTGGGCGCTGCCCCTGCTGGCGGTCGTGGCTGCGGTGGCGGCGCTCGGCCCGCGCCTGGGCCGGGTGCGGATCCCGGCGGAGATCGCGGCGGCCGTGGCCGGCGCGGTGGCGCTGCTCCTCCCCGTCCGGGAGCCGGCCCTGTCGGCGCTGGTGTGCGCGCTGGCCGGGGTGGTCTGCGCGGGCGCGGCGGTCCGGGAGGACCGGCGCCGGCTCGGCTGGGCGGCCGGGGCCCTGTTCGTGGCGGCGACCTGGATCCGGCTCGCGGCGTCCGGGGTGGCGGCGCCGGAGGCGTACGCGCTGCCGGTGACGGTGCTCGCCCTCGCGGTGGGCTTCGTGCGCCGCCGGAGGGATCGGCGGGCCTCGTCGTGGACGGCGTACGGGCCGGGGCTGGGGGCGACGCTGCTGCCGAGCCTGGTCGCGGCCTGGGGCGACCCGCACTGGCTGCGGCCGCTGCTGCTGGGCCTGGCGGCGCTCGCGGTGACCCTGCTCGGCGCGCACCGGCGGCTCCAGGCGCCGCTGCTGCTCGGCGGCGGCGCCCTTGCGGCGGTGGCCCTGCACGAGCTCGCCCCGTACGTGGTCCAGGTGGTCGACGCGCTGCCGCGCTGGCTGCCGCCGGCGCTGGCGGGGCTGCTGCTCCTGGTGGTGGGGGCGACGTACGAGAAGCGGCTGCGCGACGCGCGCCGGATGCGGGCGGCCCTCGGCCGGCTCAGGTGACGGCGTCGGGGGTCAACGCCAAGGGCCCGGAGACGGTGAAAGTCTCCGGGCCCTTGGTCCGGGTGGGCGATACTGGGTTCGAACCAGTGACCCCTTCGGTGTGAACGAAGTGCTCTCCCACTGAGCTAATCGCCCGGACGCACCGCAAACATTACCCCATGTCAGCGGTGGTTCCCGACCATCACTGGTCCTTGAGGTCCCACGGCATCGTGAGGCCGTACTTCCACAGGTAGAAGCCGATCAGCGCGCCGGCGATCACGAGTCCGACGCTGGTCAGGATGATGTTGCGGCGGCGGACCTTCGGGTCCAGTGCCTTCTGCGCGGCCTCGGTGACCTTGCGCTTGGTCCAGCGAAGCGCGAGCGAGGCCCAGGCGAACTCGGTGGCCCAGATCGCGAGGCCCGCGAAGATCGCGACCCAGCCGGGGCCGGGCAGGACGAGCATGGCGACGCCGGCACCGATGACGGCGAGTCCGACGACGAAGACGCCGACCTGCCAGCTGAGGTGCAGGGTGCGGCGCGACTTGATGAAGGCGGGAGCCTTCGATACGTGCGGCGCTTCTTCCGTGGTCTGCTGAGTGCTGGTGTCGTCGGCTGCGGACGCTTCGGTCCCGCGGTCACTCCCCGTATTCATGGGCTCGAATCTACCGGAGCCGGAAGCACACGTGAATGGTGGTTTGGATCCGCCGTCCGAGGGACCCAGAGGTCCGCAAAACGGTCAGAGGGGTTTACAACGGCACCGTAGGTGGCATGTCGATTTCGCCGACGTGCGAATCCCCGAGCGCACACTGAGCGAAAGGCCCTGGCGCTTATGAACACCACGGTCAGCTGCGAGCTGCACCTGCGCCTCGTTGTGTCGAGCGAGTCCTCACTGCCTGTCCCGGCGGGCCTGCGGTATGACACGGCCGATCCCTACGCCGTGCACGCCACCTTCCACACCGGCGCCGAGGAGACGGTCGAGTGGGTATTCGCCCGAGACCTCCTCGCTGAGGGCCTCCACCGGCCCACCGGAACCGGAGACGTCCGCGTCTGGCCGTCCCGCAGCCACGGTCAGGGCGTCGTCTGCATCGCCCTGAGCTCACCGGAGGGAGAAGCACTGCTCGAAGCACCCGCCCGCGCACTCGAGTCGTTCCTCAAGCGGACGGACGCCGCGGTTCCACCCGGGACCGAACACCGGCACTTCGACCTCGACAAAGAGCTCTCCCACATCCTGGCCGAAAGCTGAACCAGGCCCACAGGGAGCACCTCCCGGCCTGCGCCGGGGGCCACTCCGCACCGTCCGACTCGGGGCGACGGTGCGGGCTGGACAAAAACCACATACGGCAGTGCCGGCGCTGTTCTTGCGGAAGCCACCCGCGAGGGCGGCGCCGGTGTGCGTGACGCAGTCGGAGCAGAGGCACCTCCCGGTGCCGCCCGGGGACGACTAGAGTCGGCCCCCAGCGGCGGCACTGGTCCGTCGCCGCAGGCCCGGCCCCCAGGGAGCGACCACCGTGCAGATTCCCCACGACACCCGTCGCGCGCTCGACGTCGTCGTCGCGCTGGTGAACACCACGGCCGAGACGGACCAGCCCGACGGGCTGGCGGACGTCGGCTCACTGCGCGAGTTCGTGCGCGAGTACGAGATCAGCGACGTCGGCGAGCTCGGCGTCCGCGACCTCGCCGGAGTGCGCACGGTCCGCGGCAAATTCGCCCAGGTGTTCGGGGCGGTCAACCCCCGCACCGCGGCCGGACTGATCAACGAGCTGGTGGCGACCGCCGGTACCACCCCGCAGCTGACCGACCACGACGGCTACGACTGGCACGTCCACTACTTCGCGCCGGGCGCCTCGCTCGGCGACCACCTCGCGGCCGACGGCGGCATGGCGCTGGCCTTCATCGTGGTCTCCGGGGAGCAGGAGCGGCTGCGCCGCTGCGAGGCCCCCGACTGCCGGCGGGCCTTCGTGGACCTCTCGCGGAACCGCTCGCGGCGCTACTGCGACAGTCGGACCTGCGGGAACCGGCTGCACGTGGCGGCGTACCGGGCCCGGCGCAAGGAGGCCGACGCGGGACCGTCAGAGCAGGAAGAGGTCATGCACGGAAGCCAGCAGCAACAGGGTGCCGATCACCCCTAGGAAGATCATCAGGGGCGGCTGGGAGAGCGCGAAGAGGCAGCCTCGCGGCTCCTCGGCAACGGGGGCGGGGAGCGGGGCCGGCGCGGGAACCGTCGGCTCACCCTGCGATGTGTCGAGCATGTCGGGGCGATGATGGCCCAGGGCGCCCCGATCGGGCCCTCAACACGCCAACGTTCGCGCGGGAGTTCACCCCTTCTTGTCAGGTTCGCGGGATTTCCGTGCGCGGACGTCAGATGCCGTGCTTCTTCAGAATCGCTTCGATGTCGGAGAAGTCATCCGCAGGAGTGGCGGGGGCGGCGCTGCGGCGGGGCTCCGGCTGCGGACGGGCCCCCTCTCCGAGCGACGGGGCGGACGCGGCCGGCGCCACGGCCTCCTGCGCGGGACGCCCCTTCGCGGCCTTCGCCGGCTTGACCGCCTTGGCCGGCTTCTCCCCGCCGCCGAGGCCGCGGCGCTCGACGGCCCGCGTGGTCATGAACAGCACCCAGGACAGCCCGAGCAGCCCGAAGCCCGCCCAGACGGTCGGGTTGAAGACCATCCCGGACACCCACTCCACGAAGCCCGTCATCACCAGGGCGACCGGCACCAGCGCGTACGCCGCGATGCGCGCAGCGGCGAGGAAGCGCTTGCGGTACGCGGTCACCGCGGCGACGCCCAGGCCCGCCGCGGACACCGCGGAACATATGGTCTCGGCAAGCATGCGGTCCTCCAGGGGTGCGCGAACTGTCCCTTCCATCCTGCACCGGGCACCGCCGCAGCGGCCATGTCCCGAGCGGATCCCGGACCGATCTCCGGGAGATCTCGGGGTCGCGCCTCCTCCTCAGGGGCGTCGGGGGGTGCGTTTCGGTGGCGGCGCCCGGCGGCTGGGAGACTGTCCGCATGACCGATTCCGTGATCCTCGACGTCTGGTGCGAACTCCAGTGCCCGGACTGCCACCGCGCCCTGGGCGACGTACACGCCCTGCGGGCCCGCTACGGCGACCGGCTGGACATCCGGCTGCGCCACTTCCCGCTGGAGAAGCACAAGCACGCCTTCGCCGCGGCGCAGGCCGCCGAGGAGGCCGCGGAGCAGGGCCGGGCCTGGCCGTACGTGGAGGCCGTCCTGGCGCGCACCGCGGAGCTCGGCGAGCGCGGCGAGGCCGTACTGCTGGACGTGGCGCGCGAACTCGGCCTCGACGCCGAAGAGTTGGACACCGCCCTGATCGACGGCCGGCACATCCTGATCGTCGACGCCGACCAGGCCGAGGGCAAGGCGCTCGGCGTGAGCGGCACCCCGACGTACGTGATCGGCGGCGAGCGCCTCGACGGCGGCAAGAGCCAGGACGGCCTGCGCGCCCGCATCGAGGAGATCGCGGACCGCCTGCTGGCCGCCGAAACCCCCTAGAGCAGGTCCTTGGCGTAGTTCACGTCGGTGGTCCGGTAGCCGAGGGACTCGTAGAGCCGCAGGGCCGGGGTGTTGCCGGCGAAGACCTGGAGCCCGAGGGTGCGGTGGCCCGCGGCGAGGGCCTCGCGTTCGGCGAGCAGCATCAGGTCTCGGCCGTACCCCCGGCCCCGGTGCTCCTCGGCGACCGCGACGTCGAAGACGTACGCGCCCTCCCCGGCCGGCGCCACCCACACGTGGCCGACCGGGGCGCCCGCCGCCTCCAGGACGCAGAGGGTGGTGCCCTCCGTGGCCAGCCCGTGGGGCAGCTGGCGCTCGTGGTCGGCCACCGACTTCGCCCGCGCGGCCTCCTCCGGCATGCCCCGGCTGGTCCAGTCGGCGGTGTAGCCGTCGATCGCGTCGACGAGCCAGACCTCGTACTCGGCCTGCGTCATGGGGCGACCGAGAACCCCCTCCCGGAGCTCGGGCGGCTCCGCGGGGAGCTCCTTGGCCATGATGCGGCTGTACTCGGCGTACCCGAGCGCCTGCGCCATCCGCAGGCCGCCCGCGCAGGCGGCGGGTACGGAGACCCGGACGCGGCGGCAGCCCCAGCCGCGCAGCACCTCCTCGGCGGCGAGCGCCCCGACCGTGGCCCGGCCGCGCCGCCGGTCGGGTTCGTCGACGGCGAGGTCGCGGATCTCCCCGACCGTCGGCCCGAAGGGCGTGTCGCAGGCGACCAGCAGCGCGCCGACGCGCCTGCTGTTGACCCGGATCTCGTACGGGCGCGACCGCGCGCCCCCGCTGCTCTGCTGAAGCGGCCCGCTCGGCCGCAGGGTGGTGGTCATCAGTCGAGTTCTACCCTGCCCTGCGGCCCGTGCGACAGCCTTTAACGGGGCAGTCCGGGCGCCGGGAGCCTCACGGGTCCAGGTCCTCGCCGGAGCGCGCGTCGAAGATCCGCATCGCCTCGGCCGTGACGTGTCCCGGCGCGGCCGCGGCCGCGGCCGTCGTACGGTCGTCGACCCGGTGGACGGCCTGCACATCGCGCAGCGTGGAGGTCAGGAAGATCTCCTCGGCCTGCTCGAGCGCCTCGAAGGGCAGGTCCGTCTCCTTGGCCCCGGCCCACTCCACGACGAGGGCGCGGGTGATGCCGGCCAGGCAGCCGGAGGCGACGGGCGGCGTGTGCAGCTCCCCGTCGAGTACGACGAACACGTTGGAGCCGGTGCCCTCGCAGAGCCGCCCGACGGTGTTCGCGAACAGGGCTTCGGAGGCCCCGGCCCGGTGGGCGGCGGCCAGCGCGACGACGTTCTCCGCGTATGAGGTGGTCTTCAGGCCGGTCACGGCGGAGCGCTCGTTGCGCACCCAGGGCACGGTGATCACGGCGGTGGAGTCCGGCCGGCGGGCGGTCTCGCCGAGGGCCACGATCAGGGTGGGGCCGGACTCCCCGCGGTCGGAGCCGAGCGGGGAGACGCCGCCGGTGTACGTGATGCGCAGCCGGCCGAGCGGCATCGGATTGGCCTCCAGGACGGCCGCGCAGGCCCGGCGCACCTCGTCCGGGTCGGGGTCGGGCAGCCCGAGACCGCGGGCCGAGCGGGTCAGCCGGTCCAGATGCCGGGTGAGCGCGAAGGCCGTGCCCTGCTCCGCCTTCAGCGTCTCGAACACACCGTCGCCCACGGTCAGCCCGTGGTCGAACACGGACACCTGTGCGCTGTCGGCGTCCCGCAGCGCGCCGTCGAGCCAGATCCTCACCGTACGATCCCTCCGCTCACCCAGGGGTACCAGTCACCTCATGGGCTCCTGACGCTACCCGCAGCAGCCGGGCGGCCTTCAGTTCGGTCTCGGCCCATTCGCGCTCGGGGTCGGAGCCCCAGGTGATGCCGGCGCCGGTGCCCAAGAGCAGGCGCGGGCCGCCCGGACCCTGGCGGTCGATCCAGAAGGTGCGGATGCCGACGGCGAGCTCGGCGGTGCCGCGGTCGGCGTCGACCCAGCCGATGCCCCCGCAGTAGGGGCCGCGGGGGGCGGTCTCGAGGGCTTCGATGATCCGCAGCGCGGAGGACTTGGGGGCGCCGGTGACGGAGCCGGGCGGGAAGGTGGCGGCGAGCAGCTCGGGCCAGCCGGCGCCGTCGGCGAGTTCGCCGCTGACGGTGGAGACGAGGTGGACCAGGCCCGGGTGCTCCTCGACGGCGCACAGTTCGGGGACGGCGACGGAGCCGGTGGCGCAGACCCGGCCGAGGTCGTTGCGTACGAGGTCCACGATCATCACGTTCTCGGCGTGGTCCTTGGGCAGGAGGTCGGCGGCGGTGCGGCCGGTGCCCTTGATGGGGCCGGACTCCACGTGGCGACCGGCCCGGCGGAGGTACAGCTCGGGGGACGCGGTGGCGATCTCGACGCCGTGGGCCGGGAGGCGAATCGTTCCTGCGTAGGGGGCCGGGTTGCCGCGGGCGAGCAGCGCCGTGAGGGCGTCGACGTCGGCGCGGTCCGGGTCGGGCAGCGGCGCGGACATCACGCGGCAGAGGTTGGCCTGGTACACCTCGCCGGCGGCGATGTATTCGCGGATGCGGCGTACGCCGGCCGTGTAGGCGGCGCGGTCCAGGGAGGAGGACCACCGGTCCGCGGCGGGGCCGCGCCAGGCTCCCGCGACGGGCGCCGGGACGGGGTCGGGGCGGATGTCGCCGAAGCGCGCGCAGACCAGACGCCCCTCGAAGTCTGCGGACACCGCCCAGAAGCCGGTGGAGTCGAGGGCGGAGGGGTCGCTGGTGACGTCTCGGAGGTCGGTCGCGAGGAGGCCGCCGAAGCGGGCCAGGGGGAGCAGGTCGTGCACGGCTGCGAGTCTATGACCGGTGACGCCGCGGCGCCGGTGAGGTGACTGCCGGGTGACCGGTGGTGATCGAGCGGCAGCACGCTGCGGAAACGCGTTTTTGAGCTGGCCCGGGAATCCGCTAGAGTTCAACACGTCGCCAGGGAGCGAAGGGGGAAAACCCCGGAGCGAACACGGTGACCTGCGGACGTAGCTCAGTTGGTAGAGCACCACCTTGCCAAGGTGGATGTCGCGAGTTCGAGTCTCGTCGTCCGCTCGAAGTGGGGGATCTTCCCGAGAACCCCTGCAGCTCCGGGTGGAGTGGCCGAGAGGCGAGGCAACGGCCTGCAAAGCCGTCTACACGGGTTCAAATCCCGTCTCCACCTCCAAGGACGATTAGCTCAGCGGGAGAGCGCTTCCCTGACACGGAAGAGGTCACTGGTTCAATCCCAGTATCGTCCACTGGTCCGCAAGGATCCCCGCGCGATTAGCTCAGCGGGAGAGCGCTTCCCTGACACGGAAGAGGTCACTGGTTCAATCCCAGTATCGCGCACGCAGTACACGCACCACCTTGTTCGAACTGCGGTTTCGTACCGCGGTCCCGCGCGATTAGCTCAGCGGGAGAGCGCTTCCCTGACACGGAAGAGGTCACTGGTTCAATCCCAGTATCGCGCACCGCCTCCGGAAGCCCCGGCCGTTCCCACGGCCGGGGCTTCCGCGTTGCCGGGGCGGCTCAGGAGGAGAAGAGCATCCGGCCGAAGCCGCCCTTGTGGTGGCCGTGGTGACCGTGGCCGTGGCCGCCGTGGTGCGGGGCACCCCAAGCGGGGGCGGGGGCGTGCGCCGCCGGGTAGGGGGCCGGGGGCGCGGCGGGCGGCGGGACCTGGCCGTACTGGCCGCCGGTGTACTGGGACTCCAGGCGGGTCAGCGCCTCCAGCTCGCCGTAGTCGAGGAAGATGCCGCGACAGTTGCTGCACTGCTCGATCTGGACACCGTTGCGGTTGTAGGTGTGCATCATCGCGTGACACTTCGGACACTGCATGACCGGATCAACTCCTCGCCGTCTGCTTCGACACCGGATGCATGCCCGGTGGCGTGAAGCTCACCCTACGACGGAGCCTGCGGCTCCAAGTCGGGCGGGAGGGCGGCGATTCGGGCACAAGAGTCCACCATCAGCCGTTCCACGTCATCGAGTCGGCGGTGGTTTTCCACCGATTTGGCCAGAGCCAGGGCGGCAGTCTGCACGGTCAGGGCCCGCGCGGCGAGGTCCAGTTTCGGCCAGGGGTCGGAGCCCGTCGGCCCGGCCGCGGGGCCGCCGGCCGCGCGGTACGAGTCGAGGAAGCGGACCCAGGTGCCGGTGTCGAGCAGCCCGGCGGCGTACCAGGCGGCGGGCCGGGCCAGATCCCAGGCGGGGGTCCCGATCCCGAGGTCGTCGACGTCGATGAGCCGCCAGCCCCCGCCGGGTCCGGGGCCGCGGACCAACTGCCCGAGGTGCAGGTCGCCGTGGCACAGCGCCCCGCCCCGGGGCGCCGGAGCCTCCCCCCGCACCCAGGCGGGCAGGGTCCGCGCGGCGGCCCGTACGAGGTCGCCGGCGGGGCGGCCCTCGGCGGGGCTCGGCACGAGGGCGGACCCGGTACGGGACCCGGCCGGGCCGGCGGAACCGGCCGCGCCGGGGGCAGCGGGGACACCCACGGGCCCGGCCGCCCCGCCGGGACCCCCGCCAGCGCCACCGGCAGCCCGGCCGGGAGCCGTCGCCCGCGCCAGGCGGCGCAGGGCCCGGGCGAGTTTGGCCGGACCGCGCATCGGCGGGACCGGGCCCGGCAGCCGGTGCACGGGGACCTGGTGCAGGGCCGCCAGCAGCCGGGCGGCCGCCTCCCAGGGGGCGTCCTCGGGGCGCTCCGGGTCGACCGGGGCCCCGTACGGCCACAGGGACACGGGCCGGCCCCCGAGATAGCCGACCTCGGGGCGCAGCGGGGCCAGGAGCACCCCGGCCAGCGCCTCGTCCGCCGCGATCCGCATCCGCACGGCGAGGCCCGCCCGGTCGCTGTCCCCGGCATGCGCCTTGGCCACGATCTCGCCGCAGCGCACGACGGTCCCGTCCTCCCGCTCGGCGAGGAGTTCGTAGGGGGCGTCCCACTCCCCCGCGCCGGCGTACGCCGCGAGGGCGGCGGGCAGTGGCTCCTGGTTCATCGCGGCTCCACGGCTCCCGTCGCTGGCGTCTCGGGAGCAGGTTACGGAACTGCGGGACGGCATGAAAAAGGGTGCTGCCCGTCCGACTCCCCAGTCGGACGGGCAGCACCCTTCTCCTGCCGTCCGTCGCGCCCCCGTCCCCACGGGGTGCAACAGGCCGATGTCCCGGTCCGGGCCGCTCTCCCGGACCCGGGGCGCCGCTCAGCGCCCCAGCATCACGCCCACGGACGACGCCTGTACCGCCACCTGGTCGAATCCTCCGAAGAGGAAGAGCAGGAGGGCGGCCAGGGGGAGCACCATGGCCGCGGCCACCAGTGGATGGCGCGTGCCGGACTCATGGCCGTTGAACGCGAATGCCTTGCGTCCCTGCCGTGCGATGTCCGCCATGGTCCTCTCCCTGTCGGTTGCAGCGGCGGGCTCGTGACCTCGGGGGACGAGTGCGCCACCCGCCGCTTGTCTTCAACACTAGGCGGGCGCACGGCCCCTGGCGTCCTGCCCTCGTACCCTTCGGCAGGCCTCCAGGAGGATGACGGGGCCACCCCTGTGTACTCCCCTGGGTGGAGACCGCTCCCCCCGGATTGGGGGTCTTCCCGGAGGGGATGACCGGAGGGTATTGACTCCTCCCCCTCGTAAACGAGGGGGGATTCCTGGCTCACTTCGCCTGGCACCTGGCAGGTGGCGGGTCTTACAAGATCAGCACCAGCGATGCTCGACGGGGCGGCCGGAAGATCCCGCGACCACACCACCGTCGACACGATCCCGCCCGCCAAGTGCAGACGGCCGTCCTTGATGTCCTTCTGCGCCTTGGCGCGGGACGTGGCGAAGTCCCGGATGACCTGCTGCCGGGGAACCGAAGCCCCGCCGCACAGCCAGGCCATGGCGGTGCGGGCACCGGTCAGCGACCCTCACCCCGCCCACTGACAATCAACTGAAAGTACAGGTCAGAGCAGATGCCCAGAGAACTCCGCCGCTTGGCGGCGCCACTCCAAGGACCCATTCCTCCCCGGGCTGAAGCCCAAGGCCTTCGCGAAAATTCCGGTGAGTTCGCTCACTTCCTTCACTCCCCGTGCATGCGTGTCCGCCTACGGGGTACGCACAAGATCCCCTTGCCCGCAGGCCCCGCGCACGCGCTCCCCGCGCGCCGTGCGCCCGGCGCACCACCCTTGCGGGTGCCTCAATCCCCTTGGCGCCAGGGCCGTTTGGCCGAACCGGCAAGTGCCGTACGGACAGGGGTCCGTGTGGGTGAGGAACCCTCAAGTGGGCTGTGCCGCACTGACGATCGAATCCTCGGGCGAGGGCGCGGCCTCTGAGCGCTCGTGGCGGATGGTCCGTAAGCTGTGGCACGTCAACAGGACGACCGGTCAGCGGGGTGGACATGGCGATGATGCGGCTCCGGCGCGAGGACCCGCGTGTCGTCGGCTCATTCAGGCTGCACCGACGGCTCGGTGCCGGCGGTATGGGCGTGGTCTACCTGGGATCCGACCGGCGCGGCCAGCGTGTCGCGCTCAAGGTGATCCGGCCGGATCTGGCCGAGGACCAGGAGTTCCGCTCGCGCTTCGCGCGCGAGGTGTCCGCCGCCCGGCGGATCCGGGGCGGGTGCACGGCCCGCCTCGTGGCCGCGGACCTGGACGCGGAGCGGCCGTGGTTCGCCACCCAGTACGTGCCCGGCCCGTCCCTGCACGACAAGGTGGCCGAGGAGGGTCCCCTCACGGCCGCACAGATCGCCGCGATCGGCGCCGCGCTCTCCGAGGGACTGGTCGCCGTGCACGAGGCGGGGGTCGTCCACCGCGATCTCAAGCCCTCGAACATTCTTCTGTCTCCCAAGGGCCCCCGGATCATCGACTTCGGGATCGCCTGGGCCACCGGTGCGAGCACCCTCACCCATGTGGGCACGGCCGTCGGCTCCCCCGGCTTCCTCGCGCCCGAGCAGGTGCGCGGGGCTGCCGTCACCCCGGCCACCGACGTCTTCGCGCTGGGCGCCACCCTCGCCTACGCGGCGACCGCCGACTCGCCCTTCGGGCACGGCAGTTCCGAGGTCATGCTGTACCGCGTGGTGCACGAGGAGCCGCATCTGGTCGGGGTCCCGGATGCGCTCGCGCCCCTCGTACAGGCCTGCCTGGCCAAGGATCCCGAGGAGCGGCCCAGCACGCTGCAGCTGTCGATGCGGCTGAAGGAGATCGCGGCCCGCGAGGCGCAGGGGCTGTCCGACGGGCGCCCGCCGGCGCAGCGCGCGCGGACCGAGCGGCCCACCGGGCGGCTGCCGGAGCGGGCCGATGCCTACGCCGACCAGCGCACGGAGCGCCGTACGGGCGGCACGCCCGTGCCCCAGGCGCCGAACCAGGGCCAGGGGCAGGGCCGGGGCCAGGGCCCGGACAGCGGACCGCACGCCCGGCCCTCCGGCGCACGGCCCGCGTCCTCGCGGCCCTCGTCCTCGCGGAACCCGGGCGGCCCGTCCTCCCGGCCGACGGCGGGGCGTACGGGCGGCCGCCCGGCCCCGCGGACGACGGGCACGGGGCGGCGGTCGTCGCGGCCGGACCCCAGGCTGATGCGGCAGCGGCTGATCGTGTTCGTCGTGGTGACGCTGATCGTCGCGCTGGGCATCGCCGCGGCCCAGAAGTTCTGACGTCCTGAAGTTCTGACGTCCTGAAGTTCTGACGTCTTGGGGTTCTGACGTCTTGGGGTTCTGACGTCTCGGGGTTCTGACGTCTTGGGTTCTGACTGGCTGAGGTTCTAGAGCTCCGGCGGGGTGGGCGCCGGGGCCTGGGGCGGGCGGGTCGCGTAGAAGGCCACCGCCGAGGCCGCGGCCACGTTCAGCGAGTCGATCCCCTCCGCCATCGGGATCCGGACCCACTCGTCGGCGGCCCGCAGCGCGTACGTGGACAGGCCGTGCCCCTCGGACCCGAGCATGATCGCGGAGCGCTCGAAGCGCTCCGGCGGGACCTGGTCCAGCGGCGTGGCCTTCGGGCTCGGCGTCATGGCCAGGATCCGGTAGCCCGCCTCGCGGACCTTCTCGAGGTCGGCGGGCCACTTGTCGAGGCGTCCGTACGGCACCGAGAACACGGACCCCATCGAGACCTTGATGGCACGCCGGTACAGCGGGTCCGCGCAGTCCGGGGAGAGCAGTATCGCGCTGATGCCGAGGGCGGCCGCGCTGCGGAACGCGGCGCCCAGGTTCGCGTGGTCGACGAAGCCCTCGAAGACGGCGATCCGGCGACCCGCCCCCTCCCCCGCGAGCAGTTCGTCGGCCGTCGGGAGCGGCTTGCGCTGCATCGAGGCGAGGGCCCCGCGGTGCACGTGGTAGCCGGTGACGCGTTCGGCGAGCTCCGGAGTGACGGCGTAGACCGGCGCCGGGAGCTCGTCGATGACGTCGCGCATGACGTCGACCCACTTCGCGGAGAGCAGCATCGAGCGCATCTCGTACCCGGCGTCCTTGGCGCGTCTGATGACCTTCTCGCCCTCGGCGATGAACAGGCCTTCTTCGGGCTCGCGCCGACGCCGCAGTTCGACGTCGGTCAGGCCCGTGTAGTCGCGCAGGCGCGGGTCGTCGGGGTCTTCGACGGTGATGAGATCAGCCACAGGGTGATACTGCCTTGTCCGGGGTGTGGTGCCAACGGCCCTGCCGGGCGCGGGCGGTTCAGGCGGTCGGGGTACCGACGTTGACGACCTCGCCGATCACGATGACCGCGGGCGGACGGATCTCCTCCGCCCGTACGGTCTCGCCGACGGTGGCGAGGGTGGCGTCGACGCGGCGCTGGGTGGCGGTGGTGCCCTCCTGGACGACCGCGACCGGGGTGTCGGCGGAGCGGCCGTGCCGGACCAGGGCCTCGGCGATCAGGCCGATCTTGTCGACGCCCATCAGGATCACCAGGGTGCCGGTGAGCTTGGCGAGGGAGGCCCAGTCCACGAGGGAGCGCGGGTCGTCGGGGCCGACGTGGCCGCTGACCACGGTGAACTCGTGCGCCACGCCGCGGTGGGTGACCGGGATGCCGACGGCGCCCGGCACCGAGATGGAGCTGGAGATGCCGGGGACGACGGTGCAGGGGATGCCGGCCTCGGCGAGGGCCTGGAGCTCCTCCATGCCGCGGCCGAAGACGTACGGGTCCCCGCCCTTGAGCCGGACCACGGCCTTGCCGGCCTTGGCGTGCTCGATCAGCGCGTTGTTGATGGCCTCCTGGGCCATGAAGCGGCCGTACGGGATCTTCGCGGCGTCGATGACCTCGACGTGCGGCGGGAGTTCGTCGAGCAGGTCGCGGGGGCCGAGCCGGTCGGCGATGACGACATCGGCCTCGGCGAGGAGGCGGCGCCCGCGGACGGTGATCAGGTCGGGGTCGCCGGGGCCGCCGCCGACGAGGGAGACACCGGGGGTGCGGGTGCGGGCCGTGGCGAGGGAGCCGTCGCGCAGCCCCTCGACGACGGCGTCGCGGACGGCGGCGGAGCGGCGGGGGTCGTTGCCGCTCAGGACGGCGACGGTCACGCCCTCGACGCGGCCGGTGGCCGGGGTCCAGGCGGTGGCCGCCTCGGCGTCGTCCGCGCGCACGCACCAGACGCGGCGGCGCTCGGCCTCGGCGGAGGCCACGTCGTTGGCGGCCCGGTCCCGGGTCGCGATCAGCGCGTACCAGGCGCCGTCGAGGTCGCCGTCCTGGTAGCGGCGGCGCTCCCAGCGGATCTCACCGGTATCCGCCATGGCGTCCACGGAGGGCGTGGCGGAAGGGGAGATCAGCAGGACGTCGGCGCCGGCCGCGACGAGCGCGGGCAGCCGGCGCTGGGCGACCTGGCCGCCGCCGATGACGACGACGCGGCGGCCGGCGAGGCGGAGTCCTACGGGGTACGCGGGGTGTTCGGCCATAGCGGTGCGGCTCCTGATGCGGCGGTGTCTGCAGGCCGCTGCTGCGCTGGAGCGGCTTTCGGAGTGTGACGTGCGGTTTTGGTGTCCGGGTCCACGATACGACCCGGCACGTCCGCCGCTGCGCGGGGCCTTTTCCCCGCCCCGCCCCTTCCCGAAACCGGGGCCCGCGGCCCCGCGCGCGTGCGCTGCGCGCCCGCGCGCTCAGGGCCCCCGGCACGGCGAGGCGGGAGGGTCCGGGGGCGGAGCCCCCGGTTTCGGGAAGGGGCGGGGTGGCGGAAAGGACCCCGCGCAGCGGACCGTGGCTACTTCTCGGTGACGCCCGCCGAGTCGAACGTGGCCACCTCGTGCATCGCGCGGGCCGCGCTCTGGACCAGCGGGAGCGCCAGCAGGGCGCCCGTGCCCTCGCCCAGGCGGAGGTCCAGGTCGACCAGCGGGCGCAGGCCGAGCTTGTTCAGGGCCGCCACGTGCCCCGGCTCCGCACTGCGGTGGCCCGCGATGCAGGCCGAGAGGGACTCGGGGGCGATGGCCCGGGCCACCAGGGCTGCCGCGCCCGCGCTCACGCCGTCCAGGATGACCGGAGTGCGCAGGGACGCTCCGCCCAGGAGCAGGCCGACGATGGCCGCGTGCTCCAGGCCGCCGATGGCCGCCAGGACGCCGATCGGGTCCGCCGGGTCCGGCTGGTGGAGTTCCAGGGCGCGGCGTACGACCTCGACCTTGCGGGCGTGCGTCTCGTCGTTGATGCCCGTGCCGCGGCCCGTGACCTCCGCCGGGTCGACCCCGGTGAAGACCGAGATCAGGGCTGCGGAGACCGTCGTGTTCGCGATGCCCATCTCGCCGGACAGGAGGGCCTTGTTGCCTGCTGCGACGAGGTCGCGGGCCGTCTCGATGCCCACCTCGATGGCCGCGATCGCTTCCTCGCGGGTCATCGCCGGGCCCGTGGACAGGTCGGCCGTACCCGGGCGGACCTTGCGCGGGAGCAGGCCCGGGGTGGCGGGGAGGTCGCCCGCGACACCGACGTCGATGACGCACACCTCGGCGCCCACCTGGTTCGCGAACGCGTTGCAGACCGCGCCGCCGCCCAGGAAGTTGGCGACCATCTGCGTGGTGACCTCCTGGGGCCACGGGGTGACGCCCTGGGCGTGGACCCCGTGGTCGCCCGCGAAGATCGCGACCGCGGCCGGCTCGGGGATCGGCGGCGGGCAGACCCGGGAGAGGCCGCTGAGCTGGGCGGAGATGATTTCGAGCATGCCCAGGGCCCCGGCGGGCTTGGTCATGCGCTTCTGGCGCTCCCAGGCCTCGCCCAGCGCCTTCGCGTCGAGCGGGCGGATGCTGGCGACCGTCTCCGAGAGCAGGTCGTGCGGCTCCTCGCCGGGCAGCGCGCGGCGGCCGTACGTCTCCTCGTGCACGACCCAGGCCAGCGGCCGGCGCTGCGACCAGCCGGCCTGCGCGAGCTCCGGCTCCTCCGGGAACTCGTCGACGTAGCCGACGCACAGGTACGCGACGACCTCGAGGTGCTCCGGCAGGCCGAGTTCGCGGACCATCTCGCGCTCGTCGAAGAAGCTGACCCAGCCGACGCCGAGGCCCTCGGCGCGCGCGGCGAGCCAGAGGTTCTCGACGGCGAGGGCCGAGGAGTACGGGGCCATCTGCGGCTGGGTGTGCCGGCCGAGGGTGTGACGGCCGCCGCGGGTGGGGTCGGCGGTGACGACGATGTTCACCGGGGTGTCGAGGATGGCCTCGATCTTGAGCTGCTTGAACTGCTTCGCCCGGCCCTTGGGCAGCGACTTCGCGTAGGCCTCGCGCTGGCGCTGGGCGAGCTCGTGCATCGTCCGGCGGGTCTCGGCCGAGCGGATGACGACGAAGTCCCAGGGCTGGGAGTGGCCCACGCTGGGCGCGTGGTGCGCGGCCTCCAGGACGCGGAGCAGCACCTCGTGCGGGATCGGGTCGGTGCGGAAGCCGTTGCGGATGTCGCGGCGTTCGCGCATGACGCGCAGCACGGCCTCGCGCTCGGCGTCGGCGTATCCGGGGGCCGCTTCGCCGGCGGAGGGCTCCACGACGGGCTCGGGAGCGGCCTCTGCGACCTGCTCGGCCGCTGCTTCGGCCTCCGGCTCGGCAACCGGCGCGGGGGCGGTCTCGGGAGCGGCTTCGGGCTGCACCGCCACGGCCTCCGGCGCGATCTCCGGTACGGCTTCCAGCGCGGCGGGGGCGGCAGGGGCCTCGGGGACGACCGGCTCGACGGCGACGGGCTCGGCGACGACCGGCTCGACGACGGGCGCCTCGGCGGCGGGCTCGACGGCCTCGGGGGCCGGAACCACCGTTTCCGCAGGCAGGGCCTCCGGCTCCACCACGGCGGCCTCCGCCACCGGTACGTCCACCGGCGCGGCCTCGGCCACGACCGGCTCCGGCTCGACGGCCTGCGCCACCGGGGCCTGGGCGGGCTCCGCGGCGGCAGGCGCGGGCGCCTCGGCGACGGGCTCCGGCGCGGCCTCCACGACCGGCGCGGGCTCCGGCACGGCGACCGGCTGCGGCACGACGACCGGCTCCGGCTGAGCGGCTTCCGGGGCCTCGGGGACTTCGGCGGCCACGGGTGCCATGACGGGCTCGGGCGCCATGACCGGCTCGACGGCCATGACCGGCTCAGGAGCCATGACCGGCTCGGGGGCCACGGCCGGCTCGGCGGCCACCACGGGCTGCGGCACGGCCACGGGCTCGGCGGCGGCCACCACGGGCTCCGCAGCCGCCACGGGCGCCGGCTCCGCCGTCCACGGCTCGCCGGCCTGCGGCGGGGTCTCGCCCGGCTGCGGCGCGGCCGGTACGGCTGCGGCCTCGGGGCGCGGAACGTCGAGGTACTCGGGACCGACGGTCGGCGGCCCGGCCACCTGCACCGGAATCGGAGCCACCGGGGCGCTCACGGCAGCGGCGGCGACGGGCGCGACCGCTGCGACGGGCACCGCGGCGGCCAGGGGAGCCGCCGCCGGACCCCGGTCGGCCAGGGAGCGCACGACTCCGCCGGTGGCCTCGGGCACGGGCGGACCCATGTGCAGCGGCCGACGGGCGGGAGCGGCCGTGGCGACGGGCGCGGCCGGGGCCATCGGGGCGCCCGCCTGCGGCGGGACCATGAGGCCGCTGAGGTCGAGCGCGCCGGAGTCGCGGCCGCCGGCCTCGTGCGCACCCGCGCTGTACGAGGCGTCACCGTACAAGGGGTCGGGGAAGGCGGGCTGTGCGGGGAACGCGGGCTCCGCGTACGCGGCCGGCGCCTCGGGGTACTCGGCGTAGGGCGCGTCGCCGTAGGAGGTCTCGACGGGGAAGACGGGCGCCGGCGGGACGACCTGCGGGTCGCTCCACGCACCCTGGCCGCTCGGCATCAGCAGCAGTTCCTCGTCCTCCGGCTCGGCCGGGTTGTCCACGAGGTCCTGGAAGGCGTAGCCGCCCTGGACGGGAGCGGGGACGGGGCCCGGGATCTCGACCGGAGCGGGAATGCCCTGCTGATCCACCATGCCCGCGTTGTCCGGGAGACCCTCGCCCGGTACCTGGCCGGTGTCAGTCATGCGTACCCCTCGCCCATCGGTTGTGCCTCTTCGATCGCCCGGTCGCCCACGAGGCCGCCTGGCGGCGTTGCCGTGCGGGGTTGCCGTGCGATGCGTTTCGTCTCTCGCACGCCCTGCGCGGCAACCAGTAAGCATTGTCGCGCCCGTTAGCCACCACGGCAGCCATAACTGCCATGGTCCGCTGTGGACTGCGCCACGTCGCGCATCGGGCGGTGCCGTCACCCCCGGACACAGCAGGGCGGTACGACGATCGGCCAGCCTACCGCGGGCTCCGCGCTAGCGGTTCACGGGGCGTTCGGCTGCCAGGAGGAACACGACGGTACGGTCCTGTTCACCCCACGTACGGGTGTCCAGTCCCACGGACTGGAGGAGCGCGCACTCGACGGTGTAGCCGCCCTCGGTGAGCGCGCGGCCGATCGCCTCGGCCTCGTCGCGCGTGGAGGCGTGGCTGACGATCCGTTCGGGGCGGCGGTCGGCCACGGCCCGGGCGGCCTCCGCTCCCCCGCCGCCGATGCGGACGACGTCGGGTTCGGGCAGGTCTTCCAGTACGTGGGGTGCGCGGCCGGCGACGACCTGGAGCTGTACGCCCCGCTTGCGGGCGGCGGCAGTTGCGCGTTCGCAGGCGCGCGGGTCGGCGTCCACCGCGATGACGGCGGCGCCGAACGCGGCGGCTTCCACGGCGAAGGCGCCGGAGCCGGTGCCGATGTCCCAGACGAGGTCTCCGGTGCGCGGGCCGAGGCGGGCGAGCTGGGCGGCGCGCAGCTGGGCCGACTCGCCTTCCCCGGCGTCGGCCAGGGGGTGGGCCCAGCCGCGGGCGCCGCTCTGGGCGGGGCTCTGGCCGAGCAGCCATGCCGGTTCGGCGGTGGCGGAGGAGGAGGCCTGTCCGCCGATGACGATGACGACGTTGGGGTCGCGCCAGCTGTGGTCGGCGGCCCGGTCGGAGGTCAGGACGGTCACCTGTTCCTTGGCGGTGCCGAGCTCCTCGCAGATGACGAAGGTGCGGTGGACCCCGCCGAGCAGGAGGGCGAGTTCGGCGGGGCCGGCGCCGGGCGAGGTGAGGACGGCGACCTTGGCGTGCGCGCGGCAGACGTTGACGGCGCGGCGCAGGGTGCGCGGGTGGGCGACGACGACCTGGGCGTCGTCCCAGGGCATGCCGGCGCGGGCGAAGGCGGCGGCGACGGAGGACACGGCGGGGACGACCTCGACCTCGAGGCCGTGCTCCGGGGCGCGCAGGGTGCGTACGGCGCCGAAGAAGCCGGGGTCCCCGTCGGCGAAGACGACGGCGGTGCCGCGGTGGCCGGCGATGCGGCGGGCGGCGAGCCCGAGGCTGCCGAGCCGGATGCGTTCGGCGGCGGGCGGGACCTCGGGGAGTGCGAGGTGGTGTGCGGCGCCGGCCACGAGGGTGGCGGCGGAGAGCGCGGACCGGGCGGCCGCGGTCAGGGGCGAGCCGTCCCAGCCGATCACCGTGACCCGGTCGGCCATCGTCGTCAGTCTCCTGGGGTGGGGGCGGGCGAGGTTTCGTCGGCAGGGGCGGGCACGGTGAGACTACCTGGTCATCGGGTCAGCTCCAGTCGGCGCCGACGGCGTAGCCGCTCGCGCCCGCCTGTGCTCCGCGGCCGTATCCGTAGTCGTCGTGGCTGTTGTAGCCGTCGTAACCGTCCGGGTCCGCGATGTCGTCGATGTCCTCGGGGAGCAGGCTCCAGACGATGAGGTCGGTGCGGGTGTCCGCCCAGGTGCCGTCGGGGTTCTGGGTGCGCACTATCCCTGCGTTGCGCAGGACGCCTTCGCTGATGCAGCCGATCTTCTGGGCCACCTGCTGCGAGGCGGTGTTGTCGGCGGCGGTGCGCAGTTCGAGGCGTTCGAAGGCCTGGTCGCGGAAGAGCCACTGGACGACGGCGAGTACGGACTCGCTGGCGTAGCCCTCGCCGCGGGCCCAGGGGGCGGTGACGTAGCCGACCTCGGTGCTGCGGGTGCGCCAGTTGGTGTTCTGCAGGTGCACGATGCCGACGAGGCGCTGGGTGAGGAACTCGGTGACGGCGAGGACGATGCCCCTGCCCTCGGTGCGCTCCGCATGGGAGACCCGGGTGGCCCAGTCCTGGGCGTCGGCATGGGTGTAGGGGTGCGGTACGGAGGTCCAGGCGGTGACGTGCTCGTCGTTCATCATCTCGGCGAGCGCGGTGACGTCCTCCCCGTCGAAGGGGCGCAGCACCAGCCGGTCCGTGCTGATGGTGACGTCCGGGAAGGTGGTAGTCATGCGCAGCTCCATGCCGTTGCTGGACCGTTTGTGCGGGTCGTAGGCACAGCATGCAGCATCGACGGCGGGATGTGGCGGCCGGGTTGCCCGGAAGCGGGCAGCGCTCGGCCCCGCACACCCACCCGGGGCGTACGGGGCCGGACGGCTGGGACGATCAGGCCTTCGGGGCGCCGAAGGCGGGGACGACCGAGCCCTGGTACTTGTCCTCGATGAACTTCTTGACCTCGTCGGAGTTGAGGAGCTTCGCGAGCTTCTCGATCCGCGGGTCCTTCTCGTTGCCGGCCTTCACCGCGAGGAAGTTGGCGTACGGGTTGCCCTCTGCCTTCTCCAGGGCCAGCGCGTCCTTGGCGGGCGAGAGCTTGGACTCGAGGGCGTAGTTGCCGTTGATGACCGCGGCGTCCACGTCGTTCAGGGCGCGCGGGACCGTGGCGGCCTCCAGCTCCTTGAACTCCAGGCCCTTCTTGTCGGTGATGTCGGACAGCTTGGCGGCGGTGCCGACGCCTTCCTTGAGGGTGATCAGGTTGTTCGCGGCGAGCAGCTGGAGCGCGCGCCCCTCGTTGGTGGTGTCGTTGGGGACGGCGATGGTCTGGCCGGCCTTGATGTCCGTGAGGGCCTTGAGCTTCTTGGAGTAGAGGCCGAGGGGCTCCAGGTGCACGTTCACGACGGGCACGACGTGGGTGCCGTTCTTCTTGTTGAAGTCGTCGAGGTACGGCTTGTGCTGGAAGTAGTTGCCGTCGACCTGGCCCTGCTCGGTGGCGGTGTTGGGGAGCACGTAGTCCGTGAACTCCTTCACCTCCAGCTTGAGGCCCTCCTTGGCCGCGAGCTTGTCCTTGACGAAGTTCAGGATGTCGGCGTGCGGGCTCGGGGAGGCCGCGATGACGAGGGGCTTGCTCTCGTCGACCTTGCCGCCGTCGGCCTTGGCGGAGGACGGGTCCGAGGAGCTGCCGCAGGCGGTGAGGCCGAGGGCGAGCGCGGCGGAGGCGGCGGTGAGGGCGGTGACCTTGATGTTCTTACGCACGAAGAGTGCCTTTCATAGCGGTGCAAGTGCGCAGGTCGTGCGCGGTTCTTGCGGGTGGTGGCGGCCCAAGCACGACAAGTGCGGGCTTTGTGGGGTGGAGAAGTCTGGTGGCGGCCTGCGCCGGTCAGGCGGTCCGGCCGCGGCGGGCGAGGAGGCGGACCGCGCCGTCGCCGATCAGCTGGATCACCGTGACGATGGCGACCAGGACCACGACGGTGGCGAGCATGAAGCCGGTCTCGAAGCGCTGGAAGCCGTAGGTGATGGCCTTGGAGCCGAGTCCTTCGCCGCCGACCGCGCCGGCCATGGCCGAGTAGCCGATCAGGGTGATCAGGGTGGTGGTGACGGCGGCGACCAGCGAGGGCAGGGCCTGCGGGAGGAGCACCTTGCCGACGAGGGTGGGGACGCCGCCGCCCATGGACTCGACGGCCTCGATCAGGCCGTGGTCCACCTCGCGGACGGCCGTCTCGACGAGGCGGGCGAAGAAGGGGATGGCGCCGATGGCGAGCGGGACGATCATGGCGGTGGGGCCGATGAAGGTGCCGACGACGGCGGTGGTGACCGGGATCAGGGCGATCAGCAGGATGATGAACGGCAGCGAGCGGCCTATGTTCACGATCACGCCGAGGACCTTGTTGAGCGGCCGGTTCTGCAGGAGGCCCCCCTTGTCGGTGAGGACGAGCAGGATGCCGATGGGCAGTCCGCCGAGGACGGTCACCAGGGTGGACCAGAGCACCATGTAGAGGGTGTCGTACGTGCCCTGGGTGAGCAGGGGCTGCATCTCGGACCAGGTCACTGGGCACCATCCTTGACGAGCTGGGCGAGCTCGGCGTCGGCGTCTTCTGTGTTTTCGACGTCGTCGGTGACGACGTCGACCTGCAGGCCCTGCTCGCGCAGGAAGCCGACGGGCACCACGTTGTCCTCGTAGCGGCCGGGCAGTTCGATGCGCATGCGGCCGATCTGGCGGCCGGCGACGGTGTCCATCGCGGCGCCGAGGATCGAGATGTCGATGTTGTACGTCCGCGCCAGCTGGGAGATGACCGGCTGGGCCGCGGCGTCGCCGTGGAAGGTGACGTCGACGACCGTGCGGTCGGGGCCGGTGGCGGCGCCGCTGACGGGGAAGAGTTCGCCGGCGAGCTCGGAGCCGGGGGTGGCGAGCAGTTCGGCGACGGTGCCGGACTCGATGATCCGGCCGCGCTTCATCAGGGCGGCCGAGTCGCAGACGGTCTTGACGACGTCCATCTCGTGGGTGATGAGCAGGACGGTCAGGCCGAGCTGCTGGTTGAGGTCGCGCAGCAGCTGGAGGATCGAGCGGGTCGTCTCGGGGTCCAGGGCGCTGGTGGCCTCGTCGGAGAGCAGCACCTTGGGGTCGCCGGCCAGGGCGCGGGCGATGCCGACGCGCTGCTTCTGGCCGCCGGAGAGCTGGCCGGGGTAGGCCTTGGCCTTGTCGGCGAGGCCGACGAGGTCGAGGAGTTCGAGGGCCTTGCGCGAGCGCTCGCGGCCGGAGACGCCGAGGATCTCCAGGGGCAGTTCGATGTTGCCCTGCACGGTGCGCGAGGACAGCAGGTTGAAGTGCTGGAAGACCATGCCGATGCGGCTGCGGGCCTCGCGGAGCTCCTTGCCGGCGCGGCGGCCGCGGCCGGCCAGCGCCGTGAGGTCGACGCCGTCGACGCTCACGGTGCCGGTGGTGGGGCGCTCGAGCAGGTTCACGCAGCGGATCAGGGAGGACTTTCCGGCGCCGCTCTGGCCGATGACTCCGTAGACCTCGCCCTCGCGGACGTGGAGATCGACGCCGTCCAGGGCGGTGACCTCGCGGCCACGGGACTGGTAGACCTTCGTGAGGCCCGATGTGGTGATCACAGGAATTCCGTCGCTGTCGAGTGCACGGCGCAAGCGGGTGCCGGGCACGGGGCAAACATCTGGGGACGCGATACGGGTCAGATCATCAGAAAATGACGCTGACGGCGCGTGCGCGGGGCAGGAGCGATCCGGTGCTGCTTCGGGGCGGCGGTACGGACGGGCTCGGCCGGTCTCGCTTCGGGGCGCGAGACTGCAAGGAGAGGGGCCCTCAGAAGGCGCACATTCGACACATACAACGAGCACCGGGCGTCATCGTCGCCTCGGTCGCAAGGGTGCGGCTGCTCGTCGTGGTCATGGGCCCCAGTAAAGCAGACCTCTCCCTTCACCGATCAACGATGTCCGCATAGCGGACGAAATCCGATCGCATTCCGGACAGCACCCGTCACGGCCGGTCATCCGCGACCAAGGCCCTGACGTCGGGCTGACCTGCGCGGACACGGCCCGGGAAGCCCGTGCGCGGCGGTGCCCGCGGGGCGGGGCGGGAGCCTGCGCTGTGGCCAAGGCCACGACGTACCGGTGCCGCGGCCGCGCCCGCCCGCAGGGGCGGGCGCGGCCGGTCCGGCGGCCCGTAATACCCTCGCTGCATGCTCGACGCCCTGACCGTCGCCCTCGGCGCGGCCGCACTCGCCCTCGCCGCCTGGTGCGGATACGCCGCCCTGCGGGACCAGCCGACCAAGGACTGGCACTTCATCGGCATGGGCGTGGTGACCCTGCTGGCCCTGGCCCAGCTGGTGGTCGGCGTGGTGAAGCTGGCGCAGGGCGGCAAGCCCGACGAGGGCACGGTGATCTTCGTGGCCTACCTGGTGGGCGCCCTCGCGGCGGTCCCGGCCGCCGGACTGCTGTCGCTGAGCGAGCGGACCAAGTGGGGCTCGGTGACGGTGGCCGCGGGCGCGCTCGTCCTCGCCGTGCTCGAAGTACGCCTCTATGACATTTGGGGAACCCCCGGTGCCTGACACGCAGATGGACGACACGGCCGCCACCCCCGCCGAGCGGGGGCGGCTGGTCTCCGGGCCCGGGCTGCTGCTGGTCTGGCTCTACGGGGTGATCACGGTCGGCGCGGTCTCGCGCTCGATCTACCAGATCTCCACCGAGTTCGACCGGGCCCCGCTGCCCTACACCCTGACCGGCCTGGCCGCACTCGTCTACTGCTTCATCACGTACTCACTGGTGCGCGGCGGGGAGACGGCTCGCAGGGCGGCGCGCGCGTGCTGCGCCGCCGAGCTGGCCGGGGTCCTGGTCGTGGGCACCTGGACCCTGGTACGGCCCGAGTCCTTCCCCGACTCGACGGTGTGGTCGCAGTTCGGGATGGGCTACCTGTTCATCCCGGTGATCCTGCCGATCACCGGGATGCTCTGGCTGCGCGCCAAGCGCTGAGCGCTGGGCCCTCGGCCCTGGGTGTCCGACGTCGAGCGTCAGGCGCTGACCGCGAAGTCGGCCGCGTCGGTGGCCTCCTTCTCCAGGATCACCAGGCGTACGCCGTCGGAAGCCGTACGGCCGCCGACCTGTACGTAGCCGGCCTTGCGGTAGAGCCGCAGGTTGGACTCGCTCTTGTGCCCGGTGTGCAGGCGGAAGCGGGTGGTGTCGCCGTGGCCCGCGAGGGCTTCCTCGACGGCGCGCAGCAGCCGGGCGCCGAGCCCGTGGCCCTGCAGGCGCGGGTGGACGCACAGCTTGGCGATCTTGCCGGTGCCGTCCTCGTCGACCTTGCCGCGCACGGTGCCGACCACTTCGTCGCCGAGCCGGGCCACCAGTACCGTGTCCGCCTCCAGCTCCGCCTTGAGGGAGTCCAGGGTCTGGGTGAGCGGCTGGATGCGGTAGTTGCCGTACAGCTCGGCCTCGCGCTGGAACGCCAGGTACTGCAGTTTGAGGATCTGCTCAGTGTCCTCGGCAGCTGCCGCCGAAATGGTCACGCTCATGCCCATGTGCGCATGCCTCCCGCTCACCTGGTAGCCCATTGGTCTACCGCTCCCTTCCCCGAAGGCGAGGAGCCGCAACCTCTGACGCCAGCATTCTGCGCAGACATCCCAGGCATCGGGAACGGACGGGTCCCAAACTTCCTTGTGAGATACCCAACTCTCCTGCGATTTCACGGTAGGTGAGGTCTCTGGGCGAAAGAAGTGCCCTCATGAGCTCCGGACACCGTCCGGGCAGCCGGGCGACCGCCGACCGCAGGGCGCGGTTCTCCTCCCCGTGCAGCAGGGCGTCTTCGGGTTCGGCGCCCGCGCTCCCGGGCCGGCCGCCGTACGGGATCTCGCGGCGGGCGCGGCGCCGGGCGAGGCGGGCTTCGGCACGCACCGCCCGGCGCAGCCAGCGCGCCGGTTCGGCGGGGGCGGGGTCGTGTTCCAGCAGCCTGACCCAGACGGCTTGTTCCAGGTCGGCCGCTTCCACGCCGGTGCCCGGGGCTTCCGCGGCCGCCTCGGCGGAGAGCAGCGGGCCCAGTTCCTTCAGGAGTTCGGAGTCCTTCAGCAGGTCCATGCCGGGCGGGACGCACGGGCCGTGCCCGGCGGTTTCCCCGCCCGGCACAGCTCACCCGTACGTGATGTTCCGCTTGTCTGTTGACGCGCGGCGGACCGGCGTTGTCCGAAGGGCGCCCCGAGACGACCCGGGACGACCCCTAGCGACCGCGGCCCGGGCGGAAGGCCTCCGCCGCGAGCAGTCCGGTGTCCGCGTTGTCCGTGAAGATGCCGTCGATGCCCTGCTCGAAGTACGTCTTGAAGGCGCCGAAGGCGTCCCCGTAGGCGGCCGGGTCGGTGCCCTTGCGGTACTCGGCCGGCAGGAAGCTGTTCTCGTTGCGCGCGGTGTAGGGGTGCAGCACGAGCCCGCGGGCGTGGGCGTCCTTGACCAGCGTGGTCGGGGTCCCGAGCTTCCCGGCCGCGTCGCGCGGGAGGATGAGGTCCATGGTCGGGCCGATGCCCTGGGCGAATCCGGCGATCCACCTCAGGCCCTCGGGCTTGACCAGGTCCGTCACCGTCCGCGGGTCCTTGGCCTGCTCGAAGTCCCAGGGCCGGGTGCCCGCCGCGGACAGCAGGACCACGCGCGGGGCGGAGACCAGCTTGGAGAGCCGCTGGATGCTGGAGGGCTCGAAGGACTGGAGGAAGAGCGGTGCGTTCCGGCCGTCGCGGCCGTAGCGGCGCAGCAGCTTGGCGAGGGGCTCCTCGAGACCCAGGCCCAGGGACCGGAAGTACGTGGGGTGCTTGGTCTCGACGTGCAGCCAGATGCGCTTGCCGCGCCGCTTGCCCTCGCGGTCGGCCCAGCGCAGCACCTCTTCGAAGGTGGGCACGTCCCACCGGCCGTCGTAGAGCGTGTTGCGCTGGCGGACGGCGGGGATGCGTTCCTTCGCCCGCAGGGTCTTCAGCTCGGCGAGGGTGAAGTCCTCGGTGAACCAGCCCGTGACCGCGACCCCGTCGATCGACTTGGTCGTACGGCGGGAGGCGAACTCGGGGTGGTCGGCGACATCGGTGGTGCCGCCGATCTCGTTCTCGTGGCGGCACACCAGGTGGCCGTCCTTCGTGGGCACCAGGTCCTGCTCGACGACGTCCGCGCCCAGGTCGAGGGCGAGCTGGTACGACCCGAGGGTGTGCTCGGGCCGGTAGCCGCAGGCCCCGCGGTGGCCGATGACCAGCGGGACGGGGAGGTCCCGGTAGTCGCCGCCGTGGCGCGCGTCGGCCGCGAAGGCCGCCTCCGCCGAGTCCGCCGAGTCCGCGGCCTGAGCCGCCTGGCTGGTCCGTGCCGTCTGCACCGTCTGCGCCGCCGAGGCGGATCCCGCCGAGAGTCCGGCCATGCCGCCGCCCGCCGCCAGGACGGCCGCCCCCAGGACCGTGCGCCGTGCTGCCCCACCCTGCGTCATGAGTGCCACTCCTGTCGTATGGAAGGGCCGGCGGCACCCGGGGTCTCCGGGTTCCTGCGGCCCGATTCGGCGTGGCGATCGTAGGCAGCAGCCGGTGGCGCGGGGGTGGGCCCGCGGGGAACATGGCGGAAACGTGCGTCAACACTGTGTATCCACCTCGTGAACCCGATGTGCACTCGGAGCTGACCCACGAGTATCGTCCTCACCTGCACTACCGCCGTGTGGTGCGAAACCGCTTTTCGATGCCGGAGGGCTCACGTTGTTCCGTACATCGCTCATCAAAGCCACTGTCGGACCGGTCATGCGCATGATGTTCCGCACCCGCGTGGAGGGCATCGAGAACATTCCGGGCACCGGGCCGGTGATCCTGGCGGGCAACCACCTCACCTTCATCGACTCCATGATCCTTCCGCTGGTGTGCGACCGCACGGTCCACTTCATCGGCAAGGACGAGTACGTGACGGGCAAGGGCATCAAGGGCCGCGCCATGGCCTGGTTCTTCACCGGCGCCGGCATGATCCCGGTCGACCGTGACGGCGCGAACGGCGGCGTCGCCGCCCTGATGACCGGCCGCCGGATCCTCGAGGAGGGCAAGATCTTCGGGATCTACCCCGAGGGCACCCGCTCCCCCGACGGCCGCCTCTACCGCGGCCGCACCGGCATCGCCCGCCTGACCCTGATGACCGGCGCCCCGGTGGTCCCCTTCGCGATGATCGGCACCGACAAGCTCCAGCCGGGCGGCGCGGGCATGCCGCGCCCGGGCCGGGTCACCGTTCGCTTCGGCGAGCCGATGGAGTTCTCCCGTTACGAGGGCATGGACCGCGACCGCTACGTGCTGCGCGCCGTCACCGACTCGGTGATGGCGGAGGTCATGCGGCTCTCGGGCCAGGAGTACGTGGACATGTACGCCACCAAGGCGAAGGCGGCCTGACCCTCCCGGCTACTGCCGCTGAAGTGACCGGCTGACGCCCGCCGCGGTCGTCGTGGCGAGGATCCAGCCGGTCACGATCAGCACGTACGACAACCACTGGTACCAGCCGCTCGGCGCGTACGCGGACTCCTGGCCGAAGCCGATGATCGGCAGCATCAGGTCGATCGTGTAGAACACGGCGTTGAAGTCGGGCGCCTCCCCCGCCTTCAGCGGCCGGGGCGCGTGCAGGCTGTATGCGATCGAGCCCACGAGCAGCAGCGCCAGCAGCCAGCCCGCGGCGCGCAGCGGCCGGAAGCCGTAACCGACGGTGGCGTCCTGGAGCAGCCCCCAGAGCCTGGCGTGCCGGGGCAGGGTGCGTCGGTGCTCGCGCAGCTTGGCGAGCTGCACGGTGCGGGCGCCCGCCTCGTCCCCGGCCGTACGGTAGGCGGCGGCGAGCTGCTCGTAGGCGTACGGGAGGTACCCGGACTCCTCGCGCTCCAGCGCGGGCAGCCGCCGCTCGGGCGGCAGGTGCGGGGCGAGGGTGCGGTAGGTCAGGCCGTCGATGGCGATCCGCTCGGGCCAGGTGTCCGGATCGATGTGCAGCAGTTCGAAGGTGGAGCGCCGCAGGTTCACCTCGCCCTGGATCGGGGGGCACCGGCGCAGCCACATCTCGCCTATGGCGCAGCTGGAGGCGCGCAGGGCGGTCCCGCCGGGCTTGCCGAGGTCGGCACGGGTGAAGTTCGCCTGGCCGGGTATGCGGGAGCCGGTGAGGTTGACCGTGCCGCGGGCTTGCAGCCGGTGCGCGCGCAGGTCGGTGCCGACGCTCAGCGTCTCGGCGTGGAGGGCGATGCCGCCGGGGGCGAGCAGGCGGGCGCCGTCGAGCTGGACCTGTCCGCCCACGATGGCACCGTTGAGTCGCAGTTGGCCGTGCACCGTCAGGTCGTTGGCGATGATGTCGGTGCCGACCTCGGCGTGGTTGAGCTGGAGCGCCGCCTCGCTCGCCTCCTCGTCGGGGACCGGCCCGATCACGGCTCCCTGGAGGAAGAGCCCTCCGGAGATCCTGGCGCCTTGGAGGCGTACGGGGCCGGTGATCCGGCAGCAGGAGAGCCGCAGGACCAGATCCACGCGCACGTTGGCGGCGGTCATGCCCGGCAGCGTCGAGTAGCCGAGGACGAGTGCCTTCAGCTGGGCGCCGTACAGGAGGGGTTTGCGCTCGAACCAGCAGTCCCGCAGCCGGATGGCGTGGTCGACGACCGCGTACCTGAGGTCGAGTTTGCCTACGATCCTGGCCCCTTTGAGCTTGATCCCGGCGACCTGCCCCTCCTCCGCGCGGCCGGCGCCGAGCAGCAGGGCGCGCAGCACCTCGGCCCGGACGGTGCGCTCAGGCCCCCATCCGGCCCCGTCCACGGAGCTGTCCTCGGGGTGCTCCCGGAAGTCGACGCCGTCGCCGCGCGGGAAGGCGTCCCATACGCGGCGCTCCGCCGGGGTCAGCTCGTTGATCTCCATCGCGGGGATGGTGTCCTGCGCGTCAACGGACTGTCAACTCTGCGCAGGGCACCACCCCTTGGGGGGCGGGCGATCAGTGCCCGACGCCGTCCTGGAGCTTCTGCCCCTTGAGCAGGAACCAGGCCGCCACCGCGGTGGCCAGCAGCACGGCCGCGCCCACGCCGGAGGCGAACCGCAGGCCGTCCACGAAGGCCTCCTGGGCCGCGGCGACCATGGTCTGCGCGGTCGCGGGGTCCACGGCCTTGGCGGCCTCGACGGCGCCGCCCAGCGATGCGTGCGCGGCGTCGGCGACCGGCCCGGGGACCGAGGCCGGGGCGGTGAACCCCTGGTAGACGCCCGTGACGATGGAGCCGAGCAGGGCGATGCCGAGGGCAGCGCCGAGTTCGTACGCGGTCTCGGAGACGGCCGAGGCCGAACCCGCCTGCTCCTTGGGGACGCTGGAGAGGATCACGTCGGCGGTGACGGTGAAGGAGAAGCCGGCGCCGAGGCCGACGACCAGCAGGGCCGCGCCGAGCAGCGGGTAGCCGCTCTCCTTGTGGATCAGGGTGAGCGCGCCGAGCGCGAGTCCGATGGCCGCGAGGCCGCCGGTCACGATCGAGCGTACCGAGTACCGGCGGGCGTACCGGCCTGCGATCAGGCCGGTGACCACCGCGCCGATGGCGGCGGGCAGTTCGGCCAGGCCCGCCTCCAGGGGGTCGCGGCCCTGGACGAGCTGGAGGAACTGGGAGAGGAAGAAGACGAGGCCGGAGAGGCCGAAGACGGTCAGCAGGTCGGCCAGGACCGCACCGGAGAAGCCGCGGTGCCGGAAGAGCCGCATGTCGAGGAGCGGCGACGGCAGGCTGAACTGGCGGCGGACGAAGGCGTACAGGCACGCGGCGCCGATGACGGCGGCGGCCCCGACGCCCCGGGTGACGCCGTGGGTGGCGACTTCCTTGACGGCGTAGACGACGGCGATGACGCCGACGAGGGAGAGGGCGACGCTGACCAGGTCCCAGGGTCCGGCGACCGGGTTCTTGGACTCGGGCAGCAGCTTGATGCCGACGAGGACCAGGGCGATCATCACGGGCAGGTTGATGAGGAAGACCGAGCCCCACCAGAAGTGCTGGAGCAGGGCACCGCCGACGACGGGCCCGATGGCCGCGCCGGCGGAGGCGGTGGCGCCCCAGATGCCGATGGCGAGGCTGCGCTCCTTGGCGTCGTGGAAGATGTTCCGGATCAGCGCGAGGGTGGACGGCATCAGCGTCGCGCCGGCCACGCCGAGCAGGGCCCGGGCCACGATCATCATCTCGGGGCTGGTGGCGTAGGCGTTGAGGACGGAGACGGCGCCGAAGGCGGTCGCGCCGACCAGGAGCAGCTTCTTGCGGCCTATGCGGTCGCCGAGGGAGCCCATGGAGACGAGCAGGCCGGCGATCACGAACGAGTAGATGTCGCCGATCCACAGCAGCTGGGTGCCGGACGGCTTGAGGTCCTCGCTGAGCGAGGGCGTGGCGAGACCGAGTACGGTGGCGTCCACCGCGACCAGCAGAACGGCCAGGACGAGCACGCAGAGCGCCAGCCAGCGCCCCCTGCTCTCCCGGCCCGTGATCGCCTCCGTCCCCTTCTCCTGGGTCAGCTGCTCCATGCGGTTCATTTCTCCACACTCCGTCGGGCGCCACCGAGCAGCAGCTCGATGATCATGTACTGGAAGTCCTTCGCTGCGACCCGGCCGTCCATGACGGCCCAGGCGCAGGTGCCGATGAGGCCGTAGAGGGCCTCGGTGAGCCAGGCGGGGCTCAGGTCGATCCGGATGTCGCCCTGCTCCTGGCCGCGCCGGAAGAGCGCGCTGACGCGGGCGTCGAGCCGGGCCCATCCCTCGTTGACCTGGTCGCCCTCGAAGAGCTGGTTCTCGGTGACGAGGAAGGCCAGCAGCTGGGCGTCGCGCTCGGCCTCGGCGACCAGCCGGCGCAGCGCCTCGACCGCCGTGCCCTCGTCCAGGCGGGCGTTGTCGAAGGCCGTCTCGAACTGGCGGATGCCGAGTTCCTCGAGGGCCCGTACGAGGGCGTCGCGCCCGGCGAAGTGCCGGTGGAGGGTCGCGCGCCCGATGCCTGCGGCGCGGGCGACCTCGTCCATCGTGGCGGTCGATTTGCGGGAGAGCAGGGCTGCGGCGTCGCGGAGCACCTGGTCACGGTCCATGGCCATGAGACAAGCATACCCCGAATGAGACATCCATGTCTCACCCAATAAAAGGGGTGCCCCGGGGCGCCCCGAACGGAAGGCTGCCGAGATGACGCCCAAGCCCTTGCTGCTGATCGACGTGGACGGCCCGCTGAACCCCTATGCGGCCCAGGCCCAGCGCCGCCCCGAGGGGTACTCCACCCACCGGATGCGCCCGACCGGCTGGACCGGGGCGGAGAGCCGCCGGCCCCTGCGGGTCTGGCTGAACCACACCCACGGCGCGCAGCTGCTCGCGCTGGCGCGCTCGTACGAGCTGGTCTGGGCCACCACCTGGAAGGACGAGGCGAACGAGTGGATAGGCCCGCACCTGGGCCTGCCGCGGCTGCCGTACATCGACTGGCCGCAGATGCACGGGCGGGCCCCGCGCGGCACCTTCTGGAAGACGCAGTACATCCTGGAGTACGCGGGCGAGCGGGAGTTCGCGTGGATCGACGACGACATCACGGCGATGGACCGGGAGTACGTGGACCAGCTCCATCCGGCGCGGGCGCTGTTGATGCGCATCGACGAGCGGATCGGCCTGGTCCGGGGCGACTTCGAGCGGCTCGCCGGCTGGGCGGCGTGACGGACCGGGGCCGGACCGCGGTTTTGATCATGCTCACCGGCCCGATCTAGCATGCACATGCCACCCCCGCGATCTTGCCTTCCGACGAAAGCGACCCATGCGCATCCAGCGGATCCTCGCCACGACCGCCGCCCTCACCTGTCTCGCCGCCCTCCCCGCCTGCAAGGGAGACGGCCAGGCGGCCCCGCCGGGCGCGGCCGCCTCCTCCGCGGCCGCCTCCTCCGCCGCCACCGCCGGCGCCGCCACCGCGGGCTCGCTCGCCGAGGCGCAGCAGTACATGCGCCAGCTCACCGGGTGCGAGGACCTGGGGACGAAGCCCGACGACCCGAGGCTGCCGAGCGGCGACTTCCCCAAGGTCGGGCAGTGGTCGGTCACCGAGGTCGGCGTTTGCAGCGACGGGCGCGCGAAGGGCAACATCGCCATCGCCGTCCCCAAGGACATGAAGGCGTTCCAGGCGGGCTACCGGCAGTACGTCATGGACAAGATCGCCGGGGGCGACGGGGCCTACGGGCTCTTCAGCAACGTCCTGGTCGGCAAGGGCTTCGTCGCCTTCCCCACCAAGTCGAAGTCCGCCATGGCCCTGGTCCAGGGGAACATGCGCGTCCTGGTCTGCAACCCGGGCGGCCGCACACCCGAGGGGTACAAGTCCGAGAAGCCGCTGGTGGAGGGCTGCGGCCTGACCGACTTCTTCGCCGCCGAGGACGGCTCCGGCAGCCCGAACTTCGAGACCCCGCAGGACCCGGCGGGCGGTGGCGGCGAGAAGCTCGGCCAGCCGAAGACCGGCAGCCTCGGGCTCGCCCGCGCGGGCAGCATCGCCGAACTGCGCACGCTCGTGGGCAACAGCCTGGACTGCAAGGAGCACTTCTCCACGGACCCCGACGCGGTGGCCATCTCGTCCATCGACTACCAGCCCGCCGTGAAGGGGAACGCGCTGGACTGGGGGATCACGGGCCGCGCGCTGTGCGGTCAGCCCGCGGGGGCGCAGCGCGCCGTCAACCTGAGCTGGCTCGACACCGTCGGCGACATGAAGAAGCTCCAGACCAAGGCGAAGGCCGCCCAGCAGGCCGATCTGAAGGACGACGGCAAGCTGAAGGCGACCGTGAGCATGCTGCTCGTCGGGGAGAACATCGCGGTCGAGACCAACGACCCGTCGGCCCGCTTCGGCCTGTACCAGCTGCAGTTCCTGTACCTGAACTGCGTGCCCGGCTTCTCCGCCCCCTCCGGGTACCGGCTGGAGAAGTCCCAGGTCGAGGGCTGCGTCCTGACCAACTACGAACCGGAGCACCCGGTGCGCTAGCGCGTACGGACACGCCCGCGGGGGCGGTGGGAGCCGGTGCTCCCCCCGCCCCCGCGGGCGTCACGGCCGCTAGTGCTTGTGGGTCGCCCAGGCGTGCTGGATGACCAGGTCGGCCTTCAGCTCCGCGAGCTGCTTGGCGACCGCCGAGGGGGCAGTGCCGCCCCGGCCGTTGCGCGAGGCGAGGGCGCCGGGGACGTTGAGGACCGTACGGACCTCCGGCGTGAGGTGCTCCGAGATCTTCGCGAACTGCTCGTCCGTGAGCTCGTCCAGCTCGATCCCGAGCCCCTCGCACTCCTTCACGCACTCGCCGGCCACCTCGTGCGCCACCCGGAACGGCACGCCCTGCTTGACCAGCCACTCCGCGATGTCCGTGGCGAGCGAGAACCCGGCCGGAGCGAGCTCCTCCATCCGCTCCCGGTTGACCGTGAGGGTGGCCATCATCCCGGTGAAGGCCGGGAGCAGGACCTCGAGGGTGTCGCAGGAGTCGAAGACCGGCTCCTTGTCCTCCTGGAGGTCGCGGTTGTACGCGAGCGGGAGGGCCTTGAGGGTGGCCAGCAGGCCCGTCAGGTTGCCGATGAGCCGGCCCGACTTGCCGCGCGCCAGCTCCGCGATGTCCGGGTTCTTCTTCTGCGGCATGATCGAGGACCCGGTCGAGAAGGCGTCGTGCAGGGTCACGAAGGAGAACTCCTTCGTGTTCCAGATGATGATCTCCTCCGCGATCCGGGACAGGTTGATCCCGATCATCGCGGTGATGAAGGCGAACTCGGCGACGAAGTCGCGGGAGGCCGTGCCGTCGATCGAGTTGCCGACCGAGCCGCGCTCGAAGCCCAGGTCGGCGGCGACCGCCTCCGGGTCCAGCCCCAGCGAGGAGCCGGCCAGCGCGCCGGAGCCGTACGGGGAGACCGCGGTCCGGGTGTCCCACTGCCGCAGCCGCTCCGCGTCCCGGGACAGCGACTGCACGTGGGCCAGTACGTGGTGCGCGAAGAGCACCGGCTGCGCGTGCTGCAGGTGGGTCCGGCCGGGCATCGCCACGTCGTGGTGCGTCTCGGCGAGGCCGACCAGCGCGTCCTGCAGGTCCGCGATCAGGCCGCCGACGATCCGGGCGTGGTCGCGCAGGAACATCCGGAAGAGGGTGGCCACCTGGTCGTTGCGGGACCGGCCGGCGCGCAGCTTGCCGCCGAGGTCGGCGCCGAGCCGCTCCAGCAGGCCCCGCTCCAGGGCGGTGTGCACGTCCTCGTCGGCGATGGTGCCGGTGAAGGAGCCGTCGGCGACGTCGGCTTCGAGCCGGTCGAGGCCGGCGATCATGCGGTCGAGCTCGTCCGCCGTCAGCAGGCCCGCCTTGGCGAGGACGCGGGCGTGGGCGCGGGATCCGGCGATGTCGTACGGCGCGAGGCGCCAGTCGAAGTGGACCGACGCGGACAGCTTGGCGAGGGCCTCGGCCGGGCCGTCGGCGAACCGGCCGCCCCAGAGCCGGACGTCACCACCGTTGTTGCTGCTCACAGCTACTGCTCCTCAAGACTGCATGTGCATGGGCTTCGGATGTGAAACTGCCTCCCCGCCGCGGAGGAAACGGGGAGGCAGTCGGGTACTGCCGGCCTGCTGGTCCGTCAGGCGAGGTCGCGGCGTACCGCGACCGCGTCGATGGAGTACGGGGGCTTCTCGGTGGTCGCGACGGGGAGGTCCTTGGCCTCGTGGAAGGCGATGGCCTTGTCCCGGGTCGTGGCGTGGTCGCGGACCGGGGCCATGCACGTGAGGTCGGGGCCGAGGGCGGCGATGCCGGCCTCGAAGCGGAGCACGACGCGCTCGGTCACGGGTTTCTCCTTCCACGGTGCATCCTCGTAGGCATAACTATGCAGTAGTCCGTATGTTTCGTCAATCGAGTCCGTCGCCGTGCCGCTGACCAGCCCGGATATCAGGCGCGGGACCCGTGGGCGGCCCCCTACGATCAGCGGGCAGGTTGATTCGGGGGAGGACACATGCCGCTCATACGGCAGGACATCGCGCAGGGGCACGACGCGGCGCTCGCGCTGCTGCGGCGGCCGGAGACCGACGTGACCGACGCGGCGCGGGTGCTGCTGCGGCGCCCGGACACCTACGCGTCCGGCAGGTTCCCCTCGCACCGGCCGGACGTCTGGATCGCCTTCGACAGGGAGGTGCGGCGGCTGGCCTCCCGCCCGTACGAGCCCCTGCGCAGCAACCGGCTCGAGGCGCGGCTGTGCGACGCCGACGGGCGGATCCGCGCGTCCGCGCTCGCCGCGTGGCGCAACCCGCCGCTCCTGCTCGTCCTGATCCGGTGCGCCGACTGGGCCCCGGCGGTACGTGAGCGCGCCCGGCGGGTGCTCGGCAGGATCGTGGCCCTGGACCCCGAGAACACGCTCATCGCCCTCGTGCCGCTCGCCCTGCGACTGGGTCGGCGCGAGCACGGCGCCTGGGCGGTGGGCCAGCTGGAGGCCGCACTGAGCGGCCGGTACTCCCTCCTCGCCGCGTGGTGGCGTCCCGGGCGGCCCTCGACCACGTGGAGCTGGAGCTCGCTGACCGCAGAGCAGCGCGCCCGCATCTTGGACCGCCTGCGCGCGACGGCGGACCTTGCGACCCGGCGGTTCGCCGCCCGCCTCACCGTCGCCGACGGGCGGCTCGGCGTGCGCGAGCTCGCCCGGCAGGCCGCCTCGGAGCACGACTCGCCGGCGTGCCGGACGTGGACCGACGCCGCCCTGGCGGCAATGGCCGCCGACGGGCCGGACGACGAGGCGGTCGACACCCTGCTCCGCGGACGCATTCCGATGGTCCGGGCCGCCGGGGTCACCGCCCTGCGCCGGGCCGGCCGGGCGGCGGAGGCCTCCCGGCACCTCACCGACCCGTCCGGTCTCGTACGGGCCTGCGCGCGCTGGCTGCTGCGCCAGGACGGCGGCGACCCGTACACGCACTACCTCGGGCTCCTCGTGGGCCCGGAGCACGTGAGCCGGTATGCGGTGACCGGCTTCTGCGAATGCGCCCCGCGCTCCGACGCCCCGCTGCTGAGCGAGTTGCTGGACCATCCCTCCGGGGTGGTACGGGCCGCGGCCCTGACCGGGCTGCGCCGGCTGGACGCCACCCCCGACGACGCGGCCCTGCTCCCGCTGCTGGACGATCCGTCGGCGTCGGTGGCCCGTGAGGCCGGGCTCTGCCTGCGTCCCGTGGCGCGGCGGCTGGACCCCGAAGGGCTGGCCGCCCGTACCGCCCCCGACCGGCCCGTGCACACCCGGCGCGCCGCGTTCCACCTGCTGCGCGCCCAGGGCGGAATCGCCGCGCTGCGTGCCGCGGTGGCCCTGTCGGCGGACCCCGACCCGGGCCTGCGCCGGGTCGCGGCGGACACGGTGCAAGGGTGGAGCTGGCTCCACGCTCTGCAGGAGAGACAGGCGGAGCGTGCGGAGCTCGGCGCGCTGCTGGCGGCGTCGGCGCACCTGCTCCCCGTCCACCGGCTGCGGTGGTGGCGCGCCCGCCTGGGTCTGCAGGAGAACGACTGCGCGGAACTGGACGCGCTGCTCACACGGTCGCCGCACGACGAGGACCGGCGGCTGTCGCGCTCGCGCCGAGGTCTGTGGGTCTGAAATTCCGCGGCCTGAACCGGCCGTTCCAGCCGATAATCGGATCATGGGAAAGCTCTACGAACGTATCGACGGCCGACTGCGCAAGTTCATCGAGGAGCAGCCGGTCTTCTTCACGGCCACCGCCCCGCTCGCGGGTGACGGCCATGTCAACCTGTCCCCCAAGGGCCGCGCGGGCACGCTCGTCGTCATCGACGAGCAGACCCTCGCCTACCTCGACTTCGGCGGCAGCGGCGCCGAGACCATCGCCCACGTCCGCGAGAACGGCCGGATCACGCTGATGTGGTGCGCGTTCAGCGGGCCGCCCAACATCGTGCGCATCCACGGCGAGGGCGAGGCCGTCTTCCGCGACGACCCCCGCTGGGGTGAACTGATCGGCCTGTTCGGTGACGCCGACGGGCCGTCCGCCCGGGCGGTCATCCTGGTCCACGCCCGCCGGATCGCCGATGTGTGCGGGTACGCCGTTCCCTTCATGGAGTACCAGGGTGAGCGCACCCTCCACGCGGAGTACTTCGGCCGCAAGACGGACGAGGAGTTCGGCGAGTACTGCGAGAAGAAGGTCGCAGTGAGCGTCGACGGCCTGCCTGCACTGCCTGTGCCCCTTCCGCCCCGTACTGTCTGACATGTGCTGCGTACCGCCCTTGTCACCGGCTCACTGATCGTCACCAGCCTGCTGTCGCAGGGCCCGTACGGGCCTGCGCCGCTGCCGGCCCGTCTCGCCGACACGGGCGGCGGCAGCCAGCTGATCACCGCCGTCGCGCCCGCGCCCGGATCCACCACGGGGAGGCTGACCTGGTGGGACCGGCGGGCGGGGCGCTGGTTCGAGGCCGGCAGCGCGCCCGCCCGCTTCGGGGCCAACGGACTCACCGAGGGCGCGACCCGCACGCAGGGCACCAGCACCACCCCGACGGGCCTGTACGAGCTGCCGTACGCCTTCGGGATCGGGCGGGCGCCGGCCGGCACGGAGTACGGCTACCGGCGGGTGACCGCGGACTCCTGGTGGTGCCAGGACAACGCGTCGGCCGCGTACAACCGCTGGGTGGAGCCGCTGCCCGCGGACTGCGCGCCGGGCGAGGCCGAGCACCTGGTCACCTACGAGAAGCAGTACGCGCACGCGCTGGTCATCGGCTTCAACTACGAGCGGCCGGTGCACGGCCGGGGCGCAGGCATCTTCCTGCACGTCAACGGCAAGGGCGCGACGGCCGGTTGCGTGTCGGTGGCCGAGCGGGACATGCGGTCGATCCTGCGCTGGGCCGACCCGGACCGACGCCCGCACATCGCGATCGGCACGCAGGAGGGACCGCTGGCCGTCACCCGTTACTAGGCCGTGTGCCAGGGGGTGCGGCATCGCCGTCGGGCTCGGGCTCGACCTCGTCCTCGTCGGCGGCCCGGTACTCGTACGCGTCCTCCCACCAGACCTTGTCGTCCAGCCACTCGTCGTCCTCGTCCTCGCCCTCGTCGACGACCGCGTCGGCGCCGCGCCACCCGTTGCGGTCACCGATGCTCCGCAGGACGTGGCAGCGCTGCTGTTCGTCCAGCGCCGCGAAGGCCGGATGCGGCTCGGCGCGGACCAGGTCCCCCAGCGGGTCGCCGCACTCCGTCCGCGCCCGGACCTCCCTGCCGGCCCTTTCTGCGAACGCCAGCGCCACCAGGCCGAGCGCGGCCACCGCGGCGCAGGCCCATTCCCGTACCCCGTGCGGCCGCTCGGCCAGCAGCAGCACGCCCGCCAGGCTCCAGAAGAACATCACCAGGACGATGCCGACGCAGCCGCAGCAGGCCGACAGTCGACTCCCCTCGTCGTCCGGCATGCGCGGGAGATCGGGCAGCCGGGCGTCCCTTTCCGTCCCGTACGCGCCGCGCCGCTTCACGTACCCCTCGTCGTACCGGTCGATCCAGCCGATCGAAACGGGCTCGGGATCGTGCCGGCGCACGGCCTCCAGCAGGGCGGCGGGCAGCGGGTGGGCCGGCGTCCGGGCGGGGTCGCGGCCCTCCTCGGTCAAGAACGCCGCTCCCTCCCCGTCGATGCGGAGGTACCTGCCGAGGACGAGTTCGGCGGCAGCCGCCTCCGTCTCCTCGTTCCGCAGCAGGGCGGCGTGGTACGGCTCGAGTTCGAGGGCGGCGACGAGCCGGAGGATCTCGCGCCGGATCCGGGCCCGGCGCCGCCACCGCAGGCCGATGGGCCCGTACACGGCGGCGGTCACGACGAACACCGACAGGGCGAGGACGACTTGAAGCACGGCCCGAGGCTATGTCGGCGGCGCCGGGTCCGGCACCGGATTTCCGGCGCCCCGGACGTCCCCGCTCAGCTCTCCTTCTGGGCCAGCCTCAGCAGGTGGTCCGCGAGGGCCTGGCCGCCGGACGGGTCGCGGCTGATCAGCATCAACGTGTCGTCACCGGCGATCGTGCCCAGGATCTCGCGGAGTTCGGCCTGGTCGATCGCCGAGGCGAGGAACTGGGCCGCACCCGGCGGGGTGCGCAGGACCACGAGGTTCGCGGAGGCCTCCGCCGAGATCAGCAGCTCCCCGGAGAGGCGCCGCATGCGCTCCTCCTTCGCGGACTCGCCGAGCGGGGCCTGCGGGGTGCGGAAACCGCCCTCGCTGGGCACCGCGTAGATCAGCTCGCCGCCGGTGTTGCGGATCTTCACCGCGCCCAGCTCGTCGAGGTCGCGGGAGAGCGTCGCCTGGGTGACGCTCAGCCCGTCGTCGGCGAGCAGTTTCGCCAGCTGGCTCTGGGAGCGGACCGGCTGCCGGTTGAGGATGTCCACGATCCGGCGGTGGCGGGCGGTGCGGGTCTGCGGAACGGACGGGCCGTGCTGCTCGTGGTCCTGCGCCTGGCTCATCGTCGTCTCATTCCCCGGTGTGTCCGTCCCCGTTGGCTGCGTCGAGGATGCCGGGCAGGGCCCGGACGAACGCGTCCGCCTCGGCCTCGGAGAGTACGTACGGCGGCATGAGCCGTACGACGTCGGGGGCGGGCGCGTTGACCAGGAAGCCGGCATCTTGGGCCGCCTGCTGCACCTGCGGTGCGAGCGGTCCGGTCAGCACGATACCCAGGAGAAGGCCCTCACCACGGACATGGGAGACCAGCGGGTGCCCGGCAGCCTCGATTCCGGAGCGCAGCCGCTCCCCGCGCGCCTTGACCCGGTCGAGCAGGCCGTCGGCGGCGATGGTGTCGATGACGGCGAGGCCGGCGGCGCACGCGACGGGGTTCCCGCCGAACGTGGTGCCGTGTTGGCCGGGCTGCAGCAGGTCCGCGGCGGGACCGAAGGCGGCGACGGCGCCGATCGGCAGACCGCCGCCGAGCCCCTTCGCGAGCGTGACGAGATCGGGCTCCACGCCCGCGTGGGCCTGGTGTTCGAACCAGTGGCCGCAGCGCCCGATGCCGGTCTGCACCTCGTCGAGGACGAGCAGGGTGCCGGTGGCCCGGGTGATCTCCCGGGCGGCCGTCAGGTAGCCGGCCGGGGGCACGATGACCCCGTTCTCGCCCTGGATCGGCTCGATGACCAAAAGCGCCGTCTCCTCGGTGACGGCAGCCCGCAGGGCCTCCACGTCGCCGTACGGGACGTGCGTGACATCGCCGGGCAGCGGCAGGAACGGGTCCTGCTTCTTGGGCTGGCCGGTGAGCGCGAGGGCGCCCATGGTCCGGCCGTGGAAGCCTCCGTCGGTGGCGACCATGTGGGTCCGCCCGGTCAGCCGGCCGATCTTGAAGGCGGCCTCGACGGCCTCGGCTCCGGAGTTGCAGAAGAAAATCCGACCGGGCCGACCGAACAGCTGGAGCAGCCGCTCGCCGAGCGCGAGGACCGGCTCGGAGGCGTAGAGGTTGGAGACGTGGCCGAGGGTGGAGATCTGCCGGGTGACGGCCTCGACGATCGCCGGGTGGGCGTGGCCGAGGGCGTTGACCGCGATGCCGCCGACGAAGTCGGTGTACTGCCTGCCGTCCGCGTCCCAGACCTGGGCGCCTTCGCCGCGTACGAGGGCCAGCGCGGGGGTGCCGTAGTTGTTGGTCAGCGTGTCCTGCCAACGGGCGCCGTACCGCTGGTTGCCGGTCTGCCGGCCGCCGGTCCCCTGGTCGCCGGTCTCTTGATGGCCCGTCATGTGCGCACCCCTCCCTGTGCGTCGGGCACGACCATCGTGCCGATTCCCTCGTCGGTGAAGATCTCCAGCAGGATCGAGTGCGGGACCCGCCCGTCGATCACGCGGGCCGTGCTCACGCCGCCGCGGACGGCGTGCAGGCAGCCCTCCATCTTGGGCACCATGCCGCTGGACAGCTCGGGCAGCAGCTTCTCCAGCTCGCTGACGGTGAGGCGGCTGATGACCTCGTCGCTGTTCGGCCAGTCCGCGTAGAGGCCCTCGACGTCGGTGAGCACCATCAGCGTCTCGGCGCCCAGCGCGGCGGCGAGCGCCGCGGCCGCCGTGTCGGCGTTCACGTTGTACACGTGGTGGTCGTCGGCGCTGCGCGCGATGGAGGAGATGACCGGGATCCGGCCGTCCGCCAGCAGCGCCTCGATCGCGCCCGTGTCGATGGCGGTGATCTCGCCGACCCGGCCGATGTCGACGAGCTCGCCGTCGATCTCCGGGGTGTGCCGGGTGGCGGTGATGGTGTGGGCGTCCTCGCCGGTCATGCCGACGGCGAGCGGCCCGTGCTCGTTGAGCAGCCCGACCAGCTCGCGCTGGACCTGCCCCGCCAGGACCATCCGTACGACGTCCATGGCCTCGGGGGTCGTCACGCGCAGGCCGGCCTTGAACTCGCTGACCAGGCCCTGCTTGTCGAGCTGCGCGTTGATCTGGGGGCCGCCGCCGTGCACCACCACCGGCTTGAGGCCGGCCTGGCGCAGGAAGACCACGTCCTGGGCGAAGGCGGCCTTGAGGTCCTCGTCGATCATGGCGTTGCCGCCGAACTTGATGACGACGACCTTGCCGTTGTGGCGGGTGAGCCAGGGAAGGGCCTCGATGAGGATCTGCGCCTTGGGCAGCGCGGTGTGCTTGCGCGCGGTTCCGGTGCCGGGCTGGCCGGCCTTCTCGTCGCTCATGAGCTGTACGCGCTGTTCTCGTGGACGTACTCGGCGGTCAGGTCGTTGGCCCAGATCACGGCGGACTCGGAGCCGGTCGCCAGGTCGGCGGTGATGCGGACCTCGCGGTCCTTCATGGAGACCAGGTCGCGGTCCTCGCCGACCGAGCCGTTCTTGCAGACCCAGACGCCGTTGATGGCCACGTTGAGGCGGTCCGGGTCGAAGGCGGCCCGGGTGGTGCCGATGGCGGAGAGCACCCGGCCCCAGTTGGGGTCCTCGCCGTGGATGGCGCACTTGAGCAGGTTGTTGCGGGCGATGGACCGGCCGACCTCGACCGCGTCGCCCTCGGTGAGCGCGCCGACGACCTCGATGCGGATGTCCTTGCTGGCGCCCTCGGCGTCGCCGATCAGCTGGCGGGCCAAGTCGTCGCAGACGGTCCGTACGGCCTCCGCGAAGGCCTCGTACGCCGGCACCTGGCCGGAGGCCCCGGAGGCGAGCAGCAGCACCGTGTCGTTGGTGGACATGCAGCCGTCGGAGTCGACCCGGTCGAAGGTGGTGCGGGTGGCGGAGCGCAGCGCCTTGTCGAGGGTGCCGCTGTCCAGGTCGGCGTCGGTGGTGAGGACGACGAGCATGGTGGCCAGGCCGGGGGCGAGCATGCCCGCGCCCTTGGCCATGCCGCCGACGGTCCAGCCGTCCTGGGCGGTGACGGTGGCCGTCTTGTGCACGGTGTCTGTGGTCTTGATGGCGATGGCGGCGGCCTCGCCGCCGTCCTCGGACAGTGCCGCGACGGCGGTGTCGATGCCGGGGAGCAGCTTGTCCATGGGGAGCAGGACGCCGATCAGGCCGGTGGACGCGACGGCGACCTCGCCGGCGTTGTGCTCGCCGCCCAGCGCCTGCGCCACCTTCTCGGCGGTGGCGTGGGTGTCCTGGAAGCCCTTGGGTCCGGTGCAGGCGTTGGCGCCGCCGGAGTTGAGGACGACCGCGCTGACGGAGGCGCCTCGCAGGACCTGCTCGGACCAGAGCACGGGCGCGGCCTTGACGCGGTTGGAGGTGAAGACGCCCGCCGCGGCCAGCCGCGGCCCGTGGTTGACCACGAGGGCCAGGTCCGGGTTGCCGTTCGCCTTGATCCCGGCCGCGATGCCCGCGGCCGTGAACCCCTGTGCTGCCGTAACCGTCACGGCGCGACTCCGATCGTGGAAAGCCCGAGTTCTTCGGGGAGCCCGAGGGCGATGTTCATGCTCTGCACCGCGCCGCCGGCGGTGCCCTTGGTGAGGTTGTCGATGGCGCTGATCGCGATGATCCGCTGCGCGGACCCGTCGTACGCGACCTGGATCTGAACGGCGTTGGAACCGTGGACGGACGAGGTCGCCGGCCACTGCCCCGCGGGCAGCAGGTGGACGAAGGGCTCGTCCGCGTACGCCTTCTCGTACGCGGCGCGCACGGCGTCGGCGGTGGTGCCGGGGAGGGCCTTGGCGGAGCAGGTGGCCAGGATGCCGCGCGGCATGGGCACGAGGGTCGGCGTGAAGGAGACGGAGACCTTCTGCCCGGCGATCGGGCTGAGGTTCTGCACCATCTCGGGGGTGTGCCGGTGCCCGCCGCCCACCCCGTACGGGCTCACGGAGCCCATGACCTCGGAGCCGAGCAGGTGCGGCTTGAGCGCCTTGCCGGCCCCCGAGGTGCCGGTGGCGGCGACGATCACGGCCTCCGGCTCGGCCAGCTGCGCGGCGTAGGCCGGGAAGAGGGCGAGGGTGACGGCGGTCGGGAAGCACCCGGGAACCGCGATGCGCTTGGCCCCCTCCAGCGCGGCGCGGCCACCGGGCAGCTCGGGGAGCCCGTAGGGCCAGGTGCCGGCGTGCGGGGCGCCGTAGAACGCGTCCCAGTCGGCGGAGTCCTTGAGCCGGTGGTCGGCGCCCATGTCGATGACGAGGACGCCCTCGCCGAGCTGGGCGGCGACGGCGGCGGACTGTCCGTGGGGCAGGGCCAGGAAGACGACGTCGTGGCCGGCGAGGACCTCGGGCGTGGTCGCCTCAAGGGTCCGGCCGGCGAGCGGCACCAGGTGCGGCTGGAGGCTGCCGAGGAGCTGTCCGGCGTTGGAGTTGCCGGTCAGCGCGCCGATCTCCACCTCGGGGTGGGAGAGCAGCAGGCGCAGGACCTCTCCGCCCGCGTACCCGCTCGCTCCGGCCACCGCTACACGTACCACCATCGGACCCTCCTCCTTGATGGCATGACTATACGTACCGCCGCACTTTTATGCAAAGCTCCGCCGGAATCTGAATGGAGCAGGCTCAGTGGTGCCCCGGACCGCAGGGGCCGAGGGTGGGTGAGGACCCACCGATACCGGCGTCCCCCGGCCCCCCGGGCCGCCGAGAGGGAGGACTGGACCGTGAACGCTTCGTCCGGGGACGCCGAGGCCGTCGTCGCGGAGGCCAACGATGCCGCGCTGCGGCGCCTCCCGTTCGACGACACCCGCGATCCGGAGAACGAGCGCCGCGGATTCATGGGAACGGCCGAACAGAACGAGATCCGGGACGCGGACGGCCGTGTGGTGTGGGATCTGGACGCGTACGGGTTCCTGGACGCCGACTGTCCGCCCACCGCCCATCCGAGCCTGTGGCGCCAGAGCAGGCTGGCCAGGGGGCACGGGCTGTTCGAGGTGGTCCCGGGGATCTACCAGGTGCGCGGGTTCGACCTGTCGAACATGACCGTGGTCGAGGGCGAGCGCGGCGTCCTGGTCGTCGACCCGCTCATCTCGACGCAGACCGCGGCCGCCGCGCTCGCGCTGTACCGCCGCCACCGCGGGGAGCGCCCCGTCACCGGCGTCCTGTACACGCACAGCCACGTCGACCACTTCGGCGGCGTCAAGGGCGTGATCAGCGTCGAGGAGGTCGCGGCCGGCGTGCCCGTGCTCGCGCCGGAGGGGTTCCTGGAGCACGCCGTCAGCGAGAACGTCTACGCCGGCACCGCCATGAGCCGCCGCGCCACGTACATGTACGGCGCCGCCCTGCCCAAGGGTCCTCGCGGGCAGATCGGCTCGGGGCTGGGCCCCACGACCTCCACGGGCACGGTCACCCTCGTCCCGCCGACCGTCCACATCACCCGCACCGGGCAGAGCGAGACCGTCGACGGGATCCGCATGGTGTTCCAGATGACCCCGGGCACCGAAGCCCCGGCCGAGCTCAACATCCACTTCCCCGACCACGCCGCCCTGTGCACCGCCGAGAACGCCACCCACACCCTGCACAACCTGCTCACGCTGCGCGGCGCCCAGGTACGCGACCCGCACGACTGGGCCCGCTACCTGACCGAGGCCGTCCAGCTCTTCGGCGCCGCCACCGACGTCGTGTTCGCCTCGCACCACTGGCCGGTCTGGGGCCGGGAGGAGGCCCTCGCCTTCCTTTCCGAGCAGCGCGACCTGTACGCCTACCTCCACGACCAGACGCTGCGCATGATCAACCAGGGGCTCACCGCGCCGGAGATCGCCGAGCGGATGCAACTGCCCCCGGCGCTGGAGCGCGCCTGGCACACCCACGGCTACTACGGCTCCGTCAGCCACAACGCCAAGGCCGTCTACCAGCGGTACATGGGCTGGTTCGACGGCAACCCGGCCCACCTGTGGGCCCACCCGCCCGCCGAGGCCGCCACCCGGTACGTCGACTTCATGGGCGGCGCCGGGGAGGTGCTGCGCCGCGCCCGCCAGTCCTACGCGCAGGGCGACTTCCGCTGGGTCGCCGAGATCGTCCACCACGTCCTGTTCGCCGACCCGGGCAACACCGAGGCCCGCGCCCTCCAGGCCGATGCCCTGGAGCAGCTCGGCTACGGCAGCGAGAACGGCACCTGGCGCAACTTCTACCTCACCGGCGCACAGGAACTGCGCCACGGATCCGTCGGCACGCCCACCACCACCGCCTCCGAGGACCTGATCAACACCCTGACGCTCGACCAGCTCTTCGACTCCCTCGCGATCCGTGTCGACGGGCCGCGCAGCTGGGACGCCGAGGTCACCGTCCGCTGGCATCTCGGCGACGGCCGGGACCCCAGCACCCTGCGCCTGAAGAACGGCGTGCTCACCCACGTACGGGGCCTCGGGCCGGCCGCCGGTGAACCGGACGTCGAGATCACCCTGGACGAACCGGCGCTGCGCGCCCTGCTGCTCGGCCGGGCCGCGCTCGCGGACCTGGTCGCCCGGGGCCGGGCCCGGGTCTGCGGCGACCCGGCCCGGCTCGCCGAGCTGACCGGCCACCTCACCGAGCCCGACCCGGACTTCGCGATCGTCACGCCCTGACGGGAGCCGCCTGCTCCGGCCGGTCCAGCGCGTGGCGGACCCAGACGTTCGGCTCCACGTACACCGCATAGCCCTGTTCGAGCTCGCAGCGGACCGGGGCCAGGGCTCCGGGCACCCGGACCGGGCCCGTCGCGTCGAAGGGCAGCCCGGTCCACTCCCGCCACTGCGCGAGCGAGCCGGTGATCGTCATCGACAGCGGGGCCACCGAGTCGATCACCGCGCCCGCGCGGGCGTGGACCCGCAGCCACGGGTCGTACGGGAGACCGTCCTCGCGCGTGCGGTACGCGTACTCCCGGATCGGGGTGTCCGGCTCGGCCGGCTTGCCGCTGGGCCGGACGGGGGCCACCACCTCGGCGAACCCGCGGGAGCGGGCGTTGTCCCGCATCGCCGCCAGCATCCGCGCGGACAGGCCCTCGCCCTGCCGGTCGGTGGCGATGGTGATCTCGATGGCGCTCACCGTGTCGGGGGCGATCCCGCGCCGCAGGTCGGAGAAGGCCCACATCAGGACCTGGTCCCAGCCCCGCGCGGGCAGCACCCCGTCCCGGCCCGGCGCGTGCAGGGCGAACGGCACGCTGTACCCGCGGGCGACGACCGCATCGCCGTCGGTGGCGACCAGGACGTAGTCCGCCAGCTCCCGCGTCATCCGGGGGTAGAGGAGCCAGGCGACGGAGTCGTGCTGGGCGAACTCCGGCCAGGGATCCTTCATGTCCCAGAGCCGTTCGGCCAGTTCGGGGCGCTGCGCGAGGGTGGTGATCTGCAGATCGGTCATGGCCGCAGGTTAGGGGGTGTCGTGCCGGTGGGGCTCCGGCTTTTCAGCCGGGTGCCTGGAGCGAGAGGTGCCAGTGGCCCGAGCGGCCCGTCAGGGTGATCGTCGAGAGCGGCCGGACGTCCACGTTCCAGTAGGTCAGCGGGGCCGCCCTCAGTGCGTACACCAGGGCCGCCCGGACCACCGCGGGCTCCGCCACGGCCACGATCGCACCTCCGTCGTCGGCGGGGCGGGTGTCCAGCCAGCTGCCGATGCGGGAGATGAAGGCGAGCAGGGACTCGCCGCCGTGCGGGGCGGCGAGGGGGTCGGTGAGCCAGAGGTCCACCGCTCCGGGCTCGCGCTGCGCCACCTCGGCCAGGGTCAGCCCGCGCCAGCGGCCCATGTCGCAGTCGCGCAGCGCCGGCTGGGCGAGCGGCGCGTATCCGAGGGCCTGCCCGGTGGCCCGGCTGCGCGGGCTGGGCGAGCAGTAGCGCAGCTCGGCGGCGCCCAGGGGGACCAGCCCGCGCGCTGCGGATTCGACCGCGTGCCAGCCCGCCCCGTCCAGCGGGCGGTCGTCGTCGAAGCGCTCGGCAAGCAGCGAGGAACCACGGGCTGCGGCGACGAGCGAGACCCGAACATTCATTCCGCGATGGTGAGCCGCATGCCGCACGGGGTCAAGCGCCTGGACCGATGGCGTTGCCGGCCCCGCTGCGCAGCCGGCGGACGGCCTCGTTCAGCTCGCCCGCGCCGGACACCCCGGCGAAGCTGAGCCGTACGTACGGACCGGGCGGCTCGGCACAGAAGTACGGGCGGCCCGCGGCGACCGCGACCCCGGCGCGCAGGGCCGCCGCCGCGAAGGCCGTGTCGTCGCCGCCCTCGGCCATCCTCGCCCACAACTGGTATCCGCCCTTGGGCAGATGGGACAGGGTGAGTCCCGGCAGCTCCCGGCGCAGCGCGCCCGCGAGGACGTCCCGCCGGTGGCGCAGCTCGGCGGCGACGGCCCGCAGGTGGCGGGGCCAGGCGGGCGCGCCGACCAGCTCCAGGGCGGCCTCCTGCAGCGGCCGGGACACGAAGAAGCTGTCCACGATCTGGATGGCCCGCAGCCGGTCCAGCACCGGACCGCGGGCGGCGAGCGCGCCCACCCGCAGGCTGGGCGAGGTGGCCTTGGTCAGGGAACGGACGTGCACGACCACCCCGTCGTGGTCCTCGGCGGCCAGCGTCGGGGGCAGCGGACCGGCGTCGTCGTGGCCGAGGGCCCGGGCGTAGTCGTCCTCCACGACGAAGGCCCCGGCGGCCCGGGCGATCCGCAGCACCTCGGCCCGCCGCGCGGGGGCCAGCACCGCACCGGTCGGGTTCTGGAACAGCGGCTGGCAGACGAACACCCGCGCCCCGGTCGCTTCGAAGGCGGCGGCCAGCAGCTCCGGCCGGACCCCCTCGCCGTCCACCGGGACGGGCACCGGCCGGCATCCGGAGGCGCGGGCGATGGCCAGCAGCCCGGGGTAGGTCGGGGATTCCACCAGGACGGGCGCCCCGGGCGGCGCCAGCGCCCGCAGGGCGGTGGTCAGCGCACTCTGCCCGGCCGCGGTGACCAGTACGTCGGCAGCCGCGACGGCTCCGCCGATCTCCCGGGCGAACCAGTCGCGCAGCTCGGGCAGCCCCTCCATGGGCGGCCGCTCCCAGGCCCCGGGGCGCCGCCCGGCGCGGGCGAGCGCGGCGGCCATGGCCCGCTCGGGCTGGATGGAGGGGTGCAGGTAGCCGCTGTTGAGCCCGATCACGCCGGACGGCGGTGCGGCCAGACAGGCCAGCACCCCGGAGGCGTCCACCGAGCGCGGCACGATCTCGCCGTCGCCCTCCGCGCTGAGGGCGACCTCCTGCCAGGAGGTGTCCCCGGGCGCGGGCTCCGCCGTCCGGGGCCGGGCGCGGAACACCCCGGCGCCGGGCCGGGTGACGACCAGCCCCTCGGCGGCCAGCTGCGCGAGGGCGCGGGAGACGGTGACGGGGCTGACCCGGAAGCGCTCCACCAGGGCTCGACTCGAGGGGAGCTTTCCACCCACCGAGTAGCGGTTGAGTTCCGATCGCAGGGATTCTGCCAGTTCGGCCACACTGCTACGCTCGTACATGACAGCAAAGAATAGCGCTACTCTCCCCATGTCGATAGCGGTTGAGCGCCCGGTCCGCCGGTTCGGTCGGGGCGGCAAGGGTGTCCGGGGCGGCCGCGGCACCGGCCCGGGCGCTCCTGCCCGCCGGGCCACCGGAGGCACCGCGCTCGCCGCGCTCGGCGTCGTGGCCTTCTCGCTGACCTTCCCCGCCACCGCCTGGGGCCTGGAGAGCTTCGGCCCCTGGTCCTTCGTCGCCGTGCGCTCCGTGCTCGCGGCCCTGATCGCGGGCGCCTTCCTGGTGGCCGGCCGCGTACCGCTGCCCGCCCGCGAGCACCGGGCCGGCCTCGCCGTCGTCGCCGCCGGGGTGGTCGTCGGCTTCCCGCTGCTCACCACGCTGGCACTGACCACCTCCACCACCTCGCACGCCGCCGTCGTGGTCGGCCTGCTGCCGCTCACCACGGCCGCGCTGTCCGCGCTGCGCACCGGCGCCCGCCCCTCGCGCCGGTTCTGGACGGCGGCCGTCGCCGGAGCCGCCGTCGTGCTCGGCTTCACCCTGACCCAGAGCGGCGGCGCCCTCTCGGCCGGCGACGGCTACCTCTTCGGGTCCCTGCTGGTCTGTGCGGCCGGATACACCGAGGGCGGGCGCCTCGCCCGCGTCATGCCCGGCTGGCAGGTCATCGGCTGGGCGCTGGTGCTGTGCCTGCCGCTCGGCCTGGCCGGCTCCGCGCTGGGGCTCGCGTACGAGCCGGTGCACCTGAGCGGCCACGGGCTGGCCGGCCTGCTGTGGGCGGCCGCCGGCTCCACCTTCCTCGGCCTGTACGTCTGGTACCGCGGCATGGCGGAGATCGGCGCCCCGCGGGCCAGCCAGCTCCAGCTCGCCCAGCCGCTGCTGACCCTGGTCTGGTCGGTGGCGCTGCTGGGCGAGCACCTGTCCCCCGCCGCCCCGGCCGCCGCCTGCGCGGTTCTGGTCTGCATCGCCGTGACCCAACGGGCTTAAACCGCACATTCCGCCGTAAACTGCTGTCACCGGATCCAGACCGCCTCCGAGGAGGTCAGCAATGCGCGCGACCGAGGGCGACCAGTTGGTGCAGCACGGCAGGATCGTGGGGCAGCACGACAAGGTCGGTGAAATCACTCAGGTACTCGGCGAGAACGGCACCCCTCCCTACCGGGTCCGTTTCCAGGACGGTCACGAGGCAGTCATGTCCCCGGGCCCCGACTGCGTCGTGAAGCACCCGACGGAGCCCACGCACTGATTCGACGCGGCTGACACGGCCGACGCAGCCTCAGCGCGGCGGCACGGCCGTCGGGTAATGGTCGGCAACGACCTTGGCCATCGCTCCATTGGGGTCCGCGACCACCTGCTTCGCCGAGAAGTAGACGTGGCCGCGGACCTCGGGGTATCCACGGGCGAACGTCAGATGCTTCGACAGCTCCGCCGGATCGCGCCACGCGGCGGTGGAGCTGTTGCGGTCGCAGCGGTACAGCGCCTCGCCCACGTACAGCGCCACGTCGGTGCCGGCGACGGTGTCCGCCCACCAGGGCACGATCTTCGCGTAGTCGGCGGTCGGGTGGCCGATCTGCCAGTACGCCTGCGGCACGATGTAGTCGATCCAGCCCTCCCGGACCCACTTGCGGGTGTCCGCGTACAGGTCGTCGTACGTTTCGACGCCGGCCTGCGTGGGCGAACCCAGCGGGTCCCGGTCGCGGTTGCGCCAGACCGCGAAGGGGCTGACGCCGAAGCGCGCCGCCGGGCGGATCGACCGCAGTCGCGCGGACATCTCGCGGACCAGCGTGTCCGTGTTGTCGCGGCGCCAGTCCGCGCGGGTGGCGAAGGCGCCGCCGTGGCGCGCGTACGCGTCGTCGTCGTCGAAGTACTGCCCCTCGGCGGGGTACGGGTAGAAGTAGTCGTCCCAGTGCACCCCGTCCACCGCGTAGCGCGAGACGGCGTCGAGCATGGCCTCCTGCACGAAGGCGCGCACCTCCGGCAGGCCGGGGTTGTAGTACAGCTTCCCGTTGTACGGGACCGTCCAGCCGGGGTTGCGCCGGGCCGGATGGTCCTCGGCCAGGCGGTCGGGGTCGGTGTGGTTGGCCACCCGGTACGGGTTGAACCAGGCGTGCAGTTCCAGCCCCCGGGCATGGGCTTCGGCGACCGCGGTACCGAGCGGGTCCCAGCCGGGGTCCTCGCCCTGCTCCCCGGTCAGCCACTGCGACCAGGGCTCCCGGGCGGCGGGCCACATGGCGTCGGCGGCCGGGCGGACCTGGAGGATCACCGCGTTCAGGCGGCGGGCGACGGCGGTGTCGAGGAGGCCGGTCAGCTCGTCCTTCTGCTCCTCGGCGTCCAGCCCGCTCTCGGAGGGCCAGTCGACGTTCTCCACAGAGGCGATCCACATCGCGCGGAACTCGGCGGCCGCCCCCCTCCGCCCGCCGCGCCCCCGCGCCGCCCGGGCCGCGTGCGCCGGGCCCGCCCCGCCCGTCGCACCCGCCGCGGCCAGCAGCCCGGCGGCCCCCGCCAGCAGCCCCCGCCGTCCGATGTACGCCATGTGACGACTCCGTTCCGTTGCGTGACATTGCCCTGCGTCTGACAGCATGCCCGCCCCGGCGCCCCGGCACGGTCAAGGTCGGGGGTAACGTCGTGGGGCGTGGCGGGCGCCGGAAGCAGTTACCACTGCGAAGCACGGGGGACCCGCCGACGGATGAGCAGCGAAAGGCACGAAGTGACTGACCTCCCTTCCGACATCACTCGAGTCGGCGTAGTGGGCTGTGGCCAGATGGGCGCGGGCATCGCCGAGGTGTGCGCGCGCAGCGGCCTCGAGGTGAAGGTCGCCGAGACCACCGGCGAGGCCCTGGAGATCGGGCGCACCCGGCTGCACAACTCCCTGACCAAGGCCGCCGAACGCGGCAAGATCAGCGAGGAGGAGCGGGACGCCACCCTGGCCCGCCTCACCTTCACCACCGATCTCGGCGAGTTCGCCGACCGCGACCTCGTCATCGAGGCCGTCGTCGAGAACGAGCAGGTCAAGACGGAGATCTTCCAGGTCCTCGACCAGGTGATCACCAACCCGGACGCGATCCTCGCCTCCAACACCTCCTCGATCCCGCTGGTCAAGCTGGCCGTCACGACCTCCCGGCCGGACCGGGTCATCGGCATCCACTTCTTCAACCCGGCCCCGGTGCAGCAGCTCGTCGAGCTGATCCCGGCGCTGACCACGAGCGAGGAGACCATCAAGCGGGCCGAGGCCCTGGTGGGGAAGGTCCTGGGCAAGCACGCGATCCGCGCCCAGGACCGGTCCGGCTTCGTCGTCAACGCGCTCCTGGTCCCGTACCTGCTGTCGGCCATCCGGATGTTCGAGTCCGGCATCGCGAGCCGCGAGGACATCGACAACGGCATGGAGCTGGGCTGCGCCCACCCGATGGGCCCGCTCAAGCTCTCCGACCTGATCGGCCTGGACACGATCGCCTCGATCGCCGACTCGATGTACGCGGAGTACAAGGAGCCGCTGTACGCCGCTCCCCCGCTGCTCCAGCGGATGGTCGACGCCGGCCGCCTCGGCCGCAAGACGGGCTCGGGCTTCTACCCGTACGGCTGACCCCCGCGGCCTGCGACCCGCGGCCCCCGACCTAGCCGAGCCGCAGATGGTGCAGGAGCAGCAGCCCGGCCGCCATGTTGGCGGCCGGGATCTCGCCGCGCGCGATCATGTCCGGCACCAGCTTGAGCGGCACCCACTCGCGGCGCGAGGACTCGAAATCGTCCTCGGGGTGCCCGATGTACGTCGCGCCGTCCGCCCAGTAGAGGTGGTGGCGGGCGTCGGTCAGCCCGTTGGCCGGCTCGACGGTCATCAGGTGGTGGAGGGGCCCCGGCCGCCAGCCCGACTCCTCCTCCATCTCCCGGGCCGCGGCGGCCGCGATGTCCTCGCCGTCCTCGACCACGCCCGCGGGCAGTTCCCAGCCCCAGCTGTCGGTGATGAACCGGTGCCGCCACAGCAGCAGCACCTCGTTGGCCTCGTTGACGGCCGTGGCGACGGCGACCGGCCGCAGCCGGATCACGAAGTGGTCCAGGTGCCGGCCGTCGGGAAGTTCCACATCGGCGAGGTTCACGTCGAACCAGCGGTTCGTGTACACGGTCTGCTCACTCAGGTTCGTCCACTGCACGGTTGTGCCACCTTCCGTTCGAGTAGGTGGCAACATGGCAGCAGTTCGCGCCGTCACAGGGGAACGCGCAGCGCCCCGTCGATGAGCTGCGCGGTCTCCTCCGCGCCGGAACATCCGCTGGTCAGCAGCTGTTCGCGGACCGCCCGCAGCCGGTCCCGCAGCCGGAGCGACTCCATCCCCTTGGCCCGCTCCGCCATCTCGGCGGCGGCCGCCACCGCCCGGTCCGCCTCGCCCTGGCGCAGCTGGATCTCGCACAGCATCGCCAGCCGGTGGACCCGCCCCCGGTCGTGCGCGGGCGTCCCGACGGCCGCGGTCGCCTGCTCGTGGGCGGCATCGAGATCGCCGAGGCTGAGCAGCGCCTCGGCCACCTGTACGTTGACCAGCCCGGGCTGTACGTACCCGGTCTCGTCGGGCTCCGTACCGGGCCGGATCCGCTCGGCGGCCGCCTCGGCCTGCCGGATGCAGCCCAATGCGGCGGCGGTGTCGCCGAGTTGGGCGTACGCCTTGGCCTGCATGGCGTACAGGTCGGCGGTCAAGGCCGGGGTGGTGTGCCGGCCTGCGGCCCGCAGCGCGGCCTCGGCGAAGGCGACGGCCTGGCGGTACTCCCGCAGGTGCAGCGACTGGTTGACGATCAGCGCGATGACGTAGGCGCCGAGCCCCCGGTCCCCGCTCGCCTTCGCGAGCCGCAGCGCCTGGTGGAAGTACCGCTGGGCGAGCCCGTGGGCGTCCGAGTCGTACGCGCAGATCCCGGCCACCGCCACCAGGGACCCGGTGGCCCGGTGCAGCTGGCGGCCGAGGCCGTCGGGGTAGCTCCCGCGCAGCATGGGCGCGGTCTCGCTGCCGAGGAAGCGGACGATCCGGGCCCGGGTGACCACGCCGCCGGCCCGGCGGTACATCAGCTCGTAGTGCGCGCGGGCGGCCCGCAGGATCTCGATGTGCTCCGGCCCGATCCGGTTCGGCCCGTCGCGGGAGACGTCGGCGTCCTCGGGCGGGTTCTCCCACTCCCAGACCGGGATCACGGCGGGCGTTCCGGTGACGGCCTCGGCGGTGAGCAGCTGGAACCGGCCCTGCTCGTCGGAACGCCACAGGGCGGCGGCCCGGTCGACGAAGCCGCTGAGCGGGGAGCCGTGCGCGGACACGGGCTGGCCCGGCACCCCGAACCCGACGTCGTCCAGCGACACCGGGCGCCGGAGCCGGCCGCCGAGCACTTCGCAGATCAGGTCGGGCACCTGGCCGCGCGGCCGCTGCCCCCTCAACCACCGGGTGACCGCGGTGTGTTCGTAGCGCAGGGCCAGTCCGCGGGACCGGCCTGCCTGGTTCACGTGTGCTGCGAGTCCGGCGTGGGACATCCCCGCCTCGGCGAGGAGGGCGTCGAGCAGGGCATTGGGCTGCATGGGCCCCTCCAAGGGCTCTTCGGTCTCAGGCTAGTGGGTGCGCGGTTCACACGGGGTGCGAACCTAGTACGCGCATAAATGCGATACGCACCCTGCCGCAAGGAGCCCTGGGAGCGGTTCACTTAAGAGCCTCGCCAAAGAGGCAGCCCGGGTCGTCGGCTCCCCCTCGTACAGTGCGACGACCCGCACCGCGCCGCCCGCCCTGCTGTCTGCCCGACACTCCATGGCAGGCGGGCGGCGCGCTCCGGCTCCGCCGGCGCCCGGTTGGTCGCCGGGCCCGGCAGGAGCCGCGGAACGCGCGCCGGGCCCTCCCACCGGGCCCGGTGTGCGGTCCCTTCCGGCTCAGGGGTTGCGGTCGCTGCGGTCGCTGCGCAGCACCAGCAGGGCGACGTCGTCGGCGACTTGGCCGCCGGTGTGGCGAAGCAGTGCGGCGTGCACGCCCGCGACCAGCCGCGCGGGCGTGTCCGCAGGATGCTCCGCGAGCACGCTGCGCAGGGGGAAGAAGCGACCGTCGCGGTCGCGGGCGTCTTCGGCTCCGTCGGTGTGCAGGAACAGGACGTCGCCGGGCCACAGTTGTCCGCAGTCGTCTCCGACCAGCCCGTCGGGCACGGGCACCACTCCGAGGGGCGGCAACGTCTCACCCCCGTCGAGGGTCCGCACGTCCAAGCCCCGCTGCGCGAAGCCTTTCCCCACCCCGCCCCTTCCCGAACCGGGGCTCCGCCCCAGACCCCGCGCCTCGAACACCGCCCCGCAGGGTTCAAGCGGCTGCGGCTCGCGGAGGAGGTACGGCCACGGGTGGCCGCAGTTCAGGGCCAGCACGGACCCGTCCTGCCCGATCTGGAGCAGCAGCACCGTCACGAACTCCTCCGACGGTCCGTCCGCGTCCCGGACGTGCCGGGCCAGGGCCCGCTCCATGCGGATCAGCACCCCGCCCAGCGCGGGTTCGTCGTACGCCGCCTCCCGAAAGGCGCCGAGCACCGCCGCCGCCGCGCCGAGCGCCGGCAGCCCGTGTCCCCGTACGTCCCCGATCACCACCCGGACCCCGTACCCGGTCGGCACGGCCTCGTACAGGTCGCCGCCCACCGCGGCGCCCCGGCTCGCCGACAGCTGCGCCGCAGCCAGCGCCAGGCCCTCGATCCGCCCTGGCAGCGGCCGCAGCAGGGCCCGCTGCGCCGCGCCGGCGATCTCCTGTGAGCGGCGCAGCTCGGCCATCAACCCGCGCCGGACGTGCAGTGCACACCCGGTGGCCAGTAACAGGAACGCCGCGCAGCTGGCCAGGCTCGCCCCGAGCCGCCCGGGGGTGGACAGCTCCCAGGACACCGCGGCGCCGCCCCATGCGAGGATGCACACCCGACGGACCTGGGGCATCTCCCCGCACGTGATCATCGTTCCGGCCTCCCCTCGGCCGCATCGATTCTGTCGACCCGCCGCAGCAATGGACACGGGCCACCTGCGTTCTCACCCAAATGAGTGAGGGGCGTATCCGGTGGTCCGGATACGCCCCTCAGGCATCACGCCGCACAGCGGTTACGCCCCGCGCAGCACCGCGCCCGTGCGCTGGCCGGCCAGCGCCACCGCCGCGTCGCGCGCGGCCGTGGACTCCTCGGCCGTCAGCGTGCGGTCGGCCGCGCGGAAGCGCAGCGCGTACGCCAGGGACTTCTTGCCCTCGCCGACCTGCTCACCGGTGAACACGTCGAACAGCCGCAGGGACTCCAGCAGTTCGCCGGCGCCCTTGCGCAGCGCGGTCTCGACGTCGGCCGCCGGGACCGATGCGTCGACGATCAGCGCGACGTCCTGGGTCGCCACCGGGAAGGTGGAGATCCGGGGCGCCTGCACGGCGCCGCCGCCGGCCGCCGCGAGGCGGTCCAGGTCGAGCTCCATGGCGCTGGTGCGGGCCGGCAGGCCCATGGCCTTGACGACGCGCGGGTGCAGCTCACCGGCGTGGCCGATGACCGTCTCCACCCCGTCCAGGGTGACGATCAGTTCGGCGCACCGCCCCGGGTGCCACGGCCCGTACTGGCCCTGGCGCACGACGAGCTCCACGCCGGCCTCGACGGCCAGCGAGCGCGCGGCCTGGACCGCGTCCGCCCAGTCGGCCGGGTGACCCTTGCCCCACCAGCCGGCCTGCTCGCGCGCACCGGCCAGCACGACCGCGGCGTACCGCGGCTGGGCCGGCAGGGCGGCGTTCAGCGTGGCGATCTCCTCGGCCGTGGGACGCCGGTCGACGGGCAGTCGTACGGCGACGCCCGGCCGCGGGCCGGCCCGGAAGACCGAGCCCGTCTCGAAGAGGGCGAGGTCGTGGCTGCCCCGGCTGTCGTTGCGGCGCAGCGCACCCAGCAGGCCCGGCAGCAGCGTGGTGCGCAGCGCCGGCTCCTCGTCGGAGATCGGGTTGACCAGCTTGACGACCTGGCGGGCGGCGTCGTGCGCGGGCAGCTGGAGCTGGTCGAAGACGCCCTCGCCCACGAACGGGTAGCTGAGCGCCTCGACGTAGCCGGCGCCGGCCAGCGCACGGCCGACCCGGCGGTGCAGCTGCTGCCGGGCGGTCAGACCGCGGCCGGAGGGCAGCTGCGGCAGGGTCGACGGGAGGTTCCCGTAGCCCTCGAGCCGGATGACCTCTTCGGCGAGGTCGTTGGGCTCGGCGAGGTCGGGGCGCCACGACGGGACGGTGACGACGAGCTCGTCCTGGCCGTAGACGTCGCAGCCGACCTCCTGGAGGCGGCGGACGACGGTCTCGCGGCCGTAGTCCATGCCCGCGACCCGGTCCGGGTGGTCCGCGCGCATCGCGATGGTGCGCGGGGCGCCCGGGGCGGTGAGCTCGGTGACGCCGGCCTCGGCGGTGCCGCCCGCGAGCAGCACGAGCAGGTCGACGGTCCGCTGCGCGGCCGCGGAGGCCGCCTGCGGGTCGACGCCGCGCTCGAAGCGCTTGGAGGCCTCGGAGGCGAGCTTGTGGCGGCGGGCGCTGCGCGAGATCGTCAGGGCGTCGAAGTGCGCGGCCTCGATGACGACGTCCGTGGTGCCCGAGACCGCGCCGGTCTCGGGGTCGGTCACGGAGTCGGCGATCTCGGTGTTGGCCCCGCCCATGACGCCGGCGAGGCCGATCGGCCCGCTGTTGTCGGTGATCACCAGGTCCTCGGAGTCCAGCGTGCGCTTGACCCCGTCGAGGGTGGTGAACTTCTCGCCCTGCTCCGCCCGGCGCACGCCGATGGCGCCGTCCAGACGGGAGCGGTCGTAGGCGTGCAGCGGCTGGCCGAGCTCGAGCATCACGTAGTTGGTGACGTCGACGGCGAGCGAGATCGGGCGCATGCCGGCCTTCTGCAGGCGCCGCGTGAGCCAGATCGGGGACTTCGCCTCGGGGTCGAGGCCGGTCACCGTACGGGCGGTGAAGCGGTCGCAGCCGGCCGGGTCGTCGATCTTGACCAGGTAGCCGTACGAGTTCGGCGCGGGCACGTCGAGCAGCGCCGGGTCGCGCAGCGGCAGGCCGAACGCGGTGGCCGTCTCGCGGGCCACGCCGCGCATCGACAGGCAGTAGCCGCGGTCCGGGGTGACGGCGATGTCGAGGACCTCGTCGACGAGCTGCAGGAGCTCGATCGCGTCGGCGGCGACCTCGTGCTCCGGGGGGAGCACGATGATGCCGTGGGTGCCGTCGTCGCCCATGCCCAGCTCGTCGCCGGAGCAGATCATGCCGTGCGAGGTGCGGCCGTACGTCTTGCGCGAGGCGATCGCGAAGTCGCCGGGCAGGACGGCGCCGGGCAGGACCACGACGACCTTGTCGCCGACGGAGAAGTTCCGGGCGCCGCAGACGATCTCCTGCGGCTCGCCGGTGCCGTTGGCCCGGCCGACGTCGACCGTGCAGAAACGGATCGGCTTGCGGAAGCCCTCGAGCTCCTCGATGGTCAGCACCTGGCCGACGACGAGGGGGCCCTTGAGGCCGGCGCCGAGCTGCTCGACCCTCTCGACCTCGAGGCCGGCGTCTACGAGCTTGGCCTGTACGTCACGACCGGTCGTGCCCACGGGCAGGTCGACGTACTCCCGCAGCCAAGAAAGCGGGACCCGCATCAGATCTCCATCCCGAACGGCCGGGTGAACCGGACGTCACCCTCGACCATGTCTCGCATGTCTTCGACGTTGTGGCGGAACATCAGCATCCGCTCGATGCCGAACCCGAAGGCGAACCCGCTGTACTTCTCGGGGTCCACACCGCAGGCGATGAGCACCTTGGGGTTGACCATTCCGCAGCCGCCGAGCTCGATCCAGCCCTCGCTGGAGCAGGTGCGGCACGGGCGGTCGGGGTTGCCCACCGACTCGCCGCGGCACACGTAGCACTGCATGTCCATCTCGGCGGACGGCTCGGTGAACGGGAAGAAGTTCGGGCGCAGCCGGGTGGTCATGTCCTTGCCGAAGAGCGCCTGGACCATGTGGTCCAGGGTGCCCTTGAGGTCGGCCATGGTCAGGCCCTCGTCGACGGCGAGCAGCTCGACCTGGTGGAAGACCGGGGTGTGCGTCGCGTCGAGCTCGTCGGTGCGGAACACCCGGCCCGGGCACACCACGTACACGGGCGGTTCCCGGTCGAGCAGCGAGCGCGCCTGCACCGGGGAGGTGTGGGTGCGCAGCACGACGCCGGACTCGTCGCCCTCGGTGCCCTCGGGCCCCTGGACGAAGAAGGTGTCCTGCATCTGGCGCGCCGGGTGGTCGGGCGTGAAGTTGAGGGCGTCGAAGTTGAACCACTCCGCCTCGACCTCGGGGCCCTCGGCCACCTCGTAGCCCATGGCCGTGAAGACGTCCGCGATACGGTCCATCAGCGTGGTCAGGGGGTGTCGGGCGCCGGCCGGGACGCGGTCGTAGGGCAGCGTGACGTCCACCGCCTCCTCGACCAGCACCCGCTCGTCGCGCTCCGCTTCGAGCTCGACCGTGCGGGCCCCGAAGGCCTTGTTCACGGCGCCGCGGGCCTGGCCCACGCGCTTGCCCGCCTCGGCCTTGGCCTGCGGCGGCAGGGCGCCGATCTCGCGGTTGGCGAGCGCCAGGGGCGAGCGGTCGCCCATGTGCGCGGTCTTCGCCTCACGCAGCGCGTCGAGGTCGCCGGCGGTCGCGAAGGCGGCGAGCGCCTCGTCCCGCATGCGCTCGATCTCTTCCGGTTTCAGTGCCTCGACCTCGACAGGGTCGTACGACTTGTTCGGTGCCGACATCTCTTCCCGTACTTCCGATGGCTGGCTGGTGGGTCCCCCGCGCGACGCGCAGGGCGCGCTCGGCACAAGGACACAAAGGTGCCAAAGGACGAGTCTAAAGGTCGCTGGGGGTGAAGGAGCCCGTGGGCCGCCTGGCGAGACGCTCCGCAGGGTTACTGCGTGAGGTAGGCCGGCGCCCCCACGGGCAGGATAAATCGGAACTCGGCGCCGCCGCCGGGGCCGCGGCCGACCGTGATGGTGCCGCCGTGGGCCTCCACGATGCCCTTGACGATGTACAGGCCCAGGCCGGTGCCGCCGCGCTTGCTCCCCCGCCAGAAGCGGGTGAAGACGCGGCCCATCGATTCCTCGGGGATCCCGGGGCCCTCGTCGGTCACGGTGACGGCGGTTCCCTTCTCGGTCTTGCCCGCAGCGTTCGTCATGCTGGTCGGCGATACGTCGATGGTGACCGTTCCCTCGCCGTGCCGCACCGCATTTTCGAGGAGGTTGCCGAGGATCTGGTCGATCTTGTCCGGATCGGCCCACAGATCGGGGAGCGAGCGGCTGACCCGTACGAGGAAGCGGTCGGGTGCCTGGCCGTTCGCGGTGAGCGCCTGGACGTGGCGGCCGACGGCGGTGGCGATGTCCACCGGCTGGCGCCGCACCTCCAGGCGGCCCGAGTCGATGCGGGAGATGTCGAGGAGCTCGGCGATCAGCCGGGTGACGCGGTTGGCGTCGGCGTCGACGGTCTCCAGCATCAGGCGCTTCTGGTCGTCGGTGAACCGCTCCCACTTGGCGAGCAGGGTCGCGGTGAACCCCTTGACGGAGGTCAGCGGCGAGCGAAGCTCGTGCGCGACGGTGGCGATCAGCTCGGCGTGGCTGCGCTCGGTGCGCCGGCGCGCCTCGGTGCCGCGCAGGGTGACGACGAGGCGGCGCAGCGGGCCGGTGGGGTGCGTACGGACGTAGCTGGCGGAGACCAGCACCTCGCGGCCGCCGGGGAGCAGGAGGTTGCGCTCGGGCTGGCCGCGCCGGGTCGCGAGGCCCCCGTACGGGTCGGTCAGCGTCCACCAGCGGCGGCCGTCGAGGTCCTCGAGCGGCAGCGCCCGCTCGATGCGTGCGCCGAGCGCCTCGCCGGGGGCCAGGGCGGTGATCCGGGCGGCGGCGGAGTTGAAGCAGATCACCCGGCCGGCGTGGTCGGCGACGACGAGCCCGTCGGGCAGGTCGTCGGGATCGACCCCGAGCTGGGCGAAGTCGCAGGGGTCGCAGGGTTCGGGTGCGGCGGCTCCGGCGCGGCCCGCGGCCTGCGCGGGCACGGCCGCCAGGGACTGCGTCCCGGACGACGCCGTAACGGCCCCGGGCGAGCTGTTCGTACCGACGGTCATGTCCCCGTACCCCACATCTCCGAGTAGCGCAGTGGGCCCCCCGGGCCGCCACATTACTAGCTGGGGGTCACGGAGCGGCACCCTCCGGGAGCCCGCTGTGCACGCGCGGACGCGTAGAGGCACACCGCGGCGGCCGTCGCGAGGTTCAGGCTCTCGGCCTTTCCGTGGATCGGGACGCGTACGACGGCGTCCGCGAGCGCCCTGGTCTCCTCCGGCAGGCCCCACGCCTCGTTGCCGAAGACCCAGGCCGAGGGGCCGCCCATGGTGCCCGCGTCGAGCTCGGCGTCCAGGTCGTCCTCGCCTGCCCCGTCGGCGGCGAGGATCCGCACGCCGGCCGCCCGGAGCCCTTCGACGGCCTGCTCCACGGGGACGCCGACCGCCACCGGCAGGTGGAAGAGGGAGCCCACGGAGGCCCGTACGGACTTCGGGTTGTACAGGTCCACGGAGGCGTCGGTCAGGACCACCGCGTCCGCTCCTGCGGCGTCCGCGCAGCGCAGCACCGTGCCGGCGTTCCCGGGGTCGCGGACGTGGGCGAGGACGGCGACGAGCTTCGGCTCGGCCTTGAGGATGTCCTCGAACGGCGAGTCGAGGAAGTGGCAGACGCCGACGAGCCCCTGCGGGGTGACGGTCTGCGAGACCTCGGCGAGCACCTCGTCGCAGGCGTAGTGGACGCGGGCGCCGGCGGCCAGCGCGGCATCGATGATCTCGGCGTAGCGCTCGGCGGCCTCGACGGTCGCGAACAGCTCGATCAGGGTCGACGCGCCGCCCGCGCCCCGGTGCTCGACGGCCTCGCGGACGGCCTGCGGGCCCTCGGCGATGAACCGGCGCTCCTTGGTGCGGAAGTTGCGCCGCGCCAGTCGCCTGGCGGCGGCCACCCGCGGGGATCGGGGGGAGATCAGCTCGGCGGGGGTACCCATGGCGGTCGGCTCGCTTCCGTACGTACAGCGGGTGGAACTCAGTCGAACTCGGTGATCAACGCACCGGACCCGCAGGCGCGAGGCCTGCGGGTCCGGGCAATTACTGCAGCCTTGAAGGGCGTACTGCTTAGGCAGCGGCCTTCGGGGCGTTCACGTCGGCCGGAAGCGCCTTCTGCGCAACCTCGACGAGCGCGGCGAAAGCGTTGGCGTCGTTGACGGCCAGCTCCGCGAGGATCTTGCGGTCCACCTCGATGTTGGCGGCCTTCAGACCCTGGATGAGGCGGTTGTACGTCATGCCGTTCTGGCGGGCAGCGGCGTTGATGCGCTGGATCCACAGCTGACGGAAGTCGCCCTTGCGCTTCTTGCGGTCGTTGAAGTTGTAGACCAGCGAGTGGGTGACCTGCTCCTTGGCCTTGCGGTACAGGCGCGAACGCTGACCGCGGTAGCCGGAGGCCGCCTCGAGGATTGCCCGGCGCTTCTTGTGGGCGTTTACTGCCCGCTTGACGCGTGCCACTTTTTAACTCCTTGTAGCGGGGCCGTGGGTGTCTTCACACGGCCCGAATTCGATGGGGTCCCGGTCTTGACGCTCGTCCGCTCCCGGCGCGGGAGCGGAGAACATCACTTGCCGAGAAGCTTCTTGATCTTCGCGGCGTCGCCGGGAGCCATCTCCGCGGTGCCGGTCAGGCGGCGGGTGACACGGGACGACTTGTGCTCGAGCAGGTGGCGCTTACCGGCGCGCTCACGAAGCACCTTGCCGGAGCCGGTGATCTTGAAGCGCTTCTTGGTACCGCTGTGCGTCTTGTTCTTCGGCATAGCGCCGTTATCTCCTCGTCGGTGGCGCCCCCGCCGGTCCGGTTTGAGGACCGGCGTCCGGGAGCGTCATGTTGTGTCGGTGATCCGAGACAGGCTGCCTCGGAATCAGGCCTCGGCCGGTGCCTCGGGAGAGGCATCCTCGGTGACCTCGGCGACCTCGGCAGAGGCGACCTCGGTGCCTTCCTCGACGGGGGCTTCCTCGGAAGGAGCCTCGTCGGCGGCGACACCCTGGCGCTCGGCCTTACGGGCGGCCTGCGCCTCGCGGGCTTCGGCCATCGCCTCGGTCTTCTTCTTGTGCGGACCGAGGACCATGATCATGTTGCGGCCGTCCTGCTTCGGGTTCGACTCGATGAACCCGAGGTCCTCGACGTCCGAAGCGAGACGCTGCAGCAGTCGGTAGCCGAGTTCCGGCCGGGACTGCTCGCGACCACGGAACATGATCGTGATCTTGACCTTGTCGCCCTGCTTGAGGAACCGAACGACATGACCCTTCTTGGTGTCATAGTCGTGCGGGTCGATCTTCGGCCGGAGCTTCATTTCCTTGATGACCGTGTGCGCCTGGTTCTTGCGCGCCTCACGGGCCTTCATGGCCGACTCGTACTTGAACTTGCCGTAGTCCATGAGCTTGCAGACCGGCGGGCGTGCGGACGCCGCGACCTCGACCAGGTCGAGGTCGTACTCCTGCGCCAGCTCAAGCGCCTTGGCAAGCGGCACGATGCCGACCTGCTCGCCGCTGGGACCGACGAGTCGTACCTCGGGAACGCGAATCCGGTCGTTGATGCGGGGCTCGGTGCTGATGGATCCTCCTCGGTAGCACCACACGGCTGCCTGGCAGACAGCCGCTGACGTCTAATGTCGTCAGACCAACCGCGGCGGAGAACGAAAAATGCCCCGCCGGGCACAGGCAGGGGCTCCAAAACAACCGGAGCACCGCCGCATGCGATCGCGGGGCGCAGACTCGGGCAGCTTTCCATCGTCCGTACGGAACGATGGATGCCGCCTGACCGGTGACCCGCCGCCCCGGAGGGTGGTCGGGTGGGAGAGCGGAGCCTCCACTTGTGGGCCGGGGACATGCGTCTCCGGCCGGTCGTCAGCCCAATATAGCATTCCGCGCCGGGTCCGCTCACCCGGAGGCCGCCCCTCCGGTATCCCCCGGGTGTCCGCACGGTGTCCGCCCGGGGCCCGGTCGGCGGGCCGCGCGTCCCGGCTTATCGTGTGAGGCATGACTGACGCGACCCCCGCCCCCGCCACCGAGGCCGACGCCACGCCGGACGCTCCCGACTACGACGCCATGACCCGCGACATCGCGGACGTGCCCGCCGTCGAGGTGATCACGACGGTGGCCGTGCACCTGCTGAGCGCCGCGGCGGTCAACCTGGGCCTGGACAAGCCGGATTCCGAGCACAAGGACCTCGACGAGGCCCGCAAGCTGATCACGGCCCTGGCCGGCCTGGTCACGGCGAGCGCCACCGAGATCAGCTCCTTCCACGCGGCTCCGCTGCGCGACGGCCTGAAGTCGCTGCAGCTCGCCTTCCGCGAGGCCTCGATCGTGCCGGACGAGCCGGGCCAGGGGCCGGGCGAGAAGTTCACGGGCCCGGTCTTCGGCTGAGCCGTCCGAGCGTACGGGGAAGGGCCGGGGCGATGCCCCGGCCCTTCTTGCACGTCTCGGCTCAGCGGGTGAAGAGCGGCTCGCCGGCCGGGGCCGGGGCCTCCTCCGGGAGCAGGGCCAGGTCCAGCCCGCGCACCAGGCGGGCCCGCAGGGTCTCGTCGGCGGCCAGGGCCTCGGCGACCCGGCGGGCCGCGGCGTGCGCCTGCGCACCGGGGGCCAGGACGATCGCCAGGGTGCCGTCGGAGTCCGCCCCGCCCGGGCCCAGGTGGGCGCGGAGTACGGCCTGTTCGGCGGACACGGCGGCCCGTACGGCCTCCCGCACCGCGGGGTCGGCCAGCGGGCCGGCGTCGGTGCGGCCCTCGGCCAGCGCGAGCAGCGCGGAGCCGGTGAGCTGGTAGGTGACGGGGCCGGCCAGGTCCAGGACCACGGTGTCGGCCTTCTCGTGCGCGGCGGCCGCCAGCGCCTGGTGCAGCGGGACGGCCACCGGCCGGGCCGCCGGGTCCCAGAGCGCCAGCGAGGCGATCGAGGTGAACGCGGGCAGCGCCCGCCGGTCCCCCGCCCGCAGGGTCGGGACGGCCATGTCGCTGGTCTTCTCCCGCTTGAGCCCGGTCTCCGGGTCGGTCTCCACCTCGCCGAGCACGGCGACGACCGGAACCAGCAGACGGGCCCCCTTGAGGGCGGCCAGCACCTCCGGCTCCTTCGCCCGGTCCTCGGCCCAGGCGGCCAGGGCCGCGCTCAGCCGGGGGTCGGCGGACCCGTCGTCGTCGGAGAAGCCGGGGTCGGGAATGTTTTTGTTCGCCACAGTTACCCGACCCTATCCCGATCCCGCCGGGCGCCCCGCGGGCGCCGGGCCAGTACGGCGGCCAGGACGAGCAGCGCCAGCCCGGCGGCCGCGGCCGCCGGGGCGCCCAGGCGGGCACCGCGCCCGCCCGCACGGACCGGCTCGGGGCCGGGGCCGAAGTAGGGGTGCCCGGCCGCGACGGGCGCAGGGACCGGCGGCTCGGCGCGCACCGTGTCGGCGACCTGGAGGGCGGCGACGGGGTCGACCAGTCCGTGGCCGCGGGAGTCGTCCCGGCCGCCGGGCGGGGCGTCGGAGGCGGTGTCCTCCAGGAGCTTCTTGATCTGGGCCGGGGACAGGTCCGGGTGCGTGGCCTTCACGAGGGCCACGACGCCGGAGACGAAGGCCGCGGCGGCGCTGGTGCCCCAGCCCTCGTAGTAGGCGCGGTCGGGGTCGGCGATGACGACGTCGACGCCGGGGGCGCTGACGGTGGCGTACCAGTTGCGGGTGGAGAAGGCGGCCTTCTGCCCGCCGCGGTCGACTGCGGCGACGGCGATGACCCCGGGGTAGGCGGCCGGGTAGGAGGCGTGGTCGCCCTGGCGGCCGCCGTTGCCCGCCGAGGCGACGACGACCACGCCCTTGGCGAGGGCGTACTGGACGGCCTCGTCCTCGGCGGCCTCGTGGTGCGCGGAGTCGCTGTCGTCGCCGAGCGAGAGGTTGATCACGCCCGCGCCGTGGTCGGCGGCCCAGCGGATGCCCTCGGCGAGGGCGCCGCCCTTGTTCTCACGGGCCTTGGCCCGGCCGGGGTCGCCCTCTTCGAGGATCACGCGGATCGGGAGGATCTTCGCCTGCGGGGCGATGCCGAGGACGCCTTGGCGGCGGTTGGCGCCGTGGCCGTGCCCGGCGATGATCCCGGCCATGGCGGTGCCGTGCCGGGCCCAGGCGCGGTCGCCGCGGCCGGCGCCCATGCCGATCAGGTCGGTGCCGTCGAGGACCTGGCCGGCCAGGTCGGGATGGGTGGCGTCGACCCCGGTGTCGAGGACGGCGACGGTGACCCCGTTGCCCCGGGTGGTGCCCCAGGCCTCCTCGGCGCGCAGGGCCGTGAGGCCCCACTGGCGGTCGCGGATGGCGTCGGCGGCCGCCGGCGGCGCGCCGGCGCCGACGAGGAGGGCGCCGAGTACGAGGGCGGCGGTGGACCGGGCCCGGTTCACCGGGCGGTGCCGGCGGGGGCGGCAGGCCCGGCGAGGGTGCGTACGGTGCGCTCCATCCGGTCGGCGACGGCCTTGGCCTCGTGGCCGAGGCCGGCCTGGGCGACGGCTCCGGTGGCGTCCTTGCGCATCACGTCCTCGGCCGGGCGGGGGGCGTCCAGCGTGCGGCCGTCGGTGAAGGCGGAGACGGTGTAGACGACGACGGGGGCCCCGGACGGCACGGACGCGGTCCACGCGGCGCGCTGGCTGTCGGCGAAGCCGTAGCCGGGCGGGGCGGGAAGCCGCCCCTTCAGGGCCGCCATCGCCGGGGCGTCGGCGGGGGTGAAGACCATGCCGACGGTGACGAGGGAGCTGCGGGTGGCATCGGTGTACGTGGCGCGCAGGACCCGGGTGCAGCCGGTGGCGGCGAGGGCCGCCTGCCAGTCGGGGGCGAGCGCGGGTCCGCAGTCGGCGTCGGGGGCGAGCGCGACCCGGGTCCACGTACGGTCGGCTCCGCCGGGGCCGCTCTCCGCCCCGTCCAGGACGGGCGGGAAGAGGGTGTCCACGGGGGTCGCGCGCCAGAGCGAGCCGGCCTTGCGGTAGGCGGCGTCGGCGGCCAAGGGCCGGTGGGCGGCGCGCTGTTCGGCCCAGCCGCTGATGCCGGCCCCGCCGACCAGGCCCACACCCAGCAGGGCGCACAGCGCGGCGGCGACGCCCCGCCCGGACCCGCGGCGACCCGGTCCGGATTCGGGCGCGGGCTCGACCAGGACCGCGGTCTGCGGTGTAGACGCACTCATCCGGCGGCTCCGCCCCCCGTTCCGTACGGCTGCCTCCCCGTACTCTACGCGGCCTCATCCCCCCCCTCGGCGGGCCCGGTCCGGGGGCGCCCCTACCGCCACGACCGCGGGTCCGCTCCGGGGGCGCCCGCACCGAGCCGACCGGAGCTAGGCCAAGACCGCCGAGGTGAGGGCGGCGGCTTCGATCAGGGCGGACATCACGCGGGTGTCCTTGTCGCGTTCCGGGTGCCATTGGACGCCCAGGACCCAGTGCGCGGGGTCGGGGAGTTCGATGGCCTCCACCGTGCCGTCGACCGCGTGCGCCGAGGCGATCAGGCCTCGGCCCAGGCGGTCGACGGCCTGGTGGTGGTAGGTCGGGACCTCCGCCTCCTCCGGCACCAGCGCCGCGTACCGCGTGTCCGGGACCGGCCGGACCGGGTGCCAGGACATGACACCCGGAGCCACCGCATGGCCGTCGATGTGCTGGACCAGCGTGCCGCCCAGGGCCACGTTCAGCGCCTGCATGCCCCGGCAGATGCCCAGCACCGGCAGGCCCGCCGCCAAGGCCGCCTCGATCAGGGCGAGTTCCCACTCGTCCCGCTGCGTCGCGGGGGCGCCCGTACGCGGGTCGCGTTCGGCCCCGTAGCGGAGCGGGTCCACATCGGGGCCGCCCGCGACGACCAGGCCGTCCAGCCGGCTCAGCACCTCCGCCGCCGATCCGGGTTCGTCCGGCGGGAGCAGCACGGCCGCGCCGCCCGCCGCCTGGACGAGTTCGTAGTACCCGGTGGGCACGAGGGACGTCGGGACGTCCCACACCCCGTAGCGGGTGGATTCCTCCACGTAGGTCGTGATGCCGATGAGCGGCCTGGGCACTGTTGCTACCTCCAAGGGGCGAAGAACGACGGTCAGTCTCGGGTGAGTTCGGCCTCGGCCTCCGCCAGCGCCGCGAACTCCTCCTCGGGTGCGGAGGCCACCAGGTGGTGCCGACTGTAGAGCGCGAAGTAGGCGAGGGCGACGGCGTACACACCCAGTGCGATGAACGCCGCGTCCTTGTCCACCAGGAAGGTGGCGACGAGTGCCGACAGGGCGAGGACGAAGGCCACGGAGGAGGTGGCGATGCCGCCCGGCGTGCGGTACGGGCGCTCCAGGCCCGGCTCCCGCTTGCGGAGCACGATGTGGGAGAGGGCCATCAGCGCGTACGAGATGGTCGCGCCGAACACCGCGATGTTGAGCATGCGCGGGCCGTTCCCGGTGGCCGCGGCGAGCGCGAAGCCGATCGCGCCGGGGATGAGCAGGCCGAGGTACGGGGCCTTGCGCTTCGAGGTCAGGGACAGGAAGCGCGGGAGGTAGCCGGCGCGGGAGAGGGCGAAGAGCTGGCGCGAGCCGGCGTAGATGAGGGAGAAGAACGAGGCGACGAGCCCGGCCAGGCCCGCGTAGTTGACGAAGGTCTTCAGCCAGGACAGGCCCGGGTTGCCTTCGAGGGCGACGACCAGCGGGTTTCCGGCGTCCTTGATGGCGTCGGCGCCGCGCGCACCGGTCGAGGCGAGGAAGGTGACCAGCGCGAGCAGGACGAGGATGCCCATGGAGATCGACAGGGCCCGCGGCATGGAGCGCACCGGGTCCTTGGCCTCCTCGGCGGCCAGCGGTACGCCCTCGACGCCGAGGAAGAACCACATGCCGAAGGGGAACGCGGCCCAGATGCCGAGGACGCCCAGCGGCAGCCAGGAGCTGGAGCCGGCGGCGGTGGTGTCCACGGCGATGTTGTCGAGGTTCGAAGGGTCGAACTCGGTGAAGGCGCCCAGTGCGAAGACGATCAGCGCCATCACGGCGATCGCGGTGACGACGAGGGAGAAGCGCAGCGCTTCGCCGACGCCCCACAGGTGGATGCCGATGAAGATCGCGAAGCAGGCGAGATAGACGGGCCAGCCCGAGGTCAGGCCGAAGAGGTTGAGGGATTCGACGTAGTCGCCGATGAAGATGGCGATGGCGGCCGGGGCCAGGATGTATTCGATGAGGATCGCCGTGCCGGTGAGGAAGCCGCCCCAGGTGCCGAGCGCCCGGCGGGCGAAGCCGTAGCCGCCGCCGGCCGTCGGCAGGATCGCGGACAGCTCCGCGAGGGAGAAGACGAGGCAGGCGTACATCGCGCCCATCAGGGCGGTGGCGATGGCGAGCCCGCCGAAGCCGCCCTGGGCGAGGCCGACGTTCCAGCCGGAGAAGTCGCCGGAGACGACGTACGCGACGCCGAGGCCGGTCAGCAGCAGCCAGCCGGCGCTGCCGCGGCGGAGCGTACGGCGTTCCAGGTAGCTGTCGCCGCCCTCGGGGGACGTGGTGGGTTCGGGTACGGCTGCGAGCCGTGCCTCGGTGTCGTCGGCCATGTGCGCTCCTGCCTAGGGCAATGGTTGTGGGGCGTACCTTTGCCGTAGCGGAGTGGAGAGCGCAAGACCCCTGCGTTAAACAAGGGTTACGAAAAGCTCTCGGGCCGCCCCCGCACCACCTCCCACAAGACGCCCCCTAGGCCAGAAACCCGCGCAGCAGCGCGGCCGTTCCGCAGCAGTGCTCGCGCATCACCTCGCGCGCCGCGTCCGCGTTCCGCTCCAGCACCGCCTCCACGAGCGCGGAGTGCTGCTGCTGCGAGTGCTCCAGGTTGCGCACCAGCAGCGGGATGCAGTCCAGCAGGTCGTTCACGGTGGCCCGGACGGCGGCGTACTGGGCCGTGAGGGTGGCGGATCCGGCGAGCTCGCACAGGGTGAGGTGGAAGAGGGTGTCCTGGCGGCGGTAGTCGGGCAGCGGTGCGTCATGGGTGGCGGCCAGCGCGCCGAGCAGCCGCTCGGCGCCCTCCTCGGCGAGCCCCTGGGAGGCGCACAGCCCGGCCGCGCCCACCTCCAGGACCTCGCGGAACCGCAGGGCGTCCTCGATGTCCACGCCCACCACGCGCCGGCGCAGCTCGTCCTCGGTGCCGCCGACGGGGGTGTCGGGGCGGGGGAGCACGAACGTTCCGCCGTACCGCCCTCGCCGGGCCTCGACCAGGCCCTGGTCCTGCAGCACCTTCAGCACCTCGCGCAGGGTGACCCGGCTGATCCCCATCCGCTCCGCCAGCTCCCGCTCGGGCGGCAGCCGCTCCCCGCCCGGCACCAGCCCCAGCCGCACCACCTGGAGGATCTGCTCCAGGGCCTCCTCGAAACCGTTGCCCGCCCGCACCTGTCGCAGCACCGGATTCAGCCGCGCGATCGCGCCGCCTTCGCTCGCCGTGTCGGTCATCTCGGCTCCTCCCCTTCCCAAGCAATGGTTCTATTCAATACCTTAGGGCTTCTCGGCTCACCGAAGGAGAGATTCCAGTGGTAGACCGCAAGCCGCCGCTCGCGCCCGAGGAGCTCCGCGCTCTCGTGGCCAGCGGCGAGATCGACACCGCGGTCCTGGCCTTCCCTGACATGCAGGGGCGACTCCAGGGCAAGCGGTTCGCCGCACAGTTCTTCCTCGACGAGGTCCTCGCCCACGGCACCGAGGGCTGCAACTACCTCCTCGCCGTCGACACGGACATGAACACCGTCGACGGATACGAGATGTCCTCCTGGGACCGGGGCTACGGCGACTTCGCCATGCACCCCGACCTCGCCACCCTGCGCCGGATCCCCTGGAACCCCGGCAGCGCCTTCCTCCTGGCCGACCTCGCCTGGAACGACGGCACGCCCGTGGTCGCCGCGCCCCGGCAGATCCTGCGCCGCCAGCTCGAGCGCCTCGCCGGACACGGCTACACGGCCATGGTCGGCACCGAGCTGGAGTTCATGGTCTTCCAGGACACCTACGAGCAGGCCTGGAACTCGGGCTACCGCGGGCTGACCCCCGCCAACCAGTACAACATCGACTACTCGGTCCTCGGGACCGGCCGCATCGAGCCCCTGCTGCGCCGGATCCGCAACGAGATGCAGGCCGCGGGCCTGATCGTCGAGTCCGCGAAGGGCGAATGCAACCTCGGCCAGCACGAGATCGCCTTCCGCTACGACGAGGCGCTGACCACCTGCGACCAGCACGCCGTCTACAAGACCGGGGCGAAGGAGATCGCCTCCCAGGAAGGCGTCTCGCTCACCTTCATGGCCAAGTTCGACGAGCGCGAGGGCAACTCCTGCCATATCCACCTCTCGCTGGGCGACGCTGACGGGCACAACGCGATGGCCGGTGACGGCCCGGGCGGAATGTCACCGGTGATGCGGCACTTCCTGGCCGGACAGCTGGCCGCGCTGCGCGACTTCTCCCTTCTCTACGCCCCGAACATCAATTCGTACAAGCGTTTCCGGCCGGGATCCTTCGCGCCGACCGCCGTCGCCTGGGGCGTGGACAACCGGACCTGTGCGCTCCGAGTCGTCGGCCACGGCCGTTCCATGCGCTTCGAGAACCGCCTCCCCGGCGGGGACGTCAACCCGTACCTCGCCGTCGCCGGCCTGGTCGCGGCCGGGCTCTACGGCGTCGAGAACCGCCTCGAACTGCCCGAGGCCTGCGCGGGCAACGCGTACACCGCGGACTTCGCGCACGTTCCCACCACCCTGCGCGAGGCCGCGGATCTCTGGGAGAACAGCGAGATCGCCAAGGCCGCCTTCGGGCCCGAGGTGGTCGCCCACTACCGCAACATGGCCCGCGTCGAACTGGACGCGTACGACTCCGCGGTCACCGACTGGGAACTGCGCCGCTCCTTCGAACGCCTGTAGCCACCGCCCGTAGCCACCCTCACCGAACATCTGAGAGGCACCACGTGTCCGATGCGCTGGCCCCCTTCAATCTAAGCGTGCTGAATCCGGCCACCGAGGAAGTCGTCGCCGTCGTCCCGGCCGCCACACGGGACGACGTCGACGCCGCCGTCGCGCGGGCCGCCGCGGCCCAGCGCGGCTGGGCGGCGGCCGCCCCCGCCGACCGGGCCCGGCTGCTGCGCCGCTTCGCCGCGGTCGTCGACGGGCACATCGAGGAACTGGCCCAGCTGGAGGTCCGCGAGGCCGGGCACACCATCGGCAACGCCCGCTGGGAAGCCGGCAACGTCCGTGACCTGCTCGAATTCGCCGCCGGCGGAGTGGAACGGCTCTCCGGCCGCCAGATCCCCGTCGCCGGCGGCATCGACGTCACCTTCCTCGAACCCCTCGGCGTCATCGGCGTGATCGCCCCGTGGAACTTCCCCATGCCGATCGCCGCCTGGGGCCTGGCCCCGGCCCTGGCGGCCGGCAACGCCGTCCTGCTCAAGCCCGCCGAGACGACCCCGCTCACCGCGCTGCGCCTCGCCGAACTCGCCCTCGAAGCCGGGATCCCCGAACACCTCTTCCAGGTGCTCCCCGGCCTCGGGACGGTCGCCGGAGACGCGCTCGTCGAGCACCCGGGCGTCGCGAAGATCGTCTTCACGGGGTCCACCCCGGTCGGCAAGCAGATCATGGCCAAGTGCGCCGACCGGGTGAAGCGGGTCACCCTCGAACTCGGCGGCAAGAGCCCCAACATCGTCTTCGCCGACGCGGACCTGGAGGCGGCGGCCGCCGCGGCGCCGATGGCCTTCCTCGACAACACCGGCCAGGACTGCTGCGCCCGTACCCGGATCCTCGTCCAGCGCTCCGCCTACGACCGGTTCCTGGAGCTGCTCGCCCCCGGCATCGAGGGCGTTGTCGTCGGCGACCCCGCCGACGAGAAGACCCAGATGGGGCCGCTGATCTCCCGCGTACAGCTGGACCGCGTCCGGTCGTACGTCACCGACGACCTCACCGCGATCCGCGGCACCGCCCCCGAGGGCCCCGGCTTCTGGTACCCGCCGACCCTCGTCACGGACGTCGCCCCCACCGCGCCCGTGGCGGCCGAGGAGGTCTTCGGCCCGGTCGCCGTCGTCCTCCCCTTCGAGGACGAGGAGGACGCCGTACGCCTGGCCAACGCGACCGAGTACGGGCTCTCCGGCTCCCTCTGGACCCGCGACATCGGCCGCGCGCTGCGCGTCTCGCGCGCCGTCGCCGCGGGCAACCTGTCCGTCAACTCCCACAGCAGCGTCCGCTACTGGACCCCGTTCGGCGGCTACAAGCAGTCCGGACTGGGCCGCGAGCTCGGACCCGACGCCCTCACCGCATTCACCGAGACCAAGAACGTCTTCATCAGCACGGAGGCCTGAGCCCATCATGACCACTTCTGACACCGAGATCGTCTGCCGCCGCCTGGTCGGCCGAACCGCCGTCATCACCGGAGCCGGCAGCGGCATCGGCCTCGCCACCGCCCGCCGTCTGGCCTCCGAGGGCGCCAACGTGGTCTGCGCGGACATCGACGAGAGCGCCGGCAAGGCCGCCGCCGAGGAGGTCGGCGGCCTGTTCGCGAAGGTCGACGTCACCAGCCCCGAAGAGGTCGAGGCCCTCTTCAAGACCGCGTTCGACACCTACGGCTCCGTCGACATCGCGTTCAACAACGCGGGCATCTCGCCCCCGGACGACGACTCGATCCTCACCACCGGCCTCGAGGCCTGGAAGCGGGTCCAGGACGTCAACCTCACCTCCGTGTACCTGTGCTGCAAGGCCGCCCTGCCCTACATGCAGCGCCAGGGCCGCGGCTCGATCATCAACACCGCGTCCTTCGTGGCCATCATGGGCGCCGCCACCTCGCAGATCTCGTACACCGCCTCCAAGGGCGGCGTGCTCGCGATGTCGCGCGAGCTCGGCGTGCAGTTCGCCCGCGAGGGCATCCGTGTCAACGCGCTGTGCCCGGGGCCGGTCAACACCCCGCTGCTGCAGGAGCTGTTCGCCAAGGACCCGGAGCGGGCGGCCCGCCGCCTCGTGCACATCCCGCTGGGCCGGTTCGCCGAGCCCACCGAGATCGCCGCCGCCGTGGCCTTCCTCGCCAGCGACGACTCCTCGTTCATCAACGCCACCGACTTCCTGGTCGACGGCGGCATCTCGGGCGCGTACGTCACCCCCCTGTAGACCGGCTCCGCCGACGGGCCCTGCACGCCCCGAGCGTTCACCCGTACTCCATCCCCCCGACAGCCGGGCGTCGCACGACGCCCGGCTGTCGTGTTCTACCGTCCGAGATGATCTTCGTTGGAATGTAGGGAGTGTTCACCTCAGTGACCCCACGTAGCACCGCACGGCGGCTCCAGGCCGTCGGCGCCGCCGTCGCGATCACCGCCGGCACCCTCGTCGCCGCCGCGCCCGCCGCACAGGCGGCCCGCCCCGGCGCCCCCTGCACCACCCCGCAGCTCGCGGCCGGCTGGTACGGGGACAACCAGGCCCGGCTCCAGCAGCTGATAGACGAGTACGGAAAGTGCAACCCGTACCGACCGAGCCGCAACAAGCCCGTCGCCGTCTTCGACTGGGACAACACCGTCGTCAAGAACGACGTCGGCGACGCCACCATGTACTGGCTGCTGCGCAGCGGCAAGATCCGCCGGCCGGCCGCCGGGGACTGGACCGCCACCAGCCGCTACCTCACCCCGGCCGCCGCCCGGGCCCTCGCCGACGCCTGCGACGCCCTCGCCCGCCCCGGCTCCCCGCTGCCCACGGGCGCCCCCGAGGGCGCGGGCTGCGCCGACGAGCTCGCCGCCGTCTACGGCACCGCCGCGACCCGCTCCGGCGCCGCCGCCTTCGCCGGCTGGGACCACCGCACCATCGAGCCCGCGTACGCCTGGCTGCCCCAGCTGATGCAGGGCTGGACCGCACGCGAGGTCCGCGGCTTCGCGGCCGCCGCGCAGGCCGAGAACCTGGCCGCGCCGGTCGGCGCCAAGCAGCAGGTCGGCACCGGCACCGCCACCGGCTGGGTCCGCTACTACGACCAGCAGAAGGACCTCATAGCCGGCCTGCAGAAGGCCGGCTTCGACGTCTGGATCAGCTCGGCCTCGCCGCAGCCGGTCGTCGAGGTGTGGGCCAAGGGCGTCGGCGTCGCCGCGGACCACGTCATCGGCATCCGCAACACGACCGCGTCCGGCGGGAAGTTCACCGCGCACCTGCAGGGCTGCGGTTCGGTGAAGGACGGCGCCGACACGATGATCACTTACGTCGACGGCAAGCGGTGCTGGATCAACAAGGAGATCTTCGGCGTCCGCGGCGCGGCCGCCGAGAAGGTCCAGCCGGCCGCCCGCCGCCAGGTGTTCGCCGCGGGCGACTCGGACACCGACATCTCGTTCCTGCGGGACGCGACCGCCCTGCGGCTGGTCGTGAACCGGAACAAGAACGAGCTGATGTGCCGTGCGTACGACAACAGCGACGGCAAGTGGATCGTGAACCCGATGTTCATCGAGCCGAAGAAGCAGAAGAGCACGCCGTACCCGTGCTCGACCACGGGCTACGTCGACCACGACGGCACGGCCGGCCCCGTCCGCCGGGGTGACACCAGCGTCATCCCCGACCAGACGGACAGCGTGTACTGAGCGTGTACTAGAGGAAGGTGCGGCCCTCGCCCCGGTACGTCGGGACGGTGGCCGTCACCCGGTCGCCCTCGATCAGGTGCAACGCCTCGAAGCGCTCGCACAGTTCCCCGGCCTTCGCGTGCCGGAACCAGACCCGGTCGCCGATCAGCAGATCGTCGGCCGGGCTGCCGAGCAGCGGGGTCTGCACCTCGCCGGCCCCCTCCTGGGGGTCGTAGCGCAGGCCCTGCGGCAGGTAAGGCTCCGGGAGCCGGTCCGCACCGGCCGCGCCGGAGGCGGGGTAGCCGCCGCCGAGCACGGTGACCACGCCGACGCCGGGCCTGCGGACCACCGGCTGGGCGAAGAGCGCGGCGGGGCGGCCGCGGAAGGACGTGTAGTTGTCGAACAGCCGCGGTACGTAGAGCCCCGAGCCGGCGGCGATCTCCGTGACGGCGTCCTCGGCGGCGGTCTGCTGGACGCTGCCGGTGCCGCCGCCGTTGACGAACTCCAGGTCCGGGACGACCGCGCGGACGGCCCGTACGGCTTCGGCGCGACGGGCCGCGAGCTCCTTGCGGGCGGTGGCCTGCATGAGCCGGATGGCGCGGGAGCGCAGCGGGCGCCCCGCGAGGGCGTCGCCGACGCCGGCGACGTGGCCCTCGTAGCCCATGATCCCGACGACGCGGAAGCCGGGCCGGGCGCAGACCGTACGGGCGAGGTCCGCGAGCGCGGCGGGATCGCGCAGCGGCGAACGCCGGGCGCCGACGCGTACCCGGCCGCCGAACAGGTGGAGCGCGGTGTCGAGTTCGAGGCAGACGCGGATCTCGTGCGGGCCGGCGCCGTCCCGGGAGGTGTCGATCAGCTCCAGCTGGGCGGGGTCGTCGACCATGACGGTGACGGCGGCGGCCAGTTTGGGGTCGCCCGCGAGCTCGGCGAACCCGGCGCGGTCGGCGGAGGGGTAGGCCAGCAGCACGTCCTCGAACCCCGACCGGGCCAGCCAGATCGACTCGGCGAGGGTGTACGACATGATCCCGGCGAAACCGGTCCGGGCCAGGACCCGTTCGAGGAGCGCGCGGCAGCGGACGGACTTGCTGGCGACGCGGATCGGCTTGCCGCCGGCCCGGCGGACGAGATCGTCGGCGTTGGCGTCGAACGCGGCGAGATCGACGATGGCCAGGGGCGCGTCGAGATGCGCGGTGGCCCGGTCGTACCGGGCCCTGTCTCCACCGGCGGGAAGATTCATGGCGGCAGCCTGCCAGATGCTTCTACCGGTGGGTAGGGGTGTGCGGCCGTGGCCTCCGGGGGCAGCGCCCCCGGAGGCCACGGCGCACCACGGACGTCAGCGGGCGGAGGTCGCGGGGGTGGCCCGGGTCAGGGACAGGAGGTCGCGGGCCGGGCCCGCCGGTCTGGCGCCCACGGGCCAGACCGCCCGCAGTTCCCGCCCCAGCGCCGCCCCCGACACCGGGACCTCGACCAGCCGCCGCGCCGCCAGCTCGTCCCCCAGCGCCAGCTCCGACAGCACGCACGGCCCCGCCCCGCTCACCGCCGCCGCCTTCACCGCCGTCGTCGACGCCAGCTCCAGCAGCGGCGCCGCCAGCCCCCCGCTCCCGGCCAGCGCGGCGTCCAGCACCTGCCGGGTCCCCGACCCCCACTCCCGCAGGATCAGCGGCGTCGCCGCCAGCTCCGCCGCCTCGACCCCCCGCGTCCGCCGCGCCCAGGCGTGCCCCGGGGCCACCGCCACCACCAGCCGGTCCTGCGCGATCACCGCCGAGTCCAGCCCCTCCGGCACCGACAGCCCCTCCACGAAGCCCAGGTCCGCCTCGTGCGCGAGCACCCGCTCCGCGACCACCGCCGAGTTCCCCGCGTGCAGCGACACCGCGGTCCCCGGCCGCTGCCCGCGCAGCGCGATCAGCCACCCCGGCAGCAGGTACTCCGCGATGGTCATGCTGGCGGCCACCCGCAGCCGCGAGTCGCGCCGCCCGCGCAGCGCCTGCGCCCCGGCGTCGAACGCCTCCGCCGCCTCCACCACCCGCCGCGCCCAGTCCGTGACCAGCGCCCCTTCCGCCGTCAGGGTCGACCCGCGCGGCGAACGGTCCACCAGCGCCACGCCCAGCCGGGTCTCCATCGCCCGGATCCGGCTGCTCGCGGCGGGCTGGGTGATGCCCATGCGCTTGGCCGCGCCGCTCAGGCTGCCGACCCGGGCCACCGCGAGCAGCAGCTCCAGCGCTCCCAGGTCCGGTACCCGGTGTGCCAGCGGAACCCACTCCTCGTTACCCATAAAGTCAGTTTATGACCTCATAGAGAGATGGCCTCTGCCGTCCGGCGGGCCCCGCGACGACGCTGGGTCCATGGCCACCACCCTCGTGCGACCCCACGAACACACTTCCCGGACCTCTCGGGCCCACAAGGCCTTCCCGGCGCTCCGTCACCTCGGCCCCAACTGGTACGCGTCCGTCATGGGCACGGCGATCGTCGCCAACGCCGGCGCGACCCTCCCGTACCAGGTGCCCGGCCAGCGCGTGGCCTGCCAGATCGTCTGGGCGCTGTCCGCCGCGGCCCTCGCCCTCGTGCTCACCGCCCGCGCCGGCCACTGGCTCCACCACCGCGACCAGGCCCGCGCCCATCTCCTCGACCCCGCCGTGGCCCCCTTCTACGGGTGTCTCGCGATGGCCCTGCTGGCCGTGGGCGGTGGCACCCTGATCGTCGGCAAGGACCTCATCGGCGTGCCCGCCGCCGTCGCCGTCGACGCCGTGCTGTTCACCGCCGGCACCGCGATCGGCCTGCTCATGGCCGTGGTGGTGCCGTACCTGATGGTGGTCCGGCACAAGGTCGAGGCCGCGCAGGCCACCCCCGTGTGGTTGCTGCCCCTGGTCGCCCCCATGGTCTCCGCCGCCGTGGGCCCCCTGCTGATACCCCACCTGCCCGCCGGCCAGCCCCGCGAGGCGCTCCTGCTGGCCTGCTACGCCATGTTCGGCATCAGCCTGCTCGCCACCCTGCTGATGCTGCCCCTGGTGTTCGGCCGGCTGATCATGAGCGGCCCCCTGCCCCTGCTGCTGACCCCCACGCTGTTCCTGGTGCTGGGCCCCCTCGGCCAGTCCACCACCGCGGTCAACCAGCTCGCCGACATGGCCCCCCGGGCGATCGGCGCCCCCTACGCCGGCGCGCTCGGCGCCTTCGCGGTCGTCTACGGCGTGCCCGTGATGGGGTTCGCCCTGCTGTGGCTGGCCCTCTCCGCCGCGATGCTGGTCCGGGCGGCCCGGGGCGGCATGGGCTTCGCGATGACCTGGTGGGCGCTGACCTTCCCGGTCGGCACCTGTGTCACCGGCGCCGCCGGCCTGGCCCGCCACACCGGCCTGACCGCGTTCGCCTGGCTCGCGGCCGCCTTGTTCCTGGCGCTGCTGACCGCCTGGCTGCTGGCCGCCGCCCACACCCTGCGCGGCCTGTTCACGGGCGCCCTGCTCCCCCGCTGACGCCCCGTCCGCCGGGCCGGCAGCCCCTCAGTGCGCGGCGTGCAGGGCCCGTGCCAGCACCGCCGGGGCCTCGGCCAGCGAGGGGCCGTACCAGGTCAGGTGGCGGCCGCTGACCAGGGCGGACGGACGGTCCGGGAAGGCTTCCGGGCCGTCCTCGCGCGTGAAGCGGTACGGCTCGTCGGGCAGCACCACCAGATCGCACTCGGCGGCGGCCAGCTCCTCCACCGGCACCCGCGGGTACCGCTCGCCGTGGCCGGCGTAGACGTTGTGCACGCCCAGGCGCGCCAGCAGATCGCCCGCGAAGGTGTCCCGGCCCAGCACCATCCAGGGCCGCCGCCACACGGGTACGAAGGCCCGCAGCGGGCCGGCCGGCTCCACCCGCGCCCATGCGTCCTCGGCGTCGTCCAGCCACTGCGGCCTCGCCAGCCCCAGGGCCCCCACCAGCACCCGGTCCAGCTCGGAGAGCGCCTGCGGGAGGTCCCGTACCTCGGTGACCAGCACCTCCACGCCGGCCGCCCGCAGCGCCGCCAGGTCCGGGGCCCGGTTCTCCTCCTCGTTGGCGATCACCAGGTCCGGGCGCAGCTCCGTGATCCGCTCCACGTCGGGGTTCTTCGTACCCCCGATGCGCACCGCGCCCCGCTCCCCGAGGTCCGCGGGATGGGTGCACCAGTCGGTCACCCCGGCGAGCAGCCCGGGGGCGCTCACCGCGACCGCCTCGGTCAGCGACGGCACCAGCGAGACGACCCTCATCCGGCTCAGCGCCCCGGCGAGGGCGGCTCGGAGGTCGCGTGGATGTGCTCCCCGACCGCCACGACCAGGAGCCTGGTGTCCTCGGAGACGGCCCGCCAGCGGTGCCGTACGCCGCCGGACAGGAACAGTGCATCCCCGCTCTCCAGCCGGTACGCCCGCCCCTCGGCCTCCACCTGGCAGGCCCCCGAGACCACGTACATCAGCTCGTCGTTGCGGTGCTGGTACTCGCGGCCGGCGTCCTGGTCCCCGGTGAACTCCAGTGCGTGCAGCTGGTGGTGTCCGCGTACGAGGGGACGCACGCCCGGGACCGGTGTGAGCCCGGATTCGTCGCCGGCCCGTACGAGGTCCACCGTGCGCGCGGTGTCGGACGCGGCCAGCAGCTCCACGGCCGTGGTCTCCAGCGCGTCCGCGACCCGCTCGAGGGACCGCATGCTGGGCCGGGCCCGTTCGTTCTCTATCTGGCTCAGGAAGGGCACCGACAGACCGCTGCGCGCCGATACGGCGGCGAGGGTGAGGTGGAGTGCCCGGCGCCGCTTGCGCACGGCCACACCCACCCGGAGCGGTTCCTTGGCGTCCTTGTCCCGTTCCTTGTCGTCCGAGCCGTCCCTGTCGTCCATGGCGGGGCTGCCCTCCCCTTGTCTGGTCCGTCGGCGTACGTCGGCATCCGTCTCACATCGGTGTGCTGTAAGCACCTTACGCAGCAACCGCCCCCGGTTTCGCGTGCAAGAGCCGACCAGGGTACGCCCCGGGTGAAACTCCCGTGCCATGTCCGATCGCTCTTGCGGCCACTTTCCGTGCCCCCGCCCGTAACCGCCCGCCGCGGGCGCCCCTGAGGGTTGCGGCATCATCGTCACCGTGACGACGACTCGACGCCTGATGCTGCTGGACACCGCCTCCCTCTACTACCGCGCGTACTTCGGCGTGCCGGACTCCGTGAAGGCCCCGGACGGCACCCCCGTCAACGCGGTGCGCGGGCTGCTCGACTTCATCGGGCGCCTGGTCCAGGACCACCGTCCGGACGATCTCGTGGCCTGCATGGACGCCGACTGGCGCCCGCACTGGCGGGTGGAGCTGATCCCCTCCTACAAGGCCCACCGGGTCGCCGAGGAGACCGAGTCCGGGCCGGACGTGGAGGAGACCCCGGACACCCTGGCCCCGCAGGTGCCGATCATCGAGGCGGCGCTGGACGCGTTCGGGATCGCCCGGGTGGGGGTCGCCGGGTACGAGGCCGACGACGTGATCGGCACGCTCACGGCGCGCGCCACCGGCCCGGTGGACATCGTCACCGGCGACCGGGACCTCTACCAGCTGGTGGACGACGCCCGGCAGCGGCGCGTGCTGTACCCGCTCAAGGGGGTCGGCACGCTGCAGGTGACGGACGAAGCGTGGCTGCGCGAGAAGTACGGGGTGGACGGCCCGGGCTACGCGGACCTGGCCCTGCTGCGCGGGGACCCGAGCGACGGGCTGCCCGGGGTTCCGGGGATCGGCGAGAAGACGGCGGCGAAGCTGCTGGACGCGTACGGCACGCTGGCCGGGATCATCGCGGCGATCGACGACCCGAAGTCGAAGCTGACCCCCACCCAGCGCAAGCGACTGGACGAATCCCGGCCTTATCTGGCGGTCGCCCCGAAGGTGGTCCAGGTGGCCGCGGACGTCCCCCTTCCCGCGTTCGACCCCGCGCTGCCGGCGGTCCCCGCGCAGCCGGAACTCGTCGACGCCCTGGCGCGCCGGTGGGGTCTTGGCGGAGCGGTGTCGCGCCTCAGCAGCGCGCTCCACCATTGAGGTGGTAACTTAGGTAATCCTAAGTTTCAGGGGAGCAAGGGGATACGCCGTGGCAGAAGGACGCGCCCGCAAGGTCGGCACCGCAGTGGTCGTGCGCACAGAGCGGCTGACGCCGCACATGGTGCGCGTGGTGCTGGGTGGTGCCGGACTGGTCCGGTTCAGTGCGGGCGAGTTCACCGACCATTACATCAAGCTGCTGTTCGCGCCCGAGGGCGTCACCTACCCCACGCCGTGGGACCTGGACCGGATCCGCGCGGAGTACGCGCGTGAGGCGTGGCCCCGCCAGCGCGCGTACACGATCCGGTCGTGGGACCCGGCGCACCTGGAGCTGACGCTCGACTTCGTCGTCCACGGCGACCAGGGCCTGGCCGGCCCCTGGGCGGCGCGCGCCCAGCCGGGCGAACTGGTCCGTTTCCTCGGCCCCGGCGGCGCCTACGCGCCGGACCCGACGGCCGACTGGCACCTGCTGGTGGGCGACGAGAGCGCGCTGCCGGCGATCGGGGCCGCGATGGAGCGGATGCCGCCGGGCGCGCGGGTGCACGCGATCGTGGAGGTCGAGGGCCCGCAGGACGAGCAGAAGATCGCCACCCCCGACGGCATCGTCCCGGTCTGGCTCCACCGCGGCACCCGGCCGATCGGCGAGACCCTGGTCGAGGCGGTCAGGGCCCTCGAGTTCCCCTCCCGCGACGTCCACGCCTTCGTGCACGGCGAGGCGGGCTTCGTGAAGGACCTGCGCCGCCACCTGCGCCTGGAGCGGGGCATCCCGAAGGAACGCCTGTCGATCTCCGGCTACTGGCGGCTCGGCGAGACGGACGAGGGCTGGCGCGCGATCAAGGGCGACTGGAACGCCAGGGTCCTGGCCGAACAGGAATCCGCGGCCTGACGGAACTCCGAAAGGGCGGGGTCGCCCGTTCGGCGGGACAATGACGCCATGCCTACGCTCCGCGTGCTCGGCGCAGCAGGAGCCGCCGTCGTGTTCGCCGCGACCGGCGTGACCGGCGCTGCCGCCGCCCCCAGCCCGCCCCCCGCGCCGAAGCCCCAGATCACGGACGCGGAGGTGGACACCGCGCTGGCGCGCCTCACCGGGTTCGTCACCGACGCCATGCGCAGCACCGGCGTCCCAGGGATCTCCGTCGCCGTCGTCCACGACGACAAGGTCGTCTACCTCAAGGGCTTCGGCGTCCGCCGCACCGGCGAGAACGGCAAGGTCGGCCCCGACACCGTGTTCCAGATCGCCTCGCTCTCCAAGCCGATCTCGTCCACCGTCGTCGCCGGCACCCTCAAGAACCCGGCCGACTGGGAGCACCGCACCGAGCTCCCCGGGTTCGCCCTCAAGGACCCCTGGGTCACCGACCACCTCACCACCGCCGACCTGTTCTCCCACCGCAGCGGCCTGCCCGACCACGCCGGCGACCTCCTCGAAGACCTCGGCTACGACCAGTCGTACATCCTGGACCACCTCCGCCTGGAGCCCCTCGCCCCGTTCCGCGTGAGCTACGCCTACACCAACTTCGGCCTCACCGCGGCCGCCGAGGCCGTCGCCCGGCAGCACGGCACGAGCTGGCAGAAGCTCGCCGACGACACCCTCTTCAAGCCCGCCGGCATGACCCGCACCAGCACCGAGTTCTCCGCCTTCGCGAACACCCCCGACCACGCCGCCACCCACGTCAAGAACCCCGACGGCACCTGGTCGCCCCGCTTCGTACGCGACCCGGACGCCCAGGCCCCGGCCGGCGGCGTGAGCTCCACCGCCACCGACATGGCCCGCTGGCTGCGGCTCCAGCTGGCCGGCGGCACCCTCGACGGGAAGCGGATCGTCCCCGCCGACACCCTCGCGACCACGCACCTGCCGCAGATCCTGTCGCAGGCGCCGACCCCGCCCCTGGACCACACCGGCTTCTACGGGCTCGGCTGGAACGTCTCGTACGACGACGCGGGCCGGCTGCGCCTGAGCCACTCCGGCGCCTTCGAGCTCGGCGCCAACACCAACGTCACGATGCTCCCGTTGGAGAAGCTCGGCATCATCGTCCTCACCAACGGCGCCCCGGTCGGCGTCGCCGACGCCATCGCCGAGGACTTCTTCGACACCGCCGAGCACGGCAAGCCGACCACCGACTGGCTCCCGCTCTTCGCCGAGCTGTACGCCCAGGCCCTCGACACCGGCCGCTCCACCACCGACTACGCGCACCCGCCCGCAGGCGCCAAGCCGGCCCGCGCCGACAGCGCGTACACCGGCACCTACGTGAGCCCGTACTACGGGAAACTGAGCGTGACGGCGAACGCAGGCGGCAAGGACGGCCTCACCCTCTCCCTCGGCCCGAAGCCGATGCGCTTCCCCCTCACCCACTACGACGGCGACACCTTCAGCTACGTGACCGCCGGAGAGAACGCGGTCGGCCGCACCGGGGTGGTCTTCAAGGACGGCACGGTCCGCATCGAGTACCTGGACGCCACCCACCTGGGCACCTTCACCAAGCAGTAGCCACATAGCCTGGACCCGATGAGACGCAGAGCCCAGGCACCCCCCTCGCCCCTCCCCCAGGTCGCCGGCATCGACCCGGTCCGGCTGCGGCTGCCCGCCGACCCCGACGGGCAGTGGCCCGACCTCGGCCACTACCTCGCCGCGCGCTACGCAGGCACCCGCGGCGCCGGGTCCATCGCGCACCTGCTGCGCACCGGACGGGTGTTCGGCCCCGGCGGGCGGGTCCTGAGTCCGCAGGACCCGTACGAGCCGGGCGCCTACGTCTGGTTCCACCGGGACATGGAGCCGGAGCCGGTCGTGCCGTTCCCCCTCCGGGTCGTCCACCGCGACGCGCACCTCCTGGTGGTGGACAAGCCGCACTTCCTGGCGACCACCCCGCGCGGCAGCCACATCACGCAGACCGCACTGGCCCGGCTCCGCGCGGAGCTCGACCTGCCCGCGCTCAGCCCGGCGCACCGGCTGGACCGGCTGACCGCGGGACTGGTGATGTTCAGCATCCGCCCCGAGGACCGCGGCGCCTACCAGCTGCTGTTCCAGGAGCGGCAGGTCCACAAGGAGTACGAGGCCCTCGCCCGCCACGACCCGGCGGTCGCCCTGCCCCGCACGGTCCGCAGCCACATCGAGAAGACCCGCGGGGTCATGGCCGCGGCCGAGGTCCCCGGCGCCGAACCGAACGCCGAGAGCCTGGTCGAACTCCTCGACACCAGGGGGGAACTGGGCCGGTACCGGCTGACCCCGCACACCGGCCGCACCCACCAGCTGCGGGTGCACATGAACAGCCTGGGGCTGGCGATCCTCGGCGACCCGGTGTACCCGCAGGTCACCGACCCGGCCCCGGACGACTACCGCAGGCCCCTGCAACTCCTGGCCCGCTCGGTGTCGTTCACCGACCCGGTGACCGGCGCCCCGCACCGCTTCGAGAGCGGCCTGGCCCTCCGGGCCTGGGAGGACCTCGCGGCCTGGGAAGCCGGAACCTAGGGGGGTGTCGTCAAAGTCCCGTCCGGCCGGCAGGACCCGCCGCTCCCGCGACCCGCAGCGCCGCGTCGGCGGTGGCCTCCGCGAAGGCATCCACCGGCCGGTCCGGGTCGGCGCGGTGGATCAGCATGACCCCCTCGATGAGCCCGAACACCAGATCGCCCCGCAGCGCCAGCCCGGCCCGGTCCCGCGCCAGTTCGACCCCGGCGGGCGTGGCGGCGAGCAACGCGCGGTAGGCGTCCTTGAGCTCCCCGCGCATCCGCCGGAACCGGGCGAAGCCCGATCCGGCCACCTCGGGCAGCAGATAAAGGGCGCCCAGGTTGTACGGTCCCCCGCACAGCAGCATCACGTCCGAGCGGCACAGCTCCCACAGCCGCCGCGCGGCGGGCCGCCCGGCGTCGGCGAGCAGCCGGCGCGCGAGCACCAGAGAGGGCGCGACCGTGGACTCCAGGAGCTCGGCGAGGAGTTCCTCCTTGCAGCGGAAGTAGTGGTACATCGTGGCCTGGCGCATTCCGGCCCGCTCGGCCACCGTCCGCGTGGTGGTGGCCGCGTACCCCCGGACGGTGAACAGCTCGGCCGCCGCGCAGAGGAGTTCCTCGCGCGGCGGCCGGCCGCTCGCCGGCCGCAGCCGATCGGCACGCGGCCGGCCGACCCGTCTCGGCCCTTCGGCCGCTCCCCCGGTCATGGGGCGATCGTCGCACGGGACACCCCCGAAGTGATCATGGCAAGAGATGAGATCCGGCCATGACCCCCTTCGGAGGAAGCCCCAAAGCACCTAGGCCGTCTCTTCCGGATCTTGCGCGGGCTTGACCGGCAAGATCCGGAAGAGACGGCCTAGCCGACCGAGCTGTAAGCCACTACGCCCCGAAGCAGTGCCTCCACGGCCTTGCGCGCATTGCGGGCCACCGTACTGCCGCCCTGCGAGGAGGGCGGGGCCGAGGAAGCCGGAGCCGCGGCCGCGATCTGCCCCAGCACGTCGATGACCTGCTTGCACCAGCGCACGAAGTCGCCGGCCGGCATCTCCGCCTCGCGCAGCACCTCGTCCAGGCTCTTGTCGGAGGCCCACTGGTACGCCGCCCACGCGAAGCCCAGGTCCGGCTCGCGCTGGCCCACGCCCTCCGCCTGGTTGATGCGGTGCTCCTCCTCCAGCGCGTCGAGCCGGCCCCAGATCCGGACCATCTCGCCCAGCGCCGCCTTCGCCGCGCCGCCCGGCACCTTCGGCGCCACCGCGTCGTCGGACTGCCGCGCCTCGAACACCAACGCCGAGACACAGGCGGCCAGTTCGGCCGGGGACAGCCCTTCCCAGACCCCGGCGCGCAGGCACTCGGAGGCCAGCAGGTCGAGTTCCCCGTACAGCCGGGCGAGCCGCTTGCCGTGCACGGTGACCTCGTCCTCGCGCAGGTAGTCCAGCTCGGTGAGCAGCGCGTGGATCCGGTCGAAGGTGCGGGCGATGGTGTTCGTCCGGCCCTCGATACGGCGTTCCAGCTGCTGGGTGTCCCGCTTGAGCCGGTGGTAGCGCTCCGCCCAGCGGGCGTGGTCCTCGCGCTCGTCGCAGCCGTGGCAGGGGTGCGCCCGCAGCTCGGCGCGCAGCCGGGTGATCTCTCGGTCGTCGGCTGCGGCGGCCCGGCCGCGGCCCCGGCGCTCCGGCGCGATGTGCCCGGCCTTGGCCCGCAGTTGGGACGCCAGATCCCTCCGGGACTGCGGCGAGCGCGCATTGAAGGTCTTGGGGATCCGCATCCGCTCGATGGCCTCGACCGGGACCGGGAAGTCGATCGCGGCGAGCCGCTTGACCTGCCGCTCCGCGGTGAGCACCAGCGGGCGCGGGCCCTCCGCGTACTCGTACCCCCGGTGCCCGTTGACCCGCCCGGCCGGCACGCCCGGGTCCAGGACCAGAGCGAGCCCGGCGAACTTGCCGGTCGGCACGTGGATGATGTCGCCCGGCTTGAGCTTCTCCAGCGAACTCGCCGCCTGCACCCGGCGCTGGGCCGCGCCCTGCTTGGCCAGGTCCGTCTCGCGGTCCTTGAGGTCGCGGCGAAGCTGCGCGTACTCCTCGAAGTTCCCGAGGTGGCAGGTCATGCCCTCCCGGTAGCCGTCCAGGCCCTCCTCGTTGCGCTGCACCTGCCGGGAGATCCCGACGACCGAGCGGTCGGCCTGGAACTGCGCGAAGGAGGTCTCCAGCAGCTCGCGCGAGCGGTGCCGCCCGAACTGCTGGACCAGGTTCACGGCCATGTTGTACGAGGGCCGGAAGCTGGAGCGCAGCGGATACGTACGGGTGCCGGCGAGCCCGGCGAGCGCCGCCGGGTCCATCCCCCGCTGCCAGAGCACCACGGCGTGGCCCTCGACGTCGATGCCGCGGCGCCCGGCCCGGCCGGTGAGCTGCGTGTACTCGCCGGGGGTGATGTCGGCGTGCTGCTCGCCGTTCCACTTGACCAGCTTCTCCAGGATCACCGTGCGCGCGGGCATGTTGATGCCCAGCGCCAGGGTCTCGGTGGCGAAGACGGCCTTGACCAGGCCGCGGACGAACAGCTCCTCCACGACCTCCTTGAAGGTGGGCAGCATGCCGGCGTGGTGCGCGGCGATGCCCCGCTCCAGGCCTTCCAGCCACTCGTAGTACCCCAGGACGTGCAGGTCCTCGGCGGGGATGGAGGCGGTCCGCTCCTCGACGATCTCGCGGACCCTCAGGCGGGCCGTGTCGTCGTTGAGCCGCAGGCCCGCGAACAGGCACTGCTGGACGGCGGCCTCGCAGCCGGCCCGGCTGAAGATGAAGTTGATGGCGGGCAGCAGCCCGTCGCCGTCGAGGCGGGCGATGACCTCGGGGCGGCTCGGGGTCCAGATCCGGCCGCGGGAGCGCCGCTCGCGCTCGCGGTCGGCCTCACGGACCATTTTGCCGCGCCGCCGGTCCTTCGGACTGTACGTGCGGGTGTTCTCCTCGCGCGCCATGCGCAGCAGGTCGGGGTTGACCTCGCGGCGCGCGGAGCCGCGGCCGCCGTGGTCGGACTCTTCCTCGAAGAGGTCGAAGATCCGGCGGCCGGCCATGACGTGCTGCCACAGCGGGACGGGCCGCTCCTCGGAGACGATCACCTCGGTGTCGCCGCGCACGGTGTCGAGCCAGTCGCCGAACTCCTCGGCGTTGGACACGGTGGCCGACAGGGACACCAGCGTCACCGACTCGGGGAGGTGGATGATCACTTCCTCCCAGACGGCTCCGCGGAACCGGTCGGAGAGGTAGTGCACCTCGTCCATCACGACGTACCCGAGGCCGCGCAGCGACTGCGAGCCCGCGTAGAGCATGTTGCGGAGCACCTCGGTGGTCATCACGACCACGGGCGCCTCGGAGTTGACGCTGTTGTCGCCGGTCAGCAGGCCCACCTTGTCGGCGCCGTAGCGCTTGACGAGGTCGGCGTACTTCTGGTTGGACAGGGCCTTGATGGGCGTCGTGTAGAAGCACTTGCGGCCCTGCTCCAGGGCCAGGTGCACGGCGAACTCGCCGACGATGGTCTTGCCCGAGCCGGTGGGGGCGGCGACCAGCACGCCCTTGCCTGCCTCGAGTGCCTTGCAGGCGTCGACCTGGTACGGGTCCAGGTCGAATTCGTACATCTCGCGGAAGGGGGCCAGGGCAGAGGCCTCTTCGGCGGCGCGGATCCGTGCAGCGGCGTACCGCTCGGCGGGTGAGAGTTCTTCGGTCATCTTGTTCTCGAGCCTACCCGCCGCCCCTGACAACAGTCGCGATCATTTATATGGACCGCACAGCCGCCGCTACGCCAGCAGCCGCAGGGCTCCCGGGACGCAGTCGGCGCTCACCGGCAGCGGTCCCAGCGGCTCGCCGTCCGCGTACGCGGTGATCCCGGCGGCCTCGAGCGTGATCTTCGCAGCCCGGTGGACGGTCACCTTCGGGTGGCTCAGGTGCGTCCCCTTGTAGACCTGCGGAAACACCTTCAGCAAAGTGGCCCGGCTGCAGTCGCCCACGACCACGACGTCGAAGAGCCCGTCGTCCGGGACGGCGTCCGCGCAGATCCGCATGCCGCCGCCGTACGAGGACCCGTTGCCGACGGCCACCAGCGTGGCCTCGGTCTCGATCACCGGACCGTCGTCGAGGGTGATCCGGTACGGGAACGGCCTGAAGGCGGCCAGCTCGGCGAGCATCGCCAGGTCGTACTTGAACCGGCCCGCCGGCAGCCGCATCCGGTTGCCGCGGTCGTTGACCCGCGAGTCGAAGCCGGAGCACAGCACGGTCCCGTACCAGGTCCCGCCCTCGGCGCCGGCGCCCGCCTGCGCCACCCGCCCGAGGTCGATCTCGCGGATCCGGCCCCCCTTGAGGGCCTCGGCGGCCAGCCGCCCCGCCCGGGCGGGCTCCCCTACGGGCAGTCCCATGGCCCGCGCGAAGTCGTTCCCGGTCCCGACGGCGACCACCCCGAGCGGCACCAGCGTCCCGGCCAGGGCCTGCAGGGCCAGCGAGACCACGCCGTCGCCGCCGACGGCGATCACCGCCCCGGTGCCCTCGCGCACGGCGGTGCGCAGCCGCGCCAGGGCGTCCCCGGCATCGGCGCCGAGGACCGTCCGCACGCAGAATCCGGCGGCCCGGAGCGCGGAAGCGGCCGGCTGCGCGGCGTGCGCGCCCCGGCCGCGTCCCGCGGTGGGATTGACGAGGAGGGTGATGTCAGCGCTCACGCACCGGAATGTACCTGTCAGGTCGCGTCGTCGTAACCGTTGATCTGCCTGCGGCCTCCGTCGGCCTGCTCGGGCAGGGCGGCCGGGGCCTGGACGGGCTCCATCTCACCGATCGGCGCGGGCGTCAGGTCGAGCTCGGCGGCCTCGTCGTCGTCGAGGAGCGCGTCGGGGTTGTTGCGGCCCCGCCGGCGGTCGTTGACCAGGCAGATCCCGAGCGCGATGAAGTAGAGGGCGACGATCGGCGCGGCCAGCGACAGCATGGTCAGCGGGTCGCCGGTGGGCGTGGCGAACGCGGCGAAGATCGTGATGCCCAGCACCATGACCCGCCACCAGCTCGCCAGCCGCTTCGCGGTGAGGACCCCGGTGAAGTTCAGCAGGATCAGCAGGAGCGGCAGCTCGAAGGCGAGGCCGAAGACGACGACCATGCGCGTGACCAGGTCGAGGTAGTCGTCGACCGGGAGCAGGTTGCGCGCGTTGTCGGGGGTGAATTCGAGGAGGATCTTCGCGGTCTGCGGCAGCAGCTTGTAGGCGAGCACCCCACCGGCGGCGAACAGCGGAGCACCGACGGCCACGAAGCCGACCGCGTAGCGCTTCTCGTGGTTGTGCAGGCCGGGGGCGACGAAGGCCCAGAGCTGGTAGAGCCACACCGGGGCCGAGAGCACCACACCGGCGGTGAGCGAGACCTTGAGGGCGATGGAGAACGGGGCGATGAGGCCGTTCACGGTCATGTCGGCGCAGGGCCGGCCGTTGCGCTGCGAGACCACCCCGTTGGTGCAGCCGACGGAGTCCAGCATCGGCTTCAGCATGAAGTCGATGAGGTTCTTGTAGTAGAAGGCCGCGACGATCGTGATCACCAGGATCGCCAGGACCGACTTCAACAGGCGGTTTCTCAGCTCACGCAGGTGCTCGACAAGAGGCATCCGCCCTTCGGCGTCCTTGGCCTGCTTGTCCTGCTTCTCCTGCTTGCGGGCAGACTTGAGCAACCCACGTCCCTTGTCTCGTTGCAGATGACCGGCGTGATCGCGACCGCGGACCGGCGGCCCGGCGGCCGGGGGATCAGCCCTGGGTGGTGTGGTTCGGCTCGTTGACGGGGCGCGAGCCGGTCACGTCGCCGGGGGCGGCCTTGATGGTGCGCGGGGCGGCGGCCTGCTGCGGGGCCTGGTCGGCGACCGTGGCAGCGGTGGCGTTGTCCTCCGCCGCGCTCTCGGCCTTCATGGCCTTCGCCTCGCTCTTCAGGATCCGGGCCGACTTGCCGAGGGAGCGCGCCATGTCGGGGAGCTTCTTGGCACCGAACAGCAGGAAGATCACGGCGATGATCAGGAGGATCTCAAGAGGCTTCAGATTGCCGATCATGTCTGACTTCCTTCTCACCGGAACGGCTGGTTGTGTGGCGGGCGGCTCCGGCCATGGACCGGACCGCTCAGGAAAGGATCGTAACCCCCGGGGGTTAACGCCCGGCAATCCCCCGGGGTATCCCGCCTTGCGTGCGGCTCCGATCGACGGTACGGGTCCCGTGCCGCACTTTCCATAGGCGCGCGGTCCGCAGACCTGCGGGTCATGGCCCGGCTGCGCCTCCCGCGCGCGCCAGATCCGCGGCCGCTCGCTCCAGGTCCGCCGAGGCGTCCGCGATCCGGCGGCTGGCCCGTGCGACCTGGCCGGACAGCCGCCGTACCGCGAGGTGGACCCGCACGGCGAGGACGGCGAGGACGGCGAGCCCGAGGAAACCCAGGGCGATTGCGAGCATCGGCCACAGCATGGGTCGAGCCTAGGCCACCGGCCGCTTCAGATGCTGCGCAGGGTGCTCACGCCGCCACCGGTCAGCAGTTCCACGATGCGCTCGCCGGCCGGTTTCCTCACGCAGGCCCCGCACTCGGGACAGGTGAAGGAGTAGAAGGTGGTCCGCCGGCTGCCGCCGATCACCAGCCGCAGGGACCCCGCGTCCAGCTCGAAGCGGGCGCGGCAGTCGGAACAGGCCGCCTTGAAGGAGACCGGCCCGACCGTGGCCGACCGCCCCGGCGATCCCGCGGCAGCTTGCACACCCCGTGGCCCAGACATTGGCGACATCGCTCGGCGCTCCCCTCAGCCCACTCGTTCCGTACGGCACGGCTTGCGTACGGCACTGCCTCCGTGCGGTACGGGATGCGTGCGGCACGGCTTCCCGCGGCGCGGCCCCGTACTCGCACGGCCCCGCCGCTTTCCCCTTGGTCAGCCCTGTTCCCCGTACCCGGCGAGGGCCTCGCGGGCCGCCTGCCGCGCGCTGTCCGCCAGCTCGAGGGGCGCCACGATCCGGCCCTCGCGGCCCAGCCGCAGCGCGAGGCGCCGCAGCGAGGCGGGGTCCGGGCTGCGCAGCGTGATCCGCAGGCCTCCGCCGGACAGCTCCTCGGCGCTGTCGTGCGGGTAGTACTCGGCGACCCAGCGGCCGCCCGGCCCGACCTCGACCACGACCTCCGGGTCCTCGGCGGCCGGCTGTACGAGCCCCTCGGACAGGTCGCGCGGCTCGATGGCGGGCGGCTCGGCCCGCTCGTCCAGCAGCCGGATCTCGGCGACCCGGTCGAGGCGGAAGGTGCGCCGGGCCTCGGAGAGGTGGCACCAGCCCTCCATGTACGTGTGGCCCACCGCGAAGAGCCGGATCGGGTCGACCTTGCGCTCGGTCAGCTCGTCCCGCGCCGGCGAGTAGTAGCGCAGCCACAGCCGGCGGCGCTCCGCGATGGCCCGGTCGACGTCCGCGAAGACCCCGCCCTCCGCCTCGAAGGTCACCGACAGCCGGGAGCTGGCCCCGGCCGCCTCGCCCGCGGCCGCCTCCAGCTTCGCGGTGGCCCGCAGCAGCGCGTCCCGGTCGCTCTCGCGCAGCCCGGGCAGCGTGGCCACGGCGCGGGCGGCGACCAGCAGCGCGGTCGCCTCGTCGGCGGCGAGGCGCAGCGGCTCGGCGGTGGACTCCCCCGACGCATCGGGGTTGCGCCACCAGATGCGCTCCCCGTCGGTGTCGATGTCGAGCAGGTCCCCGCCCCGGAAGCTGGTCCCGCACATGGGCAGCACGTCGAGGTCCGAGATCAGCTCGTCCTCCGTGATCCCGAAGGCGCGGGCGACGTCGGCGACGTGCGCCCCGGGGCGCTCGCGCAGGTACGTCACCAGGGACAGCATCCGGCGGGTCTGGTCGATGGCGTTGGCAGCCATGCTGGTACGTCTCCCCCTCAGGGCACGTCTTGCGAACGGTGCGGTGGTGCGGTGGTGCGCTGTGCCGTCATGCGGATCGTGCGGCGGCCGCGACGGCTGCGGCCCGTCGGATCCGGCCCGCCCGCTCCGGTGCGCCCGGTCCGGGTGTGCCGGGTCGGTCTCAGCCCTTGGCCACGGCGCGCAGCCGGTCCACGACGTCCGCCCGCAGGTCGGCGGGCTCAACGACCACCACGTCCGGCCCGAACTCGACCAGCCAGGCGTCCAGCCCGTGCCCGTAGGGGATCTCCAGCTCGTCCCAGCCGTCCCCGCGCTCGCGCACGGCGGTGGCCTTGGCCCGCAGCGGGTACCCGGCGCCGGCCCGCAGCCGGATCAGCGCGGAGCGGTCCGCGCCCTCCCCGGCCCAGCTGGCCACGGTCTCCCGCACGGTGACCACGTCCGGGACCTCGGCGGTGTACTTGGCCGCCCGGGACTTGACCTTGCCGGTGATCCGGGAGAGCCGGAACACCCGCTCCGCCCCGCGGTCGCGGTCGTAGCCGGCCAGGTACCAGTGGCCGCGCCAGCACTCCAGCGCCCACGGTTCGACCTGACGGGTCTCGGGGCGGGCGGCGGTGGACTTGCGGTAGTCGAAGACCACCGGCCGGCGATCGCGGCAGGCCAGCATCAGCGGTTCGAAGGCCGCCTCGTGGACCGGGATGCGCGGCTCGATGGCGCTGTGCTGGCCCTCGTACGGGTCACCCGCCTCCGGCATCCCGCCCGCGCGCAGCTTCTGCAGGGCGCCGCTGGCGGCACCCGCGAGGCGGGCCTGCTGCCAGACCTTGGCCGCGAGCCCGAGGGCGGCGGCCTCCTCGGCGTCGAGGGAGACGGGCGGCAGCCGGTTGCTGTCACGGCGGGCGAGGTAGCCCGTCTCGCCCTCCAGGTTCTCCACCGTCTCGATGACCAGGCCGAGTTCACGCAGATCGTCCTTGTCCCGCTCGAACATGCGGTTGAAGGACTCGTCGTTGCCGGCCTCCATGTACGCCTCGATGGAACCGCGCAGCTCTCGCTTGCTCAGCGGCCGGCGGGTCCCCAGCAGACACAGCGCCAGATTCATCAGCCGCTCGGCCTTGGCAATCGCCATCGACGCCCTTCCGCCCTTCTCCGCTTACAAGTTGCCCGACGCGCAATACATGTACGCCGCGCCCGACACGTACGACGCACACGTCCGTGACCGTTGACCGTACCGCCCCGGCGGGCCCCGGCAAAAGCGAGGGCCCCCGCCTCACGGCGGGGGCCCTTCACCGATCACGGCTTGCCGGATCAGACACCCATCAGGTCACAGACGAAGATCAGCGTCTCGCCCGGCTTGATGGCCGGGGTCGGGCTCTGGTCGCCGTACGCGAGGTGGGCGGGGATCGTCAGCTTGCGACGGCCGCCGACCTTCATGCCCTGGACACCCTTGTCCCAGCCGGCGATGACCTGGCCGATGCCCAGGATGAACTGCAGCGGGGCGCCGCGGTTCCAGGACGCGTCGAACTCCTCACCGGTGGAGAAGGCCACGCCCACGTAGTGGACGGAGACCTTGTTGCCGGCCGTGGCCTCGGCGCCGTCGCCCTCCCAGATGTCCTCGATGACGAGGTCGGCCGGGACCGGGCCCTCGGGGAAGTCGATCTCGGGCTTCTCGAGCTGGTTGCTCACGGAACTGCTCCTCAAAAACGAATCAGGTCAACTGGGACAGTCTTACATCACGGCGAGGATGTCGAGGCTGAAGACCAGCGTCGAGTTCGCCGGGATGGTGCCCTGCTCCTTGTCGCCGAACCCCTGGTCCGGCGGGATGACCAGCAGGATGCGGCTGCCGACCTTCTTGCCGAGCAGGCCGTCCTTGAGACCCTTGACCGAGAGCTGGTCCATCGGCCACGTCACCGTCTGGTCGGTGGCGTACGTGCTTTCGAAGGTCTTGTCGTCCTTCCACGTCTTGCCGTTGAACTTGACGATGACGCTGTCGGTGTCCTTGACGGCCGGGCCGTCAGCCTCCAGCACGTAGTTCGAGACCAGCTTGGCCGGCGGCGTGGTGTCCTTCGGAACGGTCACGGAGACTTCCTTGCCGTCCGTGTTCGTACCGACCTTCGGCAGGTCCTTGTTGTCCTGCGCGACCTCCTTGCCCGTGGCCGAGGCCGGGACCGAGGTGGCCTTGACGATGTCCACGACGAAGACCAGCGTGGCATTCGGCTTGATCTTGTCGCCGGAGCCCTTGTCGCCGTAACCGAGGTCCGGCGGGATCACCAGCTCGAGGCGGCTGCCGACCTTCTTGCCCTCGAGGCCCTGGTCCCAGCCCTTGATGACCATCCCGGCGCCGATGGTCACCTCGAACGGCTTGCCCTTGCCGAAGCTCTGGTCGAACGGCTCCTTGGCGTCCCACACCTGGCCGTAGTAGTTGACCTGGGCGACGTCGCCCTTCTTCAGCACCGGGCCGGTGCCCTCGCTGACGGTCACCACCTTCAGCTCCTTCGGCGGGTCGCCCTTGCCCTTGGACAGGGTCGGGGTCTCACCGAACTTGGCACCCTTGGTGATCGCGGGCGCCCCGTTCTTCATCTCGGCGGAGTCGGAGCCGCTGTCGCCACAGGCTGCTGTCGACAGCAGCAGAAGGGGTACGACAAGCAGGCCGGCAAGTCGGCGCACAGGTTCCTCAGATCTCAGACGGCTGGCGGTCGTCGCCACTCTAAGGCGTGCAGAGGGCCCCGTACGAGATCCGTACGGGGCCCTACCAAGATCGGCGCGATGTCACATCCCGGCGATCAGCTTCTCCACCCGGTCGTCCACCGACCGGAACGGGTCCTTGCACAGCACGGTCCGCTGCGCCTGGTCGTTGAGCTTGAGGTGCACCCAGTCCACCGTGAAGTCCCGCCGCTGCTCCTGCGCCCGGCGGATGAAATCGCCGCGCAGCCGCGCCCGCGTGGTCTGCGGGGGCACCGACTTGCCCTCGAAGATCTTCAGGTCGTTGCAGATCCGCGCCGCCTGCCCCTTGCGCTCCAGCAGGTAGTACAGCCCGCGCCGGCGGTGGATGTCGTGGTACGCGAGGTCTATCTGAGCGACCCGCGGGTTCGACATGGTCATACCGTGCTTGGCCCGGTACCGCTCGATCAGCTGGTGCTTCATGACCCAGTCGATCTCGGTCCCGATCCGGTCCAGGTCCTCCGCGTCGATCGCGTCGAGGGTGCGGCCCCACAGCTCCAGCACCTGGTCCACCGTGCCGGTACGGATCCCCCGGCGCTCGGCGAAGTCCACGGCCTTGTCGTAGTACTCGCGCTGGATCTCCAGCGCCGAGGCCTCCCGGCCGCTCGCGAGGCGCACCTTGCGCTGGCCCGTGATGTCGTGGCTGACCTCGCGGATCGCCCGGATCGGGTTCTCCAGGGTCAGGTCCCGCATCACCGTGCCCGCCTCGATCATGCGCAGCACCAGGTCGGTGGCCCCCACCTTGAGCAGCATGGTCGTCTCGGACATGTTCGAGTCCCCGACGATCACGTGCAGGCGGCGGTACCGCTCGGCGTCCGCGTGCGGCTCGTCCCGCGTGTTGATGATCGGCCGGGACCGGGTCGTCGCGGAGCTGACGCCCTCCCAGATGTGCTCGGCCCGCTGGCTCACGCAGTAGACCGCACCCCGGGGGGTCTGCAACACCTTGCCCGCGCCGCAGATCAGCTGCCGCGTGACGAGGAACGGAATGAGAATGTCCGCCAGGCGGGAGAATTCTCCGTGCCGGGCCACGAGATAGTTCTCGTGACAGCCGTACGAGTTGCCGGCCGAGTCGGTGTTGTTCTTGAAGAGATAGACGTCGCCCGCGATTCCCTCCTCGTGCAGGCGGCGTTCGGCATCGACGAGCAGGCCTTCGAGAATGCGCTCGCCCGCCTTGTCGTGCGTGACCAGTTCGGTCACGTTGTCGCATTCGGGAGTTGCATATTCCGGATGCGAACCCACGTCGAGGTACAGACGGGCGCCGTTCCGCAGGAAGACATTGCTGCTGCGGCCCCATGACACAACACGGCGGAAGAGGTAGCGCGCCACTTCGTCAGGAGACAGTCGGCGCTGTCCCCTGAACGTGCACGTGACGCCGTACTCGTTCTCCAGCCCGAAAATGCGGCGGTCCATGACTGAACATTACGCCTTCTGCACTGTTCTGAAACCGGGTTCGTGAACGCCGTTTCGATCAGTTGTCGACAAGCCGCTCGACCGGGCCGTCCACCCGGCCTTCCGCACCGCCCCCGCCTGCACGCTCGCCCGCGTCCGCACCCGGGCCCGCATCCGCGTCCGCCGCGGATCCCGACGGCGAGCCCGCCACCGTACGGGTCCGGCCGGGAGCGGCCATGACGCGCTGAGTGAGCGTCAGCACCAGCAGCGCCGACGCACCCGCGACACACGCCACGCCGAACCCGCTCGCCGTACCGCCCAGTTCCACCGCCGGCCCCGCCGCAGCCGTACCGATCGCCGCACCCACCCCGAAGAACGTCACCAGCCACGAGAACGCCTCCGTCACCGTCCCCGCCGGAGCATGACGGTCCACGACGATGAACGCACACGCCAGCGCGGGCGCCAGGAACACACCCGCCAGCGCCGACAGCGCCGTCATCGCCACCGGCCCCGGAACCAGCACCAGCGGCAGGTAGCACACCGCCAGCAGCGCCACGATCAGCCGCAGCCGCCGCTCCGGCGCACCCGCCCACTGCCGCGCCCCGTACAGCACCCCGCCGGCCAGCGCGCCCAGACCCAGCGCCGCCATCAGCCAGCCGTACACCGACTGGCCCCCGTGGCCATCGGCGTACGCCAGACCCGCCACCGTGATCGAACCCAGCGCCATGCCCACGAAGAAGAACGCCCCCAGCAGCGCCCGCAGCCCCGGCGAGCGCAGCGCACCCAGCCAGTGCGCCTCGCGCGGCTCCGAACGCCACGTCCGCGAGGGCTCGCAGACCACCACGGACAGCGCCCCCAGGACACCGAGCGCATGGATCACCAGCAGCGCCCCCGCCGGGTCCCACAGCGAGACGCACAGCGTCACGAGCAGCGGCCCGACCGTGTACATGATCTCCTGCGCCACCGCGTCCATCGCGTACGCGGCGTGCACCCGCTCCTCCTTGCCGCCGAGCACCGAAGGCCACAGCGCCCGCAGCCCGCCCTCCAGCGGCGGCGCGAAGAACCCTCCGACGACCACGGCCCCGTACGCGGCCGCCGCCGACCCGGTACCCGCGAACGCGAGCCACGCCATGCCCAGCGCCGAGAGCACCGCGGCCGGCAGCTGCACCCGCGGCTGCCCGAACAGGTCCACGGCGCGGCCGAGCAGCGGCTGGCCCACCGCGTTCGCCACGCCGTAGACCGCGGCGAGGGCGCCCGCGAGGCTGTAGCTGCCCCCTTCGGCCCGCGTGAACAGCACGATCGCGATCGCCGCGGTCGCGTTCGGCAGGCGGCCGACGAGCGTGCCCGCCAGCAGCCTCGCGGCGTGCCGGGTCCTGAGCAGCTCCGCGTATCCCGCGGCCATGTCCGCCCCCTTCTGCCCGGAACCCAGCCGGGAGTCATCCAAGTAATACGTATAACGTTCGACGTCATACGTACCATGGCCACACCACGGGGGTCCAGCCGGACAACGCCCCCACCCCCGCCGACCTCGTACAACAGGAGCACGGTGTGACGAGACCCACCAGCCGCGACGTAGCCACCGCCGCCGGGGTCTCCCAGGCCACCGTCTCCCTCGTCCTCGGCGACAAATGGCGCGGCCGCGTCTCCGAACGCACCGCCGGACTCGTCCGCGAAGCCGCCACCACCCTCGGCTACCGCCCCAACCTCGCCGCCCGCAACCTCCGCCTCGGCTCCACCCGCACCGCCCTCCTCGTCGTCCCCGCCCTCACCAACGAATTCTTCGCCCGCGTCTACACCGGCGCCGCCCGCATCGCCGCCGAACACGGCTTCGGCGTCGTCCTCTACCCCTCCCCCGACGGCACCGGCCCCGCCCGCGACCCCTTCGCCTCCGCCAGCGCCGCCCTCGACGGAGTCATCGCCTCCTCCATGGCCGCCCACGCCCTCGACGCCATCGGCGACGCCGCACTCCCCCTCGTCATGCTCGACAGCGACCCCACCGCCGGCCGGGCCGCCGCCCACGTCAACCTCGCCATGGCCGACGGCATGCGCCAGACCACCGAACACCTCCTCACCCTCGGCCACCGCCGCTTCCTCCACCTCGCCTCCGCCGTCGACTCCTGGACCTTCGACATCCGCGCCGAAGCCCTCGCCGCCCTGCTGGAGCCCCACGCCGAGCTGCGCACCGTACGGGCCCCCCTCACCGTCACCGACGCCCGCACGGCCATGGAAGCCGCCCTGGCAGCCCCCGAGGGCCGACCCACCGCCGTCGTCTGCGACGACGACATCCTGGCCGCCGGCGCCTGCAAAGCCGCCCGCCGCCTCGGCCTGCGCGTCCCCGAAGACCTTTCCGTCACCGGCTTCGACGACCTCGCCCTCGCCACCGCCGTCGAACCCGAGCTCACCACCGTCCACCTGCCCGCCGAACGCGTCGGCGAACAGGGCATGGCCGCCCTCCTCGCCGTCCTCGAAGGCACCCCCTGGACCGCCCCCGACATCCCGGTCGACCTGATCGTCCGCGCCTCCACCGGCCCCGCCCCCGCCTGAAACACGAAAACGCCCCCGGCCACAAGGCCGGGGGCGCCACTCGCGCAGCGATCTACTCCTCGGAATCGTCCTCGGGAGCCTCGTCGTTCGACACGGCATCCGCCTGCACGGCCGCCGTGACATCCGCCTCCAGCAACCGCGAAAGCTGCCGGCCCCGGATCCGCTTGAACTTCCGCTGCTGAGCCCGCGTCCGGTCCAGCACCGCAACCTCCAGCCGCTCCGCCGGAATCGCCTTGTCCGCACTGTTCGCCTGGCTCGACAGCGCCTGCACCGCCAGCTTCAGCGCCTCGGACAACGTCATCCCGTCCCGGTGACGCTGATCCAGGTACGTACTGATCTGCTCGGCATTGCCACCGACGGCCACCGAACCGTGCTCGTCCACGATCGAACCGTCGTGCGGCAGCCGGTAGATCTGGTCACCCGCGGCCGTCGCACCCACCTCGGCCACCACCAACTCCACCTCGTACGGCTTCTCACCGGCAGAGGAGAAGATCGTGCCCAGCGTCTGCGCGTACACGTTGGCCAGCCCACGGGCCGTCACATCGTCACGGTCGTACGTGTATCCACGCAGATCCGCGTAACGCACACCACCGATCCGCAGGTTCTCGTACTCGTTGTACTTGCCGGCGGCCGCGAAGCCGATCCGGTCGTAGATCTCGCTGAACTTGTGCAGCGCACGGGACGGGTTCTCGCCGACGAACACGATGCCGTCGGCGTACTGAATCACGACAAGGCTGCGACCGCGGGCGATGCCCTTGCGGGCGTATTCCGCCCGGTCGGCCATGGCCTGCTGGGGTGAGACGTAGAACGGAGTCGACACCGGCTGTCCGTCCCTTTCTTCTGGGTCCTACAGGACGACGGATGGTCAGAGCAGGGCGGCGCGCGGGCCGTCGGGCTGCTCCAGACGACGGTTGGTGACCGTACGGGCGAGCTCCTGCGACTCCTCGTCGCTGAGCCTGCGGAATCCCTCGTCCGTGATGACGGTGACGATCGGGTAGATGTGGCGGTACAGGTCCGGCCCACCGGTCGCCGAGTCGTCGTCGGCCGCGTCGTACAGGGCCTGTACGACGAGGGTGGTGGCCTGCTCCTCCGTCAGGTCGGGGCGGTACAGCTTCTTCATGGAGCCGCGCGCGAAGATCGAGCCGGAACCGGTGGCGGCGAAGCCGTGCTCCTCGGAGCGGCCGCCGGTCACGTCGTAGGAGAAGATCCGGCCCTTCTCCTTGCCCTCGTCCCAGCCGGCGAACAGCGGCACGACCGCCAGCCCCTGCATGGCCATGCCCAGATTGCTCCGGATCATGGTGGAGAGCCGGTTCGCCTTGCCCTCGAGGGAGAGGGTCGCCCCCTCCACCTTCTCGAAGTGCTCCAGCTCCAGCTGGAACAGCTTCACCATCTCCACGGCCAGGCCGGCCGTACCGGCGATGCCCACCGCGGAGTACTCGTCGGCCGGGAACACCTTCTCGATGTCCCGCTGCGCGATCATGTTCCCCATGGTCGCCCGCCGGTCACCGGCGAGCACGACCCCGCCGGGGAAGGTGGTCGCCACGATGGTCGTCCCGTGCGGCGCCTCGACGACGCCCTCGGGCAGCCTCCGGTTCCCCGGCAGCATCTCGGGCGAGTGCGCCCCAAGGAAGTCCATGAAGGACGAGGACCCCGGCGTCAGGAAGGCTGCCGGTAGACGCCCTGTGCTACGAGTGTTGGGTTCCACAGGTTTCCTTCCACGTAAGCGGCTGCACGTCGCATGACGTCCGGCCGATCCTTGAACTGTCCCAAGGCTGCGTTACAGCTGAAGCACAGTACGCCTCGGACCTTACCCGTCTGATGATCGTGATCAACGTGCTCTGCTGGAGCATCCCGGCAGATCAGACAGACCCCGCCTTGAGCGGCGATCATCTCGTCACGCTCGGCCTCAGTGATGCCGTACTTCCGCATGAAGTAACTCGCCCTGTTGCGCTGCGCCCGACACGACCGGCAATAGCTGGACCACCCGTCGGACGTGGTCTTGTTTGCTTCCCATTCCGAGTACGGCTTGATTTCCTCGCACTGAGGACACCGTTTGTGGCCGGACGGCACGACCACCTTCACCCGCACCGTCCGTCCCTTCGCCTCTTGGCGCGCCTTGTAGTACTCCGCCGAGCACGTGCGGCAATAGGCCTGTAAGCCGTCTGGCGTCGAGCGGTTGCTCGCATAATCCGCCCGCGGCCTGTCCTGCTTACATCGGGAACACCGCTTCGTCCCCTCGGACAACTACCCGCCCCCCACCTTCGATTCGAAGGTCAAATGGCCTTACTGGCCACCCTTCTGCACGAACGACCTCACGAAATCCTCAGCATTCTCTTCGAGTACATCGTCAATCTCGTCAAGTACGGAGTCGACGTCGTCGGAGAGCTTTTCCTGGCGTTCCTTGAGGTCGGTCGATTCCTCGACCGCCGCCTCCTCGACCTCCTCGGTCGAGCGAGTCGCCTTCTGCTGTCCGCCGCCGGTGTCCTTGGTCGCCATGTCTACCTCACCCCGCTCGGTTCGCGCGCTCATGTCGAGAGACCCCGGGATCGGGATCTCTCAAGATCAGACCCTACGTCGGACCCTACAAGGAGGGCCCGGCATTCGTCCCCGCACTTTCATAACGTGCGGCTGACTTCATGATTCCCGGACCGGGGACTTTTCAGCCCTCAGTTCCCGCTGAGTACCCGCACCAGGTCCTCCGCCGTGCGGCAGCGGTCCAGGAGCTCCTTCACGTGCTTGCGGGTACCCCGCAGGGGTTCCAGCGTCGGGACCCGCTGGAGCGAGTCGCGGCCCGGGAGGTCGAAGATCACCGAGTCCCACGAGGCCGCGGCGACGTCGTCCGCGTACTGCTCCAGGCACCGGCCCCGGAAATACGCCCGGGTGTCCTCCGGCGGCTTGCCCTGGGCGCGCTCCACCGCCGGCTCCTCCACCAGCCGCTTCATCTTGCCGCGGGCCACCAGGCGGTTGTAGAGGCCCTTCTCGGGCCGTACGTCCGCGTACTGGAGGTCCACCAGGTGGAGCCGGGCGGCGTCCCAGCCGAGGCCGTCGCGCCTGCGGTAGCCCTCGAGGATCTCGCGCTTCGCGATCCAGTCGAGCTCTCCCGACAGGCTCATCGGGTCGCTCTCGAGCCGGCCGAGCACGTCCTCCCAGCGGATCAGCACGTCCTTGGTCTGCTCGTCGGCGTCGGAGCCGAAACGCTCGTCCACGTACTTCCTGGCCAGCTCGAAGTACTCCATCTGGAGTTGCACGGCGGTCAGGGTGCGGCCGCTGCGCAGCGTGATCAGGTGGTGCAGGTCGGGGTCGTGGGAGACCTGGTGCAGGGTGCGCACCGGCTGGTCCACGGCCAGGTCGACGTTGATGAAGGAGTCCTCGATCATCGAGAGGACGAGGGCGGTGGTGCCGAGCTTGAGGTACGTCGAGATCTCGGAGAGGTTGGCGTCGCCGATGATCACGTGCAGCCGGCGGTACTTCTCGGCGTCCGAGTGCGGCTCGTCGCGAGTGTTGATGATGGGGCGCTTGAGTGTGGTCTCGAGGCCGACCTCGACTTCGAAGTAGTCCGCGCGCTGGCTGATCTGGAAGCCGTGCTCGCGGCCGTCCTGGCCGATGCCCACGCGTCCGGCGCCGGTCACGACCTGGCGGGAGACGAAGAAGGGGGTGAGGTGGCGCACGATCTCCGAGAAGGGGGTTTCCCGCTTCATCAGGTAGTTCTCGTGCGTGCCGTAGGAGGCGCCCTTGTTGTCGGTGTTGTTCTTGTAGAGGTGGATGGGCTGGGCTCCGGGGAGCTGGGCGGCGCGTACGGCCGCCTCGGCCATGATCCGTTCGCCGGCCTTGTCCCAGAGGACGGCGTCGAGCGGGTTGGTGATCTCCGGGGAGCTGTATTCGGGGTGCGCGTGGTCGACGTAGAGCCGTGCGCCGTTGGTGAGGATGACGTTGGCGAGGCCGATGTCCTCGTCGGTGAGCTGGCTGTTGTCGGCGGCCTCGCGGGCGAGGTCGAAGCCGCGGGCGTCCCGCAGCGGATTCTCCTCCTCGAAGTCCCAGCGGGCGCGTCGCGCCCGGTGCATCGCCGCCGCGTAGGCGTTGACGATCTGGGACGAGGTGAGCATGGCATTGGCGTTCGGGTGGCCCGGGACGGAGATCCCGTACTCCGTCTCGATTCCCATTACTCGCCGTACGGTCATGCGGCCCTCCTTGCCCGGCGGCGCTCCCGTTCGGGAGCGGCGCTCAAGTACCGCTGGTGCTCCGGTGCGTGTGCGGTGCCCGTCCCCGCACTGCGCGACCGGCGGTACGGAAGAGCCTAGAACCACTCCGCGCTGGTGGGGAGATCATTTCAGTCATTGACTTTGCCCCGTCACCGGCTGAAAAGAGCAGTCGGTAAAGCAGTCGGCTGCGGGTGCCCGGTGAGGGCACCCGCAGCCGCCCTGTTCGATCAGAGGTACTGACCGGTGTTTGCCACCGTGTCGATGGAGCGTCCGGTGTCTGCGCCCTGCTTTCCGGTGACGAGGGTGCGGATGAAGACGATCCGCTCGCCCTTCTTTCCGGAGATCCGGGCCCAGTCGTCCGGGTTGGTGGTGTTGGGCAGGTCTTCGTTCTCCTTGAACTCGTCCACGCAAGCCTGGAGGAGGTGGGCGACGCGAAGGCCCTTCTGGTTGTGCTCGAGGAAGGCCTTGATGGCCATCTTCTTCGCACGGTCCACGATGTTTTGGATCATGGCGCCGGAGTTGAAGTCCTTGAAGTAGAGGACTTCCTTGTCGCCGTTGGCGTACGTGACCTCGAGGAAGCGGTTCTCCTCGGTTTCGGCGTACATCTGCTCGACGACGGTCTGGATCATGCTGTGCACGGCGACCTCGGGCGAGCCGGAGTGCTCGGAGAGGTCGTCGCTGTGGAGCGGCAGCGAGGCCTTGAGGTACTTGGCGAAGATGTCCCGGGCCGCTTCGGCGTCGGGGCGCTCGATCTTGATCTTCACGTCGAGCCGGCCGGGGCGCAGGATGGCCGGGTCGATCATGTCCTCGCGGTTGGAGGCGCCGATGACGATGACGTTCTCCAGGCCTTCCACGCCGTCGATCTCGGCGAGCAGCTGGGGGACGATGGTGTTCTCCACGTCCGAGCTGACTCCGGATCCGCGGGTGCGGAAGAGGGATTCCATCTCGTCGAAGAAGACGATGACGGGGGTGCCCTCGCTGGCCTTCTCGCGGGCACGCTGGAAGACGAGGCGGATGTGCCGCTCGGTCTCGCCGACGTACTTGTTGAGGAGTTCGGGGCCCTTGATGTTCAGGAAGTAGGACTTCCCGGCGGGCTGGCCGGTCACCTCGGCGACCTTCTTGGCAAGGGAGTTGGCCACGGCCTTGGCGATGAGTGTCTTGCCGCAGCCGGGGGGGCCGTAGAGCAGGATGCCCTTGGGGGGCCGCAGTTCGTGCTCTTTGAAGAGGTCGGGGTAGAGGTACGGGAGCTCGACCGCGTCGCGGATCAGCTCGATCTGGTCGCCCAGGCCGCCGATCTTGCTGTAGTCGATGTCGGGGACCTCTTCGAGGACGAGTTCTTCGACCTCGCTCTTGGGGACGACCTCGTAGACGTAGCCGGAGCGGGGTTCGAGCAGGAGGGCGTCGCCGGGGCGGATGGTGATGTCCAGGAGCGGCTCGGCGAGCCTCACCACCCTTTCCTCGTCGGTGTGCCCGACCACCAGGGCGCGCTCGCCGTCCTCGAGGATTTCCTTGAGGGTGACGATGTCCCCGGCCCGTTCGAACTCCATGGCCTCGACCACGTTGAGGGCCTCGTTGAGCATGACCTCCTGGCCGCGCCGGAGGTCTTCCGGTTCGACGCTGGGGCTGACGTTCACGCGGAGCTTTCGGCCGCCGGTGAAGATGTCGACGGTGCCGTCTTCGTTCGCCTGAAGGAAGACACCGAAGCCGGCCGGCGGCTGTGCGAGCCGGTCGACTTCCTCCTTGAGTGCGATGATCTGGTCGCGGGCCTCACGGAGCGTATTTGCCAGTCGCTCGTTTTGCGCGGAGACGCCGGCCAGGTTTGTCTGGAGCTCGACGATCCGCTCTTCGAGAATCCTCGTGTGTCGCGGAGAGTCGGCGAGCTTACGTCGCAGGACGGCGATTTCCTGCTCGAGATAGGCAACCTGGCCGGCGGGGTCCTCAGACCCTCGCCCCGGCCGGATGCCGCGGTTGTTGTCGTCGTCGTGGGCTGCCACGGTCCTCACCTCCTCCAAGGGGAGCTGGACGCTTCCTGACCCTACCTGGGCTGGTGGTGATTGAAACCCCTAGATCACAAAGACGGTAGGGGTGTGTCCGATCTTCACCCTTGCGTACTCCCTCACGCCAAGGAAATACCCACCCATCAACATCGGAAAGCGGCCGGTTGTAAGGTCGAACTGTTCAACACCCGTCAGGGCTCGCGCGACTTGCCGCGGGCTCGTGGCGGAAACGGATCACTGAGCGCAGGGAACGGCAGGAGATATGACCGTGCAGCAGGAGGCTTCCGCGGGCGGCGGTGGGCAGGCCGGCGAGCCGCTGGAGGTCTGGATCGACCAGGACCTCTGCACCGGTGACGGGATCTGCGTCCAGTACGCGCCAGAGGTGTTCGAGCTGGACATCGATGGTCTGGCGTACGTGAAGAGCCCGCAGGACGAGCTGCTGGTGGACGCGGGGGCGACCACTCCGGTTCCTTTGACGCTGCTGCAGGACGTGGTGGACTCGGCGAAGGAGTGCCCGGGTGACTGCATCCACGTGAGGCGTGTTTCGGACAGGGTCGAGGTGTACGGCCCCGACGCGGAGTGACGGTTCAAACACTCTTGGGGTCTGAGTTCGTCAGCTCCTGGCGGAATTTTCCGCCGCTCCAGCGCCACTTGGCGAGCTGTTTCACGTCGGGGCTGTAGCGCGGTACCTCGGGTGAGGAGTAGCCGAGGAGACTGGCGGTGACGATTCCGTCGCGGATGGTGAGATCGGTGGCGGTCTGTCGTTTTCCGGCCTCGAGGAGGGTGGCGACGACCCTGGGTGCGGCGCCGGGGGTCTTGTCCTGGACCAGTACGTAGATCGCGTGGGGCGGGGTGCCGGAGCCGGCGTCGCAGCGGACGGCTGCGACGGTTTCGGGGCGGCCGTCGCCGTCGAGGTCGCCCTGGGCGGTGGCGGTGACGGCCACGGGGAGGCCCTTGCAGTCCAGGGGGTAGGTGACCCGGGCCGGGTCGGGGGCGGCGGCCTGGGGGGCCCGGGGGCCGTTTGCGGGGGCCGCGGGGTGGCCGGTGGCGGCCGCGTCCGGCTGGACGAGTCCCGCGGCGGCGATGACGGCGGCCATGGCGGTGGCCGTGGCGAGCCAGTGGAGGGGCCCGGCGCTGTTGTGCGCGAGGGTTTCCAGTGTCGGCGTCAGCTCGGCGGGGCGGTGCGGCACGCGGGGTGTCTCCTGTGCGAACGGTGACGGGGAGCCAGCATCGTGCCACACCTCACACGGGGGTGGAACGGCCGGGTCCGCGTCGGCTGGGGCCGGTACCGAGGACAACGAAAAGGCGCTGTGGCGCAGTTCCCGGTTCGTTCGGGGAACTGCGCCACAGCGCCTTGGTGTTGGGTGGGGCCGGGTGGCCGCGGTCGCCGGTGTCTAGGCGGACCGGTCGCTGCCGGGTCCGTCGTAGTCCTCGCCGTACGCGCCCTTGGCGGGGCGGCGGCGGCGCATCGGGGGCTCGACGCCGTCCGCGAGGCGGCGGGCGGTGACGAGGAAGCCGGTGTGGCCGATCATCCGGTGGTCCGGGCGGACGGCGAGGCCTTCCACGTGCCAGTTGCGGATCATCGATTCCCAGGGCTGCGGTTCGGCGAAGCAGCCGATCTCGCGGATGGACTCGACGGTCTTGGACAGCTGGGTGGTGGTGGCCACGTAGCAGCAGAGGATGCCGCCGGGGACGAGGGCCTTGGAGACGGCCTCCAGGCATTCCCAGGGGGCGAGCATGTCGAGGACGACCCGGTCGACGTCGGTGTCGGACAGGTTGTCCTGGAGGTCGCCGACGGTCAGCTGCCACGCGGGGTGGGGGCCGCCGAAGTAGCGCTCGACGTTGGCGGTGGCGATCTCGGCGAAGTCCGCGCGGCGCTCGTAGCTGTGGAGCATGCCCTGGTCGCCGATGGCGCGCAGCAGGAAGCTGCTCAGGGAGCCGGAGCCGACGCCTGCTTCCACGACGCGGGCGCCGGGGAAGATGTCGGCGAAGGCCAGGATCTGGCCTGCGTCCTTGGGGTAGACCACGGCGGCACCGCGGGGCATGGACAGGACATAGTCGGGGAGCAGGGGGCGCAGCGCGAGGTACGCGACGTTCCCCGTGGTACGGACAACACTGCCCTCGGGAGCACCGATCAGCTCGTCGTGCGGGAAGGAACCCTTGTGGGTGTGGAAATTCTTCCCTGCTTCGAGCGTGAACGTGTAGTGGCGGCCCTTGGGGTCGGTGAGCTGAACCTGGTCCCCGACCTCGAAGGGCCCGCGTCGGCGGGCGGCACCGGTCGGTTCGGACATGTGACCAGTGTATTGGCTTCAGGACTGGGGCCGCGCCATGGCCTTCACGAAGGCCCTTTCGACGTCGAGGGTGGAGAGGACTCCGTAGATCTCGCCGCCGGGTTCGAGGACGAGGTACTCGGTGGCGGGGGTGGCGCGGAGGTGGTCGAGGAGTTCTTCGCCTGAGAGTTCCGCGGAAACCTTCATTCCGTCGGTGAGCTCTTGCGCGAGGGTGCTGACGTCGACCCAGGGGCGGCGGTGTTCGGGGACGGAGGCGATGGCGGTCTCGCGGACGATGGAGACGGGGTCGCCGTGGCCGTCGACGATGACGATGGCGCGGGCGCCTGCTGCGACGGCGCGGCGCAGGGCTTCGGAGAGGGGGGTGGTGTGCTCGACGGGGACGGCGCGGCGGGTGAGGGTGCGGGCGCGGAGTTCGGGGAGGTGTTCGCGCAGGCGGGCCATGCGCAGGCTGTTTCCGGCGCCGGTCCAGATGATGGCGGCGAGGATCGCGGCGAGCAGGGCGTCCATGACGGTGTTCATGCCGGTCGACTCGATGGCACCGGTGCCCGAGCCGAGGACGCCGGTGTGGGTGATCATCGGCAGGCCGAGGAGGACGGCGACGGCGAGGGCGCGGCCGACCCAGGCGGCGGCGACGGTGCCGGTCATGGGTTTGCCGGTGATGCCCCAGATGACGGCGCGGAGCATGCGGCCGCCGTCGAGGGGGAGGCCGGGGAGCAGGTTGAAGGCGGCGACGAGCAGGTTGGAGATCATCAGGCCGGCGAGGAGGACGCCGGGGACGCTGGCGGGGTCGACGAGTTCCATGCCGACGTAGAAGGCGCCGGCGAGGAGGAGGGAGAGCAGGGGGCCGACGAAGGCGAGGACGAATTCGCGGCCGGGGGTCTCGGATTCCTTCTCGATCTCGGAGACTCCGCCGAAGAACTGGAGCTGGATGCGTCGCACGGGGAGTTTGAAGCGGAGGGCGGCGACGGTGTGGGCGAGTTCGTGGACGAGGACGGAGGCGTAGAAGGCGACGGCGAAGAAGAGGGAGACGAGGTAGCGGGCGGGGCCGAGGTCGGGCAGGACGCGGTCGAGCTGGTCGCCGAAGACCCAGGTGATGAGGGCGGCGACGAGGAACCAGCTGGGCGAGACGTAGACGGGGACGCCGAAGGGGCGGCCCATGAGGATGCCGCCGCCCGGTCCGGGGCGCTTGGCCGCGCGCTCGCCGGTTTCGTCGGTGTCTGCCACGGGTGTCCTTCGTTCGGTGCTGTCCGGCGGGGTGCGGCCGGCGGTGCTTTCAGTGTGGTTCAGGTGCACGGTCGGTGCGGGGCGGGGTGCGTGGTGGCGCGGTGTGATGCTCCGATCATGCAGTGCGAGGGGGCTCGGCGTCGATGGTATGCGCGCGCTGTCGGTGGCGGGTCGTAGGGTTTTGTCCATGACGACGAGCCCCGGTCCGGTTCCTGGCGCAGCCGATGCCGATGCAGCGCCGAGCGCTGTGGCGCCTTCTTCGCTGTCCCCTTCGCGGGCGAGCGATTTCATGCAGTGCCCGCTGCTGTACCGGTTCCGGGTGATCGACAAGCTGCCGGAGAAGCCGAGTGCCGCGGCGACGCGGGGCACGCTGGTGCATGCGGTGCTGGAGAGGTTGTTCGATCATCCGGCGCAGGAGCGGACGGCGCCGCGGGCGAAGGCGTTGGTTCCGGGGCAGTGGGACCGGCTGCTGGAGTCGAAGCCGGAGCTGGTGGAGCTGTTCCCGGAGGGGGACGAGGGGGCGGGGCTGGCGCGCTGGCTGACGGAGGCCGAGGCGCTGGTGGAGCGGTGGTTCACGCTGGAGGACCCGACGCGGCTGGAGCCGGTGGAGCGGGAGTTCTTCGTGGAGACGGAGCTGGAGTCGGGGCTGCGCCTGCGCGGGATCATCGACCGGGTGGACGTGGCTCCGTCGGGCGAGGTGCGGATCGTCGACTACAAGACGGGCAAGGCTCCGCGGCCGGAGTATGCCGAGGGTGCGCTGTTCCAGATGAAGTTCTACGCGCTGGTGGTGTGGCGGCTGAAGCAGGTGGTGCCGCGGCGGCTGCAGCTGGTGTACCTGGGCAGTGGGGACGTGTTGACCTACGACCCGGTGATCGCGGATCTGGAGCGGGTGGAGCGCAAGCTGCTGGCGCTGTGGGAGGCGATCAAGGAGGCGACGGAGACGGGTGACTGGCGGCCGCGGCCGACGAAGCTGTGCGGCTGGTGTGATCACCAGGCGGTGTGTCCGGAGTTCGGGGGGACTCCCCCGGCCTATCCTCTGATGATCATCCCGAGGCCGGGGGCGGAGGCGGGGGCGGGCCGCCCCGAGGAATCCTGACGGGCCGATCGGGGCAGAATGGGCGGCGTCCGTCGTTGCCGCCGTACGAATTCGAGGTACCCCCTGTGGCGATCCGCGTCCTACTGGTCGACGACCAGCCGCTGCTGCGCACCGGCTTCCGGATGATCCTGGAGGCCGAACAGGACCTGGCGGTCGTCGGGGAGGCCGGGGACGGTCTGCAGGCGCTGGACCAGGTGCGGGCGCTGCAGCCCGATGTGGTGCTGATGGACATCCGGATGCCCCGGATGGACGGGGTGGAGGCGACGCGGCAGATCACCGGTCCGGGCCGGGACGGGCCGGCGAAGGTGCTCGTGCTGACCACGTTCGATCTGGACGAGTACGTGGTGGAGGCGTTGCGGGCGGGGGCGAGCGGGTTCCTGCTGAAGGATGCGCCGGCCGTCGAGCTGGTGCAGGCGATCCGGGTGGTGGCGGGCGGCGAGGCGATGCTGGCGCCGAGCATCACGCGGCGGCTGCTGGACAAGTACGCGGGCCACTTGCCGTCGGGCGAGGACAGCGTGCCGGACACCTTGGGGAGGCTGACCGAGCGGGAGGTCGAGGTGCTGAAGCTGGTGGCGCGGGGCCTGTCGAACGCGGAGATCGCGGCGGACCTGTTCGTGAGCGAGACGACGGTGAAGACGCATGTGGGGCACGTGCTGACGAAGCTGGGGCTGCGCGACCGGGTCCAGGCGGCGGTGTACGCGTACGAGAGCGGTCTGGTGCGGCCGGGCGCGGGGCAGTAGCGCGCCGGGCGGGACCGGGCCGGCCGGGAGCAGCCGAAGGGGCCGGCAGCCGCATCGTGCGGCTGCCGGCCCCTTCGCCGTACCGGTACCGGCTACGGGTCAGCCCTTGCTGATCTCCCAGAAGCGGAAGACGGTGGAGGCGTCCAGCGACCACTGCAGGCCCGTCACGTTCTGGCGGGTGACGGCGTACTGCTTGCCCTGCCAGAGCGGGAGGATCGGGACCTCGTCGGCGACGATGTCCTGGAGGCGGTTGTAGTCGACGGTGGCCGCGGTGCGGTCGGACTTCGTGGAGGTCGACGGGATGATGGTCCCGGTGATCTCCTTGTTGTCGTAGTTGTTGCGCAGGACGTTGTCCGGGCCGAAGAACGGCTGCGTGAAGTTGTCGGCGTCCGGGTAGTCGGGGACCCAGCCCTTCACGTACACGCCGTACTTGCCGTCCTGGATGTCCTTCTCGTACTGCCCGAACTCGACGGACTTGACGTCGGCCTCGAAGAGTCCGCTGTCGTTGAGCTGCTTGGCGATGAGCTGGAATTCCTGGTCCGTGGAGGGGCCGTAGCGGGTGGGCGTCGAGTACAGGGTGATCTTCACCTTGTCCTTGATGCCGGCGGCGCGCAGGACGGCTTCGGCCTTCTTGGGCTGCGGGCTGCCGCCGTAGCGGTCGAAGAAGGCGGTGTTGTGGGAGCCGATGCCGGCCGGGACGATCGAGTACAGCGCGGTCGCGGTGCCGTCGTAGACGTCCTTGACGAGCGCTTCGCGGTCGACGAGGTAGGCGATGGCCTTGCGGATGGGGAGCTTTCCGGCGACCGGGTCGTTCATGTTGAAGACGAGGTGCTCGACTTCGGCGCCGGTGCCCTGGACGACCTCGACCTTGTGGTCCCCGGTCTTGGTGGAGGACATGCTCGCGATGTCCTTGGCGGCGAGGCCGCGGAAGGCGAAGTCGACCTCGCCGCTTTCCAGGACCTTCTTGAGGGCGGCCTGGTCCTCGTTGAAGAACTTGAGGGTGACGCCGGTGTTCTTGGCCTTGGCCTTGCCGCTGTAGGAGTCGTTGACGGAGAAGCTTGCGCTCTTCTCGTTCATCGAGTCCAGCTTGTAGACGCCGGAGCCGACGGCCTTGCCGTCGGCGCGGAGCTTGTCGGCCGGGTACTCGCTGTGGTCGACGATGGAGCCCGCGCCCGATGCGATCTTGCTGGGGAAGGTCGCGTCGGACGTCTTGAGGCGGAAGACGACGGTCTTCTCGTCGGGGGTGTCGATGCCGGCGATCGACGACAGCATCACGGAGGGGCCGTTGGCGTCATTGATCTTCAGCGTGCGCTCGAAGGAGAACTTGACGTCCTTGGAGGTGAGGGCGTGGCCGTTGCTGAACTTCAGGCCTGTGCGCAGGGTGCACTTGTAGAGCTTGCTGTCGCCGCCTTCGAAGTTGCAGGCCTGGGCGGCGTCGGGCTCGGGGGTGGTGCCGCCCTTGGGGAAGCTCAGCAGGGACTGGAAGACGTTGTTGAAGAGCAGCCAGGACCCCGGGTCATAACCCGATGCGGGGTCGGTGGACTTCACCTTGTCGGATATCCCCATGACCACACCCTTGCCGCCGCCGGCGGTGGGGGTGCCGGTCGAACCGCAACCGCTGAGCAGCGCGGCGGCGGTGGCTGCGCCGAGCGGGGCCGCCAACCACTGGTTACGTCGATTCACGCGAACGTCCTTCACAGTCTCACTGTTTCGTTCCGCCGGCCTGCGACACCCGCCGCCGGTTGCTGCCGCTTACTGCCGGTTTCTCAGCCGCTGACACCGCGGCCGAGCTCCCACAGCTGGAGGTCGGAGATGGCGTTGACCGACCACTCCACTCCGGTGATCCCGTCGCGTGCGGCGACGTACTGCTTGCCCTGCCAGAGCGGCAGGACGGGCACGTCCTCGGCGACGATGTCCTGCATCTCCGTGATCGCGGGGACGGCGACGTTGCGGTCGACGGCGCGCCGGGAGTCGGGGATGAGCTTGGTGCGCACCGCGGCGTTGGCGTACGGCGTGCCCAGGAAGTTGTCCTGCTCGAGGAAGGGAGCGAGGAAGTTGTCGGCGTCGGGGTAGTCGGGGAACCAGCCGAGCCCGTAGGCGGCGTAGTCGCCCTTCTTCTGCGCGGGCCGGAAGTCGGACCAGTCGGAGCCCTGGACGGTGACGTCGAACAGCTGGGTGGAGTTCAGCTGGGTCTTGAGGGTCTCGAACTCGGTGGCCGTGCCGTCGCCGTAGTGGTCCTTGGTGTAGTTCAGCGTCAGCTTGACCGGGGTCTTGATCCCGGCGCTCTTCAGCAGGTCGGCGGCCTTCGCGGTGTTGGCTTCGCCGTACTTGTTGAAGAAGGAGTTGACGTGGCCCGTCAGGGTGGTGGGGACCAGTGAGTACAGGGGCTGCGCGGACTTGCCGTACACCTTGTCGATGATCGCGTTGCGGTCGACGGCGGCGGCGAGGGCCTGGCGTACGGCCTTGTCCTTGACGGCCGGGGCCTCGGTGTTGAAGCCGATGTAGCGGATCTCCAGGCCGGGCATCGGGACCAGCTTGACGCCCTTGGGCGGCTTGGCGGCGAACTCGGTGATCTGGGCCGGCGACAGGGTGCGGGAGACCATCTGGATGGACCCGGCGGTCAGTGCCTTGCCCATGGCCGCGGAGTCGTTGAAGGTGCGCAGTTCGACCTTGTCGTTCTGCAGCTTCAGGTCGCCCTTGTAGTGCGGGTTCTTGCTGAAGACGGCGCGGACGAGGTGGCCGTCCTTGACCTCGGCCTTCATCGTGTACGGGCCGGAGCCGTCGACGGCGAAGCCCTCGCGGAGCTTCTTGGCGTCGTAGTTCTTCTCGCTCACGATGCCGGCGGCGGGGGTGGAGAGCTTCTGCGGGAAGGTCGCGTCCGGGGTCTTCAGGTGGAAGACGACGGTGTCGGCGGCCTTCACCTCGACGGTGTCGACGGTGGAGAGCAGCGAGGAGGGGCCGTTCTCGTCCTTGATGGCGAGGACGCGCTCGATGGAGAACTTGACGTCCTTCGCGGTGAGCGGCGTGCCGTCGGCGAACTTGAGGTCGGGCCGCAGGGTGCAGCGGTAGCTCTCGTTGCCGGTGTCGGTGAAGCGGCAGTCGGAGGCTGCTTCGGGGACGGGCTGGCCGCCGCCGCGGGGGGTGTGCATCAGCGTCTGGACGGTCTGCCGCAGGACGTTCCAGGCGCCGGCGTCGTAGGCGTAGGCCGGGTCGAACGGTGCGGGAGCGTATTCGGCTGCCTCGAACCGGTCGGTGGTGCCGACGACGATCGCTCCGGATCCTGCTCCGTCTCCGCTCGTGCTGCCGCATGCGGCGAGCACGGGGGTGAGCAGTCCGGCCGCAGCCGTCAGCACCAGGGTCTTGCGGTTCATGCTGGAAGTACTCCCTTGACCGGCACTTGCTCAAAGCGGCGTAAAGGGCACTTCGCGGCGGTCGCCCGTTCAGGGCGGAACGATCGGGCCGGTGTTGTGACGATCGGTCCACGCGGTCCCGGCACATGGGTGTGTGCGTCCGGGTCTGCAGAGGTGCGGCGTAGTGCCCGCGTCGACATTAGTGGCCTGGGGCGGGATGGCTTGAACTGGCAGGACTTGGGGCGTAATCGCACGGTGATGGGTGCGGACTGCCTGTCCATGTAGGAGTCACCGCAGATTCGGTCAGGAGCTGATCAATCCGGACACAAGGGAAGCTTTCCGGGCTGCCGGACAGGTCCGTGGGGGGCTTGGCGCGTGACAAAGGTCACCCGGGACAACCGCCAGGGAAAGGATGGAATTTCAGCCTCCGGGCCATGGAACGGAAGATCCTTCCGCGGGACCTCAATCCAGCGGGGGTTCCGTTCGGCACTGAGCGTACGCGATCAGTTCATCGGAGTGATGAGGGAGCGCAGGAACGGAAGGTCGACGTCCTCCAGCGAGCGGACGATGGTGCGGCCGGGCGCGGGCGCGATGACGCCGACGGAGGGGACGGCCACGACCCGGCAGCCGGCGGCCTCGGCGGAGGCGACGCCGGTCGCGGTGTCCTCGATGACCGCGCAGCGCGAGGGGTGGGCGCCGAGGGTGCGGGCGGCCAGCAGGTACGGGTCGGGGTGCGGCTTGGTACGGGTCACCTCGTCGCCGGCGACGCTCAGCGCGAACCGCTCGGGGCCCAGCGAGCGCAGCACCCGGTCGATGACGCGGCGGTGCGAGGCGGAGACGAGGGCGGTGGGCACGTTGTGCCGGGCCAGCTCGGCGAGCAGCCGCTCGGCGCCCGGCATCAGCGGGACCTGGTCGGCGATCCGCGCCTCGAAGCGCTCGTTGAGCAGAACGCTCAGCTCCGAAAGGGTGATGGCGGCGCCGGTGGACTCGATGAGGAAGGCGGCGCTGCGGGTCATGGGCCCGCCGACGACGATGTCGCGCCACGCCTCGTCGAGGCGGTGGCCGAGCTCGCCGAAGACGTCCACCTCGATCTCCCACCAGAAACCCTCGGTGTCGACGAGGGTGCCGTCCATGTCGAGCAGCACCGCCTGCAGGGCATGCCCGTCGGCCGTACGGGCGACGGGCGCGGGAACGGTGCTGGTCATCCGGCACACCTCTCTCGGGGGATGAGAAGGCCGGTCACCTCTTCCCCATGGGGCATTCCCCCGGGGAACAGGCGACCGGCCTGTATGGGACCGACAAGTGTACGTCGGTCCGCGTCAACGTGCGTTGAAATACTTCGCTTCGGGGTGGTGGATGACGATCGCGTCGGTGGACTGCTCCGGGTGGAGCTGGAATTCCTCGGAGAGGTGGACGCCGATCCGCTCCGGCTGGAGGAGGTCGGCGATCTTGGCGCGGTCCTCCAGGTCGGGGCAGGCTCCGTAGCCGAGCGAGAAGCGGGCACCGCGGTACTTCAGGTCGAACATGTCCTCCACTGCGGCCGGGTCCTCGCCGCCGAAGCCCAGTTCGGCGCGGACGCGGGCGTGCCAGTACTCGGCCATGGCCTCGGCGAGCTGCACCGACAGGCCGTGCAGCTCCAGGTACTCGCGGTAGGAGTCGGACTCGAACAGCTTGGCCGTGGCCTCGCCGATCTTCGAGCCGACCGTGACGACCTGGAGGCCGACGACGTCCGTCTCGCCGGACTCCTCCGGGCGGAAGAAGTCGGCGAGGCACAGGCGGCGGCCGCGGCGCTGGCGCGGGAAGGTGAAGCGGGTCCGCTCGTTCCCGTCGTCGTCGAGGATGATCAGGTCCTCGCCCTTGGACACGCAGGGGAAGTACCCGTAGACCACCGCGGCCTCGAGCAGGTTCTCGGTGTGGAGCTTGTCGAGGAGGCCGCGCAGCCGCGGCCGGCCCTCGCTCTCGACGAGCTCCTCGTACGTGGCCCCGCCGGCGCGGGCCTGCTTGAGGCCCCACTGGCCCTTGAACAGGGCGCCCTCGTCGAGCCAGGAGGCGTAGTCCTTGAGCGGGATGCCCTTGACGACGCGGGTGCCCCAGAACGGCGGGGTCGGGACCGGGTTGTCGATCGCGACGTCGGAGCGGCCGCCCGGCTCCTCGGGCTCCTCGGCCTGGAGGGCCGCAGTGGGCCGCTTGGCCACCCGGCGCTGCTTCAGCTCGGGCAGGGAGGCCCCCGGCACGCCGCGCTTGACGGCGATCAGGGCGTCCATCAGGCGCAGGCCCTCGAAGGCGTCGCGGGCGTAGCGGACTTCGCCCTCGTAGATCTCGTGGAGGTCCTGTTCGACGTAGGCGCGGGTCAGGGCGGCACCGCCGAGGATGACCGGGTAGTCGGCCGCCAGCTTGCGCTGGTTGAGCTCCTCCAGGTTCTCCTTCATGATCACGGTCGACTTCACGAGCAGGCCGGACATGCCGATGACGTCGGCCTTGTGCTCCTGCGCGGCCTCCAGGATCGCGGAGACCGGCTGCTTGATGCCGATGTTGACGACGTTGTACCCGTTGTTGGTGAGGATGATGTCGACGAGGTTCTTGCCGATGTCGTGGACGTCTCCGCGGACGGTGGCGAGGACGATGGTGCCCTTGCCCTCGTCGTCGGTCTTCTCCATGTGCGGTTCGAGGAAGGCGACCGCCGTCTTCATGACCTCGGCGGACTGCAGGACGAACGGCAGCTGCATCTGGCCGGAGCCGAACAGTTCACCGACGACCTTCATGCCCTCCAGCAGGGTGTCGTTGACGATGTCCAGGGCCGGACGGGTCTGCAGGGCCTCGTCGAGGTCGGCCTCCAGGCCGTTCTTCTCACCGTCGATGATCCGGCGCTGGAGCCGCTCGTCGAGGGGCAGCGCCATGAGCTCCTCTGCGCGGCCGGCCTTCAGCGACTTGGTGTTGACGCCCTCGAAGAGGGCCATCAGCTTCTGCAGCGGGTCGTAGCCCTCGGCGCGGCGGTCGTAGATCAGGTCGAGGGCGGTGCCGACCTGCTCGTCGTCGAACCGGGCGATGGGCAGGATCTTCGATGCGTGGACGATCGCCGAGTCCAGGCCCGCCTTGACGCACTCGTCGAGGAAGACCGAGTTCAGCAGCACGCGGGCGGCCGGGTTCAGGCCGAAGGAGATGTTCGACAGGCCGAGCGTGGTCTGGACGTCGGGGTGGCGGCGCTTGAGCTCGCGGATCGCCTCGATCGTGGCGGTGCCGTCGCCCCGGGACTCCTCCTGACCGGTGCAGATCGTGAAGGTCAGGGTGTCGATGAGGATGTCCGACTCGTTGATGCCCCAGTTGCCGGTCAGGTCGTCGATCAGCCGTTCGGCGATGGCGACCTTGTGCTCGGCGGTGCGGGCCTGGCCCTCCTCGTCGATGGTGAGCGCGATCAGCGCGGCGCCGTGCTCCTGGGCCAGCCGGGTGACCTTGGCGAAACGGGACTCCGGGCCGTCGCCGTCCTCGTAGTTGACGGAGTTGATGACGGCGCGGCCGCCGAGCTTCTCCAGGCCGGCCTGGAGAACGGGAACCTCGGTGGAGTCCAGGACGATCGGCAGCGTCGAGGCCGTCGCGAACCGGCCGGCGAGCTCCTTCATGTCGGCGACGCCGTCGCGGCCCACGTAGTCCACGCAGAGGTCGAGCATGTGCGCGCCCTCGCGGATCTGGTCGCGGGCCATCTCGACGCAGTCGTCCCAGCGGGCCTCGAGCATGGCCTCGCGGAACTTCTTCGACCCGTTCGCGTTCGTCCGCTCGCCGATCGCCATGTACGCGGTGTCCTGGCGGAACGGGACCGTCTGGTAGAGGGAGGACGCGCCGGGCTCCGGCCGGGGCTCGCGGACGGCCGGGCTCAGGGCGCGGACCCGCTCGACGACCTGGCGCAGGTGCTCCGGGGTCGTACCGCAGCAGCCGCCGACGAGGGAGAGCCCGTACTCGCGGACGAAGGTCTCCTGGGCGTCGGCGAGCTCCGGGGCGGACAGCGGGTAGTGGGCGCCGTTCTTGCCGAGGACGGGCAGGCCGGCGTTCGGCATGCAGGAGAGCGGGATGCGCGAGTGCCGCGCCAGGTAGCGCAGGTGCTCGCTCATCTCGGCGGGGCCGGTGGCGCAGTTCAGGCCGATCATGTCGATGCCGAGCGGCTCCAGCGCGGTGAGCGCGGCGCCGATCTCGGAGCCCAGCAGCATGGTGCCGGTGGTCTCGACGGTCACGGAGCAGATCAGCGGGACGGAGACGCCGAGCGCCTCCATCGCGCGCCGGGCGCCGATGACGGAGGACTTGGTCTGCAGGAGGTCCTGGGTGGTCTCGACGAGCAGGGCGTCGGCCCCGCCGGAGATCAGGCCCTCGGCGTTGACCTGGTAGGCGTCGCGGATCGTCGCGTAGCCGATGTGTCCGAGGGTGGGCAGCTTGGTGCCGGGGCCCATGGAGCCGAGGACCCAGCGCTGCTGCCCGCTCTTCGCGGTGTACTCGTCGGCGACCTCGCGGGCGATCCGGGCGCCGGACTCCGACAGCTCGAAATTGCGTTCGGGGATGTCGTACTCGGCGAGTGCCGCGAAGTTCGCACCGAAGGTGTTGGTCTCGACGCAGTCCACGCCCACCGCGAAGTACGCGTCGTGCACCGTGCGCACGATGTCGGGGCGGGTGACGTTGAGGACCTCGTTGCAGCCCTCCAGCTGCTGGAAGTCCTCCATCGAGGGGTCCTGCGCCTGGAGCATCGTTCCCATGGCTCCGTCGGCGACGACCACGCGGGTCGCGAGCGCCTCTCGGAGGGCGTCGGCCCTGGTCTGGGTGTCAGCGGGCGGGTTCGGCAACGAGGCCATGGTTGAGCTCCCTGGGATGCGACGGCTGTCGGCTTTGCACCCTTGCTGTGTCAAGGGTGCACGCGGTCAGGGTAACCGCGCGGCACCAACCCCGGTGGGGGCGTCCCACGTGGCGGACTGCATTCTGTGCGCGGGGGTCTGCCAGGGGTGTCCTGGTCGACGGAGGCCTGAACAGTTGCCCAACCATGCACAAGGTCGACATCGACCGATACTGTTCAGCATTGTCGAACTACGTCAGCAGGAGGCTGCGCGATGGCACGGAACATCCAGTCGCTCGAACGAGCCGCTGCGATGCTGCGACTCCTGGCGGGCGGCGAGCGCCGGCTGGGCCTCTCGGACGTGGCCAGTTCCCTGGGCCTGGCCAAGGGCACGGCCCACGGGATCCTGCGCACGCTGCAGGCCGAGGGCTTCGTGGAGCAAGACCCCGCCTCGGGCCGGTACCAGCTGGGCGCGGAGCTGCTGCGCCTGGGCAACAGCTATCTGGACGTGCACGAGCTGCGGGCCCGTGCGCTGGTCTGGACGGATGATCTGGCCCGCGCGAGCGGCGAGAGCGTCTACGTGGGCGTACTCCACCAGAGCGGGGTGCTGATCATGCACCACGTGTTCCGTCCGGACGACAGCCGTCAGGTGCTGGAGGTGGGCGCGATGCAGCCGCTGCACTCGACGGCCCTGGGCAAGGTCCTGTCGGCGTACGACCCGGTCGCCCACGGCGAGGCTCTGGAGGCGGAGCGCGAGGCGTTCACGCCCCGGACGGTCGTCGACGGCGCGGGCTTCGAGGAGATCCTCGACCTGACCCGGGCGCGCGGCTGGGCCGCGGACATCGAGGAGACCTGGGACGGCATCGCCTCGGTGGCGGCGCCGATCCACGACCGGCGCCGGATGCCGGTGGGCGCGGTGGCGGTCGCGGGGGCCGTGGAGCGGGTGTGCGGGGAGTCCGGGGAGCCCCGGGCGAGCCTCGTGGCGTCCGTACGGGACTGTGCGCGCGCTGTTTCACGCGACCTCGGCGCGGGCCGGTTCTAGGCCCCTTCCGGCGATTTTCAGCCACTGCCTGGCCGCTTTCTGCCCTCTTTTCGCCATATCCCGGCCATCTGATGGCCGGGTTTGGCTGATCGCACCTAGTGGTAACGATCCGACACTTTGGCCTGGCCGACCCTTGACGCGTTCTTCACTTGGGCGGAAAACTGCCGTTCATCGGTCGGCATTGTCGAACACCTACCGGCAATACGCGTTAGGGTGTGGCAAGGCCAAGGACCGGTGAAGCACTCACCGAGTGCGCGGACCACCGGACGGGACCCGGTGTCCGCCCACCCCTGCAAGGCAAAGGAGTCGCGGGTGTCCACCTCCGACATCTTCATCGGCGAGACCATCGGTACCGCCCTGCTCACACTGCTCGGCGGTGGCGTCTGCGCCGCCGTGACACTCAAGAGCTCCAAGGCCCGGAACGCAGGATGGCTCGCCATCACGTTCGGCTGGGGTTTCGCCGTTCTGATCGCCGCCTACGTGTCCGCCCCGCTCTCCGGTGCGCACCTCAACCCGGCGGTCACCGTCGGCCTGGCCATCAAGGACGGCGACTGGAGCAACACTCCGGTCTACTTCGCCGGACAGCTCCTCGGCGCCATGCTCGGCGCGGTCCTGATGTGGATCACGTACTACGGACAGTTCCGGGTGCACCTCTCCGACCCGGAGCACATCAAGGACGCCAAGCTCGGCCCCGAGGACCCGCACCCGCACGACCAGGCCGGCCCGGTGCTCGGTGTCTTCTCCACCGGCCCCGAGATCCGCAACATAGTCCAGAACCTCGTGACCGAGATCATCGGCACGGCCGTCCTGGTCCTGGCGATCCTGACCCAGGGCCTCCAGGACGGCGGCAAGGGCCTCGGCGTCATCGGCGTCCTGATCACCTCCTTCGTCGTCGTCGGCATCGGCCTCTCGCTCGGCGGCCCGACCGGCTACGCCATCAACCCGGTCCGCGACCTCGGTCCGCGCATCGTCCACGCCCTGCTGCCGCTCCCCAACAAGGGCGGCTCCGACTGGGGATACTCCTGGATCCCGGTGGTCGGCCCGCTCGTCGGTGCCGCCCTCGCCGGTGGTCTGTACAACATCGCGTTCGCCTGATCAGCATCGGCACGTATCGCAAGATCCGCACCGCCCCCTGATTCGCCTACTCAGAGACCTGCCAGGAGCAGCCACATGACCAGCAGCACCGGCCCCTTCATCGCCGCGATCGACCAGGGCACCACCTCTTCCCGCTGCATCGTCTTCGACCGCGACGGCCGCATCGTCGCCGTCGACCAGAAGGAGCACGAGCAGATCTTCCCGAAGCCGGGCTGGGTCGAGCACGACGCCACCGAGATCTGGACCAACGTCCAGGAGGTCGTCGCCGGGGCCATCGCCAAGGCCGAGATCACCGCGGCGGACGTCAAGGCCGTCGGCATCACCAACCAGCGCGAGACCACCGTCCTGTGGGACAAGAACACCGGCGAGCCGGTACACAACGCGCTGGTCTGGCAGGACACCCGCACCGACGCCCTGTGCAAGGAGCTCGGCCGCAACGTCGGCCAGGACCGTTTCCGCCGCGAGACCGGCCTGCCGCTGGCGAGCTACTTCGCCGGTCCGAAGGCCCGCTGGCTGCTCGACAACGTCGAGGGCCTGCGCGAGCGCGCCGAGGCCGGCGACATCCTCTTCGGCACCATGGACTCGTGGGTCATCTGGAACCTCACCGGTGGCGCCCAGGGCGGTGTGCACGTCACGGACGTCACCAACGCCTCGCGCACCATGCTGATGAACCTGCACAGCCTGGAGTGGGACCCCAAGATCGCGGAGTCCATGGAGGTGCCGCTCGACATCCTCCCCGAGATCAAGTCCTCCGCCGAGGTCTACGGCCACGTCAAGGACGGCGTCCTCGCCGGTGTCCCGGTCGCCTCGGCGCTCGGTGACCAGCAGGCCGCGCTCTTCGGCCAGACCTGTTTCGCCGAGGGCGAGGCCAAGTCCACGTACGGCACCGGCACGTTCATGCTGATGAACACCGGCGACAAGGTCATCAACTCCTACAGCGGCCTGCTGACCACGGTCGGCTACAAGATCGGCGACCAGAAGCCGGTCTACGCCCTGGAGGGCTCCATCGCCGTCACCGGCTCGCTCGTCCAGTGGATGCGCGACCAGATGGGCATGATCAAGACCGCGGCCGAGATCGAGACCCTCGCGCTCTCGGTCGACGACAACGGCGGCGCCTACTTCGTGCCGGCCTTCTCCGGCCTGTTCGCCCCGTACTGGCGCTCCGACGCCCGCGGTGTGATCGCCGGCCTCACCCGGTACGTCACCAAGGCGCACATCGCCCGTGCCGTCCTGGAGGCCACCGCCTGGCAGACCCGCGAGATCACCGACGCCATGACCAAGGACTCGGGCGTCGAGCTCGCGGCCCTCAAGGTCGACGGCGGCATGACCTCCAACAACCTGCTGATGCAGACCCTCTCCGACTTCGTGGACGCCCCCGTGGTCCGTCCCATGGTCGCGGAGACCACCTGCCTCGGCGCCGCCTACGCCGCCGGCCTGGCCGTCGGCTTCTGGCCCGACACCGACGCCCTGCGCGCCAACTGGCGCCGCGCGGCGGAGTGGACCCCGCGGATGCCCGCCGAGCAGCGCGACCGCGAGTACAAGAGCTGGCTCAAGGCCGTCGAGCGGTCCATGGGCTGGATCGACGACGAAGACGCCAGCTGACGCACCAGCTGAGTCAATCGACGAGGAGCTAAGAGATATGAGCAGCCTGCAGAGCGTCCCCACCCTGGGTACGCACCCGACCGCCGGTTCGAACGCGAGCCGCGCCGAGACCCGTGAGCAGCTGGCCAAGGCCACGTACGACCTGCTGGTCATCGGCGGTGGAATCCTGGGCACCTCGGTGGCCTGGCACGCCGCGCAGTCGGGTCTGCGGGTTGCCATGGTGGACGCCGGCGACTTCGCCGGCGCCACCTCCTCGGCCTCCTCCAAGCTCGTCCACGGCGGTCTGCGCTACCTGCAGACCGGCGCGGTCAAGCTGGTCGCCGAGAACCACCACGAGCGTCGGGTGCTGGCCAAGGACGTGGCCCCGCACCTGGTCAACCCGCTCACCTTCTACCTGCCGGTCTACAAGGGCGGACCGGTGGGTGCGGCCAAGCTGGGCGCGGGCGTCTTCGCCTACTCCGCCCTCTCGGCCTTCGGCGACGGCATGGGCAAGGTCATATCCCCGGCCCGTGCCGCCGCCGACAACCCGGGCCTGAAGACGGACAACCTCAAGGCCGTCGCGGTCTACTACGACCACCAGATGAACGACTCCCGCGTCGCCGTCATGACGGTCCGCGCGGCCGTCGAGTCGGGCGCCGTCGTCCTGAACCACGCCGAGGTCACCGGCCTGCGCATGACGCGCGGCCGGGTCAGCGGTGCCGAGCTCAAGGACCGCCTCGACGGCACCGAGTTCGGCGTCGACGCACGCGTCGTGCTCAACGCCACCGGCCCGTGGGTGGACCACCTGCGGCGCATGGAAGACAAGCACTCGATGCCGTCGATCCGCCTCTCCAAGGGCGCGCACATCGTCATGAAGCGCAAGTCGCCGTGGAAGGCCGCCATGGCCACCCCGATCGACAAGTACCGCATCACCTTCGCCCTCCCGTGGGAGGACCAGCTGCTGCTCGGCACCACCGACGAGAAGTACGAGGGCGACCCGGCGGACGTGCGCGCCACCGAGTCCGACATCCAGCAGATCCTGGACGAGGCCGCATTCTCGGTGAAGGACGCCGACCTCGACCGCTCGCTGATGACGTACGCCTTCGCCGGCCTGCGGGTGCTGCCCGGTGGCCCCGGCGGCGTCGAGAAGGCCAAGCGCGAGACCGTCGTCTCCGAGGGCGCCGGCGGCATGCTGTCGGTGGCCGGCGGCAAGTGGACGACGTACCGGCACATCGGCCGCGTCGTCATGGACAAGCTGGCCAAGCTGCCCGGCAGCCCGCTCACCGACGACATGGAGCCGGTGAAGTCGCTCGTACGCCGGGTGCCGCTGCCCGGTGTCGCCAACCCGAACGCCGTCGCGCACCGCCTGCTGGTGGACCGCGAGCCCGGCACGCGGATGGACCCGCTCACCGCCCGCCACCTGGCCTCGCACTACGGCTCGCTGGCCTTCGACATCGCGCGCCTCGCGAACGAGGACCCGGCGCTGGCCGAGCGGATCCACCCGGACGGCCCGGAGATCTGGGCGCAGGTCGCCTACGCCCGCGACAACGAGTGGGCCGAGACGGTCGACGACGTGCTGCGCCGCCGCACCACGGTGACGGTCCGCGGCCTGGACGACGACTCCGTGCGCGCGCGGGTCGAGGAGATGCTGCGCCGCAAGGCATAGCTCGTACGCAGGTGGGGAAGAGGGGCGGTTCCGAGGGGAACCGCCCCTCTGTCGTGGGCTGTGGCCGGTGTCCCCTCAAGGCTTAGGCTGACCCACGTACGCAAGGGAACTTCGGAAGGAGACCTGGGTGATCGAGCTTGAGGGCGTGCCCGAGCTGATCGACCCGGTCATGGTGGCCGCGTTCGAGGGCTGGAACGACGCGGGTGACGCGGCCTCCGGTGCGGTCGCGCACCTGGACCGGGAGTGGAAGGGCGAGGTCTTCGCGGCGCTGGACGCCGAGGACTACTACGACTTCCAGGTCAACCGGCCGACGGTGTGGCTGGACAACGGGGTACGGAAGATCACGTGGCCGACGACGAGGCTGTCGGTGGTCCGGATCGGCGGCGCGAAGCCGCGTGACCTCGTGCTCGTGCGCGGCATCGAACCGTCCATGCGGTGGCGGTCGTTCTGCAACGAGATCCTGGGCTTCGCCCACGAACTGGGCGTGGAGATGGTCGTGATCCTGGGGGCGCTGCTCGGGGACACCCCGCACACGCGGCCGGTGCCGGTCAGCGGGGTCACCTCGGACCCGGACCTGGCGCGCACGATGGACCTGGAGGAGACGAAGTACGAGGGCCCGACCGGGATCGTGGGCGTCCTGCAGGAGGCCTGCACCCACGCCGGGGTGCCCGCGGTGTCCCTGTGGGCGGCGGTCCCGCACTACGTCTCCCAGCCGCCGAACCCGAAGGCGACGCTGGCCCTGCTGAACCGGCTGGAGGATCTGATCGACATCCGGATCCCGCTGGGCGAACTCCCGGAGGACGCGCGGGCGTGGCAGCTCGGCGTGGACCAACTGGCGGCGGAGGACAGCGAGGTGGCGGAGTACGTCCAGACGCTGGAGGAGGCGCGGGACACGGCGGACCTGCCGGAGGCCTCGGGAGACGCCATCGCGCGGGAGTTCGAGCGGTACCTGCGGCGCCGCGACCCGGCGGGGCCCTCGGCCGAGCCGGGCGACGGCTCCTACCTCCGCGACACGAGCAGCGGCCTGACCCGCCCCCCGAAGCGCAAGCCGGACCCCTCGGGTGAGGAGCCGCCGTCCCCGGACGAGGAGGACACGCCTCCGGAGGCGTAGCCGGCCGGCCCGGAACACGCCGATGCCCCCTGCCCGGAAGGACAGGGGGCATCGGCGGCTTCGGCTGCGGGGGTTACAGGGCCACGCCCAGGAGGGCGTCGACCGTCCGGGAGACCAGGCCCGGCGCCGACTCGTCGTCCCCGTCGGAGGCGTTCTGGGCGTCCGCCCAGCGGTCCACCGCCGCCAGCGCGGCAGGGGCGTCCAGATCGTTAGCCAGCGCCTCGCGGACCTCCTCGACGAGCGCGTCCGCCGGCAGGCCGTCCGGCCGGGACACGGCCGCGCGCCAGCGCTCCAGGCGGGCCACCGCCTGCGCGAGGACCTCGTCCGTCCACTCCCAGTCGGCCCGGTAGTGGTGCGAGAGCAGGGCGAGGCGGATCGCCGCCGGGTCCACCCCGGCGCGCCGCAGCGCGGAGACGAAGACCAGGTTGCCCTTCGACTTCGACATCTTCTCGCCGTGCAGCGCGACCATGCCCGCGTGCACGTACGCCTTGGCCATCGGGAACTCGCCCGTCAGCACCTGCGCGTGCGAGGCGCCCATCTCGTGGTGCGGGAACGCCAGGTCGGAGCCGCCGCCCTGGATGTCGAAGCCCATGCCCAGGTGGTCCAGGGCGATGGCGACGCACTCGATGTGCCAGCCGGGCCGGCCGCGGCCCAGGGTGGCGCCTTCCCAGCTCGGCTCGCCCGGACGCGCCGCCATCCACAGCATCGGGTCCAGCGGGTTCTTCTTCCCCGGGCGCTCCGGGTCGCCGCCGCGCTCCGCGGACAGCAGCCGCATCGCCTCGGCGTCCAGGTTGGAGACCTTGCCGAAGTGCTCGTCGGACTCGACCGAGAAGTAGACGTCGCCGTCCAGCTCGTACGCCGCGCCGGCGTCCCGCAGCCGCTCCACCAGCGGCACGATGCCCGGTATGGCCTCGACGGCGCCGATGTACTGCTGCGGGGGCAGCATCCGCAGGGCGGTCATGTCCTCGCGGAAGAGGGCCGTCTCGCGCTCCGCGAGCTCGGTCCAGTCCAGGTTGTCGCGCAGCGCCCGCTCCAGCAGCGGATCGTCCACGTCCGTCACGTTCTGGACGTAGTGAACCTGCCGCTTGGTGTCGAGCCACACGCGTTGGACGAGGTCGAACGCGTTGTAGGTCGCCGCGTGACCGATGTGGGTCGCGTCGTACGGAGTGATGCCGCAGACGTAGATACGGGCGACGGGACCGGGGGCGAGGGTGATCGTCCCCTGGGTCGCGGTGTCGTGGATCTGGAGGTCGCGGCCCTTGCCAGGCAGGGCGGGGACCTCAGAAGCGGGCCAGGCATGCATGTCTCGAGCCTAACCGGACGCGTGTTCCGAAAACGAACCGGACCTGCACTGTTGGCTTGATCGGCACTCTTGCGATCTGGCCGATTCTGTGCGTGCCCGGTCCGGCCGGTTCAGACCGGCGGCCAGGGGATCGCGGGCCACTGCCCGGACGGCTGCGGATGCACCCCGGTGCGCAGCAGATGGGCCACGCGGGCCCGTACCGCGGCCAGCTCGACCGGTGTGATCAGTTCGGCCAGCCGGGTGGCGAGCGGCTCCCCCTCGGCCAGCCGGGCGGCCAGGGCGGCCAGCACCTCGCGCGCCTCGTCGGTCAGCGGTTCGCCCGCCCAGCCCCACAGCAGGGTCCGCAGCTTGTCCTCGCGGTGGAAGGTCACCCCGTGGTCGATGCCGTAGAGCCGCCCGTCGGGCGCGGGCAGCAGGTGGCCGCCCTTGCGGTCGCCGTTGTTGATCACGGCGTCGAGGACGGCGAGCCGGCGCAGCCGCGGGTCGTCGGCGTGCACGAGCAGCGCGGTGCGGCCCTCCCCGACGTCGGCGAGGGCGACCGGCTTCCAGCCCTCCCCCGCCTCCTCGCCCTCGACGAGGGCCAGCAGGCCGCTCTCGTCCGACTCCGCGGCGTCCTGCGGCCCGTCCTCGGCGGGCGCGGACTCGATCCACTGCTGGACCATGCCTTCGCCGTACGGCCCGTCGCGCAGCACGGTCGGCGGCACCAGGCCCCATCCCATGGCCTCGGAGACCAGGTAGGCGGCGACCTCCCGCTGCGCGAGGTTCCCGTCCGGGAAGTCCCACAGCGGGCGCTCCCCCTTGACCGGCTTGTACACGCAGTCGGCGCTGGCGTCCCCGTACGTCACCGTGCACAGCAGCACGGCGTTGGACGCCTCGCGGATCCGGCCGACGACGGTGAGCTCGCCCTTGGCGAGCAGTTCCTCAAGTTCCCCCGTGACGGTCACGCCTGGCGCCGGTAGCCGTTCTGGCGCGGGCACACGTGGCCCTCGGGATCCAGCGGCAGGCTGCACAGCGGGCACGGCGGCCGGCCGGCGTTGACCACGTCCAGGGCCCGCTTGGCGAAGGCCCGGGCCTGGGCGCCGCTGAGACGGACCCGCAGCATCGGCGGGCCGTTCTCCTCGTCCTGGAGCAGCCGCTCCTCCGCCTCGGCGAGATCCTCTTCCGAGTCGGCGTCGAGTTCCACCAGAGCCTGCGCCTCGACGATCATCCGCTGTTCCTCGCCGTCCCAGGCCAGGGCCATGGTGCCGACGCGGAACTCCTCGTCGACCGGGACGTCCAGCGGCGCGGTGTCGGTGGCCTCGGCGGGGGCGACGGCCGGGACCGGGGCATTGCCCCCGGTGCGCCGTACGACCTCGTCCAGCAGCTCGTCCATCCGCTCGGCCAGCGCCGCGACCTGGGTCTTCTCCAGGGAGACGCTGGTGACGCGGGGGCCGGACGATGCCTGCAGGAAGAACGTACGGCGTCCCGGAAGGCCGACCGTGCCGGCCACGAAGCGGTCCGGCGGGTCGTAGAGGAACACCTGACGGGGCACGTCCAGTCTCCAAGTCTCGGCGGCAGGGGCAGGCTGCACGCGTGTGGCTGCTCTTGTGGCGGTGCTCGTGGCTTTGCTCGCGGAGCCGTGCTCGCCCCGCCGTGCTCGTTTATTTGGGCCAGTCCACCCTACTGCGCCGTTCGATCACGCCGCGCCCGCACCGCCCCCCACGACGGCGTTCCCGCCGTCTTCGGTCGCGCTTTCGAAGGTCTCCGTTTCCGCCGCGGCCGCGTCCGGTGCACGGGCCGGGCGCGGGGCGAGCGAGCCGAAGTCCCCGGTGTCGCCGAGCCGGAGCAGGAACGGGCGTGTCGGCGTGTAGCGGACGGCCGTGACCGAGCAGGGGTCCACGTGGATGCGCTGGAAGAGGTCCAGGTGCATGCCGAGGGCGTCCGCGACAAGGGACTTGATGACGTCGCCGTGCGAGCACATGAGGAAGACGGCGTCGCTCCCGTGCTCCTCCTCGATCCGCGCGTTCCACTCCTGCACGGCGTCCACCGCGCGCGCCTGCATGGCGCGCATGGACTCCCCGCCCGGGAAGGCGGCGGCCGAGGGGCGCTGTTGGACGATCTTCATCAGCGGTTCATCGCCCAGCTCCGAGAGTTTGCGGTTCGACCAGTCGCCGTAGTGGCATTCGCCGATCCGGTCGTCGGTGTGCAGCGCCAGTTCCGGGCGCGCGGCGAGCAGCGGGGCGAGGGTCTCCCGGCAGCGCTGCAGCGGGCTGCTGACGGCTGCGGCGAGCGGTACCGCGGCGAGCCGCCCGGGCAGCGCCGCCGCCTGCTCGGCGCCGCGCTCGTCGAGGGCCACTCCCGGAGTCCATCCGGCGAGCAGCCCTGCGGTGTTGGCGGTGGACCGCCCGTGTCGTACGAGGATCAGCGTGGCCATGACCCAAAGCCTAGGCGTTGGCGGCCGGAACCAGGGGGCGCGGTGCCCGCCGGGTGCGGGCCGGGCGCGGGCAGGGGAGAATGCCCCTCGTGATTGTCGACTGCGCCATGTACCGGGACGGCCGCCGTTCCCCTGCGCCCGAGGACCTCTCGGACGCTCTCGACGAGGCGCGGGCGAGCGGTGACGCCTTCCTCTGGATCGGCATGTACGAGCCGACGGAGGAGGAATTCGAGCACGTCAGCCACGAGTTCCGGCTCCACAAGCTGGCGGTGGAGGACGCGCTGACCGCGCACCAGCGCCCCAAGCTCGAGGTGTACGACGACTCGCTGTTCGTCGTCCTCAAGCCGGTGACGTACGACGACGACACCGACACGGTGACCGCGGGCGAGCTGATGCTCTTCATCGGGGACTCCTTCGTGGTCACGGTCCGGCACGGCGAGGGGGCCGCGCTGGCCGCCGTGCGCCAGCGGCTGGAGCAGGAGCCGGAGGTCCTGCGGCACGGTCCGACGGCGGTGCTGTACGCGGTGTCCGACGCAGTGGTCGACCACTACATCGAGGTCGCGGCCGAGCTCCAGGCCGACCTGGAGGAGGTGGAGGCCGATGTCTTCGCGCCGCAGGCCACGGACACCAAGAACACCGCCGCCCGGATCTACGGTTTCAAGCGGCAGGTGCTGGAGTTCCGCCGGGCGACGAGCCCGCTGCTCCAGCCGATGGACCGCCTCGCCTTCGGGAACGTTCCCTTCGTGCACGAGCACGCGCAGCCGTTCTTCCGCGACGTCGCCGACCACCTGACGAAGGCGAGCGAGTACATCGAGGGCCTGGACCGGCTGCTGTCGGACGCGCTGGCCGCGCACCTGGCGCAGATGGGCGTCCGGCAGAACGACGACATGCGCAAGATCTCGGCCTGGGCGGCGATGGCGGCCGTCCCGACCATGGTGGCGGGGATCTACGGGATGAACTTCCAGCACATGTGGGAGCTGCGGCAGCCCTGGGGCTATCCGGCGGTGCTCCTGGTGATGGCGGGCGTCTGTCTGGGCCTGCACCGCATGTTCAAGACCCGCGGCTGGCTGTAGCGCCGGCGCCCTCCTACGCGTACTCGTGCTCGGTCACCGGTAGGCCGCCCAGCGCGTTGCGCCGCTCCGGCAGGCTCAGGCTGATCATCCGGTGCCAGCCGGCGAACCGCTCGTACGCGTACAGGCCGCGGATCCCGGCGGCCAGCGCGGCCGCCTTGGGCGCGGGCCAGCGCAGCAGCCGGCCCATGTGGCCCATGACGGCGAGGCTCACGTCCCGGTAGACGGAGATCTCGACGAGGGCGCTGTCGCGCAGCACCCGCTGGATGGTCCGGCCGTGCCCCTCGCGCACGAGGCGGAGCAGCTCCTCGTGGCAGTAGGCGAGGTGGTTGTCCTCGTCGTGGCTGATCATCCGGATGGCCTTGCCGACCTCGGGGTGGTCCCCGAACTGCCGCAGGAGCATGACCATCTGGTCGGCGGCGCGCTGTTCGGTGACCCGGCTGTGCGAGAGGTAGACGACGATGTCCCGCTCGGTCAGCGGCTCGGCGCGGCGCAGCTTCTCGTGCGCGAGGCCGATGCCGCGCCGCTCGAGCAGCATCGTGTAGTCGGTCTCGGGCGGCACGGGGACGGGCGGCAGGCCGCGCTTGCGGAGCAGGGCCTGGAAGATCCGGCCGTGCTTGTCCTCGTCGGCGCCGTGCCGGATGATCTTGGGTGCCAGCTCGCGCATGCTGTCGGGCACCAGGGCCGCGATCCGGGCGTTCTCCCAGCCGCCCTGGCTCTCCCCGCTGGCGGCGATGGAGCAGAACAGCTGGAACGAGTCGTCGTTGTCGACGATCTCCTGGAACAGGCTGCGCGCAGAGAGCATGCATCGAGTCAACGGCCGATCCGGGGGCCGGGCAACCGAGGGGTCGCACGGATCGGCCGAATGAACGATGTGAAGGGGTGAATGCGCGGGCGTAACCCGAAGGGTGCCGCCCGCGTTGTTGACTGTGTCGGCCGTGGCGGGGAAGACCCCCGAGCCCCCACCACGGCCGCAGGGCCCGTGCTCGATGCCCTAGGCCAGGCCGGCGCGCTCCATGGCCTCCGTACCCGCCCGCAGGGCGGTGATCCGCTCGTCCAGGGTGAACCCGGCCGGGGCGAGCGTGAGGGTCGTGACCCCGGCCTCGGCGTAGGCCCGCATCCCGTCCGCGATCCGCTCGACGGAGCCGAGCAGGGTGGTGGAGTCGATCAGCGAGTGCGGGACGGCCGCGGCGGCGCCCGTCTTGTCGCCCGCCAGGTACTTGTCCTGGATCTCTGCGGCTTCCTTCTCGTAGCCCATGCGCTGCGCGAGCTGGTTGTAGAAGTTCTGCTTCCGGCTGCCCATGCCGCCGACGTACAGGGCCGTGTACGGGCGGAACATGTCGGCGAGGGCGGTCACGTCGTCGCCGACGGCCAGCGGCACGGTCGGGCAGACGTCGAAGCCCTCCATGGTCAGCCCGACCTTCTCGCGGCCCGCCCGGATGTGGGTGAGCGCGGTGGCCTCCAAGTGCTCGGCGGCCGGGAAGATGAGCAGGGCGCCGTCGGCGATCTCGCCGGTCTGCTCCAGGTTCTTCGGCCCGATGGCGGCGATGTAGAGCGGGATGTGCTCGCGCTCGGGGTGCACGGTGAGCTTGATCGGCTTACCGGGGCCGCCCGGCAGCGGGAGCGTCCAGTGCTCGCCCTCGTAGCTGAGGCGCTCGCGGGTCATCGCCTTGCGGACGATCTCCACGTACTCCCGGGTGCGGGCGAGCGGCTTGTCGAACTTGACGCCGTACCAGCCCTCGGAGACCTGGGGGCCGGAGACGCCGAGGCCGAGGCGGAAGCGGCCCTTGGTGAGGGAGTCGAGGGTGGCGGCCGTCATGGCGGTCATCGCGGGCTGGCGGGCCGGGATCTGCAGGATCGCGGAGCCGACGTCGATGCGCTCGGTCTGGGCGGCGACCCAGGCGAGCACGGTCGGGGCGTCGGAGCCGTAGGCCTCCGCGGCCCAGCAGACGTCGTAGCCGAGGCGGTCCGCCTCCTGGGCCACGGCGAGGTTGTCGGCGTCCATGCCAGCGCCCCAGTAGCCGAGATTGATGCCGAGCCGCATGTGTCGTCCCCTTACCGGTTTACCGATCAGTAACGTAGGTCTGCGGGGGACTGTAGCGCGCCAGGGCTCCCCGCGTCAGTGCCCCAGTAGTCTCAGCGGTCATGGAGCAGAGGCATCTCGGCCGCACCGGACTGCGCGTGTCCCGGATCGGCCTCGGCACCCTGACCTGGGGCCGTTCCGCGGAGGGACCGGACGAGTCGGGCGCTGCCGAGCAGTTGAAGACGTTCTGGGAGGCGGGCGGCACGCTCGTCGACACCGCCGACGTGTACGGGGGCGGTGAGGCGGAGTACCTCCTCGGGCAGCTGGTGGGTGGGCTGGTCCCCCGCCAGGACCTGGTGATCGCCACCAAGTCGGGGTCCGTACGGGACCCGGACCGCCGGTTCAACGGCTCGCGCGGCCATCTCCTGTCGGCGCTGGATACCTCGCTGGCCCGCCTGGGCACCGACTACGTGGACCTCTGGCAGGTCCACGCCTTCGACCCGGGGACCCCGCTGGAGGAGACCCTGCAGGCGCTGGACCTGGCGGTGAGCAGCGGCCGGGTCCGGTACGCGGGGGTGTCGGGCTTCAGCGGCTGGCAGCTGGCGAAGGCGGCGACGTGGCAGCTCGCCGCCCCGGGTGTGCGGACGCGACTGGCGTCGACGCAGATGGAGTACTCCCTCCTCCAGCGGGGCGTGGAGCGCGAGGTCCTCCCCGCGGCGCTGGACCTCGGCGTCGGGCTGCTCCCGTCCTCCCCGCTGGGCCGCGGCGTCCTGACGGGCAAGTACCGGGGCGGCACGCCGGCGGACTCGCGGGGGGCCTCGCCGACCATGGCGGGCTTCGTGGACCCGTACCTGGACGACGCGGCGAGCGGCATCGTGGACGCGGTGGCGACGGCGGCCCACGGCCTGGCCGTGACCCCGCTCCAGGTGGCCCTGGCGTGGATCCGGGACCGCCCGGGGGTGGTCGCACCGATCGTCGGGGCGCGGACGTCCGCGCAGCTCAGCGAGGCGTTGTCGGTGGAGGCCCTTACTCTTCCCGAGGAGATCTGCCGGGCGTTGGACGATGTGTCGGCGCCCGTGCACCGCTACCCCGACCACGACTGGAGCACGCTGTGAGCACGGACCGCCGACCCGCATCCGCGGAGGACCCGGCCACCCCCACCGCCCCGCCGCCCCAGCCCGCCGCCGAAGCCCCCGACTCCGGCGAAGCCGGGGGCGCGGAGGCGACCGACGAGGCGGCCGGCTCCGACGAAGCCGGGAGCCAGGACGGGGGTCCGGGGGCGGAGCCCACGGTTTCGGGAAGGGGCGGGGTGGGGGAAAGCCCCGCAGGGACCACCTCCGGCGAAGTCCACGCCGACCGGACCCCCGCAGCCGAGCCCGAGCCCGGGCCCGATGCGGATCAGCCGGATCAGCCGGATCAGCCCGATCAGGACGGCCCGGCAGAGCCGGGGGCCGACGGCGGCCCGGCGGAGAAGGGCGAGGCCGCGCCCGCGCTCAGCGAGGCCGAGGCCGAGTTGGCCGCGCAGAAGATCGAGCGGGAGCGCATCGCCCGCCGCAAGGCGGAACGGCAGGCCCCGGTCGACGCCGGGGCCAAGCTCAGCGGGAAGGCCGCCGATCTGCTGGCCGCCGTACGGGCCGTGGAGAGCGGGGAGAAGCCCTCTCCTGTGTACTTCGACGAGGCCCCGACCGCGCCCCGCAAACCCGCGGCCCCCGCCGCACCACCGACCCCCCGCCCCACACCCACGCCCGCGCCCCCGGCCCCCACCGCCGCCGGCATCGAGGGCGTGCGCTCCGTACTGGCTCGCGGCGGCGCCCCCGAGGCGCTGGCCGGACCCGCCGCCACCGCCCTTGGCGAAGACGCCGCGGAGCAGCTCGCCCACGACCCCTGGCGGCTCCTCGCCGTCACCGGCGTCCGTCCCACCCAGGCCGACGGCTTCGCCCGGGCCCTGCTCGGCTCCGAGGCCGGTCCCGGTGACGAGCGGCGGGCCGCCGCCCTCGTGGGCTGGCTGCTGGAGCAGGCCGCACTCAAGGGGCACACCGCCCTGGAGGCCCCCACCCTGGAGTCCGCCCTCTCCCAGTACGGCGTCCCGGATCCCGCCGCGTCCCTGGAGCAGGCGATCGGCGAGGGCACCGTCCTCGTCTTCCACGAACCGCTCGGTCCGCCCGTCGCCGAGGGCGAGGAGCAGCCCGTACGCGTCCTCGTCGGCCTCGAGGGCTACGCGCTCGCCGAGGAGAGCCTGGCCGACGGCCTGGCCCGGCTGGCCAACACGTTCGACGACCCGGCGGACTGGGAGAAGGCCGCCACCGGCCCCGGCGCCGACCTGATCCGCGCCGTCTCCGGCCACGGCCTGGTCACCCACACCGGCGGCGAGGCCGCCCGCGCCGAGCCGCTGGCCCTGCTGGCGGCCGCCCGCGACCTGGGCCTGCGCGTCTGCCTGGCCGCGCACACCCCCGCGCAGGGCGCCGTCACCGTGGCCGGGCTGCTCGCCGGCACGGAGGGGCCCGGACGGGACGCGGACGGGCAGTTCGCGCTGGACCTGCTCGTGGTCCTCGACGCCCCGCAGCTGGACGTGGAGACCGCCGCCGCGCTCGTCGAGTCCGTTCCCGACGGGGCCCGGCTGGTGCTGTCCGGGGACCCCGGGGTGCTCGGATCCGCCGGACCCGGGCGGGTGTTCGGCGATGTGCTGGCGGCCCGCGCCTGCCCGCAGCTGGTCTCCCGCACCCCCGACCCCGGCCCGATCGGCGAGCTGGTCTCCGGGGTCGGGATCGGCGAGCTGAACCAGGTCGACGCCCCCGGCAAGGAGGTCGTCATCGTCCCGGTCCAGGGCGCCGGGGAGGCCGTGCACCGCGCCGTGCAGCTGGTGGCCGAGTCCGTGCCGCGCGCCTTCGGGATCCCGGCGGACGCGGTCCAGGTGATCACCCCGGGCCACGGCGGCTCGGCGGGCACCCGGGCGCTGAACGCGGCCCTCAAGGAGCGGCTGAACCCGGGCCCCGGCCGGTTCGGCGGCTTCGACCCCGGCGACCGCGTCGTCCACGTGCCCGCGCCCGGGCGGGCCGTGCCGGCGCTGGTGGTGTCGGCCGATGCGCAGGGGCTGCACCTGGACGCCGCGGGCGCGCGGATCGTCGTACCGAAGGAGCGGGTGGAGTCGCAGGTGCGGCACGGCTGGGCGGTGACCGCGCACCAGGCCGTCGGCGCCCGCTGGCCGGCCGTGGTCGTCGTCCTGCCCGGTGACGCGGCCCAGGCCCTCTCCCGGGACTGGGTGTACACGGCGTTCGGGCGGGCGGAGCGGCATCTGTCCGTGGTGCACGGCGTCGACCAGGCGCTGCCGCACGCGGTCGCGGAGGTGCTGCCGAAGCCGCGTACGACCCGGCTGACCGGCCTCCTGCGCGCCCTCGCGGCGTCGGCGCAGGACCAGCCGGAGTAACCGGCACGCACCGCGGCCCCCGCCCTGTTCGGACGGGGGCCGCGGTTTCGCGTGCCGCGCGGGACGGCCTAGGCGGGCGCCAGGCCGGGCTGGGCCGTCTGGTCGCCCGCTTCCTCCGCGTCTTCCTCGTCGTCGTCGAAATCGTCGGCTTCCTCATCGAAGACGGAGCTGACGTCGAACCGGTGCAGTACGTCCTGGGGATCGGTGTGCCCGAAGGGCGAGCCCAGCCACTCCCCCGGCTCCGCGACCTCCTCCGAGGCCGCGATCCAGAGCGTGGAGTCCCCCTCCTCCAGGCCGAACTCCTTGTAGCGGGAGGCGATCTCGTCGGGCTCGTACTCCCCGAAGAGCACGCCCAGCGCACCGGCCGTGCCGCCGTCGTAGGCGAGCTCGGCTTCCCGGTCGTGCGCGGCGACCCGCTCGGCCTGGGCGATCAGCCTCGGCGGTTCGACGACGGCGTAGTCGCGGCGGATGAGCACGCTGAAGGCGGCGGGCTCGGCGGGCCCGGTGTACGGGACACCGTCCTCGGGCGTGGGGATCTCGAAGGGGGTGACCTCGTCGTACCGGTCGTAGAGGAGTTCGTCGTACTCCTCGGCAGCGGCGGCGAGTTCGTTGAAAGCGGCGTAGACGGCCGGGTCCTCGTCCCCGATCCTGCTCTCGACCGCGGCGAGGTGACGGTCGAGCGCGGCCTTGACCGCCTCGGCGGCGGCGCGTACCTCGGCAACACTGGGCAGAGCGGCATCAGACATAGTGCAGACGCTATCCGTAGCAGGGCTCTGCCCGCACAATAGATGCGATGCCGGAATACGAATTTGTCGACGTGTACGTGCCCCGCGGTGTGCCCCGCAAGGAGGCGACCCGCCTGCTCACCGACCATGCCGAGTACGGGAACTGGGAGATCGACCGGCTGGCGCTGTACCGGGACGGCAGTCGCCGGGTACGGCTGCGCCGGAGGATCATCCGCCAGGTCCGCGCGACCTGGTGACGCGGGCCGGGGACGGCGTGCGAAAAGGCGAACGCGGGCCCCGGGGTCGGGGCCCGCGTCGTGAGGGCGCCTCTCAGGCCGCGTTGCGGGAACGCCGGTAGAGCACGGCACCGGCCAGCAGCGTGCCGGCGGCGAGCGGGAGGCCCACGCCGAGGACGTCTCCTGCCCCGGTGGCAGCGAGCCCCGCGTGCTGCGCGGGCGCGATCCCGGTCCCGGTCCCCTGGCCGGGGTGGGTGCCGGGCGTGACACTGCCGGAACCGGGGCCGGTGGAGCCGCCGGGCGTGCCGGGCATACCCGGAGTGCCGTGCTGACCCGGAGTGCCGGGGTTGCCGGGCGTACCCGGGTTACCGGGCTGACCAGGAGTGCCGGGGTTGCCGGGCTGACCGGGATTGCCGGGCGTGCCCGGGTTACCAGGCTGGCCGGGCGTGCCCGGGTTTCCGGGGGTCCCGGGCGTACCCGGGTGACCCGGAGTGCCGGGGTTGCCGGGCGTACCCGGGTGTCCGGGGTGACCCGGCGTGCCGGGGTTGCCCGGGTGGCTCGGCTCGTCGTCGTCGCACGGCTCGTCCGGCTCCTCGGGCCCGCCCGGGTGGCCGGGATTGCCCGGGTGCCCCGGATTGCCGGGGTGGTGGTCCGGCGTGGCCGAGTCGTTCGAACAGCGGTTCCCGAAGGCCGGGTTCAGCAGTCCCACGACCGAGACGGTGTTGCCGCAGGCGTTCACCGGAACATCCACGGGTGCCTGGACGGTGTTCCCGGACAGCACGCCCGGAGAGTTCGCGGCATGGCCGGACGCGCCGGAGTCCGCGTGTGCGTAGCCCCCACCCAGCGCGAGCACACCCCCCGCGGCCGCCATGGTGATCAGGACTTTGCGTCGCATGTGTTGTCATCCCCCTGCTGTGTACGAACAGCCGGGCCCTGAAGCCCGGCGGCCCCGGAGCGCTGGAATGCGCTCCGGGGCCCAAGACTTCAGATGCGTCAGGCGTTGACGCAGGTGTTGCCGAAAGCCGGGTTCAGCAGGCCGATCACGTTGACGGTGTTACCGCAGACGTTCACGGGCACGTGGACCGGGACCTGGATGACGTTGCCGGACAGGACACCGGGGGACCCGATGGCCGCACCCTGGGCAGACGCGTCGGCGTGGGCCAGGCCCGCACCCGCGAGAACCAGACCACCGGTGGCAGCCACAGCGGCGACAACCTTCTTGAACATTGTTCCTCCTAGTTGGCAATGCGGTCCCAGCCGCGGACCGCACCACCTGTAACGAGGAGGCGTCACCAGGGCTACGAGCGTATGAGTGCATTCACTCTTCTCAGTGGAAAACGCACACCTTCCCGATTCTCAGCAGTTGTCAATGAATCGGTCGAGCACGCGCACGCCGAACTTCAGCCCGTCCACCGGCACCCGCTCGTCCACACCGTGGAACATCCCGGCGAAGTCCAGCTCCGGCGGCAGCTGCAGCGGGGCGAAGCCGAAGCAGCGGATGCCGAGGTCGTCGAAGGACTTGGCGTCCGTGCCGCCCGACAGCATGTACGGGACCGCCCGCGCGATCGGGTCCTCGGCCTTGAGGGCGCCCTGCATGGCGTCGACGAGCTTCCCGTCGAAGTCCGTCTCGAGGGCCTTGTCCCCGTGCACGTCCTCCCGCTTCACGCGCGGGCCGAGGATCCGGTCGAGGTCGGCGAAGAACTCGTCCTCGTAGCCGGGCAGGAAGCGGCCGTCGACGTGTGCGGTGGCCTGGCCGGGGATGACGTTCACCTTGTAGCCGGCGCCGAGCATGGTCGGGGCGGCCGAGTTCCGCAGCGTCGCGCCGACCATCTTGGCGATGCCGCCGAGCTTGGCCAGGGTCGCGTCCATGTCGTCCGGGTCGAGCGGGGTGCCGAGCGCGTCGGAGAGCTCGTCCAGGAAGGACCGTACGGTCTTGGTGACCCTGACCGGCCACTGGTGGCGGCCGAGCCGGCCCACGGCCTCGCAGAGCTCCGTGATGGCGTTGTCGTTGTTCGTCATCGAGCCGTGTCCCGCGGTGCCGTCCACCGTGAGCCGCATCCAGTGCATGCCCTTCTGGGCGGTCTCCACCAGGTACAGCCGCAGGTTCTCGTTGACGGTGAACGAGAAGCCGCCGACCTCGCCGATCGCCTCCGTGACCCCCTCGAACAGCCCGGGGTGCTTGTCCACGAGGTGCCGGGCGCCGTACACGCCGCCCGCCTCCTCGTCGGCGAGGAAGGCCAGCACGATGTCCCGCGGGGGCTTGCGGCCGCTGCGCAGCCGGTCGCGTACGACGGCCAGCGTCATCGCGTCCATGTCCTTCATGTCGACGGCGCCGCGGCCCCACACGCAGCCGTCGGCGATCTCGCCCGCGAAGGGGTCGTAGGTCCAGTCGGCGGCGTTCGCCGGCACGACGTCGGTGTGCCCGTGGATCAGCAGCGCCGGCCTCGACGGGTCCTCCCCCTCGATGCGCGCGACGGTCGAGGCGCGCCCCTTGTGGGATTCGAAGATCTGCGGCTCCAGCCCGACCTCGGCGAGCTTCTCCGCGACCCACTCGGCCGCCTTGCGTTCGCCGGGGCCGGAGTGGTCTCCGTAGTTGCTGGTGTCGATCCGGATGAGGTCCCGGCAGAGGTCGACGACCTCGTCCTCGCCGGAAACGGTCCTGCCCGCGCTCGACTCGCTCACGCTGCTTCCTCCCACTGATCGGTGCCGACTGCCTCCCCATCCTCGCGCGTGGGACGGCTCTCCCCAAGGGCGATCCCCGGCCGTCGGGGGGCGTGATCGAGGACCCCGGAATGTTTGGTAATGTTTTCCACGTCGGAACGGCCCGCGAGGGACGCGAGACAGACACCTTGTCCGGGTGGCGGAATGGCAGACGCGCTAGCTTGAGGTGCTAGTGCCCTTTATCGGGCGTGGGGGTTCAAGTCCCCCCTCGGACACACAGAGCGAGAACCCCACTTCGGTGGGGTTCTTCGCGTTTTGCGGCGTTCCTCTGCGTTTGTTCGACCCGTTCCGGGGCGGGCTACCCTGAAGGTGTGATCGAGAACCTTCCTCCTTGCCCGAAATGCTCCTGTGAGTACACCTATGAGATGAACGCCCTCGTGGTGTGCCCCGAGTGCGGCCACGAATGGGTTCCCGCCGAGGGCGGTGCGCAGGACGGGGCCGGTTCCGGGGAGCGGGTCGTCAAGGACGCCGTCGGCAACGTCCTGAGCGACGGCGACAGCGTGACCGTGGTCAAGGCGCTCAAGGTCAAGGGCAGCCCGTCCGGGATCAAGGCGGGCACGAAGGTGCGCAACATCCGGCTCATCGACGGCGTGGACGGCCACGACATCGACTGCCGGATCGAGGGCTTCGGCGCCATGCAGCTGAAGTCCGGCGTGGTCAAGAAGGCCTGATCCGCAGACTCGTCACGACGAGCCCCGCAACGACGAGAAGGACCCCGCCTCGGGCGGGGTCCTTCTTCGTTCACGGCCGGGCCGTCAGCGGTTCGCGGCGATCTCCGCCACGCGGCGGCGGACCAGGAACCAGCCGCCGACGAGGGCGGCCCCGATGACGGGGACGCACAGGACCGTGGTGCGGCCGACGCCGCCGTCGCACCACATCAGGACCAGCACGGTGAGCAGGAACACCAGCGTGACGATCTGCGTGTACGGGGCCCAGGGCAGGCGGTAGGACGGGCGCTCGAGGCTGCCCTCCTGCGCGCGGCGCCAGAAGAACAGCGAGCAGATCATGACCATGGCCCAGGTGCCGAGGATGCCCAGCGAGGCGAAGTTCAGGACCAGCTCGAAGGCGTCCTTCGGCATCAGGTAGTTCAGGCCGACGCCGGCGAGGCCGAAGGCGGCGGTGAAGAGCACGCCGCCGTAGGGGACCTTGCCCTTGTTCATGCGGGCGGTGAACTTGGGCGCGGAGCCGGACATGGCCATCGAGCGCAGGATGCGCCCGGTGGAGTAGAGGCCGGAGTTCAGGCTGGAGAGCGCGGCGGTCAGGACGACCAGGTTCATGATGCCGGCGGTGCCGGGGATGCCGAGCTTGTCGAAGACGGTGACGAAGGGGCTCTGGTCGGAGGAGTACGCGGTGTACGGCAGGAGCATCGCGAGCAGGACGACGGAGCCGACGTAGAAGAGGCCGACGCGCCACATGATCGAGTTGATCGCCTTCGGCATGATCTTCTCGGGGTTCTCGGTCTCGCCCGCGGCGACGCCGCACAGCTCGACGGAGGCGTACGCGAAGACGACGCCCTGGACCACCAGGAGCATCGGCAGGACCCCGGACGGGAAGATGCCGCCGTTGTCGGTGATGGTGGACAGGCCCGGGGTGTAGCCGCCGATGTCGTGGCTGGTGGCGACGAGGTAGATCGCGACGATCAGGAAGATCGCCAGGGCGGCGACCTTGATGAGGGAGAACCAGAACTCCATCTCGCCGAAGTACTTCACCGAGATCAGGTTCGCGGTGAGGACCACGGCGAGGGCGATCAGGGCGAGGATCCACTGCGGGACGCTGGTGAACAGGGACCAGAAGTGCGCGTAGGTCGCGGCGGCGGTGATGTCGGCCACGGTGGTCGTGGACCAGTTCAGGAAGTACAGCCAGCCGGCCGTGTAGGCGCCCTTCTCCCCCATGAACTCGCGCGCGTACGAGACGAACGCGCCGGAGGAGGGCCGGTAGAGCACGAGCTCGCCCAGGGCCCGGACGACGAAGAAGGCGAAGATGCCGCACACCGCGTAGGCGATCGCGAGGGAGGGGCCGGCGTTCGCGAGCCGGCCTCCGGCGCCGAGGAACAGGCCGGTGCCTATCGCCCCGCCGATCGCGATCATGTTGATGTGGCGGGACTTGAGGTCCTTGCTGTAGCCCTCGTCACCGGCGTCGACGTGGCGGGCGGACGCCGGGGCCGGGGCCTCGGTCAAGGTGCGGTCACTCATGTAGGACTTCGCCTTCGTGGGTGGGACAGGCAGGTCCGGGCCGCCGCGCAGGGGAGCTGGGTGGTGGTCACCTGTGCGAGGTCGGATGGTTTTGTCGACACAGGAGACCATGAGCCCGGGCCACGGCCAAAACCCGCCCTCCTCGCGCAGAAGCCCCCGGCGACCATGGAAACAGGTGCCGGGGGCTTCGTACGAGCTCGAAAGCGAGGCGGAGGGGGTCAGTCGCGGGGGTCGGCCTCCGCGGCCTGGTCGAGGCGGAAGGCCTCGTTCCCGAGCCCGATGCGGGCGTGTACCTCGGGGCGGCTGCGCCGCAGGACGACCCCGTACAGCAGTCCTCCCACCACGGCGGCGCCGATGATCCCGGGCAGGAGCCAGCTGAGGGCGGAGCCCTCCTCGGCGCCGACCAGGACGCCGAAGTCCCTCACGGTGTACCCGGCGATGCCGAGCAGGGCGACTCCGGCGGCGCCGGCCGCGACGAGCCGCCAGACCTGGGCGCCGGCGGTGCCGCGGCGGACGAAGAAGGCGATGACGGCGAAGGAGGCGGCGGCCATGAGAAGGGTCACGCCGAGGGCGCCGACGCTGCCCATCCAGGTGAACAGGTGCAGGACGGGCGTGGTGGGGTCGCCGGCCGGCTTGTCGTCGGTGAAGGCGAAGGCGAGGACGACGAGGGTGGCGATGACGGTCTGCAGGAGGGAGCCGGTGGCGGGGGCGCCGGTGCCCGCGCTGGTGCGGCCGAAGGCGGCCGGGAGCAGGCCCTCGCGGCCCATGGCGAAGGCGTAGCGGGCGACCACGTTGTGGAAGCTGAGCATGGCGGCGAACATGCCGGTCACGAAGAGGACGTGCAGGACGTCGGTGAAGGTGGCGCCGAGGCGGCCCTCGGTGAGCTGGAAGAGCAGGCCGGGGCCGGCTTCGGCGGAGGTCTTGACGACCTCGGAGGGGCCGGTGGCGACGGTGAGGGCCCAGGCGCTGAACGCGAAGAAGAGGGCGACGAAGCCGACGGCGAGGAACATCACGCGGGAGACGACGATGTGGGGCTTGCTGGTCTCCTCGGCGTAGACCGGGGACTGTTCGAAGCCGACGAAGGCGGCGATGCAGAAGCAGAGGGCCGTGCCGAGTCCGGCGCCGCCGAGCGTCTCGGGGTTGAACGCGTGCAGCGAGAGGCCTTCGGGGCCGGGGTCACCCAGGGCGGCGACGTCGAAGACGACGACGAGGGCGCACTCGATGAGGAGGAGGACGCCGAGGACGCGGGCGTTGAGGTCGATCTTGAGCCAGCCGAGCGCGCCGGTGACGGCGACGGCGGCCAGGGCCGGTATCCACCAGGCGACGTTGGTGTGGAGGTACGTGGCGAAGAGGCCGGAGATCTCGAAGCCGAGGATGCCGTAGACGCCGACCTGCATGGCGCTGTACGCGACGAGGGCGACGAGCGAGGCGCCGGCGCCCGCGGTGGGGCCGAGGCCGCGGGCGATGTACGCGTAGAAGGCGCCGGCGTTGTGGACGTGCCGGCTCATCTCGGCGTAGCCGATGCTGAAGAGCGCGAGGACGATGCCGAGGATCACGAACAGCAGCGGCTGGCCGACGACGCCCATGACGCCGAAGGTGGTGGGCATCACGCCGGCGACCACCATCAGGGGTGCGCTGGCGGCCAGTACGGAGAGCAGCAGGCCGGCCGTGCCGAGGCGGTCGGCGCGCAGGGCGCGGTCCTGGCCCTTGTAGGTGCGGATCTCGGGCCCGGTGCTGAGCGTGGTGGATCTGCCCGTCGCCATGGCGGGGTGTCCTTTCGGGGGAGGGTCGAGCGGAGCGGGGTGGGGCGGGGTGCTGTGGAGCGGGGGTGCGCGTCAGGCCGTGCCGAGCGCGGCGCTGCGGGCGGCGAGGAAGGCCTTGTGCGGGTCGAGGTCCGGATAGGACCAGGGGGCGGGCGTGGCGTGGCTGCCGATGCGGTGGAAGAGGGCGGCGGCTTCGGCCGGGCGGCCCTCGCAGAGCTTGGCGTGGGCCAGGAAGTTGAGGTCGACCCGGTTGCGGGGGTGGTCCTCGCGTTCCCATTCGAGCCACCAGTCGAAGGCGGAGCGCAGCGCCTGGCGGGCGCGGCGGCTCGACCAGTGGGCTGCGGCGCCGTCGGGCGTGCGGCCCTCGGTGGCGGCGAGCACGCGGTAGCGCTCGGCGTGGGCGATGACCGGGAGGACGGCGAGCGGAGAGTCGGCCGGGGACTCCTCGGCGGCCCAGGCGGCGAAGTCGTAGACCTCGTGGAGCGGGTCGTGGCCGGCGCCGGGGGTGTGCTCGGCCAGCCTGGCGACCATCAGGTGGTGGGCGTGGTGGTGCTCGCGGTGGCGGGCCCGGACCTGGTCGAAGTGGCGGCTGAACTCCTCCTCGGTGCCGAAGGCGCGGGAGAGCATGAGCAGCCCCAGCCAGGGGGTGGGGTCGGCGGGGAGCAGGGCGGCGGCCCGGCGGCAGGCCTGCTCGGCGGCCTCGGGCGTGCCCTTGCGGCGCAGGGCGGAGAAGACGGCGGCGCAGGCGAGCAGGGTGGCGGCGTCGGGGCTGTCGGGTTCGGCGAGCAGCCATTCGCGGGCCCAGGCGGTGGCCGCCGGGGTCTCGGCGAGTACGACGACGCGGTGGCCGCGGCGGTCCCAGTCGTCGCCGGTGCCGACGAGGAGGGAGCGGGCCTTGGCCCAGCGGCCCTGGGTGAACTGGGCGCGCACGTCGACCAGTTCGGTGTCGCAGAGGGCCGGGTCGAAGAGCTGGGCGTCCCGCTTGCGGGCGCGGCCGAGGGGCGGCGGAGGCGGGGACATCCGCGGGATTCCCTCCAGGGCACGGGCGCGGGCGGACGGTTGGCTGGATGATCACGCACAGCAAAGCGGTAGGCACAGCTCCGCGTCAAGGTCCAGTCCACTGCGTGGCGCGTTTCAACTGGTATGTACATGACGCCAGTTGGGGCGGAACAAATCGGTTCGCGGCCGCCGCGGGATCGGCCCTAGGGTGGGCCCATGACGACCCACGACGATCTCCCGCCCGCCCTGTTCGCCTTACCCGGGCCCCTGCGCGACAGCCTGGTGGCAGCGGTGCTGAACGGCGCGAAGACCACGACGACCGGGTTGCTGACCGAATACGAGGCCACGGGCGACCCCCTGCCGGTGGTGGGCGGGCGGATGGCGGTCATGGACTCCGCGGAGCGTCCGGTGGCCGTCCTGGAGGTGACGGACGTACGCGTTCTACCGCTCGCGGAGGTGGACCTCCGGCACGCCTTGGACGAAGGCGAGGGGTACGCGTCCGTGGCCGAATGGCGTGTTTCCCACGAGCGGTTCTGGCACGGGCCGGAGATCCGCGAGGCGCTCGGGGACCCGGAGTTCACGGTGGCCGACGACACGCTGGTCGTCGCGGAACGCTTCCGGGTCGTCGAACGTCTACGAACGACCTAGTGCCGCATCAGGCAGCGTTTGCCCTGGTCTCGCCGTGGTCGCAGGCCCGTAGCCTCGTGGGATGCACTCTCATCTGCGCTTCGAGAATCCGCCCGCGCTGCCTCACGAGGTGGTGGTCGAGACGTTGGAGCGGGCGCTTCGCAACCGCTCGCACGAGGGTGAGGCGTGGTGGGCCCGCCCCCCGTCAGGAGAGAGCCGGCCGCCCGGCGGGCCTGCCAGGCGAACGTCCGGTGCCGGTGCCCTGCTCCCTCAGGCCCCCTGACCGGGCCCCCGGAACCGTCCGCCCCGGGGTCCGAACGGTGGAGGGCCCGGCCGGGACCGATTCCTACCCTTTTGACATTGGCCTGGCTCAGGGAAGGCGTGATGAACGTGATGCACGAGGGTTACCGGCGGGTCGTCGTGGTGTCAGCGGTTCCATGGGAAGCATCACCGCCCTGCACCGTGCCGTGACCGAGGCCCGGCGCTTCGATGCCGAAGTACTGGCCGTGATGGCGACCACTCCCAACGTCCACAGCGCCGATCACATCATGGTGGAGCGGACCATGGCGGAGCGGGCGCTGGCAGGCGTCCTCGAATCCGTCTTCGGAACGGGCGGCCGCCCTCCCGGTGTCCGCTTCTCGGCCGTCGCCGCCCTGGGCGGCGCCGGACCGGTCCTCACCCGGACCGCCGACCGGGACGGCGACCTCCTCGTCGTCGGCGCCCGGCGACGACGCCTGCTGCCCGGGTTCTCCACCGCACGGTACTGCGCCGCGCACGCGGCGTGCCCCGTCCTCGTCGTCCCCCTCCCGACCCTGCGGACCCAGCCGGACGTCGCCGTGGTCGACACCTCGGAGCTCTGACCGCTCCGGCGCCCGTCAGGCGGCACCGCCCGCCGCCGCGCCGCGCCATCACCCGCTCTGGGCCTTCGCTTCCCTCGGCGACTCGGCTGGACCCCGCCAGCCAGCCGCTGCCCCTGGAACAACTCGCGGCCTACCCGGACCCCCAAGCCGTGGCCGACCTCTGCACCCACCTGACCGGCTGACGCGCTGTCGCCTGCGGTTCCCGTCCTCGAGAAGGTGCGGCTCGCAGTGGCCTTACGAACTCCTTTGCACGGTCCTACCTTTGAGCCATGAGATCTCAGCGTTCTGGCCCGCTGGCGAAAGTTGTGTTACCCGTGAGGGACGGATGGCGGCTGCTGTTCGTCCCCAGCCGGGTCCGCCATCTGGCGTTCGGGGTCGGCGCGAGCATCGTGGTCCCGGCGGTGGTCGCCGCCCCCCTGCTGCTGGGCGTTCTGCTGGGCGCCGTGATCTCGGGGAGTTCCGTCACCTGGGGCGTTCTGTGGGTCCTCCTGGCGCTCACGGTCGTCGGAATGATCCTGCTCATCGTGGCGGTGGTGTGCGTCACGGTGTCCGCGACGGTGCGGTGGGTCGAGTTCCGCCCCCGGGGAACTCCGGCCCAGGTCGTCATCGCCCGCTTTCTGCGTTCGTCGACCATGGCGATGGCTGATCTGCAGCGAGTCGTCGTCATCGAGCGACTCAGTCTCGGGCAGCGAAAGTCGATCAAGGTGATGCTGCATACCCGCGACGAGACGGTGGAGTGCGAACCGGCGACCTTCGCACCGCTCTCTCGGGTCGATGCACAGGTGCTGACCAGCTGGTTGACCGAGCAACTCGCCCCGGCCCAGGTGGCGGTGGAGCGTCGGACGGACGTCAAGCGAGACTTCGTGCGTCCGGACGAGTGGTGGACCCCGTCCCACACCGCCGAGCTGTGGCGGGTACCCATCGGCGAGGTCGACGGCATAGCCGCCCGGCGCCGCGTCGAGAGCTATGGGTACACGCCCCGGGCATCCGCGATGTACAGCCCTGGCACTTCGGTCACCGTCTACGACCCGGGCCGTGCCTACGAGGTCGCCGAAGAACTCCGCGCGGAACGAGCCGCCCGCCAGGCCGCCGGCGGCACGGCAGCTCCCGGCCCGGACGAGGACGACGCAACGGATTCCCGCTGACTCGGTCGGGCCGATCCTGACCGGGCTCAAAGACGCACTCCTGGATCTAGGGCTTGGCGGCCAGGTGACGCCGGCCTGCCCAGGTGGCTCAGGCGGGTCGGGCCGGGCCGGGCCGAGTCTGACCGGTCCGACGCAGGGGGACGTGTGGGTTGTCGGCTCTGTTTCGGGGTCGGGTAGGCCGGCGGCCCGGGTGGGGGTCTGCGTGAGAGCCACCGTCGTCGCGTGGACCAGTGGCCAAGGCTCGTGCCGGACGGGGGTGCGCCACAGGAGGCCCATGCGTGCGGAGTAGGCGTGGAAGCGGTTGGTGAGCCAGTATCGAGGGGGCGGGCGGCCTCGGCCTGCGAGGAGCGCATCGATCTCACGCACCCGCACACGCTCAGCCACGAGGACAGCATGGCGGGCGCTTACCGTCCGGACCTGCACTCCGGACGGCGCGTCACGACAGGGCGAACGTTGCCTGATGCGGCACTAGTGGGCCGCGCGGCAGGCCCCGCTCGCGATGTTCGCGGGGATGCCGGCCTCCTGCAGGCTCGCGGCGCAGCTGGTCTGGTTGCCGATCGAGCCCTCGTAACAGGCCTGCCCGACGGCGTCCGTGACCTCCTTGCCGTGCTGCACGATGTAGTGCTCGCAGTCCTGGATGCCGGTGGGGGCGGCGGTGGCGGCCGGGGCGGCTATGAGGGCGCCGCTGGTGGCGAGGACCAGGCCGGCCAGGATGCCGGGGATACGGGCCGACGGACGCATGCGGATGCACCTGCTCTCTCGGTCGGTCACGCGATCCGCGAGTGCGCCGGACCACGGGCGGGGGCGGCGCGGAGCGGGCACTCCGGGGGGCGACCGGCTCGCGCGGCGGTCACCCTCGCCCTTCCGACGCTAGAGCACGCCACCGGCAGCCGCACGTCCGCCCGCACCCCGACCGAGGGGAGCCGCGGACCGGGCCGGGGCCCGGGCCGGTGTCCGCTTCAGCCCACCGCCTCGGCCGCGGCGCGACCCGCCGCGCGGCCCGAGAAGATGCAGCCGCCGAGGAAGGTGCCCTCCAGGGCGCGGTAGCCGTGGACCCCGCCGCCGCCGAAGCCGGCCGCCTCGCCGGCTGCGTACAGGCCGGGCAGCGGATCGCCGGATGCGGCGAGGACCCGGGAGGACAGGTCGGTCTCCAGGCCGCCCAGGGACTTGCGGGTCAGGACGGAGAGCCGTACGGCGATCAGCGGGCCCGCCTTGGGATCCAGGATCCGGTGCGGGGCGGCGGTGCGGATCAGCTTGTCGCCGAGGTATTTGCGGGCGCCGTGGATGGCCGTCACCTGGAGGTCCTTGGTGAACGGGTTCGCGATCTCCCGGTCCCGGGCGACGATCTCCCGGCGGACGGTCGCCTCGTCGAGCAGGTCCTCCTTGGTGACCGCGTTCATGCCGCGCACCAGCGAGGCGAGATCGCGCTCGACGACGAAGTCGGCGCCGTTGTCCATGAAGGCCTTCACCGGTCCCGGTACCGCCTGGCGCGCCCGGTCGATGACTTCGCGGACGGACTTTCCGGTCAGGTCCGGGTTCTGCTCGGAGCCCGAGAGGCCGAACTCCTTGCCGATGATGCGCTGGTTGAGGACGAACCAGGTGTGGTCGTGGCCGGTCTTCATGATGTGGTCGAGGGTGCCCAGGGTGTCGAACCCGGGGAAGAGCGGTACGGGCAGCCGCTTGCCGGTGGCGTCCAGCCAGAGCGAGGACGGGCCGGGCAGGATGCGGATGCCGTGCCTGGCCCAGATCGGGTTCCAGTTCTCGATGCCCTCGGTGTAGTGCCACATGCGGTCCTTGTTGATGTGGCTGGCGCCGGCCTCCTCGGCGATGCCCAGCATCAGGCCGTCCACGTGCGCCGGGACCCCGGAGAGCATCCGCTGCGGCGGGGTGCCGAGCCGGGCCGGCCACTGCGCGCGCACGAGGTCGTGGTTGCCGCCGATCCCGCCGCTGGTCACGATCACCGCCTGGGCCCGCAGGGAGAAGGCCCCGGCGGCCTCGCGGCCGCTCGCGGTGCCCCGTACGGCGCCGGAGGGCTGCAGGATCTCGCCGGTGACGGTGTCGAGGGCGCCGGCCGTCCGGGCGAGCCCCGTCACCCGGTGGCGGAACCGGAGCCGGACCAGGCCGCGGGCCACCCCGGCGCGGACCCGCCGCTCGAAGGGTTCGACCAGGCCGGGCCCGGTGCCCCAGGTGATGTGGAAGCGGGGGACGGAGTTGCCGTGGCCGTTGGCGTCGTAGCCGCCGCGTTCGGCCCAGCCGACCACCGGGAAGAAGCGGACGCCCTGGGCGTGCAGCCAGGGCCGCTTCTCGCCGGCCGCGAAGTCGACGTAGGCCTCGGCCCAGCGACGCGGCCAGGCGTCCTCCTCGCGGTCGAAACCGGCGGTGCCCTGCCAGTCCTGGAGGGCGAGCTCGCGGCTGTCCTTGATCCGCATCCGCCGCTGTTCGGGCGAGTCGACGAAGAACAGCCCGCCGAAGGACCAGTGCGCCTGGCCGCCGATCGACTGCTCGGGCTCCTGGTCGAGCAGGATGACCTTGCGGCCCGCGTCGACGAGCTCGGCGGTGGCCGCGAGGCCCGCGAGCCCGGCCCCGATCACGATCACGTCTGCGTCGTACGTCATGGCGAACCCGTCCTCCGGTCGGTGGTGGGGCAGATCCTTGGCTACGGAGCGGTAACCAGTCAACAGCGGTGGTTGGATGAGCCGCGTGAGTGCTGCTGATGAAGTACTGGACGTGGTGGACCGGGACGACCGGGTGACGGGACGGGCGCCGCGGGGCGAGGTGTACGCGGGCGGGCTGCTCCACCGGTGCGTGTTCGTGCAGGCCAGGGATGCGCAAGGGCGGATCTTCGTACACCGGCGGACGGCCTCGAAGCTGGTCTTCCCCTCGGCGTACGACATGTTCGTGGGCGGGGTGCTGGGCGCCGGCGAGAGCTACGCGCAGGCGGCTCTGCGGGAGGCCGAGGAGGAGCTGGGCGTGCAGGGGCTGGCGCAGCCCGTGCCGCTGTTCAAGTTCCTGTACGAGGGGCCGGGCGGCGCCTGGTGGTCGTACGTGCACGAGGTGCGCTGCGATCTGCCGGTGCGGCCGCAGGAGTCGGAGGTCGCCTGGCACGCGTGGCTCTCCGAGGAGGAGCTGGCGGAGCAGGTCGCGGACGGGGAGTGGGAGTGGGTGCCGGACGGGCTGGAGGCGTACCGGCGACTGCGCGCGCACCGGGAGTCCGGCCAGTAGATTGATCAGGTGATCGACTTCGTCAAGGACGTGCGCCTCTGGTTCGCGCCGCAGCGGCTGAGGGACGAGGGCGAGACCCCCGACTACCGCTTCTCGCTGGCCAACGAGCGGACCTTCCTGGCCTGGATCCGGACCGCGCTCGCGCTGGTGGGCGGCGGTTTCGCGGTGGACCAGTTCCTGCCGGACCTGCGCTGGGGGGTGCGGGTCGGGATGTCCCTCGCGCTGCTCGCGGTGGGCGCGGCCTGTGCGCTGCGGGCGGTGAACCACTGGGTGCGCTGCGAGCGGGCGATGCGGCGCGGCGAGGATCTGCCGCTGTCCCGGTTCCCGGTGGTGCTGAGCCTGGGGGTGGGGCTGGTCGCGGTGTCGATGGTGCTGGTGGTGCTGCTGGGCTGGACGAGCGGGCCGTGATGTCCTCCGGTACGGCGGGGCGCGACGCGGGCCTGCAGCCCGAGCGGACCCGGCTCGCGTGGCGGCGTACGACGCTGGCGTGCTCGGTGACGGCGGTGCTGGCGCTGCGGCAGGCGCTGCGCGGTTCGGGCTCGCCGGTGGAGGTGCTCGGGGCGGCGGTGATCGTGCTGATCTGGCTGGCGTTCCTGGGGGTCGCGCACGTGCGGATGCGGCAGCTGGCGGCGGTCCGGCCGCCGGGGCTGGCGCCGCGGGCGGCGCTGGCGGCGGTGGCGTGCACGGTGGCGCTGTCGGTCTTCGCGGTGGCGCTCATCTTCTGATCGGCTCGTCGGATGATCCGGCTTGTCCGCGCCACTTGGGACACAACAGGCGATAAGGGGCGTTCCGCATTAACCTCGGCGCCATGACGACCCTGCACCAGGAACACTCCACCCACGAGCACACCCACGGCCCCGACTGCGGCCACACCGAGGTGTCCCACGGCGACCACGTCGACTACGCGCACGACGGCCACCTGCACCGCGAGCACTCCGGGCACTGGGACGAGTGCGAGCCCGCGGGGCACACCGCCCACGACGCCCACGACCACGCCCACGGACCGGCCTGCGGGCACGAGGCCGTGCAGCACGGCGACCACGTGGACTACGTGCACGACGGGCACCGGCACGCCGAGCACGACGGCCACTACGACGACCACTGACGGGCTGCCGGCGGGCTGCTGACGAGCCGCGGACGGGCTGCCGAGCCGCCGCCGAAGAACGGCCGCACCGACCGGCCCCCGCCCTCTCCCGGCGCCGCCGCGACTGGCAGGATGCTGACCGTTCGTCAGAGCGACCCGGGGAGAGCAGATGACCGCCGAAGAGCCGTACCTCGTCCAGCCCGCGAGCGGGGTGTACGCCTACGTCCAGCCGGACGGCGGCTGGTGCCTCAACAACGCCGGCTTCGTGAGCGACGGGGGCCGGACCCTGCTGATCGACACCGCGGCCACCGAGCGGCGGGCGCTGGCCCTGCGCGAGGCGGTCGTGGCGGCCGGGGTCCCGCTGCCGCGCACGGTGGTCAACACCCACCACCACGGCGACCACACGTACGGCAACGGCGTCTTCGCCGCCGAGGCCCTGATCCTCGCGCACGACAACGCACGCACCGAGCAGCTCGCCGCCGGGCACCAGCTGGAGATGATCTGGCCGACGACCGACTTCGGCGCGATCGAGATCACCCCGCCCGACCTCACGTACAACGACCGGACGACCCTCCACCTCGGCGGGACGGAGGTCCAGGTCATCCACCCGGGCGTCGCGCACACCACCGGGGACTCGATCGTATGGCTGCCCGGGCAGCGCACCGTCTTCACCGGCGACCTGGTCTTCGCCGAGGGCACGCCGTTCCTCGCGATGGGCTCGCTGGCCGGTTCGCTGCGGGCGCTGGAGCTGTTGCGCTCGCTGGGCGCGGAAACGGTCGTACCGGGCCACGGGCCGCTGACGGACCCGTCCGCGTACGAGGCCACCGAGCGCTATCTGCGGTACGTGGCCGAACTCGCCCGGGAGGGCAGGCAGAAGGGGCTGACCCCGCTGGAAGTGGCGCGCGAGGCCGACCTCGGCGAGTTCGGGGCGTGGCGGGAGAGCGAGCGGCTGGTGGCGAACCTGCACCGGGCGTACGCGGAACTGGCCGGCGAGCCGGAAGGGGCGCCGCTGAACATACTGGCGGTGCTCCAGGACATGACCGTGATGAACGGCGGGACGCCGATCCTCTGTCACGCGTGAACCACGAGTACGGGCCGGAGGATCCCCTCCGGCCCGTACTCGTGAGCCCTGCGCACTGGACGACATACCGACTGGTCGGCATGATGTCTCTCGTTCGCTCGTCCTCGTCCACTCCGCACGGAGGTGCGCCCCATGACCTCAGCGTCAGAGTCCGCTTCAGCCGGCCCCCGGGGCCTCGATCTGGAGCGGCTGCGCGGTCATCTCGACCGGGCGCGGCCCGGGCTCGTGGCCGGGGCGCTGCGCGGCCGGCTGATCGAAGGCGGCCGCTCGAACCTCACGTACGAGATCACCGACGGGACCGCCCGCTGGGTGGTGCGCCGCCCGCCGCTCGGCCACGTCCTGGCCACGGCGCACGACATGCGGCGCGAGCACCGGGTGATCCGGGCGCTGCACGGTACGGCCGTGCCGGTGCCCGAGCCGCTGCTGCTGTGCGAGGACGAGTCGGTCCTCGGGGCGCCGTTCTACGTCATGGAGTACGTGGACGGGGTGCCGTACAGGACGGCCGGACAGCTGGCCGCGATCGGCCCCGAGCGCACCCGGCGGGCGGTCCTGGGCCTGGTCGACACCCTGGTCGACCTGCATGCCGTGGACCCGGAGGCGGTGGGCCTGGGCGACTTCGGCCGGCCCGAGGGCTTCCTCGACCGGCAGCTGCGCCGCTGGGGCAAGCAGCTCGCGGCCTCCCGGGGGCGCGAGCTGGCGGGCATCGACGAGCTGCACGCCGCGCTCGGCCGCACCCTGCCCGACTCCCCCGCCCCGACCGTCGTGCACGGGGACTTCCGACTGGACAACGTACTGATCGGCGGTCCGGACGACACGATCCGGGCGGTGCTGGACTGGGAGATGTCCACGCTCGGCGATCCGCTGACCGACCTCGGGCTGCTGGTGATGTACAGCTCGGACCTGGGACTGACCGACTCCCCGGTCAGCACGACGAGCGGCGCGCCCGGCCATCCGGCGCCGGCCGAGCTGATCGAGCGGTACGCCGCCCGCTCCGGCCGGGACACCGGCGCGATCGCCTGGTACACGGCCTTCGCCTGGTTCAAGCTCGCGGTGATCCTCGAGGGCATCCACTACCGCTACACGCTCGGGCAGACGGTGGGCGCGGGCTTCGACCGGATCGGCGAGCTGGTCCCGGTCTTCATCGAGCACGGTCTGACCACCCTCCAGGGCCTCCACACATCCGAAAACGGCCAGGAAGGCTGAGGCACACCCATGGACTTCGCATTCGACGCCCGGACCGAGGAACTCCGCGAGCGGCTGCTCGCGTTCATGGACGAGTACGTCTACCCGGCGGAGCCCGTCGCCGCCGAGCAGCGCGCGCGGCTGGCCTCGCCCTGGGACACCCCGGCCGTCTTCGGTGACCTGAAGGCCGAAGCGCGCCGTCAGGGCCTGTGGAACCTGTTCTTGCCCGATGCGGAGCACGGCGCCGGGCTGACCAACCTCCAGTACGCCCCGCTCGCCGAGATCACCGGCCGCAGCCCGCACCTGGCGCCGATGGCGACCAACTGCGCGGCCCCGGACACCGGGAACATGGAAGTGCTCGCGCAGTTCGGCAGCGAGGAGCAGAAGAAGCAGTGGCTCGAGCCGCTGCTGGCCGGGGAGATCCGGTCCGCCTTCGCGATGACCGAGCCCGAGGTGGCCTCCTCGGACGCGACGAACATCGAGACCCGGATCGAGCGTTCGGCGAGCGGTGACGACTACGTGGTCACCGGCCGCAAGTGGTTCATCTCCGGGGCCATGAACCCGGACTGCAAGATCTTCATCGTCATGGGCAAGACGGACCCGGAAGGCGCCGATCCGCGCCGCCAGCAGTCGATGATCCTGGTCCCGCGGGACACCCTGGGCGTCGAGGTGCGCCGGGCGATGACGGTGTACGGGTACGAGGACCACGACCACGGCGGCCACGCCGAGGTGGTCTTCGACGGGGCCCGGGTCCCGGCCGCGAACCTGATCGGCGAGGAGGGCACCGGCTTCGCGATCGCCCAGGCCCGGCTCGGCCCGGGCCGGATCCACCACTGCATGCGGCTGATCGGCATGGCGGAGCGGGCCATCGAGCTGATGTGCCGGCGCGCGGTGGGCCGCAGCGCCTTCGGCAAGGAGCTGGCCGCGCAGGGCGTCGTACAGAACTGGATCGCGGACGCCCGGGTCACGGTGGAGCAGCTGCGCCTGCTGGTCCTGAAGACGGCCTGGCTGATGGACACGGTCGGCAACCGGGGTGCGCACACCGAGATCCAGGCCATCAAGATCGCGACCCCGCGGGCGGTGGTGCGGATCCTGGACGACGCGGTGCAGCTGCACGGCGCGGGCGGGGTGAGCCAGGACTTCCCGCTGGCCGAACTGTGGGCGGCGGCACGGACGTTGCGGCTGGCGGACGGACCGGACGAGGTGCACCAGCGTTCGCTGGCGCACCGGGAGCTGAAGAAGTACACGGGTCGCTCGTGAACGTGTGGGAATCGTGCGGGAGTTCGCATGAACCCATGTGCGAAGTGAAGGCGATGCGGGAGGTCTTTTAAGAAACCTTGTTGAACAACCCCGCCACGCCGAGGCGTTCTTGATTTGCGCCTGTCAATCGGATCAGGGTTCTCCAGAAGGTTTGACGCCCCACACGTCAACATGAGGAGAACCCTCCAGATGGCAACTCACAAGCGTTCGCGCGGTTTCCGGTACGCAGCAGTCGGCGCGGGAGCCGCCACGGCGGCCGCCGTGACCCTGCTCGCCACCCCCTTCGCGGGGGCGGCGGCACCGGCCGAGGGCACGGTCTACGGACTGGGCGCGCCCGGCGCGATCAGCGGAAGCTACGTCGTCATACTCGACGCATCCGCGAACAAGGAACAGCTCGCCAAGAAGTACGGAGGCGAGCTGAAGCGCACTTACAGCTCCGGGGTCAACGGCTTCTCGGCCGCGGGCCTGAGCGAGACCGAGGCCAAGCGGCTCGCCGCGGACCCGGCCGTCGGCAAGGTCGTGCAGAACAAGAAGTTCACCATCAACGCCACTCAGGACAACCCGCCTTCATGGGGTCTGGACCGGATCGACCAGACGGCCAAGGCGGGCGACAAGAAGTACAACTACCCCGACAGTGCCGGCGAGGGCGTGACGGCGTACGTCATCGACACCGGCATACGCACGACGCACAAGGACTTCGGCGGCCGCGCGACGTCCGGCTTCGACGCGGTGGACAACGACGACAGCGCCGACGACGGCAACGGCCACGGCACGCACGTGGCCGGCACCATCGCGGGGACCGCGCACGGCGTCGCCAAGAAGGCGAAGCTGGTCGCGGTGCGGGTGCTGGACGACAACGGCTCCGGCACCACCGAGCAGGTGGTCGCCGGGATCGACTGGGTCACCCAGCACCACTCGGGCCCCTCGGTGGCCAACATGAGCCTGGGCGGCGGCGCGGACGAGGCGCTGGACGAGGCGGTGCGCCGGGCCATCGCCTCGGGTGTCACCTTCGCCGTGGCGGCGGGCAACGAATCGGCCGACGCCGGGAAGGGCTCCCCCGCTCGGGTCCCCGAGGCGATCACCGTGGCGTCGAGCACCATCGACGACGAGCAGTCCTCGTTCTCGAACTTCGGCTCCGTGGTGGACCTGTACGCGCCGGGTTCGGACATCACCTCCGACTGGAAGGACAGCGACACCGCCACCAAGACCATCTCGGGCACCTCCATGGCCACCCCGCACGTTGTGGGCGCCGCGGCGGTCTACCTGGCCGGGCACCCGTCCGCGACCCCGGCGCAGACGGCCGCGGCGCTGACGGCCGCGGCCACGGCGGGCGCGGTGAGCAACCCGTCGCCGGGCACGGCGAACAAGCTGCTGAAGGTGGCCCCGTAACGGGTGACCTGACGCCCTGACCGTGCTCCTACGGTCGCAGCGCGCGCAGCAGCAGGTCGGCGAGGTGATCGGCGACCTGCTGCGGCGTGAGCGGGCCGTCCGTGCGGTACCAGGTGGACAGGTGGTGGACGGAGCCGAAGTGGTAGTCCACCACCAGGTCCGCGGGCGTGGCGGTGGAGAACACTCCGGTGCGCTGGCCTTCCTCGACCAGTGCCCGGAAGCGCTCGTGGTAGCGCCGGCGCTCCGCCCGTACCTGCTTGAACTTCTCCGGGCTGAGCTGGTGCATCGACCGGAAGAAGATCGCCGCGTCGTCCAGGTTCTCGATGGTGGTGACCACCACGTCGGCGGCCGCGGCCCGCAGCCGCTCCTCGACCGGGGCATCGGAATCGGCCACCGCGTCCAGGCGCTGCTGCTGGAGGCGCAGCATCCGCGAGTACACCTCGTGCAGCAGGTCGTCCTTGGACCCGAAGTAGTGGTAGAGCGCACCCTTGGTGACCCCGGCCGCCTCGACGATCTCCTGTACGGAGGTGCGGTCGTAGCCGCGCTCGGCGAACAGCCGGGTGGCGACGGCCAGCAGCCGCTGCGGCACCGGGGCTTCGTTCGTGCCTTCGGGCTCCGTGGTCCTGGCAGCCATGGCGCTGACCTTCCCTTCCCTGTTCTCTGGTCCGTACGACCGGCCGGATGGACCAGCCGTACGACCGGCTGTACGACCGTACGACTATTTTCAGCCGCGGTCGCGCAGTTCCCGTCGCAGGATCTTGCCACTCGTCGTCTTCGGCAGGACAGGCAGGATCTCCACTTGCCGCGGGTATTTGTACGCGGCGATGCGGGCGGCGCAGTATGCGGAAAGCTCCTCCGGCTGCGCCGAGGTGCCGGGGCGCAGGCTCACGTACGCCTTCACGCTCTCCCCGCGGTACGGGTCCGGGACGCCGACCACGGCCGCCTCGCGCACGGCGGGGTGGGTGTAGAGCACGTCCTCGACCTCGCGCGGCCAGACCTTGAACCCGGAGGCGTTGATCATGTCCTTCTTGCGGTCGACGACGTAGAGCCAGCCGTCCGCGTCCATGAACCCGACGTCGCCGGTGCGCAGTTCGCCGTCCGGGAAGGCCTTGGCGGTGTCCGCGGGCAGTCCCCAGTAGCCGGGGACGACCTGGGGCCCGCGGACGGCTATCTCGCCGGTCTCGCCGAAGGGCACCTCACCGCCCTGCTCGTCCAGGATCCGTACGAGCGTGTCCGCGCCGGGCAGGCCGACGGAGAGGGTGCCGGAGGCGGGGTCCACCGGGGCTTCGAGGTGCACGGGCACGGAGGCGCAGGGCGCGGTGCACTCGGTGAGGCCGTAGCCGTTGCGCAGGTAGAAGCCGAAGGTGGCACGGAGGCGTTCGACGAGGGCGGGCGGGAGCGGTGCGCCGCCGGAGGAGATCACCCGGAACGAGGCGAAGTGGTCCGGGGTGACCTCGGGGTGGGCGGCGAGGGCCATGAAGGCGGTGGCCGGGCCGACGGTGTAGGCGGGGCGGTGCTCGAGGAAGGCGTCGAGGACGACGCCGGCGTCGAAGCGGTGGGCGAGGACGAGGGTGCCTGCGTTGACGAAGCAGGCGCCGAGCTCGCAGACCATGCCGGTGATGTGGAACAGGGGCGCGAGGGCGAAGTACGCGGCGCCCTCGGGGAGCGGGTGCCCGGTGACCTGCCGGACGGCGTTGTGGGTGAGCGCGCCGTGCGGGTTCATGGCGCCCTTGGGGGTGCCGCTGGTGCCGGAGGTGTAGCTGATGAGCGCGGTGTCGGCGGCGGTGGGGCCGGGGTCCGGCGGGGCGGGGTGGCCCTGGCGGGCCACGGCGGTCAGGTCGGCCGGGGCGGGGAACCCGGGGGCCGGTTTCGCCGGGGCGAAGACGCGCGGGTCGTTCCGGGTCTGGAAGTCCCGGTCCGAGGCGGTCAGGACGACCCGCACCGCCGTGCCGCGGATGGCCTCGGCCGCGTACTCCGCCCACGCGCGGCCGTCGCAGACCAGCGCGGAAGCCCCCGAGTCCCGCAAAATGTGCCCGATCTCGCCCGATTTGTACATGGGGTTGAGCGGGACGACCACCGCCCCTGCCTTCCAGGCGCCCAGGACGGCGAGCACGAAGTGCGGGGTGTTCTGCAGCATGACGGCGACCCGGTCCCCGCGGCGGACGCCGTGCGCGGCGAGGTGCCCGGCGACGGAGTCGGAGAGCGCGTCGGCCTCCGCGTAGCCGACGCGGCCGTCGAAGTAGGCCAGCGCGGTGCGCTCCGGGGCCCGGGCGACGGCATCGCGGAAGGCGTGCAGCACGCTGGGCGGCGGGGAGACGGGGGCGCGCTGGGCCGGGCTGAGCAGCCCGAGCCACGGCTTGGCGGCATGGCCGGAGGGCCGGGTCACCTGGTCTCCCACTTCTGTTGGAGGTGGTTCATGCTGCCGAGCCAGCGGTCCGGTTCCGTGGCGCGGGCGGCGTAGTAGTCCGCGACCTCGGGGTGCGGGAGGATCAAGAACCGGCCCTTCTCCATGCCGTCGAACAGTGCGTCCGCAACCGCTTCCGGCTCGATCGCGGTCGGCGTGAGGACGAGTTCGCCCGCCGAGCCCGCGGCCGTCAGCATGTCGGTGCGGACCCCCTGCGGGCAGATGGCATGGACCTGCACGCCGCGGTGGCGGTAGGTCAGCGAGAGCCACTCCGCGAAGGCGAGCGCACCGTGCTTGGTGACACTGTACGGCGCGGCCCCGATCATGGTCAGCAGCCCTGCGGCCGAGACGGTGGACACGAAGCGCCCGCTCCCGCGCTCCAGCCAGTCGGGCAGCAGCAGCCGGGCCGCGCGGACGTGCGCCATGACGTTGGTGTCCCACGCCGCCTCCCACACGGCCTCGTCGGCGAACGCGTCGCCGCCCGAGGCGAGTCCGGCGTTCGCGCAGTAGACGTCCACCCGTCCGCCGAGCGCCTCGCGGGCCTGCGCCACGACGGCCGAGGCATCGCCCGGGACCGCGATCGCCCGGCTGCCGATCTCGCCCGCCACGGCGGCGGCCTTGGCGGTGTCGAGGTCGTTGACCACGACCGTGGCCCCCTCGGCGGCGAAGCGGTGGGCGAGGGCGGCGCCGATGCCGCCGCCCGCGCCGGTGACGACGACTCGCTGGTCCTGGTACGCGCTCACGGGGATCACCTTTCATGGCCGGATGCCCGGCATACTAACCAGTCGGTATGCCGGGGTGGAAGGGGGCAGACCCCTAGCGTGGCCGGATGACGCTGTCACGACGGGGGCTGCTGGGACTGGCGGGGACAACGGGGGCTTTGGGGACTCTCGGGGCGGCGGGCGCGGCGCCCGTACGGGCCCCGGACCCGGCGGCGGCAGCCGCCGACCGGGTGCGCACGGGCTTCGAGCAGCTTGCCGTGGACGGCTACGCGGTGCTCGCCGGGCAGCGGATCGGGGTGGTCACCAACCCCACCGGGATCACCGCCGACGCCCGCCACCTGGTCGACGTACTGCACGCGGACGCGCGGGTGAAGCTGGTGGCAGTGTTCGGGCCGGAACACGGGTTCCGCGGGACGGCGCAGGCGGGCGATTCGGAGGCGGCCGGGCGCGATCCGGCGACCGGGCTGCCGGTGTACGACACGTACGGCAAGAGCGGACAGAAGCTCGCGGACGTGTTCACGGCGGCCGGGATCGACACCGTCGTCTTCGACATCCAGGACGTCGGGGCGCGCTTCTACACCTACATCTGGACCCTTTACGACTGCATGCGCGCGGCCGCGCTGGCCGGGAAGGCGGTGGTCGTACTGGACCGGCCGAACCCGGTGGGCGGCCGGCGGGCCGCCGGGCCCGTGCTGGAGCCCGCGTACGCGAGCGGGGTGGGCCGGGAGCCGGTCGCACTCGCGCACGGGATGACGGTGGCCGAGCTGGCCCTGCTGTTCAACGGGGAGTTCCTGGCGGCGCAGCCGGTCAGGCTGAGCACGGTACGGATGACCGGGTGGCGGCGGGACTCCTTCTTCGGGGCGACCGGACTGCCCTGGGTGCCGCCGAGCCCGAACGTGCCGACGCCGGACACGGCCCTCGCGTACGCCGGCACCTGCCTGTTCGAGGGCACCAACCTGTCGGAGGGGCGCGGGACGACCACCCCGTTCGAGGTGGTCGGCGCGCAGGGCGCGGACCGGCGGTGGGCGGAGGCGGCCCAGGCGCTGGGGCTGCCCGGGGTGTGGTTCCGGGAGGCGTACTTCACGCCGACGTTCTCCAAGTTCACGGGCAAGGTGTGCGGCGGGGTCCGGCTGATCGTGCACGACCGGGCGGCCTTCGACCCGGTCCGGGCCGGGATCGGGCTGCTGGTGACCGCGAAGCGGACGTGGAGCGGTTTCGCGTGGCGCACGGACCACTGGATCGACCAGCTGACCGGCTCGGACCGGGTCCGGAAGATGGTGGACGCGGGGGCCGGGGTCGAGGAGATCGCGGCCGACTGGGCGGCGGGGCTCGAGCGGTTCGCGGCGGTGCGGGGGCGGTACCTGCTCTACCCGTGAATCCTTGCGCGGCAGGGGTCTGGCCGGGCGGGGGCCGCAGCAGGATGCTGGACGGCACCGGAGAGGCGGCGCGGAGGGGGACCCCATGTCGGACGGAACGGTCAGAGGTCTCGGTACGGATCTCGGTACGGATCTCGGTACGGATCTCGGTACGGGTACGAGAGCGCGAGCGGGTGTGCGTGAGGGCGTCGGGATCGGGGTCGGGCCGTACGCGGAGCTGACCTTCGACTCCGACGGGGACGTGGACCGGAGCACGCAGGACGCGGTGGCCGCACTGGAGGCCACCGATCTGCTGGTCTTCGCGCACGGCTGGAACAGCGACCGGTCGACGTCGACCCGGCTCTTCGACCGCTTCTACGCCCCCTTCCCGGGGCTGGTGGGGTCGGGGGTGCGGCTGGGGTACGTGGGTGTCGTCTGGCCCTCGATCCGGTTCTCGGACGAGCCGATTCCGGACTTCGACCCCCACGCCACGCTCGCCGCGCCGAGCCACGGGACGGCGCTGGACCCCGCCACGCTGCGGGCGCTCGGGGAGTTCTGGCCGGGGCGGGTGGCGGAGCTGGACCGGGTCGCCGAACTGCTGGAGGACCGGCCGGAGTCGGCGGCGGCCTTCACGGAGTTCGGCGCGCTGGTACGGGAGCTGGCGGGGGTGGACGCGGTGGACGCAGCCGACCCGCCGGAGGCGTCCGACGCTTCCGACGCGGCCGACTCCGGTGTCGCAGCCGTCACGGCCGTCGCGGTCCCTGCCGTGCGGGACGTGCCCGCCGTCTTCACCCACGACGTGCTGGAGGTGTGCCGGGCCTTCACCGAAGGGCTGATCGAGGCGGGCGCCCTGCCCGGGGGCGCGGCCGGGACCGGCTTCTGCGTCGGCGGCGGCCTGCGGGCGCTGTGGAGCGGCGCCAAGGAGCTGCTGCGGCAGGCCACGTACTACCAGATGAAGAAGCGGGCCGGGGTCGTCGGCGAGCGCGGCCTCGGCCCGGTGCTGGCCGAACTGGCGGGCCGCCGCCCGGCCCTGCGGATCCATCTGATCGGCCACAGTTTCGGGGCCCGGGTGGTGTCCTTCTCGCTGCGCGCGGTGCCGGACGGGGCCCGGTACGTGAAATCCGCGACGCTGCTCCAGGGGGCCTTCTCCCACTACGCCTTCGCCGACCGGCTCCCGCACGACAAGGGCAGCGGCGGCGCGCTGCGCGGGATGCAGCGCCGGGTCGACGGCCCGGTGCTCGCCTGCCACTCCCCGTACGATTCCGCTCTCAAGGTCTTCTATCCGCTGGCCTCCCGGATGGCAGGGGATTCGGCCGGTCTGCTCGGTTTCGACGAGCGGTGGGGCGCGATCGGTCACGACGGGGTACAGGCGGTGCCGGGCGCGCCGCGGATCAGCCTCGACACGGCCTTGCGCGAGAGGCTCCCGGAGACCGGTTGCGTCAGTGTGGACACCGGGTCCGTGGTGCGGCGCGGCGGTCCGCCCTCGGGGGCGCACAGCGACATCTGCCACGAGGAGCTGGCCCGGCTCGTGGTTGCTGCGGGGCGCATGGGGCGCTGAGTTCCGGCCATGTGCCACCTGCACGCCTCGACCGCCCCCGCATGCGCCCGCACCTGACCGGGCATGTTGGGCACATCTCACGGTGCGTCGTCGTTCGACGTAGTACGACGCCCCCCGGTGCGGGCGTGGGCGCGACGGAGGTGAAGGTGTGATGGCGGGATTCCGGAGTCTGGCGTACCAGGTGAGGGACGCACGCAATGACCGTGCCCTGCGGCGCCATTCGCTGCGCCGCTGCCTGGAGCGGTTCGCTCCGTACGGGCACCGGGCGACGTGGTGGCATCTGTGCGACCGGCACGGGATCGCCCCCGAGGACCGGGGGGCCGATCCGCTGCGGCTGGTCGCGGCGTTGGAGGAACTGGAGGAGGCGCGGGCGGTCTGGCTGGAGTACGAGCGCCAGTTCGCGGAGCGGCGCCGGCGGGAGAAGTACCACGGGCTGCGCCGCCCGGAGTGGGCGTGGGGCGGCAGCGGGGACGCGGTGGTGCGGTGCGCCGATCCGGGCGTGCGGCCCGACGGGACGCTGGGCGAGGTGCTGCGGCGGCTGGTCGCGGCGCTGGAGTCGGAGCCGGGGACGGGGTGCCCGGTCTGCGGGGAGCAGGAGCTGCGCTGGCCCGCGCACGTGCCGGGGCAGAGACGGGGGCCCCGCGCGGGGCACGGCAATTGGGAGGGGGCGTGGGCCTGGGACGGGCCGGTGTGCGCGGGCTGCGGGATCGTCGTGCCGAGGCCGGCGCTGGCGGACTCGGCCGTGGATCCGGCTTCGGCGGGGGCGGCATGAGCCTGCGGGGGCTTCGGGTGTCGACGCCGGTGTCGGTGTCGGTGTCGGTGTCTCTGAACGGCGGGCGCACTGCCGCCGACGGCGGCGCCGTGCCCCTGTCCCCGCCGGACGTGGTGGAGTCGGCCCTGGGGGCGGTCGCCGCCGGGGCCGGGGAGGTGCTGGTCCATCCGCGGACCCCGTGCGGCCGGGAGAGCCTGTCGCCCCGGGTCGTCGGGCCTCTGCTGGAGGCGGTGCGGGGCGCGGGGGTCTCCGTACCGCTTTCGGTGTCCGCGGGCATCGGGGCCGAGCCGGATCCGGCGGGGCGGCTGGAGCGGGTCCGGTCGTGGACGGTGCTGCCGGACCGGGCGGTGGTGCATTTCGCGGAGCCGGGGGCCGAGGAGCTGGCCGAGGCCCTGCTGGCGCGGGGCGTGGCGGTGGACGCGGTGGTTCCGCTGGGCGGGGAGGGCGCCGGTCCGGGGGCGGTGCCGCGGGCGGAGCCGGGGGCCGTGGAGCCGGAGCCGGGTGCGCTCGCGCGGTTCCTGGCCTGGCCGGTACGGGACCCTGCGCGGATCCGGCTGGCGGTGGAGCTGGCGGTGGCCGATCCGGCGCTGGTGGCGGGGCTGCGGTGGCTTCCGCCGGTGCCGCTGCTGCTGTTCGGCCGGGAGGCCGCCGCCTGGCCGGTGCTGCGGCTGGCCGCGCGGTGCGGTGCGGGCGCGCGGATCGGCGCGGGTGACGTACTGCACCTGCCGGACGGGCGGGCGGCGCGCTCGAATGCCGAGCTGGTGTCGGCGGCCCTCGAGGTGGTCGGTACGCAGAGCGCCGTTACAGCCTGGAGCCGGTGAGCTGGTCGCCGAACTTGTCGTCCGGGTTGGACAGGGCGCAGTTCTTCAGCGAGAGGCAGCCGCAGCCGATGCAGTCGGACAGGTGGTCGCGCAGGCGCATCAGCCGGGTGATCCGCTGGTCGAGCTCGGCGCTCCAGGCCTCCGAAAGCCGGGCCCAGTCCTCACGGTTGGGGGTGCGCCCCTCGGGGAGCTGGGCGAGTGCCTCGCGGATGGCGGCGAGCGGGATGCCGACGCGCTGGGCGGCGCGTACGAAGGCCACCCGGCGCAGTGCGTCGCGGCCGTAGCGGCGCTGGTTGCCGGCGGTGCGACGGCTGCTGATCAGGCCCTTGGTCTCGTAGAAGTGCAGCGCGGAGACGGCCGCGCCGCTGCGGGCGGACAGCTGGCCGACGGTGAGCTCGTGGATTTTCTCGGGAATCTGCGGCACGACGCCGAGGGTAGTCGGCCGGGCCGACATTCGTTGAAAGACGTGTCGTTGACAGATACATGCGGCCCCAGCATGCTGAGCAAGCGCTTATTCGCCCAGGGAGAGGGAGAGGCATGGCCGAGCCGAGGATCTTCACGTCCGCCGAGGAACTGCACGCAGGGATCGGGGAAACGCTCGGCCCGAGCGGGTGGCTGGAGGTGGACCAGAAGCGGATCGACCTGTTCGCCGACGCCACCGGTGACCACCAGTGGATCCACGTGGACCCGGAGCGGGCCGCGGGCGGGCCCTTCGGCTCCACCATCGCCCACGGCTACCTCACCCTGTCGCTGCTGCCGAGCCTGGTGCCGCAGGTCATGCGGGTCGAGGGCATGAAGATGGGCATCAACTACGGCACGAACAAGGTGCGTTTCCCGGCCCCGGTACCGGTCGGCTCGCGGCTGCGCGCCACCGTCGCGATCACGGAGGTCACGGAGGCGGGCGGCGGTGTCCAGGTCGCGGCGACGGTCACGGTCGAGCGCGAGGGCGGCGACAAGCCGGTGTGCGTGGCGGAGTCGGTGTCCCGCTACTACTTCTGAGGCGTTGCGAAGGCGGGAGTGCCGGGCGACCCGCCCACCATGCGCAGGACGAGGTCGGCGTAGAGCGCGCCCACCTCGTCGGGCGTACGGCGGCCGGCCGCGCTGAACCAGCGGGCCACGTCGATGCACAGGGACAGGACGGCGAGCGTGGTGCCGGGGACGTCCGGCACGTCGAACTCCCCCGCCGCGACCCCGTCGGCGAGGATGCGGCGTACGGCGGCGTCGCTCTGCCGGCGCAGCTCCACGATCTCGGAGCGGTGCTCCGGAGCGAGGGCGTCGAGCTCGTACTGGACCACGCGCGCGGTGGTGTGGTGCGCGGCGTGCCACAGCACGAAGGACCGCACGGCGGCGTCGAGCCGCTGCGCGGCGGAGCCCGGGCCCGAAGCGGCGGTCTCCAGGATCTCGAGCGCCTTGTCGTGGCCGATCCGGCTGATCCGGTGGAGCAGCTCTTCCTTGGTCTTGTAGTGGATGTAGAGCGCGGCCGGACTCATCCCGGCCCGCCCTGCGATGTCACGCGTGGTGGTGGCGTGGTACCCGCGCTCCGCGAACGCTTCGACGGCGGCGACGAGCAGCCGCCGCGCGGCGTCGGGGGTGACCTCCGACCACGGCCGGTAGCCGCCGGTCGTCTCCTCCGCGCTGTCCATCGCTCGCTCACCCTCTTCGTCCCCGTGGAAGGAACACCCTACCGGAGGGTGAGCAAGCGCTTAGCGGACTTCGGCGACAGAGCGGCCCGCGGTCAGACCTTCGGCTGGAAGGGGTCGTAGTCGGCCATGATCTTCTCCATCCGGGCCTGGTCGACCCGGCTGACGATCTGGGTGAGCTCCTGGCGGTCGCGGATCACCTTGGCGAGGGTGAAGGCCGAGGTGGTGAGGTAGAGGACGGCGATGCCGAGGAAGGCACGGACCCAGCCGTCCACCTGGAGGTTGTAGATCCCCAGGGCCACGGCGCAGATCGCGATGCCGAAGGCCGCGACGGCCTGGCCGTAGTACGCCGTCGAGTTGCGCTGCTTGACCGGTGTCTCGTTCATGGACCCAGCATCGGGCGGCGTGACCGGGACCACATCCGCACGCGTACTCAGATGCGTACTCAGAAGGCGGAGACCCCGGTGCGGGCGCGGCCGATGAGCAGCTTCTGGATCTGGCTCGTGCCCTCGTACAGGGTCATCACGCGGGCGTCGCGCAGCAGCTTGCCGGCCGGGTACTCGTCGATGTAGCCGTAACCGCCGTGCACCTGGAGGGCGTTGCTCGCGGCCCGCACGGCGGCCTCGGAGGCGAAGAGCTTGGCGGTGGAGGACTCGGTGGCGAAGGGCTGCCCGCGGTCGACGAGGTCGGCCACCCGCCAGGTCAGCATGCGGGCCGCGTCCACGTCGACCGAGATGTCGGCGATCAGCTCCTGGACCAGCTGGTGGTGGGCGATCGGCTTGCCGAACTGCTCGCGCTGGGCGGCGTACGAGACGGCCGCGTCCAGCGCCGCCTGCGCAATGCCGACGCACCCGGCGGCGACCGACATCCGGCCCTTGGCGAGGGCCGACATGGCCACGGAGAAACCTTTGCCCTCGGGGCCGACCATCGCGGAGGCGGGGACGCGGACGCCGTCGAGGGCGAGCTCCGCGGTGGCCTGGCCGCGCAGGCCGAGCTTGCCGTGTATCTCGCGGCGGGTCAGGCCGGGGGTGTCGGTGGGGACGAGGAACGCGGAGACCCCGCGGTGGCCGGGCTCGTCGCCGGTGCGGGCGAAGAGGAGGACCACGTCGGCCCAGGTGCCGTTGGTGATGAACATCTTGCTGCCGCTGAGGACGTACGCGTCCGCCTCGCGCACGGCGCGGGTGGTGAGGTTGCCGGCGTCGGAGCCGGTACCGGGCTCGGTCAGGCCGAAGCAGCCGAGCGCGTCGCCCGAGCAGAGCCGGGGCAGCCAGGAGCGCTTCTGCTCCTCGGTCCCCCAGGCGGCGAGGGTCTTGGCCACCAGGCCGAGGGAGACGGAGACGATGCCGCGCACGGCCGAGTCGCCGCGGCCGAGCTCCTCGGTGACGAGGACGTAGGCGAGGTGGTCGCCGCCGGAGCCGCCGTACTCCTCGGGCACGGTCAGGCCGAGGAAGCCGAGGCCGCCGAGTTTCTTCACGATGGCCCGGTCCACGCTCTCGGCGCGGTCCCACTCGGCGGCGTACGGGGCGATCTCGCGCTCGGTGAACTCGCGGGCGAGCCGGCGTACGGCCTCCTGCTCCTCGCTCAGCTCCAGGTTCACCGGGCACCTCCGGGTGTGGCGGCGTGGACCGGCGCGCTTTAACTAGCACCGGTAGTTTATGGCGGGCAGGCCCTACTATGTGGCGCATGGCCAGACCGCGCAAGCCCCTCCTCAGCCGAGACCGCATCGTGGCGGCGGCGGGTGCGCTGGTGGACGCGGAGGGGCTGGAGGCGGTGTCGACGCGGCGGCTGGCGGCCGCGCTGGGGGTCAGCGGGCCCTCCCTCTACAACCACTTCCGCACGAAGGACGAGATCCTGGACGCGGTCGCGGACGCGGTGAGCGCGCGGGTCGACTTGTCGATGTTCGAGCCGGGGGCGGGCCGGGACTGGCAGGCCGCCCTGCACGACTGGGCGCACTCGTACCGGGACGCGCTGTCCGACCATCCGAACATCGTGCCGGTGCTGGCGCGCGGTCCGGGTCGGCGCCCGGCCGGACTGCGGCTGGCGGACGCGGTGTTCGGCGCCATGACGGCCGCAGGGTGGCCCCCGGCGCAGGCGACCCGGATCGGTGCGCTGATGCGGTACTTCATCCTGGGCTCGGCGGTGGGTTCCTTCGCCCGGGGTTTCGTGGACGACGAGGCGGCGTACGACCCGTCGGACTACCCCCACCTGGGCCAGGCCCACCTGCTGGCCGAGCGTCAGCGCGAGGTGGACGAGGGCGCGTTCGAGACGGGCCTGGCCGCCTTGCTGGACGGGCTGGCCCTCCAGTACGAGGCGCTGCCCAAGGTCTGAGCGGCCCATCGGCGGCGGGTCGGCGGCGACCCGGTGAGCCGGTGAGCCGGTGAGCCGGCGGTGAGCGTGCGGTGAGCCGCCGCCGCCACTGTTGCCCCATCGCCGGATCCACCGAGGACCGGCCGCTGAGGCAGGGGCAGGACCATGGGGACGAACACGGGCACGGGCACAGGCACAGGCACGGGCACGGGCATGGGCACAGGCACGGGCACGGGCATGGGCGCGTTGAACGGCAAGACGGCGCTGGTCACGGGCGGTTCGCGCGGGATCGGCCGGGCGGTCGCACTGCGGCTCGCGGCCGAGGGCGCGCTGGTCGCCGTCCACTACGGCGGCAACGACGCGGCCGCCTCGCAAGCCGTGGCGCAGATCGAGGCGGCGGGCGGTCGGGCGTTCGCGGTCCGGGCCCGGTTCGGCGAGGACGGGGCCGTGGACCGGCTGTTCGAGGGCCTGACCGCGGGGCTGGCGGGGCGCGGGCTGGACATCCTCGTCAACAACGCGGGCATCAGCTCCGGCAACCCGATCGCGCACGTCACCCCCGAGGAACTCGACCGGCTGCTCGCCGTCAACGTCAGCACGCCGTTCTTCGTGGTCCAGCGCGCGCTGCCGCTGCTGAACGACGGCGGCCGCATCGTCAACATGGGGTCGACCGCCAGCCGGTTCGCCGTCTCCACGCAGATCGGCTACACCATCAGCAAGGCGGCGCTGGAGTCGATGACGCCGTCGCTGGCCAACGAGCTCGGCAGCCGGGGCATCACGGTGAACACCGTCGCACCCGGCGCGGTACGGACCGACATGACCGCCGGCTACACCTCCGTCCCCGAGGTGGTCGCCGGACTGGAATCGATCACCGCGCTCGGCCGGCTCGGCGAACCCGAGGACGTCGCCGATGTCGTCGGGTTCCTGGCGAGCCCGCAGGGCCGGTGGGTGACCGGCCAGACGATCGACGTCTCGGGCGGCACCTACCTCGGCCCGATCGCCCACGTCTGATCGGCCGATCAGCTGATCAACTGATCGGCTCCGGTGGATAATCACCGGCATGCTGTTCGGAATCCTCGGTGAGACCCGGGCGTGGCACGACGACGGGGCCGAGGTTCCGCTGGGCGGACCGGCCCGCCGCGCCCTGCTGGCCCTCCTGCTGACCCACCCGGGAGAGGCCGTGTCGGCCGACCGGCTGGCCGACGCCGTCGACCCGGACGGGACGCTCTCGGCGCACGCCCTCCAGTCCCAGGTGTCCCGGCTGCGCAAGGCCCTCGGTCCGGGGGCCTCGATCGAGCAGGCCGGAGCCGGCTACCGGCTCGTGGTTGCGCAGGAGGACGTGGACGCCTGCCGGTTCGAGCGGCTGGCCCGGGAGGGACGGGCCGCGCTGCGCGCCGGCGACGCCGAGCGGGCCGTCACGCTGCTGCGCGAGGCGCTGGGGCTGTGGCGGGGACCGGCCCTGGCCGGCCTCGCCGAGAGCGAGGGCGCCCGACCTGCCGCCGTACGTCTGGAAGAGCGCCGGCTCGGGGCGCTCGAAGACCGGATCGAGGCCGAGGGCCTGCTCGGCGGGCACCCCGGCGCCGTACCCGAGCTGCGCGAACTGGTCGGCCGCCATCCGCTGCGGGAACGGCTGGCGGGGCTGCTGATCCGGGCACTGTTCGCCGAGGGGGGCCCGGCCGCCGCGCTGGTGGCGTACGAGGAGACCCGGCGGCATCTGGCCGACGAGCTGGGCACCGACCCCTCCCCCGAACTGATGGCACTGCACCGCGAGTTGCTGAGCGCCGACCCGGCGCCGGCCCCCACCGCGCCGCCCGCGCAGCTGACGGCGTTCGTCGGGCGCGCCGGCGAGGTGGCCGAGGTCGCGGGTCTGCTGCGGACGGCCCGGCTGGTCACGCTGACGGGTCCCGGCGGCGTCGGCAAGACCCGGTTGTCCGTGGAGGTCGCGGGGGCCGCCGGCACCGGGGCCGCGCCGGACGAGGTGTGCTTCGTGGAGCTGGCCCCGCTGCGCGACGGCGCCGGCCTGCCGCAGGCGCTGCTGAGCGCGCTCGGCCTGCGCACCGCCGGGCTGAGCACGGGCGACAGCGGGCAGACGCCGGTCGACCGCCTGATCGCAGCGCTGTCGGACCGGATGGTCCTGCTCGTCCTGGACAACTGCGAGCACGTCGTCGACGAGATCGCGGCGCTGGCGGCGCGGCTGCTGGCGGCCTGCCCGCGGCTGCGGGTCCTGGCGACGAGCCGGGAGCCGCTCGGCATCATCGGCGAGAGCCTCTGGCCGGTGCGGCCGCTCGACGGCGACGCGGCCGTACGGCTCTTCACCGAGCGGGCCGGCGCCGTACGGCCCGGTTTCACCGCCGACCCCGAGGTCGTGCGGCGGATCTGCGCGGCCCTCGACGACCTGCCCCTGGCCATCGAGCTCGCGGCGGCGCGCATCCGGACGCTGGACGCCGACGAACTCGCCGGACGGCTGGACGACCGGCTCGGGGTCGCGGCCCGCGGCAGCCGGGGCTCCGACGAGCGCCACCGGACGCTGCGCTCGGTCGTCGCGTGGAGCTGGGAACTGCTCTCCGCGCCGGAGCAGCGGGCCGCACGGCGGTTCACGGTCTTCGCCGGCGGCGCGACGGCCGAGTGCGCGATGCGGGTGTGCGACACCGACGGCGAGACGCTGGAAGCGCTGGTCGACAAATCGCTTCTGGAGTTCACGGGCGGCCGCTACCGGATGCTGGAGACGATCGGCGCCTACGGCGGAGAACGGCTGGATGCGGCGGGCGAACGCGATGCGGTACGGCGCGCCCATGCAGGGCGCTTCCTGGAACTGGCGCGGACCGCCGACCCGCATCTGCGGCGGGCCGAGCAGTTGGAGTGGCTGCCCCGCCTCACCGCCGAGCACGGGAACCTCCTGGCGGCCCTGCGCTGGGCGGTCGAGTCGCCGGACGTGCGGGCGGGCCTCGAACTGCTCGCCGCGGCCTCGCACTACCTGTGGATCCGGGGCATCTCCGCCTCGGTGGCGCCGCAGGCGATCAGGCTCCTGGACGCGATGGGCCCGGTGCCGGGCGAGGCGATCGGCGAGGCGATCGGCGGCGGGACGGGTGAGGCGCCGACGGGGGGCGCGCTCGGCGAGGAGTACGTCCTGAGCGTGCTGCTGGCGGCGTCGGGCGCAGCCGGGCGGCCGGTGTGGCAGCGGCACCGGGCGGCGGCCGGGCAGGCGCTGGCCGCCGCATGGTCGGGTGCCCGCCCGGGCCGCTACCCCGTCGGCCTGTTCCTGTGGATGATGCGGAACGCGGGAGAGGCCGACGCGCAGAGCGCCTTCGCGCTCGTCTCCGCCCAGCGCGACTGCCCCGAACCGTGGGCGCGGGCCGCAGCCCGGTACGTGTCGGGCTTCGGGCCCCTCGGCGAGGGGGACGCCGCCCTGGCCGAGGAGACCTTCGGCGCCGCCGCCCGGGGCTTTCGCGCGCTCGGTGACCGCTGGGGCACCGCCCTGGCCCTGGACACCCTCGCCGGTCTGGCGGGCGGGCGCGGTGACCACGTACGGGCCGTCGCGCTCACCGACGAGGCCCTCGCGCTCACCGAGCAGCTCGGCGCCCTGGAGGACAGCGCCGACCTGCTGGTCAACCGGGCCGACCACCGCGTCGGCGAGAACCCGGCGTCGGCCCGCGCCGACTATGCGGAGGCCGCCGCGCTCGCCCGCCGCGCCGGCAGCCCCACCGGCCTGGCGGCGGCGCTGCGCGGACTGGCGGACATGGCCCTGCTGGACGGGGACCCGGCCGGCGCCGAGCGGCTGTACGAGGAGGCACTGGAGCGGGCCGACCCGCACTGGGTCAAGAGCGTCGGCACCCGGGTCCGTACGCTCGCCGGCCTCGGCCGCACCGCCGAGGCGCGCGGCGACCGCGCCGCGGCCCGGGCCCGCTACCGGGCGGCCGCCGAGGCGGCGTCGGGGACGGGGGCCGACACCCGGGAAGCGCTCCACCTGCTGGGCCTGCCCGCGAACGTCGCCGAACGCGTCGTCGAGGCGGTGAGCGCGCGGTGAGCACGCGGTGAGCCCTGCCGTGGAAGCTCACCTGCATGGACACCACAGAGACGAAGAACCTCAGCGTACTGATCTCCGGCGCCTCCGTCGCCGGCCCCGCGCTCGCCCACTGGCTGACCCGGTACGGCTTCACCACCACGATCGTGGAACGCGCGCCCGCCCTCCGCGACGGGGGCTACGCCGTCGACTTCCGCGGCGAGGCCCATCTGTCGGTCCTCCGCGGCATGGGCCTCCTGGACGCCGTCGAACGGGCCCGGACCGGCATGGGCTCCATGGCGTACGTCAACAGCGCGGGCAAGCCGCAGGCACAGCTGCCCGCCGATCTGTTCGCCGGAGACGTCGAGATCCTGCGCGGCGACCTGGCGCGGATCCTCTACGAAGCGACCGCGCCGCACACCGAGTACGTCTTCGGGGACTCCGTCACCTCGCTCACCGAGGACGCCGACGGTGTGAACGTCACCTTCGAGCGCGGCGCGCCGCGCCGGTTCGACCTGGTGATCGGCGCGGACGGGCTGCACTCCACCACCCGCCGCCTGGCGTTCGGGCCGCAGGAGCGGTTCGTACGGCACCTCGGTGTCCACTGCGCGATCTTCACCACGGCCAACCGGCTCGGGCTCGACCACACCGGACACGCCTACCGGACCGCGGGCAGGCTCGTCGCGATGTACAGCGCCCGCCACAACACCGAGGCCAAGGCCGTCTTCTACTTCGCCTCCCCGCTCCTGGACCTCGACCGGCGCGAGGTCGCGCGGCAGCAGGCCGTGCTCGCCGAGCAGTTCGCGGGCAACGGGTGGGAGAGCGACCGGCTGCTGGAGGACATGCGGTACGCGCCCGACTTCTACTTCGACTCGGTCGGGCAGGTCCGCATGGACTCCTGGAGCCGCGGCCGGATCGCCCTGCTCGGCGACGCCGCCCACTGCCCCTCGTCCCTGTCCGGCATGGGTACGGGGCTCGCCCTGGTCGGCGCGTACGTACTGGCCGGCGAGCTGGCCGCGGCGCGCGGAGACCACGGTGTCGCGTTCGCCCGCTACGAGGGCGAACTGCGGGAGTACGCGACGGGCTGCCAGAAGATGGGCGACGGCGTCGCCGGGCTCATGGTTCCCGGGAGCCGCCTGATGGCCACGCTCCTCAACCGCTACTACAAGGTCATGCCGTATCTGCCGGGGAAGGACATGGCGGCCAGGATCGCCCGCAAGACCGCCGAGAACATCACGCTGCGGGACTACAGCCGGTGGGACCGGCTCCGGCCGCGGACGCCCGCCCTCCCGAAGGCGGGAGGGTGAGCGCTCCGCGGCGACGCGGCGCCGTGTCCTACGGCCGGACCCCGTGTCCTATGGCCGGAAGCGGTGTCCTACGGCTGGAAGACGACCAGCGAGCGGCCGCCCTTGCCGGCGATCATCGCGTCGAAGGCGGCCGGTATGCCGTCGAGGGTGATGCGGTCGGTGACCAGGGAGCCGAGATCGAGACGGCCCGCGCGGACGTGGTCCGCGATCACCGGGAGATCGCGGGCGGGGTCGCTGTTCCCGTAGACACAGCCGGTGAGGGTGCGGGCGAAGTGGAAGATCTCCATGGAGTGGAAGGTGACCTGCTGCTTCTTGCCGCCGATGCCGACGACCGTGGTGCGGCCGCCGCGGCGGGTGGAGTCCCAGGCCCCGCGGATGGTCTCCGCCCGGCCGACGCACTCGACGGCGACATCGGCGCCCTGGCCGCCGGTGAGGGCGCGGATCTGCTCGGCGGTGGTGTCGGAGGCGAGCACGAAGTCGGTGGCCCCGGCCGCGCGGGCCAGCTCCTCCTTGGCCGGGGAGACGTCGACGGCCACGATCGGGCCCGCTTCGGCGATCCGCGCGGCCTGGAGGGCGGCCAGGCCGACGCCGCCGACGCCGAAGACGACGACGGACTCGCCGGGACGGACCCGGGCGCTGTTGAGCACGGCGCCGTAGCCGGTGAGCACCGCGCAGCCGAGCAGGGCGGCCTCGGCGAGCGGGATCCCGGCGGGCGCGGGCAGCACGCAGTTGGCCGCGACGACCGTCTCCTCGGCGAACGCGGCCACGTTCAGCCCCGGGTGCAGCGGCGTGCCCTCGGCGTCGTGGGCGTAGACCGCCCCGACCCCGGTGAGCGCGTTGGCGCAGAGCCAGACCTCGCCGATCGAGCAGTGGTGGCACTCCCCGCAGGACGGGGACCAGTTGAGCACCACGCCGTCGCCGGGGGCGACGTGGGTGACGCCCTCACCGACGGCGAGGACCGTGCCCGAGCCCTCGTGGCCGAGGACGGCGGGGACGGGCACCCTCATGGTGCCGTCGGTGAGGGAGAGATCGGAGTGGCAGACACCGGCTGCGGCGAGCCGCACCCGGACCTGGCCGGGGCCGGGATCGGGCAGGACTATCTCCCGTATCTCCAGCGGGGCTCCGACGGCGGGCAGGATGGCGGCGCGGACCATGGTCGATTCCGTCTCTCGGGGCTCAGAACTGCAGGGCGGCTCAGAATTGCAAAGACTTGGTCTGGAGGTACTCGGCCAGACCGTGCGGGCCGAGCTCGCGGCCGACACCCGACTGCTTGTAGCCGCCGAAGGGTGCGAGCGGGTTGAAGCGGCCGCCGTTGATGTCCACCTGGCCCGTGTCCATGCGCCGGGCGAAGGCGACGGCGGTCTCCTCGTCCGCCGCCCACACCGCGCCGCCCAGCCCGTACACGGTGCCGTTGGCGATGCGCAGGGCCTCGTCCTGGTCCTCGTACGGGAGGATCGACAGCACCGGGCCGAAGATCTCCTCCTGCGCGATCGTCATCTCGGGCGTGACGTCGGCGAACACGGTCGGGGCGATGAAGTACCCGTGCTCGTGCGGCGCGTCGGGGCCGCCGGCGACGAGGCGCGCACCCTCCTCGACACCCTTGGCGATGTATCCGCGCACGCGGTCGCGCTGCTTGGCGTTGACGACCGGGCCGAGGCGGGTGCCCGGGTCGCGGGGGTCGCCAGAGGGGTACGAGGCCACGGTGGCCGCCGCGAGCGAGACGGCCTCCTCGTACTGGTCGCGGTGGACGAGCATCCGCGTGAGCGCGTTGCAGCTCTGGCCGGAGTTGTTCATGACGTGGCCCACGCCCGTCGCGACGGCCTTGGCGAGGTCGGCGCCGGGCAGGATGACATTGGCCGATTTTCCGCCGAGCTCGAGGGCGACGCGCTTGACGGCGGCACCGGCCGTGGCGCCGATCTGCTTGCCGACCGCGGTGGAGCCGGTGAAGGAGACGAGGTCGACCCCTTCGTGCGCGGCCAGCGCCTGGCCGGCGACCGGGCCGGTCCCGGTCACCAGGTTGAACACTCCGGCCGGGATGCCCGCCTCGTGCACGGCCTCGGCGAAGAGCTGTGCGGTCAGCGGGGTGTCCTCGGCCGGCTTGAGGACGAGGGTGCAGCCGGCGGCGAGAGCGGGTGCCACCTTGGCAACGATCTGGTGCAGCGGGTAGTTCCAGGGCGTGATGGCGCCGACGACACCGACCGGCTCCATCAGCACGGTGGAGTTGCCGATCCGCTCCTCGAAGGCGTACGAGGCCCCCAACTCGGCGAACGAGGAGGAGACCGCGATCGGCGCCCCCACGTGGACCATCTCCGAGAAGCCCCGCGGAGAGCCGAGTTCGGCGGTGATGATCTCGGCGAACTCGTTCTTGCGGGCGATCAGCACGTCGCGCAGCGCCCCGATCAGAGCGGCCCGCTCGGCCGGAGCCGTGGCCGCCCAGCCGGGGAACGCGGCACGGGCCGCGCGTACGGCCGCGTCCACGTCTTCGGCGTTGCCGGCCGGCACCCCGCCGATGACCTGCTCATCGGCCGGGTTGACCACCTCGATCCGGTCCCGTCCGGCGGCGGGCCGCCATGCGCCGCCGATGTACATCCCGTCATGGGCCTTCATGGCATTCCTCCCGGAGCACGCACGAGCGCGCAGAGACCTGACCTCGTTCGACCACCCTACAAACTAGCGTCGGTAGTTTTCGGCGCGCCAGGGGTGTCCGGGGTCAGATGATGCCGAAAAGCATCCCTGCCGCGAGGACGACGAGGGAGGTGAGGACCGCCCACTTCACGGTGAACCGGGTGTGGTCGCCGAACTCGACCTTGGCCATGCCGACGAGGACGTAGACGGCGGGAACCAGCGGGCTGGACATGTGCAGGGCCTGGCCGACCAGCGAGGCGCGGGCGATCTCGAGCGGGGAGACCCCGTGCGCGGCGCCGGCCTCGGCCAGGACGGGCAGGACGCCGAAGTAGAAGCCGTCGTTGGACATGAAGTAGGTGAGCGGCAGGCTGAGCAGGCCGGTGACCAGGGCCATGTGCGGACCCATGCCCTCGGGGATGGCGCCGACGAGCCAGTCGGCCATGTGCTTGACCATGCCGGTGCCGCTGAGGACGCCGGTGAAGACGGCGGCGGCGAAGACCATGCCGGCGACGTTGAGGACGTTGTCGGCGTGGGCGGCGATCCGCGCCTTCTGGTCGGGCATGTGCGGGAAGTTCACGGTGAGGGCGAGGGCCGCGCCGAGGAGGAAGAGCACGGGGATGGGCAGCAGCTCCATGATCATCGTGGTGAGGAGGGCCACGGTGAGGCCGGCGTTGAACCAGTAGAGGCGCGGGCGGAGGGTCGCACGGCGCGGATCGAGGCCCTGGAAACCGCCTTCCGGCGCGGCGGAATCGGGCACTGGGCCGGAGTCGGAACCGGACCCGGCGCCCGTACCAACGGAGGCGGGGGCGGAGGTGGAGGTGACGGAGGTGGCGGTGGCGGACTGCTTGGCCGGGGCAGCGGTCCCGGCCTCGGCGGACCCGGGGGCGCCGACGAGCAGCCGCTCCTCGGCGGGCTCGGGAGCCTGCCCGGGCACCTCCTCGGACACCTGCTCCGCGTCGCCGGGGAGGACCAGCGTGCCGATCCGGCGGCGTTCCTTGAGCCCGAGGACGTACGCGAGGACGAACACGCACAGCAGGCCGACCGCGAGAGCGGGGATCATCGGGACGAAGACGTCGGAGGCGTCGACCTTGAGGGCGGTGGCGGCACGGGCCGTGGGGCCGCCCCAGGGCAGCGTGTTCATGACGCCGTTCGCGGTGGCGGCGACGCCCGTCATGACCACCAGGCTGAGGCCGAGCCGCTTGTAGAGCGGGTACATCGCCGAGACGGTGATCATGAAGGTGGTCGAGCCGTCGCCGTCGAGGGAGACGATCGCGGCGAGGACCGCGGTGCCGACCACGACCCGCACCGGGTCCGCCTTGCAGAAGCGCAGGATGCCGCGCACGATCGGGTCGAACAGGCCGACGTCGATCATCACGCCGAAGTAGACGATGGCGAACATCAGCATCGCGGCGGTCGGCGCGAGTTTGCCGACTCCGTCGATGACGTAGTCGCCGAGGTGGGCGCCCTTTCCTGCGAACACGCAGAACAGTGCGGGGATGAGGACGAGCGCCGCGATGGGCGACATTTTCTTCATCATGATCAGGACCAGGAAAGTGGCGATCATGGCGAAGCCGAGGAAGGTCAGCATGCAGGGAACGTAGGTGCCGCCTCCTTACGCCAACAAGACGTCGACGCGTGAGCAATACGAGCAAAACCCCAGCTCAGGGCAGGGGTGTCAGTTCGACGGGGAAACCGTTGAGCACCGCCGTGCCGGACAGCGGGTCGAGCCGGGAGCCGTCGAGGAGCTGGTTGACGTTGGCGCCGGGCGCGGCGGAGGCGACGGAGAGCCGGGCCCCGTCGCGGTCGTGGCCCCAGCCGTGCGGCAGGCTCACCACGCCGGTGCGGACGGCGTCGGTGACCTCGACGGGGACCTCCAGGCTGCCGCCGTCGGCGGTGATCCGGGCCAGGCCGCCCGCGGTGAGGCCGAGCCGGTCGGCGTCCTCCGGATGCACCTGGAGGGTGCAGCGGTTGGAACCTCCGGTGAGGGCCGGGACGTTGTGCAACCAGCTGTTGTTGGACCGCAGATGGCGGCGGCCCACGAGCACCAGGGCGGCGGGGCGGTCGGCGAGCGCCGCGCGCAGCCTGGGGAGCTCGGCCGTGATCGGGTCCGGGAGCAGCTCGATCCTGCCGCTGCGCGTCCTCAGCACGCCCGGGAGCCGGGGCCGCAGCGGGCCCAGGTCGATGCCGTGCGGGTGCGCGAGCAGTCGCTCCAGGCTGAGCCCCTCGCCCCCGCCCGCGCCTGTACCTGCTCCCGCGTCGGGGGCTGGGGCGGGGTCGGGCTCGGGGTCGGGGTCGGGGTCGGCGCCGAACCGGTCTCCGTACGGCCCGAGTCGGAGCATCAGGTCGAGCCGGCGCTCGGGGCCGCTCTCCCCGGTGAGCAGGCCGGCCAGGCGCGCCGGGTCCTGCCCGTGCAGGGGGGAACGCGGATCGGCGGTCTCCTTGGCGAGGGCGCCCTGGATGACCATGTCGTCGACGGCGCTCGGGGCGGCGGTGCCGTACATGCCGGAGACGGCCAGGACGAGGCGGGCGTGGATCTCGCACTCGTCGAGCCGGCCTGCTTCGAGCGGGACGGCCGGGCGGGTGTAGCGGACCTGGTTGCGGATGGCGAACCCGTTGAAGGCGAAGTCGTGGTGCGCGCTCTGTGAGGGCGGCGGCGGAGGCAGTACGACGTGGGCGTGGCGGGAGGTCTCGTTGAGGTAGGGATCGATGCTCACCATGAAGTCGAGCCCGGCCAGGGCCGCGTCCAGGCGCCGCCCGTCGGGGGCGGACAGCACCGGGTTCGCTGCGATGGCGATCAGGGCGCGGATCCGCCCCTCCCCCGGCGTCTCGATCTCCTCGGCCAGGGCGGCGATGGGCAGTTCCGCCTTGGCCTCGGGGTGGCCGCTGACCCGGCTGCGCCAGCGGCCGAGGGTGAAGCCCTTGCCGGGCCCGGCAGGGCGCGGCCGCGGGCCGGCGGCCGGGAGCGGGAAGAGGACTCCCCCGGGCCGGTCGAGGTTGCCGGTGAGGGTGTTCAGTACGTCGACCAGCCAGCTGGCGAGCGTGCCGTACTCGACGGTGCAGCTGCCGATCCGCCCGTAGACGGCGGCGGTGGGCGCGGCCGCGAGCTCGCGGGCGAGGTCGCGGATCTCGGCGGCTGTGAGGTCGCAGGCGGGGGCCACGGCCTCAGGAGTGAAACTACCGAGCGCCTCGGCGAGTTCCCCGAGGCCGTCGGTCCGCTCCTCCAGCGCGCCGGGGGCGGCGAGTTTCTCCGCGAGGAGGGTGTGCGCGAGGGCGGCCAGCAGCAGGGCGTCGCTGCCGGGACGCGGCGCGAGGTGCCGGTCGGCGAGCTTGGCCGTACGGGTGCGGCGCGGGTCGACGACGACCAGGGTGCCGCCGCGGGCGCGCAGCGCCTTGAGCCGGCCCGGGAAGTCGGGGGCGGTGCACAAGGAGCCGTTGGACTCGACGGGGTTGGCACCGAGGAGGAGCAGGAAGTCGGTGCGGTCGAGGTCGGGGACCGGGATCGCGAACGGGTCGCCGAAGAGGAGCCCGCTGGAGACGTGCTTGGGCATCTGGTCGAGGGTGCTGGCGGTGAAGAGGTTGCGGGTGCCGAGGGCCTTGAGCAGGAGCGGCGGGTAGAGGGCGCCGGCCATGGTGTGCACGTTCGGGTTGCCGAGGACCACGCCGACGGACTGGGCTCCGTACGTCTGCACGAGAGCCGGGACCGCGGCGGCAATCGCCTCGTACGCCTCCTCCCAGGTGGCCTCCCGGAGCCGTCCGTCGCGGCGGACCAGGGGGGTGCGCAGCCGGTCGGGGTCGGCGTCGAGCGCGCCGAAGGCCGCGCCCTTGGGGCAGATGAAGCCGCGGCTGAAGACGTCGTCGCGGTCGCCGCGGGCGCCGGTGACGGCGGTGCCCTCGATGGTGAGCGTGAGGCCGCAGGTGGCTTCGCAGAGGGGGCAGATGCGCAGGGCGGTGCGGGGCATGGTCCCTCCAGGGACGGCAGGCTGCGGCACGAACACGCGGGCACTCACGAGCATACCGACCGGTAGGCATGGTGGGGAGGGGGGTGCGACGGGCGGCGGCGGATGTCACGTCGCGCCCCGGGCGAGCGGGCCGCACGGCCTCAGGGCCGGGGGGTGGGCACCGGACGAGGCGGGGGGCCGGGCCGGGCCCCGCAGACGCCGGGCTCGGCGGGACGGGCAGGCCCGCGAACGCGGCGGAAGGGGCGGGCGCCCGACGGGTCGCATCGGACCCGGCGGGGCGGGCACCGATGGGCCAGGCCTGTGAACGCGCCCGAGGGGGAGGCGCCGGACGAGTCGGGGGGCGGGCCGGAGCCTCGCGAGCATCCCTCGGCGGGGGGACGCCGGGACGCCGGGGGCGGGCTCTCGAACGTGCCGCAAAGGGCAGGCACCGGGGCAGGGGCCGCGGTTGGGCCTCGTGGGCTCCGGCAGCGCAGTCGGGCAGCCCAAGCCCCGGCCCGTCCGGCGCGTTCGCGGGCCCGCCCCCTCGGCGCCTGTTCGGCGTCGGGACCGTGAAGCCGCGCCCCGTGGGGCGCCCGCCGCTCCTCAGGCGCGCGCGGGCTTGCTTGCCCGGCCGGGCAGCCGGCGCTCGCGATGGCGCGAGGAAGGGGTGGGCGGAGGCACGGCCCCACGGGGCGACGGAGGGCAGGGCCATGGGGGGCGCTGCTGCGCCGACCCCCGGGGAGGGCGTCGAAGTACCGCGCCCTCGCCGACCCCCGGGGAGGGCGTCGAAGTACCGCGCCCGGGCGACGCACCGGCAGGCGTACGGGCGCGGGCGCCAACGGGTGCCACGGGCGGCGGGCGGGGGCGGCGGCGGGCGGGCGCCGGATGGGGCGGCAGGCTCGGACGCCGGGTGGCGGGCGGGAGCGGCAGGCTGGGCGGGAGCGGCAGGCGCGGGCGCCGGGCGCGGGCGGGAGCGGCAGGCGCGGGCGGGGAGCGCGGGCGGGGGTGGCGGCGGGGGTGGTCAGTCCAGGGCGTGGGCGAGGTAGGCGTGCATCATCGTCCGGGTCTCGGCCACGATGCCCGGGTCGCCGGCCGGGTCGGCCCGGAAGGCCAGCTTCGTCAGCGCGTCCGTGGCCTCGACGGCGACCAGGACCGCGCGCTCCAGGGTGGCGTCCGGGGTCAGGCCGAGGTGCGCGCCGAGGAGTTCGGTGAGGCGTACGGCGACCAGCCGGTTGGGGTCGGCGGCCGGGCCCTCGGCGGGCGGGACGGGCACGCCGAAGTCGACGAGCGCGAAACCGGGGACGGTGCGCTTCATGGCCAGGTACTCGTCGAGGACGGCGTCCACGACGGGCCGCCAGTCGCCGGCCGGGAGGGCGGCGAGGCGGTCCGCGATGCCTTCGGTGTACCGGTCCAGGTTCCGGTGCGCGAGGGCGATGGCCATGGCGCGCTTGTTGCCGAAGAAGCGGTAGACCGAACCGATGGGCACGCCGGCGCGCAGGGCGACGGCCCGGGTGCTGAGGTTCTCGTACCCGGTCTCGTCCAGGAGTTCGGCGCAGGCGTCGAGGATCCGGGCGAGCCGGTCGGCGCTGCGCTGCTGGATCGGCGTACGGCGCAAGGGGTGGGCGGGGGGCACGGGGTCCATCATGCCGCTCCTGGCTTCTCGGTACACCGGCAGTCTCAGTTCAGCAGAAGACCGATCCCCCCGATCGTGTAAGTGATCATGAGCGCGAGCAGCGGCAACTGGCCGGCGACGGCCCTGGCGGGCGGGAAGAGCCGTACGGAGCGGTCGTGGGCCGCGATCACGCCGAGTACGTGGCCGGTGACGACGGCGAGGACCTGGAGGGCGGCGAGAGCGCCGGGGCCCAGTGGTGGCAAGGGTTCCGGGGCGTTGTCAGTGCCGAGTGCCATGCTTACTGTGCGTGGTCCTTCGGTTACCAGGAGGGAGAAGTAATGGGCGACGAGATAGCCGAGTGCGATCGGCACGAGTGAGTGCGCGAAGGCGGTCAGCGGGCCCGGGTGCGGGCCGCAGACGAGGCGGGTGGCCGCCGCGCAGAGGCAGTACAGGGTGGCGACGAGGGCGATGGAAGCGAGCAGTCCGAGCGTGGCCGTGGGGGTGCGGCCGAGGGGGGAGGTCTGGAGGGTGTTGATCCAGGACGGATTGTCGGAGTAGCCGTCGTAGGCGGTGGAGCCGAGCAGGACGCAGACGGTGGCGACGAGTCCGGGCCGCTCGGGCGTCGCGTCGAGTCCGTGGAAGGGGTTGCGGAGGACCAGGCGGCCGTCGCTGCGGCGGCCGAGGGGAGAAAGCCGGGCCAGGAGGGCGGAGTACGCCTCGAAGGCGTCCGCGTCGGCGAACCAGCGTTCTCCGAAGCGGGCGGCGAGCGCGAGGTGGGCGGCGGCGTAGACGGCGAGGGCGGTCAGGAGGGTGGTGGTGGATGCGGGATCCGGAGCGGCGAGTTCGAGCCAGGTGAAGCCGAACAGCCCGGCGGCGGCGGGCCATTGGCCGAGTCGGACGGGGAGGGGGGCGGGGGCGGCCTGACGCCGGGCGCGGGGCAACAGGCGGTACAGGCTGCGGAGCGGGTTGAGCAGGCGCCAGACGGGGCCGAGGAGGAGGGAGGCGGGGACGAGTCCGACCCAGAGGAGGACGTAGACGGCGCCGGGTGCGGGGTTGTGCGCGGGGTCGTCGGGGCCGAGGAGGAGGGAGAGGGGGACGGCGAGCGCGGCGGCGAGGCCGAGTCCGCGCAGGGCGGTACGGGTGGCCGGCGCGTCGGCGATCCGCTCGAGGACGGCGGGCAGGGCCAGGCCTGAGCGGTCGCCGCGGAAACGGGAGGAGGACCAGAGCAGACCGAGCGCGAGGAAGGAGACGAACAGCGCGGCGAAGGCACCGGCGAACGCATAGAAGGGAGAGATCGGCAGATCGTGCTGGGACCCGATCCCGTGCGCGAGCACGGTGAGCGGATCGGCCGGGTGAAGGACCACGCCCTGGCCCCCGCCACCGCCGCCCGCGGCGGGTACGGGACCCGGCCCGACCGGGGTCACCGCGGGCCGCCCGCGCGGCCGTGTTCCCCGCCGCGGAGAGGGAACGGGGCCGGGCGGGTCCGGCTCGGGGTGCGCGCGGGCGGGGTGCGCGCGGGCCGGGTGGGCGCGGACGAGGTGCGCGCGGACCGGACGGGCGCGGGCCAGGCGGGCACGGACCGGGTGGGCGCGGGCCGGGTCACCGGACGAGGAGCTGGGTCAGGACGAGGCGGGACTCGTGGGTCTCGACCTCGAAGAGGCCCGTACGGTCGGCCGTCAGGACCAGGGTGGCCTCCTGGCCTGCCGGCAGGGCGAGTTCCTTGTCGTAGCCGTGGACGTGCAGGGTGTCCGCGCGGTCGCTGGTGACGCGCAGGGCGATGCGTTCGCCGCGCCGCAGCTCGGTGCGGCCGGGGGCGGGGGTGACCTTGCCGTCCCGGACGGTGAGGGTGACCGTGCGGTCGGCCTGCGCTTGCGTCGACGGCGGTGCCGGGGGCGACGGTTGCGCCGACGGCGGGGTGTGGCTGTGGCCGGCCTGGCCGGGGGCGGCGGCGGTGAGCTGAGCGGTGCCCTCGATCGGCTTGCCGGTGACGGCCCAGGCGGTGTGGTCGTCCGCGTAGAGGCGGACGGTCAGGGTGTGCGCGCCCTCGGGGACCTGCGCGGCGGGCAGGTGGAACCAGGGGCCGTACAGCCGGGCCAGCTTCCGCCCGTCGAGCTCCAGGTGTGCGTGGCCGGCGCCCGGGAGGGCGGCGCCGCCGGTGCTGTCGGGGGTGAAGCGGAAGTTCTTCACCGTCAGCTGGAGGTTCCAGCCGTCCTCGGAGTCGGGGCGGGCGGTGAGCTGCACCTCCGGCGCGCCCTCGGCCGGGACCTCGCGGAGCCGGTGGCCGGTGTTGTCCTGGGCGTCCAGCAGGGTGCCGACGCTGCCGGTGGCCTGCTCGTGGCTGGTGCCGGGTTTGTGGTGGGTGGTGGCCCGCCCGCCGCAGCCCGTCGCCGCGCCGCCGGCGAGCAGGAGTACCAGCGCGAGCAGGGCTGCGGTTCGGGCACGCCGCCGGGTCCGTACCCCGACGGGCGGCACCCCGCAGCCGTCGCACCGGATGGGGTCTGCGCTCCGGCCGTCGCTCACTGTGCTCCTCCTTCGGTCGGGCCGTCCCCGCCGCGCCCGCTCCGCCCCACCCCGCAGGACGGTTGGGGGTCTGCTTCGGCATGCCCTCGTGCCGGGCCGCGGCTCCGGCGAGTGGTGGCGGCGGGTGCTGCGACCGGGCTCGGGCCGGTCGGGCGGGTGCCGCCGATGTTGTGCAGGGGACCGGGGCGGGGGCGGGGGGTCATGAGGCATCCGGGGTGGGTTCGGCGTGAGGGGCTGGGGCAGGTCCGGCCGGGACCGGGGTGCGGTCGCCTTCGCGGTCTTCCGGGCCTTCGGGGTCTTCCGGGCCGCCCGGGGTCGGGGCTGGGCGGGAGGCGGCGATCGTGGCCCACAGGGCCCAGGGGATCGTGATCAGGGCGCGGAGCCAGGCGGGGCCGAGCGGGATCCAGGGGATCATCAGGACGGCCTTGTCGAAGGCGTCGAGCAGGGTGAGGGCCGCGAGCAGCAGGGTCAGCCGCGCCAGCCAGGGGCGGCCGGGGCGCAGCGCGATGCCCGCACCCGTCCACCACAGGCCCAGCAGGAGCAGGGCCAGGGCCGGTACGAAGGTGCCCACGAGCGGCATCGTGGAGCCGGCCACGTCCAGGGCCAGCCCGGCCAGGCCGAGCACCGAGGCCGCCGTGCCCAGGCGGGACCCGCGCAGGCGGCGCCACCACAGCACCCCGCCCACGAGCAGCAGCACCGCCGCCACGACCAGCGCGATCTGGGTCTCCACCCGCTCCAGGCCGCGCGCCCCGTACCAGTCGCAGCCGGCCGGCAGCTTGCGCGCCTGCACGCTGTAGTCGGCGCAAACCAGCAGCTGGGCGAGTTTCACCGGTTCGCCGACCAGGCGGGAGGACGCGCCCGACACCTCGCCGTGGCGGTCGCCGCAGTGCGGGAGCGTGCCCGGGGTGGAGCCGTCCGGCCCGGACTGCCAGCAGTTCTCGCGGCCCTGGCCGTCCCACCACACGTCCATGCCGTTGGGGCGGGACGCCCCCGACTTGTCCTTGCCGAGGATGTTGGCGGCGTACCGGTTGTGGTGGGAGGTGTCCGCCTGCTTCGACCACTCCTCCTCGCCGCGGATGAACGCCGGGACGGCCGAGAGGAAGAAGCCCGCGCGCCGGTGCCCGTACACCCAGTTGTTCTCGTACACGTTCCAGTTGCCGCCCGCGGTGATGATGCCGGTGCCCGGCGGCATGGAGATCTGCGGGCACACCACCCCCTGCTCGTAGCCGCGCTCGATCGGCGGCTTGGCGCAGGTGCCGTCGGCGACGTACCCGTAGTAGTCGGCGTTGTTGTCGTGGATCAGGTTCCGCTCGAACTTGGCGTGGTTCTGCGGGAGTCCGGGATGCCCGGGGAAGGCGCTGTCCATGGAGGCACCGCCCATGTTCTGGTCGAACTCGTTGTCATGGACCCAGACGGAGTCGCCGGCCGTGCCCGAGTAGCCGACCATGTTGTGATGGCTGTGGCAGCCGGTGATCTCGATGGAGTAGCGCGGGACGTCGTAGCCGCGCCCGTCGTTGATGTTCGAGGCGCTGCCGGGGTAGATGCCGGAGTCGCCGTTCCCGTACGACTCGCAGTTCTTGTAGAGCCCGTGGTCGCTGGCGAAGGTCAGGAAGCCGTACTCGTCGTTCCACCGGGTCAGCACGTCGTCGATGACGAACCCGTCGCCCGCCAGCACGTACAGCGAGTTGAAGGTGGTGCGCTGCGCGGTGAAGTTGCGGAAGTAGATGCCGTTCGACTTGTCGGCGCGGATGGCGTTCAGCTTTTGGTACTTGGCGTCGATGACGACGTCGAGGCGTGAAGCGCCGGTGCCTTCGATCTGCAGGTCCGTCTTCCCGAGGATCGCGACGAGGTTCTGGTTGTGCCGGCACTGCACCTGCTGCTCGTACGTCAGGATCTGGTAGCCGAGCGAGGAGTTGGGGGCCTTCAATGCCGCGCACTCCCCCGTGGGTGTCGGCAGGGAGGGCTCCTCCTCGTACAGGCCGGGGAGGATCGCGATGTTCATGCCGGGCCGGTCCACGGCGTCGACGGCTTCCTGGAGGTGTCGGTAGCCGCTCTTCTCGCACCGCTCGTACAGGGCGAGGTTGCGCTGCTTCAGCTCCTCGGGGAAGGCGGCGGTCCGGCGTTCGAAGGCGGCCCGGTCGGTCTTGCAGACCAGCAGGTCGGGCTCGGCCTTGCGGTACTGCGGCACGGAACCGGAGCCGTCCGGGAGGGCCACGGGGCGCTCCTCGTGCGCGCCGGCGGCGGGCGCGGCGGCGAGGAGGGACAGGAGAGCGAGGAGGGCGGCGAGGAGCGCCGCCGGCACGGCAGGGAACCTGCGGGTCCACGACATGCGCGTGAGAGTAGAGCAATGTTCACCTTTTTGGATCCCCCGCGGCATCGCGTATCGGCGTCTCGCCTCGCCCGTCGCCGCCACCCGACCCGCCCGACCCGCCCGATCCGGCCATGCACCCGGGAAGCCATTGACGCGCGGGCCATGGAATCCTACTGTCGACCATAGGATTCCTTCGATAGCGACAGCGACAGAGCGGGAGCACCCATGAGCGAGCAGGCCGAGCAGGCCAGGAAGACGGCGGAGGCACTGGAGTACCTCACCGGCTTCGGCAACGAGCACAGCTCGGAGGCCGTACCCGGCGCCCTGCCGCCCGGCCGCAACTCGCCCCAGCGCGCCCCCCTCGGCCTGTACGCGGAGCAGCTCAGCGGCAGCGCCTTCACCGAGCCGCGCAGCCACAACCGCCGCTCCTGGCTCTACCGGATCCGCCCCTCGGCGGCCCACCCGCCGTTCGCCCGGATCGACAACGGCGCCCTGCGCTCCGCGCCCTTCACCGAGGCCCCGGCGGACCCCAACCGGCTCCGCTGGAACCCGCTCCCCGACCCGGCGCCCGGCACCGACTTCCTGGCGGGCCTGTGGACCCTCGGCGGCAACGGCGACGCCACCCAGCGCACCGGCATGGCCATCCACCTCTACTCCGCCAACGCCTCCATGACCGACCGGGTCTTCAGCGACTCCGACGGCGAACTGCTGATCGTCCCCGAGCGCGGCGGCCTGCTGCTGCGCACCGAGCTCGGCCTGCTCAGCGCCGGCCCCGGCGAGGTCGCCCTGATCCCGCGCGGCGTGCGCTTCCGCGTCGAGCTCCTGGACGACGACGCCCGCGGGTACGTCTGCGAGAACTACGGCCGCCCCTTCGAGCTGCCCGACCTGGGCCCGATCGGCGCCAACGGCCTCGCCGCCGCACGCGACTTCCGGGCCCCGGTGGCCGCGTACGAGGACAGCGAGCGCCCGACCGAGGTGGTCAACAAGTTCTGCGGCAACCTCTGGGCCGCCGCCTACGACCACTCCCCGCTCGACGTGGTCGCCTGGTACGGCACGCACACCCCGTACGTGTACGATCTGCGCCGCTTCAACGTCCTGGGCTCCATCAGCTACGACCACCCCGACCCGTCGATCTTCACCGTGCTGACCTCGCCGTCCGACACCCCGGGGCTGGCGGGCGTGGACTTCGTCGTCTTCGCCCCGCGCTGGCTGGTCGGCGAGGACACCTTCCGCCCGCCGTACTTCCACCGCAACGTCATGAGCGAGTACATGGGCCTGATCGAGGGCGCCTACGACGCCAAGGCGGAAGGCTTCGTCCCCGGCGGCGGCTCGCTGCACAACATGATGTCCGCGCACGGACCGGACCGGGAGACCTTCGACAAGGCGAGCGCCGCCGAGCTGAAGCCGCAGAAGATCGACGACGGCCTGGCCTTCATGTTCGAGACCCGCTGGCCGATCACCGCCACCCCCCAGGCGGCCGGCGCCGACCACCTCCAGCGCGGATACGACGACGTCTGGCAGGGGCTCCAGCGCCACTTCCGCGCCTAGTATCACCATGCGCGCCCCTCGCCCCGTCCTAACGGAGAACCACCCGTGACCGCCTTCGCCCCCGACTCGCTGGTGCTCAACCGGAAGCTGCCGCTCTGGTACCAGGTGTCACAGTCGCTGCGCGCCTCGATACTGGGGCGCACCCCGGACGCCTCGCTGCGCCTGCCCACCGAGGAGCAGCTCGCCGAGCACTACGGGGTGAGCGTGCTGACCATGCGCCAGGCGCTCAAAGAGCTGGAGGGCGAGGGGCTGATCAGCCGCCACCGCCGGCGCGGCACGTTCATCGAGCCGGGTGCGCGGCGCGGGGCGCCGGTGCGGCTGCTGGGTTCGGTCGACGCGATCGTGGCGCAGCAGTCGGGCGACCGTACGACGATTCTCGGCGTCGAGCGGACGGCGGTGTCCGGGGAGCTGCTGGAGCACTTCCCGGACACGGCCGAGGTGGTCACGTACCGCCGGCTGCGGCACGACGGCGAGAGCGGCGAGCCGACCAACTGGGTCGAGAACGCGGTCCGCCCGGAGGTCGCCGAGGCGGTGGACCTGGCCGATCTGGCCCGCTGGCCGATGACCAAGGTGCTGCGTGACGTGGTGGGCGTGCGGATCAGCCGGATCACGGACACGGTCGAGGCGCGGCTGGCCGACCCGGAGACGGCCGAGCTGCTCCAGGTGCCGCTGCTCAGCCCGATCCTGCACTACACGGGCGTGACGTACGACGAGGACGGCCGGGTCGTGGACGTGGCACGGATCCGGTACCGGGGCGACCGGTTCTCGTTCACGGTGACCGTCGACGCGACCTGACCGTCGACGCGACCTCACCGCCGGCACCCGACCGCCGGACCGACCTCCGCCTGATTCCGCCCGACCCGTGCCTGACCTCTGCGTCGTACCCGCAGGGGGCTACTTCTCCTCGTCGTCCTTGCTGCGCTCGCCCTCCGCCTGCGACGGCGTGGTCCGCATCGTCTGCGGGTGGTGCCGCTGCATCTTCTCCTTCTCGTCCATGTCCTCGTCGAGCCGCTCGCCCTCGGCCTGCGACGGAGTCGAGTATTCGTCGTACTGACTCATGACCGCCTCCTCGACATCGGAACATATCCGTACATAGGGAGCGTAACTCTCCGGCCTGGACACAGCCCGGCCGCGCCCCTCGCCCGCACCCCCGCCCACACCCCGGCCGCCGCCTGCCGTCGCTACCATCTGCCGGGTGAGCGAAGACGTACCGCTGCTGGACGATCTGATGCCCTGGGCCGTGGGCGGCCTGCGCCTGGGCCGGGCCTGGGTGGCGGCCCCCGACCCCGCGGCCCTGCGCGCCCGCTGGGCGGCCCTGACCGTCGCCGAAGCGGCCGAGCGGGACCGGCTGTTCCGCCCGACCCGGACGCGTACGCCCACCACCGGCGCGGCCGCGCTGCCCGGCCGGCGCTCGCCGTCGACCGCCCGCTTCGCCGATGCGCCGGGCTCCTGCCCCGACCCCGTACGGGTGCTGCGCGATCCCTTCGACGAGCAGTGGCTGCTGCCCGACCAGCGGCTCATCGACATGGCCCGCCCGGAGCTGTGGCGGGTGCTGGACGAGCACCAGCTCTTCGCCGTCGAAACCCCGGAGCTGCTGGTCACCGCGCACCTCCCGGTCGGCCGCCTGGGCCGGATCCGCCCGCTGCACCGGCGCCCCGGCGGCGCCGAGCCCAATCTCGCGCCGGGCCTGCTGCAGCTGCTCGGCGAGCGCTACGGCGGCCGGGTCACCCCGCAGGACGTGCTGTGCTGGATCCTCGCGGCGGGCCGCCCCGGGCCCCGGGGGTACGAGGTCCCGCTGACCGGCGACCCCGGGCGTTGGCGGGCCGGGCTGGAGCTGGGGCACCGGCTGCTCACCGTCCAGCTGCGCGGCGGGCCCGGGCCCGGCGCCGAGCCGCCCCGGCTGCCGGGCGGGCGGCGCCCGTACGTCCGCTCGGCGGTCCAGGCCTGGCCGGACGGGCTCGCGTACGACCCGGAGACCGAGGCGCTGAGCCTCGGGGCCGGGACGGTCTCCCCCGTGCCCGCGGGCGCCTGGGAGTACGAGGTGCAGGGCGGTACGCGGGTACTGGAGGCCTGGTTCGCCGCCCGGACCGCCCACCGGGATCCGGAGGCCGACGGGCTGGACGCGCTCGGGCCGGCCGAGTGGCCGCAGGCCTGGACCTCGGAACTGCTGGCGCTGGTGACCACCCTGGCCCTGCTCGCCGATCTGGCCCCGCAGCGGGCCGCATTCACCCCCGGACCGCTGCTGCCGGCCGCCGGGCTGGCGGCTGCGGGCGTGCTGCCGCCGCCGCGCTGGACCCGGCGCCCGGCCTCCGTACTGGACCACCACGAGGAGGGTCCGGGCGGCCAGTTCGCCCTGCTCTGACGGAACCGGACCCCGCGCGACCGACCGCGCGCCGGCGTCGGCCACCGGCCACCGGCCACCGGCCACCGGCCACCGGCCACCGGCCACCGGCCCAGCCTTGCGTCGGCCCCGCGCAGACCCCGCGTCAGCCCTCCGCCGGCCCCCACGCCCCCAGCAGCCGGGACAGCGAGCGGTCGAACACCGCGCCCAGGTCGGAGGCCGCCTCCGTCACCGGGTGCCCGCCGGTCAGCGCCCCCGCCAGCAGCGGGTACTGGCCGGTCGCCAGCCTCGAGCCCAGCCACGCCATCCGTACGCCCTCCTCGGCGGCCTCGCTCCACGGCAGCGAACGGGCCCGCTCGGCCAGGGCCAGCTCGCTCGCCACGAACGTGGCCACCGTGCCGTTGACCGCGGCGACGAGCTCCAGCTTCTCCGCGCCGGAGGCCTCCAGCGGGACCAGGCAGTCCAGGCTGTGCTCCAGGTAGCGCAGGGCGTTCGGGCTGAAGCCGTGGACCGGGGACAGCAGCCGGGGCAGCCACGGGTGGCGGTGCATCAGCTCCCGCGCCTGGCGGGCGAGCCCGAGCAGGTCGGCCCGCCAGTCCCCGGTCGGCGGGGTCAGTTCGTACTCCCCGCTCACCGCGTCGACCATCAGCTCGTACAGGTCCTCCTTGCGCGGCACGTAGTTGTACAGGGACATCGTCCCGGCGCCGATCCCGGCGGCCACGCGCCGCATGGAGACGGCCTCGATCCCCTCCGCGTCCGCGATCCGCACGGCCTCGGCCGCGATCGACTCGCGGGTGTGCGCGGGCCGGGGTCCGCGGCCGGCGCGCCCCGGGCGGGCCCAGATCACTTCGGGTTGGGCGGGTCGCCCGCTGGCTGCCATCACTCATCACCTCGCCCCCATCCTAGTTACGTACAGCGTACGCAGTGAGGTAGGGTCCACCGTATGACAACTACGTACGCTGTACTTAGTGAAGCTCTGGAGAAGCGTTTCGGCGAGGTCCATGCCCTGCGCGGCCTCGATCTGGCCGTGCCGGAGGGCACGGTCTGCGGCCTGCTCGGTCCCAACGGCGCGGGCAAGACCACCGCCGTACGGATCCTCACCACGCTGACCCGGCCCACCGGCGGCCGCGCCCTCGTCGCCGGCCACGACGTCACACGCGATCCGGCCGCCGTACGCCGCACCATCGGGGTCACCGGCCAGTACGCCTCGGTCGACGGGGATCTGACGGGCCGCGAGAACCTGCGGCTCTTCGCCCGCCTCGCCGGACTGCGCGGGCCGGCCGGGCGGGCCCGCGCCGACGAGCTGCTGGAGCGCTTCGGCCTGGGCGAGGCCGCCGACCGGGTGGCCGGCACCTGGTCCGGCGGGATGCGCAGGCGCCTCGACCTGGCCGCCGGGCTCATCACCCGCCCCCGGGTGCTCTTCCTCGACGAGCCCACCACGGGCCTCGATCCGGCAGCCCGCGAGCACATCTGGACGGCGGTTCGAGCGCTCGCCGACGAGGGCACGACGGTCCTGCTCACCACCCAGTACCTCGAGGAGGCCGACCGCCTCGCCGACGACATCGTGGTCGTCGACCACGGCCGGGCCGTCGCCACGGGCACCCCGGCCGAACTCAAGTCCCGGATCGGCGCGTACGCCGAGGTGACCGTCACCGAGGCCGAGGCGCTCCCCGGCGCGGCCGTCGTACTCGACCAGCTGACCGGCGGCCGGCCCGTACTCGACCGAGAAGGCCTCACCGCCGGGGCGACCGTCCTGGACCGGGGGCTCACCCTGCCCCGCATCATCCGCGCGCTCGACCACGCCGGGGTCCCGGTCACCGACGCGAGCCTGCGCCCGCCCACCCTCGACGAGGTGTTCCTGCGCCTCACCGGGAGCCCGCAGGCAGAGCCGGCGGAGACGACGGGGACGACCGAGCCGACCGAGCCGACCGAGACGGAGTACGCGGCATGAGCACCCTGCTGTCGGACGGCGGCGCCGTCCTCACCCGCCAGCTGCAGAAGGCCCGGCACGCGCCCGCGCTGCTGATCCTCACCCAGACCATGCCGATCACGATGCTGCTCTTCTTCGGCTACGTCTTCGGCAGCGCCCTCGCCATGCCGGGTTCCGAGTACCGCGAGTTCCTGGTGCCCGGGCTGCTCGCCGCCACCGCCGCGAACGGCCTGATGACCGGCATGTTCACGGCCGCGCAGGACGCCCACCGCGGGGTGACGGACCGTTTCCGCACCCTGCCGATGAGCCGCGCGGCCGTACCCCTCGGACAGACCGCCGCCGACCTGCTGACCACGGCGGTCTCCATGGTGCCGGTGATGCTGGTGGGGCTCGCGATGGGCTGGCGGATCGAGAACGGGCTCCCGGGCGCGCTGGGGGCGCTCGGCGTGCTGCTGCTGTTCCGCTTCGCCACGGCGTGGGTGGGGACGTACCTCGGCCTGCTGAGCCGGAGCGAGGAGGCGGCGGGCCAGCTCGGCAGCGCCACCTTCGTCCTGCCGATGCTGTCCAGCGCGTACCTGCCGACCGCCGGACTGCCCGGGTGGCTGCGCACGGTCGCCGAGTGGAACCCGATCAGCGCCGTCGCCACGGCGGTGCGCGCCCTCTGCGGCAACGCGGGCGGCGAGGCCGCGGCGGGCGCCGCCTGGCCGGCGGCGCACCCGGTCGCGGGGGCCGTCGCCTGGTCGCTGCTCCTGCTGGTCCTCTTCGCACCGTCGGCCACCCGCAGGTTCGCGGCCGGCCGGGACTGAGACGGGCGCCACAGGCGGACGAACCGCGCACAGCGTGCGATGTCGACCGCCCGTGTGGTGACAGGCCGGGGTCGCAACCGGTAGGCAGGCTGTCATGACAGCCGACTCGCCCGCGCCCGAGCGCCCTGCGCAGCCCCGCCCCGTGCAACGCCGCCCCGTGGAACCCCTGCCCCTGGACGGCATCACCGTCGTCGCCGTCGAACAGGCCGTCTCGGCCCCCTTCGCCACCCGCCAGCTCGCCGACCTCGGCGCCCGGGTGATCAAGGTCGAGCGGCCCGACGGCGGCGACTTCGCGCGTGCCTACGACACCGCCGCGCAGGGACTGGCCTCGCATTTCGTCTGGGCCAACCGCGGCAAGGAGTCCATCGCGCTCGACCTGAAGGACCCGCGCGGCCGGGAGGTCCTGCACGCGCTGCTGGACGGGGCCGACGTCTTCGTCCAGAACCTCGCCCAGGGCGCCGCCGCGCGGCTCGGGCTCGACTCGGCCTCGCTGTGCGCGCGGTACCCGCGGCTGGTCGCCGTCGACATCTCCGGGTACGGGGCCGAGGGCCCGTACGCCCACAAGCGCGCCTACGACATGCTCGTGCAGTGCGAGGCCGGGCTGGTCTCGGTGACCGGCACCCCGGAGCAGCCCGTCAAGGCGGGCATCCCGGCCGCGGACATCGCGGCGGCCATGTACGCCTTCTCCGGGGTCCTCGCGGCCCTGCTGCGCCGCGGGACCACCGGGCGCGGGGGCCGGGTTGAGGTCTCGATGCTGGACGCGCTGGCCGAGTGGATGGGCCATCCGCTGCACCACACGATGCACGGCGGGGAGCAGCCCGTGCGCACGGGCCTCGCGCACGCCGTCATCGCCCCGTACGACGCCTACCCGACGGCGGACGGGGACCGGGTGCTGCTGTCGGTGCAGAACGACCGCGAATGGCGGCGGCTCGCCGAACAGGTGTTGGAGCGGCCGGAGTTGGCCGAGGATCCGGCGTACGCGACGAACGCGGCGCGCACCCGGGGCCGGGAGAAGACCGACGCCGTGGTCGCCGAGGCGCTGGGCCGGCTGGGCGCGGACGAGGCGATCGGGCGGCTGGAGGCGGCGGGCATCGCCTGCGCACGGCTGAACTCGGTGGCCCAGCTCGCGGGACACCCGCAGCTGGCGGCACGGGACCGCTGGCGGGAGGTGGAGTCACCGGCCGGTCCGCTGCGGGCACTGCTGCCGCCGATCGGACTGCCGGGAGGCGCGGCACCGCACATGGGTGCGGTGCCCGCGCTCGGCGAACACACCGAGGCCCTGCTGCGCGCCCTGGGGATGACGGGCGCACAGATCACGACGCTGCGCCGGGATGGTGTGGTTGCGTAGGGCCGGGGGGCGAAACCAGAAGGGGTCGGGGACGGTTGTTACGAGCGGCGGCTGCCGAAGATCGTGCGACGCAGCCGCCGCAGCGGCGCGAAGAGCGAGACGCGCGCGCTCCGGCTCCGCAGACGGTGCGTGTGGTCGCGCGAGGTGAGTTCGCGCATCAGCAGGGTCGCCTCTGCCGTCTCGCGGTGCGGGAGGGCGGGTCCGCCCAGCACGGCGAGGTGGCGGTCGAGGCGCGAGCTCGTCGCGCTGCTGCCGCAGGTGATGGCAGGCACGCGTGGCGGCCTGCTGCGCATTGCTATCTGTTCCATGTTCTCTCCCCACCCGTACGAGGGCACCCGGCCCGGGCAGGTTAACCCTATCGCCCCTGCGTCGTGCTCGGGTATCCCGGTGGTGTGAATTACCCCTATGGCGACGGGGAGTTGACGGTTACTCAGCGGAGTCGACCGTCACTCTCCGCAGGGGAGGCGGCCGTTTGAAGGGTCCCTGCGCGAGTCCCGCGCGGACCGGGGCCACATCGCGCGCACTGCGCTAACTTGGAGTGATCGCCCGCCGACACACGGACACACCTGGGGGCTCGCGTGAGTGACAACATCGGCGGGGCGGGCGGGGAATCCGCCGCCGGCCGTGTCATCTCGGGCCGCTACCGGCTGCTCGACCTGCTGGGCCGGGGCGGCATGGGCATCGTGTGGCGGGCCCGCGACGAGGTCCTGGGCCGTGAGGTGGCCGTCAAGGAGGTACGGCCCCCGGCCGGTCTGGACGGCGCCGAGATCGGGCGGATGTACCGGCGGCTCGAGCGCGAGGCCTGGGCGGCGGCCCGGGTCTCGCACCGCGGGGTCGTCACGGTCTACGACGTGGCCACCGAGGACGGCCGGCCCTGGATCGTGATGGAGCTGGTGCGCGGGCTCTCGCTGGCCGACGTGCTCGAGGCCGAGGGGCCGCTCACCCCGCAGCGGGCCGCGCACCTCGGGGAGCAGGTGCTGGCCGCGCTGCGCGCCGCGCACGAGGCGGGGGTGCTGCACCGGGACGTCAAGCCCTCCAACGTACTGATCGCCAACGACGGCCGGATGGTGCTGAGCGACTTCGGGATCGCCAGCCTGGAGGGCTCGTCGGCGATCACCATGACGGGCGAGGTGGTGGGCTCCCCCGAGTTCCTCGCGCCGGAGCGGGCGCTGGGCCGCGATCCGGGGCCCGCGTCGGACCTGTGGTCGCTCGGGGTGATGCTGTACTCCGCCGTCGAGGGGGTCTCGCCGTTCCGGCAGGACAGCCCGCTGTCCACGCTGCGGGCGGTGGTGGACGAGGAGCTGCCGCCGCCGCGCCGGGCCGGTCCGCTGACGCCGGTGCTGGAGGGGCTGCTGCGCAAGGACCCGGCGGAGCGGCTGCCCGCGGCGGAGGCGGCCCGGATGCTGCGGATCATCGGGGCGGGCGGGATCGTACGGGGCTCCGGCGGGGCGGTGTCGGGTCCGGACTCGCCGACGGCCACGACGCACCACCGGCACGGCGCCCAGGACGCGCAGGGCCGGCCCGAGGGTCCCACCCCGCCGATGCCGGTGCCGCTGCCCGCTCCCGCACCGGGTCCCGCGCCGGCGGGGGCTGCGGGCCCCGGGGCGCCGCCGCGCGAGGGGCGGGCCGGGCTCGTGCTGGCCGCCGGGATCCTGGTGCTGCTGCTGGCGGTGGCCGCCCTGGCGTGGCTGCTGCTCAAGGAGCGCGAGGAGCCGGGCGGGAGCGGCACCGGGCCGACGGGCCCGGCGACCACCTCGGCCGCGGCGTCCGCGAGCTCGTCCGGCCCGGGGTCGCCGTCCGCGTCCCCTTCGGCGTCGCCGTCACCGTCCGCCTCGCCGTCGGCCACGCCCGCGCCGCACTTCGCCGTGTCGGTGCGCGCCGTACGGACGGACTACCGCGGGACCTGCCCGCCGCCCGCCGAGCAGGCGCCCGCCTTCACGGCGACCGTCGATGCGGACCGTACGCCCGCCGTGCTGGAGTACCGCTGGGCAACGCGCAGCGGGGTCACCTCCGACCCCGGCTGGCAGTCCGTCACGTACGCGGCGGACGGCCCCCGGAGCCGGCAGCTGGACCACACCGAGCTCACGTACTACCCGAGCGCGACCTTCGACGACGCGGTCCGGCTGGAGGTGCGGGGGCCGGAGCCGACGGCCTCGGAGTGGGTGGAGTTCTCCGTGACGTGCGAGGAGGGGGAGACCCCGACGGGCGGGACCTCCCCCTCCCCCGGTCCGAGCGGTACGCCGGCCCCGGTGACGGCGGGGCCTGTGCCCGCGGGGCCTGTGCCCGCGGGACCGGCGACGCCGGACGCCGCGGAGCCCGTGGCCACGGACCCGCAGCCCGCTGCGGAGCCCGAAGCGGCTGCCTCGTAGCCGGCCGGATCAGACGGCGTTGGTGAGGACGGGCAGGTAGCCGCCGGACTGTCCGGCGGCGGTGGGGTGGTAGGACTCGCCGATGTTGAGCCAGTTGACGCTGTGCAGCCACGCGTCGGCGGAGCAGATCTCGTGGCCGGTGAAGGCGCCGGCGACCGAGGCGAAGGTGAACCCGTGGTCGGCGGCGCGTTTGGCGATGGCGGCGTTCAGGTAGTCGGCGGCTCCGTTGATGGCGGAGCGCTCGCCCTCCGTCAGCCCGGCGGCGCAGGTGCCGTTGAGCTTGTAGAAGCGGGGATAGCCGAGGACGACGACGTGGGCGGCGGGCGCCCGGCCGTGGATGGCGGTGTAGACCTGGTCGAGCTGGCCGGGGAGGGTGGAGTCGACGTACGCCTTGGCCTGGTTGACGCGGTTGACGCAGGTGGACTCCGACTGGAGCACACAGGTCGTCATGACGTCGGAGAATCCGGCGTCGTTGCCGCCGATGGTGATGCTGACCAGGTCGGTGCCGGAGTTCAGCGGACCGAGCTGGCCGGAGAGGACATCACCCGTACGGGCGCCCGAGCAGGCGGTGAAGGAGAAGGTCTGCGGGGAATGGGCGGCGGCCCACAGGGCCGGATAGGCGCGGGAGGTGCGCTTGCAGTTGCCGCTCCCGCTGTCGTAGTTGCCGGCGCCGACGCCGGAGGAGTACGAGTCGCCGAGGGCGACGTAACCGAAATCGGCCGTGGCGGCGGCCGCCTGTCCCGCGCCGAACAGGGCGGCGCCTGCGGCGAGTAACAGGGAGGAGGTCAGGGCTGCGAAGCGCGACATCTTCATGCTCATGTGTGCGGCTCCTTGTGGGGGTTACTCCTGAGTCCGTGGTACAAGGAGCCGGGGCTGGCTGGAAGTGTTCATGCCAAGAATTTTTGGCGCGAAGTTGCGGCCCGAATCTTCACCACCGGTGCGTTTGAAGAGGGAACTTGGGCACCCGATCCGGCGAAACACGGGTGCACGCGGACACTTCGTGCCGGATCATGGGCGCCATGCCAGCCAACCCGCATGACGCGCTGCCGATCCGGCTCAACGTCGACGACAGCGATTCACCGTCGGATGTCGTGGACGCGCTGTTCCTCGGCCGGTTCGCGTCCGGCGAGCAGCCGTACTCGCACAGCGTGACGATCGAGCGGGTGAAGGCGGAGGCGACCTTGCTGCCGCCCGAGGCCACCGTGCTGCGCTCGGCGCGCGATTCGGACCGCAGCGCCACCCTCGCGGAGGGCGAGGGCTGGACGATGCTCGTCTCGCGCTGGAGCCGGGGCGCGGACGTGACGGTGACGGCGGTCAGCGACGAACTCGCCGCCGGCGTGCTCGGCGAGGCCACGGAGGGGGTGCAGGACGAGCCCGAACCGCAGCCGGAGAACGTCACGATGGGCTTCTGGTACGTCTCCCCGCGCCGCGGCCCGTACCGGACGACCCGCCAGATCGCGGCCGGGACCTGGGCGGAGGTACGGCCCAACTACACGGCGGCGGTGGCAGGGGCGATGGACCGGCTGATGAAGGTGACCCCGGACGACATCGCGGGGCGGCTGCTCCTGCTGCACGGCCCGCCCGGTACGGGCAAGACCTCCGCGCTGCGGACGCTGGCCCGGTCGTGGCGGGACTGGTGCCAGGTGGACTGCGTCCTGGACCCGGAGCGGCTGTTCAACGACGTGGGCTACCTGATGGACATCGCGATCGGCGAGGACGAGGGCACGGCGAAGGGCCGGTGGCGGCTGCTGCTGCTGGAGGACTGCGACGAGCTGATCCGCGGCGAGGCCCGGCACACGGCGGGCCAGGCGCTGTCGCGGCTGCTGAACCTGACGGACGGGCTGCTGGGGCAGGGCCGCAACGTACTGGTGGGCGTGACCACGAACGAGGACCTGGAACGGCTCCACCCGGCGGTGGTCCGGCCGGGCCGCTGCCTGGCGCGGATCGAGGTGGGCCGTCTGACGCACGGCGAGGCGGTGGACTGGCTGGGCACGGACGAGGGGGTTTCGCGCGAGGGCGCCACGCTGGCCGAACTGTTCGCACTGCGCCGGGGCACGGGCCCCTCGGCGCTGCTGCCGCCGCAGGGCCAGCACGGTTCGGAAGCGGGCCTGTACCTGTAGGCGGGACGTACCCGGACCGGGACCCGCGCGCCCACGACCGGGGGAGCCCGACAAGATCCGGAGGAGACGGACTAGCTGCCGTACCGGGCGCGCAGGGCGTCGAGGGCGGCCGACGTCGCCTCGTCGAAGGTCAGGCCCAGCCGCTTGGCGCGCTCCGCATAGGCCTGGGCGGCGGTGGCCGCCTCCCGGGCGGCCCCGTCTCCGGCCGCCGCGATGAAGGTCCCGTTCCGGCCGCGGGTCTCGATCACCCCGTCGCCCTCGAGCGCCCGGTAGGCCTTCGCGACCGTGTTCGCCGCCAGCCCCAGCTCCTCCGCGAGCCCGCGCACCGTCGGCAGCTTGTACCCGACCGGCAGGTCTCCCGCCCGCGCCGCTTCCGAGATCTGGGCGCGCAGTTGCTCGTACGGGGCGGCCGCGCCGGCCGAGCCGTCGATCCGGATCTTCAGGTTCGTCGAGGTCACCCGGCGATTCTCCCCCATCTCCCGGGAAATTCGGAGGCGTCCGCCCCCGCCCCGCGCCTACGGTCGGCTGCATGACCGTTTCGATCCGGGACCTCCGCCCGGGCGACCCCTCGGACGCGGAGTCCGTCGTACGCGTGCGCCGCGCCGCGCTGCCCTTCCTGATCGCCACCGCCGACGGCGTCGCCTTCGAGCTGTCCGGCGCCGCTCCGGCCGAGCGCCACCGCCTCCTCGTCGCCGAGACCGCGGACGGCCTCGTCGTCGGCACCGCCGAGGCCGGCCTCGCGTACGACAGCCCGGAGCCCGGCCGGTCGTTCGTCAACGCGTACGTCGACCCCGCACACCGCGGCAGCGGCGCGGGCACCGCCCTGCTGCGGACGGCCGAGGAGCACCTGGCCGCGGAGGGCGCCGCGAGCACGTACTCCTGGGTGCTGGACGAGCCCGCCCCTCGCGCTTTCGCCGCGCGGCGCGGATACCGCCCGAGCCGCTGCGCGCACTTCCTGCGCCTGGACCTGGCCTCCGCCGCCCTGCCTCCGTACCCGGACGCACTGCCCGCCGGCGTCGAGCTGCGCCGCGCCAGCGCCTTCGCCACCGACCCGCGGCCGCTGTACGAGGCCGACGCGGAGGCCTCCGGCGACGAACCGGGCGACGAACCGGGCGACGTACCGGAGGAGCTGGACGACTACGCGGACTGAAGACGGACTCCCTGCACCGGGCCCGCGCCGGCGGCTGTACGGAGGCGTTCACGGGCAACGACACCGGGAACGGGCCGATGCTCGCCATCAACAAGTGGTTCGGATACGAGATCTGCGCGACCGAGACGCGCTACACGAAGCAACTGAAGGGACCCCAGCAGTCATGAGCAGCACCGGTCTGACCGTCGCCCTCACCAAGGCGGGCCGCACCAAGATCCGCTACCCCGCCGCCCTGGTCGCGGACACGGGCGACCGGATCTCCGTACGCGCCCCCTGGGCGGCCGACGGCGTACGGGACTTCGGGTTCGTGCGCTTCGAACCGGGCGACGTGTTCACCGAGCACTTCTGGCGCACGCGCTGGTACGCGGTCAAGGAGGTGCGGACGGGCGAGGGCGTCCTCAAGGGCTGGTACTGCGACGTCACCCGCCCGGCGGTGGTGCAGGACGGCGAGATCCTCGTCGAGGACCTGGACCTGGACCTGTGGGTGTCGGCGGACGGGTCCGCGGTCCTGCGGCTGGACGAGGACGAGTTCGCCGCGAGCGGGCTCACGGAGAGCGACCCGCAGGCGGCGGCGGAGGCCGTCCGCGCCCTCGACGCCCTGGCCGCCCAGGCCCTCGCGCCGGCCGGTCTGACCGCCCTCCTCACCTGAGCACGGCTGCTCCATCCCCTCTTTCTGTAGGCCCGCTTAGCGGCTCCTTAAGCGGACCCTAAGGATCTTCGGGAGGGCGCCGAAAGGGGTGGAACCGCTGGTGCGGAGGGCTAGCTTGGCGGGGCCAGGGAGGCCTGGGGCGGCGCCGGACCCGACGGGGGGCGGCGCCGCCCGGCCCGGTTCCCGGCGCTCCCTGCGCATCCACGACCGTGGTGCCCGCATCGCCGCTCCGAAGGAGATCCACCCATGCCCGCACGCCGCCGCACCGTGACCCGTATCGCCGCAGTCGGTCTGGCCCCGCTCGCGGTGGCCGCGTACTCCGTCGCGCCGGCGGCCGCCCACGGCTCGATGACGGACCCGGTCAGCCGGGTGGCGGCCTGCTACGCGGAGGGGCCGGAGTCGCCGAAGTCGGCGGCCTGCAAGGCCGCGGTGGCGGCGAGCGGCACGCAGGCGTTCTACGACTGGAACGCGGTGAACATCGCCAACGCGGCCGGCAACCACCGCGCGTTGATCCCGAACGGCCAGCTCTGCTCCGCCGGCAACGACAAGTACCGGGGCCTGGACCTGGCCCGCGGCGACTGGCCGGCCGGCCCGATGTCCGCGGGCGAGCACACGTTCCGGTACAAGGGGACCGCCCCGCACAAGGGCTCCTTCGAGCTGTACATCACGAAGGACGGCTACGACCCGACGAAGCCGCTGAAGTGGTCCGACCTGGAGCCGGCGCCGTTCGCGAAGGCCACCGACCCGGGCATGCAGAACGGGGACTACGTCTTCTCCGGCAGCGTGCCCAACAAGTCCGGGCGGCACCTGATCTACAGCATCTGGCAGCGCTCGGACAGCCCTGAGGCCTTCTACACCTGCTCGGACGTGGTGTTCGGCAAGGACAACGGCGGGAGCGGCGGGAGCGGCGCGAGCGCAGGCACCGGTGGCAGCACCGGCACCGCGCCGAGCACGAAGCCCAGTACGAAGCCGAGCGCCAAGCCTTCCGCCGACCGCCCCGCGGACGCGCCCAAGGCCCCGACGGACCAGCAGATCGCCGACGGCGAGAGCAAGTCCACGGTCGAGCACAACGGCCACGGCGACAACGACCCGAGGACGAACGGCAGCACCGCCCTCGCCCCGGTCCCCTCGGACTCCCCCGCGGGCACCACCAACCTGGCCGAGACGGGCGGCAGCGGCGCCACCCCGGCGATCGCGATCGCCGGGGCCGGCGTGCTGGCCCTCGGTGCGGCCGTGCTGTTCGGCGTGGCCCGACGCCGTGCGACGGCGCCGGGCCGGCACGGCCGCTAGGTCGTCCAGCTCGACCGGTTCACCCGGACTGCCTCTGCGTCGGCATCTTCACTCGAAGACCGACGCGCAGGTGGTCCGGGACGCGTGTGCCGGGTCGAGGGCGTTGACCGCCTCGTGCCAGGCGATCCGGTCGGTGAGCCCGATGGCGACGTGCTCGGAGAGGTCCAGCGGGCACAGGTCCTGGAGCACGACGTTCCGTACGCTGGAGCCCGTCCCCTGGAGGAAGGCGCTCCGGTAGGGCGTGACGACCTCGTCGTACTTGGTCGCGATGACCGTGTACTGGACCCCGGGGACGGTGTCCCCGCCCGCGTTCAGCTTGGTGACGAAGGGGGATCCGGCGATCTGGTCGGCCAGCCCCGGGGTCGCGGAGCTGACCAGGTCCTCGGCTCCGGGGAAGTACGGGAGCAGCTGGGTGAGCCCGCTCAGGGTGGTTCCGTGGTTGTCGGGGGCGAGCCCGACCAGGGCGTTGACCTTGGGGGCGCCGCCGAGGAACTTGAGGTAGTAGTTCGGCATCATGCCGCCCTGCGAGTGGCCGACGATGTCGGTCTTCGCGGCTCCGGTGGAGGCCAGCACCTTGTCGACGAAGACGTCCAGTTGCCCGGCCGACTTGTCGATGGGGCCGAGCCCGTTGAAGAACGGCACGCCGGGCAGTTGCCCGTAGTCGAGCGAGTAGACGCAGTAGCCGCGGTGGACGAGGTAGGGGGCGAATCCGAGCCAGTTGTCGACGGAGTTCCCGAACGTGCCGTGCACGAGGACGACGGGGCGGGGATGGGCGGCAGAGGGCTTGCAGGACCAGTCGTTCCAGCCACTGCTGGGTGCGGACGCGGCCTGCGCGGCGCCGGTGGGGGCGACGAGGGCGGCAGCGGCGAGGGTGAGGACGGCCAGCGGGCGGAGCAGGCGTCGCCAGGGCAGCATCGAGTGATCTCCTTGCTGGGTCAGGGAAAGACGTGGGGGTTCGTCCCGTGATCCGGATCACAAGGGGGTGCTGCTTCGGCCAAATTACGGGCGAGTAGTAAAACTTGGAAGTTACGCGTCAGTAAAAAATGCGTGTCGGCCCCCGCCCCCGCACGCCCTCGGGACAATGGAGTCCCCTACTCCGCGTGAGGTGAGTGATCGGATGCAGTGGGCTCCCGGCGCCGGCACGGCCTTGGCCACCCCGCCCGACCTGGCCGCCGACCCGCTCGTTTCCGCGGTCACCGAGGTCGCCGTGGGCACGCTGGGGCCCGTCGCGGAGGAGACCGCGCAGGAGGGCGTGCCGCGTTCGCACCTCGACGCGCTCGCCCGCTGCGGTGCGTACGGGGCCCTCGGCCACACGCCCCGCCCCGGGAGCGGACTGACCACGCGTCAAGTGGTCCGCGAGGTGACCGAGTTGCTGTCGGCGGCGGATCCGTCCACCTGGTTCGTGCACACCCAGCACTTCGCCCTCGTGAAAGCGCTGCACGCGGCCACCGGGACGGAGGCGGCCGCGCTGCGCGAGCAGTGGGCGCCCGCCCTCGCCTCGGGAGAGCGGCGCGGCACGGCCGGTTTCGCCTTCTTGCGGCACGACCGGCCTCCCGTCACCGCCGAACCGGTGGCCGACGGGTGGCGGTTGCGCGGCCGGGTGCCCTGGATGACCGGCTGGGGCCTCACCGACGTGGTGTACCTGGGCGCCCTCGCCCCGGACGACCGGGTGCTGTCCGCCGCGGTGGCCTGCGGGCCGGACGGCGACCCCGGGCTGGTCGCGGCCGGATCCGCGCCGCTGTGGGCGATGAACGGCACCCGCACGGTGGCGGTGGAGGTACGCGACGTCCTCGTCCCGCGGAGCGCGGTGATCTCCGTACAGCCCCGGGCGGAGTGGGCCCGTGCCTACGATCTCGAGAACGCGAACGCCCACCCCGCCGTGTTCGGCCATGTGCGCGCCGCGGCCGATTTCCTGCTGCGCTCGGCCCCCGCCGCAGGCAGCGCGTACGAGGAGCTCGGCCACCGGGTCGCGCAGGAGGCGGCCCGGCTGCGCGCGCAGGCCTACGCCCTGCGCGACGAACTCCCGCCGGAGGAAAGGGTCGAGGACCGGCTGGCGCTCCGGGCGGCCGCCCTGGAGCTCGGCGTACGGGCGGCCACCGCCTGTGTCGCCGCGACGGGCGGCCGGGCGATCTCGTACGGGAACACCGCCGGCCGCCTCGCCCGCGAGGCCCAGTTCCACCTGATCCAGGCCCAGACCTCCCGGCTCCGCACCGAAATGGCCCGGCGGCTGCTGGGCGGGCTGCAGGAGCCCGCTTAGGCGCCGCTTAGGCGGCCTTGTGGAAGGTGGCGGCCGGGCGGACCGTGCCCGGGCCGAAGCGGGCGTTCGCGCGGTCGATCGCCGCCTCCACCGTCAGGCGGGCCTCGCGGACCGGGTCCAGCGAGATCTGCCGGGACACCCGCTCGGCGCCCGTGAGGTCCTCGGCGCGCAGCACCATGCCGGTCAGCCGGGCCCGTTGCAGCCCGGCCGCGTCCAGCAGGCGGTACGCCGCCGCCCGCAGGTCCTCGTCGTGCGCGGACGCCTCCGTGAGCCGGCGGGTCCGCTCCCAGCGGGTGCCGCCGGCGAACTGCAGGGTCAGCGACAGGGACCGGGCGGCCTGGCGGCGGCCCCGCAGCACCGCGCCCAGCCGGACCACCAGGCCGAGGAGCACGGCCCGGGCGTGCGGGCCGTCCAGCTCGTGCCGGGTGAAGCCGCTGCGGACGGCGGCCGAGGCGGGCAGGTCCTTCGGGGTGACGGGGCGCGGGTCGATCCCGCGGGCGCGCTCCGCGGCCAGCCGGCCCGCCCGCTGCCCCAGGATCCGTTCGACGGTGCCCGGGGAGACGGCCGCGACCGCGCCGACCGTGTGCAGTCCGTACCCGCGCAGCGCCTCCGCCTGCTTGGGGCCGATGCCGTGCAGGGCCTCCACCGGCAGCGGCCCGAGGAAGGCGTCCACCGCGCCCTCGGGCACGGCCAGGACGCCGCCGGGCCCGGGCACCCGGGCGGAGGCCGTCGCCGCCACCGCCCAGGTCCCGGCGACCCCGATCCGTACGTCCGTGCCCAGCCGGGCGACCGCGCGCAGCCGTACCAGCTCGGCGATACGGCAGGCGTCCGCGCCGAAGTACCGCCGCGCGCCGCGTACGTGCACCAGCGCCGCCCGGGGCGGCAGGGCCTGCACCGTCGGGGAGAACTCCCGCAGGAGTTCCAGGACTTCGCGGTACCCCTCCTCGGTCAGCGCCGGGGCGCACCGTACGTGCAGGACGCCGCCCGCCGGGGTCATCCCGCGCTCCCCGGGCTGGAGTGCCACAGCTTGCGGCCGGTGGCGGCGCGGTCGCCGGCCGGCTGGAGGTCGGCCCACGGGTTCATCTCGTACCCGGTGGACAGGTGGATGCGGCGCCCCGCATCAGCGGAACCCGCCGTGCCCCCGGCACCGGGCAGCGGCTCGGCCAGGCGGGCCGCGACCGCGTCCAGGCCGCCCGCGGCCCGCAGTTCCACCAGTTCGGCCAGGTCCCAGGCCGCCGCGCCGACCACGCTCAGGCTCTGCGGTCCGCGCCGCTGTACGACACCCCGGACCAGCAGCAGGAACGAGTGGAAGACGGTGTGCGCGCACGCCTCGTGGCTGTCGTCGAAGAAGGCCAGGTCGACCAGGCCCGTCCCGTCGTCCAGCGTGGTGAAGACGACCCGCTTCCCGGACCGGATCGGCGGGGTCTGGGTGGCCGCCTTGGCCCCCGCGACCAGTACCGTCCGGCCGTGCTCGACCTCGCGGAGCCTGGCGGCCGGGACCGCCCCCAGCTCCGCGAGGAAGGCGTGGTGGTCCTCCATCAGGTGCCGCGAGGCGTCCATGCCGAGCACGCCCAGCTCCGCGCTGAGCCGCTCCGCCTCGTTCAGGTCGGGCAGGCCGACCGGGGCCGTCGACCGGCCGCCGTCCAGCGGGAGCTGGACGCTGCCGGGCCGGGCCCCCGCCGAGCGCTGTGCGCCGTGCAGCTCGGCCACGTGCAGCAGCAGGTCGCGCCGGTTGGCGCCGAAGGCGTCCAACGCCCCGACCTGGGCGAGCCTTTGGGTGACGGGCCGGCCCGGGTGCGCCCGGTCCCAGAAGTCGCGCAGCGATCCGTACGGCTGCCCGTCCTCGATCCGGAGCGCCTCCGCCTCGCTGATGCCGTGGACGTCGGCCAGGGCCAGCCGGAGCCCCCATACCGGCGGGGACCCGGCATCGGACACCAGTTCGATACGGTGGGCGACCGCCGACCGGTTCACGTCCAGCGGCAGCACCGGCACGCCCCGCCGCCGCGCGTCCGCCAGCAGCAGCCGTTTCGGGTACATCCCCGGGTCGTGCGTGAGCAGCCCGGCGTAGAACGCTGCCGGGTGGTGCGCCTTCAGCCACGCCGACTGGTACGTCGGCACGGCGAAGGCCACCGCGTGCGCCTTGCAGAATCCGTACGAGCCGAACGCCTCGACGATCTCCCAGGTCCGGCCGATCACCTCGGCCGAGTAGCCCCGTTCGCCCGCCTTCGCCGCGAACCACACCTTGATCCGCGCTTGCGACTCGGGGTCGGAGAGCCCGCGCCGCACCCGGTCCGCCTCGTCGCGCCCGCAGCCGGTCATGACGTGGACGATCTCGATGATCTGCTCGTGGAAGACCACCACCCCGTACGTCTCGCGCAGCGCCTCCGCCAGGTGCTCGTGCGGGAAGCGGACCGGGGCCCGGCCGTGCCGTGCCTCGATGAACGGCCGCACCATGTCGGCGGCGACCGGGCCGGGCCGGAACAGCGAGATGTCGACGACCAGGTCGTGGAAGGTCGACGGCTGGAGCCGCCCCACCAGGTCGCGCTGGCCCGGCGACTCGATCTGGAAGCAGCCCAGCGTCTCGGCCGAGCGGATCAGTTCGTACGTCGCCCCGTCGCCCGGCGGGACCTGCGCCGGGTCGTCCAGGTCGAGCTCCTCCCCCGTACCGCGCCGGATCTCCGCGACGGCGTGCGCCATCGCGGACTGCATGCGCACGCCCAGCACGTCGAGCTTGAGCAGCCCGAGATCCTCCACGTCCTCCTTGTCGAACTGGGACATCGGGAACCCCTCGCCGCTGGTCGGCACCACGGGGGTGCGGGCGAGCAGCGAGGCGTCGGAGAGCAGCACCCCGCACGGGTGCATGGCGATCCCGCGCGGCAGCGCGTCCAGCGCCTCGACGAGCTCCCACAGCCGCCCGTGCTCCTCCCCGCGCACGTCGCGCAGTTCGGGCAGTTCGGCCAGGGCCGTGCGGGCGTCGCGGGCCCGGATGTGCGGGAAGGCCTTGGCGAGCCGGTCGACGGTGGCCGGGTCCATGGACAGGGCGGCGCCGACGTCGCGGATCGCGTGCCGGACCCGGTAGGTCTCGGGCATGGAGACGGTGGCGACGCGCTCGGTGCCGAAACGGTCGATGATCCGCCGGTAGACCTCCAGGCGGCGGGCGGACTCCACGTCGATGTCGATGTCGGGCAGGACGCGGCGGCGCTTGGACAGGAAGCGCTCCATCAGCAGGCCCTGCTCGACGGGGTCGGCGTGGGCGATGCCGAGGAGGTGGTTGACGAGGGAGCCGGCGCCGGAACCGCGGGCGGCCACCCGGATGCCCATCGCGCGTACGTCGTCCACGACTTGGGCGACCGTCAGGAAGTACGAGGCGTACCCGTGGTAGGCGATGATGTCCAGCTCGTGGTGCATCCGCTCCCAGTACGCGCGGTCGTCGGCGTAGCCGCGCAGCACCATGCCGGCGGAGGCCCGGGAGGCCAGGACCCGCTGGGCGGTGCGGTGGGCCGCGCCGACGAGGTGGGCCTCGGGGAAGTGCACGGAGCCCATGCCCAGGTCGTCCTCGGGGTCCACCGAGCAGGCCTCGGCGGTACGCCGCGTCTCCGCGAGCAGCCGGCGCGCGTCGGCGGGGCCGAGGCCCGCGGCCCGGGCGATCCGGTCGGCGGTCTCGGCCATGGCGGCGGGGTCCTTGAGCCAGCGTTCGCCGCTGTCGAGGGGGCCGCGGGGGTCGACGGGGACGAGGCGGCGGGCCGAGTCGAGGATGTCGGCGACCGGGCCCTGGCCGGGGTCGGCGTACCGGACGGCGTTGGTGAGCACGGCCGGGACGCCCTGCTCGGCGGCGAAGCCGACCGTACGGGCGGCCAGGCGCAGCGAGCCGGGGCCGGTGCCGGTGCGGCCGTGGTGGACGGCCTCCAGGCGCAGGGAGTCCCCGTAGACCTCCCGCCAGGGCGCGAGGAGCCGGGCGGCCCGGTCCGGCCGCCCGGCGGCCAGCGCCCGCCCCACCTCGGACCCGGGCCCGAGCAGGACGTACACCCCGACGCCGCGCAGTTCCGCCCAGGGGACGACGGGCTGGGCCCGGGCCGCGCCGCCGGCGCCCGCATGGGCCGCCGTGACCATCCGGCACAGTTCGGCCCAGCCGGTGGCGCCGTCGCGGGCCAGGAAGGTGACCCGGGGTGCGGACTCGTCGACGAAGGCGCCGCCCGCGACGGGGCTCCGCCGCCGGTAGGACGCCTCCCCGCCACCATGCCCGGGTCCGCCCGGGCCCGCGGGGCCCGCCGTGGGCGCAGGGGCGTGCGATACGGCCAGGTCGGCCCCGAACAGGGGCCGGATCCCGGCCTTCGCGCAGGCCTTCGCGAACCGCACCGCACCCGCGAGGGTGTCGCGGTCTGTCAGGGCGAGGGCGTCCATGCCCCGCTCGACGGCTCGCTCCGCCAGCCGATCGGGGTGGGAGCCTCCGTAGCGCATGGAGAACCCCGAAACGGTGTGCAGATGCGTAAAACCAGGCACCCGCGGCCTCCTGCTTCGCTCGAACGTGAACACCACCCCCGTCTCCACCATAGAGCAATTCGAATATCCGTGCGAAACATTCGTTCGATAACCCGGCCGCCGCCTGCCGGCGCTAGAGAGGGCCGGGCCGGCCCGCCCGGTGGACCACCTCGCCCGCGACCACCACCGTCTCCGCCACCGTGCCCGGGATCCGGTCCGGGGCCACGGCGAGGATGTCCCGGGACAGCACCACGAAGTCCGCCGCCTTGCCCACCGTCAGCGAACCCCGGTCCGCCTCCAGGAAGTTGGCGTACGCCGAGCCCATCGTGTAGCCGTACACCGCCGTCGCCACGTCCACCGTCTCGGCCGGCTGCCACGGGGCGCCGCCGTCCAGCGGGCGGCGGGTGACCGCCGTGTAGATCCCGATCATCGGGTCCATCTCGGCCACGTTCCAGTCGCTGGAGAAGGCCAGCACCGCGTCCGCCTCGGCCAGGCTCCGCATCGGCCAGGCCTTGTGCCAGCGGTCCTCGCCCACGTTCTCCGCCCAGTCCTGGCCCGGCCCGGCGATCTCCGGCGCGCAGTGCCTCGGCTGCATGCAGGCCACCACGCCGAGCGCGGCGAACCGCGGCACGTCCGCCGGGTCCAGGCATTCCACGTGCACCACCTGGTGGCGGGCGTCGCGCGGCCCGTTGACCGTACGGGCGTGCTCGACGGCGTCCAGCACCGTACGGATCCCCCGGTCGCCCGTGGCGTGCACGAAGCACTGGAACCCGCGCGCGTCGAGGCCCGCCAGCAGCTCGGCGAACTCCTCCGCCGGGTAGAAGGTCTCGCCCCGGTGCGCCCCGCAGCCGGTGTACGGCTCCAGCAGCGCGGCCGTGCGCGGCTCCACCACGTCGTCGATGTACAGCTTGAGCGGCCCGACCCGCAGCCGGTCCCCCGCGTACATGCGCGCCGCCGCCGCGAAGGCGTCGAGTTCCTCCTCCGTCGTGCCGCGCGGGTGGAACAGCGCCGCCACGATCCGCGAGCGCAGCCGGCCCTCGGCGCGGGCCCGCTCGTACAGCTCCAGGTCGTCCAGGGAGTTCTGCGGTTCCACGACCGTGGTGATGCCGAAGCCGATCGCGTCGTCCAGGCTCTTGGCAAGGCGCCCGTACTGCCGGTCCGGCGAGGCCCACGGCACGCCGAGCTCGCGCAGCGCCCGGTGGCCGTCCCGCGAGAGCCCCTTGATCGCGAAGTCCTTGACGAAGCCGGTAGGCTCGCCGGTCTCCGGGTCGACGGCCGCGGTGCCGAACGGCAGGTCGGTACGGTCCTTCGCGACCCCGAGCCGGCGCATCGCCGCCGTGTTCAGCCAGGCCGTGTGCACGTCGTACGAGAGCACGATCGCGGGGGTGTCCCCGGTGACCGGGTCCAGGTCGGCGGCGGCGGGCATCCGGCCGCCCGGGATCGCGGAGTAGTCGAAGGCCTCGGCCTCGATCCACTCGGCGTCGGGGTGGGCCTGACGCCAGGCCCCGATCCGGTCGAGGATCGCCTCCAGCGTGCGCACCCCGGCGAGCTGGACGCAGGCGTCGTCGGAGCCGAGCCGGACGTGGTTGTGGGCGTCGACGAAGCCGGGCAGCACCAGCCGGCCGCCCGCGTCGATCCGCTCGGTGTCCGGGCCGGCCCAGGCGGCGGCCTCCGCGTCCGGGCCGAGCCAGACGATCCGGCCGTCGGACACGGCCAGGGCCTCGGCCTCGGGCAGGTCCGGGTCGACGGTGTGGATCCGGGCTCCGGTGAGCAGCAGGTCTGCGGGGACGGGGTGCGGCATGGGCGGTGCTCCTGTGCAGAGGCGGCGGATGGGTGCGGTGCGGGAGGACGGGGGTCAGGCGGCCGGGGCGTACGCGGGCACCCGGCGGGCGGCGAGGGCCCCGTACGTGAGCGCGGAGACGACCGAGCCGAGCAGGGTCAGGTCGGCGCCCCCGAGCGGGGCCACCAGCGGGCCGGTCCACAGCTCGGAATCGCAGGTCAGCGCAGCAAAGGCCATACCGGCCAGCAGGGCTGTCATGCCGGCGGGGTGGTAGCCGGCCCGGTACCAGTAGGCGCCCGCGCTCCCGGCGTGCAGCGCGTCGGAGTCGTAGCGGCAGCGGCGCAGCAGCATGTCGGCGAGGAAGACCCCGCCCCACGGCGCGAACACGATGATCAGCAGCGAGAGGAAGGAGAGCAGCGAGGTGGTGAAGTCGGTCAGGAACAGCGCGGCGAGCGATCCGGCGGCGGTGACCGCGGCGCTGATCACGATGGCGCGGGCGCGGCTCCACGGGATGCCGAGGACCTGGAGGTTCAGGCTGGAGGAGTAGAGGGTGATGATCGAGTTGGTGACGGAGCCGCCGAGGACCAGGGCCAGGAACACCGGCTTGAACCAGCCCGGGAGCAGGCTCTCGGCCCCCGCGACGGCGTCGGTCATGTCGGTCTGGGTGGCGGCGGCGACCCCGGCGACGCCGAGGGCGACGGAGGAGACGAACCCGCCGAGCGCGCCCATCCAGGTGATCGACTTCAGCGAGGTGGTCCGGGGCAGGTAGCGGGTGTAGTCGGCGGGCATCGGCAGGTACGAGAACGGCCCGGCCAGCATCACGACGAACGCCAGGCTCCAGCCGGACAGGCCCGGGGCGGCGGCGCCGGCCGGGGCCCCGGTCTCGGCGCCGGGCAGGAGGAAGACGAGGAGCGCGCCGAAGCCGAGGGCGAGGACGTAGGCCATCCAGCGCTCGGCGAACTGCACGGTGGCGTGGCCCCACATCGCGACGGCGAAGGTGAGCGCGAGGGTGACCCCGAGGGCGAGGGCCCGTGCCGCCGCGCCTTCGCCGAGGCCGACCTCGGCGAAGAACACCTCCAGGGCGAGCGTGCCGACCACGGTGTTGACGATGGTGTAGCCGATGCTCACCACCCAGTTCAGGACGCCGGCCGGGAAGTTCCCGCGGACCCCGAAGGCGGCCCGGGAGATGACGAGGGTGGCGGTGCCGGTGCGGATGCCGCTGAGCCCGGCGGCGCTGACCGCGAAGAAGGACAGTCCGCTGATCACGACCACGGCGGTGGCCTGCCAGAAGGAGAGCCCGAAGGCCACGGCGAGGGCGCCGTTGATCACGTAGGTGAAGGTGAGGTTGGAGCCGAACCAGAGCCAGAACAGGTCCCGGGCGCCGCCGTGCCGCTCGGCGTCGGGGATGGGGTCGATGCCGTGGGTCTCGACCCGGAACACCTCGTCGACGTCGGCCGTCGTCTCCTGCTGCGTCATGCGCCGTACCCCTGACTGTGGACCCGCTGAACCTTGAATGACGTTCTAAGTTCTTGAATGGCATTCAAGATGCGCCGCCGACCGGGACCTCGTCAAGACCCTGTCCGGGATAAGGTCGGGCCACGAAGATCGGGAAGGCGGCAGGGGTGGCGGGAGCAGCCGGGGCAGCCGGAGCAGCGGGGTCGGCACGGCGGCGCGACGGGCGGATCGCCCAGGAGCGGATGCTGGAAGAGGCCATGGCGGCGATCGCCGAGGGCGGGCTGGCGGAGCTCACCATGTCCGCGCTCGCCGACCGGCTCGGCACCAGCGGCGGCCACATCCTCTACTACTTCGGCAGCAAGGACCGGCTGCTGCTGGCCGCACTGCGCTGGAGCGAGGACCGACTCGCCGCCGAGCGGGCTCAGTTGCTGGCCCGCCGGGTCACCGCGCACCGCAAGCTCGCGCTGTTCCTCGAGCTCTACCTGCCGCGCGGCCCGCGCGATCCGCGCTGGACCCTGTGGATCGAGCTGTGGGCCCGCACCCCCGCCAACGAGGACCTGCGCGCCGCCCAGCAGGAGATCGACGACGGCTGGCAGCGGGACCTGGAGGCCCTGCTCGCCAAGGGCGTGGACCAGGGCCGCTTCGCCGCCGCTCTGGACGTGCCCGCCCGCGCCTCGGAGCTGCTCGCGCTGCTGGACGGGCTGAGCACCCGGGTGGTCCTCGGGCAGCGCGGCGCCGACAGGACCGCATCCCTGACCCGGGCCCACTCGGCGGCGGCCCTGCTCATCCCGCACCTCTAGCGGACCTCTCGTTCCCTCGTTTCCCGCTTCCCTCCGAGCGGGCCGTGCTTCCATCGCAGGAGCGGGGCGTCGGAGCGGGAGGGGACCGGGATGCGCATCGAGGTGAGCCGGGGCGACGGACGGAAGCTGATCGCGCAGGAGTGGGGGGCTCCCGACGGCTCACCGGTCCTGCTGCACCACGGCATGCCGGGCAGCCGCCTCGGCGTCGCACTCGACGACGCCGCCGAGCGCCATCCGCACGTCCGCTTCTTCGCCTACGACCGGCCCGGCTACGGGGAGTCCGGCCGGGCACCGGGGCGGCGCGTGGCCGATGCGGCCGCCGACTCCGCAGCCGTCGCGGACGCCCTGGGCATCGGCCGCTTCGCGGTCGTCGGCCGCTCCGGGGGCGGTCCGCACGCCCTCGCCTGCGTGGCCCTGCTCCCCGACCGGGTGACCGCGGCGGCCTGCCTGGTCGGCCTCGCGCCCCGCGACGGCGCCGGACTCGACTGGTACGCCGGCATGACCCCGTACAACGTGGAGCACTACACCCTCGCGGACCGCGACCCGGCGGCCCTGGAGCTGCGCCTCACCCCCCGGGCCGAGGAGATCCGCCGCGATCCGGGCCGGCTGATCGAGGACCTGCGCGCGGACCTCCCCGATGCGGACCTCGCGGTCCTGGCCGACGACCGGGTTCGCCGGTCCGTCCTGGACAACTTCCGCGAGGCGCTGCGCACTTCCGCGTACGGCTGGCTGGACGACTCCCTCGCGTTCTGCCGGCCCTGGGGGTTCGAGCCGGGCGGGATCACCGGCCGGGTCATGCTCTGGCACGGCGCCGAGGACGTGTTCTCGCCGGTGGGCCATTTCCACTGGCTGGCGCAGCACATCGGGCGCAGTACGGCGGTGCTCGCGCCCGGCGCCGGCCATTTCGCGGCCCAGTACGCCCTCGCGGAGGCGCTGGACTGGCTCCGCTGAGGTCACGCCGGGGTCATTCGGCGGGCGGCCCGGTCCGGGGTACGGGCACGGGCGGAGTCGCGCGGGGCGGCTCCACGGGCGCGGCCACCGACTCCCGGGCTCCCTTGAGGCAGTCGATGATCCGCTCGTGCATGTCCCCGACGCTGTCCACGACCTGGATGCGCAGGTGGAACGCCCGCACCTCGTCGATGAACCGCTTCGAGAACACCCCCACCCGTATCGTTTCGTACGTACCGGTCGCCACCAGCGGGAATCCCGCCCCGAGCGTGACGAGGCGGAAGTCCGCCGCCGGCCGCAGACCCGCTGCGCCCAGCCGCTCGCCGACCTCGCGCAGACCCGTCCACGCCTCCCCGGGAATCGGCCGGTCGTGCGGATCGCCGTCCATCACCAGGAAGTAGTCGGCGCGGTGCAGCCCCGCATTGTGCTGGCCGCCGTTGAGGATGCCGGTGACCCAGGCCTGCGACTCGCCCGGCAGCTCCCCCGCCACGTACTCGGAGCGCCACCCCAGCACCGGCCGGACCGTACGGGCGTACTGGGCGCGGGCCAGTACGGCGCCGGCCGCCACGGCCAGCAGGCTGGCCAGGGGTTCCTCGGGCATCAGCTGGAGCCGCCAGGGCCAGTGGGTGCGGGTCGCCTCGGACAGGTTGCCGCGGACGACCTCCCAGACGAGGACGGCGACGAGCAGGCACAGCAGCACCAGGGGCGCGGTGAACAGCCAGGGATTGCGCCGGATGCGTCGCTGCGCATCGGAAACGGGGCCGCCCCGGCCGGATGGTGCACTGCTCATCATGAGCGCCGCCTCACTCCCTCAATCACGGACCCCCGCCCGGGAGTTCGGGCGGGGGTCATGATTGTGCCGGGTCCGGGCGGGCTGCACCCGCCCGTCCCGTCAGTACACGCTCACGCCATAGGCGTTGAGGGCCTCGACGACGGGCTGGAAGAAGGTGGTTCCACCCGAGGAGCAGTCGCCGCTGCCGCCCGAGGTGAGGCCGATCGCGCGGGTGCCGGAGTAGAGCGGGCCGCCGCTGTCGCCGGGCTCGGCGCAGACGTTGGTGCGGATCATGCCGTAGACGATGTCGCCGCCGCCGTAGTTGACGGTGGCGTTGAGGCCGGTCACCGAGCCGCCGTGGGTGCCGGTGGTGGAGCCGCGCCGGGTCACGGACATCCCGACCGTGGCGTTGGCGGCGCTGGTGATGTCCTGGCTGCCGACGGTGCCCGAGTGGGCCAGGGCGGTGTTGTCGTAGCGGATGAGGCCGTAGTCGTTGTTCGGGAAGCTCGAGCCCACGGTCGCGCCGATCGTGGTGGTGTGCGAGGAGTTGGTCCACCAGGTGCCGGCGCCGTCGGTGCAGTGCCCGGCGGTCAGCACGTAGTACGTGTTCCCGCTGCGCACGTTGAAGCCGAGCGAGCAGCGCCAGCCGGAGGTGTAGATGGCGTCGCCGCCGGAGGTCAGCTTGCGCAGCTTGCCGGGGGTGCGCTCGATGCGCAGGGCCGCGGCGTCGGCTCCGGCCTCGGTACGGATCCTGGCGAGGTCCGCGGCGGTGACGGTGGAGTCGGCGGTGACCACGAGGGTCCCGCTGGCGGGGTCGGTGTACCAGGCGGTGCCGGCGACGTCGGCGCGCTGGACGGAGGCGCCGGCCGCAGCGAGCCGTGCTGCGCTGAAGCCGCTGTCCGCGCTCGCCGCGGTGGGGGCGGCGAGCCCGGCGACGGCTGCCAGGCCTGCGGCCACGGCGAGCAGCCGGGTACGGGTGATGCTCTTGATCCTCACTTCTCGTCCTCCCGGGAGGGATCGGGGGCCCGGCGGACAGTGGGGGGCGCCGGAGCCCGTGAGGCGCAGCCGGGGATACGGCGGGCGCACAGGATTTCGTCGTGCCCCTGACAAGCCCCCGGAAGGCGCTGTCGGGAGTGTCTCGGCGTCAGATTCGGGCGGCAAGGGCATCTTTCAGCCTCCGCTCGCCCGCCGCGACCTCGAAGGGCAGGGTGTTCCCAGGTGGCGGGAACGGGCAGATGAAGTGGTCCGCGAAGGCGCAGGGCGGCAGCACGGTCCGGTTGAAGTCAACGGTGATCGAGCCGTCCACCGGATCCGGAACTCCCGGCCTGAGGAAGCGGAAGCGGTAGCCGGAGCTTCCTGCGGTGGCATCGCCCATCACGGCCCAGAGGCTGCCGTCGTCCTCGTCGACGGCGACCTGGAGGGTGTGTTCGGCGCCCCGGTACGCGAAGCTCAGCTCGCCGCCGAGACCGAACCCGCGCGCCCGCCCGTCGGCGTTCGCCACCTGGACGATCCGTTCCTCGCCGTATGGCCGGAAGCGCCCCGGCAGCACGAAGTCCGGGTCGTACGCGGTGGCCTCGATGCCGGCGAAGGCCCGGCGCGCCGCGGAGGCGGGGTCGAAGACCCGTACCGCCCACTCCCCCTCGCGCCGGATCACCGTGATCCGGACGTCCCGGGCAGCGGCGATCCGGGAGCGCGCGGGCGGGGCCTCCTCGGCGGCCAGGACGGCGTCGCCGGTGAAGGGTTCGCCGTCGAGGCTGAGACCGTCCTCGGCGGAGGCGGTCAGCGCCACCCCGCCCTCGGTGGCGCGCCGGCGCCCCGGAACGGCCGGAATTCGACCTTCCGGGTGATCGGAGAGCGTGGGGGTCCCCCCGGACGGAGTCTGGGGGAGGGTGCCGATGAGGGAGAGGGGGCCGTAGGGGGCGGACACGGATGCCACCCGATGCTCGTGCCGTTTCCGCCAGGCTGTCTTCGGATCATCTGCGTCATCGCTCATGCCGCTCACCCCTTCCACACGGGCCCGGACGGGAATCTCCCTGTACGCCGTCCGGCCCCGTGCGCGTCTGACGGGGGCTCAGCAGTCGCAGCCGCAGTCGCACCCGTCGCAACAGCACCCGTCGCAGCTGCAGCAGTCACCGCAGCCGCTGCAGTCGGGGCAGCCGTTTCCGCAGTCGCAGGCATCGCACCACGCGTCCCGCTTCTTGCGGGACCACGGACCCTCGTGGTCGGTGCAGCACAGCTGGCAGGTGCAGAACAGCCCGATGGAGACCGCGCAGCCGGCGAGCAGCCCGCGGCGCGGCTTCTGCGGCGGCAGGCCGCCGCCGGGGCCCATGGGCGGTCCGGGCACCCAGGGCCCGCCGGGGCCGCCCGCGCCGCCGCCGTACGGGTTGCCGCCGTACAGGCCGCCGCCGTACGGGTTGCCGCCCTGGCCGCCCTGGCCGCCCTGGCCGTCGTACGGGGTGCCGGTGTACGGGCCACTGCCGTACGGGGCGCCCTGGCCCGGGCCTTGGCCCTGAGGCGGCGCCCCGTACCCGCCCTGCCCCGCGGCGTTCATGTCCGCGTGCCCGCCCGTGTGCGCGCAGCCGCTGACCCCGAAGGCCCGGTCCACGGAGGTCTTCAGCTCGTGCACGAGCAGCCGGTGGGCCAGCCCGGCGTCCGCGAACTCGACCTCGCGCAGCGCCAGCCTGATGCCGTGCAGGGCGTCGTCGGCCAGCCGCCGGGCCTCGGTGAGCGAGGTCCCGGTGGCCGTCAGCGGGTTCCAGGCGCCCGCCGCGGCGTCCGCGGCCTGGTCCTCGACGGCGTCCAGCAGGTGCGCGAGGCGCCCGAAGTAGCGGCCCGCCTCGGCGAGCGCGGGCGCGTTGCCTGGCCGGCCGGCCAGCTGCGCGGTATGGGCGAAGGCGGCGGCCGTCGCGGTCTCCGTGGGCTCGGTCACGACGAGTACCGGTGTGCCGGGGCCTGCCAGCGTCTCGATGCCCGCCTGCCGGTCCACGGCGTCGACGAGGACCGCCGTGTCGAAGCCGAGCGAGGCCCCGGTACGGGCGCCGGCCCGGTCCCAGCCGCGGGCCACCCTGCGCGCGGCGGCGGCGATGGGCGCGCGGGCCAACAGCCCGTCCCGGTCCGCCACGTGGTCCCGGACCTTCGCCGAGGCGAGCACGAGCGAGACGGCGGCCGCGAGCCGCGCACCCTCGCCCTTGGCCACCGCGGCGGTGCGCATCCCGCGCAGCGGGCAGGGGCCGGCGGTGCGCCGCGCGCCGGGCGCCGGTCCCGACTGAGCCTCCGTCAGAACGGAGACGAGCAACCCGTCGTAGTTGGTCACGATCCGGGCGAACTGCCCGTGGTCCCCGCGAAGTGCCAGGCACAGCCCGCAGAGATGGGCCATCCACTCGGTCTTGAAGCGCTCTCCCAGCCGGTGCGTGCAGGGTCTGACGATGCCGAACAAACCGGTCCCCCGTGTGTCATACGCGTGCGTGATGCGCATCGTATCGAGCCGGATCGTTCACTCGTACGCCGCTGTCGGTCACCCACACGGCAGCAGCAGTCGTATTTTCACTCAGACAGCAGTGGTAGCCATCAGGATCCTTGACGGTGCAACGGATGTTCTGCACCAGTACCGTCACGAAACCCCTGCGCGGCGGCTATCCACTTGGCGCGTTGTCAGCATCATGGACGACCATAGGGGCAGCGGAGAGAAGACAACCGACTGCGGTGAAAGGAGGCGTCCATGGGTTCGGTACGCAAGGCGAGTGCCTGGTTGGGTCTCGTGGAGGACAGCGACGACGAGCGTTACTACGACGACGACTACGCGGAGGCCGCGCAGGGTTCCGTCGCGGGCCCCGGCGACCAGTGGGTCACCGACCCCCGGGTCAGGGTCGCGTCGGACTCGGCCGTCGAGCACGGCCGGCGCATCGCGACGGTCACCCCGGACGGCTTCCGTGACGCGCGCGGCATCGGCGAACTGTTCCGCGAGGGCGTCCCGGTGATCGTGAACCTGTCGTCCATGGACCCGGCCGACGCCAAGCGCGTGGTCGACTTCGCGGCCGGCCTGACCTTCGGCCTGCGCGGTTCGATCGAGCGGGTGGCGACCAGGGTCTTCCTGCTGACCCCGGCCGACACCCAGGTCGTGAGCGGCGAGCCCGCCGGCCGCTCGCGCGACTTCTTCAACCAGAGCTGAGCAGGGGTCTCACCGGAAGGCGTCGAGCCCGGTGAGCGCCTTGCCCAGCACCAACTGGTGCATCTCGACGGTGCCCTCGTAGGTGAGCACCGACTCGAGGTTCGTGGCGTGCCGCATGACGGGGTATTCGAGCGAGATCCCGTTGGCGCCGAGGATGGTCCGCGCGGTGCGGCAGATCTCGATGGCCTCGCGGACGTTGTTGAGCTTTCCGAAACTGATCTGCTCCGGCCGCAGGGTGCCCGCGTCCATCCGCCGCCCCAGGTGGTGGGCGAGCAGGATGCCCTTGTGGAGTTCCAGCGCCATGTCGGCGAGCTTCGCCTGGGTGAGCTGGAAACCGCCGATGGGCTTGCCGAACTGCTCCCGCGTCCGCGCGTAGTCGAGCGCGGCCTCGAAGCTGGCGCGCGCCGCGCCCATCGCCCCCCAGATGATCCCGTACCGCGCATGGCTGAGGCAGCCCAGCGGCCCCTTGAGCCCGGTGACCCCCGGAAGCACCGCATCGGCAGGCAGCCGCACGTCGTCCATGACCAGTTCACTCGTCACGGACGCCCGGAGCGACCACTTGTGCTTGATCTCGGGCGCGGAGAACCCGGCCGCGTCGGTGGGGACGGCGAACCCGCGGATCCCCTCGTCGGTCTGCGCCCACACCACGGCCACGGCCGCGACGCTGCCGTTGGTGATCCACATCTTGCGCCCGTTCAGCACCCAGTCGGTGCCGTCGCGCTTGGCGTACGTGCGCATGGCCGCCGGGTCGGAGCCGACGTCGGGCTCGGTCAGCCCGAAGCAGCCGATCAGCTCGCCGGCCGCCATGCCGGGGAGCCAGCGCTGCTTCTGCTCCTCGGAGCCGTACTTCCAGATCGCGTACATGGCGAGCGATCCCTGCACGGAGACGAGGGACCGGATCCCGGAGTCGGCGGCCTCCAGCTCGAGGCAGGCGAGCCCGTACTGCACGGCGGAGGCCCCGGCGCAGCCGTACCCCTCCAGTGACATCCCGAGCGCCCCGAGCGCGCCGAGCTCTTTCGCCAGCTCCCGGATCCCGGGCAGCTCGCCGCTCTCGTACCAGTCGGCGATGTGCGGGAGCACGCGGTCGGCGGCCCAGCCGCGGACGGTGTCGCGGATGGCGAGGTCCTCGGGCGCGAGGAGCTCGTCGAGCCCGAGCGGATCGGTGGGTACGAAGGGCACGGCGCCTCCTGGTGCGGACCTGCGGTGCGAAACCTAGCGGTGCAAGTTTGTCCGCGCGACCGCCTGCGGTCCACCCCCACCCGACCCCGCGCAGCGGGAGTCAGGCCGGGCGGGCGGCCGCGTCGCGGTCCGGGGCCACCGGAGCCGGGATGCGCGGGGCGTCGGGGGCGGCCTGGGCGGGGAGGCGGACCGGCTCGGCCTCGGGCTCCGCGCACTCCATGGCCCGCGGCAGCTTCAGGGCCATCACGGCACCGGCCAGCAGCAGCCCCGCGCTGACGACGAGCGTGACGTGCAACCCGTGCACGAACGAGTGCCGCGCCGCCGCGTACAGCGACTCACCCGCAGCGCCCCCGAGGGTCCCCGCGATCTGATACGCCTCGCCCAGGGAATTCGCCGCCCCCGCCGCATCCGAAGCCGACACCCCCGGCACGTGCAGCAGCCCCGGCGCATAGGCCGCGTTCATGACACTGCCGAGCAGCGCGATGCCCATCCCCGCGCCCAGCTGGTACGAGGTCTCGCCTATGGAGGCCGCCCCGCCGGCCGTGGCCGCGGGCGCCTCGCTCAGCATCGACTCGTACGCCGCGAACAGCGTGGTCTGCAGCCCGAAGCCGAGCAGGATGAACCCGACCGTGAGGAGCACGGGCCGGTCGTGCTGCCCCATGAACGTCAGCAGCAGGACGGCGAACGCCGTCAGTACGAAGCCGAGCGACACCATCGTGCGCGGCCCGATCCGGGCCAGCGTGTACGACCCGGTGGCGCCTGCGGCCATCGCGGCGAAGGTGAGCGGCAGCAGCCGCAGCCCCGTCTGCAGCGGGCTGAGGTGGAGCACCAGCTGGAGGTACTGGACCGCGATCAGCTCCAGCCCGACCAGCGCCAGCATGGCGAGCACGATGCACCCGACGGACGTCGAGAAGGCGGCGCGCGAGAACATCCGCATGTCGATGAGCGGGTGCGTACGCCGCTTCTGCCGCCGTACGAACAGGAACAGCAGCACCGCGCCCAGCAGCAGCGGCACCAGTGCTTCGGCGTCGAGGAGCCGGCGCTCCGCGCCGATCCGCTTGACCCCGAGGACCACGCCGAGCACGCCGCCGGCGGCCATCAGCGCGCCGAGCACGTCCCAGGGCCCGTCGCAGGACCCCTTGGACTCGGGCAGCAGCCACCGCCCGAGCGGCAGGATCAGGGCCATCAGCGGGATGTTGATCAGGAAGACCGAGCCCCACCAGAAGTGCTGGACCAGGAAGCCGCCGAGCACCGGCCCGCTGGCCGCGCCGATGGCGGCGACGGCGGTCCAGATGCCGATGGCGAGGGCCCGCTCGCGCCGGTCGGGGAAGACCTGCCGCAGGAGCGACAGGGTGGCGGGCATGATCATCGCGCCGCCGACGCCGAGCAGGGCGCGGGCGGCGATCAGGACCTGGGCGTTGTCGGCCAGGGCCGCCAGGGCGGAGGCCGCGCCGAAGAGCCCGTAGCCGAGCAGGAGTATCCGGCGGCGGCCGACCCGGTCGCCGAGGGTGCCGAAGAGGATCAGCAGGGCGGCGCAGACCAGCGGGTAGGCGTCGACGATCCACAGGAGCTCGACCGAGCCGGGGCGCAGGTCCGCGGTGACGGAGGGGACGGCGACGTGCAGGATCGTCGCGTCGAGCGCGACGAGGACCAGGCTGACGCAGAGGACCGCGAGGACGAGCCAGCGGTTGGTCCCGCCGGAGGCGGCGTGCAGCCGCAGCCGGAAGGCGGCCGCGTTCGTCCCCGACATGCATGTACCTCCAGATGATCGCTCGCACTCGGCGGACCAGCGTTTTGCGGAGCCACGGTGGTGGTGGGCACTGTGCGGCGTCCTACGGGGTCCGGCATCGACACGCGAGTGAAGCGTCAGCGTACGCGAGTTCGTCTGCCCGACACGTGGTCAAGCTCTCATAGCGGCGGAGCCCTCGGTGTGGTGTGCGCCACTCGAATCACCCCGCCCTCCCCCTCCTCCCCCGATCCACCGCCGGGAGGTGCCCCCACCACGTACACGCGCGGTCACGACCTGTGGTTCTGCGCCGACGGCATGCACCGGCGCCACCGATAATCATGCCCGTGGAAGATCTTGGATTTCGCCGGGCCGCGCCCGCCCTGGCCGTCTTCGCAGCGGTCCGGCTCCTCGGGCTGGCCGTGCTCGCGGCCTGGGGCGCGGCCGTCGACAGCAGTCCGCACACGCTGCTGTCGGCGCGCTGGGACTCGCTCTGGTACGCCCGCATCGCCGCCGAGGGGTACGGGTACGAGGTGGTGCTCCCGAACGGGCACGTGCACTCGAACCTGGCCTTCTTCCCGCTGCTGCCCTGGCTGGAGCGGCTGGTCGCGGCGCCGACCGGGCTGTCGTACGGCTCCGCGGGCCTCGTGGTCTCGGTGGTGGCCGGGCTCGGCGCGGCCTGGGGGATCTTCGCGGTCGCGGACCTCCTGTACGGCCGCCGGGCCGGGGTGTTCGCCGCCGGGGCCTGGGCCGCGCTGCCGGTCGGGATCGTGCAGTCGATGGCGTACAGCGAGTCGCTGTTCACGGCGCTGGCCGCCTGGGCGCTGTACGGGGCCCTGCGCGGCCGGTGGCTGACCGCCGGCCTCCTCGCGGCCGCGGCGGGGCTGACCCGCCCGGTCGGCGCCGCGGTGGTGGCGGCGGTGTGGGTGGCGGCCGTACTGGCCCACCGGCGCGGGGAGCGGTCCTGGCGGATGGCGGCCGGGATGCTGCTGGCCCCGGCGGGAGCGGCCGCTTACGTGCTGTGGGTCGGGGCGCGCACCGGGGACGGGCTGCTCGGCTACCTGGACGTGCAGGGCGGCTGGGGCAACGGCTTCGACGGCGGCTGGGCCTTCGCCCGGTTCATCGGGGCGAAGCTGGCCTCGTCCGCGTTCCCCGCCGGGGTCGGGCTGATCGCGGGCGTCGTGCTGGTGCTGTGGCTGTACGCGCTGTGCGTGCGGCAGCGCCAGCCGGCCGCGCTCCTCGTCTACTGCGGGATCGTCGTCGCGCTGGCGCTGTGCGCGTCGGGGTACTTCGGCTCCAAGCCCCGGCTGCTGCTGCCCGCGTTCCCGCTGCTGCTGCCGGCGGCGGTGGCACTGGCCCGGTGGCGGACCGGGCGGGCGGTCGCGGTGCTCGGCGCGGTGGCGCTGGCGTCGGCGGCGTACGGGGCCTTCTGGCTGAACGGCTCGGGCCCCCCGTAGGGGCTCCGGCCGCTGCGGCCCGCAGGGGCCGCAGCGGCGCCCACGGAGGGCCAGCATCACGGAATGGATCACTCCGATCCATCTTTGAGCAAAGTGATTGAGCGGCACCGATAAAGCCCGGCCGAGTATGCGAAACAATGGCCGGGTCAATGGACCCGGTACGGCTCCAACTAATGTCTAAATCCGAGGAATTAAGCCGCGCGTGAGACCAACTCCACATCACATGGTCATCACAAAGCCCGTGATTCGACCGGGCCGCCCATCGGCGCGCGGTAACGTCGATTGAGTGCGTACCGACCAAATCCTGACCCGTCCGGAGCGGGTGTTCGCCCGGCTGGACCGGGAACCAGAGCGACCGGCTCATCTGCAAACACCGCAGATGAGCCGGCACCGCGTCGTGCTCCTCGGATCGACCCTCGCGTTCTACCTCGCGATCGTGGTGGCCGTCCTGACCACGTCCTGGCTCGTCCGCCTGGACTGGCAGGTCATGTTCTTCCGGCCCTACGAGCAGTGGCCGCAGCTGCACGCCTTCCTCGACTACCTCGTGGTCCTGGGCCAGCGCGGACCCACCGCGGTCATGGTCGCCGCATGGCTCGGCTGGCGCTCCTGGCGGCAGCACACCCTCCGCCCGCTGATCACCCTCGGCGTGGCGCTGCTCCTGCTCAACATCACCGTCGGCGCCGTCAAGCTCGGCCTCGGCCGGCTCGGCCCGCACTACGCCACGCAGATCGGCTCCGCCGAGCTCTTCGCCGGCGGCGATATATTTCCTTCCGGCCACACCGCCAATGCCGTCGTGACCTGGGGAATCCTGGCCTACCTGGCCTCCACCACCGTCACCCGGCGGGTGCTGTCCGTGGTGTCCGCCGTCGTCTCGCTGAGCGTCGGCGCCACCACCGTGTACCTCGGCACCCACTGGGTCAGCGACGTGCTGCTCGGCTGGTCCGCAGGTCTGCTGATCATGCTGGCGCTGCCCTGGTTCGAGCCGCTGATCGCCGGGGTCGAGGCCCGCGTCTTCGCGCTGCGGGAGCGGCTGCGCCGCCGGCTGGAGACCGGGAGCGTGCCCGTACCGGTCGCCACCGTGCTCACCCCGATGCTCTCCGCGGGCGGCAAGTGGCAGCTCCGGCTCGCCACCGAGGCCGCCGGCCCGCACGAGCCCGCCACCGCGGCCGCACCGGCGTCCGCCCCCGCGACCGTGCCGGTGCCGGCCGGCCAGGCGCACGCCCCGGTGCCCCGGCCCGCCGCGCACGTCTCCGGCCGGCCGCACCTGATCCGGTCCGAGCGGACCCCGGTCACGCCGGCCGGCAGCCGCCGCCCGGCGCACACCGAGCGGCCCGCCGCCGGACGCGCGGCGGCCCGTCCGGCCACCGGCGGCTGAGCCGCCCCCGTACGGGACTTCGCGGGACGGTACGCACCACCTCACCCCGCACCACTGCACCGCGCATCACTTCACCGCGCACCACCGAGGCGGGCCGGATCATCACCGGCCCGCCTCGGCCATTGCGGTGGTCCGCGCCGTACGCACGCCCGGAACGTCAGCTCCGCGCCCGGACGTTCGTCCGTACCGGGTCACGCTTGTGTCACGGAATGTCGACAGTTCTTTGACGGGCCCGGCTTCATGCGCACAGCCGCGGAAGTGAGTGCGGGCCATTCTTTTTCCGGCGCGCGAGATGCGCTCCGCACATCCCGTTCCGCATTCCGCCCGAGAGCCCCGGAATTTCCCCGGGGATTGCCGCGGACCGCCCTGCGCGGTCATGTGAACACCCCTCAGTTTCCTTACATCTTCTCCACGGCTCGCCCGAGAAGGTCCCGGGCCGCTCTGATGCGGTCCGTCAGCTCCGGCGGCTCGATCACCTCGAACTCACAGCCGAGCAGCATGACGTGAATGACGAGTACGTCGAGGTTCACGGCCCCGGTGCGCAGCAGGCAGCTCTCGGCGTCGACCGGCTCCAGGGCCCCGTCGCTCGGCCCCACGATCCCGGCCGCCGCCTCCGCCGACATCTTCAGCCGCAGCACCGCCCGGGCCGCGTACGCGGCCTGCGCCACGCCGCGCGACACGTACGCGGCGAGGTCCTCGGCGGGGGCCGGGCGCGGGGTGAAGCGCGGTCCGTGCGGAGGTCTGGGATCGATCCGGTCGGCGCGGAAGGTCCGCCAGTCCTCCCGGTCCACGTCCCAGGCGACCAGGTACCAGCGGCGCTCGGTGCACACCAGCCGGTGCGGCTCCACCACGCGGCGGCTGACGTTGCCCTCGTGGTCCCGGTACCCGAAGCGCAGCCGCTCGCTGTCCCGGCACGCGGCGGCGAGCTCGGTCAGCACGGAGGGGTCGACGGTGGCCCGGGCCGGCCCGCGCAGCATCGGCACGGTGAACTCGTTGAGGGCCGACACCCGCCGCCGCAGCCGCCCCGGCAGCACCTGCTCGAGCTTGGCGAGCGCCCGTACGGAGGACTCCCCGATCCCCTCGACACCGTTCCCCGCGGCCGTCCGCAGGCCCACCGCGACGGCGACGGCCTCGTCGTCGTCGAGCAGCAGCGGCGGCAGCTCGGCCCCGGCGCCCAGCTGGTAGCCGCCGCCGGTGCCCGGGCTGGCGTTCACCGGGTAGCCGAGCTCCCGGAGGCGGTCCACATCGCGCCGCACCGTCCTCGGGGTCACGCCGAGGCGCTCCGCGAGATCGGAGCCGGTCCATTCGCGGTGGGCCTGCAACAGGGACAGCAGGCGCAGCAGTCGTGCGGAGGTCTCCAGCATGCCGAGCAGTCTGCCTCCCGGCAGCCCGCGTGCCGAACCACCCCCGCACCCGAGCGCACCGGCGGGGGCCGCTCCAAGGCCCCGTCAGGCCGCGGACGCCTTGGCGCCCGTCAAGAACCCGGCAGCGCCGCCGGACTCGGCCTCGGCTTCGGGCCCGGGGGCGTCGCGGCCGGACTCGGCACGGGCTTCGAGCCCGCGGGGGCCTGACTCGGCCTGGGCCTCCGGCCCGGGGGCGTCGCCGCCGGGGCGGACGGTACGGGCCGGGCGGCCGGAGCCACCGGAGCGGTCGGCCCCACCGGCGCGGGCGGGTCCGCCGGGGCCGGCGGAGCCACCGGCGGCGGGTCCGAGGCCGGGAGGGCCAGCAGGGTGCCGACCACCAGCGCCCGCGGCTTCGGCCCGATCACCGCCCGGTTCGCCTCGTACAGCGCCTGCCACCCGCCCGTCACCCGGTACCGCCGGGCGATCCCGTCCAGCGTGTCCCCGGCCCGGACCACGTGCATCCGCCCCGCCAGCCCGTACCGCTTCGAGCACACCGGCCACGCGTCCCACCCCTGGGAACCCAGCACGTGTTCCGCCACCCGGATCTGCTGCTCCCGGCTCGCCAGATCGGCCCGCGCCGCGAACAGCAGCCCCCCGTGGTCCTCCCAGGTCGGCTGCCAGAACTGCAGGCCCCCGTAGAAGCCGTTGCCGGTGTTGACCGCCCAGCGCCCGCTGCTCTCGCAGTCGGCCACGCAGTCCCAGGGCCATTGCCCGCCCGGCCCGCAGTCCCCCGGTCCGGTCCCGATGATCCCGGGCGAGCCGGGGTGGGCGGCCCCCGCGGGCCCGGGCGCGGGGGGCGGCGGGGCCGCGCCGGCCCTCGACGGGAGGACGAGGACGAGAGCCAGCGCGGCGGCGGCAGCGGCCGCCGAGGCGGCCCGCCGGATCCGGAGGTCGGGCATCGCGTCACGCTACGCAGCGCCGCGCCGCCCGCCCGGGCCCGCCACGCGGCCCGTCCCGCACCCCACCCGGTCGGCCGATCCGCCACCCCTCCCGAAACGGCCAGGACCGGCCACCAACTGCACACACCAGGACAACAGTTGGCAGGAAAACAAAGCCCCGGTCCGACCGTTCACCCCTCCGGGGGCCAGGTTCGATTCCGTTCCCTCCAACGGCGTGACCCCGGCAGCCGATGAGCCGTTGAGCCCGGCGAGCCGGGAACCGCCCGGCCCCCGCTCGCCTAGTCCGAGGAGCCAGCCCGTGCCCCGCATGCTCGACGTCAGTGATGAGGTACGTGCCGAGATCGGTGACGAAGAAGCCGAGAGGCTGCTCACCGGCGACGACGCACCGCGCAGCTACGACTGCACCTCGTGCCGCACTCCCGGGGACCCCGAGACCGACCGCACCAGCACGGTGCTGTTCGTCGGCGAGGAGACGGCCGTCCTCGCGTTCGCCCACGCCGGCTGCATCCCCTCGCAGGTGGTCACCGTCTCCGAGGAGCAGCTGCAGGGCGCGGTCCGCAGCATCACCGGCGACAGCCCCGCCTCCGGCGGTTCCGCCGATGCCGCACCGCAGAACGTACCCGGCGGCCAGGCCGTCCTCGGCATCACCAGCGGCCTGGTGCTGATCGGCGGCGATCTGCACCCCGCCCTCGTGGTCGAGCCGACCGCCCCGATCGCCCGCCCCGGCACCGCCGGCCCCGGCGACGACTTCCTACCGCTCCTCATCGAGCAGGGGTTCATCCCGGTCACCGACACCGCCGAGCTGCCCTCCCCGCTCGCCGGCTGGTCGGTGCTGCTCGCCGCGGGCCTGCTGCACGCCGTGCTCCAGCCCGGCGCCGAGGGCGGCGGCCAGGTCGCCTGGTGGCAGGCGCACCAGCCGCTGTCGGTCACCGACGGCTGGCGGGCCGCCGTCAACAAGACCCAGCGCGTCCTCATCTACGCGGCCCCGGTCGGCTCCATCGGCCAGCAGCCCCGCGAGGACCTGCTCCGCGACGCGCTGGACAAGGCCGCCGCCGGCGGCAAGCTCGTGGCGGCCTCGATGCCGCTGGCAGGCACCCCCGGCGCCTGACGCCGGCGAGGATCCCGGAACGGCTGCGCCGCCCCTCCCACCAGGGGCGGCGCAGCCGTGTGCCGGTGGGGACGCCCCCACCGGCCATCTGCGTTTTCTGCCCCCTCCCCCGCATCCGCAGGGCCCCGGGTTCGTTGGCTGATACGTGCATTCATACGACCCCTCCCGCGCCCCTGCCCACGCGAGCACCGTCTCCCCGATGCGCCACGCAAGGGACCGGGACAGCGCTCCGGCCGCCCTCTCGCACACCCCGATCTACGACACGCTGTACTCGGAGTACCTGCGTGCCTTCCGGGCCCTGCCGGGCGACCGCACGGGCGAGGAGGACCACGGGTTCACGGCGTTCTCGTACGGCGGCTCGTTCACGGGCGCAGGCTCCGCGTACAGCGCCGGAGCCGTCGGCAGCGGCTCCGCGTACGGGGGCGGGTCGTACGCAAGCGGCTGGAACGGTTCCGCATGGCAGACGGACCCCTGGCCGGCCGCGTACGCCCCGGCTCCGCAGCCCTCGTACGCGTACGCCGGGTCCTCCGCGGCCGGCAGCGACCACGGCGGCTCCTCCGCCGCCGGCTCCGCATACGGCGGCGGGCGGCAGCACCAGACCGGGATGCAGCACATCCCGGCGGCCCTGCCGCCCGCTCCGCGCCGGGGCTACTGACCCCGGACCGCTGCCGCTGCTACTTCTTCTTGTACTGCGCGCCGCGCTTCTCGCGCACCCGCACGGAGATGTGGATCGGCGTCCCCTCGAAGCCGAACTCCTCGCGCAGGCGGCGCTCGATGAAGCGCCGGTAGCCGTGCTCCAGGAAGCCGGAGGCGAAGAGGACGAACCGCGGCGGCTTGCTCCCCGCCTGGGTGCCGAACAGGATGCGGGGCTGCTTGCCGCCGCGGATCGGGTGCGGGTGGGCCGCGACGACCTCGCCGAGGAAGGAGTTCAGCCGGCCGGTCGGAACGCGCGTCTCCCAGCCCGCGAGGGCAGTCTCGATCGCGGGGACCAGCTTCTCCATGTGGCGGCCGGTGAGCGCCGAGACGTTGACGCGGGGCGCCCAGGCGACCTGCTGCATCTCGGTCTCGATCTCGCGCTCGAGGTAGTAGCGGCGCTCCTCGTCGAGCTCGTCCCACTTGTTGTACGCGATCACGATCGCACGCCCGGACTCGACGGCCATGGTGATGATGCGCTGGTCCTGGACGCTGATCGTCTCGGTGGTGTCGATCAGGATGACCGCGACCTCCGCCTTCTCGACGGCGGAGGCCGTGCGCAGGGAGGCGTAGTAGTCGGCGCCCTGCTGGAGGTGCACCTTCTTGCGGATGCCCGCGGTGTCCACGAACTTCCAGGTGACGCCGCCGAGCTCGATCAGCTCGTCGACCGGGTCGCGGGTGGTGCCGGCCAGCTCGTTGACGACGACCCGGTCCTCCTTCGCGACCTTGTTGAGCAGCGAGGACTTGCCGACGTTCGGGCGGCCGATGAGCGCGATGCGCCGGGGCCCGCCCACCGGGGCGCCGCCGAAGGTCTGCTCGGGCGCCTCGGGCAGCGCCTCGAGGACGGCGTCGAGCATGTCGCCCGTACCGCGGCCGTGCAGCGAGGAGACCGGGTGCGGCTGGCCGAGGCCCAGGGACCACAGGGAGGCCGCGTCGGACTCGCCGCTCTGGCCGTCGACCTTGTTCGCGCACAGGACGACGGGCTTGCCGGCCCGGCGCAGCAGCTTGACCACGGCCTCGTCGCTGTCGGTGGCGCCGACCTTGGCGTCGACGACGAAGACGACCGCGTCGGCGGTCTTGATGGCGTACTCGGCCTGGGCGGCGACGGCGGCGTCGATGCCGAGGACGTCCTGCTCCCAGCCGCCGGTGTCGACGACCTTGAACCGGCGGCCGGCCCACTCGGCCTCGTACGTGACGCGGTCGCGGGTGACGCCGGGCTTGTCCTCGACGACCGCCTCGCGGCGGCCGATGATGCGGTTCACCAGGGTCGACTTGCCGACATTGGGGCGGCCGACGACGGCGAGCACGGGCAGCGGCCCGTGGCCGGCCTCCGCGATCGCGCCCTCGACGTCCTCTGCGTCGAAGCCTTCCTCCGCGGCGAGCTCCATGAACTCCGCGTACTCGGCATCGCCGAGCGCTCCGTGGTCGTGCTGGTCGTTCATGAAGTCCGTTCCTCGTCGTTCGTGGTGGTCGGTGGTACCCGCGCAGCGCGGTTCCACTACTAGGTCAAGTCTCGCTCAGCGCCCGGTGAGGCGCTTGGCATCGGCCAGGTGGGCGGTCAGCCTGCTCTGGATGCGTACGGTGGCCTCGTCCAGGGCCGTACGGGTGCGGCGGCCGGTGCCGTCGCCCGCGTCGAAGGCGGAGCCGAAGACGACGTCGACCCGGCTCTTGAACGGCGGCAGTCCGCGGACCAGCCGCCCTTGGCGCTCGGTGCTGCCGAGCACGGCCACGGGCACGACGGGCGCGCCGCTGCGGACCGCGAAGTACGCGAGCCCGGCGCGCAGCGAGGCGAAGTCGCCCTCACCGCGGGAGCCCTCGGGGAAGATCCCCAGGGCGCCGCCGTTCTCGAGCACCGCGAGCGCCTTGGTGATCGCGCCCCGGTCCGTGCCCGTACGGTCGACCTTGACCTGGCCGATCCCGTCCAGGAACGGGCCGAGCGGGCCGATGTACGCCTCCCTCTTGATGAGGAAGTGCAGCGGCCGCGGAGCGGTGCCCATGACCATGGGGCCGTCGATGTTGTGCGCGTGATTCACGGCAAGGATGACAGGGCCCGAGGCGGGCACGCGCCAGGCGCCCAGTACGCGCGGCTTCCACAGCCCGTACATGAGGCCGATGCCGATCCGCCGACCGAGCGCCGCACCCTTGAGGGAGGGCGTTCCGCTCACGTGCGCGCCGCCCGCTTCTCCTCCACCAGCGTCACGACGCACTCGATCACCTGGTCGAGCGTGAGCTCGGTGGTGTCGACCTCGACGGCGTCGCCGGCCTTGGCCAGCGGGGAGGTCTTGCGGCTCGAGTCGGCGGCGTCGCGCTTGACCAGGGCTTCCTTGGTGGCCGCGAGGTCCGAGGCCTCCTTGCCGCGCAGCTCACCGCTGCGGCGCGCGGCGCGGGCCTCGGGGGACGCGGTCAGGAAGATCTTGAGGTCGGCGTCGGGCAGGACGGTGGTGCCGATGTCCCGCCCCTCGACGACGATCCCGCCCTCGGCCGAGGCCGCGATGGAGCGCTGGAGCTCGGTGATCAGGGTGCGCACCTCGGGGACGGCGCTGACGGCGCTGACCTTGGAGGTGACCTCCTGCGTGCGGATCGGGCCGGAGGCGTCCAGGCCGTCGACCGTGATGGTCGGCGCGGCCGGGTCCGTACCGGAGACGATGCCGGGCTTGCCGGCCGCCACGGCGATGGCGTGCGGGTCCTCGGTGTCGATCCCGTTGGTGATCATCCACCAGGTGATGGCCCGGTACTGGGCACCGGTGTCCAGGTAGCGCAGCCCGAGCTTGGCGGCCACGGCCTTGGAGGTGCTGGACTTGCCCGTGCCGGAGGGACCGTCGATGGCGACGATCACGGCGGACGGAGCTGCGGTTTCCACGGTGCGGGCACCTTCCTGGTTGCGCGTACGTGTCCGGGCGCGCCAAAGCGCCCCTCACCAAGGTTACCGGCCCCCGGCACCGGCGCCGCCCAGTACCGGGGATGCGGCCCGCGCGACTACTGCTGGCGCAGGGCCCAGCCGCGTTCGCGCAGCTCCGCGGTGAGGGCGGCGGCGGCCCTCGGGTCGACCATCAGCTGGACGAGACCGGCCTGCTGGCCCGTGGCGTGCTCGATCCGCACGTCCTCGATGTTGACCCCGGCCCGCCCGGCGTCGGCGAAGATCCGCGCGAGCTCGCCCGGCTGGTCGCTGATCAGCACGGCGACCGTCTCGTACGCGACGGGCGCCGCGCCGTGCTTGCCCGGCACCCGCACCCGGCCCGCGTTGCCCCGCTTCAGTACGTCCTCGATGCCGGCCGCGCCGCCGCGGCGCTTCTCGACGTCCGCCGACTGGAGCCCGCGCAGCGCGTCGACCGTGGCTTCCAGGTCGGACGCGATCCCGGCCAGGACGTCGGCCACCGGGCCCGGGTTCGCCGAGAGGATCTCCACCCACATCCGCGGATCGGAGGCGGCGATCCGCGTCACGTCCCGGATGCCCTGCCCGCAGAGCCGTACCGCCGTCTCGTCGGCCTCCTCGAGGCGCGCCGCGACCATGCTGGACACCAGCTGCGGGGTGTGCGAAACCAGCGCCACCGCCCGGTCGTGCGCGTCGGCGTCCATGACCACCGGTACGGCCTTGCACAGGGCCACCAGCTCGAGCGCCAGGTTGAGCACCTCGTGGTCGGTGTCCCGGGTCGGGGTGAGCACCCAGGGCCGGCCCTCGAACAGGTCGGCCGTCGCGGCCAGCGGCCCCGACTGCTCCTTGCCGGCCATCGGGTGGGTCCCGATGTACGCGGTGACGTCCACGCCCAGGGCCGCCAGCTCCCGGCGCGGCCCGCCCTTGACGCTGGCCACGTCCACGTACGCGCGGGCCGCGCCCCGGCCGATCGCGTCGGCCAGGGTCGCGGCCACGTGGGCCGGCGGTACGGCGACGATCGCGAGGTCGACCTGGCCCTCGGGGGCCTCGTCGGTGCCGGCGCCGAGCGCGGCGGCCGTACGGGCCTGGGCCGGATCGTGGTCGGCGAGGTGGACGGTGATGCCGCGGGCGGCCAGGGCGAGCGCCGCGGAGGTGCCGATCAGTCCGGTTCCGATGACGACGGCGGTTCTCACGGGGCGCTCCAGGGATGCGGGTGCGGGTGCGGGTGCGTAACGGGCAACGGGTAACGGCAAGTCAGGGCCAGGGTAGCCAGCGCACACGGCGCGAGGACCCGGCAGCCCGTCATGTGGGACGGCGGCCGGGCCCTCGGCGCCGGGGCGGGCGCGGGTGTGCCTTTCGAAGAAAGGACGAAACACGATCAATGTCACCCACACCGCCCCAAGCCGCCACTTGGTACGGGAAGTCGGCGGCGGCTGCGGTAAAACCGTCGGCATGATCTTCCACATCGTTCCGCTCGCCGACTGGACCGCCGCGCCCGAGCTTCCGTACGCCCCCTCCTCGCTCGACTCGGAGGGCTTCGTGCACTGCTCGGCCGACCGCCCGACGGTGCTCGAGATCGCGGAAGCGCACTACCGCGACGCACCGGGTCCGCTGCTGGCCGTCGAGCTCGACGAACGGGCCCTGACCTCGGAGGTCCGCCGCGAGGGTGAATCCGGTGGCCGCTACCCGCACGTCCACGGCCCGCTGGACCGGGCGGCCGTGGTCCGCGTCTGGGAGGTCGTCCGTACGCCGGGCGCCCCGGCGGAACTGTCCCCGTGGGGGCAGGGCTCCTGAACCCGGCGGCGCGGGGGCTTCTCCTGCGGCCCGGGACGCGCCAGGATGCTGCTCGCCATCCCCCCATCCCGGACCGCATCGAGGAGCAACCCCATGAGCGACCCCACGCCGACAGCCCGCCGCACGGTACTGGCGGCAGGTGCCGCCGCGCTGGCCGGCGGCACGCTCACCGCGTGCGGCGGCGAGGAGAAGAACCCGAAGAGCGAGCCGGGCAGCGCCTCCAGCCCGCAGGCGGCGCAGTCCCCCTCGCCCTCGTCCGGGACGGCTGCGGGCAAGGCCCTGCTGAAGTCCTCCGCCGTACCGGTGGGCGGCGGCACGATCCTCAAGGAGGAGAAGCTGGTCGTCACCCAGCCGACGGCCGGGTCCTTCCGCTGCTTCACGGCGGTGTGCACGCACCAGGGCTGCATCGTGAACAAGGTGGAGGCCGGCACCATCGACTGCCCCTGCCACGGCAGCAAGTTCGAGATCACGGACGGCGCTGTGGCCCACGGCCCGGCCACCCGTCCCCTGGCGGAGAAGCAGATCACGGTGGCCCCGGACGGCAATATCTCGCTCGCGTAGCGCGGCCGCGCCCGCCTACGCTCCCCGGATGAACGAGCCGACGACGCCCGCGGAAGCCCTGAACCTCGCCCTGGTACGCGACCACACGGTCTACGCGTGCGTCATGGGCTCCCGGGCGTTCGGCCTGGCGACGGAGGCGAGCGACACCGACCGGCGCGGGGTGTACGTCGCCCCGACCCCCCTCTTCTGGCGCTTCGAGAAGCCGCCGACGCATGTGGAGGGCCCGCGGGAGGAGGAGTTCTCCTGGGAGCTGGAACGCTTCTGCGAACTCGCCCTGCGCGCCAACCCGAACATCCTGGAGTGCATGCACTCCCCGCTGGTGGAACGGCTGACCCCGGTGGGCGAGGAACTCCTCTCCCTCCGGGAGGCCTTCCTCTCCCGCCGGGCCCACACCACCTTCACCCGGTACGCGGCCTCCCAGCGCGCCAAACTCGTCGCGGACGTCCGCATCCACGGCGCCCCGCGCTGGAAGCACGCCATGCACCTCCTGCGCCTGCTCCTGTCCTGCCGCGACCTCCTGCGCACGGGCCGCCTGACGATCGACGCCACCGAGCACCGCGACCGCCTCCTGTCGGTCAAACGCGGCGAACTCACCTGGCCCGAGGTCGACACGTGGATGTCCCGCCTGACGGCGGAATCCGAAACGGCCCTGGCCACGACCCCCCTCCCCGAAGCCCCGGACCTGTCCCGCGTGGAGGACTTCCTCCTCCGCACGCGCCGGATGTCAGCCGTCTAGTCTCCGGCGCCGGACGACGAGGTCGTCGAGCGCGTCGTACGCCGACACCTGCGTCGGCAGTGCGGACGCGGCCTGCGCCGCCTCCAGGACCGCGTGCAACGCCTCGAAGTCCCGCTGGGCGCGGGATCCGTCCGTGCCGGCGGCCGGGCCGTGCTCGGCCGCGACCTTGGCCTCGATCAGGTCGGCCAGGTACGCCGGGGACTCCCGTACGTCGCCCAGCAGGGTCGGCAGATGTGCCTGGATCTCGCCGGCGCGCATCAGGTGGATGCCGGTCAGCAGCGCGCGGAAGGCGTAGAGCAGCGGCTTGAGTTCACCGGTCTTCCCGAAGAGGCCCCACTGGGTGTTCGCGAAACCCCGGTAGTGGTGGGCGTGGTGGGAGGTCAGGACGCCCGGGGCCAGTGCGATCAGTTCCTCGTGCGCCGCCGTCGTGTGGACCACCAGCGGGGACAGCAACTGCTCCAGGACGTAGCCGTTGCGGTTGAGCATCAGCCGGACGAACTTGCGCAGGTCGTGCGTGACGAGGTCCATCTCCACGTCGTCCCGGTCCCACATGCGGGTCCGGGTCTTCTGCGGCTCGCGCAGGCCGAGCAGGGCCGACGCAGGCAGGAGGTGGGCACCGCGCAGGTCGATGTCCGAGTCCCGGGAGGGGAAGCCGTACAGGTGGGCGCCCGAGACCGTGGCGAAGAGCAGCGGGTCGGGCTGCTCCGCCACCACGGGGGTCAGGTCGATACTCAGTGCATCCAGCATGGATCAAGCATCCCAGAGGGCTCCGAAGGCCAGGAGTTCGTCGCGGTACTCGATGCGGGCCTCCCAGTCGCGGGGCCAGACGTCCGGGCCCAGGTGGGCGCCCGCGAAGGCGCCGGCCAGGCAGGCGATGGAGTCCGAGTCGCCCCTCGTGCAGGCCGCGCGGCGCAGGGCCGTGAGGGGGGCCTCCGGGAAGAGGAGGAAGCACTGGAGGGCCGTGGCCAGGGCTTCTTCCGCGATCCAGCCGTCGCCCGTCGTCAGGCACGGGTCCGTTTCCGGAGAGGGCGACTTCAACGCCGCCGTCAGGCGGTCCAGGACCGACAGGCACTCGTCCCAGCCGCGGGCGATGAACGACTCCGGGGTCGCGTCCGACGCCGTGCGCATCCAGAGGTCGCCCAGCCAGCGCTCGTGGTAGTGCGTGCGGTGGTGCAGGGCGTACGAGCGGAGTTGGCCGACCAGGCCCGTCACCTCCGTGCCCTGCGCGAGGAGGTACACCGCCCGGGCCGTGAGGTCCGAGGCGGCCAGGGCCGTCGGGTGGCCGTGGGTCAGGGCCGACTGGAGCTGCGCCGCGCCGGCGCGCTCCTCCTCCGTCCAGCCGGGCACCAGACCCACCGGGACCACCCGCATGTTCGCCCCGCAGCCCTTCGACCCGATCTGGCTCGCGTCCCGCCAGTCCCGGGAGGGGTCGTTCAGCAGATTGCACGCCCGCAGGCACGTGTTGCCGGGCGCCCTGTTGTTCTCCGGGGAGTGGTACCAGTCCACGAACTCTTCCCGGACCGGGCGGGCCAGGCGCAGCGGGCCGACCCTGCCGCGATCCATCGCCGTCCGCATGCCGCGCGCCAGGGCCAGCGTCATCTGGGTGTCGTCCGTGACGATCGCCGGGCTCGGCAGCCGCATCTCGCGCCACGGGCCGGTCTTCGCCAGGATCGACGGGACGTCGTTGAACTCCGTCGGGAAGCCCAGCGCATCGCCGAGGGCGAGGCCGATCAGGGCCCCCGTCGCCGGCCGCTTCCTCGGGACCAGGGTCATTTCGCGTTTCCTTCCGTGGGGCGGAGCAGCGGGGGGTGCAGGGTGGTCGCCGGGCCCGCCCGGTACAGCGCGGCCGGTTTGCCGCGGCCTCCGGTCAGCCGGGCGGCTCCCGGCACGGCCTCGACGAAGCCGGGCGTCGCCAGGACCTTGCGGCGGAAGTTGGGGCGGTCCAGGGCGGTCCCCCAGACGGTCTCGTAGACGGCCTGGAGCTCCCCGAGGGTGAATTCGGGCGGGCAGAACCCCGTGGCCAGGCAGGTGTATTCGAGTTTTGCGCCGATGCGGGAGCGGGCGTCGGACAGGATCAGCGCGTGGTCGAAGGCCAGCGGCCCGGTCTTCTCCACCGGCACCCAGCGCGCCCGGTCCGCGTCGCCGCCGCCCTCCGCCGCCGGCTCCGGCATGTCCGGGACCAGGGCGGTGAAGGCCACCGAGACGACCCGCATCCGGGGATCGCGGTCGGGCTCGCTGTACGTGCGCAGCTGCTCCAGGTGGAGCGCGCCGACGACCGCCTCCGGCAGGCCGGTCTCCTCGGCCAGTTCCCGGCGGGCCGCCGTCTCCGCGGACTCCCTGGGCAGCAGGAAGCCGCCGGGCAGCGCCCAGGCTCCCGCGTACGGCTCCTGGCCGCGGCGGATCAGCAGGACGTGCAGCGCCCCGCCGCGGACGGTGAACACCGCCAGGTCGACCGTCACCGCGAAGGGTTCGAACGCGTGCGGGTCGTAGGCCGTCGTCATCGCTTCTCCGGCAGGGGGTCCGCGAAGTGCCGGCCCGCGCGGAGCAGTTCGTCGACCGCCTCGACCGCCGCCTTCAGCCGCGTCTCGTGATCGCCTCGTACGATCAGGAAACGCCGCCCGGTCCGGTCGAGTTCCGCGCGGAAGCGGTCCGTCATCCAGGGCCTCAGGTGCTCGCCGTCGCGCAGGCCGTCGTCCTCGAAGGGCACGTCCGCATGGTCCGTGAGGAGGTACAGGTCCCGGGGCGTCATGGCGGCGATCTTCTCGACCTCCTCGCTGCGCCCTCCCATGTACCGCTCGTGCCAGATGCCGGTCGCGAAGGAGTCGGTGTCGCAGATCAGCACCGGCGAGCCCGTCCGGGCCGCCCGCTCCTCCTCCGCGTCCTGCCGCCGCGCGATCACCGGGAACTCCGCGGCGGTGAACGACACGTCCTCCCAGGTCGCCGCCGGGTCCGCCGCCCGCGCCGCCGCCAGCTTCTCCTCGCTGTACGCGCGCCCGTACTCCGCGACCCAGCCCGTCCCGGCCCAGACCCCACCGCGCGCCCGGTAGTGGGCCGCGAGGGCCCGCGACAGGGTCGTCGTACCGGTCGACTCGGCGCCGAGTACGACGATCCGCCGGGTCAGGGCGGCGCGTACGCCCGGCCCCAGGAACTCCCAGTTCCCGACCGGGTCCGCCCGTACCGCCGTGCCGGAGACGGGGAAGCGGGTCCGCCCCGGGTCCACGCAGACCTCCTCGGCGCCGAACCGCCGGGCGAGCTCGCTCCCGTACTCCTCCGAGGTGAAGACGGCGTCGACCGGCCCGGGCACCGCGCCCCGGAAGACCGCCATGTGCGCCTCCCAGACCGCCGGGTCGTGCAGGTCGACCGGGATGTCGTCGACCGCGCCGACGACCTCCGCCCCCGGGTGCGCCTCGCGCATCCAGGCCACCCGGTCGGCGAGCGGCACCGACTCCACCGAGGCGGCGCACACCAGCACGGTCAGCCGCTCGCACTGCTCCTGGGCGGTGCGCACGAGGTGGTGGTGCCCGGCGTGCGGCGGGTAGAACTTGCCGAGCACGAGCCCGTGCCCGAAGCGCTTCGTCCCGTTCGCGCCGCTCATGCCGCCGCCTGCGCCGCCGCCGTACGGGCGCCCCGCGCCGGCAGCGTGCGCCGCCAGCCGAGCAGCCCGACCACGCAGAGCGCGAGGAAGCCGACGTACAGGGCCGAGGTCAGGTACAGCCCCTTGTAGGCGTAGAGCGGGATGTACACGAGGTCGGCGGCGATCCACAGCCACCACGACTCGACGAGCTTGCGGCACTGGCCGTACGTGGCCATGAGCGAGAGCCCGGTGGTCAGCGCGTCCCAGAACGGGACGGTGGAATCGGTGACCCGGCCGAGCAGGAGCGTCAGCCCGAGCACCCCCACCGCCCCCGCCGCGGCCAGTACGGCCCATTCGGTGCGCGTGGTGCGGCGCACCGGCAGGGCCTCTGCGGATCCTGGTCCACCCCCGTGGGTCCAGGACCACCAGCCGTACGCGGCGAGGGCGATGAAGACGATCTGGAGCCCGGCGTCGGCGTACAGGCCGGACTGGGCGAAGAGCACGATGAAGAAAACGTTGTTGGCGATGCCGATGGGCCAGTTCGCGACGTGCTGGCGGGCGACGAGCCAGACGCACAGCGCTCCGGTGGCGAAGCCCAGAATTTCGGTCCAGCTCATGACGGCCGACCCCTCCTCGTTCTTTAATAGTCATGCTGACTATAAACACGGGACGGGTCCCTGACAAGCGGAAAGCCCGCAGTGCCACGGGGGCACTGCGGGCTTTCGCGTCTCGGGCGCGGAGGGGCTACAGACCGACCTCGCGCATGAGCATGCCGACCTCGGTGTTCGTCAGGCGGCGCAGCCAGCCGGACTTCTGGTCGCCCAGCTCGATCGGGCCGAAGGAGGTCCGGACGAGCTTCTCGACCGGGAAGCCGGCCTCGGCCATCATGCGGCGGACGATGTGCTTGCGGCCCTCGTGGAGGGTCACCTCGACCAGGTAGTTCTTGCCGAGCTGGTCGACGACGCGGAAGTGGTCGGCGCGGGCGTACCCGTCCTCCAGCTCGATGCCGTCCTTGAGCTTCTTGCCGATGTCGCGCGGCAGCGGGCCGGTGATCGCGGCGACGTACGTCTTCTTCACGCCGTACTTCGGGTGCGTGAGGCGGTGGGCCAGCTCACCGTGGTTGGTGAGGAGGATGATGCCCTCGGTCTCGGTGTCGAGCCGGCCGACGTGGAAGAGCCGGGTCTCCCGGTTGGTGACGTAGTCGCCGAGGCACTGGCGGCCGTCCGGGTCCTCCATGGTGGAGACGACACCGGCGGGCTTGTTCAGCGCGAAGAACAGGTACGACTGGGTGGCGACCGTCAGGCCGTCGACCTTGATCTCGTCCTTCGGCTGGACGCGCTTGCCCTGCTCCAGCACGATCTCGCCGTTGACCTCGACGCGGGCCTGCTCGATCAGCTCCTCGCACGCACGGCGCGAGCCCATGCCGGCGCGGGCGAGCACCTTCTGCAGGCGCTCACCCTCCTCCTCGGCACCCGGGAAGGTCTTCGGGGTCTTGATCACGGGCTTGTCGGCGTACCGGTCGCGCACGCGCTCCTCGATCCGCGCGTCCAGCTCGCGGGGGCGGGACTGGCCGCTGCGGCTGCCGGGACCGCGGCGCGGGCCGCCGGCCCCGCCGATGCCGGGGGTCCTGGGGCCGCCCTTGGCGCCGCCGCGCGCCGCGTCGCCGCGGGCACCGCCGCGGTTGCCGTCGGCCGCGCCGCGGGCACCGCCGCCGCCGGCCTTGGCGCCGCCGCGGCCGTTGCGCTCGCCCTCGGGGCCTACGTCGTAGCGACGCTCCTCGGGGCGGGGGTTGCGGATGCGGGGGGCCTGCTCGCGGTCACGGTCGCGAGAGCCGGAGCCGGCGCCCTGGTAACCGCCACCGCTGGAGCTGCCACCGCGGGAGCCGCCGCCCTGGTAACCGCCACCGCTGGAGCTGCCACCGCGGGAGCCGCCGCCCTGGTAACCGCCACCGCTGGAGCTGCCACCGCGGGAGCCACCGCCCTGGTAACCGCCACCGCTGGAGCTGCCACCGCGGGAGCCACCGCCCTGGTAGCCGCCACGGGAGCCTCCGCCCTGGTAGCCACCGCCGGAGCTGCCACCGCGGGAGCCACCGCCCGAGCCGCTGCCACCGCCGGAGCCGCTACCGCGGTAGCCACCACCGCCGCCGCTGGAGCTGCCGCCGCGGGAGCCACCGCGCGCGCCGCCACCACCGCCGCCGCTGTTCCTGTTGCCGCCACCGTTGCCGTTGCCGCTGCTTCGCATCAAAGTTCCGTCGTCTTGTCGTCTTCATCGGTATCCGGTGCATCCGGATCGAACGACGGAACACCCTCTTGCGTCTCAGCTTCGATCGCGTCCGCCTCGGGGAGGAAGGGCGCGAGCTCCGGGAGCTCGTCCAGGCCTCGCAGGCCCATCCGCTCCAGAAAGTAGTTCGTCGTCCTGTACAGGATCGCACCTGTTTCGGGTTCCGTGCCCGCCTCGGCCACCAGACCGCGCTGGAGCAGGGTCCGCATGACCCCGTCGCAGTTCACTCCGCGGACCGCCGAAACCCGCGAGCGGCTCACCGGCTGGCGGTACGCGACGACCGCCAGGGTCTCCAGTGCGGCCTGCGTCAGCCGGGCCTGCTGGCCGTCCAGCACGAAGCGCTCGACGGCGTCGGAGTACTCCGCGCGGGTGTAGAAACGCCAGCCGCCGGCCACGAGCCGCAGCTCGAAGCCCCGCCCCTGGACGGTGTACTCGTCCGCCAGCTCGCGCAGGGCGTCCGCGACCTCGCGCGGGGTGCGGTCCAGCACCTTGGCGAGGTGGGCCTCGGTCGCGGGCTCGTCCACGACCATGAGGACGGCCTCCAGGGCCGGCTTCAGCGCGAGCGCCTGCAGCGGCGGGATCTGCGGCGGAGTGGTTCCGGTCATTCTTTGGCCTCCACGACCTGGTCGAACTCGTCGGTGACGGTCGGCATTCCGTCACCGTCCCCGCCGCTCCAGCGGACGGTGAGCGTCCGCAGGGCCTCCTCCTGGTCGAGGACGACCGCCTTCTCGCGGTAGAGCTCCAGGAGGGCCAGGAACCGCGCGACGACGGTGAGGGTGTCGTCGGCGTCCTCGGTGAGCTCCTGGAAGGTGGCCTCGCCGCGCGCCTTGAGCAGCGCGACCACCACGGCGGCCTGCTCGCGCACGCTGACGAGCGGTGCGTGGATGTGGTCGACGTAGACCTGGGGCTTGGCCTTGGGCTGCATGGCCTTGACCGCGAGCCGGGCGAACCCCTCGGCGCCGATGCTGATGACGACCTCGGGGAGGAGCTCCGCGTGGTGGTCCTCGAGGCCGACGGTACGGGGGTGGCGGCGGCCCTCGGCCTCGGCCCGCTGCTCGAAGATCTCGGCGATCCGTTTGTACGCGCGGTACTGGAGCAGGCGGGCGAAGAGCAGGTCGCGGGCCTCGAGCAGGGCGAGGTCGGCCTCGTCCTCCACCTCGGCGGCGGGCAGCAGGCGGGCGGCCTTCAGATCGAGCAGGGTGGCGGCGACCACGAGGAACTCGGTGGTCTGGTCGAGGTCCCAGTCGGGGCCCATGGCTCGGATGTGCGCCATGAACTCGTCGGTGACCTTGGAGAGGGCGACCTCGGTGACGTCGAGCTTGTGCCGGGAGATCAGCTGGAGCAGCAGATCGAAGGGCCCCTCGAAGTTGGCGAGCCGCAAAGTGAACCGCCCGTCGGCACCTGCCGACGCTCCCGCTCCGCCCTCCACGGGCTCCTGCGGGGCCCCTGCGGGCCCGTCAGCCGTCGCGGGGGGCCGGCCGGGGTCCTCACCCGGCCCGGGGGCCACGGGCCCCTCAGGGGGCACCTGAGCGTCTCGCGGCTCGGACACGGCCGGGGCACCCGGCCCACGACCCAGACTGCGGCGGGCGGGGCGGCCGGGATCGGCGGGAGGGGGCATCACGGTCCAAGGCGGTACGGAGGGGGTCGGCGGCCACCCCCAAGGCTGCCACGCTCCCCCCGCCCACCTCCCCCGGACCCGCCCGGGGACCGGCCCGGGGCCGGAAGCCGCGGGGCGGGACGCGCACCGCAGGGACACGCCCCGCACTCCACCGACACCGCCCGCCAAAACCACCGCCACCACCACCGGGCAACGTCGCGGGCCACCGGCCAGGCAACGCCCGCCGCCCAGCCACCCCGCGCACCGTGGGCAGGCCCCTCCGGGACCAGCGCCCGCCGGCCCGCCGGTCAGCCGCCCCGCCGGGAACAGCGCCCGCCGGTCAGCTGCCAGCCGGTCAGGCGATCAGCGGCCGCGGAGTCTGCGGACCAGGATGCTCGCGTCGCCGCGGGACTCCAGGTCCGCCAGGACCACCGCCACCGCCTCGCGGACGATGCGGCCGCGGTCCACCGCCAGGCCGTGCTCCCCGCGGAGCACCAGCCTCGCGTGCTCCAGGTCCATGAGCTCCTCGGCGGAGACGTAGACCGTGATCTTCTCGTCGTGCCGTTCACGCCCGCTGGGCCTGCGGTTCGCCCCGCGGCCCTGACCCTTGCCCCGCCGGGGTTCCTGACTGACAGAACCTTCCTGCGAGCGCCGGGGTGCAGCCACCACCGGCTCCGTACCGGCCGCGGCCTCCCGGCTGCGACCCTCCCCCGCCGTGCCCTCCGCCGAAGCCGCCGTATGCTCCCCGGCGGGTGTCTCCTCCGGGCCCCGCCTCGGAGAGGACGACTGCAGCGCCATCCCCCCGGTCGTACGGAACAGTTCGTCGGCTCCGGGCAGACTCACTCGGCGGGACACCGGGCGAGCACCTCCCTGGCCAGCTGGCGATAGGCGGCGGCCCCGACGGAGTTGGAGGCGTACGTGGTGATCGGCTCGCCGGCGACCGTGGTCTCCGGGAAGCGCACCGTCCGGCCGATGACCGTGTGGTAGACGTGGTCGTCGAACGCCTCGACGACGCGCGCCAGCACCTCACGGCTGTGCACCGTACGGGAGTCGTACATCGTGGCGAGGATGCCGTCGAGCTCCAGGTCGGGGTTGAGCCGCTCCTGCACCTTCTCGATGGTCTCGGTCAGCAGCGCCACACCGCGCAGCGCGAAGAACTCGCACTCCAGCGGCACGATGACCTTGTGAGCCGCCGTCAGGGCGTTCACGGTCAGCAGACCGAGCGAGGGCTGACAGTCGATCACGATGTAGTCGTAGTCGGCCATCAGGGGCCTCAGCGCCCGCTGCAGCGTCGACTCTCTCGCGACCTCGCTGACCAACTGCACTTCCGCAGCGGACAGGTCGATGTTGCTCGGCAGCAGGTCCATGTTCGGAACCGCGGTCTTGAGCAGCACCTCGTCGGCCGACATGCCCCGCTCCATGAGCAGGTTGTAGACCGTCAGGTCGAGTTCCATCGGGTTCACGCCGAGGCCCACGGACAGCGCGCCCTGCGGGTCGAAGTCGACGAGCAGCACGCGGCGCCCGTACTCGGCGAGTGCGGCGCCCAGGTTGATGGTCGACGTGGTCTTGCCCACGCCGCCCTTCTGGTTGCACATCGCGATGATCTTCGCCGGACCGTGATCGGTCAGCGGACCCGGGATCGGGAAGTACGGCAGCGGCCGTCCGGTCGGGCCGATCCGCTCACGGCGCTGACGGGCAGCGTCGGGAGCGAGGGTGGCCGCGTACTCGGGGTCGGGCTCGTACTCCGCGTCCGGGTCGTAGAAGTGCCCCTCGGGCACATTTTCGTAGTCGGCGAAACCCGCGGGCTTTTCGCCGCTCAGGTCGCCGGCCCTGGAGTTCACGTCTAGGCCGTCCATGCTCTTTCGGGGCGTCGTCATGTGCTGGTGGTTTGCGAAGGTGCGTACTGCGACGGAGCCGACCGCTTCGAGTCCGGCGGGTCCTTGGCCCCGGTCCGGGGGTACCTCCGCGCCTGCAGGGCGCTGGGAGCGCGTCCCTGCGCGACCACCTCCGGGAGCAAATGTCGACTCATTCACAAGTCGTCTTACCTCCTCGGACGTGACCAGGACACTTATCGATAGGTCAGCGTGGCACCATGCCGACGGTTGGCGACTCTATGGCGTGTCACCACTCAGCGGCAACACAATCCGTCGGACCGGCAACGATGTGTCGGCAACCGAACACCACTCTGTCAAGGGCGTCCGGGCTGTCGCTGCGAAGTTTCGCGGGTGTGCGAAAGGGTTAAAGGGTTACGTTCGAGGCGAGTTGAACCGCGCCCGTTCGCCCCTCGCAAACGCGTCCGGCCGAACCTTGCGGGCAAGGTCCGGCCGGATACGTGAGATTGACGTCAGTCGTTGACGGGGTCTGACCGATCAGCCGAGCAGCGTGCTCAGCTCGAGGGTCTCGAGGCCGTGGGCCTCGGCGACCGGACCGTAAACGACCTGGCCGTCATGGGTGTTGAGGCCCAGGCCGAGCGCGGGGTCGCGACGCAGCGCCTCGACCCAGCCGAGGTTCGCGAGCTGCACGATGTAGGGCAGCGTGGCGTTGGTCAGCGCGTAGGTGGAGGTGTTCGGCACCGCGCCCGGCATGTTGGCGACGCAGTAGAAGACCGAGTTGTGGACCTGGAAGGTCGGCTCGGCGTGGGTGGTCGGACGGGAGTCCTCGAAGCAGCCGCCCTGGTCGATCGCAATGTCGACAAGGACACTTCCGGGCTTCATCTTGGCGACGAGCTCGTTGGTGACCAGCTTCGGGGCCTTCGCACCCGGGATCAGCACCGCGCCGATGACGAGGTCGGCCTCGACGACGGCCTTCTCCAGCTCGTAGGCGTTGGAGACGATCGTCTTGATCTTCGTGCCGAAGATCTTGTCGGCCTCGCGGAGCTTGTTGATGTCCCTGTCGAGCAGGGTCACGTGGAAGCCCATGCCGATGGCGATCTGCGCGGCGTTCCAGCCGGAGACGCCGCCGCCGATGACCACGCACTCGCCGGCGTGGGTGCCGGGGACACCGCCGGGGAGCACGCCGCGGCCGCCGGCCGAGCGCATCAGGTGGTAGGCGCCGACCTGCGGGGCCAGGCGGCCCGCGACCTCGGACATCGGGGCGAGCAGCGGGAGCGCGCGGTTGGCGAGCTCGACCGTCTCGTACGCGATGGCGGTGGTGCCGGACTCCAGGAGGGCGTCCGTGCACTCGCGGGAGGCCGCCAGGTGCAGGTAGGTGAAGAGGGTCTGGTCCTTGCGGAGGCGGTGGTACTCCTCGGCGATGGGCTCCTTGACCTTCAGCAGCAGGTCGGCGGTGGCCCAGACCTCGTCGGCGGTGCCGAGGATCTCGGCGCCGGCGGCGACGTACTCCGCGTCCGTGATCGAGGAGCCGACACCGGCGTTCTGCTCGATGAAGACCTGGTGGCCGTTACGGACCAGCTCATGCACGCCGGCAGGCGTGATGGCGACCCGGAACTCGTTGTTCTTGACCTCGCGGGGGATGCCGACCTTCATCGTCGATCACGGTCCTTGGCTCAGGGGATTTTTCGGGGCACTTCCATACATACCCGCCCACAAGAACGCGCAACGGGATGCACCACGGGATGTCGTGGTGAAGCCAGTCTAATGAAGGACGACGCGCTGTCTAGCCTTGCAAACCAATAATCTCAGTCGGAACCACTACGGATTTCGCAGGCTGCGGGGTCGTCTCCCAGCAATCTGTCGGCTGCCGAGCGGTGCAGCCTTGCAGCGGCCGGGTCGCCCAGCCGGTCGAGGGTGTCGGCGAGGCGCACCTGGAGCGCGGCCTGAAGCCGCAGGTCTCCGGCCTTGCGCGCGAGCTCCACCGCCTCGCGGCAGGTGTGCAGCGATTCCTCGGGCCGTCCGGCGTACTCCTGGATTCGCGCCATCTCGCTCAACGCCTTTGCCTGGCCCGGAACATCGGCCAGTTTTCGGTACCCCGCGGCGGCGGTCCGCCAGCTGCGCAGCGCGTCCCCGTAGCGGCCCGCGTACATGTGCACGTTGCCGAGCCGTCCGTACAGCCGGGCCTCGTCCGCCCGCTCCCCGCGCGCGAGGGCCTGGGACAGGGCCCGGCCGAACCAGTCGGCGGCCCGGTGCCAGTCCGCGAGCTCCTGGTAGGCGCCGCCTACGGATTCCATCGCGCGGCCGGTCGCGTACGGGTCGTTCGCCGCCCGTCCCGCGTCCAGCGCGGCCCGGTAGCGCTCCAGCGCCTCCTGGGTGCGGCCCGTCTCGGCGTCCAGGTCGGCCAGGTTCAGCAGGGCCGCGGCCTGCTCCCGGTGCAGGTTGCGGCGCTCGGCCACGTCCAGGACCAGGCGGTGCAGCCCGTACAGCTCGGGGGCGGCCGCGGCGGTGCCGCGGTGCTCCGCGAGGGCCCGTACGAGGGCTGAGACCAGCCGGCGGGCCAGGGTGTCGAGCCCGCCGTCGGCCACGGCCAGGGCGGCGGCGGCGGTCAGCGCGGGCAGCCGGGTGTCGAGCCAGGTGGCGGCGGCCCGCCGGTCGGGGAACCGCAGGGCGCGCGGCAGCCCGTCCAGCTTCTCCCGCACGTCACCCTCGTCGGTCTCGGCCATGACCCGGCAGGAGTGCAGCAGGCGTACGGTGCGCTCCAGCATCCGGGCCCGGGCCAGCTGGACCTCGGCGGCGCGTTCCTTGGTCTCCAGCAGGGCCCGGAGCAGCGGGGCGAGGCAGCCGGGCAGCAGGAAGAGCCCGCCCGCGGCATGGCGGACGAGGCCCAGCCCGACGAAGTCCTCCAGGGTGGACTGGGCGGCGGCCACGGAGCAGCCGGCGAGGGCGGAGGCGGTGTGCGAGTCGACGATCCCGGCGGGGGCGAGCGGCAGCAACCGGAGGGTGCGCTGGGCGGGCTGCGGCAGGGACTCGTAGACGAGCCGGAAGCCGCGGCCGAGCGGGCCGCTGGTGCCGGGGGGCATGTCGTGGAGCTGCTTGGCCACGTCGGAGACGGCGGCCTTGGGGTGCGCGGCGAGCCAGCCGCCGACCAGGGCCAGCGCGGCGGGCTGGCCCCCGCACTCCTCGGCGAGGTCCTCGGCGGCGCGGGGGTCGACGGCGATCCGGGTGTCCCCGATGCGCTGCGCGAGCAGCTGGACCCCGGAGGGGGTGTCGAGCCCGCCGAGGGTGCAGGGGCGGACATCCGGAATGCCGGTGAGGGGTCCTTCGGCGGTGATGACGACGAGGCATTCGGGGGTGTCCGGCAGCAGGGCGTCGACCTGGTACGGGTCGGCGGCGTCGTCGACGAGCAGGATCATCCGCCGGCCGGCGAGGGCGGTGCGCAGGGCGGAGCTGAGCTCGTCCTCGGCGGCGCCGGGGGGCGTGGCCTCCCCCAGCCCCTCCAGCAGGGTCCGGATGGCCCGCTCGGTGGCGACGCTCTCCCCGCCGGGGGCGGTGAGGCGTACCTTGATGACCCCGTCGGGGTAGTCCTCGGCGACTTCGCGGACGAACGCCTCGGCGAGGGCGGTGCGGCCCGACCCCGGCCGGCCGGCGACGAGCAGCACGCGCGCCCTGGGAGACTTGGCCTTGCGGCCCGAGAGGGTGTCGAGCCCGGTCCGTGCGATGTCCTCGCGCAGCTCCTTGAGCTCACGCCGCCGCCCGACGAAATCCGTCACGGATCCGCTCCTCTCCCTGCCTTCGGGTTGCGAGCGTAGTTCACGCAGAGCGACGACCCGTGTGGAGCGCGGCGGACACATCGCCCAATCGGATCAACAGATGGTCACACCACGCCCGAGAGGCGGCGGCCCGTTACCGCTACGCCTCGTACGGGCGGGACGGCCAGGGGGACTGGGGCGGGCGGAGGGCGTCGAGACCGCCCGGTGCGGCGAGCGCGGCGGACAGCGCCAGCGCCCCCGTCACCAGGCCCGGGTTCCCCAACCGGCCTTCCAGGACCCCGCGGACCAGGTCGGCGAGCGGAACACGGGCGATCTCCATGTCCGCCTCCTCCTCGGAGACCTCGTACCGCTCCCCCTCCGCCTCGGAGAGCCCACGGGCCAGGAAGATCCGGATCGCCTCGTCCGACCCGCCGGGGGACGCGAAGAAGTCCGCGAGCACCCGCCAGTCCTCCGCCTTGACGTGGGCCTCCTCGTACAGCTCCCGCTGGGCCGCGTGCAGCGGGTTCTCACCGGGTACGTCGAGCAGCCCGGCCGGGAGCTCCCACAGCTTGTGCCGTACGGGGTGCCGGTACTGGCGCAGGACCAGTACGCCGCCCTCGTCGTCCAGTGCCAGGACGCAGACCGATCCCGGGTGCACCTGGTAGTCCCGGCGCACCACCGAGCCGTCCGGCATGCTCACCTGCTCCGAGCGGACCGCCGTCTTCGCGCCTTCGAACGGGGTCCGCGAGGCGATGACCTCCCACGACTCCCCCGCGTCTGCGATGCCCATGACCATGATCCGTACCCCGTACCCTTCCGAAAACGCGACAGCCGGGGCACGTTCCGTGCCCCGGCTGTCTACGTTATGCGGTCAGGCTGCTGTAGGCCGTCACTTGCCCTCGGCGGCCTGCTGGCGCTCCACCGCCGCCTTGACCAGGCCCGCGAACAGCGGGTGCGGCCGCGTCGGGCGCGAGCGCAGCTCCGGGTGGGCCTGGGTGGCCACCAGGTAGGGGTGCACCTCGCGCGGGTACTCGACGTACTCGACGAGCTTGTTGTCCGGGGAGGTGCCGGAGAAGACGAGGCCCGCCTTCTTCTCCAGCTCGCCGCGGTACGCGTTGTTGACCTCGTAGCGGTGGCGGTGGCGCTCGTCCACGTACGCCTGGTCGCCGTAGACCTCGCGCACGATCGAACCCTCGGCCAGCTTCGCCGGGTACATGCCCAGGCGCATCGTTCCGCCCAGGTCGCCCGCGCCCTCGACGAAGGCCAGCTGCTCCTCCATCGTGGAGATCACCGGGTGCGGGGTGGAGGCGTCGAACTCGGTGGAGTTCGCGTCCTCGATGCCCGCCAGGTTGCGCGCGGCCTCGATGACCACGCACTGCAGGCCCAGGCACAGGCCGAGCAGCGGGATCTTGTTCTCGCGGGCGTAGGTGATCGCGCCGACCTTGCCGTTGACACCGCGGTCGCCGAAGCCGCCGGGCACGCAGATCGCGTCCACGTCGCCGAGCACCTCCGCGGCGCCGGCCGGGGTCTTGCAGTCGTCGGAGGTGACCCACTTGATCTGGACGCGGGCCTTGTTGGCGAAGCCGCCGGCGCGCAGCGCCTCGGTCACCGACAGGTACGCGTCGGGCAGGTCGATGTACTTGCCGACGAGCGCGACCTTGACCTCGTGGTCGGGGTTGTGGACGCGGTCCAGGAGGTCCTCCCAGACCGTCCAGTCGACGTCGCGGAACGGCAGGTCGAGCTTGCGCACGACGTACGCGTCGAGGCCCTCGGTGTGCAGCACCTTCGGGATGTCGTAGATCGACTTGGCGTCGATCGCCGCGACGACGGCCGCCTCGTCCACGTCGCACATCAGCGAGATCTTGCGCTTGATGGAGGTGGGGACGTCACGGTCGGCGCGCAGCACGATCGCGTCGGGCTGGATGCCGATGTTGCGCAGGGCCGCGACCGAGTGCTGGGTCGGCTTGGTCTTCAGCTCGCCGGAGGGGCCGATGTAGGGCAGCAGCGAGATGTGCACGACGAAGACGTTGTCGCGGCCGACCTCGTGGCGGACCTGGCGGACGGTCTCGAGGAAGGGCAGCGACTCGATGTCGCCGACGGTGCCGCCGACTTCGGTGATGACGACGTCGACGTCCTCGGTCGCCATGCGCCGGATGCGGTGCTTGATCTCGTTGGTGATGTGCGGGATGACCTGCACGGTGTCACCGAGGTACTCGCCGCGCCGCTCCTTGGCGATGACCTGCGAGTAGACCTGGCCGGTGGTGACGTTGGCCGAGCCGTCGAGGTCGACGTCGAGGAAGCGCTCGTAGTGGCCGATGTCCAGGTCGGTCTCGGCGCCGTCGTTGGTGACGAACACCTCGCCGTGCTGGAACGGGTTCATCGTGCCCGGGTCGACGTTCAGGTACGGGTCGAGCTTCTGCATCGTGACCCGCAGGCCGCGCGCCTTGAGCAGCGCACCCAGGCTGGAGGCCGTCAGACCCTTGCCGAGGGACGAAGCGACACCCCCGGTGACGAAGATGTGCTTGGTCGTCATGGCTGTGCTGTTTCGAAAAGCAGCGGGCGGCGTCGCCAAGAGGGGGCTCCCGTGGTCGCGAAGTGAGGTGCGTCCGGCGCCGGCCACCATCGAACCGGAGGCTCTCAGGGGGCGCCGAAGCTGCGGTTTCGGGGCTCCTGATTCGCACAGGCAGACCACCGGTCCACGGGGTACCAGCCTATCAGCGCCCGGGGCCGTCCGCCTCCGGCCACGCGCCGCTACGGGTGCTCGACCGAGCGCCACCGCCCGGCCCGCGGCCGGTCACGCCGCCGTTCGTGCTGGTCACCCGTCGGGTCACCCATTTGGTCGAGTCACATTGTCCCCCGGCTTCAGGAGATCACTAGGGTGCCGTCATATCCTGCTCGGATATCGCTTCACATCGCCGCCGAGCAGTCCGGCAGACGGCGTAACCCGGCCGCATCCGGAATCATGAGCTCAGTGCGGGGATCCACACCCACGGGACCGCGCAACCGCGCAATGCAAGCGCCCTTCGGGGCGGACGTGGCCGTTCGACTGGAGATCTACGTGTCCGGGCGCATCGAGGATTACGCACTGATCGGGGACATGCAGACCGCCGCGCTGGTCTGCCGGGACGGCTCGGTGGACTGGCTGTGTCTGCCACGTTTCGACTCCCATGCCGTCTTCGCGGGCCTTCTCGGCACCGAAGACCACGGCTTCTGGCGGATCGGCCCGGCGTTCCCGGGGGACGCCGGGGCCCCCGCCGCGACGCGCCGCCGCTACCAGGGCGATTCGCTGATCCTGGAATCGGAGTGGGAGACGCCGCGCGGCACGGTCCGCGTGATCGACTTCATGCCTCCCCGCGAGGACCACGCACCGCAGCTGGTGCGCATCGTCGAGGGCGTCAGCGGGCGCGTCCCGATGCGCTCCGCGCTGCGCATGCGGTTCAGCTACGGGCGGGTCGTGCCCTGGGTGCACAAGGTCGACGGGCGCACCGTCGCCGTCGCCGGCCCGGACTCGGTCTGGCTGGACACCGACGCGCAGACGTACGGCAAGGACCTGACGACGTACTCCGACTTCACCGTGGGCCCCGGCGACCGGAAGGCCTTCTGCATCAGCTGGCAGCCCTCCCACAAGGGCGCCCCGGAGACCCCCGACGCGCAGGAGGCCCTGGCGACGACCGCCGCGTTCTGGCGCGAGTGGGTCGACCACTGCACGTACCACGGCCCCTACCGCGAGGCCGTGATCCGCTCCCTGATCACCCTCAAGGCGCTCACGTACGGCCCCACCGGCGGCATCGTCGCCGCGCCCACCACCTCCCTCCCGGAGGAGATCGGCGGCGTCCGCAACTGGGACTACCGCTACACGTGGCTGCGCGACGCCGCCATCACCCTCTCCTCGCTGCTGCGCACCGGCTACCGCGAGGAGGCCCAGGCCTGGCGCGAGTGGCTGCTGCGCGCGGTCGCCGGCGACCCGGAGAACCTGCAGATCATGTACGGGATCGCGGGCGAACGGGAACTCGGCGAGACCGAGCTGGACTGGCTGCCCGGGTACGAGAACTCCCGCCCGGTCCGGGTCGGCAACGGCGCCGCGCACCAGCTCCAGCTGGACGTGTACGGCGAGGTCACCGAGGCCCTGCACCTGGGCCACATGACGGGCCTGGCGCGCAACGACTACGCCTCGGTGCTCCAGTTGAAGCTGATCCGCTACCTGGAGGCCCACTGGGACCAGCCGGACGAGGGCATCTGGGAGGTGCGCGGCCCGCGCCGCCACTTCGTGCACTCGAAGGTGATGGCCTGGGTGGCCGTGGACCGCACGATCAAGCTGATCGAGAGCGGGGACGCGGACGGCCCGCTGGACCGGTGGCGCGAACTGCGCGACGAGATCCACGAGGACGTGTGCGAGAAGGGCTACGACAAGGAGCGCAACACCTTCACCCAGTCGTACGGGTCGAAGGAGCTGGACGCCTCCCTGCTGCTGATCCCGCAGATGGGCTTCCTGCCGCCGGACGACAAGCGGGTCATCGGCACCATCGAGGCGATCCAGCGCGAACTGTCCACGCCCGACGGGTTCATCCTGCGCTACCCGACGACCGGCGAGGAGGCCGGCGTGGACGGGCTCGAGGGCGACGAGGGGGCCTTCCTGGCGTGCTCGTTCTGGATGGCCGACGACCTGGCGATGATCGGCCGTGTCGACGAGGCCCGCCACCTGTTCGAACGGCTGCTGTCGCTCCGCAACGACCTGGGGCTGCTGGCGGAGGAGTGGGACCCGCGCCTCCAGCGCCAGGTCGGCAACTTCCCGCAGGCGTTCAGCCACGTCCCCCTGATCGACACGGCCCTGCGCCTGACGGCGAGCGGGGCGTACGGGGGCTGAGGGTCCGCGGGCTGAGGGTCCGCGGGCTGAGGGTCCGGGGGCAGCGCCCCCGGCGACGCCCCCGGCGACGGCGCCGCAACGGCCGGCTCCGGCTCCGCCGCGCCCGGCGGCCGGCCCCCGCCTACGCTGGATAGGTCCTATGCCTCCTCCGGAAGGAGGGCCGCAGCCATGGCTCCCCATTCAAAGGCCGGCCAGGCCCTGGCCGCGCTCCGCGAGGATCTGGCCGGTGAGGTCTTCGCCCCCGACGATCCCGGGTACGACGAGGCCCGGACGGTCTTCAACGCGATGATCGACCGCAGGCCGGCCGTGATCGCCCGCTGCGAGAGCGAGGCGGACGTCGTCACGACCGTCCGTTTCGCCCGCGAGCTGGACCTGCCCGTCGCGGTCCGCGGCGGCGGGCACAGCGTCGCCGGGATGTCCCTCAACGACGGCGGCGTGGTCGTCGACATGCGCCGGATGCAGGAGGTCACCGTCCATCCCGCGGCGAAGGCCGTACGCGTCGGGGGCGGCGCGGTGATGAGCGTGCTGGACCGCGCCTGCCAGCCGTACGGGCTCGCCACGACCGGCGGCCGGGTCTCCACCACCGGAGCCACCGGCTTCGTCCTCGGCGGCGGCTCGGGCTGGCTGGACCGGAAGTTCGGGCTGGCCGTCGACAACCTGCTCGGCGTGGACCTGGTCACCGCCGACGGCGCCGCCGTGACGGCGACCGCACAGGACAACCCCGAGCTGTTCTGGGCCCTGCACGGCGGCGGCGGGAACTTCGGGGTCGCGACCTCGATCACGCTGCGCCTGCACGAGCTGCCGGAGTTCGCGATCTGCATGCTGCTGTACCCGCCCGAGGCCGGGCCCGAGGTGCTGCGCACCTACCGGGACCTCGTCGAGAAAGGCCCCGACGAGGTGGGCGGCGGCATGATCTACATGACCGCCCCGCCGGAGCCCTTCGTACCGGAACACCTCGTCGGAACGCTGATGGCGGGCGCGCTGCTCACGTACGCGGGCGGCGAGGAGGCGCTCCGGGGGCTCGCCGCGCCGCTGCTCGCGCTGCCGCACGAGGTGGAGGTGCTCACCGCCCTCCCGTACGCGGATTTCCAGTGCATGCTGGACGACCCGCCGGGCCTGCGGAACTACTGGTCCGCGGAGTACCTGACCGGCCTGCCGGACGAGCTCGTCGGCGTCTTCTGCGCCCTCGGTGACGTGATGCCGTCGGGCGGAACCCAGCACGTGCTGTTCCCGCTGGGCGGGGCCATCGCGGACGGGCCCTCCGAGTTCCCCGTTCCGTACCGGGACGCGCCCTGGGCCGTGCACCCGTTCGGCATCTGGGAGGACCCGGCCGACGACGAGCGGGCCGTCTCGTGGGTGAAGGACGTCCGCGCCCAGGTGCAGCGGTGGAGCACCGGCGCGGTCTACCTCAACTTCACCGGCGACGAGGGGTCCGAGCGCGTGGTGGCGGGTCTCGGCGCGGAGAATCTGGCCAGGCTGGGCGCGGTGAAGCGCGCGTACGACCCGGACAACGTGTTCCGCTTCAACCACAACATCAAGCCGGCCTGACCCCCTGATAGCGTCCCGCGACATGGACAACCAGGGCGGGATCACCGTTCAGCGGGCACTGGAGCTGCCCGGGCTGCGCAGCGGACTGCCGGAGGTGGTGGCCTGCGCCGACCGCCTGGGCCGGACCGTCCGCTGGGTGCACGCGGGCGAGGTGCCGAACATCGCGTCCCTGCTCAAGGGCGGGGAGCTGCTGCTGACCACGGGGCTGGGCCTCGGCACCCGGCCGGCCGAGCAGCGTGCCTTCGTACGGCGCCTCGCGGACCGGGGGATCGCCGCGCTGGTCGTCGAGCTGGGCCCGCGCTTCACCCGGCTCCCGGCGACGCTGGTCGAGACGGCGCGGACGGCCGGGCTCCCGCTCGTCCAGCTCCACCGCGAGGTCCCGTTCGTGGCGGTGACGGAGGAGATCCACACCGAGATCGTCAACCACCACTACGCGCTGCTCCAGCGGGCCGAGGAGGTCCACCGGCGCTGCACGGAGGCCCTGCTCAGCGGCGGCGGCATACCCCAAGTCCTGCACATCCTGGCCGACTTCACGGGCAATCCGGTGTTCCTGGAGACCACCGACGGCCAACTCCTGTACGCGGCGGGCCCGGTCTCCGGGGAGGCCGCGGCGGACCCGCTCCAGGTCTGGGAGGGCCTGCGCGGCCAGCGCGAGGCGCAGCCGTCGGCGAACGCGGTCCTGATCGACGTCCCCGGCGGCGGCCACGGCACGGGCTCGGTGCGCGCACGGGTGGTCCTGCTGGGCGTGTCGGCGCCGCTGCTGCCCGTCCACCGGATGGCGGCGGAGCGGACGGCGGGCGTACTGGCCGTGGTCCTGATGCAGGCCCGCCAGGAGGACGAACTGGCGGCGCGCGGCCGCGGGGACTTCCTGACGGACCTGGCGGAGGGCCGCATCTCGGCGGAGGACGCCCCGGCGCAGGCCCGCGTACTCGGCTTCAAACCGGGGGCCGGCCCGCTCCTGCCGGTGGTGATGCGCCTGTCCTCGGACCTGGGCCCGTCGGGCAACTGGGCGGTCCTGGCCAGGGCCGTCCTGGAGGAACTGTCGTCAGTCGGCGTCCCGGTGCTCCTGGGCGTCCGCCCGGTGGAGGGCCGAGTACCGCTGCTGGTCTCGCTCCGCTCCGAGTCGGAGCGCACGACGGTGGCCGACCGGGTGGCGGCGGCGCTGCGGGCGGGCGTGGAACGGGCCGGCCTGGACCGCGCGGCGGCCCCGCCGGCGGTCGTCGTGGGCGTGGCCGGCGGCTGGGCGGCGGCCTCCTCGGGCCTGCGCCATGCCGCGGAAACGGCAACGGCGGCCCACGGCCTGCCCGCCCGCCCCTGGTACGACGCCCGCCGCCTGGACATCGACCTGCTCCTCTGGCGGCTGCGTGAACACCCCGACCTGGCGGCGTTCGTGGACCGCGCGATCGGCGCACTCCGCACCCACGACACGACGTCCCGCCCCCCGCTCCTGCCCACCCTGGAGACGTACCTGGCCCACGCGGGCCGCAAGGCGGAGACGGCGCGCGAGCTCCACCTCAACCGCCAGACCCTGTACAACCGCCTGGGCCGCATCTCGGAGCTCCTGGGCACGGACCTGGACGACCCGGAGACGGTCCTCTCTCTGAGCCTGGCCCTCCGCGCCCGCCGCCACACTCCTTCTTGACGCGCCGCTCGCGCGGCTCGGCCCTGGCGGGCCTCTCCTTTTTGACGCTCCCCTCGCACGACTCGGCCCTGGCGGGCAGCGGGCCCGCACCTGTCCGCCGGCATCGGCCAAGTCCAGCCCCGCCGGCGTTTGAGGCGCGGGGTCTGGGGCGGAGCCCCAGAAGGCCGGGCGCAGCCCGGGTCGCCTGCGCAACGGCGCCCCAGCCGCACACCTGGCTCCGGGCAGCTCCAAGGCACGGGGATCCGGGGGCCGGGCCCCCGGCAGCTCCAGCCTCGCCGGCGGTCGGGTCAGGGGCGGCGGCGGTCCATCAGTTCGTCGTAGACCGACAGGATCTGGGCCACCGTGTCGTCCTCCGACGGCCACGTCGCCGCCTGGGCTCGGCCCGCCGCCGCCAGTGCCTCGCGCCGGGGCGGATCCGTCAGGAGGTCCGTCACCGCCGAGGCCAGTGCGGCCGCGTCCCCGTACGGCACCAGGACGCCCGCCTCCCCGACCAGCTCCGGCACGCCGCCGACCGCCGTCGCGACCAGCGGTACGCCCACCCGCAGTGCCTCCTGCACCAGCAGGGACCGCGCCTCCCACCGGCTCGGCAGCACCGCCACGTCCGCCGCCGCCAGCAACTGCGCCGCATCCCGGCGCCGCCCCAGCAGCCGTACGGGCAGTCCTTCGGCCTCGATCCGCCGGGCCAGCTCGGCCCGCTGCGGGCCCTCCCCCGCGATCACCACCAGCGGCAGCGGCTCCAGCACCCGCCACGCCCGCGCCGCGTCCAGCAGTACGGAGTACCCCCGGCGTTCCACCAGGCTGCCGACCGCGATCAGCAACGGCCGCTCCACCGCCCCCAGTTCCGCCCGCACCTTGCCCGGGTCCGCCCCGGTGTCCGCGCCCGCCGGGCCCATCGGCACGGCCACCGGCGCCAGCCGCGCATCCCGCGCGCCCCGCGCCCGGGCCAGGTCCACCTGGTCCGAGGAGGCGCCCAGCACCACCGCCGCGGCCCGCGCCACATGCCGCTCCAGCACCCGGCCCAGCCGCCCGAAGGGCCCCTCGGCCGCCGGCCCGCCTCTGTGCCAGGTCACCACCAGCGGCACCCGGCGCCCGCGCAGCGCCAGCGCGGCCCGCATCCCGGCCCGCACTCCGTGCGCGTGCACCACGTCCGCCCCGGCGCACACGGCCCGCAGCGCACTCGCCGCGTCCGTGGTGAACTGCGCCCCGGCCCCGGTGAAGTCGTACTCTCCCTCCGCCTCCACGGGCGCGCACACCGTGACCCCGACCCCGCGGGCGGCGAGCCCGGTCGTCAGCGACCGTACGTGCGCGCTGCTGCCCGCGCCCGCACCGCCGAGTACTTGGACGGTGCGCAGCGGCGGCCGCCCGTACGGCTGTGCGGGGACCGGGATCGAGACCGGGGAGCTGCTCACGGGCCGAAGCTCCAGGGTGAGGGAGGCAGAGACGTCGCCCAGGATGCCAGTCCGCACGCGCGTTCCGGGACCATACGGGTAGGGATCCCGCAGGAGATACCGCGACACACCCCCGAGGCTCACCCACACGGCGTAGCGCCCGTCACCCCCGGGCACGTGCGAAGGGCCCGGGACGGGACCGTCCCGAGCCCTCATGAGCAACGGCAAGGGCAACGGCAAGGGCAACGGCAAGGGCAACAGCGCCGCAGTCGCTACGCGTCCGCGCGCGCCGCCGCCAGCAGTTCCTCGGCGTGCGCCCGCGCGGACACCGAGTCCTCGTGCCCCGCCAGCATGCGCGAGAGCTCGCGGACCCGGTCCTCGCCCTCCAGGACCTTGACCCCGCTCCGCGTCACCGACCCGTCGTTGGTCTTCTCGACCAGCAGCTGCCGGTCCGCGAAGGCCGCCACCTGCGGCAGGTGCGTGACGACCACGACCTGCGCCGACCTGGCCAGCTTCGCGAGCCGCCGCCCGACCTCGACGGCCGCCTTGCCGCCGACGCCCGCGTCGACCTCATCGAAGAGGTACGTCGGCACCGGGTCGGACCCCGCGAACACGACCTCCACCGCCAGCATCACGCGCGACAGCTCACCGCCCGAGGCGCCCTTGGCGATCGGCCGCGGCTGGGCGCCCGGGTGCGGGGCCAGCAGCAGTTCGACCTCGTCCGTACCCGAGGGCCCGTACGCGACCGGACGGCCGTCGACCTCCACCCCCTCGGGGTCCTCCACCTGCCGGATGTCGATCGTCACCCGCGCGTGCGGCATCGCCAGCGACGCCAGCTCCTCCGTGACGGCCGACGCGAACCGCGTCGCCGCCTCCACCCGCGCGTCCGTCAGCGCCTGTGCCAGCAGCGACAGTTCGGCCCGCAGCCCGTCCCGCTCGGCGGTCAGCTCGGTAATCCGCTCGTCGTCGCCGTCCAGCTCCAGCAGCCGCGCCGAACCCCGCTCGGCCCACTCCAGTACGGAGTCGATCGAGTCGCCGTACTTGCGCGTCAGCTGGGTCAGGGCCGCCCGCCGCTCCTCCACCGCGGCCAGCCGCAGCGGATCGGCGTCCAGGTCGTCGGCGTAGCCCGCCAGCTCCCCCGCCACGTCGGCCAGCAGGATCCCGAGCTCCCCGATCCGCTCCGCGAGCGCGCCGAGCGCCGGGTCGTGCGACCGTACGGCGTCCAGGGCCCGGTGCGCGCCGGCGACGAGCGCGTTCGCGTCGACGCCCTCCGGGTCCTCGACATGGCCGGCCAGCGCCGCGTGCGCGATCTGCGCCGCCGAAGCCAGCGATTCGGCGTGGCCGAGCCGTTCGGCCTCCGCCGCCAGCTCCACGTCCTCGCCGGCCAGCGGCTCCACGGCCGCGATCTCCTCGAGGCCGAAGCGCAGCAGGTCGGCCTCCTGGGCCCGTTCCCGGGCCCGGGTGGTGATCTCGTCGAGCTCGACGGCGACCGCGCGCAGCCGCCGGTAGGCGGCTGCGTACTTCTCCAGCGGTACGGCGACGGCATCGCCCGCGTACCGGTCGAGGGCCTGCCGCTGCCGGGCGGGCCGCAGCAGCCCCTGCTGGTCGGTCTGCCCGTGTACGGCGACCAGGTCGTCCGCGAGCTCGGCGAGCAGGCCGACGGGCACGGAGCGGCCGCCGACGTGGGCGCGCGAGCGCCCCTCGGCGGACACGGTCCGGCTGATCAGCAGGGTGCCGTCCTCGAGCTCGGCCCCGGCCTCCTCCGCGCGTACGGCGGCAGGCGCGCCGGGGCGCATGACGATGCGGCCCTCCACGACCGCCGCCTTGGCCCCGATCCGTACCAGGGCCGGGTCGGCGCGACCGCCGAGCAGCAGGCCGAGGCTGGTGACGACCATCGTCTTGCCCGCGCCGGTCTCGCCGGTCACCGCGGTGAAACCGGGCGACAGCTCGACCACCGCGTCGTCGATGACCCCGAGCGACCGTATCCGCATCTCCTCAAGCACGGGACGACGATACCGAGGTTTCACCGGTGCGATGTGACGTCACCCGTGGAGAGTTTCCCGAACGCATGTGCTATTGGGCGGGCTCCTAGTGGGGCGCCCCACGCCAGCCCGACACCGGCAGCGCGAACTTTGCGACCAGCCGGTCCGTGAACGAAGCGTGGTGCAGCCGGGCGAGCCGCACCGGCACCGCCCCCCGCCGGACCTCCACGCGGGCCCCGGCCGGCAGCTCCAGCATCCGGCGGCCGTCGCACCACAGCACCCCGTGCGGCACCCCCTGCTGGACCTCCACCGCCAGCACCGAGTCCGGCGAGGTCACCAGCGGCTTCGCGAACAGCGCGTGCGCGCTGATCGGCACCATCAGCAGCGCCTCCACCTCCGGCCAGACCACCGGCCCGCCGGCGGAGAAGGCGTACGCCGTCGAACCCGTCGGCGTCGCGCAGACGATCCCGTCGCAGCCGAAGCCCGACACCGGGCGCCCGTCGATCTCCAGGACCACCTCGAGCATCCGCTCGGGGGACACCTTCTGGACGGCGGCCTCGTTCAGCGCCCAGTCCCGGTGGACGACGTCGCCGTTCGTCCGTACGAGCACGTCGAGCGTCATCCGCTCCTCGACCTCGTACGCCCGCGTCACGACCCGGTCCACGACCTTGTCCAGGTCGTCCCGCTCGGCCTCCGCGAGGAAGCCCACCCGGCCCAGGTTCACGCCCAGCATCGGCACCCCGGAGCCGCGCGCGAACTCCGCGCCGCGCAGCAGGGTCCCGTCGCCGCCCAGCACGATGAGCAGCTCACAGCCCTCGAGCACCGCGGGGGTGCATTCGGAGACCAGCTCCACCTCGGGCGGCAGTGGCAGGTCCCGCGCCTCGTACTCCACGACCCGTACGCCCAGCCCGCTCTTGAGCAGGCCCTGCACGACCAGCTCGGCGCTGCGGATGGCCGCAGGCCGCCCCGTGTGCGCGAGCAGGAAGACGGTCCGCCCCGCCGTCGAACCAGACGTCTCCGATGAACCAGACGTCTCCGATGTACCCGGTGTATCCGCTGAATCAGTCACTGCGGCCCCTCCGCCACTGCACGGTCAACATCCGCCGGGTCGAGGGCCGGTGCCCCCGCCCGCAGCCACAGAAAGTACTCGACGTTCCCCGACGGACCCGGCAGCGGACTCGCCGTCACCCCGAGAACGCCGAGCCCCAGCTTCGCCGCGTGGGCCGCCACCTCGCGCACGGCCTCCGCGCGCAGCTCCGGGCTGCGCACGACGCCGCCGCTGCCGAGCCGGTCCTTGCCGACCTCGAACTGCGGCTTGACCATCAGCACCAGGTCCGCGTCCGGGGCGCAGCAGCGCACCAGCGCCGGCAGCACCAGGCCGATGGAGATGAAGGACAGGTCGCCGACGACGAGGTCGACGGGAACCCCGTCGAGCTGCTCGACCGTCAGCTCGCGGACGTTCGTACGGTCCTTGACGGTGACCCGGTCGTCGCTCTGCAGCGACCAGGCGAGCTGCCCGTAGCCGACGTCGACGGCCATGACGTGGGCCACGCCGGTGCGCAGCAGCACGTCGGTGAACCCGCCGGTGGAGGCGCCGGCGTCCAGCGCCCGGCGGCCCTCGACGGCCAGCCCCTGCGGCTGGAAGGCCGCGAGGGCGCCGGCCAGCTTGTGGCCGCCCCGGGAGACGTAGTCGGGGTCGCTGTCGTCCTTGAGGACCACCAGGGCCGCGCTGGTCTCGACCTGGGTGGCCGCCTTGGTCGCGGTGGCGCCGCCGACGGTCACGCGGCCCGCGGCGATCAGCTGGGCGGCGTGCTCGCGCGACCGGGCCATGCTGCGGCGTACCAGTTCGGCGTCCAGGCGGCGGCGTGCCACTCCTGCCACGTTCGGTTCAGCTCCTGTTTTCGTACGGTCCGGGGACGGGCGGTGCGTCCAGCGCGGTCAGCGCGTCGCGCAACCCCCTGTGTACATCCTCGTACACCGCGACGTGTCCGTCCGCCGTGAGGTGGTCGGCGTCGGCCAGCCGCTCCAGGTGCGCGTCGACCCCGCCATGGCCGGTGGGCGTGCGGACGAGGCCGAGGGGCTCGGGCCCGGCGGGCCCGAGCGCAGGCTCGGGAGCCGTCTCCCCGGATACGCCGGGCGCATCGGATGCACCCGCTGCGTCCGGAACATCCGATACGTCCGGTACGCTCGCCACCGCGTCGGCCAAGTCGTCGGTCATGCCCCGACGCTACCCCGAAGCGCCCGGGCGGCCGCGCACGGCTCTGCGGTACGGTCGAGATCACGATGGCTACGATCGATGAGTGCCGAGCCGCACTCGACCGACTCTCCGGCAACCTCGCACAGGCCGACGGCAGCGTGCGCGGCGCTGCCGCGCTGGACCGCTCCCTGAGCTGCCACATCACCGACCTGGACCAGACCTTCACCGGCCGCCTCGACGGCGGCCGGATCCGGGTCGACACGGTCTCCCCCGGCCCGCCCGCCGCCAAGGCCGAGATCCGGCTCGCGATGACCGGCGACGACCTGGTGGCGATGGTCGCGGGCGAGCTGAAGTTCGCCAAGGCCTGGGCCTCCGGCCGGGTCCGCCTGGAAGCCGGGTTCCGCGACCTGCTGCGCCTCAAGAACCTGCTGTAGTACCCGTCAACCGCGTGGCCAGTGGCCTCGGCTTGCGTGCTGCCGGGATCACCAGCGGCGTACCCGTCTCCGGGTCCTCGATGATCTGGCAGCGCAGCCCGAACACCTCCTCCACCAGCTCCGCCGTGACCACCTCGGCCGGCGGCCCCTCCGCGACGACCGTGCCGCCCCGCATCGCGATCAGGTGCGTGGCGTAGCGGGCCGCGTGGTTGAGGTCGTGCAGCACGGCCACCAGGGTCCGCCCCTGCGTCTCGTGCAGCTCCGCGCACAGGTCCAGCACGTCGATCTGGTGCTGGATGTCCAGGTACGTGGTCGGCTCGTCCAGCAGCAGCAGCGGCGTCTGCTGCGCCAGCGCCATCGCGATCCACACGCGCTGCCGCTGCCCGCCCGACAGCTCGTCCACCGACCGGTCCGCGAGCTCGGCGACCCCGGTCGAGGCCATCGACTCGAGGACGATCCGCTCGTCCTCCTGCGACCACTGCCGCAGCAGCCCCTGGTGCGGGTACCGGCCCCGCGAGACCAGGTCGGCGACGGTGATCCCGTCCGGCGCGATCGAGGACTGCGGCAGCAGGCCCAGCGTCTTGGCGACCTTCTTGGCGGGCATCGACCCGATGGCCTGCCCGTCCAGCAGCACCTGCCCGGCGGACGGCTTCAGCATCCGCGACAGGGCCCGCAGCAGCGTGGACTTGCCGCAGGCGTTGGGGCCGACGATCACGGTGAAGGAGTGGTCGGGGATCTCCACCGACAGGTTCTCGGCGATGACCCGCTGCTCGTAGCCGAGGGTCACGTTCTGCGCGGTCAGCCGCTGCACCTGCGTACTCCTTGAGTTGCTCTTGTCCGTGCTCATATACGTCCCGCCCTGCGCTCGGTGACGAGCAGCCAGAGCAGGTAGACACCGCCGACCAGCCCGGTCACCACACCCACCGGCAGCTGGTCGGCGCCGAAGGCGCGCTGCGAGGCCCAGTCGGACACGAGCAGCAGGACGGAGCCCATCAGCGCGCCGGTGAGCAGGTTCGACCCGGGCGAGCGGGTCAGGCGCCGGGCCAGCTGGGGCGCGGCCAGGGCGACGAAGGAGATGGGTCCGGCGGCCGCGGCGGCCGCGGTGGTCAGCAGGACCGCCGCCAGCATCAGCAGCATCCGCGTACGTTCCACCCGTACCCCGAGGGCGTACGCGGCGTCGTCGCCCATCTCCATCATCCGCAGGGCCCGGCCCTGCCCGAGGACCAGCGGGAACAGCACCGCGCAGGTCCCCAGCAGGGGCCAGACCTGGCTCCAGTCCCGGCCGGCGAGCGAGCCGGTCAGCCAGACCATCGCCCGGGTGGCCTCGACGAGCTGGGCCTTGGTCAGCAGGTAGTTGATGACGGCGACGAGCATCGAGGAGGCGCCGATGCCGACCAGCACCAGACGGTAGCCGTGGATGCCGCGCCTGTACGACAGCAGGTAGACGAGCACGCCGGTGAGCAGCCCGCCCACCAGCGCGCCCGCCGCCACCTCGGTCGCGCCGCCCTTGAACAGGACGATCACGGTGAGCGCGCCGACCGCCGAGCCGTAGCTGAAGCCGAGCAGGTCCGGGGAGCCGAGCGGGTTGCGGGAGACGGACTGGAAGACCGAGCCGGCCATGCCGAGGGCGGCGCCGACCAGCAGGGCGACCAGGACCCGCGGCAGCCGCAGGTCGTTGACGATGAAGTCGTGCGCCGGTGTGCCGTTGCCCAGCAGGGTCTGTACGACGTCCCACGGCGCGATCTCGAAGTCGCCGGTGCCGATGAGCACGACGCCCATCGCCAGCGCGGCCACGGTGAGCAGCAGCCCGACCGCCAGCGCACGCGGCTCCATCCGCAGGGACAGCCCGCCGGGGCCGCGCAGGGGGCGGGAGCCGGGCTTGTCCGCCCGAAGGTCGACGGTCACAGCTGGGCCATCCTCTTGCGCCGGACGAGGTAGATGAAGACGGGTCCGCCGATCAGCGCGGTGACGATGCCGACCTGGAGCTCGGCGGGCCGGGTGACGACCCGGCCGATGACGTCCGCTCCCAGCAGCAGCACCGGTGAGAGGACCGCCGAGTAGGCGAGCACCCACCGCATGTCGGGCCCGGTGATGATGCGCACCAGGTGCGGGATCATCAGCCCGATGAAGACGATCGGCCCGCAGGCGGCGGTCGCCGCGCCGCACAGCAGGGTGATGGCGAGCATGGCGCCGATCCGGGTCCGCGTCAGGTGGGCGCCCAGCGCCCGCGCGGTGTCGTCGCCCATGGCCATCGCGTTGAGCGGCCGGCCCAGCGACAGCGCGATCACGGCGCCCACCAGCAGGAAGGGCGCGACCTGCCGGACGGTGTCCATGTTCGCGGAGGCCAGCGAGCCCACGGTCCAAAAGCGCAGCTTGTCCAGCGCCTTGCTGTCCATCAGCTGCACGGCGTTGATGTAGCCGACCAGGGCCGCGCTGGCCGCCGTACCGGCGAGCGCGAGGCGCACCGGCGTCGCGCTGCGGCTGCCGCCGAGCACGTAGACCACGACGGAGACGACGGCGGCGCCGAGGAAGGCCCACCACACGAACGCGCTGAGCGAGGAGGCTCCGAGGAAGGTGATCGCCGAGACCACGGCGGCCGCGGCGCCCGCGTTGACGCCGAGGATGCCCGGCTCGGCCAGCGGATTGCGGGTCAGCGCCTGCATCACCGCACCGGAGAGGCCGAGCCCGAGCCCGACCATCAGCCCTAGGAGGGTGCGCGGGACCCGCAGATCGCCCACCACCACGTCGGAGGGCGTCCCCGCGTAGTGGAACAGGCCGTGCCAGACCTGGTCGAGGGGCATCTGCTTGGCGCCCACGGCGATGCTCGCCACCGCGATCAACGCCAGCACCGCAAGGGCGCCGAGCAGACCGGCGGCGCGCGCCGCATGGCGCGGGCGGATGGCGGCGACCGGCGCCGCGCTCTGTTCGGGGGGACTCTCGACCAACACGGAGGTTAGGTTAGCCTACCCTCCGCCTGATCTTCGATCCGCCTACAGCCCGATCCGGGCCAGCGCCTTCCCCGCGTCCAGCGCGCACGAGCCGTCCCCCGCCTGCGTCCATGCCGCCGCGCACAGCGCACGCAGCCCGTCGACCGGATCGCCCTCGCCCCGCAGCTCCACTGCGCCCGCCGCGGCCACCGCGGTCCAACCCCCGCAGCGGAAGCCCTCCCCGGCCGCCACGACCTCCGGCTGGCCCGTCAGCAGCCCGCGCAGATCCCGGTCCACGTACGTCGGCCGGTGCCGCGGCTCGGCGCGCAGCAGCTGCGCCGCGTCCGTCACCCCGGTCAGCACCAGCAGCGAGTCCACCTCCCCGTTGAAGGCCCCCTCGATGTCCGTGTCCAGCCGGTCCCCGACCACCAGCGGGTGCTGCGCCCCGGTCCGCAGCACCGTCTCCCGGTGCATCGGGGGCAGCGGCTTCCCCGCCACCTGCGGCTCCGCGCCCGTGGCGATCCGTACGACCTCCACCGCGGCCCCGTTCCCGGGCCCGATCCCGCGCGCCCCCGGAATCGTCAGATCCGTGTTCGACGCGTACCACGGCACCCCGCGGTGGATCGCGTACGAGGCCTCCGCGAACCGCGACCACGGCAGATCCGGGCCCCCGTACCCCTGGACGACCGCCGCGAGGCCCTCCTCGTCGGCGGACTCCACCGGCACCAGCCCCCGCTCGCGCAGCGCGACCCGCAGCCCCTCGCCGCCGATCACCAGCACCTTCGCCCCCGGCTCCACCTGCTCCGAGATCAGCCGGGCCACGGCCTGCGCCGAGGTGATCACCTCGCCGGCCTCGGTCGGGATCCCCAGCTCGCCCAGGTGCTCGGCAACCGCGTCGGGAGTGCGCAGCGCGTTGTTCGTGACGTACGCGAGGTGCATCCCGCCCGCCCGGGCCGCGCCGAGGGACTGGGCCGCGTACGCGATGGCCTCGCCGCCCGCGTACACGACGCCGTCCAGGTCCAGCAGGGCCGTGTCGTACGCCTGGTGCAGGCTGCGCTCGCTGCCCGCCGGACTCGTCCTGCTCTGCCGGGTCATCCTGTCGGCTCCCTGTCCGTTCGGTCCTCGATAGACCTCGTTGCATTTGCGCCGAGGTCTTCCTCACCCGATCATCCCGCATCGCGAGACGCGTCTTACCATGCACCAATGACCACATCTGGTACCGCGGACGACGGGCTGCGCCTGATCCCCTTCCATGGACTGCGCTACGTCCCGGAGCGTGTCGGCAGCCTGGCCGCCGTCACCTCACCGCCGTACGACGTGGTCGTACGCCCCGACGGCGTCGACCACCTCGAGTCCGCCGACCCGCACAACATCGTCCGCCTGATCCTTCCGCAGGCCGACACCCCTGCCGCGCGCAACGAACAGGCCGCGCGCACCCTGCACGACTGGCTCGCCAAGGGCATCCTCAGCACCGACCCCGAGCCGGCGCTCTACGTCTACGAGCAGCGCAAGGGCGGCCTGCTCCAGCGCGGCGTCATCGGCGCCCTCGCCCTCACGCAGCCCGACGCGGGCATCGTGCTCCCGCACGAGGACGTCATGCCGGACGTGGTCACCGACCGGGCCGGCCTGATGCGTGCTGCGTCGGCCAATCTCGAGCCCCTCCTCCTCACCTACCGCGGCGACGATCCCGCGGCCGGGGCGGCGGAGGTCGTCGAGCGGACCGCCGGGGGCCCGCCCCTGCTGGCCACCACCACCGAGGACGGCTTCCGGCACCGGCTCTGGGCCATCACCGACCCCGCCGACCTGGCCGCCGTCACCGCCGACCTGGGCCACCGCCAGGCCCTCATCGCCGACGGACACCACCGCTGGGCGACGTACCTGCGCCTCCAGGAGGAGCACCAGTCCCCCACCGCATGGGACTTCGGCCTCGTCCTCCTCGTCGACACGGCCCGCTACCCGCTCCAGGTCCGCGCGATCCACCGGATGCTGCGCCGCCTCCCGCTCGCGGACGCCCTGGCCGCCGTGGAAGGCCGCTTCCGGGTCCGCCCGGTCGAGGGCCCGCTGCCGCTCGCCCTGGAGGCCCTCGCCGACGCCGCGGAGCGCGGCAACGCCTTCCTGCTGACCGGCGACGGGACCTTCCGCCTGGTCACCGACCCGGACCTGGACCTCCTCGAGCGCACCGTACGCCGCGACCGCCCCGAGGCCTGGCGCCGGCTGGACGCGACCGTCCTGCACGCGACGCTGCTCGACGCCCTGTGGCAGATCCCCGACACCCCGGACCAGATCACGTACATCCACGACGCGGCGGCCACCGTCGCCATGGCCGAGCGCCACGGCGGCACCGCGGTCCTGCTGCACCCCGTACGGGAGGAAGTCGTCCGGGACCTGGCCCGCCAGGGCGTCACCATGCCCCGCAAGTCCACCTCCTTCGGCCCGAAGCCGGCCACCGGCCTGGTGCTGCGCAGCCTGGACTGACCCCGGACGCGAAAAAGGGCGGTACCCCCGGAGGGGTACCGCCCTTTCTCAATCGAGCCGGTTCAGCACTCAGCCCTTGTCGAGGGGGTGGCCCTCGTCGTCCCGGTCCTCGTCCTCGACGACGACGATCTCGTCGGTGACGTCGACGTCGGCATCCGCTTCGGACCGCTCGAGGGGCTCGTACTCCTCGTCGTCCTCGTCGTAGTACTCGGCCTGGTCGGACGCGCGCTCGGCGGCGGCCACCTCGGCGTCGTCCTGCTCGTCGTCCTCGTCGGCCTCGTCGGCCTCGTCGTCGATCTCGTCCGGCTCATCGCCGACGAGCGCGTCGACGAACTCGACCCCGTCCAGCTCGGCGAGCCGGTCGGAGGCGTCCATCGCGCCGTCCTTGTCCGCCTCGACCGTCTTGGCGAACCACTCGCGCGCCTCGTCCTCACGACCGGCCGCCAGCAGGGCGTCGGCGTAGGCGTACCGCAGACGCGCGGTCCACGGCTGGATGGAGTGGGAGGCCAGCTCCGGGCTCTGCAGGGTCACGATGGCGGCTTCGAGCTGCCCCATGTCGCGCCGCGCACCGGCGGCGACCAGGCGCATCTCGACCTGGCCGGCCTTGTCCAGCTTCTGCACCTCGGGCTCGCCGGCCATGGCCAGCGCGCGCTCGGGGCGGCCGAGGCCGCGCTCGCAGTCGGCCATGACGGGCCACAGCTCGACGGATCCGGTCATGCGCTTGGCGGCGCGGAACTCCGCGAGCGCCTCGCTGTACTTCGTCGTGGCGTACGCGGCGAAGCCGGCGGCCTCGCGCACGGCGGCGACACGGGAGGCCAGGCGCAGGGCGATGCGCGAGTACGCGTACGCCTGCTCCGGGTCCTCGTCGATCAGGCGGGCGACCATGACGAGGTTCTTGGAAACCTCTTCGGCCAGGCCCTTGGGCAGGCTCAGGAGCTCCTGGCGGACATCGGCGTCGATCTCGAGACCGGTGACGTCCTCGTCGATCGGAAGCCGCTTGACCGGGTCGCGGTCGCGGTCCGCACGGTAGTCGCGGTCACCGCCGCGGTCGTCACGGCCGCCACGGTAGCCACCGCGGTCGCCGCCACGGTCATCGCGGCCGCGGAACCCGCCGCGGTCGCCACCGCGGTCGTCGCGGCGCGGGTAGGACGGGCGGTCGCCACTGCGGTCGTCACGACCGCCACGGAAACCACCGCGGTCGTCATCACGACGCGGGTACGAGGGACGCCCACCACGGTCGTCTTCACGACGCGGGTAGGACGGACGGTCGCCACCGCGGTCGTCACGACGGAAACCGCCGCCACCGCCGCCGGAGGGACGCTCGCCACGGTCGTCACGGCGCGGGTAGGACGGGCGGTCGCCACTGCGGTCGTCACGACCGCCACGGAAACCACCGCGGTCGTCATCACGACGCGGGTAGGACGGACGCGCACCACGGTCGTCATCACGACGCGGGTACGAGGGCCGCTCGCCACGGTCGTCGCGACGGAAGCCGCCGCCGGCCGGGCGGTCACCACGGTCGTCACGACGCGGGTAGCTCGGACGGTCGCCACCGCGGTCGTCGCGGCGCGGGTAGGACGGGCGGTCGCCACCGCGGTCGTCACGACCGCCACGGAAACCACCACGGTCGTCATCACGACGCGGGAAGCTCGGACGGTCGCCACCGCGGTCGTCGCGACGGAAACCGCCGCCGGCCGGGCGGTCACCACGGTCGTCACGACGCGGGTAGCTCGGACGGTCGCCGCCACGGTCGTCACGACGCGGGTACGACGGACGGTCCTCGCGGCCGCGGAAGCCGCCGCCGGTCGGGCGGTCGCCCCGGTCGTCACGGCGGAAGCCGCCGCCGGAGGGACGCTCGCCACGGTCATCGCGGCGCGGGTAGGACGGACGGTCGCCGCCACGGTCGTCGCGACGGAAACCGCCGCCACCGCCGGCGCCACCGGTCGGCCGGCCACCGCGGTCGTCGTCGCGGCGCGGGTACGAGGGACGCCCACCGCGGTCGTCATCACGACGCGGGAAGCTCGGACGGTCGCCACCACGGTCGTCGCGACGGAAACCGCCGCCACCGCCGCCGGAGGGACGCTCGCCACGGTCATCGCGGCGCGGGTAGGACGGACGGTCGCCGCCACGGTCGTCGCGACGGAAACCGCCGCCACCGCCGGCGCCACCGGTCGGCCGGCCACCGCGGTCGTCGTCGCGGCGCGGGTACGAGGGACGCCCACCGCGGTCGTCATCACGACGCGGGTAGGACGGACGGTCGCCACCACGGTCGTCGCGACGGAAACCGCCGCCACCGCCGCCGGAGGGACGCTCGCCACGGTCATCGCGGCGCGGGTAGGACGGACGGTCGCCGCCACGGTCGTCGCGACGGAAACCGCCGCCGCCGCCGGCGCCACCGGTCGGCCGGCCACCGCGGTCGTCGCGGCGGAAGCCGCCACGGTCACCGCCACGGTCGTCACGGCCCCCGCGGTAGCCGCCCCTGTCACCGCCGTCGTTGCGACGAGGCTCGCGCTCCGGACGATCGTCGGGAGAGTTGGACATGGGTGTGACTCCTGTCTTCGGGGTACCGCTAGTCATTCTCGCGCAACCAACCCATGGCCGCGCTTCGGCGTAAAAAGGTGAAAAACAAAAAAGGACCCTTGGTCCAGCGTTGAACGCTGGACCAAGGGTCCTTTGAAAGATTGTTCGGCGGCGTCCTACTCTCCCACAGGGTCCCCCCTGCAGTACCATCGGCGCTGAAAGGCTTAGCTTCCGGGTTCGGAATGTAACCGGGCGTTTCCCTAACGCTATGACCACCGAAACCCTATCGGTTTCGAGCGAACAAGCACACTTTGTAGTTATGTTCTAGCTCTAGAAACCAGCAACTGTTCGTTGCTTCAGAACTAACACAGTGGACGCGAGCAACTGAGGACAAGCCCTCGGCCTATTAGTACCAGTCAGCTCCACCCGTTACCGGGCTTCCACATCTGGCCTATCAACCCAGTCGTCTACTGGGAGCCTTACCCTCTCAAGGAGGTGGGAATACTCATCTTGAAGCAGGCTTCCCGCTTAGATGCTTTCAGCGGTTATCCCTCCCGAACGTAGCCAACCAGCCATGCCCTTGGCAGGACAACTGGCACACCAGAGGTTCGTCCGTCCCGGTCCTCTCGTACTAGGGACAGCCCTTCTCAATATTCCTACGCGCACAGCGGATAGGGACCGAACTGTCTCACGACGTTCTAAACCCAGCTCGCGTACCGCTTTAATGGGCGAACAGCCCAACCCTTGGGACCGACTCCAGCCCCAGGATGCGACGAGCCGACATCGAGGTGCCAAACCATCCCGTCGATATGGACTCTTGGGGAAGATCAGCCTGTTATCCCCGGGGTACCTTTTATCCGTTGAGCGACGGCGCTTCCACAAGCCACCGCCGGATCACTAGTCCCGACTTTCGTCCCTGCTCGACCCGTCGGTCTCACAGTCAAGCTCCCTTGTGCACTTACACTCAACACCTGATTGCCAACCAGGCTGAGGGAACCTTTGGGCGCCTCCGTTACTCTTTGGGAGGCAACCGCCCCAGTTAAACTACCCATCAGACACTGTCCCTGATCCGGATCACGGACCGAGGTTAGACATCCAGCACGACCAGAGTGGTATTTCAACGGCGACTCCACAACCACTGGCGTGGCTGCTTCAAAGTCTCCCACCTATCCTACACAAGCCGAACCGAACACCAATATCAAACTATAGTAAAGGTCCCGGGGTCTTTCCGTCCTGCTGCGCGAAACGAGCATCTTTACTCGTAGTGCAATTTCACCGGGCCTATGGTTGAGACAGTCGAGAAGTCGTTACGCCATTCGTGCAGGTCGGAACTTACCCGACAAGGAATTTCGCTACCTTAGGATGGTTATAGTTACCACCGCCGTTTACTGGCGCTTAAGTTCTCAGCTTCGCACGCCCGAAAGCGCACTAACCGGTCCCCTTAACGTTCCAGCACCGGGCAGGCGTCAGTCCGTATACATCGCCTTACGGCTTCGCACGGACCTGTGTTTTTAGTAAACAGTCGCTTCTCGCTGGTCTCTGCGGCCACCCCCAGCTCACGGAGTAAATCCGATCACCAGTGATGGCCCCCCTTCTCCCGAAGTTACGGGGGCATTTTGCCGAGTTCCTTAACCATAGTTCACCCGAACGCCTCGGTATTCTCTACCTGACCACCTGAGTCGGTTTAGGGTACGGGCCGCCATGAAACTCGCTAGAGGCTTTTCTCGACAGCATAGGATCATCCACTTCACCACAATCGGCTCGGCATCAGGTCTCAGCCTTAATGAGGGACGGATTTGCCTACCCCTCGGCCTACACCCTTACCCCGGGACTACCACCGCCCGGGCTGGACTACCTTCCTGCGTCACCCCATCGCTTACCTACTACAAGTCTGGTTCGTCGGCTCCACCACTTTCCTTTCCCCGAAGGGTCCGGAACGGCTTCACGGACTTAGCATCGCCTGATTCGATATTGGGCGTTTCAAAGCGGGTACCGGAATATCAACCGGTTGTCCATCGACTACGCCTGTCGGCCTCGCCTTAGGTCCCGACTTACCCTGGGCAGATCAGCTTGACCCAGGAACCCTTAGTCAATCGGCGCACACGTTTCTCACGTGTGTATCGCTACTCATGCCTGCATTCTCACTCGTGAACCGTCCACAACTAGCTTCCGCTGCTGCTTCACCCGGCACACGACGCTCCCCTACCCATCACAGCGGGCGTTGGCCCTATTGCTGCAATGACACGACTTCGGCGGTACGCTTGAGCCCCGCTACATTGTCGGCGCGGAATCACTTGACCAGTGAGCTATTACGCACTCTTTCAAGGGTGGCTGCTTCTAAGCCAACCTCCTGGTTGTCTCTGCGACTCCACATCCTTTCCCACTTAGCGTACGCTTAGGGGCCTTAGTCGATGCTCTGGGCTGTTTCCCTCTCGACCATGGAGCTTATCCCCCACAGTCTCACTGCCACGCTCTCACTTACCGGCATTCGGAGTTTGGCTAAGGTCAGTAACCCGGTAGGGCCCATCGCCTATCCAGTGCTCTACCTCCGGCAAGAAACACGTGACGCTGCACCTAAATGCATTTCGGGGAGAACCAGCTATCACGGAGTTTGATTGGCCTTTCACCCCTAACCACAGGTCATCCCCCAGGTTTTCAACCCTGGTGGGTTCGGTCCTCCACGAAGTCTTACCTCCGCTTCAACCTGCCCATGGCTAGATCACTCCGCTTCGGGTCTAGAGCGTGCAACTCAATCGCCCTATTCGGACTCGCTTTCGCTACGGCTTCCCCACACGGGTTAACCTCGCTACACACCGCTAACTCGCAGGCTCATTCTTCAAAAGGCACGCAGTCACGACCGTCATTCCGAAGAATGACGGCGACGCTCCCACGGCTTGTAGGCACACGGTTTCAGGTACTATTTCACTCCGCTCCCGCGGTACTTTTCACCATTCCCTCACGGTACTATCCGCTATCGGTCACCAGGGAATATTTAGGCTTAGCGGGTGGTCCCGCCAGATTCACACGGGATTTCTCGGGCCCCGTGCTACTTGGGAGATTCTTAAGCAAGCCGCTGATGTTTCGTCTACGGGGGTCTTACCCTCTACGCCGGACCTTTCGCATGTCCTTCGACTACATCAACGGTTTCTGACTCGCCGACCGGCCGGCAGACCGATCAAAAGAATTCCCACAACCCCGCATGCGCAACCCCTGCCGGGTATCACACGCATACGGTTTGGCCTCATCCGGTTTCGCTCGCCACTACTCCCGGAATCACGGTTGTTTTCTCTTCCTGAGGGTACTGAGATGTTTCACTTCCCCTCGTTCCCTCCACACTGCCTATGTGTTCAGCAGTGGGTGACAGCCCATGACGACTGCCGGGTTTCCCCATTCGGACACCCCCGGATCAAAGCTCAGTTGGCAGCTCCCCGGGGCCTATCGCGGCCTCTCACGTCCTTCATCGGTTCCTGGTGCCAAGGCATCCACCGTGCGCCCTTAAAAACTTGGCCACAGATGCTCGCGTCCACTGTGTAGTTCTCAAACAACGACCAGCCACCCATCACCCCACCAGACAAGCTGGCGAGTTCACTGGGGCCGGCACTGAAGACATGACCTTACGGCCGTACCTTCAGGACCCAACAACGTGCCAAGCACCAGTCAGTCATCCGTCTCCTCTTTCCACGCCGAAGCAGTACTCGAGAACCATCAGACCGTCTGGTGCCAACTAATCAACGTTCCACCCATGAGCTGACCGTGCAGAACGTTTGTCTGCAATCGGTACTGTGCTCCTTAGAAAGGAGGTGATCCAGCCGCACCTTCCGGTACGGCTACCTTGTTACGACTTCGTCCCAATCGCCAGTCCCACCTTCGACAGCTCCCTCCCTTACGGGTTGGGCCACCGGCTTCGGGTGTTACCGACTTTCGTGACGTGACGGGCGGTGTGTACAAGGCCCGGGAACGTATTCACCGCAGCAATGCTGATCTGCGATTACTAGCAACTCCGACTTCATGGGGTCGAGTTGCAGACCCCAATCCGAACTGAGACCGGCTTTTTGAGATTCGCTCCACCTCACGGTATCGCAGCTCATTGTACCGGCCATTGTAGCACGTGTGCAGCCCAAGACATAAGGGGCATGATGACTTGACGTCGTCCCCACCTTCCTCCGAGTTGACCCCGGCGGTCTCCTGTGAGTCCCCATCACCCCGAAGGGCATGCTGGCAACACAGGACAAGGGTTGCGCTCGTTGCGGGACTTAACCCAACATCTCACGACACGAGCTGACGACAGCCATGCACCACCTGTATACCGACCACAAGGGGGGCACTATCTCTAATGCTTTCCGGTATATGTCAAGCCTTGGTAAGGTTCTTCGCGTTGCGTCGAATTAAGCCACATGCTCCGCTGCTTGTGCGGGCCCCCGTCAATTCCTTTGAGTTTTAGCCTTGCGGCCGTACTCCCCAGGCGGGGAACTTAATGCGTTAGCTGCGGCACCGACGACGTGGAATGTCGCCAACACCTAGTTCCCAACGTTTACGGCGTGGACTACCAGGGTATCTAATCCTGTTCGCTCCCCACGCTTTCGCTCCTCAGCGTCAGTAATGGCCCAGAGATCCGCCTTCGCCACCGGTGTTCCTCCTGATATCTGCGCATTTCACCGCTACACCAGGAATTCCGATCTCCCCTACCACACTCTAGCTAGCCCGTATCGAATGCAGACCCGAGGTTAAGCCTCGGGCTTTCACATCCGACGTGACAAGCCGCCTACGAGCTCTTTACGCCCAATAATTCCGGACAACGCTTGCGCCCTACGTATTACCGCGGCTGCTGGCACGTAGTTAGCCGGCGCTTCTTCTGCAGGTACCGTCACTTTCGCTTCTTCCCTGCTGAAAGAGGTTTACAACCCGAAGGCCGTCATCCCTCACGCGGCGTCGCTGCATCAGGCTTTCGCCCATTGTGCAATATTCCCCACTGCTGCCTCCCGTAGGAGTCTGGGCCGTGTCTCAGTCCCAGTGTGGCCGGTCGCCCTCTCAGGCCGGCTACCCGTCGTCGCCTTGGTGGGCCATTACCCCACCAACAAGCTGATAGGCCGCGGGCTCATCCTTCACCGCCGGAGCTTTCAACCCCCGCCCATGCAGGCAGGAGTATTATCCGGTATTAGACCCCGTTTCCAGGGCTTGTCCCAGAGTGAAGGGCAGATTGCCCACGTGTTACTCACCCGTTCGCCACTAATCCACCCCGAAAGGCTTCATCGTTCGACTTGCATGTGTTAAGCACGCCGCCAGCGTTCGTCCTGAGCCAGGATCAAACTCTCCATGAATGTTTACCCGTAATCGGGTGCACACGCACTTAGAGCGGGTCAATCATGTCGGAATAAGACCGACTGACCACTGCGTCCTCGCTGTGTAATTGCCTGCAAGCATCACGGCGAACCGCGACCTCACAGGTCTTTTTCAAAGGAACCTCATCCACCGAAGTGGACGGGGTATCAACTTTTGGCGTTGATTTTTGGCACGCTGTTGAGTTCTCAAGGAACGGACGCTTCCTTTGTACTCACCCTCTCGGGCTTTCCTCCGGGCTTCGTTCTTCGTTTCCAACTCTACCAGATCATTTCCGTTGTCGTTTCCGACTTGGATTTGAATTCCGGTGGCCGTTGGGGGCCTTTGCCTTTCGGCGTTCCACCACTTTAGCGCTTATCCCTTGCGGCTCATAATCGAGCCACCGGATTCGAATTCGGGCATGCCGAAATCGACCCCGCCAGGGGTACGTCGTAGGTAGTGGGTTGGCCGCTCCGGGGGTCTGCTGACAGCAGTGCCCCGTTCAAGCGGCTCGGGCTACGTTAGGCGTCTGCCAAGGGCGAGTCAAGTTGAGCGACGGCGTGGCGCGTGGGCGCGATACGGGCTCACCGTCGGGTCGTCGGTGATCCAGTAGCGGTAGGGGTGGCCCGCGCCGGCGCCGCCGACGCCCGTGCGGGGACCGTTGCTCACCAGGTCGGCCGAGGTGGCGGTACCCGTCAGGAGTGCCAGGGGGGATTCCGGACCGGCACAGAGGTCGGCGCCGTCCAGGGACCGGTCCACCGCCAGGGCCGTGGCCAGGCGGGCCGGGCCTTTGGCCAGTTCCTTGTCGCTTCTGGCTGAAAGTCGACGTTTGCGAGCCAGGTCCGCACCCACGGTGATCTCGCCCGCGCGCACCAGGACCCCGCTCGCGTGGTCCGGTGGGCCGCACACCAGGTTGAGGCTGAACCACATGCCGTAGATGAAGTAGACGTACGCGTGTCCGGGAGGACCGAACATCGATGCGTTGCGCCGGGTGCGGCCCCGGTAGGCGTGGGAGCCCGGGTCGGCCTCGCCCTCGTACGCCTCCACCTCCGTGATGCGGAGCTCGAGGGGGCCTTCGGGCGTACGGCGGACCAGGGTGCGGCCGAGGAGGTCCGGGGCCACCGTGAGGACCGGCCGGTCGAAGAAGGACCGGGCCAGGGGCGTACGGTCGGGGCGCGCGCTCATCCGGTCGAGCGTAGTGGAACGCGCGCACCTGCAACCGGGGCCTAAGGTTCCGCGTTTGTCAGTGTGTACTCGTAAGCGGTAGTCGCACGAGCCTTCAAGGGGAGTCAGAGCATGGGGTTCAAGAAGCTGTTCGCGGCGCTGGGTGCCGGCGGTGCTTCGGTGGACACGATCATCACCGAGCCGAACGTGGTGCCGGGCGGGATCGTCCAGGGTGAGGTCCGCATCCAGGGCGGTTCCGTGGAGCAGCAGATCGAGGGCCTGTCCGTCGGTCTCCAGGCGCGGGTCGAGGTGGAGGGGAACGACCAGGAGTACAAGCAGGACATCGTCTTCACCAAGCAGCGCCTCGGCGGGGCCTTCCAGGTGCAGGCGGGCGCCCTGCACGTGGTGCCGTTCGGGCTGGAGATCCCGTGGGAGACGCCGATCACCCACTTCGGGGGTCAGCACCTGCACGGGATGAACATCGGGGTCAGCACCGAGCTGGAGATCGCGCGTGCGGTGGACGCGGGCGACCTCGACCCGATCAACGTGCACCCGGTGCCGGCGCAGCAGGCGATCCTGGATGCCTTCCGTCAGCTCGGCTTCGGCTTCCGCAGCGCGGACATGGAGCGCGGTCACATCCGCGGGACGCGCCAGACGCTGCCGTTCTACCAGGAGATCGAGTTCCTGCCGCCGTCGCAGTACCGCGGGCTGAACCAGGTCGAGCTGACCTTCATCTCGGACGGTCGTGAGATGGACGTCGTCCTGGAGATGGACAAGAAGTCCGGGCTGTTCTCCGAGGGCAGTGACACGTACCGCTGCTTCCAGGTGGGTCTGCAGTCCTACCAGGAGACCGACTGGGCGGCTTACCTCAACCAGTGGATCGCGTCCGTGGGTTCGCAGCGCAACTGGTTCTAGGCTCGGGGCCGGTACTGGTTCGGTACCGGTTCGCGATCAGGAGGTTCAGCAGTGGCCGAGCAGAACAGGGCGCCTCTTCCGCACGACTTCCACCCTCAGGTACACGCGTTCTCCGTGGAGAGCGTGGACCTCGAGCCCGGTGCGGACCTGGGTGACGCCCAGGTCCTGCGGGGCGGGAACGTCTCGCCGCATCTGCGGTGGGAGGGGTTCCCGGAGGGGACGAAGAGTTTCGCGGTGACGTGCTTCGACCCGGACGCCCCGACGGGCAGCGGGTTCTGGCACTGGGTGCTCTTCGATCTGCCCGCGTCGGTCACCGAGCTGCCGGCCGGGGCGGGGGGCGGGAAGTTCGAGGGGCTGCCCGCCGGGGCCGTGCACGTACGGAACGACTACGGCACGAGGGACTTCGGCGGGGCCGCTCCGCCGGCCGGGGAGCGGCACCGGTACGTGTTCACCGTGTACGCGGTGGACCAGGAGAAGCTGGGCCCCGGGGCGGACGCCACTCCGGCTGCCGTCGGATTCAATCTGCGTTTCCACTCCTTGGGGCGGGCGCAGTTGATCGGTGAGTACGAGGCCCCCGCGGGCTGATCGTTCGCCGTGCGTTTGCCCGGTCCTGGTCTAAAGACGACCAGGACCGGGCATTTTTATTGCGTTGTCCCGCGTGGCGCGCGCGGCCAGAGTGGTTGCGGGCCCTGCCGCCATGGTGGTCGCGGGCCTGCACACGGGAGGTGGGCGAGATGCGGGACACGCTGGTGCTGAATGCGAGCTTCGAGCCGCTGTCGACGGTGACGCTGAACCGGGCTGTGGTCCTGGTGCTCCAGGACAAGGCCGTCGTCGAGCAGTCGCATCCGGAACTGCGTGTGCGCGGTGCCTCCATGGATCTTCCGCTGCCCCGGGTGATCAGGTTGTGCCGGTACGTACGGGTGCCGTTCCGAAGACATGCTCCCTGGTCACGGAGGGGGGTGTTGGTCCGGGACCAACACCGGTGCGCGTACTGCGGGAAGCGCGCGACGACCGTGGACCACGTACTGCCCCGGGCCCAGGGCGGTGGGGACACGTGGTTGAACACGGTCGCCTCCTGTGCCGAGGACAACCACCGCAAGGCGGCCCGGACTCCGGAGGAGGCGGGGATGCCGCTCCTGCGGAAGCCCTTCGTGCCGTCTCCGGCGGACGCCATGCTGCTGGCCCTGGGGGTGGGGGGCCGCGATGCGCTGCCCGACTGGCTGGAGCGTTCCGCCTAGTCCGGCCGGTCCGGCTCGTCCGGCCACATGATCTCCGGTGCGCTGGGCGACGTAATTCCGCTACGTCGCTCAGCGCAGCAGCAGCTGGACGATCGCGATGACGCCGACCGTCACGATGACCGCGCGGAGCATGGTGGGCGACAGGCGGCGGCCGACCTTGGCGCCGATCTGGCCGCCGAGGGTGGAGCCGACGGCGATCAGGAGCACGGCCGTCCAGTCGAACTCGGCGACGAAGAGGAAGAAGACGGCCGCGATGCCGTTCACGAGGGCGGCGATGACGTTCTTGACGGCGTTGATGCGTTGCATGTCCTCGTGGAGCAGCAGGCCCATCAGGCCGATGTAGAGCACGCCTTGCGCGGCGCCGAAGTAGCCCCCGTACGCGCTGGCGAGCAGCATTCCGGTGAGCAGGGCCGGGCCGCCGTCGGGGTGTCCGGTGTCTCCTCCGGCGGCTTCCTGGCGCTTGCGCAGGGCCGCCGCGAGCCGGGGCTGGAGGATGACGAGCACGAGGGCGAGTCCGATGAGGACGGGCACGATCGTGTCGAAGGAGTCCGACGGCAGGGTGAGGAGCAGGACGGCGCCCGCGAGTCCCCCGACGAGGGAGACCGAGCCGAGCCGGATGATGCGGCCGCGCTGGCCCTGGAGCTCCTTGCGGTAGCCGATGGCCCCGCTGATGGAACCGGGCACCAGGCCGAGGGTGTTGGACACGTTGGCGGTGACCGGCGGGAGTCCGGTGGCGAGCAGCACCGGGAAGGTGATGAGCGTGCCGGATCCGACGATGGTGTTGATGGTGCCGGCGCCGATGCCGGCCGCGAACACCGCCACTGATTCCCAGATGGACATGGACATGGACTGGGCCATCCCCTTTGCATGAGTGAGTCGCCTCCCCGCCATGAAGGTCGAGGGGCCTCACTGATCATGCAGGAGGGGATGCCGGTCCGGGGCGTGCGGGGGTCAGTCGATGGGGGGCTGCTCGCGCCGGTCCGTGCCGTTCGCGCCGTTGCCGGCGCCGTTTCCGTCGGACTTGCCGGAGTTCTGCGGGTTGAAGCCGGAACCGCCGCCCATGGGGCCGAAGTTGCCCATGGCTCCCGAGAGGCCCTTGAGGGCGTCTCCGATCTCGCTGGGCACGATCCAGAGCTTGTTGGCGTCGCCTTCGGCGATCTTCGGGAGCATCTGGAGGTACTGGTAGGCGAGGAGCTTCTGGTCGGCGTCGCCGGCGTGGATGGACTCGAAGACCGTACGGATGGCCTGCGCCTCGCCCTCGGCGCGCAGGGCCGCGGCCTTGGCCTCGCCCTCGGCGCGCAGGATGGAGGACTGCTTCTCACCCTCGGCGCGCAGGATCTCGGACTGCCGGACACCTTCGGCCTGGAGGATCGCGGCGCGCTTGTCGCGGTCGGCGCGCATCTGCTTCTCCATCGAGTCCTGGATGGAGGTCGGCGGCTCGATCGCCTTGAGCTCGACGCGGTTGACGCGGATGCCCCACTTGCCGGTGGCCTCGTCGAGGACTCCGCGCAGGGCCGCGTTGATCTCCTCGCGGGAGGTCAGCGTCCGCTCGAGGTCCATGCCGCCGATGATGTTGCGCAGGGTGGTGACGGTGAGCTGCTCGATGGCCTGGATGTAGCTGGCGACCTCGTACGTCGCGGCGCGGGCGTCGGTCACCTGGTAGTAGATGACCGTGTCGATGTTGACGACCAGGTTGTCCTGGGTGATGACCGGCTGCGGCGGGAACGGTACGACCTGCTCGCGCAGGTCGATGCGGTTGCGGATCGAGTCGATGAACGGGACGACGATGTTGAGGCCCGCGTTGAGGGTGCGCGTGTAGCGGCCGAAGCGTTCGACGATGGCGGCGCTGGCCTGCGGGATCACCTGGATCGTCTTGACCAGTGCGATGAAGACCAGAACCACCAGAATGATCAGGACGATGATGATCGATGACATGCGGTTCCCCGTGCCCTTCCGGCTGTCTGTGCTGCCCCGTTGGGCGAGTCTCGCAGACCTCGCCGCCGCGGGTCGGCTCCTTGGCTCACAAGCTCACATCACGACCGCGGTGGCCCCGTCGATCTCCACGACGTCCACCTGCTGACCCGGTTCGAAGCTGCTCTCCGCGTCGAGGGTGCGGGCGGACCAGATCTCGCCGGCGAGTTTGATCCGGCCTCCGCTGCCGTCGACGCGTTCGAGGACGAGGGCGCTTCTGCCCTTCAACGCGTCGATTCCGGTGCGGTGTTGGGGCCGCTGCTCGCGGTGGTGGTTGGCGATCGAGCGGACGACGGCGACGAGCGCCACCGAGACGATGACGAAGACCAGGACCTGGGCGACGACTCCGCCGCCGAAGGCCGCCGTGACGGCGGCCGCGACCGCGCCGACGGCGAACATGCCGAACTCCGGCATCGCCGTCAGGACGAGCGGGATGCCCAGTCCGACCGCGCCGATGAGCCACCACAGCCACGCGTCGATGTTCACATGGTCATGGTAGGTCCGGCGGGCACGGTCGGGACAGGGTGCGACCGCGCCCGTACGGGCGGTGGCTGCCCGGTACCTGGCCGACTCACCCGGGGGGGGTGTCGTGCCCAGGTCCGGCGGGCACGCCCTAGCGCAGCGGGAGGCCCTGGGCGGTCCAGCGGTCGTGGTCGTTGCGCTCGACGACGAGGGGGAGGCCGAAGCAGAGCGAGAGGTTGCGGGAGGTGAGCTCGAGCTCGATCGGGCCCGCGGTGACGACCTTGCCCTGGCGGATCATCAGGACGTGGGTGAAGCCGGGGGCGATCTCCTCGACGTGGTGCGTGACCATCGCCATGGACGGCGCGAGCGGGTCGCGGGCGAGGCGGCCGAGGCGCCGGACGAGGTCCTCGCGGCCGCCGAGGTCCAGACCGGCGGCGGGCTCGTCGAGGAGGAGCAGCTCGGGGTCGGTCATCAGGGCGCGGGCGATCAGCGTGCGCTTGCGCTCGCCCTCGGAAAGGGTGCCGAACTTCCGGTCGAGGTACTCCGTCATGCCGAGGCGGTCGAGGAAGGCGCGGGCGCGCTGCTCGTCGATCTCCTCGTACTCCTCCTGCCAGGTCGCCGTCATGCCGTAGGCGGCGGTGAGGACGGTCTGCAGGACGGTCTGGCGCTTGGGGAGCTTGTCGGCGAGCGCGATGCCGGCGACGCCGATGCGCGGGCGCAGCTCGAAGACGTCGCTGCCGGGCTTGCCGAGGGTGCTGCCGAGGATGGTGGCGGAGCCCTTGGTGGGGAAGAGGTAGCTGGAGGCGAGGTTCAGCAGCGTGGTCTTGCCGGCGCCGTTGGGGCCGAGGATCACCCAGCGCTCGCCCTCCTTCACCGACCAGGAGACCTGGTCCACCAGAGCCCGGCCCTCGCGGACCACGGATACGTCCACCAGCTCCAGAACATCGCTCATGAGCGTGTTGTCTCCCCTTGCAGTCTCGGTTTCGTCTGTGCACCGGTAGGCGCAGCCCCAGGGGAAAACCTACGCCACTCGGCGAGGGGTCCGGGCGCCAGGTGGGCCGCGGGTACGGATCCGGGGTGATCCGTAAAGTGGGGGGATGCTTTTCGAACCACGTTCAGGGCGGTTGGCCGCCTGGGGGAACGCACTGCTGGCCGGTTTGGTCTCGCCCGACGAGGCCGTGTTGTCGATCGTGGGCGAGGACGCCGTGCACCGGGTGGAGGGGCTGCCGGGCGAGTCGGGTCCGGTGGGCCTCACGCTGGCGCTCGGGCGGATGCGGACGCTGGGGGTGAGCGGGCTGCGGGTGGCGCTGCCGGCGCCGGGGCATCCGCTGGGGCTGAGCGGGCCGGCGGAGTTCAATGCGCGGGCGCTGGATGCCGAGGAGGCGGTGGTCGGGGTGGGTGCGGCGCTGGGCCTGGTGCCGGAGGTGGCGGAGGCCGGTCCGCAGGGGGACGTGCACGTCTCGGTGACCTGGCACTGCCTGCCGGTACGGGAGGCCCCGCCGGCGGACGTGCCGTCGCTCGGTGAGGCGGAGCGGGAGCTGGCGGAGGCGCTGCGCGAGGCGACGGTGGTGCTGACCCGGCTGGACGTGGCGGGGTCGGGGCCGGTGGCGGAGGCCGCGCTGTCGGCGTACCGGGCGCGGGCGGAGGCCGGGCGGGAGGTGCTGGCGCCGGGGTACCCGCCGCGGGCGGTACGGGTGCTGGCGCTGGCGCAGCGCGTGGACCTGCTGGTGTCGCTGGCATACGAGCACGGGCCGGGCGGTGCGGTGGCCGCCTCGGAGATGGCGGCGCGGGCGGAGGCCCTGCGGCCGGTGGAGCGGGTGGCCCGGCGGGCGCTGGTGGCGGCGTACAACTCGGCGGTGGAGGAGCGCGAGCGGGGCTAGGGCCTGGGCCTGGGCCAGGAAGCACCCCTGCACGCGCCGCGGCCCCGCTTCCCGGGGAGAGGTGGGGGGAAGCGGGGCCGGTGGAAGGGGCGTCAGGCGTTGACGCCGGTGTTGCCGAAGGCGCCGTTCAGCAGGCCGATCACCGTGACGGTGTTGCCGACCACGTTCACCGGGACGCTGACGGGGGCCTGGATCAGGTTTCCGGAGACGACGCCGGGCGAGCCCGCGGCCTCGCCCTCCGCCGACGCGCCGCCGTGCGCCGAGGAGACGCCGGCGCCCGCGGCAAGGAGGCCGCCCGCGATCATGGTGACGGCAGTGGCCTTCTTGAAGTTCTTCACGTTCTTGGTCCTCCAGTACGTCTGCCGCGGCCAGCCGCCGCGGCACGTCATGAAGAACGCTCATCCGACGAACGGGATGCGCCATGTGGGCTACATACACCCGACCGTATGAATCTCGGATCGGAGCCGGCCGGTCCGTTCCCGGCCGGGTTCAGTCCGTGATCCCGTGCCTGACCGCCCACAACGCCGCCTGGGTGCGGTCCGAGAGGTCCAGCTTCATCAGGATGTTCGAGACGTGCGTCTTGACCGTCTTCTCGGACAGCACCAGCGCACGGGCGATCTCCCGGTTGGAGCGGCCGTCCGCGATCAGGGACAGGACCTCCCGTTCCCGCTCGGTCAGGGAGCCGCCCCGGCTCGAGGACGGCTGTTCCTCCTGGGAGAGCAGGGCTTCGGCCACCTCCGGCTGGAGCAGCACGTGCCCGGCGTGGACGGAGCGGATCGCTCCGGCCAGGGCGTCGGGGTCGATGTCCTTGTAGACGTATCCCGCGGCGCCGCCCCTCAGGGCCGGCACGACCGTCCGCTGCTCGGTGAAGCTGGTGACGATCAGCACCCGCGCCGGGTTCGCCTGCGCGCGCAGCCTGCGCAGGGCCTCGATGCCGTCGGTGCCCGGCATCTTGATGTCCATGAGGATCACGTCGGGCCGCAGCTCCTCGGCGCGGGCCACGCCCTCCTCGCCGTCGGCGGCCTCCCCGACCACCTCGATGTCGTCCTGGACCTCCAGGAACGTGCGCAGGCCGCGGCGGACCACCTGGTGGTCGTCCACGAGCAGAACGCGGATGGGCGTGTCAGCCACCGGGGACCTCCATCTCGATCGTGGTGCCCGTACCGGGCTCCGAGTGCACGGTGAGGCGGCCGCCGGCGCCGCTCGCCCGGTCCCGCATGGAGACCAGGCCGAGGTGGCGCCCGGCCGCGCGGATCGAGGAAGGGGAGAAGCCGCTTCCGTTGTCCGTGACGGTCAGGACGGCTCCTGCGGACCGGCGGGCGAGGGTGACCTCGACGCGGTCGCCGCCCGAGTGCCGCAGGGCGTTGTGGAGGGCCTCCTGGGCGACGCGGAGCAGCGCCTCCTCCTGGGTCGCCGGGAGGGCCCGTACGCCGTCACAGGTGAAGGTGACGTGCGCGGTGTGGGCCCGGTCGAGTACGTGGACCTGGTCGCGGAGGGTGGCGACGAGGCCGTCCTCGTCGAGGGCGGCCGGGCGCAGCTCGGTCACGGCGGCGCGCAGCTCGTCGGCGGCCTGGGCGGCGAGGGCGGCGACCTGCTGGAGCTCCCCCTTGGCCCGGGCCGGGTCGCGGTCCACGAGGGCGGCGGCGGCCTGGGCGGTCAGGCGGAGCGAGAAGAGCTTCTGGGCCACGGCGTCGTGCAGCTCGTGGGCGAGGCGGGAGCGCTCCTCGGCGATGGTGAGCTCGCGGCTGCGCTCGTAGAGCCGGGCGTTGGTGAGGGCGATCGCCGCGTGCTGGGCGAGGAGGGCGAGGAGCTCCTCGTCCTCCTCGGTGAAGCCGCCGGGGCTGCGTTTGTTCGCGAGGAAGAGGGCGGCGAGGGTCTCCTCGCCGTCGCGGACGGGCTGCCCCAGGAAGTCGGACATCTCCGGGTGGGCGGCGGGCCAGCCCTCGAAGCGGGGGTCCTTGCGTACGTCGGCCAGCCGCTCGGGGCCGTCCTGGTGGAGCATCGCGGCGAGGATGCCGTGCTGGCGGGGCAGCGGGCCGATCCGGCGCCACTGCTCCTCGCTGATGCCGTCCACGACGAACTGGGCGAAGCCGCCGTGGTCGTCCGGGACGCCCAGGGCCGCGTACTCGGCGTCGAGCAGCTCGCGGGCCGAGACGACGATCGTGCGCAGGACGTCGCGGACCTCGAGCCGCCGGCTCATGGCGAGCAGTGCGGTACTCACGGCGGCGAGGCCGCCGCAGGGTCGGCCGTGCACGGGGCTTCCGGTCATGGGCTCACCGTACTAGCGGCTCTGACCTGCGGGATCGGGCGCGAGCCCTAGGGCTGGGGGCGGTGTCTCCTCCTCCTTGGGGAGGGGGTCGCGGGGGTCTTCTCTGCCTTGGGGATGAGGGCCTGCGGGGGGTTGTGGTCCTCAGGGCGGAGAATTCCGTTACAGAATGCATTGCTTCAGCAACGCATGGTGAGACCGTTACGTGGCCGATGTGAGCCCGCACATAGGACCCACGTCACTTACGAAGGCGCCTAGTGGACGTGCAAAGGCGGTGTCAGCACTGCTGCGCCTAGCGCGTGGTCCGAAATTCCGGGCTCGTCCGCGCCCCCTGATCCACTAAGCGGGATCGTACGTCACACCTTTGCCACAAGATTTTGCCGCCGCTAAGAATTGCTCCCGTCGCACAGCACCGCGGATCCCGGATCCCAACGGTGCTTTCCTGCGGCTCCCGCTATTCGAAGAGGTTGCTACGCATGTCCAAGACCAGCACCCCCGGCCAGATTCGTCGTCTGACGAAGGCGCACAAGATGTCCTTCGCCGCCGTCGCCACCATCGGCGCCGCTGCCCTGGCCGCCACCCTCGTCCCCGCCGGCACCGCCGACGCCGGTACGACCGTGGCCGCCGCCCCCGTGGCGTGGACCCAGGCTGTCGAGGGTGTCCAGGCCAAGACCGTGCAGCACCTCTCCGCACAGACCAAGCTGGCCACGGACGCCGCGAAGCTCGAGGCCGCCGTGAAGGCCAAGGCCGCCGCCGCGAAGGCGAAGGCCGACGCCGACGCCGCCGCCAAGGCGAAGAAGGACCGCGAGGCGAAGGCGGCCGCCAGCCGCTCCACCGTCCGCAAGCCGATCTACGCGAACAACCTTGACGGCTGGATCAAGGAGTCGCTGGCGATCATGAAGGCGCACAAGATTCCGGGCACGTACAACGGCCTGTACAAGAACATCATGCGCGAGTCGAGCGGCAACCCGCGGGCGATCAACAACTGGGACATCAACGCCCAGAACGGTGTGCCCTCGAAGGGTCTGCTCCAGATCATCAAGCCGACCTTCCTCGCGTACCACGTCCCCGGCACCCCCATGGACCAGTACCACCCGGTCGCCAACATCGTCGCCTCGGCCAACTACGCCGCCGACCGTTACGGCTCGATCGACAACGTCAACAGCGCCTACTAAGGGCCGCGGGCGTGTAGCAATCCCCCATGCGCCTCAGGGCGGCACCCGGTATCCGGGTGCCGCCCTGAGGCGTTTCGTGGCGTGAGGGTGCGCGCAGCGGTGCCTGCTAGTTGCGCATGACCTCGGGCTCGTGGCGGCGCAGCAGCTTCTGCACGGCGAAGCCGCAGGCGACGCCGATGAGCAGCAGGATCGTGATGTTCACGCCCCACTGCGCGACGGAGTGCTCCCACAGCGGGTCGGTGTTCGTCGGGTTCTGCTGGTCCCACGGCGGCATGAGCCTGCCGAGGTCGAGCGTGGTTCCCGCGGCGGCGACCGCCCAGCGCGACGGCATCAGCCAGGCGAACTGCTCCAGGCCGGGCGAGTCGTACACCTGGAAGAGGATGCCGGTGAACACGACCTGGACGATCGCGAACATGACCAGCAGCGGCATGGTCTTCTCGGCGGTCTTCACGAGCGCGGAGATCACCAGGCCGAACATCATCGAGGTGAAACCGAGCGCGGTGACCGAAAGGCAGAGCTCGACGGCCGGCGGCATGAGCAGGCCGTCGGTCGGCAGGTCGCGCGGGGTGAAGCCGATGGCGCAGATGACCACGCCCTGGATGGCCGTGATGAAGCCGAGGACGATCACCTTCGACATGAGGTACGCCGACCGGGACAGGCCGGTGGCGCGCTCGCGCTCGTAGATGACCCGTTCCTTGATCAGCTCACGGACCGAGTTCGCGGCGCCCGAGAAGCACATGCCCACGCAGAGGATCAGCATGATCGTGCCGGCGTCGCCGTTGAACCGGGACGGCGGCTTCGGCGGCGCGAGGCCGAAGTTCGCGGGGATGACCGTCGAGACCACGCCGAGGACCGCGGGCAGGATCAGCATCAGGGCCATGAAGCCCTTGTCGGACGCAATCACCGAGACGTAGCGGCGGATCAGGGTCCACAGCTGATCGCCCCAGCCCTGCGCCTTCGGCGGCATCATCTGCTGCATCGGCGGCATGGCGACCTGCTGCGGGGCGACCGCGTCGAGGTCGGCGGCGTACAGCTGGTAGTGCTGCGAGCCCTTCCAGCGGCCGGCCCAGTCGTAGTCGCGGTAGTTCTCGAAGGCCGAGAAGACGTCCGCCCACGTGGTGTAGCCGAAGAAGTTCAGCGCCTCGTCCGGCGGGCCGAAGTACGCGACCGAACCGCCCGGGGCCATGACCAGCAGCTTGTCGCAGAGGCCCAGCTCGGCCACCGAGTGGGTGACGACCAGGACCGTGCGGCCGTCGTCGGCGAGCCCGCGCAGCAGCTGCATGACGTCGCGGTCCATGCCCGGGTCGAGGCCGGAGGTCGGCTCGTCCAGGAAGATCAGCGAGGGCTTGGTGAGGAGCTCCAGGGCCACGGACACGCGCTTGCGCTGACCACCGGAGAGCGAGGTGATCTTCTTGTCCTTGTGGATGTCGAGCTTGAGCTCGCGCAGGACCTCGTCGATACGGGCGGCGCGCTCGGCCTGGGCGGTGTCGCCGGGGAAGCGGAGCTTGGCCGCGTACTTGAGGGCCGTGCTGACCTTCAGCTCCTTGTGCAGGATGTCGTCCTGCGGGACCAGGCCGATGCGCTGGCGGAGCTCCGCGAACTGCTTGTACAGGTTGCGGTTGTCGTAGAGGACGTCGCCCTCGTTGGCGGGCCGGTAGCCGGTCAGCGCCTTGAGCAGCGTCGACTTTCCGGAGCCGGAGGGGCCGATGACGCCGATGAGCGACTTCTCCGGGACACCGAAGGTGACGTCCTTGAGGATCTGCTTGCCGCCGTCGACCGTCACCGTCAGGTGGCGGGCCGAGAAGGAGACGTCACCGGTGTCGACGAACTCCTCGAGCCGGTCGCCGACGATGCGGAACGTCGAGTGGCCGACGCCGACGATGTCGTTCGGGCCGAGCAGCGCGGTGCCGGACTTGGGCAGCGGCTGGCCGTTGACGTAGGTGCCGTTGTGGCTGCCGAGGTCGTGGATCTCGAAGCGGCCGTTCGCCGAGCGGAACTCGGCGTGGAGGCGCGAGACCTGGAGGTCCGAGACGACCAGCTCGTTCTCCAGCGCACGGCCGATCCGCATGACGCGGCCGACGGCGATCTGGTGGAACGTCGTCGGGCTGCGGTCACCCCCGTACGCGGGAGCCGCACCCTGTGCGGGCACGCCGGCGCCGCCGCCCTGCTGCTGCTGCTGCTGCGGGAAGTGCGGCTGCTGCGGCTGCTGGTGGGCGGCGGCCTGCTGCGGCTGCTGCTGCCAGGCCTGCTGCTGCTGCGGCTGCTGTGCCTGGGCAGGGGCCTGGTACGCCGGGGCGGCCTGCTGGGCCGGGGCCTGGTAGGCGGGCGCCGGGGCCTGGTAGGCCGGCGCGGCCTGCTGCGGTACGGCCTGCTGCGGCGCGGCGGCGGCGCTCAGATTTAGCCGCGGTCCGTCGGTGGCGTTGCCCAGGTGGACCGGCGTGCCGGGCACGAGCTCGGTCTGCTGGACCCGCGCGCCGTGCACGTAGGTGCCGTTGGTGCTGCCGTGGTCCTCGATGCCCCAACCCCGGCCGTTCCAGGCGATGGTGGCGTGCCGCCACGACACCCGGGCGTCGTCGATCACGATGTCTCCCTGGGGGTCGCGCCCCAGCGAGTACGACCTGGACGGATCGAGCGTCCAGGTCCTTCCATTCAATTCCAGTACGAGTTCCGGCACTCCAGCCCCACTTAGGTCCCCCGAGAATCCCCCTGACGTCAGGGAGTCCGACGTCAGGGAGTCTAGGGATGGCGAACATCCGGGGGAACTATTTCAGGCCTGGGGCCACATGTGGAATCGGGGCCTTCCCGAGGCGTCTACGCCTGCCCGTTGACGGGGTCGAAAGTCACCCGGAGAGTGAGATACGGGACTTCTCGCCCTGGCCGGACCCGTCCCGCCCGGCACGCACACTCGCGACACCCACCGCACACGCTCGGCAGGCATCGGGGGCACGCATGCGCCGCATTCGTTGGGGAGACGTGGTCCTGTCGGGCATCGCCGCCACCGGCTGGGCCCTCGTCGTGATGGCCGGGGTCGCCGCGCTGGGGCTCCATCTGCTGGGCGCCGACGCCGCGGGAGGCTCGCTCGGGGCGGTGACGGCCGCCGTGGTGGTCCTCGCGATCGGCGGCAGGGTGACCCCGTCGGGGGACGTGTCGGTCCTCGGGGTCACCGGGCCGGGTGCGCAGACCTCACTGGACGTCATGCCGCTCGGGGTGGGGCTGGCCGGGGCGCTGGTCCTGGCCGGGATCTTCCTGCGCTCGGTGCGGACCGGGGCGGGGCCGGGGGAACTCGCCGCCCGGGCGGCGTCGGTGGCGGTGCTGCTCGTCGCCGCGGCGGGCGGGCTGGCCCGAGCCGGGCACGACGTGGTCACCCTGGACGGGCCGCGGCTGCCGAGCACCCCGCCGAAGGTGGTGGTCCCCGGGATCGGGGACATCGGCGGGCTGCTCCCGGACCGCATCGGGGACCTGATCGACACCGAGGCCCGGGTGGGGTTCTCGGTGGAGTTCGGGCCGACGCTGCTGGGCGCTGCGGTGTGGGTGCTGGCCGTACTGGCGGTGGCGCTGCTGGCTTCGCGGCGCGGCCCGGCGGCGTTCGCGCGGCTGCGGCCCGCGGTGTCGGCGCTGGTGGTGGCGCTGCTGGTGGCGGTGGCGGCCGGGCTGGTGGCGGCGGTGTGGGCGGCTCTGGGGGACGACCATCCGCGGCGGGTGCTGGGCGCCGCGCTGCTGGGGGCGCCGAACGGGGCCTGGACGGGGATGCTGCTGGGGCTGTTCGTACCGTTCGACGGGCAGGCCACGGGCACGCTGGGCCGGCTGCTGCCGGATCCGCTGGACGATCTGCTGGGGATGTCGGCCCGCGAGCCGGTGACGGTGGCCCGGCTGGCGGAGTACGACGGGCGCCTCTGGCTGCTGGTCGCGGGGGTGGGGCTGCTGCTGCTCTGCGCCGGTGTGCTGGCCGCCGTACGGAGCCCGGGGCGCGGGGTCCTGGGGTGCGCGGTGCGGCTGTCGGCCCTGACCGGGGTGGTGCTGGCAGGGCTGGTGTGGCTGACGGGGGTGTCCGTCGACGGCTCGCTGTCGGTGCTCGGCGTCGACGCGGTGGAGGCCGGGCTGGAGCTGCGGGGCGACGCGCCGTACGCGCTGCTGCTCGGGGCGGCCTGGGGGGCGGCGGCCGGCGGTGCGGGGGCGCTGCTGGCCGGGCGCCGCCGCCCGCCGCGGGCGGTCCCGGCGCCGCCGGGGGCTGCGCCCGATGCGCCGACGGCCCCGTACCGGCCCCCGCCGGGGCGCCCGTACCCGGACCCGAACCCCGGGTCCGGCCCGTACCCCGACCCGTACGCCGAGCCCGACGGCTCCTGGGACGTCACGATCACGCGGCTGCCCCGGAGGCCGTCCGGGCGCCCGGCTCCGCCCCACCGCCCGCCGTTCACCCCGCCCCCGCCGCCGCCACCGCCGCCACCGCCGCCGCTCGGGCCCCCGGGCTGAGCCGTCGGGAAAGGGGCAGGCCACATCAAATCGAACATGGTCGGCCGCCCGTCCGCCCCGCGGGCCCCGTCACTTCCCCGTCGGCTCCCGTTCACCCCGCCGCCGTCCCCCGGGCGCCCGCACCGGGCAGCGCCGGGGAGCCTTCGGCCGGAGAATGGTTCCGCCAGGTGGGACGGGGGTCCAAGCACGGAGGGCGGGAAGATACGGTGAGGGCACCATGAGCGCTTCGCAGACCTCCGACGTCCCCACCCTCCTCGTCAAGATCTTCGGCAAGGACCGTCCCGGGATCACCGCCGGGCTGTTCGACACCCTCGCCGCCTACTCCGTCGACGTCGTCGACATCGAGCAGGTCGTCACCCGTGGCCGCATCGTCCTGTGCGCCCTCGTCACCCAGCCCGCCGGCGGCGCCGAGGGCGAGCTGCGGGCCACCGTCCACGGCTGGGCCGAGTCGCTCAAGATGCAGGCCGAGATCCTCTCCGGTACCGGTGACAACCGGCCGCGCGGCAGCGGCCGTTCCCACGTCACCGTGCTCGGGCACCCGCTGACCGCCGAGTCCACGGCCGCCATCGCCTCCCGGATCACCGCCACCGGCGGCAACATCGACCGCATCTTCCGGCTCGCCAAGTACCCCGTGACGGCCGTCGAGTTCGCCGTGTCCGGCTGCGAGACCGAGCCGCTGCGCACGGCCCTGGCCACCGCCGCCGCGCACATCGGCGTCGACGTGGCCGTGGTCTCGGCCGGCCTGCACCGCCGGGCCCAGCGCCTGGTCGTCATGGACGTGGACTCGACCCTGATCCAGGACGAGGTCATCGAGCTGTTCGCCGCGCACGCCGGCTGCGAGGCCGAGGTCGCCGAGGTGACCGAGCGGGCCATGCGCGGTGAGCTGGACTTCGAGCAGTCGCTGCACGCCCGCGTGAAGCTGCTGGCCGGGCTGGACGCCTCGGTCGTGGACAAGGTCCGCTCCGAGGTGCGGCTCACGCCGGGCGCCCGGACGCTGATCCGCACCCTCAAGCAGCTCGGCTACCAGGTCGGCGTGGTCTCGGGCGGGTTCACCCAGGTGACGGACGATCTGCAGGAGCGGCTGGGGCTGGACTTCGCCTCGGCCAACACCCTCGAGATCATCGACGGGAAGCTGACCGGCCGGGTCATCGGCGAGATCGTGGACCGGGCGGGCAAGGCCCGGCTGCTGCGCCGCTTCGCCGCGGAGGCCGGCGTACCGCTGGCCCAGACGGTGGCCATCGGCGACGGCGCCAACGACCTGGACATGCTGAACGCGGCCGGGCTGGGCGTGGCCTTCAACGCCAAGCCGGTGGTCCGCGAGGCCGCGCACACGGCGGTGAACGTGCCGTTCCTGGACGCGGTGCTGTACCTGCTCGGGGTCACCCGTGAAGAGGTCGAGGCCGCCGGCCTGACCTGAGGCGCCTGCGTACGAGGACGGGCCCCGGCGGATCGATCCGTGCCGGGGCCCGTCCTCGTGGCCGTGCTCAGTGGTCCTTCGGGGTCCAGTAGTCCAGCAGCGTGCCCACCCCGTGCTCCACGGACTTCCAGGAGCCGGTGAAGGAGACGACGGCGAACGCGGCGGTCGGGAACCCGGTACGGGTCATCCGGGCCAGGGTGTCGCCCTCCGCGCGCCCGGCGAGGGCGTCGGCGAGGGCGTGCATGCCCGGGTTGTGGCCGATGACGAGGAGGTCCTTGACCTCGTCGGACGTCTCGTTCAGCAGGGCGATGAGCTCGCCCGGCGAGGCGTCGTACAGCCGTTCCTCGTACGAGGTCCGCGGCCGGTGCGGCAGCTCCTGGACGGCGAGCTTCCAGGTCTCACGGGTGCGGGCGGCGGTGGAGCAGAGGGCCAGGTCGAAGGCGATGCCGGTCTCGGCGAGCTTCAGCCCGGCGGCCGGCGCGTCCTTGCGGCCTCGCTCCGCCAGCGGGCGCTCGTGGTCGGACACCTCGGGCCAATCGGCCTTGGCGTGCCGGAGGAGGACGATCCTGCGGGGTGTTTCGGCGCTCATGGCTCCCAGCTTCGCACGGATCGGGCCATGGGGCGCAGGGTGTTGAGGGGCTGTGCCGCGGGTGCGGGCGGCCCCGGCGCACGCCGGCGCGGGCGGTCGGGGCGTGCCCGGTCAGCCGACGGCGCGCAGGAGCTGTTCGGTGACGTGGAGGAGCGCGGAGGCCTCTCCGGAGGCGGCATGGGCCTCGGCGGAGCCGGCGAGGAGCAGCAGCAGGAGGCCGAAGGCGAGCGCGGGCAGGGCCAGCGCCCACCAGTGCAGCCGGGCGCTCGCGCCGTGGACTCGGGGCCCGGGACCGGGGATGTGCGGGGGAGCTGTGGGGGCCGACATGGGCCGCCTCCGTGGGTGCGCGGGGTGGGACTGGCTCGCTCGCTTCGAATCTATGGATCCGAAGGCGCGGGGCCCATCCGGGGCTCACCCCACTCGACCCTGAACCTGTCCCCCTAAGGGTTGGTGGGGTTAACCCCACCAACGGCCCCCGATCAAGGGGAGACGACGGTCGCGAGCACGGAGATGATCACGGTCACGACGAGCATGGCGCCGAGCACCATGCCGAGCTTCTTGTGGCTGTTCTGCGGGTTCGGTTCCAGTACGGGCGACATGCCGCTCAGTCTCGCATGCCGCATTCGTCCTCGATCGTGCGGTCCCGGCCGGCCAGGACGCCCAGCGCGATCTGCGGGACCAGCAGGCCCGCCATGAGGGTGAGGGGCAGGTCCCAGCCGCCGCTGTGCTGGTAGAGGGCGCCGATGAGGAGCGGTCCGGGGATGGAGATGAGGTAGCCGACGCTCTGGGCGAAGGCGGACAGCTTGACGACGCCGGCCGGGGACTTGGCGCGCAGCCCGATCAGCGTGATGACGAGGGGGAAGGCGCAGTTGGAGACGCCGAGCAGGAGCGCCCAGGCCCAGGCGCCGGCGGCGGGGGCGAAGTGGAGGCCGGTGTACCCGACGAGGCCGAAGAGGCCGAGGGCGACGGCGATGGCCCCCTGGTTCCTCATCCGGCCGGCCAGGTTGGGGATGACGAACGCGAGCGGGACGCCCATGACCATGGTGACGGCGAGCAGGACGCCGGCGGTGGAGGCGGAGACCCCGGCGTCGCGGAAGATCTGCGGGAGCCAGCCCATGGTGATGTACGCGCCGGTGGCCTGGAGGCCGAAGTAGCAGGCGAGGGCCCAGGCGGTACGGCTGCGGACGATCTTCGGGCCGGTGTCCGCCCGTACGTGCGCGGCCGGCTCGGAGGCGGCGGCCCGCTTCTCCCGGCGGGCGGCCGCCGCGACGGGCAGCCACGGCAGTACGGCGACCACCGCGAGCACGGCCCACACCAGCAGGCCGGCACGCCAGTTGCCGCCGAGGGCGGAGGTCATGGGGACGGTCGCGGCGGCGGCGAGCGAGGTGCCGAGGGCCAGGGCCATGGAGTACAGGCCGGTCATGGTGCCGACGCGGTCCGGGAACCAGCGCTTGACGATGACGGGGAGCAGCACGTTGGTCAGCGCTATGCCCGCGAGGGACAGGGCGCTGGCGGCGAGGAAGCCGGCGGCGCCGTGGGTGAAGGGGCGGATCAGCAGGCCCGCCGCGACGGCGGCCATGCCGGCGCAGACGACGGCGGCCGGGCCGAAGCGGCGCGAGAGCCGGGGCGCGGTGATGCCGAAGACGGCGAAGCAGAGGGCGGGGACGGAGGTGATCAGTCCGGCGACGGTGCCGCTCATGCCGAGGCCCGTGCGGACCTCCTCGAAGAGGGCGCCGAGGCTGGTGATGGCGGGCCGCAGGTTGAGGGCGGCCAGCACGATGCCGACGATGAGGACCGGGCCGAGCCAGGTGGGCTGGGGGGGCGCGGGAGCGGCGGGACGGGCCTGTGCGGGTATCGTGCGCGCGGCCTGGGTCCGGTCGATGGTCTGGATTTCTTCGTCGGGCATTACACCATCATAGAATCATGGGATGATTGGTTGTCACCCCCCAGACCGGACCTCCGAGAGGACCCCGTCCGCATGCCGCTGACCTCGCCCCGGCGATCCGCACTGGTCGACCAGGTGATCGCCCAGCTCAGGAACCAGATCACGTCCGGCGAATGGCCCGTCGGATCCCGCATCCCCACCGAGCCGGAGCTGGTGGAGCTGCTGGGCGTCGCCCGCAACACCGTGCGGGAGGCCGTCCGGGCCCTCGCGCACAACGGGCTCCTGGACATCCGGCAGGGCTCGGGTACGTACGTCATCGCCACCAGCGAGCTCGCCGGGGTGATGCACCGCCGCTTCGCGGGCGCCGACCCGCGGCACATCGCGGAACTGCGCTCGACGCTGGAGTCCTCCGCGGCCCGGCTGGCGGCGGAGCGGCGGACCGAGCGGGACCTCGTACAGCTGGACGCGCTGCTGGCGCGGCGCGAGGAGGCCTGGGCGAGCGGGGAGGCGGAGCGGTTCGTGGCAGCGGACGTGGCGCTGCACATGGCGGTGGTGGCGGCCTCGCACAACGAGGTGCTCATCGAGCTGTACGCGGACCTCGGCGATCTGGTGGCGGACTGGCTGCGCACGGACGTGGGCACGGAGCTGGATCCGGCGGCGCACCTGGACCACGCCCGGCTGATCGAGGCGATCCGGCTCGGCGACGGGGACGCGGCGGCGTCCGAGGCGGCGGGCTACCCGTTCGTGTGCCTCGGCAGGAAGTAGCGCGGGTTCGCGAGCAGGCCGGCCGGGTCACGGCCGCTGGTGGGTGACCCAGGCCGAGCGGACTTCCTTCCAGCAGCGGCCGTCGAGCTCGATCCGGCCGGCCGGTCCGACGGCCACGGCGGCGCTGTCCGAGTCCAGGTCCCACCAGCGGTCGCATTCCACGTGCAGGCGGACCAGGTCGGGCTCCGGATAGCCGTTGTGGCAGGTCGCCCTCACCTGCGAGCCCTCGATCAGGGTGTCGCAGTCGGCGCCGAACAGCTCCCGGGCGGCGGGCGGCGCGGGCCGTGCGGGCGGCTCTGCGGGGATCTGGTCGAGGTCCACGACGGCGGGGGCCGCCGCCTCGGGCCCGAGGGCCGGGTCTGCCCCCTCGGGCTGCGCGACGGCTCCCGGGACCAGCAGGCCCGTCAGGACCACCGAGGTGACCAGCAGCGATACCGCTCGACTCCGCCTCCCGCGCACGGCCGTACCTCCTCCCCGCCGGAGCCGGGAAGATCCCGGCCCGGTCAGTTTGCAGGCATCTGTCCCGGTTTACGACTCGGGAAGATCCGGTCGGCGGGCGAAAATCTGATCGAGCGCCCGGCCGCAATCCCGCCCCCACCGGCACGTACGGCGGCGGCCGCGCCTCCCGGAAGGGAGACGCGGCCGCCGCCGTACGGACGTACAGGTGCCTCGCTCAGGCACCCATCGCGTGCAGGCCGCCGTCCACGTGGACGATCTCGCCGGTGGTCTTCGGGAACCAGTCCGACAGCAGGGCCACGACGCCCTTGCCCGCCGGCTCCGGGTCGCTCATGTCCCACTCCAGCATGGAGCGGGAGTTCCAGACGTCGGCCAGCTCCGAGAAGCCCGGGATGGACTTCGCGGCCATCGAGCCGATCGGACCGGCCGAGACCAGGTTGCAGCGGATTTTCTCCTTGCCCAAGTCACGGGCGAGGTAGCGGCTGGTGGCCTCCAGCGCGGCCTTGGCCGGGCCCATCCAGTCGTACTGCGGCCAGGCGTACTGCGCGTCGAAAGTGAGGCCGACGACGGCCGCGCCCTCCGCCGGGAACAGCGGCTTGCACGCCATGGTCAGCGACTTCAGCGAGAACGCCGAGACGTGCATGGCGGTCGCGACCGACTCGAACGGGGTGTTCAGGAAGTTGCCGCCCAGGGCGTCCTGCGGGGCGAAGCCGATGGAGTGCACGACTCCGTCGAGGCCGCCGAGCTCGTCGCGGACGAGGCCTTCCAGGCGGGCCAGGTGCTCGTCGTTGGTGACGTCGAGCTCGATCACCTTGACCGGCTTGGGCAGCTTCTTGGCGATGCGCTCGGTCAGCGTCGGGCGCGGCCACGCGGTGAGGATGACCTCGGCGCCCTGCTCCTGGGCCAGCCGGGCGGCGTGGAAGGCGATGGACGACTCCATCAGCACCCCGGTGATGAGGATGCGCTTGCCGTCGAGAATTCCGCTCATGGTGATCAGTGACCCATGCCCAATCCGCCGTCAACGGGAATGACGGCTCCTGTGATGTACGCGGCGTCGTCGGACGCCAGGAAGCTCACGGCTGCCGCGATCTCCTCGGGCTGCGCGTAGCGGCCCAGGGGCACCTGGCCCACGATGCCCGCGCGCTGCTCGTCGGTGAGCACCTTCGTCATGTCCGTGTCCACGAAACCGGGGGCCACGACGTTGAAGGTGATGTTGCGGGAGCCGAGCTCACGGGCGAGCGAGCGGGCGAAGCCGACCAGCGCGGCCTTGGAGGCGGCGTAGTTGGCCTGTCCCGCCGAGCCCAGCAGCCCGACGACCGAGGAGATCAGGACGACGCGGCCCTTCTTGGCACGCAGCATGCCACGGTTCGCGCGCTTGACCACACGGAAGGTGCCGGTGAGGTTGGTGTCGACGACGGAGGCGAAGTCCTCCTCGGACATGCGCATCAGCAGCGTGTCCTTGGTGATGCCGGCGTTGGCCACCAGCACCTCGACCGCGCCGTGCGCGTCCTCGATCGCCTTGTAGGCCTGCTCCACCTGCTCGGAGTCGGTGATGTCGCAGCGGACCGCCAGGACACCGAGAGCGGTGAGCTCCTGCGGCGGCTCACCCGACCGGTACGTGATCGCGACCTTGTCGCCGGCCTGGGCGAAGGCTCGGGCGATGGCGAGGCCGATGCCCCGGTTTCCTCCGGTGACGAGAACCGAGCGGCTCAACGGATCACCCTTTCCACTAGCGGTCTGAGTACCAAAAACCTATAGGCCAGGTCCCCCATGCGGAGAATCGATCTCCCACAGGGCCTCGGTACGGGCTCTGTCGAGTCCCTACAGAAAGATGTAGGCACAAGCGCCCCGAGCGCGACATGATCGAGGCGACCGGCTCCGACCCCGGGAGGACTTCCGTGCCCCATTCCATCGACGCGGCCTTCACCGCGCTGCCCTTGCGGGCGCTCGCCGACGCGGCGCTCGCCCGGGCCCGCGCGCTGGGCTGCGACCATGCCGACTTCCGGCTCGAGCGGATCCGCAGCGCCTCCTGGCGGCTGCGGGACGCCAAGCCCTCCGGCGGCTCCGACACCACCGACCTCGGGTACGCGGTCCGCGTGGTGCACGGCGGCAGCTGGGGGTTCGCCTCCGGTGTGGACCTGACCATGGACGGCGCCGCCAAGGTGGCCTCGCAGGCCGTGGCCATGGCGAAGCTGTCCGCGCAGGTCATCAAGGCCGCCGGTTCGAACGAGCGGGTGGAGCTGGCCGACGAGCCGGTGCACGCCGACAAGACGTGGATCTCCGCGTACGACGTGAACCCGTTCGAGGTGCCGGACGCCGAGAAGGCGGCCCTGCTCGCCGACTGGAGCTCCCGGCTGCTGGCCGCCGACGGGGTGGCGCACGTGGACGCCTCGCTGCTCGCCGTGCACGAGAACAAGTTCTACGCCGACACCGCGGGCACCATGACCACGCAGCAGCGCGTGCGCATCCACCCGCAGCTCACCGCGGTCGCCGTGGACGCCACCACCGGCGAGTTCGACTCGATGCGCACCATCGCCCCGCCGGCCGGGCGCGGCTGGGAGTACCTGACCGGCACCGGCTGGGACTGGGACGCCGAGCTGGAGCAGATGCCCGTACTGCTCGCCGAGAAGATGCGGGCGCCGAGCGTCGAGGCCGGGCGCTACGACCTGGTCGTGGACCCGTCCAACCTGTGGCTCACCATCCACGAGTCCATCGGCCACGCCACCGAGCTCGACCGGGCGCTGGGGTACGAGGCGGCGTACGCGGGGACCTCCTTCGCCACCTTCGACCAGCTCGGCAAGCTCAAGTACGGCTCCTCGATCATGAACGTGACCGGTGACCGCACCGCCGAGCACGGCCTCGCCACCGTCGGCTTCGACGACGAGGGCGTCCAGGCGCAGAGCTGGGACCTGGTCAAGGACGGCACCCTGGTCGGCTACCAGCTGGACCGGCGGATCGCGAAGCTCACCGACCTGGGCCGCTCCAACGGCTGCGCCTTCGCCGACTCCCCCGGGCACGTGCCCGTCCAGCGGATGGCGAACGTCTCGCTCCGGCCGGATCCGGGCGGGCTGTCCACCGAGGACCTGATCGGCGGGGTGGAGCGCGGCATCTACGTCGTCGGCGACCGCTCCTGGTCGATCGACATGCAGCGCTACAACTTCCAGTTCACCGGACAGCGGTTCTTCCGGATCGAGAACGGCAAGCTGGCCGGGCAGCTGCGCGACGTCGCCTACCAGGCCACGACCACCGATTTCTGGGGCTCGATGGAGAAGGTCGGCGGGCCGCAGACGTACGTGCTGGGCGGCGCCTTCAACTGCGGCAAGGCGCAGCCGGGCCAGGTCGCGGCGGTCTCGCACGGCTGCCCGTCCGCGCTGTTCCGCGACGTGAACATCTTGAACACCACGCAGGAGGCGGGACGCTGATGTCGACGAGTCGCACGAAGCCCCACGAGATCGTCGAGCGCGCGCTGGAGCTGTCCACCGCCGACGGCTGTGTCGTCATCGCCGACGAGGAGTCGACGGCCAACCTGCGCTGGGCGGGCAACGCGCTCACCACCAACGGCGTCACCCGCGGCCGGACCCTGACCGTCATCGCCACGGTCGACGGCAAGGAGGGCACGGCCTCGGGGGTCGTGTCGCGCTCCGCCGTGACCGCCGCGGACCTGGAGCCGCTGGTCCGGGCCGCCGAGGCCGCCGCACGGGGCGCGGGCCCGGCGGAGGACGCCCAGCCGCTGGTCACCGGCACCCCGTCCTCGCCGGACTTCACCGACGCCCCGGCCGAGACCTCCTCGGCGGTGTTCGCGAACTTCGCCCCGGCCCTCGGCGAGGCCTTCGCCCGGGCCCGCGCCGGCGGCCGGGAGCTGTACGGCTTCGCCAACCACGAGCTGGTCTCCACGTACGTGGGCACCTCGACCGGGATGCGGCTGCGCCACGACCAGCCGAACGGCACCCTGGAGCTCAACGCGAAGTCCCCCGACCGGCAGCGCTCGGCCTGGGCCGGCCGCTCCACCCGGGACTTCAAGGACGTGGACCCGACCGTGCTGGACGCGGAGCTCGCCGTACGCCTGGGCTGGGCCGAGCGGAAGATCGAGCTGCCCGCCGGCCGGTACGAGACCCTGCTGCCGCCGACGGCCGTGGCCGACCTGCTGATCTACCAGATGTGGTCCGCGGCGGCCCGGGACGCGGTGGAGGGCCGGACGGTCTTCTCCAAGCCCGGCGGCGGCACCCGGCTCGGCGAGAAGCTGTCCGAGCTGCCGCTGACCCTGCGCAGCGACCCGAACGCGCCGGGCCTGGAGTCCGCGCCGTTCGTGATCGCGCACAGCTCGGGCGACGACGCCTCGGTCTTCGACAACGGCCTGCCGGCCCCGGCGACCGAGTGGATCCGGGACGGGCAGCTGGCCCGGCTGACCACGACCCGGCACAGCGCGGCGATGACCGGGATGCCGGTCGCGCCCGGCTTCGGGAACCTGATCCTGGACGGCGGCGGCGACAAGTCGCTGGAGGAGATGGTGGCCGCCACCGAGCGGGGCCTGCTGCTGACCTGCCTCTGGTACATCCGCGAGGTCGACCCGGCGACGCTGCTGCTCACGGGCCTGACCCGGGACGGCGTGTACCTGGTGGAGAACGGCCGGGTCGTGGGCGAGGTGAACAACTTCCGGTTCAACGAATCGCCGGTGGACCTGCTGTCGCGGGCCTCCGAGGCGGGCCGGACCGAGAAGACCCTGCCGCGCGAGTGGAGCGACTGGTTCACCCGGGCCGCGATGCCCGCGCTGCGGATCCCGGACTTCAACATGAGCTCGGTCAGCAAGGGCGTCTGATCCACCTAGACTGAATCCTTGGCGCGACGCACACCATTCGAAGGAGTCGAGAAACCGTGACGGACATCGTCGACGAGTTGAAGTGGCGCGGGCTCTTCGCCCTGTCCACCGACGAAGAAGCGCTCCGCAAGGCGTTTGCGGACGGTCCGGTCACCTTCTATTGCGGCTTCGACCCGACGGCGGCCTCGCTGCACGTGGGACACCTCGTACAGGTGCTGACCGTACGCCGGCTCCAGCAGGCCGGGCACCGGCCGCTGGCGTTGGTCGGCGGGGCCACCGGGCAGATCGGTGACCCGCGGCCGACCGCGGAGCGGACCCTGAACGACCCGGAGACCGTCGCCAACTGGGTGGGCCGCCTGCGCGCACAGATCGAGCCGTACCTGTCCTTCGAGGGCGAGAACGCGGCAGTCATGGTGAACAACCTGGACTGGACGGCGGGCATGTCCGCCATCGAGTTCCTCCGGGACATCGGCAAGCACTTCCGCGTCAACAAGATGCTGACGAAGGACTCGGTCGCCCGCCGGCTGGAGTCCGACCAGGGCATCAGCTACACGGAGTTCAGCTACCAGCTGCTCCAGGGCATGGACTTCCTGGAGCTGTACCGCCGCCACGGCTGCACCCTCCAGCAGGGCGGGTCGGACCAGTGGGGCAACCTCACCGCCGGTCTCGACCTGATCCACCGCCTGGAGCCGCACGCGAACGTGCACGCCATGGCGACCCCGCTGATGGTGAAGGCGGACGGCACCAAGTTCGGCAAGTCCGAGAGCGGCGCCGTCTGGCTCGACGCGGAGATGACCACGCCGTACGCGTTCTACCAGTTCTGGCTGAACGTGGACGACCGCGACATCTCCACCTACATGCGGATCCTGTCCTTCCAGACCCGCGAGGAGCTGGAGGCGCTGGAGGCGCAGACCGCCGAGCGGCCGCAGGCGCGCGCCGCCCAGCGGGCGCTCGCGGAGGAGCTGACCACGCTGGTGCACGGCGCCGACCAGTGCGCGGCCGTGATCGCCGCGTCGAAGGCGCTGTTCGGCCAGGGCGAGCTGGCGGACCTGGACGAGGCCACGCTGGCCGCGGCCCTGTCCGAGCTGCCGCACGCCCGGGTCGCCGAGCTCGGCCCGGTCGTGGACCTGCTCGCGGAGACCGGGCTGGTCGCCAGCAAGTCGGCCGCCCGCCGGACCGTGAAGGAGGGCGGCGCCTACGTGAACAACGCGAAGGTCACCGCCGAGGACGCGGTCCCCGCCAAGGAGGACCTGCTGCACGGGCGCTGGCTGGTGCTGCGCCGCGGCAAGAAGAACCTGGCGGCGGTCGAGGTCACGGGCTGACGCCCGGGGCCTGACGCCCGAACGCGGCGGAGGGGCCGGTCCGGACACCACGTCCGGCCGGCCCCTCCGTCGTGCCGCCCTCAGGTCATCTGCTTGCTGCCGCCCCTGAGCGACTTGTAGACCATTTCACCGAGAGCCACGATCAGCACCGCTCCGGCAAGTTGCAGCAAGTGCCGGGTCCAGTCGATGCCCCTGGTTTCCCCGACGCCGATCCACACGGCGACGGCGTTGCCGAGGATGCCGCCGATGATGCCGAACAGGGTGGTCAGCCAGAGGGGCTGATGCTGCTTGCCCGGCAGGACGGCCCGGGCGATGAGGCCCAGCACGAAACCGACGATGATCGCCCACAACCATGACATGTCGAGCCTCCTCGTGGCGCGTTGTGCGCATGTGGGCCCAGTTTCAACCCGTCCGGCCTACTGCGCATTTCGGACAGCCCCGTTCGGGGGACACCCCCTCTCCTCGCGAGGGGACCGGCGGCGTACGGTGGGAGGATCCGGACCGGGGAGTGTCCGGCAGGCGGATCGGGCGGTGCAGCGTGGAGCGGAAGAAGCGGAACGGAGCCGAGGTCTTCCGGATCACCGGGGCCCGGATGGGCCTCGACGAGGACGTGCGGGGACGGCAGCGCCGGTACGTCATCTCGATGTCGATCAGGACGCTGTCGGTCCTGGCGACGGTGATCCTGTGGAACGTGGAACGTCATGTGGCGATCGTGACGCTCATCGCGGGCGCGCTGCTGCCGTACGTGGCCGTGGTCATCGCCAACGCGGGGCGCGAGTCGACCCCCTCGCTGCCCTCGCACTTCATCCCGTCACCTGTGCGTCCGGCACTGAACACGGGAAACCTCAATAAAAGCTCAGATCAATCATGAAGTTCCGGTGCACCGCACCGGGTCCTGCGTGACATACTGCCTACGCGCTCCGCATCCCCCGTCGGAGCGACGGACCGACGCCGGGCAGCTCCCCCCGTGGCTGCTCGGCGTCGCCTTTCCGTGACAGGGGTTTGTAGGGTTGAGGCGTGAACTCCCCTGACTCCCCCGACTCCGCCCGTTCCACCGATTCCGTGGACGCGCCCACCTGCTCGGCCAAGGGCTGCCGCGATGCGGCCGTCTGGGTCCTGGTGTGGAACAACCCGAAGCTGCACACGCCGGAGCGCCGCAAGACCTGGCTGGCGTGCGGGGAACACCGCGAACACCTCTCCCAGTTCCTGGGGGTCCGCGGTTTCCTCAAGGACGTCGTGAAGCTCGACGAGTGGGTCCAGCCGGAGGGCTCGGAACGCCTTTAGCGGCGCCCCGCCGTCCGGCCGGGGCCCTCAGCCGCCGATCGCGGACATCGGGCGGTCGGGCTGCATGAAGGACGGGTCGTCGAGACCGGACCCGGCCTTCTTGCCCCACATCGCCACCTTCCACAGGCGGGCGATCTCCTCGTCCTGGGCGCCGGAGCGCAGGGCTCCGCGCAGGTCCGACTCCTCGGTGGCGAACAGGCACGTACGGACCTGGCCGTCGGCGGTGAGCCGGGTGCGGTCGCAGGCACTGCAGAAGGGCCTGGTCACCGAGGCGATCACGCCCACGGTGGCCGGGCCGTCGTCGACCAGCCAGCGCTCGGCCGGGGCGGATCCGCGCTCGCCGGCGCCTTCCTCGGTGAGCGCGAAGCGGGTGCGCAGCGACGCGAGGATGTCCCCGGCGGTGATCATGCCGTCGCGCTTCCAGCCGTGCTGGGCGTCGAGCGGCATCTGCTCGATGAAGCGGAGCTCGTACTCGTTCTCCACGGCCCAGGCGAGCAGGTCGGGGGCCTCGTCGTCGTTCAGGCCCGGCATCAGGACGGCGTTGACCTTGACGGGGGTCAGGCCCGCCTCGCGGGCGGCGGCCATGCCGTCGATGACGTCGCGGTGCCGATCACGCCGGGTGAGGGTCTTGAAGACCTCGGGCCGCAGGGTGTCCAGCGAAACGTTCACGCGGTCCAGGCCGGCGGCCTTGAGCGCCTGTGCAGTGCGCTTGAGGCCTATGCCGTTGGTGGTCAGGGACATCTTGGGGCGGGGCTCCAGGGCCGCGCACTGCTCGACGATCCCGACCAGGCCGGGGCGGAGCAGCGGCTCGCCGCCGGTGAAGCGGACCTCGGTGATCCCGAGCTGCGTGACGGCGATCCGGATCAGCCGGACGATCTCCTCGTCGCTCAGCAGATCCGATTTCCCGAGCCACTGCAGACCCTCCTCGGGCATGCAGTACGTGCAGCGCAGGTTGCACCGGTCGGTGAGTGAGACGCGCAGGTCAGTGGCCACGCGGCCATAAGTGTCGAGAAGCATTTCAGGCCCCCTCCCCTGTCCGGTTCGTAGAGGTTCGCGCCACCTCGGAGAAACGCCTGGCGCCGTAATCGAGCCTACGCGACGCAGGTGAGGCGTAGGGATGCCCGAATGAACGAGACGCGACGTGGCCGCGTCGTAGGGAAATACGACGCGGCCACGCTGTGTGTTCGGCCCATGTCACATGAGCACGGTCTCAGTGCGCGCCGGTTCCGGTAAGGGAGCGGACCTCGAGTTCCGCGAACTTCCGGGGGTCGGCCTTCTCCTTCGCCATGACGGTTCCCAGCCAGCCCAGCAGGAAGCCGAGCGGGATCGACACGATGCCCGGGTTCTCCAGGGGGAACCAGTAGAAGTCGGCGTCCTTGAACATCGAGGTGGGCTTCCCGGAGACGACCGGCGAGAAGAGCACCAGGACGACCGCGGAAACGAGGCCGCCGTAGATCGACCACAGCGCGCCCTGGGTGCTGAACCGCTTCCAGAAGAGGCTGTAGAGGATCGTCGGCAGGTTCGCGGAGGCGGCGACCGCGAAGGCGAGGGCGACGAGGCCGGCGACGTTGAGGTCGCGGGCCAGGGCCCCGAGGCCGATGGCGACGGCGCCGATCACGACCGTGGACCAGCGGGCCGCCCGGACCTCCTCCTGCTCGGTGGCGTTGCCCTTGCGGATCACGTTCACGTACAGGTCGTGGGCGAAGGACGAGGAGGAGGCGAGGGTGAGCCCGGCCACCACCGCGAGGATGGTGGCGAAGGCGACCGCGGAGATCACGGCGAGCAGGACGGCGCCGCCGGTGGAGCCCGCGCCGCCGCCCAGTTCCTGGGCCACCAGCGGGGCCGCGGTGTTGCCGGCCTTGTTGGAGGCGATGATGTCGGTGCGCTTGAGCAGGGCCGCGGCGCCGAATCCGAGGGCGATGGTCATCAGGTAGAAGGCGCCGATGATGCCGATGGCCCAGTTCACGGACTTGCGGGCGGCCTTGGCGTTGGGAACCGTGTAGAAGCGGATCAGGATGTGCGGCAGGCCGGCGGTGCCGAGGACCAGGGCGATGCCGAGCGAGATGAAGTCCAGCTTCGTCGTCGCGTCCTTGCCGTACTTGAGGCCGGGCTCCAGGAACTTGCTGCCCTGGCCGCTGTTCTCGGCCGCCTTGCCCAGCAGGTCGGAAATGTTGAAGTGGAACTTAAGCAGCACGAGGAAGGTGATGAGCAGGGCGCCCGCGATGAGCAGGACGGCCTTGATCATCTGGACCCAGGTGGTGCCCTTCATACCGCCGATGGTGACGTAGAGGATCATCAGTACGCCGACCAGCGCGACGACCGCGACCTTGCCGCCGTCGCTGGTGATGCCGAGGAGCAGCGAGACGAGCACGCCGGCGCCGGCCATCTGGGCGAGCAGGTAGAAGATCGAGACGACGATGGTCGAGGTGCCGGCGGCGGTGCGGACGGGCCGCTGGCGCATCCGGAACGCGAGGACGTCGCCCATCGTGTAGCGGCCGGAGTTGCGCAGCGGCTCGGCGACGAGCAGCAGGGCGACCAGCCAGGCCACGAGGAAGCCGATGGAGTAGAGGAAGCCGTCGTAGCCGAAGAGCGCGATGGCGCCGGCGATGCCGAGGAAGGACGCGGCGGACATGTAGTCGCCGGAGATGGCGAGGCCGTTCTGGAAGCCCGTGAACTGGCGTCCGCCCGCGTAGAAGTCGGCGGCGCCCTTGGTCTGGCGGCCGGCCCAGATCGTGATGATGAGGGTGGCGACGACGAACAGCCCGAACAGGGTGATGATCAGCGGCCGGTGCTCGGTGGCGCCCGCGGCCACGTTCGTCGCGAGGTGGAGGGTGCCGCTCATTCGCCGGCCTCCATCCGCGCCTTGATCGCCGCGGCCTTGGGGTCGAGCTTCTCGGCGGCGTGCCGGGAGTACAGCCAGGCGATGAGGAAGGTCGTCGCGAACTGGGCGAGGCCGAACACGAGGGCGACGTTGATGTTGCCGAAGAGCTTGGTCCCCATGAAGCCGCCGGCGTAGTTGGACAGCAGGACGTAGAGCAGGTACCAGGCGATGAAGGCCACGGTGAGCGGGAAGGCGAAGGAGCGGTAGGAACTGCGCAGTTCGGCGAATTCGGCGCTCTGCTGGACGGCTGTGAACTCTTCGGCCGTGGGGCTCGCCGTGGATGTTCCCGCGCTGCCGTGCGGCGGCGCTGCTTCGGTGGTCACGGGGGGTTCTCCTTGTGACGCGGGTGCGGTGGGGACGACGGACAAAACAACCTCCGTGTGGGGGAACGGTGGCGCTGAGTCCCCCTGCCCAACGGCACGGCCGGCGCGGCGGGACGGTTCAACACCCGTTGATTCTTCGGAAACTGATTTCTCGAACTGATGGCGGAAAGACGAACGGCGGCACTAGGTTCACGTGTCATGAACCCGTCGTCCTGCGCGACCACGCGCGGACGGCTTTCTTTCACGGATGATGTGGAGAACCCATGGCTCAGCTGGGGTCACGATCCCCTAAGAGGCACGGTCGTCTTGCCGTTCCGGTCGGCCTGGCGCTCACCGCCTCGCTCGCCTTCCTGCCCTCGGTCGCGGCCTCCGCCGCCCCGCTGGGCAACACGGCGGGTACGGCGGCCGCGGCGAAGCCGGACACCACCGGCCCCAAGCTCTCGTACGTCGCGAACCTGAACACGTACGCCACGGTGAAGGCCGCGAAGAAGGCCATCGAGCGGGCCGGTGGAACGGTGGTGACGTCCTATGAGCAGATCGGGGTCGTCGTCGCACACTCCCAGAACCCGGACTTCGCCAAGCAGCTGCGCACGCAGCGCGGCCTGTTCGTGTCGGTCGGCGCCACCCGGACGGCCCCCCTCAAGCCGGTGCAGACCACCGAGGAGGGCACGACGCAGAAGCTGAGCGCGACGGACGCCGCCAAGGCGGCATCGGCCGCCACGGACGGTCAGGAGCCGCTGGAGCCCAACCAGTGGGACCTGCGGGCGATCAAGGCCGATCAGGCGCACAAGATCAACGATGGCAGCCGCGACGTCACGGTGGGCGTCATCGACACGGGTGTCGACGACACCCACCCGGATCTCGCGGCGAACTTCTCCAAGAGCCAGTCGGCCAACTGCGTCGGCGGCGTGGCGGACACCACCGAGGGCGCGTGGCGCCCGTACGCCGACGGCAGCGACCACGGCACGCACGTGGCCGGCACCATCGCGGCCGCGCGCAACGGCATCGGCATCTCGGGCGTGGCGCCGGGCGTGCAGGTCGCCGCGATCAAGGTGAGCGAGCCGGGCACCAGCCTGTTCTTCACCGAGGCGGTCGTCTGCGGCTTCATGTTCGCCGCCGAGAAGGGGATCGAGGTGACCAACAACAGCTACTACGTCGACCCCTGGCTCTACAACTGCAAGGCGGACGACGACCAGAAGGCGCTGGTGGAGGCCCTCGGCCGGGCGACCAAGTACGCCGAGCGCAAGGGCGTGCTCAGCGTGGCCTCGGCCGGCAACTCGAACCACGACCTGGCGTCGAACGCGATCGTCGACGACACGAGCCCGGACGACGGCACCCCGGTCCCGCGCACGATCGACCCGCACGACTGCCTGGACATCCCCACGCAGCTGCCGGGCGTGGTCACGGTGAGCGCGACCGGCGACCAGGGCATCCGGTCGTACTACTCCAGCTTCGGCCTGGGCGTCGTCGACGTCGCCGCCCCCGGCGGCGACAAGTGGCAGGTCCCGGCCACGCCGGACGCCAACGGCCGTGTGCTGTCGACCCTGCCGGGCGGCGGCTACGGCTACAAGCAGGGCACCTCGATGGCCGGACCGCACGTCGCGGGCGTGGCGGCGCTGCTCAAGAGCGCGCACCCGAACGCCACGCCGTCGCAGCTCCAGGCCATGCTGAAGGCCCAGGCCACGAAGACGGCCTGCCCGGAGAAGCTCTACGACGCCACGGGCGCGCTGGTCGACGCCACCACCTGCCAGAGCAAGTGGGGCCAGACCGGCTACTACGGCTACGGCGTGGTGGACGCGCTGAAGGCCGTGAAGTAACCGCTCGAACGCCTGAGCGCTCGAACGGGCGGAGGGGCCGGGCTCCGGGGTTTCCCCGGAGCCCGGCCCCTCCTGTCGTTCGCTCGGGCCGTCAGGGCTTGATGAGCACCTTCAGCGCGCTGCGGTCGTCCATCGCGCGGTAGCCGTCCGGGACCTCGTCCAGGGACACGGCGCGGTCGAAGACGGGCGCCGGGTCGATCGCGCCGCTCAGCACGTCCTCCAGCAGCTCCGGGATGTACGCGCGCACCGGGGCGACGCCGCCGCGCAGGGTGATGTTGCGGTCGAACATCACGCCGAGGTCGAGGCCGGTGCCGCTGCCGTGCGGGACGCCGACGTAGCCGATGGCCCCGCCGTCGCGGGTGATGTTGACGGCGGTGCGCATGGACTGCTCGGTGCCGACGGCCTCGATGACCGCGTGCGCGCCCTGGCCGCCGGTGAGCTCACGGACGGCGGCCTCGGCGGCCTCCCCGCGCTCGGCGACGATGTCGGTGGCCCCGAAGAGCTTGGCGATGTCCGTACGGGCGGTGTGGCGGCCCAGTGCGATGATCCGCTCGGCGCCGAGGCGCTTGGCGGCGAGGACCCCGCACAGGCCGACCGCGCCGTCGCCGACGACGGCCACGGTGGAGCCCTTGCGGACGCCGGCGCCGAGGGCGGCGTGGTGGCCGGTGCCCATCACGTCGGACAGGGCCAGCAGGCCGGTCAGCAGCTGGTCGTCGGAGACGGCCTCGGCGGGCAGCTTCACGAGGGTGCCGTCGGCGTGCGGGACGCGGACGGCCTCGCCCTGGCCGCCGTCGAAGCCGACCGAGCCCCAGAAACCGCCGTGCACGCAGGAGGTGTAGAGGCCCTCGGAGCAGTAGTCGCAGGTGCCGTCGGACCACATGAAGGGGGCGACGACGAGGTCGCCGGCCTTCAGGCCGGACACGGCCGAGCCGGTCTCCTCGACGACGCCGAGGAACTCGTGGCCGATGCGCTGGCCTGGCTGGCGCGCGGCCTCGCCGCGGTAGGCCCACAGGTCGCTGCCGCAGATACAGGCACGCAGGACGCGGACGACGGCATCCTCGGGGCGCTGGATCGCAGCGTCGGGCACCTCCTCCACGCGGATGTCGTGCGGGGCGTGGATGACGGTGGCGCGCATGGGTGTGCTGCCCTCCGGATCAGTTGGTTCAGTCTTGTATGACTGTCCTACGGTACGCCTGCCCGGGAGCGGGGAGCGCCCCGGTGGCGAGCAGGTACTGGGCAGCGGCGTAGGTGGCCATGATCCAGAAGTCGGGGCGCGGCAGCTGCGGCCAGTCGGCGACCCCGGTGGCGATCAGGGTGTCGGAAAGCAGGAACAGCGCCCCGCCGAGGCCGGCGCGCAGGCCGAGGGCGCTGGAGCGGTAGGCCATGGCGGTGAGCAGCAGGCTGTACCCGGCCACCGGGATCCGCAGGTCTGCCGGCAGGTCGCCCCAGAGCAGGCCGACGGTCCCGAGCAGGGCGACGGCGTACGCGCCCCCGAGCGCGGGATGCGTCCTGCCCCGGCCGAAGAGCGCGAGGTAGCAGACGTGCCCGGCGGCGAAGGAGCCCATGCCGACGAGGAAGGCGGGGTCGGCGTCGAAGAGCAGCGCCAGGTCCCCGCCCCACCCGAACAGCAGGGCCGCGATCAGCAGGCGGGGGGCCCGTCGGGTGATGACGTACGCGACGAGCAGCGGCATCAGCAGCGGCTTGGCGAGGACGTGCCCGAGGTGCCAGCCGGCCAGCAGCGAGCCGAGATCGACGGCGGTGGCGGCGGCGAAGGCGCCGAGCAGGATCCGGCCGCGCGCCCCGTCGGCGGCGACCGCTGCGGGGCGGGCCCAGGAGGGCGTACGGAACGCACGGGACTCGGTGTCGCTCACGCGGCCTGCTCCGAGGTCTTCGCGGGGGCGGCGGACCCGGCGGCGGACCCGGAGGCGGGCCCGGCGGCGGCGCTCTCGGCCGCCACCGGGACGGCGGGCTGCCAGCCGGGGCCGCGGAAGACGCGTCCGGCGCGCTCGCGCCAGCTGCCGGCGGCGCGGACGTCGCGGGCGATGGCGGCGTACTCGTGGGTGGCGACCCGCAGCGGGTTGTAGGTGCTGATGTTCTTGGTGAGCCCGTAGACGGGCTTGTCGGTCTCGCCCACCCAGGAGCCGAACATCCGGTCCCAGATGATCAGGATCCCGCCGAAGTTGCGGTCCAGGTAGCCGCCCTGGGAGGCGTGGTGGACGCGGTGGTGGGAGGGGGTGTTGAAGACGTACTCGTAGGCCCGCGGCAGCTTGCCGATCCGCTCGGTGTGGACCCAGAACTGGTAGAGGAGGTTGATGCCGTAGCAGAACGGGATCGCGGCCGGGTGCACGCCGAGGGCGACCATCGGCAGGTAGAACCACCAGGTGGTCGCGCTGGTCCAGGGCTGGCGCAGGGCGGTGGTGAGGTTGAAGTTCCGGCTGCTGTGGTGGACGACGTGGCAGGCCCAAAGGATCCGGATGACGTGGTGCCCGCGGTGCTGCCAGTAGTAGAGGAAGTCCTGGGCGAGCAGCATCAGCAGGGCGGTCCACCACAGGAACGGCACGCGCAGCGGGGTCAGCTCGTAGACCGCGGTGAAGACGGCGACGACCGGGAGCTTCCACAGCAGGTCGAAGCCGATGCTGCCGAGCCCCATGGCGACGCTCGTGGCCGCGTCCTTGGTGTCGTAGCCGGCGGCATCCTCGTCGGGATGGAGCCGGTAGCTCACCACCTCGATGACGGTGAGCAGCACAAAGGCGGGTATGGACCACAGCACGACATCGGGCAGGTTCGGCATGCCCGCACCATAGAGCGGGTTCGGGGGCTCCGCTAGGGGTTGTTACCGATCGGTATCCATCGGGGTTACCGCCGGTTCACGCGATGATGTCCAAGCCAAGGGGAGGGCAGGGGATGACGGGCTTCGAGACGGTTCTCTTACGGGTGGCGGGTACGGCGGCGGGGGCGCTGGTGAAGTCCCTGCTGAGCCGGCTGCCGGGGGCGGGGCTGGCGGTGGATCCGGCCGATCCGGCCCCGCGGTGGCGCCGGCCGGCGGAGCTGGGGGCGGCGGAGGTGCGCCGCCTCGCCGAGACCCTGGCGACCAGGCTGGGCGAGGCCACGCGCGGCCTCCCGGAACACGAGCGCCTGGCGGCGCTCGACGCGGTGGGCGACGCCTTCGCGGCGCTGGGCCCGCTGAACGCGGAGTCCCTCTTCGCGGCGGACCTGGACCCGCAGGCACTGGCGGCGGCGCTGCCGCCACCCTCCGGTGCGGGCCTGAGCCGGCCGGCCGAGGCCGTCTACCGCGACCTGGTCCGGCTGTGCTGCGTGCACGCGGTGGAGTACATGACGACCCTGCCGGGCTTCGGGGCCCGGGCGGATGTGGAACTGGTCCGCCGGACGGGCGAACTGGCGCGCGCGGTGGACCGCTTGGGCGAGCGCTCGGACGGAGCCGCCCACGCCTTCGAGGAGCAGTACGCGCGCTACGTCGCCGAAACCCACAGCCGCCTCCAGCTGTTCGGCCTGACCCTCAGCCGCGCTCGCCAGGAGTGGCCGCTGGACCTGGCCTACATCAGCCTGGCGGTGACGGGCGAGCAGCTGCTGGAGGAGCCGGGCCGCCACTCGGCGATGAAGACCGAGCTGGCGCTCGGCACTTCCGAGCGCGTACTGCTGCGCGGCCCGGCGGGCTCGGGCAAGAGCACCCTGGTGCAGTGGCTGGCCCTGAATGCGGCGAGACGGAGCTTCCAGCCCGGCCTGCGCCACTGGAACACGCTCGTCCCCTTCGTCCTGCGGCTGCGTTCGTTCAACTCGCCCGAGGGCCTGCCGATGCCGGAGAACTGGCTGCGCGCCTCGGGGGTGCCGCTGCGGGCCCCGGACGGATGGGTCGAGAACCTGCTGTCCCAAGGACGGGCACTGGTCCTGGTCGACGGCGTCGACGAGGTGCCGTCCAAGCTCCGCAGCCGCACGGAGGAGTGGCTCAGATCCCTGTTCGCGGCCTATCCCCGGGCCCGCTACGTGGTGACCACCCGCCCGTCGGCGGTCCCGGAGGACTGGCTGACCGGGCAGGGCTTCTCCCTCCTGTCCCTGCTGCCGATGGAGCGCGCCGACGTCAGCGCGTTCATCACGCACTGGCACGACTCCGCCCGGGCCGAGTGCGGCTCCGAGGAGGAGCGGGAGAGCCTCGACCGGTACGAGAAGTCGCTGATCCGGTCCGTCGGTTCCCGCCGGGACCTCGGGTGGCTGGCCTCGAACCCCCTCATGTGCGCCCTGCTGTGCGCCCTGAACCGGGACCGCCACATGCACCTGCCGAGGGCGCGCAAGGAGCTGTACGACGCCGCCCTGGACATGCTCCTCGTACGCCGGGACACCGAGCGGGACATCTCCGGTGTCGAGGGCGTGTACCTCAGCCGGGACGAGCAGACCCTGCTGCTCCAGCGGCTCGCGTACTGGCTCATCCGCAACGGCCAGGTGGAGGCGTCCTGCACGGAGGCCGAGGAGATGGTGGGCGAGTGGCTCGGCGCCATGCCCCAGGTACGGGCGCAGGCCGGCGCCGAGCAGGTGTTCCGGCACCTGCTGATCCGCAGCGGGCTGCTGCGGGAGCCGGTACCCGGATCGGTCCACTTCGTGCACCGCACCTTCCAGGACTACCTGGGAGCCAAGGCGGCCGTGGAGGCACGGGACTTCGGCGTACTGGTGGCCAACGCCCACGAGGACGCGTGGGAGGACGTGGTCCGCATGGCGGTGGGGCACGCCCGCCCCGACGAGCGCGCCCGCATGCTCCGGCAGCTGCTGCGGCGGGCCGACAAGGTCAAGCGGGACAACAGCCGGCTGGTGCTGCTGGCTGCGGCCTGCCTCGAACACGCCCCGGAACTGGACCCCGAGGTGTGGCACGAGGTGGAGGCGCGTACGGCGCACTTGCTGCCGCCGCACTCGGTGGGACAGGCCGAGGAGCTGGCCAAGGCGGGCGAGCTGGTCCTGGAGCTCCTGCCCGGCCCGACGGGCCTGGACGAGCAGCAGGCGGCCGCCGTCATCCGTACGGCCGCGCTGGTCGGCGGGGAGCGGGCGCTCCAGGTCATCGCCGGCTTCCGGAGGGACGACCGCTACGACGTGGTCCATGAACTGTCCGACTCCTGGGGGCGATTCCCCACCGATACGTTCGCGGACGCGGTCCTGGCCGACGCCCCCGTGCGCGTCGGGCACCTGCACGTCCGCACACAGGAGCAGCTGGCCGTGCTCGGCCGGATGCCCCACATACAGCGGGTCCACCTCACCTGGAACGGCGCCGTCCCGACGGAGATCTCCGGGCGGCGGGACCTGGAGTGGCTGGTCATCCACCGCAATCCGGCCCTGACCGATCTCGCACCGCTGGCCGGGCATCCGACGCTGCGCCACCTCGGCGTGCTGGACTGCCCGGAGGTCACGGACATCGGGGCGGTCGCCGAGCTGGCGGCGGACAGCCTCGCCTTCGGCTACCTCCGGGAGGGTCTCTCGCTGGCCCCGCTGGCGGCGGTCGACGGGCTCAAGTCCCTGGTCATCGGGTTCGAGCCGGCACAGCGGTGGATCGGGGACGTCCCGGCGGCCGAGGGGCTGACGTCCCTGGCCCTGTGGCAGGGAGTCCGCAGGATGACCCTCGACGGGATCGAGCGGTGGCCCGGGGTGAGGGACCTGACGATCGCGGGCGGCCTGCAGTACCGGCAGCTGGTCCGCTCGCTCCCGCTGCCGGGGCTCGGCTCCCTGCAGATCCGGCACGCCGCACCCGTGTCGGTCGCGGCTCTCGTGCCGTACCGGCAGCTGACCGAACTCGTGCTGATCAGATGCGCGTTCGAGGGGACGCTGGAGCCGCTGACCGAGCTGCCCGGGCTGCGGCTGCTCGCCTTGCGCGAATGCCTCGGGACGGTGGACCTCTCGCCGTTGGCGGAGGTGGACGGGCTGGTCGTCGAGGTGGACCGGCGCACCAGCGTGGTCGGCACCGAGAGCATCCCGCCGGAGCGGCTCGTGTACAAGTACTGAGCCGCCCGGCGGGAGCCGGTCACCGGATTCACCAGACGCGGACCGAGCCCCCCTTGGCGAAGGCCGGGCTCGTGGCCTCGGGGGGGATCCGGGTCAGCGGCTCGGCGATCTCCGAGACGAGGGGGCCGTGCTTGGCGGCCAACGCGTCCAGCAGGGGCAGGTCGAAGCCGTACACGCGGGCCGCGTTGCCGCCGACCATCGCGGCGACCTCCTCCTGCGGGAGGCCTGCGTACGCGATGCGCAGGCCCTCGCGGGAGAACGGGGTGGTGCCCTCGTCGTGGGGGTAGTCGCTGCCCCACATGATCTTGTCGAGGCCGATCCGCTCCCGCAGCGGTACCTCGTGGGGGCGCATGAAGCTCGCCCCCACGAAGCAGTTGTCCCGCCAGACCTCGCTCGGGCCCTTCCCCATGGACTCCGCCAGGCCCGCCCCGAACTTGGCCTCCGCCGTGGCCGACGCCGCGACCAGGCGGCCGTGGTAGTAGTCCAGCATCTCCACGACCCCCGGGATCCAGCCGGAGCCCTGCTCCGTCAGGACCAGCTTCAGGCCGGGGTGGCGGCGGAAGGCCCCGCCGAAGACGAGGTGCCACAGGGCGCGGTGCGAGAACCAGGTCGTCTCCACCATGAAGACGGCCCGGGCGGCCGGCTCGTCGCCGAGCGGCGGGGACGCCGAGCCGCCGTGGTGGTTGACCGGGACGTCCAGCTCGTCGCACACCGCCCAGATCGGGTCGTACACGGCCGAGTACAGCTCGGGGACCGACGAGCCGGGCGGGACGCCGGGCAGCAGGATGCCGCCCGTCAGGCCTGCCTCCCGCGTGCGGCGGATCTCCTTCACCGCCGCGTCCACGTCGTTCAGCAGGATCTGGACCACGCCCGCCCGCCGGCCCGGTGCGTCCGCGCAGAACTCCGCCAGCCAGCGGTTGTGCGCCTGGAGCCCCGCCCAGCGCATCGTGTACTCCGCGGCCGTCGGAGGCTGGGCCATCAGCGAGGCCTTGGGGAAGAACGGCGGGATGGTGTTGGGGAAGAGGACCTCGGCCACGATGCCGTCCGCCTCGAGCTCGGACAGCCGGCGCGCGGAGTTCCAGTTGCGGTCCGCGGTGTCCGCGAGGAGGTCCTCGTACGGGTTCACGTACGTGGCGGCCCAGGCGTCGAACTCCTCGTGGTACCGCTTCTCCAGGTACGGCTTGTAGTCCAGCAGGTCCGCGCCCGCGTGGCAGTCCGCCGAGATGACCGTGTAGCGCTCCGCCATCAGGACACCCCCAGGACGGGGAAGTCGTGGCCCGTCAGCCAGTGGCGGCCCGTCTCCCGCGAGCGGGCCCACGAGGCCTCCACGGAAGCCTGGTCGGCCGGCTGGCCCAGCTCTGCCGGGGTGGGGCCGATCCGGCGGGCGACCGGGGCCAGCTTCCCCGTGTCGAAGCCGAAGACGTCCGCCGCCGCCAGGCCCAGCATCCGGCGGGTCTCGCCGACCGGGATGTCGTGGAAGGTGTTCTTCAGCCAGGTCCGGGTGCTGGGCCAGGTGCCCTCGGGGTGCGGGAAGTCCGAGCCCCACAGGATGTTGTCCACGCCGATCTCGTAGCGCTGCGCGAGCTCGCGCCGCTTGGTGTTCGTCGCGCAGATGAACACCTGGCGGTCCAGGTACTCGCTCGGCGGGCGCTTGAGCTCCTCGAACGGCGACAGCTTCTTGCCGCCGTGCGCGCCGAGGTACAGCCGGTCCATGAACCACAGCTGGTTCGGCAGCCACCAGCAGCCCGATTCGGCGACGCCGAACTTCAGGCCCGGGTGCCGCTCGAAGACCCCGGACCAGAGCAGGAACCACAGCGGGCGGGCCGGCCACCAGGTGACCTCGGAGACGAAGATGCCCAGGTGGTCGCCGTACTCGTGGCGGGGCGAGGACCCGGAGTGGGTGACGATCGGCATCTGCGTCTCGGCCGCGGCCGCCCAGACCGGGTCGTAGCGGCGGTCGTGGTAGGGGGCCTTGTCCACCCACATCGCGGGGATCATCAGCGCGCCGAGCCCGGACTCCTTGGCCCGGTGGATCTCGGCGACGACCTTCGACGGCTCGCCCGTGATGGGCAGCAGGGCGACCCCGCAGTGCCGCTCGGGGGTCTCGGAGACGAACTCCGCCAGCCAGCGGTTGTGCGCCTGGGCGCCCGCCATGCCGAGCTCGGGGTCCTGGTCTCCGGAGAGCCCGAGGCCCACCCCGAAGGGCGCGGCGGTCTGGCTGTCCACGGCGTCGGCGTCGGGGAAGACGACCTCGGCGGCCACCCCGTCGCCGTCGAGCTCCTTCAGGCGCTGCGCCGTGTCCCAGCCGCCCCTGAGGCCCTCCTCGTGGTCGTGGAACCACTTCTCGGCGAAGGCCTCGTTGCGGACGCCGAGGCGCGTGGCCTCGGCGCGGCGGGCGCCCTGCTGGCCGAGGAACTCGTCGAACCGGGGGTGGAAACGGGAGTCGAGGTACGGGCGGTAGTGCTCGGTCGGCAGGCCCGCGTGGCAGTCGGAGGAGATGATCAGGTACGGGTCTTCGTACGCACTGCTGTCGCTCACGGTCTCACTCACTGCAAACGCTCCTCAGTCGAGGATGAAGCTCTCCAGATAGGCGGGATTGGCGCGGTCGAGCATCGACTGCGACCGGGCGCGGATCTGCCGGTCGCTGTGCTCGCTCGCCGGGAGCATCCAGAAGCGGTCGGCGCGGATGCCGTCGACGACGTGCTCGGCGACCTCCTCGACCGGGGTGAAGTTCACCTCGTGGCCGGCCTTCTTCATCGCTGCCTCGTACTGGTCGAGGCTGCGGTAGGGCGACTTGCGCGGCCGCTCCTTCGCGTACCGCTCCGGCCGGTTGCGGTGCGACTCCCACAGTCCGGTGCGCAGCATGTGCGGGCCGGGGAAGAGGACGGAGGCGCCGACGGCCGCGCCCTCCGCCTTGAGGTGCGCGTACAGGGACTCGGTCATGGTGACCACGGCCGCCTTGGTGACGGCGTAGACGGAGGCGGTGGGCAGCGGGGCGATGCCGCCGTCGCCGGAGGAGGTGTTGACGACGTGGCCGGGTCCGCCGGCCGCGATCATGCGGGGGACGAAGGCCTGGATGCCGTGGAAGACGCCCCACACGTTGACGGAGAAGGCCCATTTCCAGTCGTTGGGCTCGTGCTCCCACATCCGGCCCTCGGCGCCGGAGCCGACGCCCGCGTTGTTGCAGAGCGCGTGCACGGCGCCGAAGGCGTCGTACGCGGCGTCGGCCAGCGCGATCACGGAGTCGCGGTCGCTGACGTCGACGAGCCGGGCGAGCACCTGGGCGCCGTCGGCGGTCAGCTCGTCGGCGGCCTTGCGCAGGGCGCCCTCCTCCACGTCGGCGAGGACGACCTTCAGCCCCTCGGCGGCGAAGCGGCGGGCCATGGCGAGGCCGATGCCGCTCGCGGCGCCGGTGACGACGGCCACCTGTCCCGGTTCGAGCCGCATCAGCCCCTCCCCCCTGACGATCCCTCCGGGGGCGCGTCGAGGATCTGCATCGGGTCGTCGTAGCGCTGATGGATGTACGGGAGGAGGGCCTGGGCGCTGACCCGCTCGACGACGCGGCCCTTCTGGTCGGTGGTCTTCTCGCCGATGGTGATCTCCACGATCCGGCGTACGGGGAGGTCGGCCACGGGATCGAACATCGACTCGCGCAGGACCACGTCACCGGTGATGTGCTCCAGCTTGCGGACCTTCTCGTTGCGGGTGACGTGGACGAGCACCGGGTCGGCGTCGAAGCCCGAACCGTCCACCGCCGGCAGGAACTTGAAGTAGAAGTCGGTCTTGGCGGCCGGTTCGGGCAGCGGCAGGACGCGGTCCACCGCCCCGCGCACCTCCACGAAGGCGATCCCGTGCCGGGCCAGGGACGCCCGTACGACGAGGCCGTCGCGCTCGACGCCGACCTCGCCCAGCTTCTTCGGCTCGCCGAAGACCTCGCGGCCGCCGATCAGGGCCCGCTCGTGGGTCATCGGCATGACCAGCGGGTACCAGCCCTCGACCCCGCCGTGCTGCGCGGCGACGGCCACCGAGCCGGCACCGAGGGGGTAGCCGGGCAGGTCGACCTTGCTGATGTTGGCCCGTACGAGGGGCCGCTCGGCGGGCTTGAGCGGTGGCGGCAGGACCGCCGCCACCACGTCCGGGTCGCTCTCCCAGACCGCCACCACACCGGTGGACCAGATGTCGGGGAGCTTGGCGCTCTTCTCGCGCGACGCCGTGATCTCGGCCCCGGTGCGCGCTCCGTACCGTACGCGTGCCATGTCTCGCACCATCCCTCGTCTTGAGCGGATCGGTTCTGTAACACAGTTACACCGCCACCGATGAAGGGTAAAGACCCCTGCACGGACCAGAACTGACGATCCGACAGAATGGCGGGACGGCCATGGCCAGAACCACGCTCACCCGCGAAGAGGTGCTGGAGGCGGCCACCCGCCTGGTCAAGCAGCACGGCCCGGCCGCCCTCACCATGCGCAAACTCGCCGCCGAGCTGGGCACCGCGGTCACCTCCATCTACTGGCACGTCGGCAACCGCGAATCACTGCTCGACGCCCTCGTGGAGCGGACCGTCCGGGACATGGGCGAGATCCGGCCGGCCGGCCGCACCCCCACCGAGCGGATCCTCTCCGTGGCCCGGATCCTGCGCCGCGAACTGCGCGAGCGGCCGCACCTGATCGCGATGGTCCACGAACGCGGGCTCACCGAGCGGATGTTCCTGCCCGCCCAGCAGGCCCTGGTCCACGAGGTGCACGCCGCCGGGCTGCGCGGGGCCCGGGCCGCCGACGCGGTGCGCGCGGTCCAGTTCCAGATCGTCGGCTTCCTCCTCGTGGAGCGCAACCGCGAGCGCTCCCCCGCCCAGTCCCCCGCCGAGAGCGACCTCTGGGACCCACCCCCCGGCTCCGCCGGGGAGACCTCCACCGCCGCCCCCGACGACCCGGAACTCGGCCGCGCCCTGGCCCGCCCGGCGGATCCGGAAAGGCTGTTCCTGCTGTCCGTACGGGCCCTCGTACGCTCCCTGCTGGCCGCCCCCTAGCCCATCGGGCCCCGGGTGTCGGTCCGTGCCGATATCCTCTGTGACCATGCTCGACGACCGTACGACCGCAGAGACGACGTGGCCGACCGCGTACCCAGAGGGGTACGCGGTCGTCGACGTGGAGACGACCGGGCTCGCTCGCGACGACCGGATAATCTCCGCCGCCGTCTACCGGCTCGACGGGCAGGGCAATGTGGAGGACCACTGGTACACCCTGGTCAACCCGCAGCGGGACCCGGGCCCGGTCTGGATCCACGGACTCACCAGCGACGTGCTCCAGGACGCACCGCTCTTCAAGGACATCGCCGAGGAGTTCGCGGGCCGGCTCGCGGACCGGGTGCTGGTCGCGCACAACGCCATCTTCGACTGGCAGATGATCGCCCGCGAGTACGCGCGGGCCGCCGTGACCGCACCGGTCCGTCAGCGGCTGTGCACCATCGCCCTGTCGAAGGAGCTGAACCTCCCGCTGCCCAACCACAAGCTGGAGTCGCTCGCCGCGCACTTCGGCGTGGTCCAGCAGCGCGCCCACCACGCGCTCGACGACGCCCGCGTGCTCGCGGAGGCGTTCCGTCCGTCGCTGCACGCCGCCGCGCGGGACGGCGTACGGCTGCCCCTGCTGGAATGCCGGCCGCTGACGGAGTGGTCGGACTCCCCCGTCACCCCGCGGATCGGGCAGCAGGCCTCGTACGGGAGCGGCAGCTGGCGGCCCTCGCGCAAGCGGCCGCCGTGCCCGCACCCGAACCCGGGGCGCTTCGAGGACGGCAGGCCGCTGAAGCAGGGCATGCGGATCGCCTTCTCGGGTGACACCTCGGTGGACCGGGAGCTGCTGGAGGACCGGGCGATCGAGGCGGGCCTGCACGTCGCGACGAGTGTGTCGCGGCTCACGAGCCTGCTCGTGACGAACGACCCCGACTCGGCCACTTCCAAGACGGTCAAGGCGAAGTCCTTCGGTACGCCGGTGGTCGACGAGGCGGCCTTCACCCAACTCCTGCGGGACGTGGCTGCGGCAGACGGGTGAGCGTCGGGCGACTCGCCCGGCATCCGCTTCCGCGTTCCGCCCGTCCGGTCCCACCCTGTGGCGCATGGCACGTTGTGAGGTCTGCGGAAACGATTACGGCATGTCCTTCGAAGTGCACGCGCAGGGCAGCGTGCACGTCTTCGACTGCTTCTCCTGCGCCATCCACCGCATGGCGCCCATCTGCGAGCACTGCCGTGTGCAGATCATCGGGCAGGGCGTCGAGGTCGAGGGCCAGTGGTTCTGCGGGGCGCACTGCGCCCGCGCGGAAGGGAAGGTGGGCATCGTCGACCGCGTGTGACCCGCCGGCCCTCCGGCCCGTTCTCCTCCGGCCCGTTCCCCTCCGGCCCGTTCCCCTTCCCCGTTCCCCTTCAGACCCCGGACGGCCACCCGGCCACCGGGGTCTTCCCGGCTGGGGGTACCGTCGTGGGCGTGTACCGCTTTGTGCTGACCCGGCAATGGGTGTGCCTCACCCTCATCGCCCTCGCCCTCATCCCCGCGATGATCAAGCTGGGGTTCTGGCAGTACCACCGCCATGAGCACCGGGTCGCGCAGAACGAGCTGATCGCGTCGAACCTGGCCGCGAAGCCGGTCCCGATGACCGAGGTGACCTCCCCCGGCCACCAGGTCCCGCGCGCCGACTACTGGCGTGCCGTCACCGCCACCGGGACGTACGACACCGCGCACGAGGTCGTCGTCCGGATGCGCACCGACAACGACGACAAGGTCGGCGTCCACGTCCTGACCCCGCTGGTGTTGGCCGACGGCCGCGTGGTGCTGGTCAACCGCGGCTGGGTGGCGGGCGGCGACGACCCGCGCGCGTACCCGGCCGTGCCGGCCGCGCCCTCGGGCGAGGTGACGGTCACCGGCCGGCTGAAGGCCGACGAGACGAGCGGCGGCAGCGGCATCAAGAACCGCAAGGGCCTGCCGGACCGCCAGGTGATGCTGATCAACAGCGCCCAGCAGGCGGAGTACCTGGGCAAGCCCGTGCTCGGCGGCTACCTGGAGCTCACCGCTCCGGCCCCGGCGGGCGGCAGCCCGGAGACGGTCGCCGATCCCGACCACGACTCGATCGGCCCGCACATGGCGTACGCCGTGCAGTGGTGGCTGTTCGCCGCTTCGGTGCCGGTGGGCTGGCTGGTCCTCGTACGGCGCGAGAAGCGCGACCGTGCGGCGGCCGCGGCGGCCGGCGCCACCCCGGAGCGGGAGCCGGCGCCGACGGCGTAGCGTATCGGGCATGGATCTTGGACTGAAAGACCGTGTCTACGTCGTCACCGGAGCCACCCGCGGCCTGGGCTTCGCCTCGGCGCGCGAACTGGCGGCGGACGGCGCGAAGGTGATCGTGACGGGCCGCGACGCGGCCCGCGCCGCCGAAGCAGCGGCCTCGCTGGGTCCGGACGCGGTGGGGATCGCCGCGGACAACTCCGACCCGGAGGCGGCGGCCGCGCTCGTCGCCACCGCGAAGGAACGCTTCGGCCGCTTGGACGGCATCCTCATCAGCGTCGGCGGCCCCGCCCCCGGTTCGGCGGCGAGCAACACCGACGAGCAGTGGGCCGCGGCGTTCGAAGCGGTCTTCCTGGGCGCCGTGCGCCTGGCCCGCGCGGCGGCGGCCGAGCTGGGCGAGGGCGGGGTCATCGGCTTCGTCCTGTCGGGCTCGGTCCACGAGCCGATCCCGGGTCTGACGATCTCCAACGGCCTGCGGCCGGGGCTGGCGGGCTTCGCCAAGTCCCTGTCGGTGGAGCTCGGACCGCGCGGCATCCGCGTCGTAGGGCTGCTGCCGGCCCGGATCGACACCGACCGCGTCCGCGAGCTCGACGCCCTGTCGGGCGATGCGGCGACGGCCCGCGCGGCCAACGAGGCCGGCATTCCGCTGCGCCGCTACGGCACCCCGGAGGAGTTCGGCCGCTCGGCGGCGTTCCTGCTGTCGCCCGCGGCCTCGTACCTGACGGGCGTCATGCTCCCGGTCGACGGCGGCTCGCGCCACGGTTTCTGAAGCCCTTCAGGTCACCCGCCGGGCGCGGTGGGAGGTGATCCGGAAGCGGGCCTCCGCGGGCAGTTCGGGGAGGCCCGCCGTCCGGCGGGCGTGGCTGAGCACCGGCCCGGCCAGCCCCGCCAGGGCGTCGGCCGGCACGGCGTGCGGCTCCAGTTCCAGCTCCATCCGCAGCTTCGGGCCCGCGCGCCGGCTCCGGCGGCCCTGCTTGCCCCGCAGGGCCACGCGGCACCGGGCGACCCCGTCCAGCGCCCCCGCCTCCGCGGCCACCGCCTCCTCCAACGCCCGCCCGCGCAGCACCGCGAACGCCCCGTCTCCGGTGTCCACCAACACCGCGGGCAGCCGCGAGCGCCGCAGCTGCGCCAGCAGCCACCACAGCGCGAGCACCACACACACCCCGAGCCCGGCGACCACCGCCCACCACCACCAGCCCTCGGCGTGCCAGTACCGCTCACGGGTCGCCGCGGACAGCAGCGGCTCGTGGCGGCCGCCGAGCGGCCGCAGCGCCGTCAGAACCGCCACCCCGGCGCCGAGCAGCACGGCGCCGATGATCCCGAGCAGGATCCGGTTCACCGTCCCGAGCATCCCCTCACCTCTTCCCGACGGGGGCCCTGGTGACCCGTACCCGCGGCTTCGGCGCGTGCGCGAGGCCCAGTTCCCCGATGCCGACGGCCAGGACCTCCTCCAGGTCGGCCCGTACGTCGTCCAGCTCGCGGAAGTGGGACTGCGCCCGGATCGCGACGCGGGAGCGCCGCACCGCGACCCGAGCCGAACGCACCCCGGACACCTCCATGGCCCGGTCGCGCAGCACCAGCGCGGCGGCCTTGCGGCCGAGCCCGGCCCGTAGCCCGCCGTCCGGGTCCGGCGTCCGCATCGGCAGGAGCCCGCGGAGCCCGGGGGTCAGCGCGAGGAACAGGAGCACCGCCCCGGCCACGGCGAGGACCCCGGCGCCGACGAGCACCCACGGTTCCGCGGCAGTGTGCCGCTCCAGCTGGTGGGCGAGTTCCCCACGCCACTGCATGCCGGGGCGGCCGGCCCGTACTGCGGCGAGGTCGTACAGGAACAGGCCCGCCACCCCGAGCACGGCCAGTGCCGTCAGCGCGGACGGGATCCGCCGGGCGGACCGGAAGCGGCGGACGCGGGCCGGGGCCGCTTCCCGGGGCGGGGCTTGGCCGGGGGCGGGCGCCGTCACCGCGGCTTCCGGTCCCGTAGGGCGGCGGTGCGGGTGTGCGCGGAGTGCAGGTGCTCGATGTCGATGTCCACCTCGGGCACGGACATGCCGGCGTACTCCTCGACGCGGCGGACGACCCGGCTGCGGACGGCAGCGCACCGGGCGGCGAGGTCGCAGGGGTAGTCGAGCTCCAGGCTCACCCGTACCCGGGCGATGTCGTGGTGCACGGTGACGGTGGCGTGCGGGGCGGCCTGCCCGGTGGCGGCCCCGGCGGAACCGGGGGCGCCCGCGGGCCCGACGGCCCGGGGCGGCCCGTCCGGCTGTGCGGCGAGCGCCTCCCGGGCGGCCTGGGCCGCGATCTTGGCGACGACCCGGTCGGCGATCCGGGTGGCCCCCCGTTCGGCGGGGGGCGCGTGTGGGGGAACCACCCGTGGCGTGGTCATCGGGGCCTCACCTGTCGCGGTCGCGGGGGCGGAAGAAGGCGCCGGGCTCCAGATCCCCGTCCAGGAACCGCCCGGCGATGAAGCCGATGGCGCCGAGCGCCGCCACCAGCAGGAAGGCCCCGAATCCGCCGAAGTATCCGGCGAACGCGAGCGCCATGCCGGCGAAGAGGCCGACGACGGCCATCCTCATGGGGGGCTCCTCCTTCACTGGAGTCGGGACTCCGGCTCCTCGTCGGGCTCGTCGGGCAGCTTCACGTCGCTGACCGCGATGTTGACCTCGACGACCTCCAGGCCAGTCATCCGCTCGACCGCCGAGATGACGTTCTCACGGACGGCCCCCGCGACGTCGCGGATCGACACGCCGTAGTCGACGACGATCTCCAGGTCGAGGGCGGTCTGCACTTCGCCGACCTCGGCCTTCACCCCGCGGGTGGCCGATGATTTCGCTCCGCCGGGCACCCGGTCGCGGACGGCGCCGAAGGTGCGGGAGAGGCCGCTGCCGCTGCCCATGGCGTGGACGCCGACCACCTCGCGGGCGGCGAGTCCGGCGATCTTCTCGACCACCCCGTCCGAGATGGTGGTGCGGCCACGGTCGGCCGGGTTGCGTGAGGCACCCCCGGATGTGGATTCGGTCATCGCGTGTCCCTTCGCGCGGATTGGACTCACTCCGCACCACGGTATGCGCGGTGCTCCGGCGGCGCACCGGGACTACGCCGGTCGGCCGGGAACGGATGCCCTTCACCCCTTGACCTCAACTGCGGTTGAGGTCGGAGAGTGGGCAAGTGATCAAGGCCGCGAGGCCGTTTTCGGACAGGGCAGGGGGAAGCGTCATGCGGGCGGTACGGGTGGACGGGTACGGCGGTCCGGAGGTCCTGGTGCCGGTGGAAGTGCCGGATCCGGTGCCGGGGGCGGGCGAGGTGGTGGTCCGGGCCGAGGCCGTGGACACGATCTTCGTGGAGACCCAGATCCGCGGCGGCTGGGGCGAGTCCTTCGGCATCCACCCGCCGTACGTGCCGGGCGGCGCGGCCGCAGGGACGGTCGTCGCGGTGGGCGAGGGGGTGGACCCGGGCTGGCGGGGCCGCCGGGTGGTGGCCGCCCCGGGTACGAAGGGGACGTACGCGGAACTGGTCCGGGTCCCGGTGGAGCTGCTGGTCCCGGTCCCGGAGGGGCTGGAATCGGCGGAGGCGGCGGCGCTGGCGCACGACGGGGTGACCGGCTCGGGCATCGTCGAGGGCGTCGGGATCAAGCCGGGCGACCGGGTGCTGATCCTGGGCGCGGCCGGCGGGATGGGGACGCTGCTGGTGCAGATGGCGGTGGCGGCGGGGGCGTACGTGGTGGGTGCGGCGCGGGGCGAGCGGAAGCTGGCGCTGGTCCGGCAGCTGGGCGCCGACCGGGCGGTGGACTACACGGAACCGGGCTGGACCGAGGCGGTCGGCGGGCCGGTGGACGTCCTGCTGGACGGGGTCGGCGGCGCGCTGGGCCTGGCCGGGTTCGGGCTGGTCCGGGACGGCGGGAGGGTCTCGGCGCACGGCGCCCCCAGCGGCGGCTTCACGGAGCTGGACCCGGCGGAGGTGGAGCGGCGCGCCGTCGCCCTGCGGGGGATCGCGGAGGTCCAGTTCCCGCCGGCGGAGATCACCCGGCTGGCGGGCCACGCCCTGGCCGAGGCGGCGGCGGGGCGGCTCCGCCCGGTGATCGCGCGCACGTTCCCGCTGGCGGAGGCCGCGCAAGCGCACCGCGCCATCGAAGCCCGCGAGATCCCGGGCAAGGCCCTTCTGATCCCCTGACGCATCAGACCCGTCGGCGTTCGAGGCGCTGGGGGCACCCCCGGCCGTAGCCGGCGGAGCCCCCTGGCACCGCGCTCGCCCCGCAGGTCAGTCCGAAAGGCCGGCCAGGTCGCGCAGGCGGCGGGCCTGGGCGGCACGTTCCGCCGAGCGCTGGTCGTCGTACGGGCGGGACACCGCATCGCGGAGCAGCGCCTTCGTCTCGACCACGGCGTCCCGCGGCGGAGCCAGCAGCGCCGTCGTGAGGTCCTGCACCGCCGCGTCGAGCTCATCGGCCGGCACGACCAGGTTGGCCAGTCCGACCCGCTCCGCCTCCTCGGCATGCACGACGCGGCCCGTCGCGCAGATCTCGAGCGCGCGGGCGTAGCCCACCAGGGAGGTCAGCGGCTGCGTGCCCGCCAGGTCCGGCACGAGGCCGAGGCTGGTCTCGCGCATGGCGAACTGCACGTCGTCCGCGACCACTCGCAGGTCACACGCCAGCGCGAGCTGGAAGCCGGCGCCGATCGCATGCCCCTGCACGGCGGCGACGGAGACGATGTCGTTGCGCCGCCACCAGGTGAAAGCCTCCTGGTACTCGGCAATGGTCGAGTCGAGCAGTTCGTCCGAACCGCGCGCCAGATCGAGGAAGGACGGCTCACCCTCGAAACCCTCGGGGGTGAACGCCTGCCGGTCGAGTCCGGCGGAGAAGGACTTGCCCTCACCGCGCAGCACCACGACCCGGACGGTGCCCGGCAACGACCTTCCGGCCTCCGTCAACGCCCGCCAGAGCGCGGGGGACTGAGCGTTTCGCTTGGCCGGATTGGTCAGTGTCACCGTGGCGACCGAGTCGTCCACGGTGAGCCGTACGCCGTCCTTGTCGAGCAGAGCCATCTGGTGCCTCCGGAGTGCAGTCGGCCGCAATCCCGGCCTAAGTGACTGCACAGTAACCACCCGATCGACCACACGGCCGACCGGGGGTCACCGAAGGAACCGCGGTGTGGGCAGGCAAGCGTCTTCCACCCGGCCCCGGGCCTGACGGCCAGGGTTCCGGGTCAGGCGGAAGCCGCCTTCTTGCCACGCGTCGCGCCACCGCGACCACGCAGCACGACTCCGGACTCGCTGAGCATCCGGTGGACGAATCCGTAGGACCGGCCGGTTTCCTCGGCCAGCGCCCGGATACTCGCACCGGAGTCGTACTTCTTCTTCAGGTCTGCCGCGAGCTTGTCGCGCGCGGCGCCGGTTACCCGGCTGCCCTTCTTCAGAGTCTCGGCCACCCGTGCCTCCTCATGGGAAGTGCGCTCTGGACTTCTCATGATCACCCCTCCCCGGCTTCCTGGCCACCCATTCAGCAAGGTCGGTACGACGGCATTTCTCGACCGGTGGACACATCAGCAGAACGGAATCTTCTCTTCCGCTGCATGACGTCCGTCACACTTCTTCACCCTCACCGGGAATCGCCAGGTCAGGGGCCGGACGCCGAAAAAAGACGGCCCCGGCCGCATGCCCGGGCGGGCACGGCCGGGGCCGTCGTACAGCACGCAGAGGTACGAGACCGTCTCACTCAGATGATGGATCACGCCTGAGCCGAATGATCCATAAGGAACTGGATCAACCCGCCGGGCGTCCGCCGGGCACCCCCGGCGAGCCTCAGGCGAGGGAGACGAGGTCCCGGTAGTCCGGGCCCCACAGGTCCTCGACGCCGTCCGGGAGCAGGATGATCCGCTCCGGCTCCAGCGCCTCGACGGCGCCCTCGTCGTGCGTGACGAGGATGACCGCGCCCTTGTACGTGCGCAGCGCCCCCAGGATCTCCTCGCGGCTGGCCGGGTCGAGGTTGTTGGTGGGCTCGTCGAGCAGCAGCACGTTCGCCGAGGAGACGACCAGCGTGGCCAGGGCCAGACGGGTCTTCTCGCCGCCGGAGAGGACCCCGGCCGGCTTGTCCACGTCGTCCCCGGAGAAGAGGAAGGAGCCGAGCGTCTTGCGTACGGCGACCAGGTCCAGGTCGGGCGCGGCGGAGCGCATGTTCTCCAGGACCGTGCGCTCGGGGTCGAGCGTCTCGTGCTCCTGGGCGTAGTAGCCGAGCTTGAGGCCGTGGCCCGGGGTGACCTCGCCGGTGTCCGGCTTCTCGGTGCCCGAGAGCAGGCGCAGCAGGGTGGTCTTGCCGGCGCCGTTGAGGCCGAGGATGACGACGCGGGAGCCCTTGTCGATGGCCAGGTCGACGTCGGTGAAGATCTCGAGGGAGCCGTACGACTTCGACAGGCCCTCGGCGGTCAGCGGGGTCTTGCCGCAGGGCGCCGGGTCCGGGAAGCGGAGCTTGGCGACCTTGTCGGAGGCGCGGACGGCCTCCAGGCCTGCGAGCAGCCGGTCGGCGCGCTTGGCCATGTTCTGCGCGGCGACGGTCTTGGTGGCCTTGGCGCGCATCTTGTCGGCCTGCGAGTTCAGGGCCGCGGCCTTCTTCTCGGCGTTCTGGCGCTCGCGCTTGCGGCGCTTCTCGTCGGCCTCGCGCTGCTGCTGGTAGAGCTTCCAGCCCATGTTGTAGACATCGATCTGGGAGCGGTTGGCGTCCAGGTAGAAGACCTTGTTGACCACGGTCTCGACCAGGTCGACGTCGTGGGAGATCACGACGAAGCCGCCGCGGTAGTTCTTCAGGTAGTCGCGCAGCCAGACGATCGAGTCGGCGTCGAGGTGGTTGGTCGGCTCGTCGAGGAGCAGGGTGTCGGCGTCCGAGAAGAGGATCCGGGCGAGCTCGACGCGGCGGCGCTGACCACCGGAGAGGGTGTGCAGCGGCTGGCCGAGGACCCGGTCGGGGAGGCTGAGGGCGGCCGAGATGGTCGCGGCCTCGGACTCGGCGGCGTAGCCGCCCTTGGTGAGGAACTCGGTCTCCTGGCGCTCGTACTGCTTGAGCGCCTTCTCGCGGGTGGCGCCGGCGCCGGTGGCGATGCGCTCCTCGTTCATCCGCATCTTCTTGAGCAGGACGTCGAGGCCGCGGGCGGACAGGATCCGGTCGCGGGCGAGCACGTCCAGGTCACCGGTGCGCGGGTCCTGCGGGAGGTAGCCGACCTCACCCGAGCGGGTGATGGAGCCGGCGGCGGGCTGGCCCTCGCCGGCGAGGCACTTGGTGAGGGTGGTCTTGCCCGCTCCGTTGCGGCCGACCAGGCCGATGCGGTCGCCCTTGGCGATGCGGAACGAGGCGGACTCGATGAGGATGCGGGCGCCGGCGCGCAGCTCGACGCCGGTGGCGGTGATCACGGAAATACTCCAGGGCGGGGGGACGGCGGAAGGGGGGCAGGACGCGATGCTTCGACGCCGCTAATCCGCGAGGAGATTTGCCATGGGATTCATTCTACCGGGGGTGTGCAACTGGTTATGGGGGCGTCCGGCCCTTGACGCACGCCCCGCCCGTGCCTCTTCCGGCCCCCCGCCCGGTCCCCCGTTCGGCCCACGGACCACCCCGATGGGCCCGGGCACGTATCAGGATGGACCGGGTGATATGCGCCGCAGGGCGGCCACGTGGAATCGAGGGCGGTGCGGGATGCAGTTCGACGACGACGCCGATCTGGACACTTCCGAGGTCGAGGACGTGCGCGGCAGCCGCATCCCGGGCGGGCGGGCGACGATCGGCGGCGGTATCGCGGGCCTGATCGCACTGGTCCTCGGGCTGCTCTTCGGCGTGGGCCCGGACGAACTGGGGCTGTCCTCGGGGAACCCGGAGTCGGTGGCGACCTCGTCGTCCGTCAGTCAGGTGGAGCAGTCCTGCAAGAAGGGGCGGGACGCGAACGCGCGGGAGGACTGCCGGCTGGTCGCGGTCGTCAACAGCACCCAGGACTTCTGGAGGGAAGAGTTCACCCGGCGCGGCGGCCGGTACACCCCGGCGTCGACGGTCTTCTTCACCGGCCGGGTGAACACCGCCTGCGGGGCCGCCACCTCGGCGGTCGGCCCCTTCTACTGCCCCGCCGACCGGCGGGTCTACCTGGACCTCGGCTTCTTCGACGACCTGAGGACGAAGTTCGGCGCGAGCGGCGGCCCGTTCGCCCAGGCCTACGTCGTCGCCCACGAGTACGGGCACCACATCCAGAACCTGACCGGAACGCTGCAGAAGGCCCAGGGCGGACAGCCGGGCGCGAACAGCAACGCGGTCAAGGTCGAACTGCAGGCCGACTGCTACGCCGGGGTGTGGGCGCACCACGCGACGAAGACCCCGGACGAGTCCACGGGCCGGCCGCTGATCACGAGCCTCACCGACCAGGACATCGGGGACGGCCTGGACGCGGCGGCCGCGGTCGGCGACGACCGGATCCAGGAGAAGTTCCAGGGCCGGGTGACCCCGGAGTCCTGGACGCACGGCTCGGCCCAGCAGCGCCAGCAGTGGTTCTACCAGGGGTACCGCACGGGCGACATGGCCCGGTGCAACACCTTCCGCTGACTGCCGATGGCGCCTGCCATGCTGTGACGCAGATCACCGTCACGAGAGGGAGTGGTCGTCATGGCAGGCGTTCCGTCCATCTGTCCCACACTGCGTTACCGCGACGCGAAGGCGGCCATCAAGCTGCTGACCGCGGCCTTCGGCTTCAGCCAGGTCGCGGTGTACGAGGGCGAGGACGGCTCGGTGATGCACGCGGAACTGGCCTACGGCAACGGCCTGGTGATGCTGGGCAGCAAGGGCACCGGCAGCGTCTTCGACAAGGCCATGGAGGGCGGCGGGCCCGCGGGGGTCTACGTCGTGGTCGACGATGTGGACGCCCACCACCGGCGGGCCGCGGAGCACGGCGTGGAGATCCTGATGGAGCCCACCGACCAGGACTACGGGTCCCGCGACTACACGGCCAGGGACGCCGAGGGCAACATCTGGAGCTTCGGGACGTACGCGCCGCAGGTCTGAGACCCGCGGCGCGTTCCTGCGTACGTACCCCTACGGGCGCTACGCGCCGCCGGTGTGGACCTGGAACGCGGCCCGGCGGACCGCTTTGGCCAGGGCCGGGTCCGGGTGGGCGGCGGCCAGGGCGACCAGAACCTGAACGGTGCGCGGATGGCCGACCGCGCGGACCTCGCCCAGCAGCCGCGGGACGGTGGTGCGGACGGCCGAGTCGAGGTGGCGTGCCAGCAGGTCGGCCTCGCCGTGGTCGGCGATGGCGGCCGCGGTGTCCACCCAGAGCCAGGTCGACTCCTCGGCGGTGAGCACGTCCTGGGCCTCGTCGGGATCCACCCCGTCGTGCTCGGCGAGCCAGAGCAGGGCGTAGGGCCGCAGGGCGGCGTCGCGGACGGCGGCGCGGACCTCGGCTTCGGCCGGGGCGCCGACCACGCGCAGGGCCTCGAAGGCCAGGCCGCGCAGCAGGGCATCCTCGCCGCGGGCGGCGTGCAGCAGCTCGCTGACGGCGTGGCCGACGGGACGGGCGGCGAGCCAGGCCTGGTACTCGGCGCGGGCCGGACCCGGGGTGAGCCGGGCGCAGCCGTGCAGCATCGCGGCGGCGGACTGCTCGATGTTCCCGGCGGGGCTCTGCGCGGCGACGCAGATCTGCTCGAGCTTGACCCAGACGGCCCAGCTGCCGAGCGGGGTGAGGGCGGCCTGCGCGGGACCGAGGGTGACGGCGTCGACGGCGGCGAGTCCGCCGAGCGCCCAGCGCAGCAGCCGGGCGAGCGGAACGGGCGCCGCGTGGGCGGTGGCGGTGGCGGTGGCGGTGGCGGCCTCCGCGACCGCGACGGCCACCCCGGGACCGGCCGCCTCGGAGCCGGTCGCCTCGGCGTCGGCCGTGGCTGCCAACCCGTCAGACGGCGAAGTCTCGTGCGCCGGGGCGTCGTAGGGGACCTCGCACCGCTCGTCGCGCAGTTCGGTGACCCGCTGGCCGAGCAGGTCCAGCAGATCCGGCACGGTCACGGGACCGGCGGACAGCTGGAGCAGGGACAGCAGTTGGGGCATCGCCTCGACCACCTCGGCGACGACCGCGGGCGCGATGTCGGCGGGAGCCGGGTGGACCAGCGACCAGGCGTCGAACAGCGCGACCCAGCCGCGCAGTACGGCGGTGTCGTCGCGGTCCCAGGCGCGCAGCCGCCAGCCGGGCCGGGCATGGCCGCCGTGCACTTCCACGAGGCCGGCGAGCCGGGCGCGGTCCCAGCCGACCCGGATCTGCCCGTGTGTCAGGTTCAGTCCAGCGGCGGCCCGTTCCACATCGGGGGCGGGCAGCGCTCCCGCCGGGGCGGGGCGGCCTCCGCCGCCGGCGCCGAGGTTGAGCTCGGCCCAGCGGGCGAGCCGTACGGCATCGGCGAGCGAGGCCCGGGCCCGGTTCGCGAGTTCGGCCGTGGCCGGGGTACCCGCCGGGGGCCGGGAGGCGGTACGGGCGCGTCGGTCGGTCACCGCCTTGCGGGCCGCGGCGACGGAACGCGGGGAGACGAGTCGGAGTCTGGAGTCGCGAGCCAACTGCTCATCAGGCTTTCGGGACGTCACGGAAGCAGTCTCGCCCGTCACCGGCCGAAAGCCCAAACGGAACCAGCCATTATCGGTGGTCGCGGGGAGGACATACGGGGAGAATGCGCCCTCCCTGTCCCGTCCGGCACACGGCCTTCACATAAGAGGGGTGAGAAAGCGCCTCAGGGCTTCCTCGTATCCGGCCGGGTCGGCGTTCCACATCGCCCCGTGCGGGGCTTCGCGGACGGTCCTCAGGGTGACGAGGTCGGGGCGGGCGGCGGCGAGCCGGCGGGAGGGCTCCCAGGGGGCGAGCGCGTCGTCCGGGCCGTGGAAGATCAGGACGGGGACGCGCAGCGCCGCGGGGTCCGCTCCGGGCTCCCGGCGGTCGGCGCGCAGCCCGGCGCTCCCCTCGGCGGCCCGCACCGCGAGCGGCACCAGCGGGGCCGGGGTGCGGCGGGCGGCGACGAGCGCCCGCAGGGTGGCGTGCCAGTCGAGCACCGGCGAGTCCAGCACGAGCCCGGAGATCCGGTCGGCGAGGGCCGAGCGCTCCGCGGCGTACAGGGCCATAGCGGCGCCGGTGGACCAGCCGTGCAGGACGACCCGGCGGGCGCCGTAGCGCAGGGCGTAGCGGATGGCGGCGTCCACGTCCCGCCATTCCGACTCGCCGAGGTGGCCGAGACCGTCCGGTGAGGCAGGGGCGCCGAGGTCGCCGCGGTAGGCGAGGTCGAGGACGGGCATCCGCTGGCGGTGCAGGAAGGGCATGACCACCATCGGGTGCTCGCGGCCGGCACCGAGCCCGTGCACGGTGATCACCCAGGTGTCGCGGGCGGCGGGCACGAACCAGGCGGGCAGCCCGCCGAGCTCGCCGGGGATGTCCACGTCGGCATGGTCGAGCCCGAGGGCGGTGCGGGGGTTGCCCGCATGGACCTGGGGGGTGAGGGCGACCCGGGTGCCGGGCTCGAGGCTGCCGTGGGTGACGGCGAGGAGCCGGCGCACGACGGTGTCCGGGCCGGGCGCGGCTCCCTCGAGGACGGGCCCGACCACGGCGTGCACCCCGGGGGCGGCGAGTCCGTACGTACCGGGGCGCAGGGAGGCCAGCGAGCGGGTCAGCACGATCCGCCCGGAGCCGGCGGAGTGGACGCTGAGCCGGGGCTCGCCGGGCAGGGGGCGGCCGGGCCCGTGCCGCAGGGCGGCGTCGGCGGCGTACCGGCCGGCCGCGACCGCGGCTGCACCGGCACCGACGAGGGAGGTGGCGACGACCGCGGCCGTCGCTGTGGCGGTACGCACGGCTCCAGTGTCGAGGCGGGAGCCCGGGCGGGCCACCTGAGCGGAATGCTCCGCATACCGCCGGGCGGGTCCGGGAAGGGATCGCGCAGCGGCGCGGCGGGGTGCCCGGAGGAGTGATCTAGATCTCTTCCAGGACCCCTCGAGGGCGGATCCAGGGGCCTGTGATCCCCTGCGGATCCTTTCGTTCACCCCGCTTTGACGTGCATTAATCGCGGTATCGGCGGCAAAATCAGGACGAAGGTCCCGATGGCACGACGGGCCAGTACACCGCTCCGCCCGCGTCAGTTCATCTTCCGTTCACTCAGGTTGCCTACGGTCGCCGAGCCACTGACGTCAAACAGAAGCCTGGGTAAATGGAGCACATAACGCTTCTCCTCGGGATCGTGATCATCACCGCTCTCGTGTTCGACTTCACGAACGGTTTCCACGACACAGCCAACGCGATGGCCACCACCATCTCGACCGGCGCCCTCAAGCCCAAGACGGCGGTGGCCATGTCCGCCGTGCTCAACCTCGTCGGCGCGTTCATGTCCGTGGAGGTCGCCAAGACGATCTCCAAGGGCCTGGTCAACGAGGAGGGCATCCAGCCAGAAGTGATCTTCGCCGCCCTGGTCGGCGCGATCCTCTGGAATCTCGTCACCTGGCTGGTCGGACTTCCCTCCAGCTCCTCCCACGCCCTGATGGGCGGCCTGGTCGGCGCGGCCGTCGCCTCTGCCGGCCTCGGCGCCGTCAACGGCGGCACGCTCGTCACCAAGGTGCTGCTCCCCGCGGTCGCCGCGCCGATCGTGGCCGGTGCGGCCGCGATGCTGGCCGCCAAGGTCACGTACAAGCTCGGCGGGAACGTCGGCAAGAAGACCTCCACCAAGGGCTACCGCGCCGGCCAGATCGCCTCGGCCGGTCTCGTCTCCCTCGCGCACGGCACCAACGACGCACAGAAGACGATGGGCATCATCACCCTGGCGCTGGTCGCCGGCGGCGCGCTCGCGCCCGGCTCCAACCCGCCGGTGTGGGTCATCGTCTCGGCCGGCCTGGCCATCGCGCTGGGCACCTCCCTGGGCGGCTGGCGCATCATCCGCACCATGGGCAGCGGCCTGACCGACCTGCAGCCGCAGCAGGGCTTCGCCGCCCAGACCTCGGCCGCCAGCGTCATCCTGGCCTCCTCCAGCCTCGGCTTCTCCCTCTCCACCACCCACGCGTGCTCCGGCGCCGTCATGGGTGCGGGTCTGGGCCGCAAGGGCGGTGTGGTCCGCTGGTCCACCGCCACGCGCATGTTCATCGCCTGGGGCCTGACCCTGCCGGCCGCGGCCGTCGTCGCCTCCGGTGCCGAGCTGGTCATGCGTACCGGTGACCTCGGCGTCGCCGCCGTCGCGCTCTTCCTGGTCGGCTCCTGCGCCGCCATCTGGGTCATCTCCCGCCGCCAGGTCGTCGACCACAGCAACGTCAACGACGTGCAGCCGGACGCGGCCGAGGAGCCGGGCGTCGTCACCACGGCCATGGCCGCCGTCGCCGTCCCGCCGACCGTGGCCGCCGCCGGTACGACCGCCGCGGTGACCGACGCGGACCTGAAGGCCACCATCCCGGCGGCCGCCCCGACCACGCCTGCGGCCCCGGCCGCCGCGGTCTGACCCCGAGAACGACAGAGGAATCCGCAGTATGAAGATCGACTGGGCAGCACTCGGCTCCGTCTTCGGGGTCAGCCTCTCCGCCACCGTCACACTCGTGGCCCTGTTCACCCTGGGCCTGGTGGGCCTCTCCAAGCACGAGACCGCCACCGAGCAGGGCGGCACCGCCACCCTGGCCCGCAGCGGCGCGTACGCCTGCTTCGCGCTCGTCGCGGCGGCCGTGGCGTACGGGATCTACCTGATCGTCAGCTGACCGATTCGGGCACGGCGCACGAAAGCTCCCTCCGGGCTTCCCGGGGGGAGCTTTCCCGTGCCTGGGGCCCGGCGCGGTGACCTGCCTCGCCGCAGGTCAACGGCGAGTTGACGGGCCTTCTCGGTGCGTGGTGGACTGCCCGAGCCAATACGGCGGCATGGAGAGGAAGTCCGGTGCGAATCCGGCGCGGTCCCGCCACTGTCACCGGGGAGCACGCGGCACGTGCGCCCCGGGAGCCAGGAACTCCCACCGCCGGACACGTCGAACCAGGGCGCGGACCCTGAGTGAGGACATACCTGCCACCATGCGTGCCGATCGCGTTTTCGCGTACGGCGCCACGGCGGGCCTGATCGGCGACCGGATCCTCGGAGATCCGCGCCGAGGGCACCCCGTGGCCGCCTTCGGACGAGCAGCCGCCGCCGTCGAAGGCGCCCTGTGGCGCGACGACCGCGCCCGGGGCCTCCTCCACACCCTCGTGTGCGCCGGGGGCGCGGCCGCCGTCGGCGCGCTGGGCGCCCGCGCCGTGCGCTCCCGGCCCGCAGCCGCCCGTATCGCCCTGACCGCAGCGGCCACCTGGGCCGTCGTCGGCGGCACCTCCCTGGGCCGCGAGGCCCGCGCCATCGGCGGCGCGCTCGCCGCCGGGGACGCCGAGGTGGCCCGGGAGCGGCTGCCGCACCTGTGCGGACGCGACCCGCAGGCCCTGGACGAGCAGCAGATGGCCCGCGCCGTCGTGGAGTCGGTCGCCGAGAACACCTCCGACGCGGTGGTCGGGGCCCTGGTGTGGGGCGCCGCCGCCGGTGTCCCCGGGCTGCTGGCCTTCCGCGCCGTGAACACCCTGGACGCGATGGTGGGCCACAAGTCGCCGCGCTACCTGCGCTACGGCTGGGCCTCGGCCCGGCTCGACGACCTCGCGGGCTGGCCGGGCGCCCGGCTGACGGCGTTGGCCGCCGTACTGGCCGGGCCCGACCGGCGGGGGGCCGTACGGGCCTGGCGTGCGGACGCCGCCCGGCACCCGAGCCCGAACGCCGGCCCGGTGGAGGCCTCGTTCGCCGGAGCGCTCGGCGTACGGCTGGGGGGCACGCTGGCGTACGGGGGGCGGGTCGAGCACCGGGCCGTGCTGAACGGCGAGACGGGCCGGCCGGTGCAGGTCGCGGACATCGAACGGGCGGTGCGGCTGTCGCGGCAGGTGACGTGGCTGGCGCTGGGAGCGTGTGTGGCACTGCGCTGTGCAGTGTCACGTGTGGCTGGGAGGGGACGCCCGTGAGCGGCGGGAAACTGGGCGGGGGACTCCTCGTCGCCGGTACGACATCGGACGCGGGCAAGAGCGTGGTCACGGCGGGCATCTGCCGCTGGCTGGCCCGGCAGGGCGTGAAGGTGGCGCCGTTCAAGGCGCAGAACATGTCGCTGAACTCGTTCGTCACGCGCGGGGGCGCCGAGATCGGGCGGGCGCAGGCGATGCAGGCGCAGGCGGCGTGCGTGGAGCCGACGGCGCTGATGAACCCGGTGCTGCTCAAGCCCGGCAGCGACCGCAGCAGCCAGGTGGTGCTGCTGGGCAAGCCGGTGGGCGAGATGAGCGCCCGCGGCTACCACGGCGGGCGGCAGGAACAGCTTCTCGGGGTCGTCACGGACTGTCTGGAGCAACTGCGGGGCACGTATGACGCCGTGATCTGCGAGGGGGCGGGCAGTCCGGCCGAGATCAACCTGCGCCGGACCGACATCGTGAACATGGGCATCGCGCGGGCCGCGCGGTTCCCGGTGGTCGTGGTCGGGGACATCGACCGGGGCGGGGTCTTCGCCTCGTTCTTCGGGACGACGGCGCTGCTTTCACCGCAGGACCAGTCGCTGATCGCCGGCTACATGGTGAACAAGTTCCGCGGCGACGTGTCGCTGCTGGAGCCGGGCATGGAGATGCTGCGTTCGCTCACCGGCCGGGCCACGTACGGCGTGCTGCCGTTCCGGCACGGGCTGGGCATCGACGAGGAGGACGGGCTCCGGGTCTCCCTGCGGGGCGCGGTGCGCGAGTCGGTCGTGGCGCCGCCGGTCGGCGAGGACGTCCTGCGGGTCGCGGTGTGCGCGGTGCCGCTGATGTCGAACTTCACGGACGTCGACGCGCTCGCGGCGGAGCCGGGGGTCGTGGTGCGGTTCGTGGACCGGGCCGAGGAGCTGGTCGACGCGGACCTGGTGGTGGTCCCGGGCACCCGGGGCACGGTGAAGGCGCTGGAGTGGCTGCGCGAGCGCGGCCTCGCCGATGCGCTGGCGCGGCGGGCCGCGGAGGGCCGGCCGGTCCTGGGCATCTGCGGCGGCTTCCAGGTGCTCGGCGAGCACATCGAGGACGAGGTCGAATCCAGGGCGGGCTCGGTGGACGGGCTCGGCCTGCTGCCGGTGCGGATCCGCTTCGAGCGGGAGAAGACCCTGGCGCGGCCGGAGGGTGCGGCGCTGGGCGAGCCGGTGACGGGCTACGAGATCCACCACGGGGTGGCCGAGGTCCTGGGAGGGGAGGCGTTCATCTCTGATGACCATGGACGCAGTCTGGAAGGCTGCCGGGTCGGGTCGGTGTGGGGCACCCACTGGCACGGCTCGCTGGAGTCGGACGGCTTCCGCCGGGCGTTCCTCCGTGAGGTGGCCGCGGCCGCCGGGCGCCGCTTCGTCCCGTCCCCGGACACGTCGTTCGGCGCTCTCCGGGAGGAACAGCTGGACCTGCTGGGCGACCTGATCGCCGAGCACGCGGACACCGACGCCCTGCTCCGCCTGATCGAGACCGGAGCCCCGTCGGGCCTCCCGTTCCTCCCCCCGGGCGCCCCGTGACGGCGGCAGCCCCCGGCAGACCCGGACATCGCACCCGGCCCGCGGCCACCACCCCGGACGGCCACACCAGCCCGCGCACGCGTACGCGTTCCCGCACAAGGAGAGGCACCGCATGAGCACGCCCTACCCGTTCACCGCAGTGGTCGGCCAGACCGACCTGCGGCTGGCGCTCCTGCTCAACGCCGTGAGCCCAGCGGTCGGCGGCGTGCTGGTCCGCGGCGAGAAGGGGACCGCCAAGTCCACCGCCGTCCGCGCGCTGTCCGCTCTGCTGCCGCATGTGGACGTCGTTCCCGGCTGCCGGTTCTCCTGCGCTCCCGCCGCCCCCGACCCGGCCTGCCCCGACGGCCCGCACGAGCCCGGCCCGGGCCAGGACCGGCCCGCGCGCATGGTCGAGCTGCCCGTCGGCGCCTCCGAGGACCGCCTCGTCGGGGCCCTCGACATCGAGCGGGCCCTTGCCGAAGGCGTGAAGGCCTTCGAGCCCGGCCTGCTGGCCGACGCGCACCGCGGCATCCTGTACGTCGACGAGGTCAATCTGCTCCACGACCACCTGATCGACCTGCTCCTCGACGCCGCCGCGATGGGCGCCTCGTACGTCGAGCGCGAGGGCGTATCCGTACGCCACGCCGCCCGCTTCCTGCTCGTCGGCACCATGAACCCCGAGGAGGGCGAGCTCCGCCCGCAGCTCCTCGACCGGTTCGGGCTCACCGTCGAGGTGGCGGCCTCCCGCGAGCCCTCCCAGCGCGTCGAGGTGGTGCGCCGCCGGCTCGCGTACGAGGACGACCCGGCCGCCTTCGCCCACCGCTGGGCCGGTGACGAGCAGGACGTCCGCGCCCGCGTCGTGGCCGCCCGGGCCCTGCTCCCGAAGGTCCGCCTCGGCGACGCCTCCCTGCTGCAGATCGCGGCGACCTGCGCCGGCTTCGAGGTCGACGGCATGCGCGCCGACATCGTGATGGCCCGCACCGCGACCGCGCTGGCCGCCTGGGCCGGGCGGACCGACGTACGCAAGGAGGACGTACGCCAGGCCGCGCTGCTGGCGCTCCCCCACCGGCGGCGCCGCAACCCCTTCGACGCGCCCGGCCTCGACGAGGACAAGCTCGACGAGATCCTGGACCGGTTCCCCGACGAGGAGCCGGACAACGAGCCCGACCCCGAGCCCGAGGGCCCGGACGACGGCGGTCCGCAGGACGGCGGCCCCGACGGCGGAGGCGGCGGGGTCCCCCCGCAGAGCGGACCGGACGCACCCGAGCCCGAAGCCCCCGAGGCGCAGGACGACGCGACCCCGCCGGCCCCGGACGCCCCCCAGTCCCCCGAGCCGCAGCCCGCGTCCCAGGAGGGCGCCGCACCGGAGCAGGCCGCCGTGCGGGCCGCCGAGCCGTTCCGGACCAAGATGCTCAGCGTGCCGGGCCTCGGCGAGGGCGCGTCCGGGCGGCGTTCGCGCGCCCGTACCGCGCACGGCCGGACCACCGGCGCCCAGCGCCCCCGCGGCCACCTGACGAAGCTGCACCTCGCGGCGACCGTCCAGGCCGCCGCCCCGCACCAGAAGGCGCGCGGGCGCAGCGGGCGGGGGCTCGTCGTGCGCAAGGACGATCTGCGCCAGGCGACCCGGGAGGGCCGCGAGGGCAACCTGGTCCTCTTCGTCGTCGACGCCTCCGGCTCGATGGCCGCCCGGCAGCGCATGGGCGCGGTCAAGGGGGCGGTGCTGTCGCTGCTGCTGGACGCCTACCAGCGCCGGGACAAGGTCGGTCTGATCACCTTCCGCGGCGCCGCCGCCGAGCTGGCGCTGCCGCCCACCTCCTCGGTGGACGCGGCCGCGGCGCGGCTCGAGCGGCTGCCGACGGGCGGGCGCACCCCGCTCGCCGCGGGCCTGCTCAAGGCCCACGAGGTGCTGCGCATCGAGCGGTTGCGGGACCCGAGCCGCCGTCCGCTGCTCGTGGTCGTCACCGACGGGCGGGCCACCTCGGCCGGTTCCGTCGGCGGGGACCCGCGCGAACTCGCGGGGCGCAGCGCCCGGCTGCTCCAGGCCGAGGGCGTCGCGTCGGTGGTCGTGGACTGCGAGTCGGGGCCGGTCCGGCTGGGGCTGGCCGGTGTACTGGCCGCCGACCTCGGCGGGCCCGCCGTCACGCTCGACGGGCTGCGGGCCGACTCGCTGGCCGGGCTCGTGAAGAACGTACGTACCGCAGTTGCTTCCCCGTCTCACCACACCACCAGGAGGGCCGCGTAATGCCGCAGGGACAGCCGACCGTCGTTCCGGACGACGGACTCACCACGCGCCAGCGCCGCAACCGCCCGCTCGTCTTCGTCCACACCGGCCCGGGCAAGGGCAAGTCGACGGCGGCCTTCGGGCTGGCGCTGCGCGCCTGGAACCAGGGCTGGTCGATCGGGGTGTTCCAGTTCGTCAAGTCGGCGAAGTGGAAGGTCGGCGAGGAGAACGCGCTCAAGGTGCTCGGCGCCTCCGGCGAGGGCGGCCCGGTCGTCTGGCACAAGATGGGCGAGGGCTGGTCCTGGGTCCAGCGCGACGCGCAGCTCGACAACGAACAGGCGGCCAAGGAGGGCTGGGAGCAGGTCAAGCGCGACTTGGCCGCCGAGACGCACAAGCTGTACGTGCTGGACGAGTTCGCGTACCCGATGCACTGGGGCTGGATCGACGTCGACGAGGTCATCGAGGTGCTGCGCGACCGGCCCGGTACGCAGCACGTGGTGATCACGGGGCGCAACGCGCCGGAGAAGCTGCTGGAGTTCGCGGACCTGGTCACGGAGATGACCAAGGTCAAGCACCCGATGGACGCCGGCCAGAAGGGCCAGAAGGGCATCGAGTGGTGACATCGCTCCACATTCCGCGCCTGGTCATTGCCGCGCCGTCCTCCGGCAGCGGCAAGACCACGGTCGCGACGGGCCTGATGGCGGCCTTCTCGGAGCGCGGCCTCGCCGTGTCCCCGCACAAGGCCGGGCCCGACTACATCGACCCCGGCTACCACGCGCTGGCCACGGGCCGGCCGGGGCGCAACCTGGACGCGTTCATGTGCGGGCCGGAGCTGGTCGCTCCGCTGTTCGCGCACGGGGCCGCGGGGTGCGATCTCGCCCTCGTGGAGGGCGTGATGGGGCTGTACGACGGGGCCGCGGGGCGGGGTGAGCTGGCGTCGACGGCGCAGGTCGCGAAGCTGCTGCGGGCGCCGGTGGTGCTGGTGGTCGACGCGTCGTCGCAGTCGCGGTCGGTGGCGGCGCTGGTGCACGGCTTCGCCTCGTTCGACCCGCAGGTGCGGCTGGGGGGCGTGATCCTGAACAAGGTCGGGTCCGACCGGCACGAGGTCATGCTGCGGGAGGCGCTGGAGGAGGCCGGGATGCCGGTGCTCGGCGTCCTGCGGCGGGCCCCGCAGGTGGCCGCGCCGTCGCGGCACCTGGGTCTGGTGCCGGTCGCCGAGCGGCGCGCCGACGCGCTGTCATCGGTCGCGGCCCTGGCAGACCAGGTCCGGGCGGGCTGCGACCTGGAGGCCCTCATGGCCCTGGCCCGGACCGCCCCGGCGTTGGCCTGCGAAGCCTGGTCGCCACAGCAGGCTCTGGGCCGGCATGGTTCGGCCTCGCCGGAGTTTGAGGCGCGGGTTCCTGGGCGGAGCCCCGGCCTGCGACCGGTGATCGCCGTCGCAGGCGGCCCCGCGTTCACGTTCTCCTACGCCGAGCACGCCGAACTGCTCACCGCCGCCGGGGCGGACGTGGTCACCTTCGACCCGCTCCGGGACGAGGCCCTGCCCGGGGGAACCACCGGCCTGGTGATCGGCGGCGGGTTCCCCGAGGTGTACGCCCCCGAGCTCGCCGCCAACGAGCCGCTGCGCAAGGCCGTCGCGGCCTTCGCCGCGGACGGCGGGCCCGTCGCCGCCGAGTGCGCCGGGCTGCTGTACCTCGCCCGCTCCCTGGACGGCAAGCCCATGTGCGGGGTCCTGGACGCCGACGCGCGGATGTCGGAGCGGCTGACCCTCGGCTACCGCGAGGCCGTCGCCGTCTCGGACAGCGCCCTCGCCGCCACCGGCACCCGGCTGCGCGGCCACGAGTTCCACCGCACGGTGATCGAGCCCGGCGCCGGCGCCGCCCCCGCCTGGGGGTTCACGCACCCCGAACGCCGGGTCGAGGGCTTCGTACAGCAGGGCGTGCACGCCAGCTACCTGCACACGCACTGGGCGGCGGAGCCCTCCGTGGCCCTTCGGTTCGCAGAAGCCGCGGCGCGGGCCAGGTGAGTTCAGTTCGCGAGGCCCACCACCAGCCAGATCCCGGCCACCCCGCCCACCGTGCACAGGAGCGTGGACAGGGCGGGGTGCTTGTGGTGCGCCTCGGGCAGGATCTCGGCGGCCGCCAGGTACAGCAGGGCTCCGCCGAAGAAGCCGAGGTACGCCCCGAGCGGTTCCTCCGGAAGGGTGAACAGCAAAGTGGACGCCGCGCCCAGTACGGGGGCCACCGCGTCCGCGACGAGCATCATCACGGCCTTGCGGCGGGCGTTCCCGTACAGCCGGGTGAGCGTGTACGTGTTGAACCCGTCGGCGAAGTCGTGCGTGATGACGGCCAGCGACACGGCCACGCCCATCCCGCCGCCGACCTGGAAGGCCGCGCCCAGGGCCACTCCGTCGGCGAAGCTGTGGCCGACCATCGCCGCGGCCGCCGTCAGCCCGACCTCGGGGACGCGGCCCCCGTTCTCGGCTCCGTGCGCGGCCTGCCGTACGGCCAGCAGGCGTTCCACGACGTGCGCGATCAGGAACCCGGCCACGAAGAGCAGCAGCGCGAGCGGGACGCCGAACACCTCGCGGCCCGCCGCGCGCAGCGATTCCGGCAGCAGGTCGAGGCCCACGACGCCGAGCATCAGCCCGCCGGCCAGGCCCAGCACGAGGTGGCGGCGGTCGGTGACGCGCTGCGCCGTCCATCCGCCCGCCAGGGTCATCAGGAACGCGCCCAACGCCACGATCACGGCCATGTGCCCCTGAATACCGACTCCTCGCTCCGTGCGCACGTGTGCGCGCGGGCCGCGGGCCACGAACCATTGACGACTACGGAGGGGGCATGATCCCGGTGGGCGAGTACGCGACGCAGCTGGTGGTCGGGGTCGGCGGACGGGCGGGGGTGTCCGTGGCGGAGGTCTGCGCGCTGGTCGAGGAGACGCTGCGGGGGGCCGGGCTGGCCGCCGGGGCGGTGAAGGCGCTGGCCACGGTGGAGTCGAAGGCGGCCGAGGCCGGGATCACGGGCGCGGCGGAACGTTTCGGCGTGCCGTTGCTCAGCTATCCCGCCGAGGAGCTGGCGGGCGTCTGCGTCCCGCACCCCTCCGACACGGTGCGGGACGCCGCCGGGACCTCCTCCGTGGCGGAGGCCGCGGCGCTCGCGGGCGGCGGCGAGCTGCTCGTGCCCAAGCGCCGGTCGGTGGCGGCGACCTGCGCGGTGGCGACCGCGCAGGCCCATGACCTGCGCCATCACGGGGACGCGGAGGTGCGCGGCGACGGCGGCGCACTGGTGGACCTCGCAGTGAACGTACGGGCGCACACCCCGCCGGACTGGCTCAAGCAGCGCATCGCGGCTTCGCTCGACGGTCTCTCCGCATACCCCGACGGGCGGTCGGCCCGCGCGGCGGTGGCGGCTCGGCACGGGCTGGCGGCCGATCGGGTGCTGTTGACGGCGGGGGCCGCGGAGGCGTTCGTGCTGATCGCGCGGGCCCTGGGCACGCAGCGACCGGTCGTCGTGCACCCGCAGTTCACGGAGCCGGAGGCGGCCCTGCGCGACGCGGGGCACACGGTGGAGCGGGTGGTGCTGCGGGCGACGGACGGGTTCCGGCTGGACCCGGCGGCGGTGCCCGAGGACGCGGACCTGGTGGTGGTGGGCAACCCGACCAACCCGACGTCGGTCCTGCACCCGGCGGCGGTGCTGGCGGCGCTGGCCCGGCCGGGCCGGATCCTGGTCGTGGACGAGGCGTTCTTGGACGCGGTCCCGGGTGAGCGGGAGGCGCTGGCCGGGCGGACGGACGTTCCGGGTCTGGTGGTGCTGCGGAGCCTGACCAAGACGTGGGGGCTGGCGGGGCTGCGGATCGGCTACGTGCTGGCCGAGCCGGAGGTGATCGCGAAGCTGGCGGCGGCGCAGCCGCTGTGGCCGGTCTCTTCGCCGGCGCTGGTGGCGGCGGAGGCCTGCATGGCCCCGGCGGCGCTGGCGGAGGCGGAGACCGCGGCCCGGCAGATCGCGGTGGACCGGGCGCATCTGCTGGCGGGGCTCGCGGAGTTCGAGGAGATCACGGTGTCCGGGGTGGCGGAGGGGCCGTTCGTCCTGATCCGGGTGGCGGGGGCCATGGAGATACGCACCCGGCTGCGCGCCCTCGGCTTCGCGGTCCGCCGCGGGGACACCTTCCCGGGCCTGGACCACTCCTGGCTCCGGCTGGCGGTCCGGGACCGCGCCACGACGGGCCGCCTCCTCCAGGCCCTCGACCACGCCCTGGCGCTGACCGCCCGCTGACCTGCACCTCCCGGGCGCAGGGCCGGTCACCCGAGCGGCCCGCGCCGCGCAGCCGACACCTCTGACCTGCGGCGCCTCGGATATCCGGACGCTCCGGCTCCGTTGGCGGGGCGGGCGGAGGTAGGCGATGATCTCGGCATCAGCAGGGAACCCCGGGGGGCCGGAATGAAGACAAAAGCAAAAACTGGCTTGGCACTGACCGCAGTGGCGGCCGTGGCCGGCGGGATCCTCGCCCTGCCGAGCCTGCTCGACCACCTCGACGCCGGCGCAGGACGGGGCGGCGCCGGCGAGCAGCGGCTCGGGGCCAAGCCCGGCCAGAACAAGGCGAGTCCGGGCAAGGCGAGTCCCACGACGCCCGCCGGCGCCAAGCCGTTCACGCTGGTCGCGACAGGCGACATCATCCCGTACCCGTCGATCGTCCAGCGGGCCGCGGACGACGCGCAGGGCACCGGCCAGAGCCACGACTTCCGGAAGATACTCGCGGGGGTCAAGCCCCTGGTGGCCGCGGCCGACCTGGCGATATGCCACCACGAGATACCGTACGGCCGGCCCGGCGGCCCCTACACCGGATATCCCGCGTTCAAGGCCCCGCACCAACTGGCCGACGCCCTGAAGGACGCCGGGTACGACAGCTGCTCGACCGGCTCGAACCACACCCTGGACGACGGCTACGACGGCCTCGTCCGCACCCTGGAGCACCTGGACCGGGTCGGCATCAAGCACGTCGGCTCGGCCCGCAGCGCCGACGAGGCCAAGGCCCCGGCGGTGCTCTCCGCCGGCGGCGCCAAGGTCGCCCAGCTGGACTACACGTACGGGACGAACGGCATCCCGGTCCCGGCCGGCAAGCCCTGGTCCGTCAACCTGCTCGACCAGAACCGGATCGTCGCCGACGCCCGCGCCGCCCGGGCGGCCGGCGCGAACGTCGTCGTCCTCAGCGTCCACTGGGGCACCGAGTGGCAGACGGCGCCCGATCAGCAGCAGCGCGATGTGGCGCAGGCGCTGACCGCCTCGCGCGGCCCGGACGGACTCCCCGACATCGATCTGATCATCGGCACGCACAACCACGTGCCGCAGCCGTACGAGAAGATCAACGGCACCTGGGTCGTCTTCGGCATGGGCGACCAGATCGCCAGCTTCTACGAGGCCGACAAGGCGCGCGGCAACATGTCCTCGATCCCGCGCTTCACCTTCGCCCCGGCGGCCGCCCACCCCGGCCGCTGGGAGGTGACCAAGGCGGAGTACCTCACGCAGTACTCGGACATGAACCCGCCGTTCCGCGTCGTCTGCGCCTCCTGCGCCCCTTCCGACTCCGGGCTCGGCGCCGCCAAGCAGTCCGCGTACGCCGCCGTCGACAAGCAGGTCAGCGAGGCCGTGCTGTCACGCGGAGCCGACAAGCAGGGCCTGGTGCACGCCACCCGCTGAGCTGCGGACTCCGTTACGAGGTCACGAGGTCACGCGTCACGAGGTCACGAGGCCACCGGGTGACGAGGTCACGAGCTGCGGCCGCGCCGGGTCACGACCAGCGCGGTCACGCCGATGCCGAGCAGGGCCAGCGCACCGCCCGCGACGTACGGGGTCATCGAACCACCGCCGGTCTCGGCCAGGTTGGCGTCGTTGGTGAGGGCGGCCCCGGTCCCGGAGGCGGCCGACTGAGCCTTCACGTCGGCCCCGGACGGCTCCGGGGCCGGCCCGGCCGGGGTTTCGCAGTGCGCCTCGGCGAGCACGACCTCGCCCTCGACCTGCGCCACGTTGAGGTCCAGCGGGTTCACGGACACCTTCAGCCGGAGCGCGGCCGCGGCGGCGGTGGTGGAGGTGGTCTCGGTACCGGAGAGCTCCAGGCTGACCAGGCCCACCTTGGGGACCTCCACCTTGGTCGGGCCGCCCGCCGAGAGGGTGACCTTCTTGCCGAGCGCGGTCACCGTGCCCAGTACGTTCGAGGCGGCCACGGGCTTCTTGCCGGCCTCGCACACGGCCTTGGAGGTGACCTTCTCCACCTGGATGAGGGAGAGCAGCGGCAGCCCGGGCACGTGCACCTCGGCGTTGGCCAGGTTGGCCTCCGCCTCGGCGCGGTTCTTGTCCGCGGTGGCCTTGGAGGTGGCCACGTCGGCGCGCAGCACGCTCACCGGCTGCCCTCCCTCGACCCCGTCCAGGGTCACGGAGAGGGCGGTCTTCTGGGCCGTCGCGGGGGCGCTGACCTCGTTGAGGGTGGTCTTCAGCGGCACGTGCACGGTCTTGTTGAGCAGGCCCACGTCCAGTCCGGCGCGCAGGACGACCGCGCCCGCCTTGCCCTCGCCGCCGCCCGTGGAGCCGCCGCCTGCGGTGGCGAGGGCGGGCGGAGCGGTGAGCAGGGCGACCGCTCCCGTGGCGAGCAGGACGGCTGCGGGCATGCGGAAGGTGTTGCTGTTCAAGGTGGTGGAACCCCCGGGGAGATGGGAGCCGTCGCGCCGCCAATGGGGGACATCGCGCGCCGACGGCCTCTAACCCTCGGAATCTTTACGCACGGAGAGTGAACGGGCGGCAACCCGAAGTGAGTTCACCCCAAAGGGTGGTTTCCGTGCATGCATTCGATTAACTGCGCACCATGAAGAACGGGAGTTCTTTTCCGCCACAGGGCGGAAGGGAATACGCCGACGCCGTTGCCCTGGGCGGCCGTTCACAACGACCACCGGGGCGTCGGCGTCACGCGTGCGTCAACCCTGCTCTCAGGCCCGGACCTTGCCGTTCACGACCACCCGCCGCGGCTGCGCCAGCGCCCGTACGTCGGCCCGCGGGTCGGCGTCGTAGACCACGAGGTCCGCCGGCGCCCCCTCGGTCAGGCCTGGTCTGCCGAGCCACTCGCGCGCCGCCCAGGTCGTCGCCGAGAGGGCCTCCAGGGCCGGGATCCCGGCCCGCACCAGCTCCGAGACCTCTGTCGCGACCAGGCCGTGCGGCAGGGAACCCCCCGCGTCGGTGCCGACGTACACGCCGATGCCCGCGTCGTAGGCGGCCCGTACGGTGTCGTACCGGCGCTCGTGCAACCGCCTCATGTGCGCCGACCAGCGCGGGAACTTGGCCTCGCCGCCCGCGGCCATCTTCGGGAACGTCGCGATGTTCACGAGCGTCGGGACGATGGCCACGCCGCGCTCCGCGAACAGCGGGATGGTGTCCTCCGTGAGCCCGGTGGCGTGCTCGATGCAGTCGATGCCCGCCTCGACCAGGTCGCGCAGCGAGTCCTCCGCGAAGCAGTGCGCGGTGACGCGGGCGCCCAGCCGGTGCGCCTCGGCGATGGCCGCCTCGACCTCGGCCCGCGGCCAGCAGGGCGCCAGGTCCCCGACCTCGCGGTCGATCCAGTCCCCCACCAGCTTCACCCAGCCGTCGCCGCGCTGCGCCTCGCGGCCCACGTACGCGACGAGGTCGGACGGCTCGATCTCGTGGGCGAAGTTGCGGATGTAGCGGCGCGGGCGGGCGATGTGCCGACCGGCCCGGATGATCTTCGGCAGGTCCTCGCGGTCGTCGATCCAGCGGGTATCGGAGGGGGATCCGGCATCGCGGATGAGCAGGGTGCCGGCGTCGCGGTCGGTCAGGGCCTGCCGCTCGGCGGTCTCCGCGTCGACCGGGCCGTGGGCGTCAAGTCCCACGTGGCAGTGCGCATCGACCAGGCCGGGCAGGGCCCAGCCGGACACCGTGGTGATCTCGCGGGCCCCGTGCGGGCGTTCGTAGGAGATCCGGCCGCCGACCACCCAGAGCTCGTCGCGCGCGTCGTCGGGCCCGACGAGCACACGCCCCTTCACATGCAGCACGTCATCGGTCATGTCCCGCACTGTACGTGCGTGCTGGGTAGGCTCATGCGGTCACCCCGCACGCCCCGGACGAGACGCCCCGGACGAAGAGAGCACCCCCGTGAACCACCCCCTCCTGGACCTTCCGCCGCTCACCGCGGAGCGCTTCGCGCAGATCGAGCAGGGGGTCGCGGACCTGCTCGGCACCCGCGAGGACGTGGTGATCACCCAGGGCGAGGCGCTGCTGCCGCTGGAGGGGTGCATCCGCTCGGGTGCGCGGCCCGGTTCGACGGCGCTGAACGTGGTGACCGGCCCGTACGGGACGACCTTCGGCAACTGGCTGCGCGACTGCGGGGCGAACGTCGTGGACCTGGCGGTCCCGTTCGACACGGCGGTGACGGCGGACCAGGTGGCACGCGCCCTGGCCGAGCACCCGGAGATCGACTTCGTCTCCCTGGTCCACGCGGAGGCGGCGACCGGCAACACGAACCCGGTCGCGGAGATCGGCGAGGCGGTACGGGCCCACGGCGCGCTGTTCATGCTGGACGCGGTGGCATCGGTGGGCGCGGAGGCGCTGCTTCCGGACGCGTGGGGCGTGGACCTGTGCGTGATCGGCGCCCAGAAGGCGATGGGCGGCCCGGCGGGCGTCTCGGCGGTGTCGGTCTCGGAGCGGGCCTGGGCCCGCTTCGCGGAGAACCCGGCCGCTCCGAGGCGTTCGTACCTCTCCCTCCTGGACTGGAAGGAGCGCTGGATCGACGCGGACCGCACGGCGCTCCCCCACGCCCCGGCGCAGCTGGAGATGCTGGCGCTGGAGGCGTGCCTGGACCGGATCGCGGCCGAGGGCCTGCCGGCGGTGACGGCCCGCCATGCGGCTGCCGCCGCGGCGACCAGGGCGGGCGCGGTGGCGCTGGGCTTGGCCCCGTACGTGGGCCGGGCCTCGGAGGCGGCCCCGGTGGCCACCACGCTGCGGGTGCCGGACGCCTCGCTGGTGGTGGCCAAGGCCCTCGGAGCCGACCCGGCGGCCCCGCTCGCGGCGGGCGGCGGCGCGCTGGCCCGGGAGATGGTCCGGGTCAACCACTACGGCCGGGACGCATCGCTGGCGACGGTCCTGACCTCCCTGACGGCCCTGTCCACCGCCCTCTCGACGGACCCGTCCGAGGCCGCAGCCGCCGCGGAAGCAGCCTGGGCGGAGACCCTCCACTGACCCGTCCGGCCTCCCGGCTTCAGCCGGAGCCTTGGGGACGGGGCGCAGCCCTCGGGGAAACGGCGGAAGGGCGGGGCGGTCAGGTCTGCGGGACGGCGCAGCTGCCTTCGGGGTCGCAGGCGTCGGCCGTGGCGGCCGGTTCGGTGAGCTCGCGGCCCGCCCACGCCTGCTCCAGCGCCTGCGTGAACACCTCGGCCGGCTGCCCGCCGGAGATCCCGTACCGGCGGTCGAGGACGAAGAACGGCACGGCGTTGGCGCCGAGTTCCGCCGCCTCGCGCTCGTCCGCCCGCACCTGCGCCGCGTACGCGGAGTCGTCCGCGAGGACGGTACGGACCTCCGCCTCGTCCAGGCCCGCCTCGACCGCGAGGGCGACGAGCACCTCGGAGTCGAAGACCGAGCACTCCTCGGCGAAGTTCGCCCGGTAGGCGAGGTCGAGCAGCTCCTCCTGCCGGCCGCGGGCGGCAGCCAGGTGCAGCAGGCGGTGGATGTCGAACGTGTTGCCGTGGTCGCGGCCGTCGGTGCGATACGTCAGCCCCTCGGCGCGGGCACTGGCGGCGACGTGCTCCTCCATGCCGCGCGCCTCGTCGAGGGTGCGGCCGTACTTCTCGGCCAGCATCTCCAGGACCGGCGCCGTGCTGCCCTTCGGGCTGTTCGGGTCGAGCTCGAAGGACCGGAAGACGACCTCCACCTCGTCGCGGTGCGCGAACTCGGCCAGCCCCTTGGCGAAACGGGCCTTGCCGATGTAGCACCAGGGGCAGGCGATGTCGCTCCAGATCTCGACGCGCATGATCCTTCTTCTCTCCGGGTTCATTGGAACGCCGCGGCAGCGAGCCACGGCGGTTTCCCGTTCAACCACCTGGTGGAGCGTCTCATTCCCCGGACGCGGCCTGCGGGCCGATGCTGAGCCAGAGCGTGAGGTGGGATCCGGACCGCGCGGCCCCGGCCGGATCCCGGCGCCAGCCGTGGCGGGCGTAGAAGGCCTGGGCCCGGAGGTTGTGCTCGTAGACCTCCAGCCGGGCCCGCTCCACACCGGCCAGCCGCCAGGCGTCGAGGCAGGCGGCGTGCAGGGCGGCCCCGGTGCCCCGGCGCCAGTGGACCGGGTCGACGTGCAGCTGGGTGAGGGTGGTCTCGCCGTCCGTGGTGCGGAAGGCGGCGACTCCGGTGAGCTCGCCGTCCTGCTCCGCGCAGAGCACCCCGCCGTCGGCGGCGGCCCGCGCGACGGCCCGGGACCAGCCCTCGCGGGTCCGCGCGAGTTCGGCTGCGCCTGCGTAGGCCTGCTCGGGGACGCGGCCGCGGTAGTAGGTGGCCCGGGCCCGGCTGTGGAGGGCGGCTATGGCGTCGAGGTCTGCGGGTTGCGCGGTCCTGATCATGGGAAAGGAAACGCGCCGGGAACCGTGTCGGTTCCCGGCGCGTCCTTTGGCGACCGGCGCGGCTACTTCTTCAGCCACGCCGCCATCATCTTCTGGGCGATGGGGGCGGCGAGCTTGCCACCGCCGATCTCGGAGCGGTCGGTGTCCGAGTTCTCGATCACCACGGCAACCGCGATCTGCTTGCCGCCCTGCTTGCCGTACGAGGTGAACCAGGCCAGTGGCGGCAGGCTGTTGTTCACACCGCGCTGCGCGGTGCCGGTCTTGCCGCCCACCTCGGCGCCCGCCACCTGGGCGGGCTTGCCGCCGCCCTCGGTGGCGACCGTCCGCATGGCGTCCTGCAGCATCGAGGCGGTCTTCGCGTTCATGACCTGCTCGGACTTCGGGTTCTTGAAGCTCTCCAGCACGTTGCCGTTCGCGTCGGTGACCTCGGAGACCGAGTGCGGGGCGACGAGCTTGCCGCCGTTCTCGATCGCGGCCGTCACCATCGCCATCTGGAGCGGGGTGGCCTGCACGTCGAACTGGCCGATACCCGTCTGCGCGACCTGGTCGACCGACATCTTCTTCGTCGGGTACTTGCTCCCCGGCCGGGCGGTGACGGGCGTCGCGGTCTCCGTGTTGAAACCCAGCTTCTCGGCCATCGCCCGCATCTTGTCCTGGCCGAGCTGGTGCGCCAGCTCAGCGAACACGTTGTTGCAGGACAGCCGGAGCGCGGTGCGCGCGGAGACGTTGTTGCAGGCCGCGGAGCCCGCCTCGCTGGGCAGCTGGGTCCGGGTCCCCGGGATCGTGTACGGGTCCGGGGTGCCGGTCGGCGCGTCGAGGTTGGTGACCAGCCCGTTCTCGATGGCCGCCGCCAGGGTGACCAGCTTGAAGGTGGAGCCGGGCGCCTGCGGCTTGCGCAGGGCCACGTTCTCCATCGCCTTGCCCTTGTCCTCGATCAGCTTCTCCCAGGCCGCCTTGTCGTTGGCGCCCGTGATGCTGCCCGGATCGAAGGAGGGGTTGTTCACGATGGCGAGGATCTCGCCGGTCGCCGGATCGATGGCGACGGCGGCGCCCTGCTTGCCCTGGAGCGCGTCGTACGCGGCCTTCTGCACGTCCTTGTCGACCGTGGTCAGCACGTTGCCCGGCGCGGCCCGCTTGTTGGTGAGCATGTCCATCACGGTCTTGAGCCGGTCGTCGGAACCGTTCAGGACCTTCTTGTAGACGCCTTCCAGCATGCTCGTGCCGAAGGCCTGGGAGCTGTAGCCGGTGAGCGGCGCGTAGAGCGGACCGTCGACGTACGTGCGCTTGTACCCGAAGTCCTTTCCGTCCGTCTTCACCGAGCCGGTGATCGCCTCCCCGCCCACGATGATGTTGCCCAGCGGGTTCTCGTACTGCCCGATGAGGTTCCGCCGGTTGTTCTCGTTGTCTGCGAGGGCCTGGCCTTGGTAGGCCTGCACCCAGGTGACCCGCACCAAAAGGGCCAGCACCAGGAGCAGACAGAAGACCGACGCACGCCTGATCGTCTTGTTCATCCCCCAGAAGGACGCACCAAGGCTCCGGGTCGTTCCGCTCTGCCCCGATTGTGGCGGGGTTCTCAGCCTTTCTTCATGAAGCCGCCCTCGTAGGCCGCGATGACCGCCTGGGTGCGGTCGCGGGAACCGGTTTTGGAGAGGACCGCGGCGACGTGGGTCTTGACCGTCTGGGGGCCGACTCCGAGGCGTTCGCTCATCTCGTGGTTGGACAGTCCGGTGGCCATCAGGCGCAGTACGTCGGCCTCCCGCTCGGTGAGCCGGGCCACCCAGGGGGCGGCGGGGCCCGGGACCCCGGGGGCGTGGGACGCGGCGAGCGAGCGGACGGCCGCCGGGAAGAGCAGGCAGTCGCCGCGGGCGACGAGGCGGACCGCGCCGATCAGCTCGTCGGGGTCGGCCCGCTTCAGGAGGAACCCGGAGGCGCCCGCGCGCAGCGCGTCGTAGACGTACGCGTCGTTCTCGAAGGTGGTGACGACCACGATCCGGGGCGGTTCGGCCATGCCGGCGATGATCTGCTCGGTGGCCCGGATGCCGTCGATCTCGGGCATCCGGACGTCCATCAGCACCACGTCGGGGGCCAGGGAGCGGACCAGCGGGACCGCCTCGGCGCCCGAGGCCGCCTCGCCGACCACCTCCAGGTCCGGTTCGGCCTCGAGGATCACCCGCAGGGCGGTGCGGACCATCCGCTCGTCGTCGGCGAGCACGATGCGCAGCGGCGGCCGCCGCGCCGCGGTCACCGGGCGCCCCCGCCGAGCGGGAGGACGGCCCGCAGCCGCCACAGCCCCTGGTCCGGGCCCGCTTCGACGCGGCCGCCCAGCAGGGTGGCCCGCTCGGCCGCGCCGCGCAGACCGCGGCCCCCGCTGGTGCGGGGCTGCTGCCCGTCGGAGGTGCCCGGCGGATTGGTCATGGTGATCTCCAGTTCACGGTGGGTGCTGCCGGCGCCGTCTTCCCGGCCCTGTACGGCGATCCGCAGCTCGACGGTGCCCGCGCCGTGGCGCAGGGCGTTGCTGAGGCCCTCCTGGACGATCCGGTACGCCTCGCGGGAGGCGATCGCCGGGAGCTGCGCCCAGTCCCCGGCCGGTCCGGGGTCCTGGTGGGCGGTGACGGTGGTGCCGGCGGCCCGGGTGCGCGCCAGCAGCCCGTCGAGGTCGGCGGCGAGGGTCGGCGCGGGTGCGGCGTCGGGCCGGGCCGGGTCGCCGTCCCGCAGCAGGCCCAGCACGGCGTCCAGCTCGCCCACCGTCCGCCGGGTGGTGTCCTCGATCGCGGCCAGCGCCTCCCGTACGAACCCGGGGTCGCTGTCGAGCACCCGCCGGGCGGCGACCGCCTGGAGGGTGACGGCGCTCAGCGCGTGCCCGACCGCGTCGTGCAGCTCCCGGGCCAGCCGGTTGCGCACGGCCAGGTCGGCGGCCCGCTCCTCGGCCGCGGCCAGCCGGTCCGCCGCCGTCGGCCCGAGCAGTACGGGTGCCAGCCGGGCCAGCAGCGCCCCGGCCCCGGCGGCGCACAGGACGAGCCCGCACAGCAGCCCGGTCCCGAGCAGCGGGGCGGCGTACGGCGCGGTGTCGGTGCCCAGCCAGCCCAGCCCCAGGGAGGTCTTCCGCCGCGCCGTCACGAGCGGCAGCGCGATCAGCACCATCGCCATGGGCGGCACCGCGAGGCTCATCCCGCTGATCGCCGCGCCGACCCCCACGTGCAGGGTCCACCAGGCCGACGTCCGCCCCCGGGCCGCCCAGGAGCGGGCCGGCCCCTGCGCCAGCAGCTCGCCCGGCACCCCGCACAGGGACCGCACGGCGCCCACCGACATCGGCCGGACGAGCCCGAAGACGGCGGTCACCGCGGCCATGGGCAGCGAGAGCCCGTAGGAGGCGAAGGTCAGCGGGGTGGAGCCGAAGACGTTGCCCTCGCCCGCCACGAGACCGACCACCACCTGGGCGAGGAGGAAGTACGGCATCAGCAGGGCCCCGCCCAGGATCAGGTGCACCCAGCGCAGCCGGGCCCGGGCTCCCAGCAGCCGGCCCGCGCCGGCCCGCATCCCCGTCCACATCCCGCTGCCCCCCGGCATCCCGCTGCCCTCGTCGGGCCCATCGAGCCCCATCGGGCCCCATCACCCCCTCCCGCTCGCGCCGCCCCCCGTCACACGGTGCGCCGTGAGGCGAGGAACCGGAGCAGGACGGCCGCGGCGAGCAGACCGGTGATCATCTGGCCAGCGTAGGTCAGGGTCATCGCGGTGGTGACCTCCTTCGTGGAATCGCGCACGCCCGCCGAGCTGATCAGCAGCCACAAGCCCCAACTCGCCGCAGCCGCCGCCCCGGGCCACGCGACGGCCAGTGCCCATCGCGCCGGTCGGCCTCCGCCCCGGGCCAGGTTCACGGCGCCCGCCCCCGCGACCAGCGCGCATATCCCGTGGGTGGCGGACACCATGCCCGTCTGCGGGTTGAACTGGGCTATCTGCGATGCGCTGAGCCCGGCCGTGCCACCGAACGCCCAGGTGAGCTGTACCGCCGCCACGGCCACGGCCACCACCATCGCGGCTCCCGCCACCACCCCCGTGGGTGACGGGAGCCGCTCCCCCTGGACGCCCTGCCACAGGCTGCCCCAGCGCTGCCGCGCATAGGGGACGAACACCCCGGCCAGGACCACGGCCTGCACGATGAACCCGGTGTAGACCACGTTGAAGACCCAGGGATCGAGGAAGGGCTCCTTGGCCGCTTCCGCGGCCGCGTCCGGCCCCAGGCCCACGGCCCCCAGGAGGAGCTGGCCGGGGAAGGCCACGACGATCGGGACGAGCAGTCCGGTGGCGATGAAGACCGGGACGGTCAGCAGCCAGGACCGCACCCGTATGCCCCAGGGGCGGGTGAACACCAGCAGCAGCACGATGACGGCCGCGTCCATCACCAGAGTGACGGCGTTCGCCACTTTGAAGAACGGGCCGGGCTCCAGCAGCACGCTTCCGTCCGGTATCCCGAGGTGGCTCCCCGCCAGCCAGGCGCCCTTCAGGCACAGGTACGGCAGGGTGGCGGCCAGGCCCGCCGCTCGCAGGATCCTGCGCCCGGTTCCCAGGCCGGGGGCCGGGGGCCGCGCCGCGTACAGCGACTCGCTCGTGTGCACCGCTCGTTCGGTCATGACCCAACAGTCGCGTGCACGCCGCCCCGCCACCTCCCCCATGAAGGTGAACCGCCTCCCCCACCCGGGGGAGGCGGCCCACCTCCCCGGACCCACCTCCCCCGGGCCCGTGACCCCCGGGCCCGTGACCACCGGACCCGCCACCACCGGCTCACATACGGCGGGTCGCCACCGACAGCCGGTCCCGCGCCTCGAACAGCGCCGCCTTGATCTTCTGCTCGTGGCCCGCCGTCAGCCGGGCCACCGGCACCGAGCAGCTCACCGCGTCCCGGGCCGGCGTCCGGTAGGGCACGGCCACCCCGAAACAGCGCAGCCCGAGGGTGTTCTCCTCGCGGTCCACCGCGTAGCCCTGCTCCCGTACCAGCGCCAACTCGTCGACGAGCCGGTCCCGGTCGGTGATCGTGTGCTCGGTGACCGCCTCCAGCCGCCGCGGCAGGAGCGCCCGCACCTCCTCGTCGGAGTGGGTCGCCAGCAGGGCCTTGCCCAGCGCCGTCGAGTGCACGGGCAGCCGCCGCCCGACGCGGGTGAACGGCCGCAGGTAGTGCTGGGACTGGCGGGTGGCCAGGTAGACGACGCTCGTGCCGTCCATCCGGGCCAGGTGGATGGTCTCGGTGGTGTCGTCGGAGAGCCGGTCCAGGGTGGGCCGGGCCGCGGCGACGACCTCGTCCCCGTCGATGTACGAGCTGCCGACGAGCAGGGCCCGTACGCCGATGCCGTACCGGGTGCCCGTCGCGTCCGTCTCCACCCACCCCAGGTTCACCAGCGTGCGCAGCAGCATGTAGAGGCTCGACTTGGGCAGCGAGAGGTCGTGCTGGATGTCGGCCAGGCTGTGCAGTCCGGGCCGCGCCGCGAAGTGCTCCAGCAACAGGACCGTGCGGACGGCCGATTTGACGGCCGCCGGCGCCCCCGGGCCCCCCGGCCCCTCCGATTCCACGGCGGACCGCTCCGGCTCAACTGTGGTCATTCGCCTTCTTGCCCCTCTTGTCTCTTGTCAACGCGGAAGACCCGGAAATAGAGTCCGGAGCGGATGTGATCATTCATCCATCGGAACGGCGTTCAGAATACTGAACGCCACCGCGCGGGTCAGCGTAGATCCAGGAGGCAGTGCGCCATGGCAGCAACACCAGTCTGGAGTGTGGACCCCCGCACCGGGAAGCAGCGCGAACAGGTTGCGGTGGAAGCCACATCCGGCGAGGTGGACGAGGCCGTACGCGCCGCCCACGCGGCCCGTGGCGCGCTCGCCGACCGCACCACCCGCGCGGCCTTCCTGCGCGCCGCCGCCGAGCTGCTCGACGAGGCCGCGGACCACGTGATCGAGGCCGCCGACGCCGAGACCGCCCTCGGGCCGGGCCGGCTCACCGGCGAGCTCGCCCGCACCACCGGCCAGCTTCGGGCCTTCGCCGACGCCGTGGACGAGGGCTCCTACCTCGACATCCGCATCGACCGCGCGGACGCCGCCGCCGTCCCGCCGCGCCCCGAACTGCGCCGCTACAAGGTGCCGCTGGGCGTGGTCGCGGTCTACGCCGCCTCCAACTTCCCGCTCGCGTTCTCCGTCCCCGGCGGGGACACCGCGAGCGCGCTGGCCGCCGGCTGCCCGGTGGTCGTCAAGGCGCACCCCGACCACCCGGCCACCTCCGAGCTGTGCGCCTCGCTGCTGCGCCGGGCCGCCGTGGCGGCCGGGCTGCCGGCCGACGTGGTCCGCGTCGTCCACGGGTTCGACGCGGGCCTGGAGCTGATCCGCCACCCCCTCGTCTCCGCCGCCGGATTCACCGGTTCCATCCGGGGCGGGCGGGCGCTGTTCGACGCGGCCGCCGCCCGTCCCGTCCCCATCCCGTTCCACGGCGAACTCGGCTCCCTCAACCCCGTCGTGGTCACCCCGGCGGCCGCCGCCGAGCGGGCCGAGGAGATCGCCGCCGGGCTCGCGGGCTCGGTCACCCTCGGGGTCGGCCAGTTCTGCGTCAAGCCGGGCCTGGTCCTGGTCCCCGAGGGCGCGGACGGCGACCGGTTCACCGGCGCGCTCACGAAGGCCCTCGGCGAGACCGAGCCGGGCGTCCTGCTCGACCACCGGATGCGGGAGAACTTCGTCTCCGGCGTGCGCGAGCGGGCCGCGCTACCCGGCGTCACCGCGCCCGTCACCCCGGGTTCCGGCGGCGAGCACACCGTCGGGGCGGGCTACCTGACCGTGCCGGCCGGGATCCTCCTGGAGGGCGGCGCGTACGAGGTGCTGCTCGACGAGTGCTTCGGACCGGTGACCGTGGTCGTCCGGTACGCCGACCAGCGCGAGGCGGGGTCGGTGCTCGGCCTGCTCCCCGGGAACCTGAGCGCCACGCTCCAGCTGTCCGCGGCCGAGGCCGACGGCGGTTCGGGTCCGGCGGCGGAACTGATTGCGCAGGTCACGGCGCTGGCCGGACGGATCGTGGTCAACGGCTGGCCGACCGGTGTCGCGGTGGCCCCGGCCCAGCACCACGGCGGCCCGTACCCGGCGGCGACCTCGCACTCCACCTCGGTCGGCGGGACCGCCATCGAGCGATGGCTGCGGCCGGTGGCCTACCAGTCGGTCCCGGACCCGCTGCTTCCGGAGGAACTGCGCGAGGCGAACCCGCTGGGGCTGCCGCGCCGCGTCACGGGCGACTGAGGCGGCCGCGGGCCCGGCCCTGCCCCGCCGGACCGGACCCGCCCACGGCCCGGCCGGCAGCCTGCCCCCGCCCGGCCTTAAACCCGTTGCCCGCCCCGCCCGCGCGGGGGCAGGCTGCCGGTCATGCCGAGACCTCACGGATTCACGTACGAGCAGCGCAGCGACAACAGCGTGGTCATCACGCACCAGGGGCGGGCCGCGAGCACCCTGCGGGGCGGGCGGGCCGAGAAGTTCCTCGCCGAGGTGGAGTCGGGCGACGCGCAGCTCGTGATGGCCCGCTGGACCGGCGCGTACAAGTTCGGCAACGAGCGGACGGCGAAGAACCACCCCCGCAACCGGCGCTGAAATCCGCGGCGAGGGTAAGGGAACGGCAAAGGGCCTCCGGTCGTTCTCCCGGCATGACCGCTATGACCCCAGGTTCCAACCTGCCGCTCCATACCGTCCGTGTGACGGTGGACGTGGCTGCCCCGGTGCGGCTCGACGTGTCGGGACTCCTCCTCGCGGCGGACGGCAAGGTGCGTTCCGACGCCGACTTCATCTTCTACAACCAGCCGTCCGGGCCCGGTGTCAGCCACCGGTCGGGCGGCGGGGCGGCGCCGGACTCGATCACGGTGGACACGGGCGCGCTGCCGCCGGGCATCGAGCGGATCGTGGTCACGGCCAGTCCCGACGCCGCAGGTCAGACCTTCCAGGGCATCGAGCCCACGGCCACCGTGCGCAATGCGGACAGCGGCGCGGTGATCGCCACGTTCACCCCGCCGCAGCTGGGCACCGAGACCGCGCTCGTGGTCGTCGAGGTCTACCAGCGCGGCGGCGTGTGGAAGGTGCGTGCGGTCGGCCAGGGGTACGCCAACGGCCTCGCCGGGATCGCGACCGACTTCGGGGTCTCCGTGGACGAGGAACCCACCCCGCCGCCCGCGGCCGCCCCGCAGGCTCCTGCGGCCCCGGTCACCCCTTCGGCCCCGGTCTGGGGTCAGACCCCCTCGGCACCGTCCGCTCCGTCCGCCTCCTCCTGGCCGAGCGCCCCCGCGACGCCGGCGGCCCCTGCCGCCCCGCCCGCCCCGCCCGCCCCGCCGAGCGCGGCCCCGGTCGCCGCCGGCACCGGGAAGATCAACCTCGACAAGGGCCGGGTCAGCCTCCAGAAGAACCAGACCGTCTCCCTGGTCAAGAACGGCCGCCCGCTGCTCTCCCAGGTGAAGATGGGCCTGGGCTGGGAGCCGGCGTTCCAAGGCCGGGACATCGACCTCGACGCCTCCGTCATCGCGTACGGCCCGCAGCGCAACCACATCGACAGCTGCTACTTCGGCAAGCTGTCCATCCTGGGCGGCGCCATCAAGCACTCGGGCGACAACCTCACCGGTGAGGGCGCCGGGGACGACGAGGTGATCGTGGTGGACCTCGGGCGGCTGCCCGCCGAGGCCACGGGCCTGGTCTTCACGGTCAACTCCTTCTCCGGCCAGAAGTTCACCGAGGTCGCCAAGGCCTACTGCCGCCTGATCGACGCCGCGAGCGGGGAGGAGCTGGTGCGCTTCGACCTCACCGGAGCCCAGCCGCAGACCGGGGTCATGATGGCCAAGCTGGTCCGCCAGTTCTCGGGCGAATGGGAGATGACGGCGATCGGGGACTTTGTGAAGTCGCGCACAGTCCGCGGCATGGTCCAGCCCGCTTCGCAGGCACTCTGAGCAGGTGGGCGGGCACCCGGAGCTACCGTGATCGATCGGCCCGAGGGCCGAGGTGATGGATTCCACCCTTAATCCGGAGGTGACTGTCAGTGCCCGCCCGTAGCCTTGAAAGCATGTACAGCACACTCCGGCCTGCGGGTCCCGCCCGTCCGTCCGCCGCTGAGGCGAACGAGGCGATACGGCACCTCGTCGAGACCCGGGTGGACGAGGAGTGGCCCTCCGAGGCGTACGAGTTCCTGCTCGAGGAATGGGCCGCAGCCAGCCACGCCGAGATCGGCGCCGCTCAGTGAACGATCGAAGGCCTGCCGCCGCCCGGTGAACGGGCGGCGGCACAGCCGTCGATCGTGAGTACCGGCTGCCGGAATGCCGGCCTCCGGTCCGTCGGCCGCCGAGGCGTCAGTGCGCGCGCCGCCACGGTCCGGTGATGGCGAGCATGATGCCGGGGTCCTGGATGTTGGCGTACAGCGTGCGCCCGTCCGGGGAGAAGCAGACCCCCGTGAACTCGGAGTACTCCGGCTCCTGCGCCGTCCCGTTGTTCAGCTCGTTGCGCGCCAGCGGGTAGGTGCGTCCCGACTCCGTTGCGCCGAACAGGTGCTGCAGGCCGCTGCCGTCCTCGGCGATGACCAGGCCGCCGTACGGGGAGACCGTGATGTTGTCGGGGCCGTCGAAGGAGCCGTCCTTGGCCGGGTCGGCGTTCACCCCGAGCACCACCATCAGCCGGACCGTGCGCCGCTTCGGGTCGTAGAACCACACCTGGCCGTCGTGCGCCGCGCCCGGGCTCTCCTCACGGGCGTACGAGGAGACGAAGTAGGCGCCGCCGTCGGCCCACCACATGCCCTCCAGCTTGCGCGCGCGGGTCACCGCGCCGTCCGCGAACTGCTTGCGCACCGACACCGTGCGCGCGTCGCGGTCCGGGACGCTCACCCAGTCGACCCCGTAGACCGTGCCGATCTTCGTCGCGCGCGAGAGGTCGTCGACGAACCGGCCGGCGCTGTCGAAGCACTTGGCGGCGGCCAGCACGCCGGCGTCGGCGGCGAGGGTACGGAGCTTGCCGCGCCCGTGGCGGAAGCCGCTCGGCGGGGTCCAGCGGTAGAGCAGCCCGTTGGGGCCGGAGGCGTCCTCGGTCAGGTAGGCGTGGCCCTGGCGCGGGTCGATGACCACGGCCTCGTGGGCGTACCGGCCGAAGGCCTTGACCGGCTTCGGGTCGCGGTTGGCGCGCCGGTCGTGCGGGTCGACCTCGAACACGTACCCGTGGTCCTTGGTCATGCCGTTCTTGCCCGCGAGGTCCTCGGTCTCCTCGCAGGTCAGCCAGGTCTCCCAGGGGGTGGCGCCGCCCGCGCAGTTGGTCGACGTACCGGCGACGCCCACCCATTCGGCGACCTCGCCGCCGCGCCGGACCTCGACGACCGTGCAGCCGCCGGCCGCGGCCGGGTCGTAGACGAGGCCCTCGGTGAGTGGGACGGGGTGCGTCCAGTCCGCCCGCTTGCCCTTGAGCTCGTGGTTGTTGACGAGGAGGGTGACCCCGCGGTGGCCCTCGAAGGCGGCCGTGCCGTCGTGGTTGGACGGCGTGGACTCGCCCGATTCGAGGGTGGTGACCCCGCTGTGGGTGATCACGCGGTAGCCGAATCCGGCGGGGAGGGCGAGCAGTCCCGCCGGGTCCGGGAGGAGCGGGCCGTAGCCGGGCTCGCAGGGCCGGCCCTGCTCGTCGCGCCGGGTCCCGTCGTCGGCCGCCAGCGCACCCGGGGCGGTGGCGAGGGCGCCGACCGTTCCGGTGAGCGCGACTCCCGCGCCGGCGATGACGGTGCGGGCGGTGAAGTCTCTACGGCTGAGCGGCATCGGGTCTCCAGGGGTGGGGAGGTGGTGCGCCTGTCGTGCGGTCGTCGGCGCACACGCTCCCGCCCGCACGTGAACGGCGGCTGAACTACCCACGAAGGGAAACCGGCCCCTTCCCGGCGGCCGGAATGGCCAACTCCGGCTCAGGAACGGCGCGTTCCGGCACCGCATCAGCGCGCTCCGGCACCGCTCCGGCACCGCTCCGGCACCGCATCAGCGCGCTCCGGCGCGTCAGGACGGCCGCGAGCGGGCCTTGAAGGCGGCCTTGCGGGCCTCCTTGGCGGCCTTCTTGTCCGGGTGCATCCGGCCCATCGCCTCCAGCACGTACGCCGTCGCCGGGTGCTCCACCCGCCAGACCTGGTCGAAGAACCCGGTGTGGTGCGCGGTCAGCGTCTCCATCAGCAGCGGCAGTTCCGCGGTCTCCCCGTCCGCCGCGAGCTGCGCCGCGATCGTGTCGACGGTCAGCCAGAACACCATCGCCCCGTCCGGCGCCGGTACGTCGGCCGCCCCGCGCTCGGACAGCCAGACCCGGGCGAGCCCGCCGAGCTCCGGGTCGTCCAGCACCGCGCGGACCGCCGGCTCGGCCTCCGGACCGGCCGGGGCGAGGGCCTGCTGGCAGCGCAGCCGGCGCAGCGGGCCGCCCTCGTCGGCGCCCCGGGCGGCGGCCAGCAGTTCGGCGACCGCGGCCGGCAGTTCGCGGCCGGTGAGCCACTGCTCCATCTCGGCCTGGGCCGCGCCCTCGGGGTAGCCGGAGACGGCGTCGAGCAGGGCGTCCGCGCCCTTGTCGGCCAGCTCTCCGACGGCGGGGGCGACGACCCCCGCCTCCAGCATGCGGGCGCGGATCCCGTACAGGCCGAGCGGGGTCAGCCGCACCATCCCGTACCGGGAGACGTCCTCGTCGTCGGCAGCGCCGCCCGGCACCGGGCCGGCGGCGAGCTCCTCGTCGTCCGCCTCCGTCATCAGCGCCTCGTCGACGGGCCGGAACTCCACGAGCCCGATCGGCTCCAGCTGCCGGAACTGGTCGTCGAGGCGCATCATCGCCTCCGAGACCTGCTCCAGCACGGCGTCGGTGGGCTCGCTCATGTCCTCCGGGATGACCATCGAAGCGGCGAGCACGGGCAGCGGAACCGGGCCGTGCGAGGCGCCGTGCTCGGCGGCGGTGAGCAGGTAGAGGTTGGCGAGGACCCCGTCGAGGAAGTCCGCCTCGCGGCGCGGGTTCCAGTCCAGCTGGTCGAAGTCGATCTCGCCGCCCGCGTCCAACGCATCGACGAGGCCGTCCAGATCGGGCACGGCCGCGTCCGCGAGCACGGTGTCCAGGGCGGCCAGCCACAGGTCGAGCACCTCGCCGGGCGCGCCGCCGGTCACCAGGGCCAGGTCCTCGCCGGGGACGGCGGTGCCGGGCTCCTCGTCGCCGTTGTCGTCGTCGGGTTCACTCACGTCGACCAGGCCGGTGTCCACGGCCACGCGCCAGGCCTGGCTCGCGAGCACCGGGGCTTCCTCGTCGGCGGCGTCGAGGCCGAGCGCGGCGATGGCCCCGGGCAGCTGTGCGGCGATGAGTTCGCCGCCGATGTGGACGCGGGTGTCCGGTCCGGCCCAGCGGGCCAGCCGTACGGCGCGGGCGAACAGCGGGGCGGCGAGGGCGTCGCGGGCCAGTTCCGCATCGGAGGGCAGCCGTACGGGCGGCAGCGTGGCGTGCGGCTCTGCGGACATGGGGCGGTCTCCTCGCGGACGCAGTGGGGCGGTGTGCACGGTCGCCGTGGGGCGGCGGTCGGGCCGCCCCCGGGGCGGTGGTCCGGCCGCCGCGGGCGGCCGTCCGGCGCACAAGCGTAGACGCATATCGGGCGCGCCCGGCGGGTCATCTCCTTTGGTTCATCCCACAGTCAGCTTCCGTATCCCCTGGAGGCCTTGACAACTTCCCTGGTCACACAGGAAATTGACGCGCGTAGATCTATGGGGAACCACCGGGATACCTGCGGATCTCCTGCGGCCCTGCCGCGAACCCGCCGCACGTATCCCGCCAAAACCACGCATCACCCCTTCGCTTCTCTCTTCCACACACCGGAGTTCCTGACCATGCGCTCCTCGCATCCCCGTTCCGCCGCCGTCTCGGCACTCGTCGCCACCGCCCTGGCCACCGGCCTGCTGGCGGGCACCGCCGACGCCGCCGAAGGCGCCGCGTCCGCCGATCCGATACGCATCCACGACATCCAGGGCACCACCCGGATATCGCCGCTCAACGGCAAGCAGGTCGCCGATGTCGCGGGCATCGTGACCGGCGTGCGCACGTACGGCTCGCGCGGTTTCTGGATGCAGGACCCGGACGCCGACGACAACGACGCGACGAGTGAGGGCGTCTTCGTCTTCACCAGCTCCGTCCCGACCGTCGCCGTCGGCGACGCGGTCAAGGTCTCCGGCCTGGTCGGCGAGTACATCCCCGGCGGCGTCTCCTCCGGCAACCAGTCGGTCACCCAGATCTCCAAGCCGGCCGTGACCGTCGTCTCCTCCGGCAACGCGCTGCCCGAGGCCGTCGCGATCAACGAGTACAACGTGCCCGCCGAGTACGCCCCGGCGGGCGACCCGGCCGCCGCCGGCAGCATCAACGGCCTGACCCTGGACCCCTCGCGCTACGCGCTGGACTTCTACGAGTCCCTCGAGGGCATGAACGTGAAGATCGGCACCTCCCGCGTGGTCGGCGCCACCGACCCGTACGCGGAGCTGTGGGTCACGGTGAAGGGCTGGGAGAACACCGCCAAGCGCGGCGGCACGATCTACGGCTCGTACGAGTCCCAGAACACCGGCCGGCTCCAGATCCAGCAGCTCGCGCCGCTGGCGCAGCAGCCCTTCCCGGTGGCCAACGTCGGCGACAGGCTGACCGGCACCACCGAAGGCCCGCTGGACTTCAACCAGTTCGGCGGCTACACCCTGGTGGCCCGCGCCCTCGGCACGGTCAAGGCGGGCACCCTCGCCCCCGAGAAGACCAAGGCGCAGGCCGCGAACGAGCTCGCGGTGGCCACGTACAACGTGGAGAACCTCGACCCGAGCGACCCGCAGGAGAAGTTCGACAACCTGGCGAAGGCCGTCGTCGCGAACCTCGCCTCGCCCGACATCCTGGCCCTGGAGGAGATCCAGGACGACAACGGCGCCAAGAACGACGGCACCGTGTCGGCGGAGCAGACGCTGACGAAGTTCACGGCGGCGATCGTCGCGGCCGGCGGCCCGGCGTACCAGTGGCGCACCATCAACCCGGAGGACAAGAAGGACGGCGGCGAGCCCGGCGGCAACATCCGCCAGGTGTTCCTGTTCAACCCGGCCCGCGTCTCCTTCACCGACCGCGCGGCGGGCGACGCGGTGACCGCGACCGGTGTCGTCAAGGAGCAGGGCAAGGCCGCACTGACCCACTCCCCCGGCCGGATCGACCCGGCGAACCCGGCGTGGGCCGACAGCCGCAAGCCGCTCGCGGGCGAGTTCGTCTTCAAGGGCAAGACGGTCTTCGTGATCGCCAACCACTTCGGCTCCAAGGGCGGCGACGAGGGCCTGGCCTCGTCCCACCAGCCGCCGGTCCGCTCCTCGGAGGCCAAGCGGCTGCTGCAGGCGCAGGCCGTGAACGGCTTCGTCAAGGAGCTCCTGGCGACGGACAAGAACGCGAACGTCCTCGCCGTCGGCGACATCAACGACTTCGAGTTCTCGGGCACCGCGCAGGCGCTGGAGGACGGCGGGGCGCTGTACTCGGCGATCAAGTCGCTGCCGAAGGCGGAGCGCTACTCGTACGTGTACCAGGGCAACGCCCAGGTGCTGGACCAGATCCTGACCAGCCCGGCGATCAAGTCGTTCACGTACGACAGCGTGCACATCAACGCGGAGTTCTCGGCGCAGAACAGCGACCACGACCCGCAGGTGCTCCGCTTCCGCCCGTAACCGCGGTGCGGACCTGAGCCGCAGGGGCCCGGACGCCGTCCCGTCCGGGCCCCCTGCCACACTTCCGGTCATGATCTTCCGTACTGCCACCCGTGAGGACCTGCCCGCCGTACTGGCCCTGTTGGCGGACGCCGGCGAGGAGGAGCGGGCCGAGGTCACCGAGGCGCACGAGCAGGCTTTCGCCGCGATCGAGGCGGATGCCCGCAACGAGATGCTGGTCCTCTGCGAGGGCGGGACGGGGACGGTGCTCGGCTGCCTCCAGCTGACGTACGTCCCGGGCCTCGGCCAGGGCGGGCGGGAGCGGGCGCTGGTCGAGGCGGTACGGATCCGCGAGGACCGCCGGGGCGGCGGGCTGGGCGCGGAGCTGATGCGGCTGGCGGTGGCGCGGGCGCGCGAGCGCGGCTGCGGCCTGGTCCAGCTGACCAGCAACAAGCAGCGGGCGGACGCCCACCGCTTCTACGAGCGGCTGGGTTTCGCGCGCAGCCACGAGGGCTTCAAGCTGCGCCTGGCGGAGTGAGCGGGGAGGCCTCCGGGCCGGTTCGGGGGACATGTGGGGACTTTCGCCCCTGGCGTGACGCTCGCCACATCCCTCCCCATTCGAGCCGGGTTGTGGTGTTGAGTGTCCCCACGCTCGACAGTGTCCCCGCACTCGGCCATGTCCGCCCGTATCCCCGGAGGACCGCGTGTTCCCCTCCATCTCCCTCGCCCAGGAAATCGGCCTTGCCGTCCTGCTCGTGGCCGCCCTCGTCTGGGTGCTCGGCCTCGGCCACACGCTGTGGGACGCCCGCTTCCACCACCCGGAGCCCGGCGCGTTCGAGGGCATCGCGGTGATCCCGGCGCAGCGCACTGCTGCCGCGCACCCGATGGAGTCGGTCGAACTGACCGAGGCGGAGGAAGAGGCCTTCGCCGGCCTCATCCGCACCCTCCCCCACTCCTGACCGACCCGTCCTCCCGCGCTCGGGGCGGGGGGACGTTCCCGGGACCGGGAGAAACACGACGCCCTCACCCCCCCCTTGCCGGGGTGATGAGGGCGTCGTGGCTGTACCGGGCAGCCGGGGCCCGTGGGCGTCAGTTGTGGGAGTGGAGGACCTCGTTCAGGCCGCCCCAGACCGCGTTGTTCGGGCGGGCCTCGACCGTGCCGGTGACCGAGTTGCGGCGGAAGAGGATGTTGCTGGCGCCCGAGAGCTCCAGGGCCTTGACGATCTGGCCGTCCGGGAGGGTGACGCGGGTGCCCGCGGTCACGTACAGGCCGGCCTCGACGATGCACTCGTCGCCCAGCGCGATGCCGACGCCCGCCTCGGCGCCGATCAGGCAGCGCTCGCCGATCGAGATGATCTGCTTGCCGCCGCCCGAGAGGGTGCCCATCGTGGACGCGCCGCCGCCGATGTCGGAGCCGTCGCCGACCACGACGCCCGCCGAGATGCGGCCCTCGACCATGGAGGTGCCGAGGGTGCCGGCGTTGAAGTTGACGAACCCCTCGTGCATGACGGTGGTGCCCTCGGCGAGGTGCGCGCCGAGGCGGACCCGGTCCGCGTCGGCGATGCGCACGCCCTTGGGGGCGACGTAGTCCGTCATCCGCGGGAACTTGTCGATCGAGGTGACCTGGACGTACAGGCCCTCGGCGCGCGCGTTCAGCCGCACGGTCTCCACCTGGTCCACGGCGACCGGGCCCAGCGAGGTCCAGGCGACGTTGGCCAGCAGTCCGAAGACGCCGTCCAGGCTCTGGCCGTGCGGCTTGACCAGGCGGTGGCTGAGCAGGTGCAGGCGCAGGTACGCGTCGTGCGCGTCCAGCGGCTTGTCCTCGAGGGAGGAGATCACGGTGCGGACGGCTACGACCTCGACGTCGCGGACCGCGTCCAGGCGGATCGCCTTGGCCGCGGCGGTGCCCAGCAGCTCCACGGCCTGGTCGGCGGTGAGGCGCTCGGTGCCGGCCGGGCCGGGCTCGGCGACCAGCTCGGGGGCGGGGAACCAGGTGTCGAGGACGGTGCCGTCGGAGGCGATGGTGGCAAGTCCGGCGGCGACGGCGCCGGTGGTACGCGTAGCAGTCATGTCCGAAACCTAACCGGCGACGGCCTGCGGTCGCGAACCGGTCTCATGTGCCGGTCCGCCCGCGTGTCGCCGCTGCCGCGCCGACACCCACAGCACCGCCCCGCCCGCGCCCGCCGCAAGCGCCGCGCACAGCGGCCACAGCAGCCCGGGCGCGGCCGCGTACAGCGCTCCGCCCAGGGGCGGCCCGAGGACGACACCGCTGACCGAGACACCCGCGTACAGGCTCTGGAACCGCCCGATGGCGTGCTCGGGCGCCTGGTCGGCCACGTACGCGGTGGCGGTGGTCTTGTACAGGATCTCGCCGAGGCTCAGCAGCACCATCATCACCACGGCGCTCGCAACCCCCACCCCAAGCAGCAGCGCAGCGTACCCGGCCCCGACCAGTACCAGGCCGGTCCCGATGACCGGGAGCGGCGGCCGGGAGCGCAGCGCGACGGCGGCCGGGAGCTCGAGCAGCAGGATGACCGCACCGTTGAGGGCGATCACGAGGCCGAAGGCCCGGGTGCCGTGTCCGTGGTCGGCCAGGAAGACGGGGAAGGTGCCGTACTGCTGGCGGTAGACGAGATCGGTCACCAGGATCGCGCCGAGGAGGGCGAGTACGGCGGGCCGGGCGCGCAGCTCCGCCCACAGGCCGCGGCCCCGACCCCCGTCCGGGGCCGCGGCGGCATTGCGGGAGGCACCGCGGGCGGGGACGACGCGCGCGGTCCAGAGGGCGAAGAACAGGGTCCCGAGGCCGTCGCAGACGAAGACCCAGTCGTACGAGAGCCCGGTCGCGATCAGGGCTCCGAGGGGCGGGCCGAGGGTGAAGCCGCCGTTGGAGACGCAGCGGACGACGGCGAAGGCCTGCCGGCGGGCCCCCTCGGGGACGGTGACGGCGACCAGCGCGGAGTTCGCGGCCCGGACCACGCCGGAGGCGTACTGGGCCAGCGGCAGGGCGGCGCAGAGCCCGGCGGTGGGCAGGAGCGGGAAGGACATCAGGGCGAGGCCGCCGGCGGTGGAGGCCGCGAGCAGCACCCGGCGGTGGCCGAAGCGGTCCCCGTACCAGCCGCCGGTGAAGTTCCCGGCGACGAGGCCGACGCCGCCGATGCCGGTGGCCAGGCCCGCCTGGGCGGCGCCGAGGCCGCGCGGGCCGGTCAGGTACAGGAAGACGAAGACGAAGGTGAAGCTGACGACGGCGTTGACGAACACCCCTGCCGCCAGCAGCCACACCGCTCTCGGCACGTCCTTGAAACCTTGCACCACGCCCCCGCCCGCTGGTTAGTTCCTTTTGGGAACGGACTATGTCAGCATGACAGCCTTGGGTCAACGGACAAAGGAGTGCCCATGGCCCAGCGCACACACCTCGACGACGCGGACTGCGCCATCGCCCAGGCCCTCGACGTGGTGGGCGACTGGTGGACGCTGCTGATCGTGCGCGACGCCGCGCGCGGCGTGCACCGCTTCGACGCGTTCCAGCGCGAGCTGGGGATGTCCCGCAAGGTGCTGGCCGAGCGGCTGAAGCTGCTGGTCGAAGCCGGGGTGCTGACGCGCGAGCCGTACCAGGAACGTCCGGTGCGGCACGAGTACCGGCTGACCCCGCGCGGGCGGGGGCTGCTGCCGGTCCTGGTGGCCCTCCAGGACTGGGGAGACACCTGGGTCCTGGGAGAGGGAGAGATGACGGCGACGACGGAGGAGTCCTCGCGGGAGGCGGAACGGGTGCACGCACTGCGCGGAACGCGGCTGCCGGAGCTGGCGCTGCCGGACCGGTTCGGGGAGGTCCGGGATCCGGTGGCGGACACGCCGTTCACGGTCCTCTACTGCTTCCCCGGCGCGTACGCCCGGGCCGAGTCCTACCCGCCGGGGTGGGCGGGGATCCCGGGGGCGAAGGGCTGCACCTTCGAGTCGTGCACGTACCGGGACCAGCTGGCGGAGTTCACGGCGGCGGGGGCGACGGTGCACGGGGTGTCCACCCAGCGGCCCGATGAACAGCGGGAGTTCGCGCAGGCGGAGGGGCTGCGGTTCCCGCTGCTCTCGGACGCGGAGCTTTCGCTGACGGCGGCGTTGCGGTTGCCGACGTTTCGGGCCGCGGGGGTGAGCCGGCTGAAGCGGTTGACGCTGGTGGTGGATCGGGAGCGGGTGGTGCGGGAGGTGATCTATCCGATCCGGGACATCGAGGGCAGTGTCACGGCGGCGCTGGCCGCGGTCCGGGCCGCCGGCTAGCTGCCGGCTCTCCGCCGGCTCGCCGGCGACGCCTCCGGCCCGGCGGGGCCGGAGTTGCCCGCCGGGCCGGATTTCAGGATGCGGGCCAGGATTTCGCGGGTGTACGGCTCGTCGTACTCCGTCGCCGTCAGCAGGACCTGGAGGCTGATGCCGTCCATCACCGCCGCCAGGGCCCGGGCCGTCCGCGGGTCCACGCGGTGGGTCAGGGCCGCCGAGACGGACTCCGTCCACTGCGCCGCCACCGGGCGCAGCGCCGGGCGGCGCAGTGCCTCCAGGTACAGCTCGTACTCCGGCTCCGCCCGCGCCCGGTCCGCCGTCAGGAACTCCCCCAGCAGCCGCGCCAGTGCCCCCGCCAGATCCGGGTCGTCGACGTCCGGCACCGGTACGAAGCCCGCGTTCGCCTGTCGCAGCGCCGCGACCAGCAGGTCGTCCAGCGTCTTGAAGTGGTACGTGGTCGAGCCCAGCGGAACATCCGCCTCCGCCGCCACGGTGCGGTGGCTCAGCCCTGCGATGGCCTTCGCGCCCACCACCCGGATCGCCGCGTCGATGATCCGCTGCCGCCGGTCCGGGTCGTACCTGCGCCCGCCGGCGCCCGCGGGGGCCATCAGTGCGCCCCGCCCAGGTTCAGCAGCACCACGCCGCCGATGATCAGTGCGATCCCGGCGATTTTCGCGGCGGTGGCCGCCTCCCCCATGAACACCATCAAGCAGTACACAGGGCATGTGCACGAGAGTACACATGCCCTATGCACCTATCCTTGCGTCAGTTCAGCGTGAACCAGGCCGCCCGGGCCTTCTTCCACTCCGGGTGCGTCAGGTCCTTGGCCTCGACCCCGTCCCCGTACAGGTCCGCGGACCCGCTGTCCGTGATCAGCTGCACGCGCGCCCCCGCCACCGACAGGTCCGGCACGTCCACGACGGCCTCCCAGCCGCCCGGGTCGGTCGTCGGCAGGTCGGCCCGCTTGACCGGGGCGTGGCCCGCGACGCCGTCCCACTGGTAGAGCGCGTACGGGTCCGAGTTGTCGTCCGCGGCCCAGGAGCCGGCCAGGATCAGGTACTGGTCCGCCGCGTTCTTGCGGATGTCGCGGATCGACAGCCCGCCGAGGTCGAGCTCGATGCCCGCCCCGAAGGTGGCCTTGGCCCCGCTGGAGAGCACCTTGTCGAAGTTGGTCACCGGCACGATCAGCGCCTTGCCGCCCGGCACCGCCGGGGCCAGCGGGGCGCGGAAGCCCAGGTACGCGGTCGTGGTCGAGCCCGGCGCGAACTCCAGCCCCTCCACGTTGAAGCCGTCGATCTGCTTGGGCGCCTCGCCCGCCGCCGTGCCGGCCGCGAAGCCGTAACGGTTGCCGTTCGCCGTGTCCCAGGCCACCAGGTCGTCGCGGAGCTTCTTGTACGAGCGCCCGTACGCCAGCTGCGTACCCGACCCGGAGCCGGTCACCGTGGTGGTGAACACCGTGTTCCGGGGCGCCTTGTACTCGCCGTCCTTGTTGTTGCCGAGCGAGCCCGTCCAGTAGATGGTGTTGCCGATCAGGGTCGCCCCCTCGATGTCCACCTCCTTGGTGACGCCGAGCTGCGAGCTGAAGTCCCAGGTCCGGACCGGGGCGGCCGAGCGGGAACGGTCGTACAGGCGCAGCACGTTGTTCTCGTCGTCGGCGACCACGGTGTAGCCGCCGCCGACGTCCACGGCGGCCGAGGAGTCGGAGGCGCCGCTGAAGTACCGGGCGTCGGCCGGGTTCTGCACGGCGGCCGAGGCGGCGTAGGACAGGGTCTTGGTGGCGCTCTTGCCGCCCAGCCCCGCCACCTTGACGGTGAGGTTGGTGTAGCCGCGGCCGCGCGCGGTGACGGCCAGCTGCCGCACCGCCCCGGCCCCCGTGACGGTCACGTCGCCCGTGCCGGCGACCGAGGTCTTGCTCGACGCGGAGGCGCTGACCGTCAGCGCGGACACGTCGGCGCCGCTCTGCCCCACGGTCACGTTCACCACGGGGTCCCCGACCGCGCCGACGGCGCCGGACAGGTACGACGCGGACAGGCTGATGGTCGGCGTCCCGTACGTCACCGCCTGCGCGGGCACGACCGTGACCGTCCCGGCGACGACCAGCGCCGCGATCCCTGCGATACCAAGCTGCTTCTTCATCGGTGTCCCCACGAGTCGAGCCGAGCGCGATCCACACGTCACGCCGTGACGGCCGTCGAGCAGGTTCGGCCACCGTGGCCAACTCCCGGTGCACTTCAATCGTCCGCCGGACGAACTCGCAGGGCCTCCCGGGGGAGGCTCCCGGAAGCTCCCGGAAAACGTGAAGGACCCCCGGCACTCAGTGCCGGGGGCCCTTCACGGAGCGAGGTCGCTCAGACGTTGAAGCCGAGCGCGCGCAGCTGCTCGCGGCCGTCGTCCGTGATCTTGTCCGGGCCCCACGGGGGCATCCAGACCCAGTTGATGCGGAGCTCGCTGACGATGCCGTCCGTCGCCGACTTCGCCTGGTCCTCGATGACGTCCGTCAGCGGGCAGGCCGCCGAGGTCAGCGTCATGTCGAGGGTCGCGATGTTCGCGTCGTCGATGTGGATGCCGTAGATCAGGCCCAGGTTGACGACGTCGATCCCCAGCTCGGGGTCGACCACGTCGTAGAGGGCCTCGCGGACCTCTTCCTCGGTGGCCGGCTTGATCGACGCCTCGGCGGGCGTCGCGTTCTCGGTCATGCCGTCTTCCTCTCGGCGTCGCCCAGTGCCTGGGCGGTCGCGTCCTTCCAGGCCATCCAGCTCAGCAGAGCACACTTCACGCGAGCCGGGTACTTGGAGACGCCGACGAACGCGACCGCGTCCTCCAGCACCTCCTCCATGGCCTCGTCGGGCTCGATCTTGCCCTTCGACTGCATCATCTCCAGGAACACGCCCTGGATCTTCTGCGCCTCGGCCAGTTCCTTGCCCACGAGCAGCTCGTTCAGCACGGACGCGCTGGCCTGGCTGATGGAGCAGCCCTGGCCCTCGTACGAGACGTCGGTGAGCGTCTCGCCGTCGTACTTCACGCGCAGCGTGATCTCGTCGCCGCACGTCGGGTTGACGTGGTGCACCTCGGCGTCGCCGTCGCGCAGGCCACGCCCGTGCGGGTGCTTGTAGTGGTCCAGGATCAGTTCCTGGTACATCGAATCCAGCTTCACTGCGTCGTCCTCGTCGCCCTCGTCAGCCGAAGAAGTTCCGTACGTGCTCCAGCCCGTCGATCAGTGCGTCGACGTCGGCCGGAGAGGAGTACAGGTAGAAAGACGCTCGCGTGGTCGCGGGAATTCCGTAGCGCAGGCAGACCGGGCGCGCGCAGTGGTGTCCCACGCGGACCGCGATGCCCTGCTCGTCCAGGACCTGGCCGACATCGTGGGGGTGGATGTCACCGAGCGTGAAGGAGATCGCGGCGCCGCGGTCCTCGGCCGTGGTGGGGCCGATGATCCGCAGGTCGGGGACCTCCAGGAGGCGCTTCACCGCGTACTCGGTGATCGCGTGCTCGTGCGCGGCGATCTTGTCCATGCCGATCGCGGTCAGGTAGTCCACGGCCGCGCCGAGGCCGACGGCCTGGGCGATCGGGGGCGTACCCGCCTCGAACTTGTGGGGCGCCGGGGCGTACGTCGAGGCGTGCATCGACACGGTCTCGATCATCTCGCCGCCGCCGAGGAACGGAGGCAGGTCCTCCAGGAGCTCCTGGCGGCCCCAGAGCACGCCGATGCCGGTCGGGCCGCACATCTTGTGGCCGGTGAAGGCCACGAAGTCGGCGCCGAGCGCCTGCACGTCCAGCGGCATGTGCGGAGCGGCCTGCGAGGCGTCGATCAGCACCAGCGCGCCGACCTCCTGCGCGCGGCGGACGATCGCGTCGACCGGGTTGATCGTGCCCATGATGTTGGAGACCAGCGTGAAGGAGACGATCTTCGTCTTCTCCGTGATGACCTCTTCGATGTTGGACAGGTCGAGCCGGCCGTCGTCGGTCAGGCCGAACCACTTCAGCTTCGCGCCGGTGCGCTGCGAGAGCAGCTGCCACGGGACGATGTTGGAGTGGTGCTCCATCTCCGTGATGGCGATCTCGGTCTCGCGGTCGACCCGGTAGGGCTCGTCCGCCCAGCCGAGCATGTTCGCGACCAGGTTGAGCGACTCCGAGGCGTTCTTGGTGAAGATCACCTCGTCGCGGCTCGGCGCGTTGATGAAGGCGGCGACCTTGTCGCGGGCGCCCTCGTACAGCGCCGTGGCCTCCTCGGCGAGCACGTGCACGCCACGGTGGACGTTGGCGTTGTGCTGCTCGTAGTACTCGTTCAGCGCGTCGAGCACCTGGCGCGGCTTCTGCGAAGTCGCCGCGTTGTCCAGGTAAACGATCTTCTTCCCGTCGTGGACCACACGATCCAGCAGGGGGAAGTCCTTGCGGATCGCCTCGATGTCGAGGAGGCCAGGCAACTGTGTCACGCGGTCGCGCCACCCTTCGTGCTGTACGCCTCGTAGCCTTCCGCCTCCAGCTTGTCGGCGAGCTCGGCGCCGCCGGACTCGACGATGCGGCCTTCCGAGAAGACGTGGACGAAGTCGGGCTTGATGTAACGGAGGATCCGCGTGTAGTGCGTGATCAGCAGCGTGCCGACCTCGCCGGTCGCGCGGACGCGGTTGACGCCTTCGGAGACCTGGCGCAGGGCGTCGACGTCGAGGCCGGAGTCGGTCTCGTCGAGGATCGCGATCTTCGGCTTGAGGAGCTCCAGCTGGAGGATCTCGTGGCGCTTCTTCTCACCGCCGGAGAAGCCCTCGTTGACGTTGCGCTCGGCGAAGGCCGGGTCCATCTGGAGCTGCTCCATGGCGGACTTGACCTCCTTCACCCAGGTACGCAGCTTCGGCGCCTCGCCGCGGATGGCGGTGGCCGACGTACGCAGGAAGTTGGAGACCGAGACGCCGGGGACCTCGACCGGGTACTGCATGGCGAGGAAGACGCCGGCGCGGGCGCGCTCGTCGACGGACATCTCCAGGACGTCTTCGCCGTCGAGGGTCACGGTGCCACCGGTGATGGTGTACTTCGGGTGACCGGCGAGCGAGTACGCCAGGGTGGACTTGCCGGAGCCGTTGGGGCCCATGATGGCGTGCGTCTCACCCTGCTTGACGGTGAGGTCGACACCCTTGAGGATCTCCCGGGCGCCGTTCTCGGCCTCGACGGAGACGTGCAGGTCGTGGATTTCAAGCGTTGCCATGGATGCCTCAGGACTCCTGGGTGAGGGAGACGAGCACGTCGTCCCCTTCGATCTTTACGGGGTAAACGGGTACGGGGCGGGTCGCCGGCAGACCGGAGGGCTTGCCGGTGCGCAGGTCGAAGGAGGACCCGTGCAGCCAGCACTCGATCATGCAGTCCTCGACCTCGCCCTCCGAGAGCGAGACGTTCGCGTGCGAGCAGATGTCGTTGATCGCGAACACCTCCCCCTCGGTGGAGACGATGGACACCGGCGTGCCGTCGAGTTCCACCCGCTTCGGGGTGTTCTCCTCGAGCTCGCTCAGCGCACAGGCCTTGACGTAGGTCATCAGACGGACGCCTCGAGCTCGGTCTCGATCTTGGCGAGGAGGCGCTCCTCGATGTCCGGGACACCGATCTGCTGGACGAGCTCGGCGAAGAAGCCGCGCACGACCAGGCGGCGGGCGTCGTCGGCCGGGATGCCGCGGGCCTGCAGGTAGAAGAGCTGCTCGTCGTCGAAGCGGCCGGTCGCGGAGGCGTGGCCGGCGCCGACGATCTCGCCGGTCTCGATCTCCAGGTTCGGCACCGAGTCGACCCGCGCGCCGTCCGTGAGGACGAGGTTGCGGTTCATCTCGTAGGTGTCGGTGCCCTCGGCGCTCTTCTCGATGAGGACGTCGCCGATCCAGACGGCGTGGGCGCCTTCGCCCTGCAGCGCACCCTTGTAGACCACGTGGGACTTGCAGTGCGGGGCGTCGTGCGTGACCAGGAGGCGGTGCTCCTGGTGCTGGTCGGCGTCCGTGAAGTACAGGCCGAGGAGCTCGGCGTCGCCGCCGGGGCCCGCGTAGCTGACCCGCGGGTGCAGGCGTACGACGTCGCCGCCGAAGGTGACCACGATCGACTTGAAGGTCGCGTCGCGGCCGACCAGCGTGTTGTGCTGGGAGCAGTGGACGGCGGTGTCGTCCCAGTCCTGCACGGAGACGACGGTGAGCTTGGCGCCGTCGCCGACGAGGAAGTCGACGTTGGCGGCGCGCACGCCGTCACCGGTGTGGTCGATGACGATGACGGCCTCGGCGAAGGCCTGTACGTCGAAGACGGTGTGGCCGAAGGTGGTGCCGCCCTCGCCGTGCAGCGAGACGCGCACGGGCTCGGTCAGCACGGCCTCCTTGGGCACGGTGACGACCGTGGCCTTGGCGAAGGACGAGAACGCCTGGGCGGCGATCCGGTCCACCGGGGTGCCGGCCTTGCCGATCCGCGCGTCTCCGCGCTCCACCGACTCGACGGTGACGCCCTCGGGCGCGTCGATCTGGGCCTTCATGGTGCCGTTGGCGACCGCGGTGCCGTCGTGCAGACCACGCAGGCGCGCCAGCGGGGTGAACCGCCACTCCTCCTCGCGGCCGTGGGGGACGGGGAAGTCCGCCACGTCGAAGGACGGGGGTGCGCTCATCCGGGTGGCGACGGTGGACTCGGCGGCCACCGCGATCGCGCCGGCCGTGGTCGACCCGGCCGGAATGTTCTGAGCCTCAGCCATGGCTGTCGTCTTGCTCACTCTCTGAAAAGAACACGGTCTACGTCGTTGCGATCCTCGGCCCGCCAGGGGCGCGGACCGTGGAGCTGGTGGGGGGCGGTCGGGGATTAACCGACCGAACCCTCCATCTGCAGCTCGATCAGCCGGTTGAGCTCCAGCGCGTACTCCATGGGCAGCTCGCGCGCGATGGGCTCGACGAAGCCGCGCACGATCATGGCCATGGCCTCGAACTCCGTCAGACCGCGGCTCATCAGGTAGAAGAGCTGGTCGTCGGAGACCTTGGAGACCGTGGCCTCGTGGCCCATGGAGACGTCGTCCTCACGGACGTCCACGTACGGGTACGTGTCCGAGCGGGAGATCGTGTCGACCAGGAGCGCGTCGCAGAGCACGTTCGACTTGGAGCCGTGGGCGCCCTCGCCGATCTCGACCAGGCCGCGGTACGAGGTGCGGCCGCCGCCTCGCGCCACCGACTTGGAGACGATGTTCGAGGAGGTGTTCGGCGCCATGTGGACCATCTTGGAGCCGGCGTCCTGGTGCTGGCCCTCGCCCGCGAAGGCGATGGACAGGGTCTCGCCCTTGGCGTGCTCGCCCATCAGGTAGACGGCCGGGTACTTCATGGTGACCTTGGAACCGATGTTGCCGTCGATCCACTCCATGGTCGCGCCCTCGTACGCCACGGCACGCTTGGTGACCAGGTTGTAGACGTTGTTCGACCAGTTCTGGATGGTCGTGTAGCGGCAGCGGCCGCCCTTCTTCACGATGATCTCGACCACGGCGCTGTGCAGCGAGTCCGAGGAGTAGATCGGGGCGGTGCAGCCCTCGACGTAGTGGACGTAGGCGTCCTCGTCGACGATGATCAGCGTCCGCTCGAACTGGCCCATGTTCTCCGTGTTGATACGGAAGTAGGCCTGGAGCGGGATGTCGACCTTGACGCCCTTGGGCACGTAGATGAACGAGCCGCCCGACCACACGGCGGTGTTCAGCGACGCGAACTTGTTGTCGCCGACCGGGATGACCGTGCCGAAGTACTCCTGGAAGAGCTCCGGGTGCTCCTTGAGCGCGGTGTCCGTGTCGAGGAAGATGACGCCCTGCTCCTCCAGGTCCTCACGGATCTGGTGGTAGACGACCTCGGACTCGTACTGGGCCGCGACACCGGCGACGAGGCGCTGCTTCTCCGCCTCCGGGATGCCGAGCTTGTCGTACGTGTTCTTGATGTCCTCCGGCAGGTCCTCCCACGAAGCGGCCTGCTTCTCGGTCGAACGCACGAAGTACTTGATGTTGTTGAAGTCGATGCCGGAGAGGTCGGAGCCCCAGGTCGGCATGGGCTTCTTGCCGAAGAGCTTGAGGCCCTTGAGGCGGAGCTTCAGCATCCACTCCGGCTCGTTCTTCTTGGCCGAGATGTCGCGCACGACGTCCTCGGACAGACCCCGCTTGGCAGCGGCGCCGGCCGCGTCGGAGTCGGCCCAGCCATATTCGTAGGTGCCCAGGCCATCGAGCTCAGGGTGAGCAGTCTCCGTGGTCATGCGGGGTTCCTCCCGGCCGTACTTGCAGATGCTGATGTGTCGGTCTGTGCGGTGCCCGCGCCTCGTGGGATGAACGTGGTGCACACCCCGTCGCCGTGGGCGATCGTGGCGAGGCGCTGCACATGCGTCCCGAGCAGGCGGGAGAAGACCTCGGTCTCCGCCTCGCAGAGCTGCGGGAACTGCTCGGCGACATGCGCGACCGGGCAGTGGTGCTGGCAGAGCTGTTCACCGCTGTGCGGACCGGGAGCGCTCTTCGCCGTAGCAGCGTACCCGTCGGCGGTCAACGCCTTGGCAAGGGCCTCGGTGCGCTCCGAGGGGGCGGCGGCGGCCAGGCTCTCCCGGTAGGTCTCGGCCTGTGCGTCCATCCGCGCCCTGGCGAAGGCGGCGACGGCCGCCTCCCCCTGCTCGCCTCCGCCGGCGGCCTGCGCGATCCAGCGCATGGCGTCCGCGGCGAGCGAGTCGTAGGACTGGTCGAACGCGTCGCGGCCGCAGTCGGTCAGCGCGAAGACCTTGGCGGGCCGGCCCCGGGTGCGCGTGCCGTAGACGCGCTGCTCACGGGGCTCGACCACGTCGTCGGCGACGAGCGTGTCGAGGTGGCGGCGGACGGCGGCCTGCGTGAGGCCGAGACGCGCGGCGAGGTCGGCGACGGTGGACGGACCGTGGTCCAGGATGGAACGCGCGACCCGGTTGCGGGTTGGCCGCTCCCCGGTAGCGAGTTCCCCCTGGGGGGTCTCGATGATCCGTTCGCCGTATTTCACAACGCCATTGTTGCGTAATTAGTCGAGCCCCGACAAGCCGTGACCGACGCCACTCCTGGTGGCCTCCATCACTAAGGGTTACCTAATCTATCCACGGAGAGTGAGGCTGCACCCCCTGCCACCTGCACGGAACCGGCCTGCGGCCGCCCCGCCCCAGGCGGCCTCCCCCACCGCCCGGGCCCCCTTCTCTCTCTCCGTAGACTCACCCGCATGAGCAACGACCCCGCCGTGGAGATCCGCGGACTGGTGAAGCGGTACGGACCCAAAACCGCGGTGGACGGCCTGGACCTCACCGTCCGCAAGGCCTCGGTCACCGCCGTCCTCGGTCCCAACGGCGCGGGCAAGACGACCACCGTGGAGACCTGCGAGGGCTACCGCCGCCCCGACGCCGGCACCGTCCGCGTCCTCGGCCTCGACCCGGTCGCCCAGGCCGAGGCACTGCGCCCGCGGATCGGCGTGATGCTCCAGTCCGGCGGGGTCTACTCCGGCGCCCGCGCCGTCGAGATGCTGCGCCACATGGCCAAGCTGTACGCCGCCCCGCTCGACGTGGACACCCTGGTGGAGCGGCTCGGGCTGGGCGGCTGCGGCCGCACCCCCTACCGCCGCCTCTCCGGCGGCCAGCAGCAGCGCCTGGCCCTCGCCATGGCCGTGGTGGGCCGGCCCGAGCTGGTCTTCCTGGACGAGCCGACCGCGGGCCTGGACCCGCAGGCCCGCCGCGCGACCTGGGACCTCGTACGGGAACTGCGCACCGACGGGGTCTCCGTCGTCCTCACCACCCACCACATGGACGAGGCCGAGCAGCTCGCGGACGAGGTCGCCATCGTCGACGCGGGCCGGGTCGTCGCCCACGGCAGCCCCGAGCAGCTGTGCCGCGGCGGCGCCGAGAACACCCTGCGCTTCACCGGCCGGCCCGCCCTCGACCTCGGCTCGCTGCTGAAGGCGCTGCCCGACGGCACCGAGGCCGCCGAGCTCAGCGCGGGCGTCTACCGGGTCACCGGCGCCGTGGACCCGCAGCTGCTGGCCACCGTCGCCTCCTGGTGCGCGCAGAACGGGGTGATGCCGAACAGCCTCTCGGTGGAGCGGCACACCCTCGAAGACGTCTTCCTGGAACTGACCGGTAAGGAGCTGCGCGCATGAGCGCCGGTACGTTCGCCCCCAACCCGGGGGCCGCGCCCGTGTCCCGCATGATCCTGGCGCAGACCGCGCTGGAGACGCGGATGCTGCTGCGCAACGGGGAGCAGCTGCTGCTGACCGTGATCATCCCGGCGCTGCTGCTGGTGCTGTTCTCCGCCGTCGACATCGTGGATACGGGAGCCCAGAAGTCCGTGGACTTCCTCGCGCCCGGCATCCTGGCGCTGGCCGTGATGTCCACCGCCTTCACCGGACAGGCCATCGCCACCGGCTTCGACCGCCGCTACGGGGTGCTCAAGCGGCTCGGCGCCTCGCCACTGCCGCGGTGGGCGCTGATGGCCGCCAAGACCCTGTCCGTGCTGGTCACCGAGGTGCTGCAGATCGCGCTGCTGACGGTGATCGCCCTCGCGCTGGGCTGGTCCCCGCACGGCAACCCGCTCGCGGTCGCCGCACTGGTCCTACTGGGCACCGCCGCCTTCTCCGGGCTCGGGCTGCTGATGGCGGGCACGCTGAAGGCCGAGGCCACGCTGGCCGCCGCCAACCTGGTGTTCCTGCTGCTGCTGGTCGGCGGCGGGGTGATCGTGCCGATGGAGAAGTTCCCCGAAGCCGTGCAGTCCGTACTCGGCCTGCTGCCGATCTCGGCACTGTCCGACGGGCTGCGCGAGGTGCTCCGGCACGGGGCCGCGCTGCCCTGGGGGGACGCGGCCGTGCTCGCCGCGTGGGCCGTTCTGGGGCTCGGCGCCGCCGCGAAGCTGTTCCGCTGGGAGTGATTCGCGGCCCCCGTACGTTGGCCTGGCAGGAGGATGGGCGCCGCCCCGCGGGGGCGGTCCACACCAGGACGCCGGGGGGCGGGCATGGCGCAGCGGGAAGACGTTCTACGGCTGGACGCCCAATGGGCACGGATCCGGTCGGGGGCCGCACGGGCGGCGCCCGCCGAGGCCGAGGCGCTGCTGACGGAGCTGATCGGCGCGCTGCGCGAACCGGCGCGGACCGATCCGGAGTGCGCGGCTCGGCTCGGCCTTCGCCTCGGTGACCTGGCGGCCCGCCGGTTCGCCGGCGGCGACCGGGCCGGGGCCCTGGCGGCCGTCGAGGAGGGGCTGCGGTCCGCGCAGCAGGCGGCCGGGCACGCCCCGGAGTACGCCCGCTGGTACGCCCGGGGCCTGATCAACCAGGGGGTCTGGCTGTCCTGGCCGCTGAGCGACGGGGAGCGGCTGCCCCGCCATCCGCTCGGCCCGGCGGCCGAGACCGGCCCGAGCGCCATGGAGCGGGCGGCGGGCGAGCGCGCCCGGGACCTGACCCGGGCGGCGGTCGAGGTCTGGGCGGGCCTGGACCAGCACGATCCGGTCAACCGGCGCGGCCTCGCGCAGGCCAAGGTGTTCCTCGGGGACCGCCTCGCCGAGCTGGGCTCCGCCGAGGAGGCGGTGGCGTGGGCGGTGGACGCGGAGGGCGGTTTCCGCCAACTGCTGCTCGCGGAGCCCGCTTCGGAGGAGGCCCAGGAGGCGGAGGAGGCCCTCGACCACATCGGCCGCCAGCTGGAACTGCGCCTGCGGTTCCTGTCCTTCGACTCCCTGGTGAACCTGCGCGCGCGGGGCCTGCTGCCCGAACCCCTGCTGCCCCGTGCCGTGGTGGCGGCCAGGATCCACGGGGTGGCCGAAACCGAGATCGCGGCCCGGCTGCACCTCGGCGCCGAACAGGTGCGCACGATGCTGGAGGTCACGCCCTGGCGGGCGGTGTGGCGCTTCGAGGTGCGCGGTCCTGACGGGCTATGGAACGTACAGGAACATCCCTGGCACAGCGGGGCAGAAGCAAGAAATAGGACAGCCAATGACGTAGGCACCGAATTGGTGCACGGGTTCACGGCTTCCGCGGACTACCCCGGCGACGGCGCCCATTGGCGCGTACGCGTCTGGTGGCACGAGGAAGGCGACCCCGCCGGGGCCCGGTTCCGGCTGGTCGTGGGGCCCGATGCGGCCACGGGCAGGCCGGCGGGGACCCCCTCGTGAAAGTTTGCACAAGGCCCCGCGTACGATAAGGGCCGTGTTGACCCCTCTCGCTTACATCGCACGCCGCTGGACTCCGTCGCCCCGGATCGTCCGGCAGGCCGCGCTTGCCGCGCTCGTCATGAGCGTGCTCATCGTCGTCACCGGCGGTGCGGTGCGGCTGACCGGATCCGGTCTCGGCTGCGACACCTGGCCCAAGTGCACCGACGACAGCCTGATCGTGACCCAGGCGCAGGGCTTCCACGGGGCCATCGAGTTCGGCAACCGCATGCTGACGTACGTGCTCAGCGCGGCCGTCGGCTGGTGCATCATCGCGGCCCGCTCGGCCAAGCCGTGGCGCCGTTCGCTGACGAAGCTCGGCTGGCTCCAGTTCTTCATCGTGATGGGCAACGCGGTCCTCGGCGGCATCACCGTCCTGACGGGGCTCAACCCGTACAGCGTGGCTGGGCACTTCCTCCTCGCCACCTCGCTGATCACGGTCACGACGGTCACCTGGCAGCGCACCCGCGAGGGTGACACCGCTCCGAAGCCGCGCGTCCCCGGTCCGGTGCGCAAGCTCTCGTGGGCCCTGGTCGCGGCCACCCTGGTGCTGATCGCGGCGGGCACGGTGGTCACCGGTTCCGGTCCGCACGCGGGCGACCGCAGCGAGATCAAGCGGATGCCGTTCGACTGGGCGGCCACCGCCCACGTCCACGCGATCTCCGCCTGGGTGGTGTGCGCGCTCGCCGTCGCCATGTGGCTGGTGCTGCGCGTGGTCGACGCGCCGGCCGACACCCGGGCGCGCGCCCGCGACCTGCTGATCGTGCTGCTCGCCCAGGGCGGCATCGGCTACGTCCAGTACTTCACCCACGTGCCCGAGGCCCTGGTCGCCGCCCACATGCTCGGCTCCTGCCTGGTGTGGATCGCCGTGGTCCGCATGGCGCTGAGCCTGCGGGAGCGGCCCGCGGCGCAGGCGGAGATCCCGGCGCAGGGCGACCCGCTGCTCTCCTCCGTCTGACCCGCGGGGCCGCCCGGGCGCCGGCCCGGGCGGGCTCCCGGGCTCCCGGGCTCCCGGCGGCCTCCCGGTCTCACGGCTCCCGCGTCACCCGCGCTCGTCCAGCCGGTACACGCGCCGGGCATTGCCCGCCGCGATCATGGCCGCCACGCGTTCGGCGTCCCGCCAGGACCAGGCGCCCTCGCCGACCCAGCCGCCCAGCACCCGGCCCAGCGCCTCCCGGAACACCAGGGCGCCCACCGCATGCAGTTCGGGCAGCCGGCGCCCGCCGCTGGAGAACAGCAGCTTGCCGAAGGGGGCGACCTCCAGCACCTCGGCCAGCACCCCCGCCGCCCGCGGTCCGCTCTGCCCGAGCGCCGCGCCGAGATCGGCGTGGACGTGCGGGAAGGCCGCCGCCAGCTGGGCGGCGTGCCGGTGGTACGGGTATCCGCCGAGCAGCACCAGCCGGGTCCCCAGGCCCGCGGTGGCCCGTACGAACTCCGTCAGCAGCGCCGGATCGGCCTGCTCCGGGCGCTGCCCCGGCTCCCCCGCTCCCGCCCCGGTGTGCAGCTGGAGCGGCAGCCCGGTCGCCACCGCGCTCCACAGCAGGTGCCGCAGGAGTACGGGGTCCCGGACGGCCCCGCCCTTGGGGCGCCGGGCCAGCCACCGCCCGGCCGCCCCGTGCACCTCGCCCGGACCGGGCGGCTCGGGGGCGCGGCCGAGGACGGCGGGATACCCCGCGTCCGCACCGCAGGTGAAGGCCACGGCGGCCGCGGCGGCGTGGTGGACGGCCTCGGCGAGGTTGGCGAGGAAGGCGGGGACCGTGCCGGAGGTGTCGGCGACCTGCTCGGCCAGCAGCTCCAGCCGTACGACCTCGAAGGCGTCGGCGTCCCCCGCGAGCGCCAGTTCCTTGGGGCCGGTGAGGTCTCCCGGCTCTCCGGTGTCGACCAGGTAGGCGGCGACGCCCGAGCCGCGCAGCAGCCTGCGCCCGGACTCGACCACGCCGAGCTCGCGCCGCCGGGCCAGGTAGCGGGCGGGGGCGCAGTGCGGCTCCAGCCCGAGCAGCGGCGGGCACCAGCGGCGCACCGCGAAACCGGTCTGGGTGTCGAAGAAGGTGGTCCCGGCGGCGGGCGGGCCGGCCGAGCGGATCAGCTGGGCCTCGAAGGTGCCGAGGCCCAGCTCCGTACGGAGCACTCCGTGGCAGTACTGGTCCACCAGGGGCGGCGTTTCGATCATCCGGGCATCCCGTTGCGGACGTGAGGAAGGGGCTTCCACACGTCCTAACGGGTGAGCGGGGTGTGAGGTGTTGCTCGCGCTGTTGACCGAGCGGCCACCGAAGGGGCGAACCCCCCGCCGGAGCACGGCGCCGTCAGGCGTCAGGCCGCCGGGTTCGCCGCCCCGCCGAGCTGGATGCCGGCCATCCGCGACCACTCGTACGGGCCGGTCTTCACACGCGCGGCGAACTCGCCGTCGAACTCCTCGTGGAGGGTCAGGCCGGCCTTCTCGGCGGCCAGCTGCGCCACCGCGTAGGTCGGGGCCACCAGGTCGCCCCAGCCGCCGTCCGTGCCGACGAGGACGATCCGGGTACCGGCCTGGCCGATGTGCGCGATCTGGCCCTCGGCGCCGCCGTGCTCCTTGGCGAACGCGCCGATCTGCTTGGCCAGCTTCGCGGCCTTCCGGTCCTGCTTCTTGTCTGCGGTGTCCGCGGTGGTGTCTGCCATGGACAGCATGCTACCGGCGGGTAATCATCGGAGGAAGGGATCCACGGCCACGGCGACGAAGAGCAGCGACACGTACGTGATGGACCAGTGGAACAGGCGCATCTCCTTGAGCTTCGCGCCCGTCAGGCCGGCCTTGGCCCGTGCGTGCAGCGCGTGCGCCTCCCACAGCCACCAGCCGCCCGCCGCCAGTGCGACCGCGGTGTAGAACCAGCCGGTGTACCCCAGCGGGGTCAGCAGCAGCGAGACCGCCACCATCACCCAGCTGTAGAGGACGATCTGGCGCGCCACGACCTGGTTGCCCGCCACGACCGGCAGCATCGGCACGCCGACGCGCGCGTAGTCGTCCTTCACCTTCATGGACAGCGGCCAGTAGTGCGGCGGCGTCCAGAAGAAGATGACGAGGAAGAGGATGACGGCGGCCCAGGAGACCTCGTTCTTGACGGCGGACCAGCCGATGAGCACCGGCATGCAGCCCGCGATGCCGCCCCAGACGATGTTCTGCGCGGTGCGCCGCTTCAGCAGCATCGTGTAGACGACGACGTAGAAGAGGAGCGCGCCGAGCGCGAGCGCCGCCGACAGCCAGTTGACGAGCAGCCCGAAGAACAGGGTGGAGACCACGCCGAGGGTGATGCCGAAGGCCAGGCACTCGCGCGGGCTGACCATGCCGGTCACCAGCGGCCGCTGCGAGGTCCGGTCCATCAGCGCGTCGATGTCGCGGTCGATGTACATGTTCAGCGCGTTGGCGCCGCCCGCGGACAAGTACCCGCCGAAGCAGGTCGCGAGGACCAGCCACAGTGACGGCACGCCCTGCTCAGCAAGGAACATCACCGGCACTGTGGTGATCAGCAGAAGTTCGATGATCCGCGGCTTGGTCAAAGCCACGAAAGCCATGACGCGGGCCCCGAACGGCCGGTGACCGGGGCTCGTCCCGAGCACCCCCGCTGGACGGGATTCGACGGCCGTCACGCACACCCCTGACAGAGAAAACCAGGCAAGCTCCGGACATAAAGGTCCGCTGAAGGCTCGCACGTACCACGCCACTCTAGACGTTGCACTTACGTCGCCCTGCGCGGGGGTCGACTCGTGTTGGTCCGATCGGCCCGCCGACGTTGTGACGGACTGCGGGCACTCGAATAGCTGCACGCCGTCACGGGGGTAGGCTCGGAATCGCGCCGGTGCACCGTTCGTCACCGGGTAACAGACATGTGGAGAGGAGCCCTGACCAACGGTGAGCACCAAGCCGACGACCACAGAGCTCGACTGGACCGATCTCGACCAGCGGGCCGTCGACACCGCCCGCATCCTGGCCGCCGACGCGGTCCAGAAGGTCGGTAACGGCCACCCCGGTACGGCGATGAGCCTGGCCCCCGCCGCGTACACCCTCTTCCAGAAGGTGATGCGGCACGACCCGGCCGATCCCGAGTGGGTCGGCCGCGACCGTTTCGTGCTTTCCGCAGGGCACTCGTCCCTCACTCTGTACACCCAGCTCTACCTGGGCGGCTTCGGCCTGGAGCTGGCCGACCTCGAGGCCTTCCGCACCTGGGGTTCCAAGACCCCCGGCCACCCGGAGTACGGCCACACGGCCGGCGTCGAGACCACCACCGGCCCGCTGGGCCAGGGCATCGCCAACGCGGTGGGCATGGCCATGGCCGCCCGCTACGAGCGCGGCCTGTTCGACCCGGAGGCCGCCCGGGGCGCCTCCCCGTTCGACCACATGGTCTACGCGATCGCGGGCGACGGCTGCCTCCAGGAGGGCATCTCCCACGAGGCGTCCGCCCTGGCCGGCCACCAGAAGCTCGGCAACCTGGTGCTGCTGTGGGACGACAACCACATCTCCATCGAGGGCGACACGGAGACGGCCGTCTCCGAGGACACCCTGGCGCGCTACGAGGCGTACGGCTGGCACGTCCAGCGCGTCGCGCAGCAGCCGAACGGCGACCTGGACCCGAAGGCGCTCTTCGAGGCCCTGGCCGCGGCCAAGGCCGAGACCGGCCGCCCCTCCTTCATCGCGATGCGCTCGATCATCGCCTGGCCGGCCCCGCACGCCCAGGGCACCGAGGCCTCGCACGGTTCGGCCCTCGGCGACGACGAGGTGGCCGCCACCAAGCGCGTCCTCGGCTTCGACCCGGAGAAGTCCTTCGACGTCTCCGCCGAGGTCCTCGCGCACACCCGCAAGGCGCTGGACCGCGGCCGCGAGGCCAAGGCCGCCTGGGAGAAGGACTTCTCCGCCTGGCGCACCGCCAACGCCGAGCGCGCCGCCGAGTTCGACCGCATCAACGCCAACGAGCTGCCCGCGGGCTGGGAGGACAAGCTCCCCGTCTTCGAGACCGGCAAGGGCATCGCCACCCGCGCGGCCTCCGGCAAGGTGCTCGAGGCGCTCGGCGCGGTCATCCCGGAGCTGTGGGGCGGCTCGGCCGACCTGGCCGGCTCCAACAACACCACGATCGACAAGCACTCGTCCTTCCTCCCGAAGGGCAACCCGCTGCCGGAGGCCGACCCGTACGGCCGCACCGTCCATTTCGGCATCCGCGAGCACGCCATGGCCGCGACCATGAACGGCATCGCGCTGCACGGCCACACCCGTATCTACGGCGGCACCTTCCTGGTGTTCTCCGACTACATGCGCAACGCCGTGCGCCTGTCCGCGCTGATGCACGTGCCGGTGACGTACGTGTGGACGCACGACTCCATCGGCCTGGGCGAGGACGGCCCGACCCACCAGCCGGTCGAGCACCTCGCCTCGCTGCGCGCCATCCCGGGCCTGAACGTGGTCCGCCCGGCCGACGCGAACGAGACCGTCATCGCCTGGCGCGAGATCCTGCGCCGCCACACCAAGGTGTTCGGCAAGGGCGCCCCGCACGGTCTGGCGCTGACCCGTCAGGGCGTGCCGACGTACGAGCGCAACGAGGACGCCGCCAAGGGCGGGTACGTGCTCTTCGAGGCGGACGGCGGACAGGCGCAGGTCGTCCTCATCGGCACCGGCTCCGAGGTCCACCTCGCCGTCGCCGCGCGCGAGGCGCTGCAGGCCGAGGGCATCGCGGCCCGCGTGGTCTCGATGCCGTCCGTCGAGTGGTTCGAGGAGCAGGACCAGGCCTACAAGGACAGCGTCCTGCCGCCGTCCGTCACGGCGCGCGTCGCGGTCGAGGCCGGTATCGGTCTGACCTGGCACCGCTACGTCGGCGACGCCGGCCGGATCGTCTCGCTGGAGCACTTCGGTGCCTCCGCCGACGCCAAGGTGCTGTTCCGCGAGTTCGGCTTCACCCCCGAGGCCGTGGCCGCCGCCGCCAAGGACTCCATCGCCGCCGCCGCGCGCTGACGCCCGTACAACACCAGTAGGAGATGCAATTCCCATGACAGACGCACTCAAGCGCCTCTCCGACGAGGGCGTGGCGATCTGGCTGGACGACCTGTCCCGCAAGCGCATCACGTCCGGCAACCTGGCCGAGCTCATCGACCAGTCGCACGTGGTCGGTGTCACCACCAACCCGTCGATCTTCCAGAAGGCGATCAGCAGCGGCGACGGCTACGGGCAGCAGCTCGCCGACCTCGCCGCCCGCAAGGTCACCGTCGACGAGGCCATCCGCATGATCACGACGGCGGACGTCCGCGACGCCGCCGACATCCTGCGCCCGGTCTACGACAGCACCGACGGCCAGGACGGCCGGGTCTCCATCGAGGTCGACCCGCGCCTGGCGCACAACACCACGGCGACGATCGCCGAGGCCAAGCAGCTCGCCTGGCTGGTGGACCGCCCGAACACGCTGATCAAGATCCCGGCGACCAAGGCCGGCCTGCCGGCGATCACCGAGGTCATCGGCAAGGGCATCAGCGTCAACGTCACGCTGATCTTCTCGCTGGCGCGCTACCGCGAGGTCATGGACGCGTACCTGGCGGGTCTGGAGAAGGCCAAGGCCGCGGGCCTGGACCTCTCCCTGATCCACTCGGTCGCCTCCTTCTTCGTGTCCCGCGTGGACAGCGAGATCGACAAGCGTCTGGACGCCGTCGGCTCCGACGAGGCGAAGGCCCTGAAGGGCAAGGCGGCCCTCGCCAACGCCCGTCTGGCCTACGAGGCCTACGAGGAGGTCTTCTCCTCCGACCGGTGGAACGCGCTGGAGCGCGTCGGCGCCAACAAGCAGCGTCCGCTGTGGGCCTCGACGGGTGTCAAGGACCCGGCGTACAAGGACACCCTGTACGTGGACGACCTGGTCGCCCCGAACACGGTGAACACCATGCCGGAGGCCACGCTGGAGGCCACCGCCGACCACGGTCAGATCACGGGTGACACCGTGCGCGCCACGTACGACCAGTCCCGCGCCGAGCTCGACGCGGTCGCGAAGCTGGGCATCTCGTACGACGATGTGGTGCAGCTGCTCGAGGACGAGGGCGTCGAGAAGTTCGAGGCGTCCTGGAACGACCTGCTGAAGTCCACCGAGGCGGAACTCGAGCGCCTCGCCCCCACGGAGGCCTGAACACTTTGACTGTGAACGGAGCGAACCCGCTTCGTGACGCACAGGACCGGCGGCTCCCGCGCATCGCGGGGCCGTCCGGCCTGGTCATTTTCGGCGTTACGGGTGACCTGTCGCGCAAGAAGCTGATGCCGGCCATCTACGACCTGGCGAACCGGGGGCTGCTGCCGCCGGGCTTCTCGCTGATCGGTTTCGCCCGGCGTGAATGGGAGCACGAGGACTTCGCCCAGGAGGTGTACGAGGCCGTCAAGGAGCACTCGCGCACCCCCTTCCGGGAGGAGGTCTGGCAGCAGCTGGTGCAGGGCTGCCGGTTCGTGCAGGGCGATTTCGACGACGACGCGGCGTTCGAGACGCTGAAGTCGACCATCGACGAGCTCGACAAGGCGCAGGGTACGGGCGGCAACTTCGCCTTCTACCTGTCCGTGCCGCCGAAGTTCTTCCCGAAGGTCGTCCAGCAGCTCAAGAACCACGGGCTGGCGCAGAAGGAGGGCTCCTGGCGGCGTGCCGTCATCGAGAAGCCCTTCGGGCACGACCTCAAGAGCGCCGAGGAGCTCAACAAGGTCGTCCACGAGGTCTTCCCGCGGGACGAGGTCTTCCGGATCGACCACTACCTGGGCAAGGAGACCGTCCAGAACATCCTGGCGCTCCGCTTCGCCAACACGATGTTCGAGCCGATCTGGAACCGGTCGTACGTCGACCACGTGCAGATCACCATGGCCGAGGACATCGGCATCGGCGGCCGGGCCGGGTACTACGACGGCATCGGCGCGGCCCGCGACGTCATCCAGAACCACCTGCTCCAGCTGCTCGCGCTGACCGCGATGGAGGAGCCCGGCTCCTTCCACCCGAAGGCGCTGGTGGCGGAGAAGCTCAAGGTCCTCACGGCCGTCGAGCTCCCCGAGGACCTGGGCAAGCACACCGTGCGCGGCCAGTACTCGGGGGCGTGGCAGGGTGGCGAGAAGGTCGTCGGGTACCTCGAAGAGGACGGCATCGACCCCAAGTCGAAGACCGACACCTACGCGGCCATCCGCCTGGAGATCAACAACCGCCGCTGGGCGGGCGTCCCGTTCTACCTGCGGACCGGCAAGCGCCTGGGCCGCCGGGTGACCGAGATCGCGGTCGTCTTCAAGCGGGCCCCGTACCTGCCGTTCGAATCGGGCGCGACCGAGGAGCTGGGGCAGAACGCCCTGGTCATCCGGGTCCAGCCGGACGAGGGCGTGACGGTGCGCTTCGGCTCCAAGGTTCCGGGCACCTCCATGGAGGTCCGGGACGTCACGATGGACTTCGCGTACGGCGAGTCCTTCACGGAGTCGAGCCCCGAGGCCTACGAGCGGCTGATCCTCGATGTCCTGCTGGGTGACGCGAACCTCTTCCCGCGCCACCAGGAGGTCGAGCTGTCCTGGAACATCCTCGACCCGATCGAGGAGTACTGGGACAAGCACGGCAAGCCCGCGCAGTACCCGGCGGGGACCTGGGGGCCGGTCGAGGCGGACGAGATGCTCGCACGAGACGGACGGAGCTGGCGCCGGCCATGAAGATCGACCTCACGGAGACCACCTCCAGCAAGATCAACACCGCTTTGGTGCAGGCGCGCCGGGACATCGGCACGCCGGCCATCGGCATGGTCCTCACGCTGGTGATCGTGACCGACGAAGAGAACGCGTACGACGCGCTCAAGTCGGCGAACGACGCGTCCCACGAACACCCTTCGCGGATCGTCGTCGTCATCAAGCGGGTCAGCCGCTCGCCGCGCAGCCGCCGCGACGCCCGTCTCGACGCGGAAGTCCGCGTCGGGGCGGACTCGGGCACCGGCGAGACGGTGGTGCTCCGCCTTCACGGTGAACTGGTCCACCACGCCCAGTCGGTGGTTCTCCCGCTCCTGCTGCCGGACGCGCCCGTCGTGGTCTGGTGGCCGGACGGTGCCCCGTCGGACCTGGCGGGCGACCCGCTGGGTGCGCTCGGGCAGCGCCGGATCACGGACACGTACGCCTGCGAGAACCCGTTGCAGGGGCTCGGGGAGCGGGCCGCGGCCTATGCCCCGGGTGACACGGACCTGTCCTGGACCCGGGTCACGCCGTGGCGGTCGATGCTGGCCGCCGCGCTGGACCAGCAGGCCCTGAAGGTCACCTCGGCGGCCGTCGAGGGCGAGGACGAGAACCCGAGCTGCGAGCTGCTGGCCATGTGGCTGGCGGACCGCCTCCAGGTGCCCGTCAAGCGGACCCGCTCGGAGGGCCCCGGCCTGACCTCGGTCCGGCTGGAGACCAAGGACGGCGACATCGTCCTGGACCGGGCCGACGGCTCGCTGGCCACGCTGTGCATGCCGGGGCAGCCCGACCGTGCGGTGGCGCTCAAGCGCCGTGACACGGCCGAGCTGCTGGCGGAGGAGCTGCGCCGGCTCGACCCGGACAACACGTACGAGGCCTCGCTGAAGTTCGGCGTGGCCAAGCTGGCCGTCGAGGCCCCGGCATCGGCTCCGACGCCGGCGCCGGCGCCGGCCAAGGCCAAGGCCGCGGCCTCGGACTCCCCCGAGACCGTGACCGGCCCGAAGGCCGAAGCCGCGAAGCCCGCGGCCAAGCCCGCGAAGAAGGCCTCGGCCAAGTAGCCGTACCCGCTGCGCGGGGCTCTCCCCGCCCCGCGCAGCGGAACCCACCGCACAACCGACAAGGCGGCAGCACATGGGTATGACGACTCCCCAGGTCGTCGTCCACCGGGACAAGGAGCTGATGGCCCAGGCCGCAGCGGCCCGGCTCATCACGAAGATCGTCGACGCCCAGGCGGCCCGCGGCAGCGCCTCCGTCGTCCTCACCGGCGGCCGCAACGGCAACGGCCTGCTCGCCGCGCTGGCGGCCGCCCCGGCCCGCGACGCCGTCGACTGGGCCCGGCTGGACCTGTGGTGGGGCGACGAGCGGTACGTCCCCGCCGACGACCCCGAGCGCAACCACGTACAGGCCCGTGCGGCCCTCCTGGACGCCGTCCCGGTGGACCCGGCACGCGTGCACGTCATGCCGGCCTCGGACGGCCCGTACGGGGACGACGTCGATGCGGCGGCGGACGCGTACGCGGAGGAGCTGCGGCGGGCCGCGGGCCCGGAGGACCACGGTCCGGTGCCGCGTTTCGACGTGCTGATGCTGGGCGTGGGCCCGGACACGCACGTGGCCTCGCTGTTCCCGGAGCACCCGGCGGCGCGCGAGACCGAGCGCACGGTGGTCGGCGTCCACGGCGCGCCGAAGCCTCCGCCGACGCGGGTCTCGCTGACCCTCCCGGCGATCCGGGCGGCCCGGGAGGTCTGGCTGCTGGCGGCCGGCGAGGACAAGGCGGGCGCGGTGGCGATCGCGCTCGGCGGCGCCGGGGAGATCCAGGCCCCGGCGGCGGCCGCGTACGGGCGCTCCCGCACGCTGTGGCTCCTGGACCGCGCGGCGGCCGCGAAGCTCCCGTCGTCGATGTACCCCCCGGCCTCGGCCTGACCCGTACACCGATTCGACCGAAGGGCCCGCCCCCCTGACGGGGAGCGGGCCCTTCGTACGTCGCGATGCCCAGGCGGATCAGCCGCGGCCGCGCAGCCCGCGGTACACGGCCACGAGGGCCTTCGTCGAGGCGTCCAGCCCCGGTACGTCCGCGCCCTCGCTCAGCGCAGGCTCGACCCGCTTCGCCAGGACCTTGCCGAGCTCCACGCCCCACTGGTCGAAGGAGTCGATGTTCCACACCGCGCCCTGGACGAACACCTTGTGCTCGTACAGCGCGATCAGCTGGCCCAGCACCGCCGGGGTGAGGTCCTGCGCCAGGATCGTCGTGGTCGGGTGGTTTCCCTTGAAGGTCTTGTGCGGGACCAGGGGCTCCGGTACGCCCTCCGCGCGGACCTCGTCCGCGGTCTTGCCGAAGGCCAGCGCCTGCGTCTGCGCGAAGAAGTTCGCCATCAGCAGGTCGTGCTGGGCCGCGAGCTCGGGCGGCAGTTCGCCGACCGGCCGGGCGAAGCCGATGAAGTCCGCCGGGATCACCTTCGTGCCCTGGTGGATCAACTGGTAGTACGCGTGCTGCCCGTTGGTGCCGGGCGTGCCCCAGACGACCGGGCCGGTCTGCCAGTCCACCGGCTTGCCGTCCCGGTCCACGGACTTGCCGTTGGACTCCATGTCCAGCTGCTGCAGGTACGCCGTGAAGCGGGAGAGGTAGTGGCTGTACGGCAGGACCGCGTGCGACTGGGCGTCGAAGAACGCGCCGTACCAGATGCCCAACAGGCCCATCAGGAGCGGTGCGTTCTGCTCCGGGGGCGCCGTGCGGAAGTGCTCGTCCACGGTCCGGAAGCCGCCGAGCATCTCCCGGAAGGAGTCCGGCCCGATCGCGATCATCAGCGAGAGCCCGATCGCGGAGTCGAAGGAGTAGCGCCCGCCGACCCAGTCCCAGAACCCGAACATGTTGGCCGGATCGATGCCGAAGGCCGTGACCTTCTCGGCGTTGGTCGACAGCGCCACGAAGTGCCGTGCCACGGCCGCGGTGTCACCGCCCAGACCCGCCAGCAGCCACTCCCGCGCCGACTCGGCGTTGGTGATGGTCTCGATGGTCGTGAAGGTCTTGGAGGCGATGACGAACAGCGTCTGCGCCGGGTCCAGGTCCCGTACGGCCTCGTGCAGGTCGGCGCCGTCCACGTTGGACACGAACCGTACGGTCAGGGCGCGGTCGGTGAACGCGCGCAGTGCCTCGTACGCCATCGCCGGGCCCAGGTCGGAGCCGCCGATGCCGATGTTGACCACGTTCTTGATGCGCTTGCCGGTGAAGCCGGTCCACGCCCCCGACCGGACCTGGTCGGCGAAGGCCGCCATCTTGTCGAGGACGGCGTGCACCGCGGGGACGACGTTCTCGCCGTCCACCTCGACGACCGCGTCCTTCGGCGCGCGCAGGGCGGTGTGCAGGACCGCCCGGTCCTCGGTCGTGTTGATCTTCTCGCCGCGGAACATCGCCTCGCGCAGCTCGGCCACGCCCGTCGCCGCCGCGAGCTCCCGCAGCAACTCCAGCGTCTCGTCGGTCACCAGGTGCTTCGAATAGTCGATGTGCAGGTCCCCGACCCGCAGCGTGTAGCCCGTGCCGCGGTTCGGATCCGCCGCGAACAGCTCTCGCAGATGCGTCTGCCCCAGCTCTTCGCGGTGCTTGCCGAGTGCCAGCCACTCGGCAGTCCGGTTGAGACTCGTACGCCTGTCTGCGTTCATCTCGGACATCAACCCGTTTCTTCCGTCCTGTCGTGCCCCGCCGATCACCAACCTAAGGGATCGGAAGGGACGCACCGTACGCAAAGGGGCCCGGCCCGCGGGAGAACAACTCCTGCGGGCCGGGCCCGATGTCACACCGTCACTCTTGGGTTTTCAGATCTCGCCGCGGAGCTTGGCGAGCGCTTCGGCGAGGATCGCCTCGCCGTCGGCGTCCGACCGCCGCTCCCGTACGTACGCCAGGTGCGTCTTGTAGGGCTCGGTACGCGGCGGCGCCGGCGGGTTGTCCCGGTCCTGGCCGGCCGGGAACCCGCAGCGCGGGCAGTCCCAGGTGTCCGGCACCTGCGCGTCGCTGGCGAAGCTCGGCTGCGTCTCGTGCCCGTTCGAGCACCAGAAGGAGATGCGCAGGCGGGGCGCGGATTCGCCGCGCTCGGCCTCACCCATCGGCCCCGCTCCGACCCGACTACCACGGATCGCGTTGCCACTTGCCACGGTCGTAACTCCCTGCGTGATGGTGCCGCGAAGCGTGAGTGGATTCCGCTGCGGGCGCCCCAGTCTACGTAAGGCCCAACGCACGTCCATCACATGGAGTTACTCACTCCAGGCCGCGGACGCCGTCCTCATGATAGGCGGGGCGGAGCCGACCGGACCGGCAGAATGGCCAGAACCGTCGGCTTCCCTACTTCAGCAGAATGCCGAGCGCCATGATGCAGGCGAACCAGAGCAGACCCACCACGACGGTGATGCGGTCAAGGTTGCGCTCCGCGACCGAGGAGCCGCCGACCGACGACTGCATGCCGCCGCCGAACATGTCGGAAAGGCCGCCGCCCTTGCCCTTGTGCATCAGCACGAGGAGCATCAGCAGGCCGCTGAAGACGATCAGGGCGATCGAGAACCCCATAATCACGGCTGATTCCTACTTTCTGGCTTTTCTGGCTTTCCGGCTCTGCTGGATGTGCGCGGGGGCCAGTGGCTGGTGGTTCAGCCTCCTGGCCCCCGCAAGGGTACGACGGATCCGCCCTACCGCCTACTCGCTGCGACGATCACGCAGCTCACTGGTCGCGGAACCGGACGATCTTCACGAACTCGTCCGCGTCCAGCGCAGCGCCGCCGATCAGGGCGCCGTCGACGTCGGGCTGGGCCATGATCGCCGCGATGTTGCCGGACTTCACCGAGCCGCCGTACTGGATGCGGACCTTGTCGGCCAGCTCCTGGGAGTACAGCTCGGCGAGGCGGCCGCGGATCGCCCCGCAGACCTCCTGCGCGTCGTCGGGGGTGGCGACCTCGCCGGTCCCGATCGCCCAGACGGGCTCGTACGCGATCACGATGGACTCGACCTGGTCGGCCGGGACGTCCTTGAGTCCGCCGTCGACCTGGGCCAGCGTGTACGGGACCTGCTGTCCGGCCTTGCGGATGTCCAGGCCTTCGCCGACGCACAGGATCGGGGTGAGCCCGTGCTGGTAGGCGGCCTTGACCTTGGCGTTGCAGAGCTCGTCGCTCTCGCCGTGGTACTGGCGGCGCTCGCTGTGGCCGACGGCCACGTACGTGCACTTCAGCTTCGCGAGCATCGAGCCGGAGATCTCGCCGGTGTAGGCGCCGGAGTCGTGCGCCGAGATGTCCTGGGCGCCGTACTTGATCTTCAGCTTGTCGCCGTCGACCAGGGTCTGGACCGAGCGCAGGTCGACGAAGGGCGGCAGGACCGCGACCTCGACGGCGTCGTAGTCCTTGTCGGCGAGCGCGAAGGCGAGCTTCTGGACGTGCGCGATGGCCTCGAGGTGGTTGAGGTTCATCTTCCAGTTGCCCGCCATGAGCGGGGTACGCGTGGTCATTGAGGGTCAGACCTCCAGTGCGGCGAGGCCGGGGAGCGTCTTGCCCTCGAGGTATTCGAGGGAGGCGCCGCCACCGGTCGAGATGTGGCCGAAAGCGTTTTCGTCGAAGCCGAGCGTACGCACGGCGGCGGCGGAGTCCCCGCCGCCGACCACGGTGAACGCGTTGCTGTCGACGAGGGCCTGCGCGATGGCGCGGGTGCCTCCGGCGTAGTCGGGGTGCTCGAAGACACCGACCGGGCCGTTCCAGAAGACGGTCTCGGCGTCGACGATCTTCGAGGCGTACAGCTCACGGGTCTTGGGACCGATGTCCAGACCCTCCTTGTCGGCGGGGATCTTGTCCGCGTCGACGGTGGTGAAGTCGGCCGGGGCCTTGGTCTTCAGGTCCGGGAAGTCGCCGGAGACCAGGACGTCGACCGGGAGGACCAGCTCGACGCCCAGCTTCTCGGCGCGCGCCATGTACTCCAGGACGACGGGGATCTGGTCCTCCTGCAGGAGGGAGATGCCGATCTCGTGCCCCTGGGCCTTGAGGAAGGTGTAGGCCATGCCGCCGCCGATGAGGATGCGGTCGGCCTTGCCGAGCAGCTGGTCGATGACGGCCAGCTTGTCGGAGACCTTGGCGCCGCCGAGGACGACCACGTACGGGCGCTTGACGTCGGCGGTCAGCTTCTTCAGGACGCCGACCTCGGTGGCGATCAGGTAGCCGGCCGCGTTCGGGAGGCGCGCGGGCAGGTCGAAGACCGAGGCGTGCTTGCGGTGGACAGCGCCGAAGCCGTCGCCGACGTAGATGTCGGCGAGCTCGGCGAGCTGGTCCGCGAAGGCGCCGCGCTCGGCGTCGTCCTTCGAGGTCTCACCGGCGTTGAAGCGCAGGTTCTCGATGACGGCGACCTGGCCGTCAGCGAGGGCGGCGACGGTCGACTTGGCGGAGGAACCGACGGTGTCGGTGGCGAACGCGACGTCCGCACCGAGCAGTTCGCCGAGCCGCTTGGCGGCCGGGGCGAGGGAGAAGGCCGGGTCCGGGGCGCCCTTGGGGCGGCCCAGGTGCGAGGCGACGACCACGCGGGCGCCGGCTTCGGCGAGCTTCGCGATGGTCGGCTGCACGGCACGGATGCGGCCGTCGTCGGTGATCGTGTCGCCCGAGAGCGGCACGTTCAGGTCGGCGCGGACGAAGACCCGCTTGCCGGCGACGCCTTCGGCGAGCAGTTCGTCGATCGTCTTCATGTGTTTCTACTCCTTATCCCCATACACGGGTTCTGCCGGTGCGGGGCCGTTCGGTCGAGGCAGACAACAGGGCCCGTGCAGCGCTCCATCGCGCTGACCGGACCCTGTTCTCACATCTTGGTGCCTAGCCCTGCTACCTGAGACTTAGAGCTGGCCGCCGACGAAGACGGTCAGGTCGACGAGGCGGTTGGAGTAGCCCCACTCGTTGTCGTACCAGCCGACGACCTTCACCTGCGTACCGTCCTGAACCATGGTCAGGGAGGAGTCGAAGGTGCAGGAAGCCGGCCAGTTCACGATGTCGGAGGAGACGATCGCGTCCTCGGTGTAGTCGAGGATGCCCTTGAGCTGGCCCTCGGCGGCCTTCTGGAAGGCTGCGTTGATCTCTTCCTTGGTGGTCTCGCGGGAGAGCTCCAGGACGAGGTCGGTGACCGAGCCGGTCGGGACCGGGACGCGCATCGCGATGCCGTCCAGCTTGCCCTTGAGCTGCGGGAGGACCAGCGCGGTGGCCTTGGCGGCACCCGTCGAGGTCGGAATGATGTTTTCGGCGGCGGCGCGGGCGCGGCGCAGGTCCGAGTGCGGGAAGTCCAGGATGCGCTGGTCGTTCGTGTACGCGTGGACCGTGGTCATCATGCCCTTGACGATGCCGAAGTTCTCGTCGAGAACCTTGGCCATCGGCGCCACGCAGTTGGTGGTGCAGGAGGCGTTGGAGATGACGTGGTGGTTGGCCGCGTCGTACTTGTCCTGGTTGACGCCCATCACGATGGTGATGTCCTCGTCCTTGGCCGGAGCCGAGATGAGGACCTTCTTCGCGCCCGCGGCGATGTGCTTGGCGGCGTCGGCCTTCTTCGTGAAGATGCCGGTCGACTCGATGACGATGTCCGCGCCGAGCTCGCCCCAGGGCAGGTTCGCGGGGTCACGCTCGGCGAACGTCTTGAAGGTGTTGCCGCCGACGGTGATGGTGTCGTCGGTGTGGGAGACCTCGGCCTTGAGGCGGCCCAGGATGGTGTCGTACTTGAGCAGGTGCACCAGGGTCGCGTTGTCAGTCAGGTCGTTGACACCGACGATCTCGATGTCCGCTCCCTGCTCAAGGAGCGCCCGGAAGTAGTTGCGGCCAATTCGGCCAAAACCGTTGATGCCTACGCGGATCGTCACGAACCGATCTCCTCGTTGGTGCGCCGGCCTGTCCCGCCGGCGAGCTGTATGGGATGTCCCCGACCGCTTACGACCCTACCTCTCCGTGAGCTTTTGAGTGACATCGGCCGGGACCTGACACTCCCCCTGCCACATGGGGGGACCGCGGCCGGGGCCCCGTACCGTGCACTCGGTACGGGGCCCCGGACCTTCGATCATCGTCACTCAGCGTGAGCGATGGGGGCTCGTATGATCAGTGGTGTAGCGACCTGAGCGCCTTACCGACGAGTACGGCTCGGTCCGCCGCCGCCGGCAGGTGTTCGAGGCCGAAGCCGAGGAGCACCGTGTTACGCGTAGTGACCGACGCGTACGACTTGAACAGCTCCCCGGACCGGGACCAATCGCCCGCAACCACGGGACTTCCGGCCGGTGCGCCCTGGGCGGTCCAGGCCCCCAGCGAGGTCTCGAATCCCTCTACGGCCTGGTCTGCTCCGCCGACGGAGACGCGCGCCTCGTCCGCGAACACGCCCCGGCCGCCGGCGCCGCCGTCCGAGACGTACGAGAGGGAGACCTCGACGGTCTTGCCCGCGTACGCACTCAGGTCGAAGGAGACCTGCTTCCAGCCGTCGGACGAGCCGGTGAAGCTGTTCCACGAGCCGCTCGTGCCCTGGGCGGCGCAGCCGGCGCTGTCGAGGGTGAGGTAGTGGCGCAGGAACGGGTGGCCGTTGACGAAGAAGCCGGCCTCGCACTCCGCCGGGACGGCGGTGCTGCTCAGGCCGCCCGCCTCGGGCAGCGTGGTCCAGTCCTCCGCGCCGGCCGTGTGGGCCTCGAGCACCGCGTGGTCGTAGCCCTGTTCGGTGTTCCAGTTGAGGGCCATCTTGAGCTGCGGCTTGTCGGCGGCGGTGACCTTGGTCAGGTCGACCGTGCGGGTCAGCCGCTTCCACTCGTCGTCCTCGTGGGTGGCCGCGGCCATCCCGGCTCCGCTGTAGGGGGCGTACGGGTTCACGACCCCGGCGTACTGGCCCGACTGCGCGCTCTTGAACTGCGGGAACTGCGCGGCGGGCAGGGAGTCGGAGGTGACCGCGTAGGACCCGGGGGCGTTGAACGGGTTGCCCGCCGCGTCGCCCAGGCCGCCCTTGGCGCCGGCGAGGGCACCCGCACCGGTGAAGCCGGTGGCTCCGCCGGCACTCGTACGGCTGTAGGCGCCGAGGTAGTACTGGCTGAAGTCGTCGGTCACGGCGCGGCCGACCTGGGCGTTGCCGCCCGCGAGCTCGCCGGCCTCGATCAGCTTGCCGCCCTCGTTGAGGAAGTCGCGCACGGCGAGCTGGGTGTCGCCGCCGGGCGTCTTGGCGCCCGTGTAGTGCACGGCCGTACGGAAGTGGGAGAGCACGCCGAGGTGGTGCGGGGCGCCCTGCACCGCCACGTCCCAGACCGCCGCGGACTTCCCGTTGGCGCGCAGGGCGTCGACGTACTCCTGCGCGTGCTGGGCCTTGGCGCCCTCCTCCGCGATCACCAGCACGTCGGCGCGCGGCCGCTCGGCCACCGTGTACGTGAAGTGCTCGCTGGAGACCTGCTTGCCGGAGCGGTCGCGGCCGGTGAACCAGACCTCGACCTTGTCGCCGGGCTTGGCGCCGTCGACCTTGGCCCGGTACTCGTCGAACCAGTTGTTGTCGTCGCCGCCGTAGACGTCGCCGCCCTTCCAAGCCCTCAGCCCGTCGTCGTGCGTACGGCCGCCGTTGATGCGGAACTTGAGCTGCTTGTCCTTCAGCGCCTTGCGGGCGGTGACGGAGACCGTCTGGTCCTCGCCCTTGGCCACGTAGGAGGTGGTGAAGGGGTCCGGGGTGAAGTCGGCGGCGCTCAGGCCCACGGAGGACTTCGGCTGGTCCGGGTGGGCGGCGCTCTCGCCGACGGCGAGGGCGAAGGGGATGTTCTTCGCGAACTCCGCCTGGATGAGCTTCTCGTCGTCCGGGAAGTTGAAGCCGGACCGGCAGTCCTCGGGCTTCCACCGGTCGTTCGGGTCGCTCGCGGAGGCCGTCTGGCAGGTGGTCATCTCCGGCGTGAACATCATGACGCCGTTGACGTTGGCGGCGTGGCCGTCGGCCTCGCCGTTGGTGGTGTAGAGCTCGGAGGAGACCTGCGGGTAGTAGCCCGGGATCGCCGAGTTCTCCGGGGTGCCGGCGAGCGCCTTGTAGGCGACGTCGTCCGGGGTCGGGGTGGCCACCTGCCAGCCCACGCCGTAGAGCAGCAGCTCGGCGGCGGAGTGGTAGTTGATGGCGTACTTGAAGCCGATGCGCTTCTCGAACGTGTCGAGGGCGACGGTCTCCGGCTCGGAGGACGCCTTGGTGCCGCGGTAGGTCTCGCTCGACTGGTTCGGCGAGGAACCCTCGTTGTCGTAGCCCCACTTGTAGGCGAAGTTCCGGTTGAGGTCGACGCCGTCACCGGTGGTGATCTTGCCGTCGCCGTTGTTGTCGTGCAGGTTCTTGCGCCACAGCCGGTCGCCGTCGGGGGAGTGCGTGTAGTCGTACCCGTCCGGGTTGGCGGACAGCAGGAACCACAGCTCGGTGGAGTCCACCAGCTTGGTGATCCGCTGGTCCTTGCCGTAGTTGTCGAGGGTGTGGTGCATCAGCCGCCGGGTCATCTCCGGAGTGATCCACTCCCGGGCGTGCTGGTTGGACATGTAGAGCACGGACGGCTTGTCGCCGTCCTTGGTCGTGCGGGCGTTCTTGGTGACCTTCAGGGCGAGGATGTCCTTGCCCTGGACGGTCTTGCCGATGGAGACCACCTTGGCGAGGCCCGGGTTGGCCTGGGCCGTCTTGAGGATCTCCTCCTGGAGGCCGCCCTTGCCGCTGTACGGGCGGAAGACCCCGTCGCCGGCGGTCTGGAAGCGGGCCGCGCCCGCGGGGACCTTGTGCTCGGCCAGCTTGACGCCCCGGCCGGCGAGCTCCTTGGCCTGGCCGCCGGTGAGGAACAGCTCGACCTTGGCGGTCCCGGTCTCCGGGGCGCGTTCGGTGAGCTCGTGGGCGTCCTGGCCCGCGGCGAGGAGGAGCGGGATCTGCTCCTTGGTGACGTCCGCGTCGTAGACCCGTACCTCGTCGGCGCCGGGTGCGGCGTCTGCTGCGGGCTGGGCGTGGGCCGCCGGGAGGACGGCCAGTGTGGTTCCGAAGACGAGTGCGCTTGCGGCGAGGATCGATCTCGCGCGGTGCCTCATGTGCCCCCCTGGGCGTCGTCTGCCACGAAAGCGTTCGGACGACAGGCTCACGATCAGGCGATGCTCATGTCAATGGGGCGTGTCTCAAAGGGGCCCGCACGTGTGACGTGCGGGCCCCTTTGTGGCCTACGGGACGCGGCCTACGGGACGAGGCGCGGCTAGCCGGCCATGTTGTCGGCCAGGTCCTCGCTGAGGTTCGACTCGGTGCCCGGGATGCCGAGGTCCTGGGCCCGCTTGTCGGCCATCGCCAGCAGGCGGCGGATCCGGCCCGCGACCGCGTCCTTGGTCAGCGGCGGGTCGGCGAGCGCACCCAGCTCCTCCAGGGAGGCCTGCTTGTGTTCCATGCGCAGCCGGCCGGCCGCGGCGAGGTGCTCGGGCACCTCTTCCCCGAGGATCTCCAGGGCACGCTGGACGCGGGCTCCGGCGGCCACCGCGGCCCGCGCCGAGCGGCGCAGGTTGGCGTCGTCGAAGTTGGCGAGGCGGTTGGCGGTGGCGCGCACCTCGCGCCGCATCCGCCGCTCCTCCCAGGCCAGCACCGACTCGTGGGCGCCGAGCCGGGTGAGCAGGGCGCCGATGGCGTCGCCGTCGCGGACCACGACCCGGTCCACTCCGCGCACCTCGCGCGCCTTGGCGGCGATGGAGAGCCGGCGGGCGGCGCCCACCAGGGCCAGGGCGGCCTCCGGACCGGGGCAGGTCACCTCCAGGGAGGAGGACCGGCCCGGCTCGGTGAGCGAGCCGTGGGCCAGGAAGGCGCCGCGCCAGGCCGCCTCGGCGTCGCAGGTGGCCCCGGAGACCACCTGCGGGGGCAGCCCGCGGATGGGGCGGCCGCGGCCGTCCACGAGGCCCGTCTGGCGCGCCAGCTGGTCACCGCCGGCCACGACCCGGACGACGTAGCGGCTGCCGCGGCGCAGGCCGCCGGGAGCCATGACCACCAGGTCCGAGGAATGGCCGAAGATCTCCAGGATGTCCTTGCGCAGGCGTCTGGCGGCGATCCCGGTGTCCAGCTCCGCCTCGATGACGATGCGGCCGCTCACCAGGTGCAGCCCGCCCGCGAACCGAAGGATCGCCGAGACCTCCGCCTTCCTGCAGCAGGTCCGGGTGACGGGCAGGCGGGAGATCTCATCCTTCACCGCAGGCGTCATCGCCATGGGCCGATCCTTCCATGCATCCGAAAAATACGGTCGTACGCGGCGGCGAGCAGCTCCGGATCATGCTTCGGAGAGCCGTCTTCCCTGGCCACCGGCGCCAGCTCGACCGCGGCACCGAACCGTTTTGCGGCATCGGCGAGGGACTCGCGGTCGGGCACGGCGGCCTCGTCGGCCAGCACCACGTCCAGGGCGAGTTTAGGGGCGTGTCGGGCCAAAACCTCCAAATGACGCTGCGGAGAGAAGCCCTCTGTTTCACCGGGCTGCGGCGCGAGGTTCAGCGAGAGGACCCGCCGGGCCTTGGTCTCGATCAGCGCGTCGAGCAGTTCCGGCACCAGCAGGTGCGGGATCACGGAGGAGAACCAGGATCCCGGACCGAGCACCACCCAGTCGGCGTCCAGGACCGCCGCGACGGCCTCCGGCACGGCCGGCGGATCGCCGGGCACGACCTGCACGGAGAGCACCTCGCCGGGGGTGGTGGCCACCGTGGCCTGCCCCCGGACGGTGTCGACCTCGCCGGGGCGGGCGGGGTCGTGGCCGCGGACCAGCGCCTGCAGCTCCAGCGGCACCGCCGACATCGGCAGCACCCGGCCCTGCGCGCCCAGCAGCTTCCCGACCAGGTCGAGGGCCTGGACGGGGTCGCCGAGCTGCTCCCACAGGGCCACGATCAGCAGGTTGCCGACCGCGTGCCCGTGCAGATCTCCCTCGGACTGGAAGCGGTGCTGGATGACCCGGGCCCAGGTCTGGCCCCAGTCGTCGTCCCCGCACAGCGCGGCCAGCGCCTTGCGCAGGTCGCCGGGCGGCAGCACGCCGAGCTCCTCGCGCAGACGGCCGCTGGAGCCGCCGTCGTCGGCGACGGTGACCACCGCGGTGAGGTCACCGGTGATGCGGCGCAGGGCGGCGAGGGAGGCCGACAGGCCCTGGCCGCCGCCGAGCGCCACCACCTTGGGGGTGGCTCCGCGCCGGCGGCCGGAGCGGCCGGAGCGGCCCGCGCCGTCCTCGCCCCGTCCGGGGGTGAGGCGGCGCAGGCGGCTCAGCCGCGGGGTCCGTGCGGTCACTCGCGCCCCATGTCCCGGTGGACTACGACGGTCTCGACTCCCTCGGAGGCGAGGCGGGCGGCGAGCTTCTCGGACATGGCCACACTGCGGTGCTTGCCGCCCGTGCAGCCGACCGCGATGGTCACGTACCGCTTGCCCTCGCGGCGGTAGCCGGTGGCGATGAGCTGGAGCAGCTCGGTGTACCGGTCGAGGAACTCCTTGGCGCCGGGCTGGCTGAAGACGTAGCCCGAGACCTCCGGGTTGAGGCCTGTGAAGGGCCGCAGCTCGGGCACCCAGTGCGGGTTCGGGATGAAGCGGCAGTCGACGACGAGGTCGGCGTCGACGGGGAGACCGTACTTGTAGCCGAAGGACATGACGGTCGCCCGCAGCTCGGGCTCCTCGTCGCCCGCGAACTGGGCGTCCATCTTCGCGCGCAGCTCGTGCACGTTCAGGCTGGAGGTGTCGATGACCAGGTCGGCGTCGCCGCGCAGCTCGCGCAGCAGGTCGCGCTCGGCGGCGATGCCGTCGGTGATGCGGCCGTCGCCCTGGAGGGGGTGCGGGCGGCGGACCGATTCGAAGCGGCGGACCAGAGCGTCGTCGGAGGACTCCAGGAAGACGATGCGCCGGGTGACGCCCTTGCTGTCGAGGTCGGAGAGGGACTCGCGCAGGGCGTCGAAGAACTGCCGGCCGCGGACGTCGACGACGACGGCGATGCGCGCCACGTTGCCCTGCGAGCGGGCACCGAGCTCCACCATGGTGGGGATCAGCGCCGGCGGGAGGTTGTCGACGACGAACCAGCCGAGGTCCTCCAGACACTTGGCCGCCGTACTGCGGCCGGCCCCGGACATCCCGGAGATGATCACCAGCTCGGGGATGGCCGCCTCGGCGGTATCGCCGGGCTCCGCTGTCGTGCCCGTACTCACCTGTGCTCCGTCTCGGTCGTGCTCGGTCGTGTGGTCGGTCATCTCGTCGGTCGTCTGCTCGGTCTCGCGCTCGGTCATTGCTCGGTCCCCCGTTCGGACGATGTCTCCCAGCTGCCGCTGGGAGGTGCCCCCACCCGCGGGGGCGGGGTCTCATCCTCAATGATCTCTCCTGTCGCCGTGTTGACGGCAGGACCGGCGGGAACCGACCGGGCGAGCGCCGCGGCCACGGTCTCGGCCGTCTTGCGGCCTATGCCCGGGACCTCGCAGATCTGGTCGATTGTCGCCTGTCTCAGCTTTTTCACCGAACCGAAGTGCTTGACCAGGGCCTGCCTGCGGCTTTCCCCGAGACCGGGCACCTCGTCGAGCGGGCCCGCCTTGAGCCGTTTTCCGCGCTTGTTCCGCTGGTACTGGATGGCGAACCGGTGGGCTTCGTCACGTACCCGCTGGAGCAGGTAGAGGCCCTCGCTGGTGCGGGGCAGCACGACCGGGTCGTCCTCGCCGGGCAGCCAGACCTCCTCCAGCCGCTTGGCCAGCCCGCACACGGCCACGTCGTCGATGCCGAGCTCCTCCAGGGCCCGCTTCGCGGCGGCCACCTGCGGCTGCCCGCCGTCGACCACGACGAGCTGGGGCGGGTAGGCGAAGCGCCTGGGCCGCCCGTCGTCCTCGGCGAGGGGGTCCTCCCCGTCCTCCGGGGACCACTCCCCCGTCTTCAGCTTCTCCTGGAGGTACCGGCGGAAGCGCCGGGACACCACCTCGTGCATGGACCGGACGTCGTCCTGCCCCTCGAACGACTTGATCTGGAAGCGCCGGTACTCGCTCTTGCGCGCCAGCCCGTCCTCGAAGACGACCATCGAGGCCACCACGTCGTCGCCCTGGAGGTGCGAGATGTCGAAGCACTCGATGCGCAGCGGCGCGCCGTCCAGCTCGAGGGCCTCGGCGATCTCCTCCAGGGCCCGGGAGCGGGTGGTGAGGTCGCTGGCGCGCTTGGTCTTGTGCAGGGCCAGGGACTGCTGCGCGTTGCGGTGGACGGTCTCCATCAGCGCCTTCTTGTCCCCGCGCTGCGGAATGCGCAGGCTGACCAGGGAACCACGCCGCTCCGCGAGCCATTCGCCCAGCGCGGGCGCGTCCTCGGGCAGCGCCGGAACGAGCACCTCCTTGGGGACGGCCTCGCCGCTCTCCTCCCCGTAGAGCTGCTGGAGGGCGTGCTCGACCAGCCCGGCGGTGTCGACGGCCTCCACCTTGTCGGTGACCCAGCCGCGCTGCCCGCGCACGCGCCCGCCGCGGACGTGGAAGATCTGCACGGCCGCCTCGAGCTCGTCCTCGGCGACGGCGATGAGATCGGCGTCCGTGGCATCGGCGAGGACGACGGCGTTCTTCTCCATGGCCCGGCGCAGCGCTCCTATGTCGTCGCGCAGCCGGGCGGCCTTCTCGTACTCCATCTCCTCGGCGGCCTCGTGCATCTGCCGCTCGAGCCGGGAGAGGTACGTCCCGGTCCGTCCCGCCATGAAGTCGCAGAAGTCCTCGGCGAGTTCGCGGTGCTCCTCGGGGGTGACCCGGCCGACGCAGGGTGCGGAGCACTTGCCGATGTAGCCGAGCAGGCAGGGCCGGCCGATCTGCGCGGAGCGCTTGAACACCCCGGCGGAGCAGGTCCGCACGGGGAACACCCTCAACATGAGGTCGACGGTCTCGCGAATCGCCCAGGCATGCCCATAAGGCCCGAAGTACCGCACGCCCTTCTTCTTGGGCCCCCGCATGACCTGAACCCTCGGATACTCCTCGTTCATGGTCACGGCGAGGGAGGGGTAGCTCTTGTCGTCCCGGTACTTGACGTTGAACCGGGGGTCGTACTCCTTGATCCAGGAGTACTCGAGCTGCAGCGCCTCGACCTCGGTGGAGACGACGGTCCACTCGACGGAGGCGGCCGTGGTCACCATGGTGGCGGTACGGGGGTGCAGCCCGGCGAGGTCCTGGAAGTAGTTGGCCAGCCGCTGCCGCAGGCTCTTGGCCTTCCCGACGTAGATCACCCGGCGGTGCTCGTCGCGGAATCGGTAGACCCCCGGGGAGTCGGGAATCTGCCCCGGCGCGGGACGGTAGCTGGAAGGGTCGGCCATGCCAACCACCCTACTTCCGCCCACCGACAACCCCCGTACACCGTGCCCACCCCAGCCGCAGGGCCCGGGCGGCCGGCGGGCCGCCCGGGTCCCGCCGGCCGCGCCCCGGCGGGCGCGAACCCGAGGGGTCAGGCCACGGCGCGGCCCCGCCGCGACCGCCGCACGGCGACCACCCCGAGCGCCCCGAGCGCAAGACCGCCCGCGACGGCCCCGGCCGCTGCCGGTGCGCCCGAGGCGGCGGCGCCCGCCGCGTACCCCCCGGCCTTGCCCCCTTCCGCGTACGCCGACCCCGGCAGCTTGTCCCCGTACGCCCGCGTCACCCGCGCCCGGTACGCGGCGAGGCTGGTACCCCCCGCCCCGACGGCGCGCTCGGCGTCCTCGTCCAGCGGCAGCACCCGACTCCCCCCGGCCACGTACCACGCGTCGATCTGCGGTTCCCGGAACACCGTCCCGCCCGGCAGCTTCGCGGAGCCCATCTGCGCGTAGCGGAATTCGTCGTCTCCGGTGGCGATGTTCACGACCTGCCACCCCGCCTCCGTCCGGGCGGTCCACAGCGCGGCCTGCTGCCCGTCCGCCGAGACCGCCTTGCTGGCGAGGAACTCCAGCCGGGCCACGGACGCGCCGGCCTTGCCCGCCACGAAATCCGGGGACAGGTAGCTGACCGGTATGGCCTCGCCCTCGATCCGCGGCCGGGCCGCATCCGGCGCGACCTTGCCCTCGCGGGCGAAGAAGCGGGAGAGCGTGGCCAGGGTGTCGGGGGCGGTGGCCGCCTGCGCGGCTGCGGCCCTGGTCTCGGCGGTGACGGACTGCGGTTGCGGTACGGGGGCCGCCGAGGCCTGCGGGGCCGCCACGAGGACGGCGGCCGCGGCGAGAACCGCGGCGGCGACGAGCTTCGTCATGGCGCTCACGCCCCGATCCGGTAGAGCGAGTGGGTCCAGGAGAAGGTGCTGTTGTCCACGTACCAGGCGTGCGAGGCCCAGTTGTAGCGGTCGCTCGACGGCCACGGATCGCCCCAGTAGATCCAGCTGTCGGCGGTGTCGTAGCCGTAGATGACGTGCATGTGGCCGCCGCCGTCGGACCACTGGATCCGGGTCTCGACCGGCCGGTTCGCGTCGATCTCGCTCTGCACGGTGGTGTAGCGGAGCCAGCCGTTCACGTACGAGCCGGAGTTGATGCCGGCCCAGTTCAGGGCGGTCTGGACGTTGCCGAGGGTGGCCTGGTTGTTGGGGCAGTCGTAGCCCTGCTGACGGTTGAAGGCGGCGTTGCAGAACTGGTTCTGAGTGTAGTTGCGGCCGAACCAGGTGGCGATGGTGTTGCCGCTCGCGGCCCAGCACCAGTTGGTCTTCTGCTGGGCCTGCATGGTGATGTTCAGGCGCTTGTACGCCAGGGCGGAGCCGGTGGCGGCATCGGTTCCTGCACCGGCACCGGCACCGGCGGTGGCGGTGGCAGTGGCAGTGGCGGTGGCGGTGGCGGTGGCGGTGGGCAGGGCGAAGAGCACGGCGGTGAGGACGGCGGCCAGGGAAAGCCGCCGCCGGTTTCGGTTGCGCATCGCGTTCCTCCCGTGTGGGGATCTCCCCGGTGGGGCCGGGGAGGGTGGGGATGGAGGAGCGCGTCCGGACGCTGCTGCCGAGCATCAGGGTGTTGTCGCGATCAGGTCAACAGGCTTCAATACGCCGTGACATTGCAGTGTGAACGGCGGGGCGGCCGTGTGAACGACTGCCGTCCTTTCACCTGGACCCCGGGCGCCACCGGCGAGCCCTCCCGCCCCACCGTGCGTGAACGTTCACAGGAGGAGCCGTCGTGCGGTCGACCGGGGAGAGCCCGCAGCAGAGCGCTCAGGGCGGCCTGCACGCCGGCACTCAGGAGCTGGGGCAGCTGCTGCGCGCCGGCCCCTTCCATCTCGCGCTGCGCGCCGCCCTCACCGCCCGCGGCCTGCCCCTGCACCGCGTCCAGCACCACCTCGCGGCCCGCGGCATCAAGCTCGGCGTGACCAGCCTCAGTTACTGGCAGCAGGGCGCCCGCCGGCCGCGCCGCCCCGAGTCCCTGAAGGCCGTACGGGCCCTGGAACAGATCCTGGAACTGCCCGAGGGCACCCTGCTGCGGCTGCTGGCCGCTCCGGAGGGCGCCGGGCCCGAGGCGGTCCGCCCGCCGGCCCGCTCGTACCGGGCCCTGGTCAGCGTCGGCGCGGCCGTCGAGGGGCTGCTGGCCGGCATGGAGCTGCCCGCCGACGGCGGCCTGCACACCGTCGGTCACCACGAGCGGGTGTGGATCGGCGCGGGCGGCGAGCTGCTGGGCCGCGCATCGCAGCATGTCGTACGGGCCCACCGCGACGGGGTAGACCGGTACCTCGCCGTCCACCACGGCGACCCCGGCTGCGACCCGGCCGGGGTCCGCGTCCGGGCGGACGAGAACTGCCGGACCGGACGCGTCCGCTGGCACCGCGAAGCCGAGGTGCTGGTCGCCGAGCTGCTCTTCGACGCCCGGCTGCGCGCCGGGGACACGTACGTCTTCGGGTACGGCTTCGAGGACGGGACCGGCGGCCGCTGCACCGAGTACGTCCGCGGGTTCAGCTACAGCGGCGGGCAGTACGTGCTCCAGGTCCGCTTCGACGAGGCGGCGCTGCCGGTGCGCTGTCGGCGGTTCAGCCGGTCCGGACCGGGGGCGCCGCGCAGCGGGCTGGCGGACCTGACGCCGAGCGGGCGCCACCGGGCCGTGCACCTGGTGGAGCCGGGGGTGCGGCGCGGCTTGCTGGGGATCGCCTGGGACTGGGCGTAGGGGGTGTCGTGGTTCTCCGGCTCAGCCCGCGATGAGCTTGCCGCCCTCGGCCTTGACGGGGACGGCGGGCAGCGGGTCGGTGGCCGGGCCGCGCAGTACCTTGCCGGTCGTCACGTCGAAGCGGCTGCCGTGGCAGGGGCAGTTGCCCTCGCCGTCGTCGATCTTGTCCAGGACGCAGCCGGCGTGCGTGCACTGGGCGCTGAACGCCTTGTACTGGCCCTCCGCCGGGCAGCTGACGACCAGCTTCTTCTCCCGGAACAGCTTCGACCCGCCCACCGGGACCTCGGAGACGGCGCCGAGCTCCACCGGTGCGGCCGGGACCGCCGGGGAGCCGGAGCCGCTGTTGCTCTCGGGGGAGCAGGCCGCGAGCGCCGTCCCGCCGCCGACGGCTCCGACGATCGCGGCGGCGCCCTTGAGCACGGTTCGGCGGGCGGCGGACTGCGACGCGGACATGCGGTTCTCCTGGCCTGAGGGGTAATGCAGGTGGTTCCGGCGGTGCTGCTGGTTCTGATGGTTCAGCTGCGCCTGCCGGGCCCCCCGACGATACCGCTGCCCGGTTCCGCCGCCCGATGGGATACCTTCCCCCGCGTGATCGTCGTCGGTGGAGAAGCCCTGATCGACCTCGTGCCCGTGGCGCAGCCGCCGGGCGCGCTCGTGCCGCGGCCGGGCGGCGGGCCGTACAACACCGCCCTCGCGCTGGGCCGGCTCGGTGCGGACGTCGCCTTCTGCTCCCGGGTCTCGACGGACGGCTTCGGCGAGGGCCTCCTCGCCGGGCTGCATGCGGCCGGGGTGGACCTCTCGCTGGTCCAGCGCGGACCGGAGCCCACCACCCTCGCCGTGCCCTCGCTGGCCCCGGACGGCTCGGCGGCGTACGGCTTCTACGTGGAGGGCACGGCCGACCGGCTGTTCACCCTGCCCGAGGCGCTCCCCGCGGACACCCGGGCCCTGGCGCTCGGCACCTGCTCCCTCGCTCTGGAGCCGGGCGCGAGCGCGTACGAGGCCCTGCTGCGCCGGGAGTCCGGGCGCGGGGTGCTGACTCTCCTGGACCCCAACATCCGCCCGGCGCTGATCGCGGATCCGGCGGCGTACCGCGCCCGGTTCCTGGGCTGGCTGCCGTACGTGTCCGTCCTCAAGCTGTCGGAGGAGGACGCCCGGTGGCTGGGCGGCCGGGTCTCGGACTGGCTGGCGGCGGGGCCCTCGGCGGTGGTGCTGACCCGGGGTGCGCAGGGGCTGACGGTCCGGACCCGGGAGGGTACGGAGCACACGGCGCCGGCCCGCCGGGTCGCCGTGGCGGACACGATCGGCGCGGGCGACACGGTCAACGCGGCCCTGCTGCACCGCCTGTCGGGACCGGCGGACCCGGCCGGCGGCCCGGTGGACTGGCCCGGCGTCCTGGCCTACGCGGCCCACGCGGCGGCGCTGACCTGCACCCGGGCGGGCGCGGAACCGCCGTACGCCGCGGAGCTCAGCGGATAGCGGCCCACAGGGTCCGGGCCACGGAGGGGGCGAACTCCTCGACGGGCCGGACCACCTCCGGGCCGGAGAAGTGCAGGAAGAAGGCCCGCTGGAAGCAGGCGCCGAGCAGCAGCTCGGCCGCCGCCTGCGGATCGGCGTCGGGGCGCAGTCGCCCCCGCTCGAGCTCGCGGCGCAGCCGGCCGGTCAGTGCGTCGCGTACGACGTGGGGGCCGGTGCCGATCTCCTGGACGCCCTCCCGGTGCCGGGTCAGCAGGGCGGGCTCGGCGAACAGCGAGGCGGCCATGGGCATGGCGTCGGCGTAGAAGAGCGAGGCGTGGCGGGCGATCGCGGTGAGCGCCTCCTCCACGGAGCGCTCGTCGTGGTCGCCGGCGAGCTCGGCCATGAGCGGCCCGGCGTTGGGGGTGCGCTCCATGAGGACGCGCACGAAGAGCTCCTCCTTGTTCGCGTAGTGCTTGTAGAGCGCGGCCTCCGAGCAGCCGGCCTCGCGGGCGATGGCCTTGGTGGTGGTGTTGGCGAGCCCGATGGTGCGCATGAGCTTCTCGGCGGCGTCGAGGAGCCGCTCGGGCGTGGGCCGGCTTGACTTCGGGGTGAGCATTCACTCACCCTAGCGGAAGAAGGGGTGAGTAAATACTCACCCACCCATGGACGGGAGCCGGCGATGAAACTGACGGTGTTCGGAGCCACGGGCGGTGTCGGGCGCGAGGTCGTGCGGCAGGCCCTCGATGCGGGTCACGAGGTGACGGCAGTGGTCCGCGACCCCGCCCGGCTGGGCGTGCCCGCGCACGACCGCCTCCAGGTGGCCGTGGTGCGCGATCTGACGGACGAGGACGCGCTGGTCCCGGCCCTCGCAGGCCGGTCGGCGGTGATCTCCGCCCTGGGCTCGGCGAGCAACAAGCAGGCCCGGCTCGCGCCGGTCACCGGGCCGGCGCTGCGGGCCGTCGTATCGGCGATGGACCGGGCGGGGGTGAGCCGCCTCGCGGCGGTGAGCGCGGCGCCGGTCGGGCCGGACGTCGCCACCGACGGGTTCGTGGCCCGGAGGATCTTCCTCCCCCTGCTGCGCCGGGCCCTGCGCGATCTGTACGCGGACCTGGCGGCCATGGAGGCGACGATCCGGGCGAGCGGCACCGAGTGGACGGTGATCCGCCCGCCGCGCCTCCTGAACAAGCCGCGCACCGGCTACCGCCGGGTCATCGGCGCCAATGTCCCGAACGCGCGCACGATCTCCCGCGCAGATGTCGCGGACGCCCTCCTGGCGTCCCTGACGGACCCGTCGACAAGCCACCAGGCCGTGGGCGTAGCGTCCTGACCCTGCGGGGCTGATTTCAGCCCCGCAGGGAGGGCACCGGCCGGCGCGACCGGGACCCTTCGTGCAGCGGTCAGGCCTTGCGGGCCCGGGCCGTCGTCTTCTTGGCGGCGGCCTTCTTCGCCGGGGCCGCCGTCTTCTTGGCGGCCGTCCGCTTCACGGCGGCCTTCTTCGGCGGGGTCACGAGCGACGCGGCATCAGAGACCCGCTCCGCCCCCAGGATGTCCCGCAGGAACTTGCCCGTGTGGCTCGCGCCCACCGAAGCGATCTGCTCCGGCGTGCCCTCGGCAACCACCAGACCGCCCCCGTAACCACCCTCCGGGCCCATGTCGATGACCCAGTCCGCGGTCTTGATGACGTCCAGGTTGTGCTCGATGACGATCACCGAGTTGCCCTTGTCCACCAGCCCCGACAGCACCTTGATCAGCTTCGAGATGTCCTCGAAGTGCAGACCCGTCGTCGGCTCGTCCAGCACGTACACCGTCCGCCCCGTCGACCGCTTCTGCAGCTCCGACGCCAGCTTCACGCGCTGCGCCTCACCGCCCGACAGCGTCGGCGCCGACTGGCCGAGCCGGACGTACCCCAGCCCCACCTCGTTCAGCGTCCGCAGGTGCCGTGCGATCGTCGGCACCGCCTCGAAGAAGCCCAGCGCCTCCTCGATCGGCATGTTCAGGACCTCGGCGATGGACTTGCCCTTGTAGTGGACCTCCAGCGTCTCCCGGTTGTACCGGTCGCCGTGGCAGACCTCGCACGGGACGTACACGTCCGGCAGGAAGTTCATCTCGATCTTGATGGTGCCGTCGCCGGAGCAGTTCTCGCACCGGCCGCCCTTCACGTTGAAGGAGAAGCGGCCCGGCAGGTAGCCGCGCACCTTCGCCTCCATCGTCTCCGCGAAGAGCTTGCGCACGTGGTCGAAGACGCCCGTGTACGTCGCCGGGTTCGACCGCGGGGTCCGGCCGATCGGCGACTGGTCGACGTGCACGACCTTGTCGACGAGGTCGTCCCCGTCCACCCGCGTGTGCCGTCCCGGCACCGACCGGGCGCCGTTCAGCTCGCGCGCCAGGTGCGTGTACAGGATGTCGTTGACCAGCGTCGACTTGCCCGAACCCGACACGCCCGTCACCGCCGTGAGCACGCCCAGCGGGAAGGACACGTCGATGTCCCGCAGGTTGTTCTCCTTGGCGCCGTGGACGGTCAGCTTCCGGTCCCCGTTGACGGGCCGGCGGATGTCCGGCACCGCGATGGACCGCTTGCCGGACAGGTACTGCCCGGTCATCGAGTCGCCGTTCTTCAGCAGCTCCTTCAGCGAGCCGCTGTGCACGACCCTGCCGCCGTGCTCGCCGGCGCCCGGGCCGATGTCCACGACCCAGTCGGCCACCTTGATGGTGTCCTCGTCGTGCTCGACCACGATCAGGGTGTTGCCCATGTCCCGCAGCCGCACCAGCGTCTCGATCAGCCGGTGGTTGTCCCGCTGGTGCAGCCCGATGGAGGGCTCGTCCAGCACGTACAGCACGCCCACCAGGCCGGAGCCGATCTGGGTGGCGAGGCGGATGCGCTGGGCCTCGCCGCCCGACAGGGTGCCGGCGGCGCGGTTCAGCGAGAGGTAGTCCAGGCCGACGTCGACGAGGAAGCGGAGCCGCTCGTTGACCTCCTTCAGGACCCGCTCGGCGATCTTCTTGTCGCGGGCGTCGAGCTTCATCCGCCCGAGGAAGTCCGCGCACTCGCTGATCGACATCGCGGCGACCTCGGCGATGGACTTCTCCATCACCGTCACCGCGAGCACGATCGGCTTGAGCCGGGTGCCCTCACACGTCGGGCAGGGCACCTCGCGCATGTAGCCCTCGAAGCGCTCGCGGCTGGCGTCGCTCTCGGACTCGGAGTGCCGGCGCTTGACGAACGGCACGGCGCCCTCGAAGGCCGTCGTGTACGCCCGCTCCCGCCCGTACCGGTTGCGGTAGCGGACCTCGATCTGCGTCTTGTGCCCGTACAGCAGGGCCTTCTTCGCCCGCTGCGGCAGCCCGGCCCACGGGATGTCCGTACGGAAGCCCAGCTCGCCGGCGAGCGCGCCGATCAGCCGCTGGAAGTAGTCCTTGGTGTGGCCGAGGGACCACGGGGAGACCGCGCCCTCGTCCAGGGACTTGTCCTCGTCGGGGACGATCAGCTCCGGGTCCACCTCCATGCGCGTACCGATGCCGGTGCACTCGGGGCAGGCGCCGAAGGGGGAGTTGAAGGAGAAGGAGCGCGGCTCCAGCTCCTCGAACGACAGGTCGTCGTACGGGCAGTAGAGGTGCTCGGAGTACATCCGCTCACGCTCGGGGTCGTCCTCGGCGAGGTCGACGAAGTCCAGGATCACCATGCCGCCGGAGAGCCCGAGGGCGGTCTCCACGGAGTCGGTGAGCCGGCGCTTGGCGCTGTCCTTGACGGTGAGGCGGTCGATGACCACCTCGATCGTGTGCTTCTCCTGCTTCTTCAGCGTGGGCGGCTCGGAGAGCTGGATGGTCTCCCCGTCCACCCGCGCCCGGCTGTAGCCCTTGGTCTGGAGGTCGGAGAAGAGGTCGACGAACTCGCCCTTGCGCTCGCGCACCAGCGGCGAGAGCACCTGGAAGCGGCTGCCCTCGGGGAGCGCGAGCACCTTGTCGACGATCGCCTGCGGCGACTGGCGCGAGATGGGGCGGCGGCACTCGGGGCAGTGGGGCTTGCCGATGCGCGCGAAGAGCAGGCGGAGGTAGTCGTAGACCTCGGTGATGGTGCCGACCGTCGAGCGCGGATTGCGCGAGGTCGACTTCTGGTCGATCGAGACGGCCGGCGAGAGCCCCTCGATGAAGTCCACGTCGGGCTTGTCCATCTGGCCCAGGAACTGGCGGGCGTACGACGAGAGCGACTCGACGTAGCGGCGCTGGCCCTCGGCGAAGATCGTATCGAAGGCCAGGGAGGACTTGCCCGAACCGGAGAGTCCGGTGAAGACGATGAGTGAGTCGCGGGGCAGGTCGAGCGAGACGTTCTTGAGGTTGTGCTCGCGAGCGCCACGAACGATGAGACGGTCGGTCACGCCGGTCCGCACCTTTCTTGAGAGAGCGGGGCACGGGCCCCCGTCCCAGGGTATGGGGGGCGCCTCTGCAACGGGGAAGAGAGCTTGGACTTCGAGCGTATAGCACGCGCATTCGATTTACGGCACTCCCCGGACGGCTTCACCCGTTCGTGTGGCCGGGGCGGCTCGGCACTAGGCTCGGATCCATGACTGATCATGTGCACGACCTGCAATCTGTACGTGAAGCCACGGACCGACTGCTGACCGCGGTCGCGAAACTGGACAACGCCGCCCTCGCCGAGGAGTCACACCTCCCGGGCTGGACCCGCGGCCACGTGCTGGCCCACCTCGCGCGCAACGCGGACGCCCTCGTCAACGTCTTCGCGGGCCGCCCGATGTACCCGAGCGCCGAGGCCCGCGACGCCGACATCGAGCGCGACGCCCCGCGCCCGCTGGACGTCCAGCTCGCCGACGTGCGCGAGACCCACGCCGGCTTCCTGGCGCAGACCGCGCAGGACCAGGACTGGTCGCGCACAGTCGAGCTGCGGAACGGGGTCACCGACCTGGCCGCGAACGTACCCTTCCGCCGGCTCGTCGAGGTCGAGCTGCACCACGTCGACCTGAACATCGGCTACGAGCTCTCCGACCTCCCGGAGGAGTTCACCGGGCGCGAGATCGCCTTCCTCGCCGACCGCTGGGCCGGGCGCCCCGAGGTGCCCCCGGTGACCCTGCAGGTCGAGGGCGACGGCAGCGGTTCCACGTGGCACACCGGCGGCACCGAGGGCGGGCCGGTCACCCTGGTCGGCACCGGGGCCGAGCTCCTCGGCTGGCTGGCCGGGCGCGCCGACAGGGGCGCACACCTCACTGTCGTGGGCGGCCTCCTCCCGACGCTCCCCCCGCTTTAGGATCAGGACATGACGTACAGCGGAGCGGTCAAGGTCGGCGGTCCGGCCGACGTGCACGAACTCCCGGACCTGATGATTTCCAAGGTCGCGGTGGGCCCCATGAACAACAACGCGTACCTGCTGCGCTGCCGGGCCACCGACGAGCAGCTGCTGATCGACGCGGCCGCGGAGCCGGCGACCCTGCTGCACCTGATCGGCGACGACGGCATCGCGTCCGTCGTCACGACGCACCGGCACGGCGACCACTGGGGCGCCCTCCAGGCCGTGGTCGATGCGACCGGCGCGCGTACCTACGCGGGCGCCGACGACGCCGAGGGCATCCCGGTGGCCACCGACGTGCCCGTGGCGGACGGGGACACGATCAAGGTGGGGCGGGTCGAGCTGACCGCCCGCCACCTGGTCGGGCACACCCCCGGCTCGATCGCCCTGATCTACGACGACCCGCACGGGCACGCGCACGTGTTCACCGGGGACTGCCTCTTCCCGGGCGGCGTCGGCAACACCGGGGGCGACCCGAAGGCCTTCGTCAACCTCATCGACGACGTGGAGACGAAGCTCTTCGGGCAGCTGTCGGACGAGACCTGGGTCTACCCGGGGCACGGCAACGACACCACGCTCGGCGCGGAGCGGCCGCACCTGGCCGAATGGCGCGAGCGCGGCTGGTAACACCCGCCCGGTCCCGGTCAACACCGCGACAGGAAGCACTCCTTCCGGTCGAAGATGACCGAACGCACGTCCTGGGGTGTGGGGCGGGGTAATTGCTGCACCATGCAACAAGACCCCTCCCCCGCCCTCCCTCTCCCCGTCGTTCCCCGTTCCCCCTCGATGCTGCGGCTGGCCTCGGCCTCGCTCGCCGGAACGGCCATCGAGTTCTACGACTTCTTCGTCTACGGGACGGCCGCCGCCCTCGTGCTCGGCCCGCTGTTCTTCCCGTCCTTCTCCCCGCTCGCCGGGACCCTCGCCGCCTTCGGCACCTTCGGCGTCGGCTTCCTCGCCCGCCCGCTGGGCTCGGTGCTCTTCGGCCACATCGGCGACCGCTACGGGCGGCGCCCGGTCCTGCTCGCCTCCCTGCTGCTCACGGGCCTCGCCACGGTGGCGGTCGGCTGCGTGCCGACGTACGCGACGATCGGCATGGCGGCGCCCCTCCTGCTGCTGGTGCTGCGCTTCCTGCAGGGGCTCGGCCTCGGCGGCGAGTGGGGCGGCGCGGTCCTGCTGACCGCCGAGCACGCCCCCGAGCAGCAGCGCGGGCTGTGGGCGAGCTTCCCGCAGGCCGGCCCGGCGGTGGGCTTCCTGCTGGCGAACGGCATGACCCTCACCCTGTCGGCGACGCTGACCGACGGGCAGTTCGCCTCCTGGGGCTGGCGCGTCCCGTTCTGGGCGGCGGGCGTACTGGCCCTCGCCGGGCTGTGGCTGCGCCGCTCGGTGGAGGAGACCCCGCAGTTCCGCGCCCTCGCCGAGACCGGCCGGCGCTCCGACGCGCCGCTGTCCGAGGTGGTGCGCGGGCACTGGCGGCTGCTCCTGCTGACCGGCGGGGCCCTGTCCGTCGGGTACGCGGTCTTCTACGCCGTCACCACCTGGTCCCTCGCGTACGCGACCGAGCACCTGCGCGTGGACCGCACGGTGATGCTGGCCTGCATCATGGCGGCCGTCGCGCTCAAGGGCCTGATGACCCCGGTGATGGCGGTGCTCGGCGACCGCCACGGCCGGCGGCCGCTGTGCCTGGTCGGCTGCGCGCTCTGCCTGGTGTGGATGTTCCCGTTCATCGCGTTGCTGCGCACCGGGGACCCGCTGCTGATGACGGTGGGCTGCTTCGGCGGGCTGCTGGGCATGGTGACGATGTTCGCCGTGGTGGGCGCGTACCTGCCGGAGCTGTACGCCCCGCGGATCCGCTGCACGGGCGCGGCCGTGGGCTACAACCTGGGCGGGGTGCTGGGCGGCGCGCTGACCCCGATCGTGGCGACGGCGCTGGCGGACGGTTCCGGTCCGCCGTGGGGCGTGGCCGTGTACCTGAGCGCGATCGCGCTGCTCAGCCTGGTCTGCTTCGCGCTGCTCCCGGAGACGAACCCGACGGTCGTGCGGGCCCGGACGACCGGCCCGGGTACCGCGTCGGGCGCGGGTACGGGAACGGGGGCGGCCGAAGCGGCCGCCCCCGCGTAGCCCCTCGGGGCCGTGGGGCCCTACGCGTCGATGCTCTCCGAGCGGGCGGCGGCCTCGGCGGCCGCCTGCTTCTTCGAGGCCATCAGGCTGGTGATCGTGGTGATCACGAGGACACCGCAGATGACGCCCAGGGAGACCGGGATGGAGATCTGCGGGACGTGCACGCCGGACTCGTGGAGGGCGTGCAGCACCAGCTTGATGCCGATGAAGCCGAGGATGACGGACAGGCCGTAGCTGAGGTGGACCAGCTTCTTGAGCAGGCCGCCGATGAGGAAGTACAGCTGGCGCAGTCCCATCAGGGCGAAGGCGTTGGCCGTGAAGACGATGTACGGGTCCTGCGTGAGGCCGAAGATCGCGGGGATCGAGTCCAGGGCGAACAGCACGTCGGTGGTGCCGATGGCCAGCATCACGATCATCAGCGGGGTCAGGATCCGCTTGCCGTTGTTCCGGATGAAGAGCTTGGTGCCGTGGTACTGGTCGGCGACGCCGAACTTGCTCTCGATGGACTTGAGGAGGCGGTTCTCCTCGAACTCCTCCTCGTCCTCGTCCTGGCGCGCCTCCTGGATCAGCTTCCAGGCCGTGTAGATGAGGAACGCGCCGAAGATGTAGAAGACCCACGAGAAGTTGGTGATGATCGCGGCGCCGGCGGCGATGAAGATCGCGCGGAGCACCAGGGCGATCAGCACGCCCACCAGCAGCACGCGCTGCTGGAGCTGGGAGGGCACCGCGAACTTGGCCATGATCAGGACGAACACGAACAGGTTGTCCACGCTCAGGGACTTCTCGGTGATGAAGCCGGCGAAGAACTCCTGGGAGGCCTGGCTGTTGCCGAAGAACATCAGTCCGAGGCCGAAGAGCACGGCGAGGACGATCCAGACGACCGTCCATATGCCGGCTTCCTTCACCGACACGTCATGGGGCTTGCGGCCGATGAAGAAATCGGCGCCGATGAGGATGCTCAGACCGAGAATGGTCAGCACCCAGAGGGTCAACGAAACATCCACTGCTTATTCGCCTCCGGCAGATGGCTCAGCACACATGTCAGCGTCATCGCTGCCGGAGGTCTCTTCCGCCCGGGCGGCCTGGAGGCCGTGGGCCGGCGCCCCGGGACCGACTGGTCCGTATTGACGGGTACGCCGTAGCAGGAAAGCAGGAATACTCCCCTCCGCGCGCCCAGGTTACCCGCCAGAGCCCGAAAAGGTAAAGAGAAGCCCAAGGATCGGTCATGGGCGGGCATTGCGCCGGGTCGCGGCGATCCGGTCCAGGGTCTGCTCCAGGACCCGGCTGCCCTGCGGCGGCAGGTCCGGCTCGAAGGTCCAGGCGTGGCCGACCCACGGGTCGGCGAGGTGGTTGTCCGGCACCGGCGACAGCCGCATCAGCGAGCGCCACAGCGGGTCGAGCAGCGGCCCGTACGCCGAGGCCTCGTCGCGGTCCGCCACCATCAGCAGGTGCACGCCGACCGCCGGACCCTCGTCGGCCAGGTAGCGCAGCCGGGTGACGGCCCGGTCGTCGAAGCCGTGCGGGAAGTCGTGCACGATCAGCAGCTGGTCGGCGGTGTCCACATCGGGCGGCAGCTCCTCGGGCGCCCCGGCCCGCACGGCCATCTGTACGAGGTCCACCCGCCGGGTCAGCTCGGCCAGGGTCCGGGTGACCCCGGCGGCCCCGGCAGCGGGCGGGCCGGCCAGCGCCCCGGCCGCGACGAGCGGCGCCAGGGAGGCGGCCCCCGCCCCGGCAGCGTCGATGACGTGCACGGAGAACCGGTCCCCGGGGTGGACCGCGAGCAGCCGGACCGCATGGGCGACGGCCATGTCCATGGCGGCCCGGCGCAGCCGGTCGGTGTCCATCGTCATGGCGGCCTCGGAGCCGGTGCGGCCGTTGTCGATCCACAGCCCGCGCTCGAGCGGGAGCCGCACGAGCATGGGGATGCGCAGGTCGGGCCGCTCGGGCAGGTGCAGGTCGCCGAGGCGCAGGGCCATCGGGGCCTCCTCGGGGACCCCGTGCCCGTGCCAGACGGGGTTGGCCCAGCGGGCGTACGGGGCCGGCAGCGCGGGCTCGACCACCTCGGACTCGGCGATCAGCTGGGCGAGGTCCCGGTCGAGCACGGCCTTGGCCTGGTCGACGAGCTCGTCGTGGCGGGCCCGGGCCTCGTCGCGGGCGGCGTTGCCGGAGCCTCCGAGGCGGTGGCGGGGGTCGGACAGCGCCTCGTCGAGCTCACGGTCCATCCGGGACTCGGCGAAGTCGCAGGCGCTGCGGTAGGCGGCCACCGAGCGGGCCAGGTCCTCGAACATGCCCCAGACCTGGTTGTAGAGCCGCTCGTCCATGGACCAGCCGGCGGCGTCGCCGGCGACGGGCACGGGCGGCCGGCCGGGCTGCGCGGGCGCGGCGGGCTGCGGCGCCGGTTCGGGCGGCTCGGTGGTGCTGCGGCGCCGGCGCGGGTGCACGTAGCTGAGGGTGGGCGCGCTCAGCGTCGGCGGGCCGTCGCCGCAGTCCCCGGGCGGGGCGCCGGGCATACCGGGGTACGGGGCTCCGGAGACCGGCACCGGGGCCGGCTCCGGCTGCTCGGGGGCCGCCGGGGCGGGCACGGCCGAAGCCGCGTCCTGCGGTTCCGGGCGGCCGAGCGGAGCCCCGGGGACGGCCCCGGGGCGCAGGGGCGCGGCGGGCAGGGACACGGTGGGCGCGGGCTCCCGCGTGGCCTCGTCCCGCGCGGCCGCTCCCACGACCGCCGCGGCGAGCGCGAGGGCGGCCGGTGCGCCCAGTCCGGCGTCGGCGAGCAGCGCGCCGAGCCCGTCGGCGTACCCCTGGCCCACGGCGCGGACCTTCCAGGCGCCCTGGCGCCGGTAGAGCTCGAGGGCCACCACGGCGGTCTCGGACTCCAGCCCGGTGACGGTGTACCCGGCGAGCTCGGCGCCCTCCGGCTCGGCCACGGCCACGTACGAGGCGGGGGCCGCGCCGAAGCGCACCGGTCCGCCGGGCGGCAGGACGAGCACCACGCCGAGCCGGTGCACGGACGGTGCGACGGCATCGAGGTCGACGGCGAAGCGGTGCTCGCCCGCCACGGCCCCCGGCACCTCCAGTCCGGGCAGGTTCCGGGCACCGGGGTGGGCCACCGACTCGGGGCCGGCCAGCCGGCCCGCGTCATCGCAGGCCGAGGCCAGGGCCAGGACGGGCGTGCCCGCCGAGACCCTGATCTCCACCTGCGTCCGGGACAGGGGGTGGTTCTGCCCCCGGACCAGTTCGGCCGTCATCGTGCAGCCCTCCCCCGCGCCCTTGCTCTTCTGTTCCGGTGCTCTGCCGTACTGCAGTGGTGCCGTAAGGCGGTGGTGCCGTACGGCTTACAGGTGCGGCAGGATCGCCGGCATCAGGTCCTGGAAGGTGCGGCCGTTGGCGGGGTTGCCGAGGGCCGTCATCTGCCAGCCGCTGCCGGCGCGCGACACCTTCGCCATGATCTGCGCGGTGTACTGCCCGCCGCCGTCCAGGGTGTAGCGGGCCAGCTCCTGGCCGTTGGTCTCGTCGACGATGCGGCAGAACGCGTTCTGCACCTCCTGGAACGTCTGGCCGGTGAACGAGTTCACCGTGAAGACGATCTGGTCGATGTGCACGGGCACGCGCTGGAGGTCGACGAGGATCGACTCGTCGTCGCCGCCCTGGCCGGCGCCGCCGACGAGGTTGTCACCGGTGTGCCGGACCGAGCCGTCGTCGCTCTGCAGGTGCCGGAAGAACACCACGTCCACCGGCTGCTTGTCGGCGAAGAGCACCGCCGACGCGTCCAGGTCGATCTCCCGGGTCCGCGAGCCGAACAGCCCGCGGCGCTTGGCCGCCTGCCAGCCGAGGCCCATCCGGACCGCGGTCAGGGTGCCCCCGTCCTGCTTCTGCAGACTGATGGCCTGACCCTTGGTCATGTTGACCGTCACGCGCTGTCCCCTCTCCTAGCCCGCCCCCGATGTGGGTGCGCACATGTACCTGCGGCTGCTGCCAACCCTACTGACCGGCCCCGGGTCAGGCGAGGCCCGCTTCCTTCATCTGCCGCAGCTCCTTCTTCAGCTCGCCCACCTCGTCCCGGATCCGGGCCGCGACCTCGAACTGGAGCTCGGCCGCCGCTCCCCGCATCCGCTCCGTCATCTGCTCGATGAGCGCGGCCAGTTCCTCGGCCGGACGGTCCGTCAGCGACGCGGCCGCCTTGGCCGCCTTGGCCGCCTTGGCTCCCTTGACCCCCTTGCCGCCCACGGTGACCTGGCCCGCCTTGACCACGCCGAGCGAAGGCACGGGCGCCTTGGCGCCCTTGCCGTCCTTCCCCTGGCGGTACCCGGTGCCGAGGAGCTCCTCGGTGTCCAGTTCCTCGCGGGCGATGGTGGCGACGATGTCGTTGATCTTCTTGCGCAGCGGCTGCGGGTCGATCCCGTTCGCCGTGTTGTAGGCGACCTGCTTCTCCCGGCGGCGGTTGGTCTCGTCGATCGCCTGCGCCATCGCCGGGGTGATGCTGTCCGCGTACATGTGGACCTGGCCCGACACGTTGCGCGCCGCGCGGCCGATGGTCTGGATCAGGGAGGTCCCCGAGCGCAGGAAGCCCTGCTTGTCGGCGTCGAGGATCGCCACCAGCGACACCTCGGGCAGGTCGAGGCCCTCGCGCAGCAGGTTGATGCCGACCAGGACGTCGTACTCGCCAGCGCGCAGCTCGCGCAGCAGCTCGATGCGGCGCAGGGTGTCGACGTCGCTGTGCAGGTAGCGGACCTGGATGCCGAGCTCCAGGAAGTAGTCCGTGAGGTCCTCGGCCATCTTCTTGGTGAGGGTGGCGACCAGGACGCGCTCGTCCTTCTCCACCCGCTGCCGGATCTCGTGGACCAGGTCGTCGATCTGCCCCTCGGTGGGCTTGACCACGACCTCGGGGTCGATGAGCCCGGTGGGGCGGATGATCTGCTCGACGAAGCCGTCGCCGCGGGAGAGCTCGTACTTGCCCGGGGTCGCCGACAGGTAGACCGTCTGGCCGATCCGCTCCTGGAACTCCTCCCACTTCAGCGGCCGGTTGTCGAGGGCGGAGGGCAGCCGGAAGCCGTGGTCGACCAGGGTCCGCTTGCGCGAGGCGTCGCCCTCGTACATCGCACCGATCTGCGGCACCGTGACGTGCGACTCGTCGATGACGAGGAGGAAGTCCTCGGGGAAGTAGTCGATGAGGGTGTTGGGCGCGGAGCCGCGCTCGCGGTCGTCCATGTGCAGCGAGTAGTTCTCGATGCCGGAGCAGGACCCGATCTGGCGCATCATCTCCAGGTCGTACGTGGTGCGCATGCGCAGCCGCTGCGCCTCCAGCATCTTGCCCTGCTTCTCCAGCTCGGCGAGGCGCTCCGCGAGCTCCTTCTCGATGCCGGCGACCGCCTTCTCCATGCGCTCGGGGCCGGCGACGTAGTGGCTGGCGGGGAAGACGTACAGCTCGCGGTCCTCGCTGATGACCTCGCCGGTCAGCGGGTGCAGGGTGGACAGGGCCTCGATCTCGTCGCCGAACATCTCGATGCGGACGGCCAGTTCCTCGTAGACCGGGAAGATCTCGATGGTGTCCCCGCGCACGCGGAAGGTGCCGCGGGTGAAGGCCACGTCGTTGCGCGTGTACTGGATGTCGACGAAGCGGCGCAGCAGCTGGTCCCGGTCCATCTCCTCGCCGACCTTGAGGGGGACCATCCGGTCGACGTACTCCTGCGGGGTGCCGAGGCCGTAGATACAGGACACGGACGCCACGACGATCACGTCGCGCCGGGTGAGCAGCGAGTTGGTCGCGGAGTGGCGCAGCCGCTCCACCTCCTCGTTGATCGAGGAGTCCTTCTCGATGTAGGTGTCCGACTGCGGAACGTACGCCTCGGGCTGGTAGTAGTCGTAGTACGAGACGAAGTACTCGACGGCGTTGTTCGGCAGGAGCTCGCGGAACTCGTTCGCCAGCTGGGCGGCGAGGGTCTTGTTCGGCGCCATCACGAGGGTCGGGCGCTGGAGCTTCTCGATCATCCAGGCGGTGGTCGCCGACTTGCCGGTGCCGGTCGCACCCAGCAGGACGACATCCTTCTCACCTGCACGGATGCGCTTTTCCAGCTCGGCGATGGCCGCCGGCTGGTCGCCGCTGGGCTGGTAGGGGCTGAGCACCTCGAAAGGCGCCACCGTGCGTTCGATCTTCGATACGGGCCGCATGAGTCCACCGTACGACCCGCCACTGACACTCACGCAGCCGCGCGCGGTCCCGGGCGCCGCGCCAGGTCCGGCGGGCGGGGCGGAAGTCCTCCTTTCTGGTCCGTTTGTCGTAGTTCGGTGGCGGCCCCGTGATCATCAACCGCATGATCGCCGTAGAGGTCCCCCGTGTAGTGCATCGCCGCAACGTCTGCCATTCCGCACGCGTCTGACGCAGGAACAGGGCTCCGAACCGAGGAGAACGCACATGTACGTCCGACCCGCCGCCGCGGCCGCCGCCGCATTCCTGGGCTTCACCCTGACCGTCCTGGGCGGGACGACCTCGTCCGCCGCCACCGGCCCCTCCTCCCCCGCTTCCCCGGCCTCCCCCGCCGGCGCCACCGGCGCGACGGGGCTGCTGGGCCCCGTCGTGTACGCCCACCGGGGGGCTTCGGCGTACGCACCGGAGAACACCCTCGAGGCGATCGACCTCGCGATGCGGCTGGGCTTCGACTGGGTCGAGAACGACGTCCAGCGCACCAGGGACGGGGAGCTGGTCGTGGTCCACGACGACACCCTGGCCCGCACCACCGACGTCGAGCAGGTGTTCCCCGATCGCAAGCCCTGGCCGGTCAAGGACTTCACGGCGGCGGAGATCGCCACGCTCGACGCGGGCAGCTGGTTCGGACCGCAGTTCACGGGCGCCCGGATCCCGACCCTGCGGGAGTACCTCGCCCGGGTGGACCGCAACCGGCAGCGGCTGCTGCTGGAGATCAAGAAGCCCGAGCTGTACCCCGGGATCGAGCAGGAGACGCTGCAGGTGCTGGACGAGGCGGGCTGGCTCGACGCGGACCACGTGCAGCGCCGCCTGGTCGTGCAGAGCTTCAGCGCCGACTCCGTACGCATCGTCCACGGCATGCGCCCGGACCTCGTGACCGCCTTCCTGGGCACCCCGACCGTCGCCGACCTGCCGAAGTACGCCGAGTTCACGGACCGGATCAACCCGTGGCACACCACCATCTCGGCCGACTGGGTGGCGGCGGTGCACGGCCTGCTGGGCGCCCACGGCAAGAAGATGGAGGTGGACACCTGGATCGTGGACGACGCGGCGACGGCCCGGAAGGTGCAGGGGATGGGCGTGGACGGGATCATCACCAACACCCCGGACGTCGTGCAGCAGGCGGTGCTCGGGGTCTTCGTGTACTAGGGGGTGTCGGACCCTCCCCGTACGGTGGAGGGGTGGACAGCACCGAGCGGCCCCGCGGGCCGCACCTCGAATGGACCGTCGTCCCCGGCGAAAGCGCCATCGGCGGGCCCCTGCTCCTGGCCGCGACCCCGCAGGGGCTGGTCCGGGTCGAGTTCCATGCCGGTCCGGGCCGGGTCGAGAAGATGATCGGCTCCCTCGTCTCCCGGCTCGGCGCCGACGCCTGGCGCCCGCCGCCGGGCGAGGAGGTGCTGCTGGCCGAGCCGATACGCCAGCTGACCGCCTACTTCGCGGGCTCGCTCAAGCGCTTCGACCTGCCGCTGGACTGGCGGCTCAGCTCCGGCTTCAACCGGCAGGTGCTCCAGGAGCTGGACCGCTCGGTGTCGTACGGGGCGGTCGTGGGGTACGGGGAGCTCGCGGCCCGCGTCGGACAGCCGGGCGCGGCCCAGGCCGTGGGCAACGCCATGGGGTCGAACCCGCTGCCGCTGGTGGTGGCCTGCCACCGGGTCGTGGAGAACGACGGGGGCATCGGCGGTTTCGGCGGCGGGGTGGAGACCAAGCGGTCCCTGCTGGCGCTGGAGGGCGTCCTGCCGCAGCCGCTGTTCTGAGGGGGTGGCGGGGTGCGCGGGCCGGGCCGCGGGCCGGGGCACCGGCGCGGGCGGCAGGCGCGGGGGTGCATCCCCCGTTCCGTCCGGCCGTAAGGGGTGCGAAACTGCCGCGGTGACTACTGCCACCGCCTCCGGCCGCCCCGCGCCCGTATACCGCCCTGCGCCGCCGCGACGGCGGTGGGCGGCATGACCGCCGTCCCCGGCACCGACCGGCCCGCTCCGCCGGCCGGACTGGCGGATCTGCCCAGGCTGCAGCGGCGCACCTCGGGGGTGCTGATCGCGAGCCAGATGCTGGGCGGCCTCGGCGTGCCCATCAGCATCGCCCTGGCCCCGGTCCTCGCGACGCAGGTCAGCGGCACCGAGTCGCTGTCCGGCTTCGCCTCCACCGCCGCGGTGATCGGCACCGCGGCCGTCTCCCTGCCGCTCGCCGCCCTGATGACCGCGCGCGGGCGCCGCCCGGGGCTGGTCCTCGGGTACGGGATCGGCGCCGCCGGTGCGGCCCTGGTGGTCCTCGCCACCGCGATCAAGAGCTTCCCGCTGCTGATGCTCGGCATGGCCGCCTTCGGAGCGGCCTCCTCCGCCAACCTCCAGGCCCGGTTCGCGGCCGCCGACCTCGCCGCCCCGGACCGGCGGGCCCGGGCCGTCGCCGTCGTCGTCTGGGCCTCGACCCTCGGCGCGGTGCTCGGTCCCAACCTCTCCGCCCCGGCCAGCCGGAGCTTCGCCGGGACCTCCATACCCGAGACGGCGGGCCCCTTCGTCTGGGCCGGCGCCGTCTTCGTCCTCACCGGCACCCTGATCGGCGTATTCCTGCGGCCGGACCCGCTGCTGACGGCCCGGGCGCTGGCCGGGCCCGAGGAGCAGACCCGCGAGGGCCGTTCGCTGCGCGCGGGGCTCGCGGCCGTCAAGGCCTCCCCGCGGGCGCGGCTGGCCCTGGTCACCGTCGCGGTGTCCCACACCACCATGGTCTCGATCATGGTGATGACCCCGGTCGACCTGGGCCACCACGGCGCCGGGCTGGAGCTCGTCGGTCTGGTGATCAGCGGCCACATCGCCGGTATGTTCGCCTTCTCGCCGGTCATGGGCTGGCTCGCGGACCGGGTCGGCCGGCTCTCGGTGATCGGCCTGGCGGCCGGGCTGCTGTCGCTGGCGGCCCTGCTCGCCGGCACCGCCGGACCCGACCACGCGCAGAGCGCCGCCGGCCTGTTCCTGCTCGGCCTGGGCTGGTCCGCGGGCATGGTGTCCGGCTCGGCACTGCTCACCGACTCGGTGCCGCAGGCCGCGCGGGCCGCCGTACAGGGTCTGAGCGACCTCACGATGAACACCTGCGCGGGCGTGGGCGGCGCGGCCGCCGGCCTGGTCATGTCCCACGCGGGCTACGGCTGGCTGAACGTGATCGGCGCGGGCCTGCTGCTGCCGATGGCGGCGCTCGCCCTGTTCACCGGGCGCCGTCATCCCGCTGCCGCTAACAGCTGATGTGGTAGGCCTTGCGCAGCGTCTCGTGGACGGTCCAGGTGGTCTTGTCGCCCTCCCGGAGCACACAGGCGGAGCCGGGGCCCACCTCCAGGGTCCCGCCGCCCTCGACCTCGATGGTGGCGCGGCCGCTGACCACGACGAACAGCTCGTTCGCCTCGGTGTCGGTCACCACGCCCGGGGTGATCTGCCAGATGCCGCGCAGCTGCTTGCCGTCGGGGGACTCCCACAGCACCTTGCCCGTCACGACGGGCTCGCCGGAGAGGATCTGGCCGGGATCGAGGTCCTCCACCTCCAGCTCGGCATCCGGTACGGAGACGACGAACGAGGCGGGGCCGTGCTCACTGGTGCTCATGCCGAGTCACCCTAATCCGGCCGTCCGGCAGGCCGCGGTGATCAGAGCGTCCAGGTTCCGCCCGCCGGGCAGGTCAACCTGTCCAGCCGGTTCCCGGCCTCGGCTTCAGCCGGACCGCCGCGCGCCGAGCACCGGCCGGTGAAATCCGGCGGCCTTGGCCGCGCGGACCGGGGCCCGGGCAGACGCGGTGAGCAGGGCGTTCAGTGCCCGGCCCTGGCGGGCGATGCCCGCGTCCCGGTCCGCGTACAGGAGGTCGTACCGGTCGGCGAGTTCGTCGTGGAAGGCGCGGGTGTCCCGGGATTCACGGGGGAGCGCCACTCGGACAGGTTCGGAAGGCGGGCCGGGAGCGCGTTTGGGGGCGCACATCCCGTGCCATGGATGGGACATGCACACATCACCCAAGGTCCCCGTCCTGTCCGAAGAGGTCCGCGAGGCACTGGAGCGGGGCCGTCCCGTCGTGGCTCTGGAGTCGACGATCATCGCGCACGGCCTGCCCCGCCCCCGCAATCTCGCCGTGGGCGCCGAACTGGAGGCGCTGGTACGCGCCGAAGGGGCGGTTCCGGCCACGATCGCAGTCGTCGACGGCGTGGCGTACGCGGGCCTCGACAAGGCGCAGCTGGAGCGGATCGCCGGCGGCGAGGGCGTACGCAAGCTCGGCCACCGGGATCTGGCTCCCGCGCTCGCGGCCGGTGCGACGGGCGCGACGACGGTGTCCGCGACGGCGTTCCTGGCCGCGCGGGCCGGGCTGCGGGTCTTCGCCACGGGCGGGCTGGGCGGCGTGCACCGGGAGTACGCGCAGACCCAGGACGAGTCGGCGGATCTGCAGTTGCTGGCGCGGACGCGGATCACGGTGGTGTGCGCGGGGGTGAAGTCGATCCTGGACGTGCCGGCCACGCTGCAGCGGCTGGAGACGCTCGGGGTGGGGGTGCTGGGGTACGGGACGGAACGTTTCCCCGGGTTCTACCTGGCCAGTTCCGGCGAGCCGGTGGACTGGACCGTCCACCGGCCGGAGGAGGTGGCGGCGGTGATGGCCGCTCAGGACGCCCTCGGCGGGCCGGAGTCTGCGCTGCTGGTGGCGAATCCGGTGGCGCAGGCGGACCAGTTGGATCCGGATCTGCACGACCGGGTGCTGGCCGAGGCCCTCGAGGAGTGCCACGAGCGGGGGATCACGGGGCAGGCGGTGACCCCGTTCCTGCTGGGGTTCCTGGTACGGGCGACGGGCGGGGCCTCGCTGGAGGCCAACCTGGCGGCGGTGCGGGGCAACGTGGCGCTCGGGGCCAGGATCGCGGGGGCCTGGGCGGCGCGCGCATGACCGCGCCGGGGGCGCTGCTGGTCGTCGGGGACGTGGTGACGGACGTGGTGGCGGTGCATCCGGAGCCGCTGACTCCGGCCACCGACACGGCCGCGCGGATCCGGACCCTGCCGGGCGGCGCCGGGGCCAATGCGGCCTGCTGGGCGGCTCACGCGGGGGTGGCGGAGGTACGCCTCCTCGCGCGGGTCGGCACCGAATCCGCCCGGTGGCACGAGCAGTCGCTGCGGGACTGCGGGGTGCGGCCGCGGCTGGTGATCGATCCGGCCGAGCCGACCGGGACGGTGGTGGCGCTGGTCGGCAAGGACGCGGAGCGGACCTTCCTCACCGACAGCGGCGCCGCGCTGCGGCTGTCCCCCGAGGACTGGGCGCCGGCCCTGCTGGACGGGGCGGCCCATCTGCACCTGTCCGGCTACCTCTTCTTCGCCGACAGCAGCCGCGAACTGGCCCTCGTCGCACTGCGGGCGGCCCGGGCCCGCGGGGTGCCGGTGAGCGTGGACCCGGCCTCGGCGGGATTCCTGGTCGCGCTGGGTCCGCAGCGCTTCCTCGATGCCGTGGCGGGGATCGGCGTACTGCTGCCCAACGAGGACGAGGCGCGGCTGCTGGCCGGGCTGCCCGGGGCGGCAGGGACCGCCCGGGCGGCGGCGGAGCTGAGCCGGCGGGTGCCGCTGGTGGTGGTCACCCGGGGCGCGGCGGGGGCGCTGGTGGCGGAGGCGGGCCGGGTGACCGCGGAGGTGTCGGCGGAGTCGGCCGAGGCGGTGGATTCGACGGGGGCCGGGGACGCGTTCACCGGCGGGTTCCTGGCGGCCCGGCTCGCGGGCGCGGGACCGGCGGACGCGGCCCGGGCCGGGTGCCGGGCGGCCGCGCAGGCGGTGACCCGGCTGGGCGGGCGCCCGTGAGCGGGCAGGAGGGGCGGGAGCGGCGCGCGGCGGTCGCGGCGGCTACGGGGTGTACTCCTCCTGGCCGAGGGTCTCGATCATGCCCCTGTGGTTCACGTTGTAGTGGAACACCAGGCCCTTGTTCGGGTGGGACTCCAGCCACGAGGTGAGCTCGTGCGCGGTGATCGGCTTGCTCACGGAGCCGCTGAGGATGGGGGCCATGGCGGTGATCTTGGCGTCGTCGGCCACCGGGATGAAGGTTTCCTCGCCGACCGTCACGAAGGGGGTGCTGCCCCCGGGGACGGGGCAGCCCCAGTTCCCGTGCTTGACGATCAGGCTGAGGGTGCCGCCCTCGGGGGTGTAGCGGTAGACGGCGATCTCGTCGGGCGAGATCGGCATCTTGTGGTCGCAGGTGGGGGCGGGAGCGGGGGCCGGCGGCTTCGGCTTGCCGGTCGCGGTGGCGGCCGGGGTCGGCTTCTTCGAGGCGGTCGCGGAGGCGGACGGCGTCGATCCGCCGGGCGCGGCCGAGGAGGTGGCCGCGGCGGACGGGGGCGCCGTGCTTGCGCCGGGCGTCGCACCCGCGGCTCCCACAGAGCCGTCGTCGCCGTTGCAGGCCGTGAGGGCCAGGGATCCGCACAGCACCAGCGCGGCGCAGGCGGCCTGCCGCCGCAGCCGTCTGTGACCCTGAACCGCCTTACCGCGTGCGCCCATTGCCGTCTCCCTCTGCCAAGGCGCCACCGGGTGGGCGCCGTCGAAGCGTGGCGTCAACGTAGCGCCGCGGTTCCGGCCGCGGCGACGGCCGGATCCCGTTCGTCGCAGAGCCGCGATGGCGCTGTTGCGGATCCCGGACGTCCGTGACGCTACGGGCGGGCTCGGAGGTCAGCCGGTGGGGCCCGTGAGGCCGGTCCACGCGGGGTGGCGGGGGTCGTCGGCCCGGACCACGGCGTCGGCCTGCGCCGCGGGGTCGGTCTCCGCCTCGTAGCGGGCGAAGGCGGGCAGGGTCCAGCGCGCGGACTCCTCGGTGCGGCGGGCGAGCGCCCCTGGCGAGAGCCGGATGTGCACGCTGAGGTCGAAGGGGAACCAGTGGCCCAGCAGCAGGGGGCCGTGCACGATCACGACGCCGCCCGGCGGGAGTTCGGAGTACGGGCTGCGGGTCGCCCGGTCGGTCGCCGGGTCCCAGAGGTCGGGCAGGACCCGGCCGGTGCCGCCCGGGTCGGTCGGGCCGAACACCTCGCGCCAGAGGGCGGCGGTGTCGTACCAGCCGCCGAGGTAGGAGTCCACGTCCTCGCGGCCGAACTCGAAGCGGAGGGAGGCCGGCCGCAGGAAGCCCCCGGCCGGGACCACCAGGACCGGGCGGCTGCGCAGGCGCAGTGCGTCGGCGAGGTGGCCGGCGAGTACGCCGGTGCCGGCGGCGGGCGCGCCGTCGATGCCCACCCGCTGCCAAGTCGCCTGCCCGTGCCCGGGGGACGCCTTGTGTTCGTCGAGGTGACCGGCGAGCCGCTCGGCCATCCGCTGCCATGTGATCGCTTCCAGCTGCACGGGCCCATTGTCAGTGCCGGGTGGTGCCGGGTGGTGCCGGGTGGTGCCGGACGGCTTCGGGCCCGCGTGGAACGTGCGGTTCCCGCGGCAGGCCGGTTCACGCAAAGTCTCCCGAGCAGGAGCACGGTGTTGCGCCGCGCGGGGCGGCAGCGGGTATGGAGAAGGCCTCGCCCCGGGCCAGCGTGGAGGTCACGTACAGCACGACGGGTACGGTGCCGAGGTTGCGGCCGAGGTGGAGGTGCTCGACGCCGGCCGGCTCGACGAAGCTGGACCCCGGCAGGTGCACGACGACCGAGTTGTCGTGCAGGATCCGGGTCAGCGTCCCGGATTTGACCAGCGCGATCAGCGGAACGCGGTGGAAGTGCCAGCCGGTGCAGCCGCCGGGGTCTATGACGACCTCCCGGCCCGCGAGGTCCTCCGCGCCGGCCGTGTCCCGTGTACGCCGCGCCGTCGCCTGCCAGCCACCCATGTACGTGCTCCTCCCCCATGGGCATCACGGCTCTACCGCAGCCCCAACACCCCACGGTAGAGGCACATCCGGACATCCGGGAAAGTCGGCGAAACCCCAACCGCCCTTTCCGGCGAGGTGATAAGCGGACCGGACAGCGGTATCACATCGTCATGAGCCTCGTGGTGTTCGAGTCGCTGAAGCAGATCAACTGTGCGGACTGCCGCCAGGGGCCGCTCCGGCATCTCGTCCGCGAGGCCGGGGTGCCCCGCTGCCTGGACTGCGCCGACCTCGGGCACCTCGTCTACCTGCCGCGCGGGGATGCCGCGCTCACCCGGCGGGCCCGTGAGGCCAGTTCGCTCTCCGCCGTCGTCGTCCGCTTCAACAAGCGGCGCCGGCGCTACGAGCGCCAGGGGCTCCTGGTCGAGGACCCCGCCCTGACCCGCGCGGAACGCGCCTGCCTCGCGGACGCCGAGGCGCGGGCCCGCCGCCGGGAGCGCGACCGGCTGCGCCGCACGGTCGAGGACACCCGGTTCACGGCGGCCTTCGCGGCCGAGATCGTGCGGCTGTTCCCGGGGTGCCCGGCCGAGCGGGCGGTGGCGATGGCCGGCCATGCCTCGCTGCGCGGCAGCGGCCGGGTGGGCCGTACGGCGGCCGGCCGGGCCCTGACCGAACAGGCCGTGTCGGTGGCGGTCCGGGCGGCGGTGCGGCACACCGACACCGAGTACGACGCCCTGCTGATGGCGGGGGTCCCGCGGTTCGCGGCACGGGCCCGGCTGGCGGCGCGGATCGACGCCGTCCTGGACGGCTGGCGCACACCCCCGCCATCCCCTGCGTCCCCGCCTCCGCCAGTGGACGCCTCGGGCCCCGAGCCGTAAGTCCTGCGTCCTACCCGAGGCGGAAACGGCGGTAGAGCAGGACCCCGCCCAGCAGCAGCGCCCCGCCGCCGGGCAGCAGGTAGCCCGCGCCGTCGGCCCCGGTGTGGGCGAGCGCCGGGCCGTGCTGCGCGGGAGCGGGCGCAGGCGCGGGCGCGGGCGCGGGCGGGGTGACCGGCCGCTCGACGACGGGCGGCTGCTTCGGCGGCTTCCCGCCGCTGGGCTCCTCGCCGTTGACGGAGGTGTTGCCGGTGGAACTGTTGCCGACCCCGACGACGCCGACCGCGTTCCCGCTGATGTTGACCGGGACATCGACCGGGAGCTGGATCCCGTTGCCGGACAGCAGCCCCGGCGAATCCTTTCCGCTCCCTTCGGCGCGGGCTCCCCCGCCCTTGCCGGTCCCGCTCCTGTTCCCGGTACCGGGTTTCGAGGGATGCGAGGACACGGACCCCGGATGCCCGTCGCCGGCGGCCCCGCCCTCGTTGGCACAGCGGTTGCCCGCGGCCGAGTTGAGCAGGCCGACCACGCTCACGGTGTTGCCGCACACGTTCACCGGGGTGTGCACCGGCAGCTGCACCAGATTCCCGGACAGCAGCCCCGGCGAACGCTCGGCCGTCCCGCCCGCGTCCGCATCGGCGTAGGCGAACCCGCCGACACCCGCGACCGCCAGTCCACCCCCCGCGACCACCGCCGCGATCAAGCCATTCCGACGACTGTGACGCATCAGTTTCCCTGCCTTCCGGAGGAGTTCACGAGTGCTGCACCCGCACCGGAAACAACGCCGTAACCCCATTCGGGTTATAGAGCCGGTAGGTATTTCACTCCATCGTGTACTGGGTAGTGCCTACTTCATGACAGACAGACCGCTCCTGCTCCTCGACGTGGACGGCCCCCTCAACCCCTTCCGGTCCCGCCTCGCCGGACTGCAGGGATACACCAGTCACCGGATGCGTCCGGCCGGCTGGATGTCCCACCGGGACCCGGAATCGCGCAGCGCCCGGCGCGGGCTGCGGGTCCGCCTGCACCCGTCGCACGGCGGCCGTCTGCTGGCCCTGCCCTACGAACTCACCTGGGCCACCGCCTGGATGCACGAGGCCAACACGATGATCGCCCCGCACATCGGACTACCCGGTGATCTTCCTGTCATCGAGTGGCCGGAACTTTTCGCCGACGACCCCGACGGTCTCTTCTGGAAGACCCGCCCGCTCCTCGACTGGGCCGCGGGCCGCCCCTTCGCCTGGGTCGACGACATGATCACCCCCCGGGACCGCGCCTGGATCGCCGCCCACCACCCGTCCCCAGCCCTCCTCCTGCGCATCCACCCCCGCCACGGCCTGCGCACCCGCGACTTCGCGACGTTGACGCGCTGGGCGGCGACCCTGAAGGACGAGTGAGCGGCCGCCCCTCGCGGCCGCCCCTCGCGGCCGCCCCTCGCGGCCGCCCCTCGCGGCCGCCCCTCGCGGCCGCCCTTCGCGGCAGACCTTCGCGGCAGACCTTCACGGCAGACCGGCCGAAGGCCTCAGCGCGGCGCTACGAGCCGGTCCGGCGCACCGCTCAGCCCTCCCCCGCCCAGCAGCTCCTCGATGTCGGACTCCAACGCGGTCCGGATGTCGGCGCCCATGCGCTTCCACCCGAAGAATTCCCGCGTCTGCTGGAGAAGCTCGTCCCTGTTCATCCCGGGGCATTCGAGGACCAGCTCCCTCATGGCCAGCTGCCGCTCGGCCGGGGACACGTGGGCGATCTTGCGCGGGTTGTCATCCTCCGCCGTACGGGCCCAGCGAAGCTCCCGGCCCACGACGTCCATGAAGGAGCCCGTCCTCTCCGCGACCCCCTGGCGCACGAGGTCCCGCAGCACGTGCCGGGTGTTGTCGACGATCCTCTTGCCCGAGCGGCCCAGGCCCCAGGCTTCCCGGGCCCTCAGGACCAGCACTTCCTCGTGGACCGGTCCTTCCGCCTCGATGATCTGCACCAGAACCCTGCGCAACGTGGGGCGCGCTTCAGGCGTGTGGATTTCCGGTGCGGACCAGCTGTCGACGGACACCCGGGCCGGCTCGTACGACCTGCTCCAGTCGCGTTCGGGCACCCCGCTCACGGCAACCCGCTCCGGCTCCGGCGGCCTCGGTGCCGGCTCCGTCCTCGGCGCCGGAATGCTCGGGGCGGCAGCCTCGTCCGGGTACTCGGGCCCCTGCACCGCCGCGGTCTGGCCCACCGATCGGCGAGCGGACTGCCCGCCCGCCGGCTTGACGAAGGGATCGGCTGCCGCCGCCGCCTCGACGGCTTCGCGGAGCCTGCATTCCGCCTCCGGCCGGTTGCGGTACCAGTCGGTGCCCCAGATCCGGTGCAGGGTCCAGCCCAGACCCTCCAGTACCTGCTGGCGCAGCCGGTCCCGGTCCCGGGCCGCACGTGAGGAGTGGTACATCGCACCGTCACACTCGATACCGAGGGCGTACGAGCCGGGGGCGGCCGGGTGGCGCAGCCCCAGGTCGATCCGGTAGCCGGCGACGCCCACCTGCGGCTGCACCTCGTATCCCCAGGCACGCAGGACGGTGAGCACCGACTCCTCGAACGGGCTGTCCGGTTCACCGTCCACCGCCCCGTGGTCCTGGGCGAGGACAGCAGGGCCCTGCTCTGCGTACTGCAGGTAGCGCTTGAGGTCCTGGATGCTCCGGTTGTCGCTGTCCTTCAGCTGTCCACCGTGGAAGGAGGCGACCACTTCCACGCGGTGGCGGGCGCGGGTGACGGCGACGTTGAGACGCCGCCAGCCGCCGTCCTTGTTGTTCATGGGTCCGAAGTTGAGGCCCAGTCGGCCGTGCTCGTCGGGCCCGTAACCGATCGACATGATCATGACGTCACGCTCATCGCCCTGCACCGACTCCAGGTTCTTGACGAAGAATCCGTCGAGACGGTTCTCGGTGAAGCAGTCGTCGAGGTCGGGACGCGCCAGTCGGGCCTGCTGCACGCTCTCCTCGATCGCCGACGCCTGTGCCTGGGACAGCGCGACGACACCGACGCTCTGGCCCGGCCGCGTGTCGAAGTGGTGGAGGACTCGCTCCGCCACGAGCGCCGCCTCGATCCGGTTGTCCCGCCGGCCACCACGGTCGTACACGCCCTCCGCCTTGAAGAACGCGACTCCGACGTCGGGTCCGTGCTCCCGCGCGCCGGGGAACGTCACCATGGAGTTCCGGTAGAAGGACCGGTTGCTGAACGTGATCAGATCCTCGTGGCGGCTGCGATAGTGCCAGCGCAAAGGCAGCGCGCGCATCGCTCCGGCCTTGCAGGCGTCCAGCAGCGATTCGAAGGAGTCGGGTACGTCCGCGTCGTACTCCCCGCCCTCGTCTCCGATGGACGAGTCGAAGAACGAAGTGGGCGGCAGCTGCTTCTCGTCGCCCGCGACGATCAGCGATTTCCCGCGGTACACGCAGTTGATGGCGTCTCCGGGGCGGACCTGGGAGGCCTCGTCGAAGATGACCACATCGAAGCGGTAGTCCGAGGGGAGGAACTGGCTGACCGACAGCGGGCTCATCATGAAGCACGGCTTGACCGACTGGGCAACCTCCCGGGCCTTCCCGAGGAGTTCCCGCACGGCCATGTGCCGAGTCTTCTTCTCGGACTCACGGATGATGATCCCCGCGCCGCCGCCTCCGAACGCCCGCGGCTTGCGGCTGTTGCACGCTGCGATCACCGCTCCGCCCGCGGCGTCCACGAGCCGGCGGTCCGCCGCACGGAAGTCGGCCACCCTCGCGTCCAGGTCGGCGGACCTGGTCGTACGGAGCCGCTGATCGGTCGCAAGCACCGTGTCGGCCCAGCGCTGGAGGACGGCGCGTTCGACGGCGGCGGGGAACTCCCCCGCATCGATGCCCCGTTCCGCAGCGGTCGCCGCGAGCTCGCTCAGCCCCAGCTTCTCCAGGGCGGCGAGTCCTGCCCGGTACGCCCGCCATTCCTCCGGTCCCGCGAAGTCCGCGCGCAGTACGCCGAGCGCCTGCCCGGCCTCTGCAAGGGTCCCCCGCAGGGCGGGATGGAGCCCCAGCTTGCGGGCATCGTCGAACAACTCGTACAGCGCGGACGAGGCGGTGGCCCACGCCGCGCTGCGTCGCTCCGCGGCCCCGCACCATTCGGCCAGCGCTGCGCGAACGGCCTGCACCTGGAGGCGGCTGTAATCGCCGGGCTCGGCCCCGTGGGCGAGCTGTTCCCTCAGCTCCCGCAGCGGAGCGCCCGGCGCCAGCTCGCCGATGCGGGCGGCGGCGGCCAAGGCCTCGTCGAGCGGCTCGAATCCGCGGCCGTCCGACGGCAGGTACACCCCGAGCAGTTCCCGGTGCGCACCCATCAGCCGGCCGACCTCGGCATGGGCCCGCTGCCAGTCGAGGGCCTGCCCGAGCCTTCCCCGCAGTCCCTTGTCCCAGACGCCGCCCGCGGCCAGGGCCGCCACGGCCTCCTTGTCCGCACGGAACTGTCCCTTGAAGCGCGAGGTCAGCCCGTGGTGATCCTCTTCGAACCGCCGCACCAGATCTGCCAGCGGTACGTACGCGAGCACCTGGGGCCCGAACGCGTCCTCGGCCGCACTCCGCGCCGCACCGGCCGCCGCAATCGCCGCTCGCAGTTCCTCCGCCGCAGCACGGGCCTTCCCCAGGACAGCCGTCTCGAACCAGGGCGCCAAAGGCAGGTGGCGGGCCCCGCCCACGTCCACGAGCTCGCAGAGGGCCAGCACTTCGGACACCTCTCGCGGCTTGTCCAGCCCGAAGACGGCGGCCAGCTGGGCAACGATCGGATACGGGTCTTCCGGGAGGGAGCCGCCCCCTGCGGTGGTGGAATCAGGGATCCGCGACAGCCCTGCCCGGAGCTCTGCCGCCAGCCGGTCGATGTCCCGGGCCTCTCGCGGCTCACGGGTGCAGTCTGCGAGCGTACGACGCCCGGCGGCGAGCCGCAGCGCCTCGAGTGCAGCTTCCGCTTCCTCCAGGACGGCCAGCGGCGCACCGTCCGCACGGCCGGATCCTGCCTGCGCGCCGGGGTCGCGCAGGCCGCGCCAGGCGAAGCCGTCCCCCTCGGCCACCGGGCGCCACGATCTCGCCATGGATTCGGCGGCGACCACGGCTTCTTGCAGGGCGGCAGCGCTGAGGGAGAGACCACGGCCGGCCCCCGGTGCGCCGAGCGCCAGCCGCCTCGCGTCCTGCTGATCGAGCAGCGCGAGCCGGCCGAGTACCTCATACAGCGAGCGGCCGAGCGGCCGGCGCACCTCGTTCATGGCGGCGGCATGGGCAGACAGTTCCTCCCGCAGCCTCTTGGCCTCGTCCAGCTCGTGCTCCGCCGCCCCCGTGGCCCGTACCTCGGTCTTCAGTACGCGGGCGAGCTCCTGGGCGACGGCCTTCTTCGCCGTGTCACCGCTGTGCAGAGCGAGGACGAAGTCGCCGAGCCCGACGTCGGACAGCCGGTTGCGCACGACGTCCAGCGCGGCGGCCTTCTCGCTGACGAACAGAACGCTGCGGCCCGCGTGCATCAGTGCCGCAATCATGTTCGTGATGGTTTGGCTCTTGCCGGTTCCGGGTGGTCCGCTCATCACGAACGAGCGGTTCTCCATGGCGGCTGCGATGCACTGTCGCTGCGAAGCGTCCGCGTCCAGGACGAGCGGGGTCCGTTCGGGAACCTGGAGCTCGTCGATCCGCTCCAGAGCGGGGGGTTCAAACCCGATCAGGTCATCCGGAAGGCCGGCCTCCGGCCCCAGCCCGATGGCCCGGATCAGCGGGCTTGCCAGGATGGCCGCCTCGTTCTCCTTGAGGTCCTGGTACATCGCCTCCTTGTGGGAAGCGAACAGGGCCAGGACGACGCCGTCGTCCACGGCCCAGCCGCGCTGACCTGCGACCGCCTCACGAGCCTTGTCCACCACTTGGGCCGCGTCCAGGCAGTCGACGGCCTCCACGGCTGACCAGTCGACCCCGAGCTGGTCCAGTTTCACGGCCAGAGCCGGGTTGTGCATCGGGTCCTGCTGCTCGGCCGCCTGCAGCCGAGTCCTCCCCGAGCGGTCCCGGACGAGTTCGGCCGGGACCAGCACGAGCGGCGCGCGGCTCCCCTCGTGCGCCCCTTCCTCTCGCCACTCCACCATGCCGACGCCGAGCCAGAGCACCCAGAGGCCGTAGTCGTTGTACATCCGGCCCGAGGTCGACCTCAGCTGGGTCAGGGCGCGGTCGAGGGCCTGTTGGGCGGTTTTCTGCGTGACGATCTCGGTGGCGGCCGAGCGGGCGGGCGGCGCGTTCTGCACCTGCTTCTCGAGCGAGACCCCGCCCCCGGCCCCGTCCGCGCCCTCGTCCGGCTGAGCCATGCGCTCGAAGTACCAGCCGGAACCGAGCTCGGCCAGCAGCCGGCGTGCGCCGGGAACCTTGATCTCCAGCGTCGAGGACTTGGTGTGCCGGAAGTTCAGGAGCCGGTTCCGGCCGCCCAGGTCGATGAGCGACTCTCGCCACGCACCCAGCACCCCGCGCAAACGCTCCAGGCCGGGATCGTCGCTTCTGTCGTGAATACCGGCGTGCGCCGTCCGGCCGAGCATCTGGGTGGAACCTCCAAGAACAGGATGAGGAGAAGGACCGCCGCCCGTCGGAACGTGACGACCCATTACCACGCGACATATCACCCGCCGGTGATCGCCACGGCGGGAAAGATCCATCCTAGGGGCCGAGTGACCTGAAGCACACGAGATCCCGATCCTCGGACAGACCGACAGACCGATACCGGCCACACGTCGGCCGGCAGCCCCGCGGGGAGGCAGCCCGGCACACCGGCACGATGCACCTGCCCCTCGTCCGCTCCCCGCTGATCCCGGCCGGTCTCAGGCCGGCCGAGGTCAGTGGCGCAGGGCGGTGAGGGGGTCCGGGGAGGGGGTGCCGGTGGGCCACCAGTCCTCGGTGCCCGGGCGGGACTCGTAGGCGTACCAGAGGCCGTCACGGCCCAGGCGGAGCTGACGGGTGAGCGCGGTGAGGCGGTTGCGGTCGGGGCGGAAGGCGCCCCGGGAGGCGGCCAGGAGGGCCGGGCGGGCCCGGTCGAAGGGGCCCGCCGGGGGGTCCCAGGGCTCCTCGAGGGCGGCGAGCGCGGGCAGGCCGCCCTGGCGCCAGGCCGCGCCGGCCCGGGCCAGGTCGGTGGTGGTGCGGCCGGTGGCGCGGGCCAGGTCCCGGTAGAGGGTGCGGGCGGCGCCGGTGAGGCCGGCCGTGTGGTGCGCGGAGGCCAGGCGGACGGCGTCCTGCCAGAGGGTGAGGCCGGCGATCGGGTCCTCGGCGGTGGTGAGCAGCGCGAGGGCCCGGGCGGCGGCGTCCGTGGCGAGCTGGTCCAGGGCCAGCGGGTCGGGGGCCGCCGGGTCGGCCGGGTACGCGGGCGGGAGGCCCACGGCGGCGGGCGCGGGCAGCGGGGCCGGCAGCGGCGGCAGGCCGGTGCGGCCCAGTGCTGTGCGGGCCGGGACACCGGGGAAGTCCGGTGCGGCGTCGGGCTGTTCGCGGGCGGCGTGGGCGGCGTTGCGGCGGGTCAGCTCGTCGAGGAGCTCCCGCTCGCCCCGGCCGCGCAGGAGCAGCAGGACGAACGGGTCCTCGTCGAGGAGGCGGGCCGCCCGGTAGCAGAGGGCGGCGGCGTGCTTGCACGGCGGACGGGCGGTGTCCGGGCAGGAGCAGCGCGGGACGAGCTCGCCCGCGCCGGGCAGGACCGCGCCCGCCAGGGACTGCGGAACCTCCCGCTCCAGCAGGCTCGCGAGGGCCGTGGGGGCTGCGGCCACCGCCTCCAGGAGTTCGCTCCACTCGGCGTCCGGGAAGGGGCTCAGGGCCAGTTCCGTGCGGTACGGACGGGCCCGGCTGCCCCGCACGTACGCGACGATCCGGCCCGGGGTGACCGTGACCGCGTCGACATGGCCCTCGGTGGCGTAGGCGCGGCCCCGGGCCAGGCGGGCCGGGTCGCGGGACACCTCCTCGAGCGCCGACACCCAGGCCCGGCCCCACCAGCTGGCGGCCTCCACCCCGGCGGGCACGGTCTCGAAGGTGCGGCGGCGGTCGTCGCGCGCGGTGATCATGCGGGCCTCCGCGACGTGATCATGCGGGCCTCCGCAGGGAGACGAGGTCGGCCAGCTCGCGGTCGCTCAGCTCGGTCAGCGCCGACTCGCCCGAGCCGAGCACCGCATCGGCCAGGGCCCGCTTCGCCTCCAGCATCTCGGCGATCCGGTCCTCCACGGTGCCCTCGGCGATGATCCGGTGGACCTGGACGGGCTGCGTCTGCCCGATCCGGTAGGCGCGGTCGGTGGCCTGCTCCTCCACCGCCGGGTTCCACCAGCGGTCGAAGTGGATGACATGGCCGGCCCGCGTGAGGTTCAGCCCCGTGCCCGCGGCCTTCAAGGAGAGCAGGAAGACCGGGACTTCACCGGACTGGAAGCGGTCCACGAGCTCCTCGCGGCGCGGCACCGGGGTCCCGCCGTGCAGGAGCTGGTGGGAGATCCCCCGGGCGGCCAGGTGCCGTTCGATGATCCGGGCCATCGTCACGTACTGGGTGAAGACCAGCACCGAGCCGTCCTCCGCGAGGATCGTGTCGAGCAGCTCGTCCAGCAGGGCCAGCTTGCCCGAGCGGTGCGGGATCCGGGGCTGCTCCTCCTTCAGGTACTGCGCGGGGTGGTTGCAGATCTGCTTGAGCGAGGCCAGCAGCTTCATGATCATGCCGCGCCGCTCGATGCCCTCGCTCGCCCCGATCACGGCCATCGCCTCGTCCACCGCGGCCTGGTAGAGCGAAGCCTGCTCACGGGTGAGGGAGACCGGATGGTCTGTTTCCGTCTTCGGCGGCAGCTCGGGGGCGATCCCCGGGTCGGACTTCTTGCGCCGCAGCAGGAACGGCCGTACGAGCGCGGCCAGCCGGGCCACCGCCGCCTCGTTGCCCCCGTCCTCCTCCTGCTGGTGCTCCACCGGGCGGGCGTGCCGGGCCCGGAAGGCCGTCAGCGGGCCCAGCAGCCCCGGCGTGGTCCAGTCGAGCAGCGCCCACAGCTCGGACAGGTTGTTCTCCACCGGGGTGCCGGTCAGCGCCACCCGGGCCGGCGCCGGGATCGTGCGCAGCGCCTTCGCCGTCGCCGAATGCGGGTTCTTCACGTGCTGCGCCTCGTCGGCGACGACCATGCCCCAGGGCTGCTCGGCCAGCCGGGCCGCGCTCGCGCGCATCGTCCCGTACGTGGTCAGCACGAATCCCCCGGCCAGCCCGTCGAGGCTGCGGCTGCCGCCGTGGAAGCGGCGCACCGCGACCCCGGGCGCGAACTTCTCGATCTCCCGCTGCCAGTTGCCGAGCAGGGATGCGGGGCAGACGACGAGCGTCGGCTCGGGGCGGTCTCGGTGCAGGTGCAGCGCGATCAGGGTGACGGTCTTGCCCAGGCCCATGTCGTCGGCGAGGCAGCCGCCGAGACCGAGCGAGGTCATCAGGTCCAGCCAGGCCAGGCCGCGGGCCTGGTAGTCGCGCAGGGTGGCCTTCAGCCCGACGGGCTGCGGCAGCGGGGCCAGCTCGCCGGTCAGCCGCTCCCGCAGGGCGGCCAGCGCGCCCACCGGAACCGCCGCCACCGGCTCCCCGTCCACCTCGGCCGTCCCCGTCAGTACGGTGGCCAGCGCATCCACCGGGTCCAGCAGGCCCAGCTCCCGCTTGCGCGCCTTGCGCACCAGCTCGGGATCGACCCGTACCCACTGGTCGCGCAGCCGGACCACGGGCCGGTGGGCCTGCGCCAGCGCGTCCATCTCCCCCGGGGTGAGCCGGTCGCCGCCCAGCGCGAGCTCCCAGGAGAAGGCGAACAGGTGATCGGCGTCGAAGAACGCGGTGCCGTCGGTGGCGGAGCCGGGCGCGGTGGACCGTACGACGGCGGTCGCGGACAGCGAACGGGCCAGCTCCCGCGGCCAGTGGACCAGGACCCCGGCGGCCGCGAGCCGGCTCGCGGCCCGGCCCAGCAGGTCTTCGAGCTCCGGGTCGCAGAGGGCGAGGACATCGGGCACCGGCTGGTCCAGCAGCCGCAGCAGCGGCGGCCAGACCCGGGCGGCCCGGCGCAGCGCCAGTACGGCGTCGATCCGGGCGCGCGGCCCGAAGCCGGCGGCGGCCGCACCCGCCCACAGCAGCCCGGCGTCGGTGACGAGGGTGGGGTCGGCGAGGCTGTGGACCTGGACGACGGCGGCACCCGCGCGGCGGATGTCCCCCGCGTACCCCCCGTCCCCCTCGTCGGACTCCTCCGCCCCGTCGAAGAGGCGGAAGGACGACAGGTCGAGGCGCAGCGAAATCCCCACGCCGGCATCGGCGCCCGCCGCGACCTGCGCGGCCCATTCCTGTATCCCGGGCACCCGCTGCGGCTCCTGCGCGGCGAACGGCCGCCCGGCGGTCACCGGCGCCGCCGGGGTGCGGGGCAGGCTGTCGGCGACGGCATCGAGGAACGCCCGGACCAGGGCCTCCGGTTCGGGCAGCTGGAGCGGGCGGCGGCCGGGCAGGGGGGTGGCGTACCCCTCGTACGGGAGCGCGGCGGCCACCGCGCGCAGGTGCCCGACGTCCTCGGCGTCGAGCGGCCCGGCCCGCCAGGCGTCGACCCCGTCGGGGGTGACCCCGGGGAGCAGCCGGCCGCGGGCGACGAGCGCCAGGGCGTGGCGGGCGGCGGTGCCCCAGGCGCGGGTGGCGGGATGCGTGACGGCGCTGTGCGGGGCGCGGGCGAGCAGGGGCAGGGCGTCGGTGACGGAGAGGCCGAGGGAGGGGACGGTACGGGTACGGATCCCCGGGCCGTGGCGGCGGACGACCGCGAGCGGGGCCGGTGTCCCGGCGCCTTCCGGGAGCGCGTCCCCGGCGGGGGACCAGAAGGCGATGCGGGCCTCGCGGGGGACGGGGGCGGGGAGGAAGACGGCGGCGTGGCGCAGGAGCGCGCTCGCGGGCGGCTGCGGTGTCACGTGTCGGCTCCTCTCCCCTCGGTGCGGTCGGATCAGACGGATCCCGTCTGCCGTCGAGTCTAGGCGGGGGCACTGACAATGCCGCTGAGCTGTGCAGATGCCGGCTTGGGGCCGCTGCGCGGGGCCTCCTCCCCGCCCCGCCCTTCTCCCGTTCAGCGGGGCGGGCCCCGGACCCCCGCACCCCCGCGCCTCGAACGCCGCCGTCATCGCGTGCCTGGACGGGGCGCTTGCGCCCACCGGCAGCCGGCATCGGCGCTTCGGGACCGACCTCGACACCGGCGCCGTGCGGCCTCGAAGGACTGCGGAACACTCCCCGACCGCCCGACTGGTGGGACCATGGACCTGAGGCGATGGTCATGCGTTCCGGAAACGAGCCGCTGACCGCCCGCAGTCCGCTGCGGCTGCGGTTCTGGCTCAGCATGTGGGGGCTGATCTGGGCCGTCGCCGGGACGGCCGCGTTCTCGCTGGTCGGCCGTCCCGGGTGGGCGGCCGCCTGCGGTGTGCTCGCGGTGCTCGCCGCCGTGGACCTGGCCGTGGTCCTCCACCACATCCACCAGGGCCCGCACTACCAGCCCGGCCCGGACATCCCCCCGTACGAGCCTCCCCGCGGCCGGTGACGGGCTACTCCTCGAAGCGGGCCGCTGCCAGGTAGTCCGGCCGGGGGTCCAGGGCGGCCGCCAGGCGGAAGTGCTTGCGGGCCTGTTCGGGTCGGCCGGAGCGCTCGTGGGTGCGGGCCAGCGCGAAGTGCGCGAAGGCGTTGTCCGGCTCGCGTTCCAGCACCAGCTCGAACTCCAGCGTCGCCGGACGCAGCTGGGCGGCGGCGAAGAAGGCCCGGGCGCGCAGCAGCCGGGCCGCCGTGTTCTCCGGGTGGGCGGCGATGACGGAGTCGAGCAGCTTCACGGCGCCGCGCGGGTCCCGCGCGGCCAGCAGGTGCTCGGCGGCCCGGTAGTCGATGACGTGCGTCTCGGGGGACGAGCCGGACGGCGGAGGCGGCGGCGGCGGTATGGGCGGCGGCGTGGTGTCGGACACGGTCTGTTCCTTCCCTCTGCAGGCGCATTCAACGCAGGCGCGTTCAACGCCCCGCACCCCGCCCGCTATTCCATGTGCACGTCAGGCACCGGCCGTACCTGCCGCTGCCGCCCGCTCGACAAGCTCCGCCCACACCTTGCGCACCTGCGGCTCCAGCGCCTCCAGCGGCCCGTCGTTGTCGATCACGAGCGTGGCCACCGCCAGCCGCTGCTCCCGCGTCGCCTGCGCGGCCATCCGGGCCCGCGCCTCCTCCTCGGCCATCCCGCGCAGCGCGGTCAGCCGGGCCAGCTGGGTCTCGGGGGCTGCGTCCACCACGACCACCAGGTCGTACAGCGGCGCCAGGCCGTTCTCCGCGAGCAGCGGTACGTCGTGCAGCACGATCGCGTCGGGCCCTGCGGCGGCCTGCAGCTCGGCCGACCGGGCCCCGACCAGCGGGTGCACGATCCCGTTGAGGGTCTGCAGCTTCGCCGGGTCGGCGAACACGATCGTCCCCAGCTTCGGCCGGTCCAGCGCCCCCTCGGGGGTCAGCACGGACTCCCCGAAGGCCGCCACGACCGCCGCCAGCCCGGGCGTACCGGGCTCGACGACCTCCCGCGCGATGCGGTCGGCGTCCACGACGACCGCCCCGTACCCCGCCAGCAGCCGCGAGACCTCGCTCTTGCCGGCACCGATTCCGCCTGTCAGGCCCACCTTCAACATGCCCAGCAGACTAGACCCCGCACCCCGGCCCCGGTACAGCCCCCGGCCCGGCCGAAGCGCCGCGCCGGAACGCCGCGCCGGAGCGAACTCCTCAGCCCTCGCCCTCGCGCTCCGCCAGGAACCGCTCGAACTCGCGGCCGATCTCGTCCGCCGACGGGATCTCCTGCGGCTCGGCGATCATGTTGCCCCGCGTCTCGGCGCCGGCCGCCGCGTCGTACTGGTGCTCCAGCCCCTGGACCAGGGCGACCAGCTCCTCGTCGCCCTCGCGGATCTGCCGGTCGATCTCCGTCTGCGTGCGGTGCGCCTCGGTGCGCAGCGCGTGCGCCACCGCCGGCAGGACCAGCCCGGTCGCCGCCGTGATCGCCTCCAGCACCGTCAGCGCGGCGTCCGGGTACGGGGAGCGCGCGATGTAGTGCGGTACGTGCGCGGCGACGCCCAGCACGTCGTGCCCGGCCTGGCCGAGCCGGAACTCCACCAGGGACTCCGCACTGCCCGGCACCTGCGCCTCGTCGAACGGGCTGCGGTGCCCCGGCATGAGGTCGGTCCGGTTGCCGTGCGGGGTGATCCCGACGGGCCGGGTGTGCGGGACGCCCATCGGGATGCCGTGGAAGTTGACCGAGAGCCGGACGCCGAGGCGTTCGACGATCTGCCGGACGGCGACGGCGAAGCGCTCCCACTCCACGTCCGGCTCGGGGCCGGAGAGCAGCAGGAACGGCGCGCCGGTGGCGTCCTGGACGAGGCGCACCTCGAGCCGGGGCTCCTCGAACTCGGTCCAGTGGTCGCGCTGGAACGTCAGCAGCGGGCGCCGGGCGCGGTAGTCGACCAGCCGGTCCGCGTCGAACCGGGCCACCACCTGGTGGGGCAGGGTGTCGAGCAGCCGCTCGACGATCTGCTCCCCGGCCTCTCCGGCGTCGATGTACCCCTCGAAGTGGTACAGCATGACCAGCCCGGCCGAGTCCTGGGCAAGCGCCAGGTCCGCCACTGCCAGGCCCTTGGCATCCCATTCGTACAAACCCTGTGGATCAAGCACCGCCACCACTCCTCCTCGCCGCCTTCTCTGCGCACAACGTCCAAGGCGGCTGCTCCATTCCCCAGTTGGCCCCTTTCACGGGAACGCAACAAGGCCCGCCCCCCTGAGGGGACGGGCCTTGCTTTCAGCTCAGCTCACACCGGGGTGTGATGCGCTGCGATCAGCTCTGGCCGCCGGCCAGCTTCTCGCGGAGCGCGGCCAGGGCCTCGTCGGAGGCCAGGGCGCCCGAGGTCTCGTCCGACTCCGAGGAGTACGAACCACCAGAGATGCTCGCACCACCGGCGTTGCCACCGGCGGCCGGGGCGGCAGCGCCCTCGGCAGCAGCGGCCTCGTCGGCCTCGCGGCTCTTGATGACCTGAGCCTGGTGCTGCTCGAAGCGGACCTGCGCCTCGGCGTACTGACGCTCCCAGGTCTCGCGCTGGGTGTCGAAGCCCTCGAGCCAGTCGTTGGTCTCGGGGTCGAAGCCCTCGGGGTAGATGTAGTTGCCCTGGTCGTCGTAAGACGCGGCCATGCCGTACAGGGTCGGGTCGAACTCGACCGACGCCGGGTCGGCACCGAAGGACTCGTTGGCCTGCTTCAGCGACAGCGAGATCCGGCGACGCTCGAGGTCGATGTCGATGACCTTGACGAAGATCTCGTCGTTGACCTGGACGACCTGCTCCGGGATCTCCACGTGGCGCTCGGCCAGCTCGGAGATGTGGACCAGACCCTCGATGCCCTCGTCCACGCGGACGAACGCACCGAACGGAACCAGCTTGGTGACCTTACCCGGGACGACCTGACCGATCTGGTGGGTCCGGGCGAACTGCTGCCACGGGTCTTCCTGCGTCGCCTTCAGCGACAGGGAGACACGCTCGCGGTCCATGTCGACGTCGAGGACCTCGACGGTGACTTCCTGACCGACCTCGACAACCTCGGACGGGTGGTCGATGTGCTTCCAGGACAGCTCGGAGACGTGGACGAGACCGTCGACGCCACCCAGGTCCACGAAGGCACCGAAGTTGACGATCGAGGAAACGACGCCGGAGCGGACCTGACCCTTCTGCAGGGTGGTGAGGAACGTCTGGCGGACCTCGGACTGGGTCTGTTCCAGCCAGGCGCGGCGGGACAGGACCACGTTGTTGCGGTTCTTGTCCAGCTCGATGATCTTCGCCTCGAGCTCCTTGCCCACGTAGGGCTGGAGGTCGCGGACGCGACGCATCTCGACGAGAGAGGCCGGCAGGAAGCCGCGGAGGCCGATGTCGAGGATGAGACCACCCTTGACGACCTCGATGACGGTACCGGTGACGATGCCGTCTTCTTCCTTGATCTTCTCGATCGTGCCCCAGGCGCGCTCGTACTGGGCGCGCTTCTTGGACAGGATCAGACGGCCTTCCTTGTCCTCCTTCTGGAGAACCAGGGCCTCGATCTCGTCGCCAACCTTGACGACCTCGTTCGGGTCGACATCGTGCTTGATCGAGAGCTCACGGCTCGGGATCACGCCTTCGGTCTTGTAACCGATGTCGAGCAGGACCTCGTCCCGGTCGACCTTCACGATGACGCCGTCGACGATGTCGCCGTCGTTGAAGTACTTGATCGTCTCGTCGATCGCGGCGAGGAATGCTTCCTCGTCACCGATGTCGTTGACCGCAACCTGCGGGGTGGTGGCGGTGGTCTCGGTGCTGCTCGTCATGTGGGTAAGGGCTCCGGTTACGGACAGAAAGTCGTAGGTACTGCTACGCCGGGAGCCCTTATCGGCATCTGCCGATGAAGCCGGACAGCCAAAGAAGCCCGTACTCCGCCGTGAAGCGGTCAGGGCCTCGAAAACCGAGGGGACATCAACAGATACAAGCGCAGCCTGCTAGGTCTGAGGAGCACAGGCTCGCAGCGCAACTTGTAGCATACGGGGGCAGCCGGGCAGGGTCAATGCGCGAAGGCGCACACCCCGGGCGGATCACCGCATTACCGGCACAATTCGTGGACGGGCGGGCGCCGATGGCGCTTCCCACCTCGTTTCGAACTCTTTCCGCAGACTACGACGACAGGCCCCATGAACCAAGAGGACTACGCCCCCGAAGAAGCGTACGAAGCCGATGGCGGCGCCAGCGAGGACGCCGAGGCCACCCGGCGTGACGCCGACGATGCGGAGAGCAGCCGGGCGAGCCGGGGCTGGTGGGACCGCAACGCCGACGAGTACCAGAACGAGCACGGAGCGTTCCTCGGCGACGACCGCTTCGTCTGGGGGCCGGAGGGCCTGGACGAGGAGCAGGCCGCGCTGCTCGGCCCGGCGGAGTCCCTCAAGGGCAAGGCCGTCCTGGAGATCGGCGCCGGCGCCGCCCAGTGCTCGCGCTGGCTGGCCGCCCGGGGCGCCCGCCCGGTGGCCCTGGACCTCTCCCACCGCCAGCTCCAGCACGCCCTGCGCATCGGCGATGACGTCCCCCTCGTGGAGGCGGACGCCGGCCGGCTGCCCTTCCGCGACGGCTCCTTCGACCTCGCGTGCTCCGCCTACGGGGCCGTCCCCTTCGTCGCCGACCCCGTCAACGTCATGCGCGAGGTGCACCGCGTCCTGCGCCCCGGCGGCCGCTGGGTCTTCTCCGTCACCCACCCGATCCGCTGGGCCTTCCCCGACGAGCCCGGCCCGGAGGGGCTCACCGTCGCCGCCTCCTACTTCGACCGGACCCCGTACGTGGAGCAGGACGAGCAGGGCCGCGCCGTCTACGTGGAGCACCACCGCACGATCGGCGACCGGGTCCGCGACGTGGTGGCGGGCGGGTTCCGCCTGCTGGACCTGGTGGAGCCGCAGTGGCCCGCCTGGAACACGCAGGAGTGGGGCGGCTGGTCCCCGCTGCGCGGCAACCTGATCCCCGGCACCGCGATCTTCGTCTGCGAGCGAAGCGAGATGGGGGCACCCCCGGCCGAAGGCCGGAGGAGCAACTGACGTGATCCGTACCGCCGACCTCGACGCCCTTCCCGTACGGGAGGCCGTGCCCGCGCTGGTCTCCGCGCTGGACGCCCACGGCACGGCGGTGCTCTGCGCCCCGCCCGGCACCGGCAAGACCACGCTGGTGCCGCTGGTCCTGGCCGGGCTGGTCGGCGGCGGCCCCCGGCGCCGGGTCGTCGTCGCCGAGCCCCGGCGGATCGCCGCCCGGGCGGCGGCGCGGCGGATGGCCTGGCTCCTGGGCGAGGCGGTCGGCGGCTCGGTGGGCTTCACGGTGCGCGGGGAGCGGGTCGTGGGGCCGGGGACGGTGGTCGAGGTCGTGACCACCGGGGTACTGCTCCAGCGCCTCCAGCGCGACCAGGAGCTGTCCGGGGTCGACGTGGTGATCCTGGACGAGTGCCACGAACGGCACCTCGACGCCGACACGGTCGCCGCGTTCCTCCTGGACGTACGGGAAACCCTGCGCCCGGAGCTGCGGCTCGTGGCGGCCTCGGCGACGACCGACGCGGCCGGCTGGGCCCGCGCACTCGGTCACGGCCGTCCGGGCGGCGCGCCGGTGGTGGAGGCCGCGGGGATCTCCCACCCGGTGGAGACGGTCTGGGCCCCGCCGCCGCGGCCGGTGCGGCCCCCGCACGGGATGCGGGTGGACCCGGCGCAGCTGGCGCACGTGGCCTCGGTGGTGCGGCGGGCGCTGGCGGAGCGCAGCGGCGACGTGCTGTGCTTCCTGCCCGGCGTCGGCGAGATCGCCCGGGTCGCGGGGCAGCTGGGCGGGGTGGATGCAGAGGTGCTCCAGATACACGGCCGGGCCCCGGCGGCGGTCCAGGACGCGGTGCTCTGCGTCGCACAGCACCGCAGGGTGATCCTTTCCACCGCCGTGGCGGAGTCGAGCCTGACCGTGCCGGGCGTACGGGTGGTCGTGGACTCGGGGCTGGCCCGCGAGCCCCGGGTGGACCACGCCCGGGGGCTGGGCGCGCTGGCGACCGTACGAGCGTCCCGGGCGGCCGGACGCCAGCGGGCGGGCCGGGCGGGGCGCGAGGCGCCGGGGGCGGTGTACCGCTGCTGGGCGCAGGCGGAGGACGGCCGCCTGCCGGCGTTCCCGTCCCCCGAGATCCGGATCGCGGACCTGGCGCAGTTCGCACTGCAGGCCGCGTGCTGGGGCGACCCGGACGCCACGGGCCTGGCGCTGCTGGACCCGCCGCCGGCCGGGGCGATGGCCGCGGCGCGCGAGGTGCTGGTGGCGGTGGGCGCGGTGTCCCCGGCCGGCCGGGTCACCCCGCGCGGGCAGCGGATGGCCCGCCTCGGCCTGCACCCGCGCCTGGCCCGGGCCCTGCTGGACGGCTCCGCCGCGCTGGGGGCCCGCCGGGCGGCGGAGCTGGTCGCCCTGCTGAGCGAGGAGCCGCCGCGGGAGTACGGGGACGACCTGGCCGCCGCCTGGCGCCGGGCCCGCGCCGGCGGCGACGCGTACGCCGCGCGCTGGCGGGCGGAGGCCCGGCGCCTGGAGCGCGCCGCAGCCTCCGGGGACCCTGCGGGGACTGCGCCCCCGAACCCCCGCGGCTCGAACGCCGGGTCCGGGCAGGGTCCGGTTGCGGGAAGGGGCTCGATGGGGGAAGAGGTGCTCCCCGACGCCGCCGCCGGGCTCGTCGCAGCCCTGGCCTTCCCCGAACGCGTCGCGAAGGCCAAGGGCCGGGCGGCCTTCCTCATGGCCGGCGGGACCGGAGCCGAACTCCCCGACGGATCGCCGCTGCGCAGCGCGCCCTGGCTGGCCGTCGCCGTCGCCGACAGGCCCCCGCATTCCGCGTCCGCCCGCATCCGGCTGGCCGCCGTCATCGACGAGGACACCGCCCGCGCCGCGGCCCGGCACCTGCTCGCCTCCGGCGAGGAGGTCCGCTGGGAGGACGGCGACCTCGTCGCCCGCGCCACGCAACGGCTCGGGGCCGTCGAGCTCGCCGTGCGCCCGCTCAAGAACCCCGACCCGGACCTGGTCAGGGCGGCCCTCCTCGACGGCCTGCGCAGTGAAGGCCTCGGCCTGCTGCGCTGGTCCGCGGACGCGCACGCGCTCCGGGCCCGGCTCGGCTTCCTGCACCGCACCCTCGGCGGCGGCTGGCCCGACGTCCAGGACGACGGCGCCCTGCTGGACCGCGCCGACGACTGGCTCGAGCCCGAGCTGTCCCGGGCCCGGCGCCGCGCCGATCTCGGGCGGATCGACGCCGGGCAGGCCCTGAACCGACTGCTGCCCTGGGCCACCGGCGAGGCCGCCCGCCTCGACGAGCTGGCCCCGGAGCGGATCGAGGTGCCCAGCGGCTCCCGGATCCGGGTGGACTACTGCGCCGAGGAAGGGCAGGGGCACGGGCAGCCCGTCCTCGCCGTGAAGCTGCAGGAGATGTTCGGGCTGGCCGAGACCCCGAAGGTGGCCGGGGTGCCCGTGCTGGTCCACCTGCTGTCCCCGGCCGGGCGGCCGGCGGCCGTGACCGCCGACCTGGCCTCGTTCTGGCAGGGCGGCTACCGCGCCGTGCGCGCCGAGCTCCGCGGCCGCTACCCCAAGCACCCCTGGCCGGAGGACCCGGCCACCGCCGAACCGACCCGGTACACCAACGCCCGGCTCAAGCGACAGCAGTGAGCCGGGTGGGGAGCCCCTCCCCGTCCCCGTCCTCCGGGTCGCCGCGGCGGCCGCGGGCCTCCAGCCACAGCGCCAGCCCGAGCAGTACGAGGGCGCCGGCCGCCAGGCCGATCGGGGCGTAGCTGTGCAGTGCGAGGACCTTCGTACGGTTGGACTTGACCAGGTCGACGGTGTAGTCGGCGTAGTCCTCGCGCATCTTGACGTCTCCGGCGAAGACGGTGAGCCTGCCGTCGGGCGCGCCGGCCGCGATGCCGCCGCGCATCTCCTGCTCGATGATCTGCTCGGCGTTGACGGGCGCCCCGGTGACCGGGTCGACCCAGAACATGGCCTTGACCTTGTACCAGAGGCTGGTGCCGGTGCTCTGCTCGAACGTCGCCGGGTCGATGCCCTCGATCGGCATCTTCTTCGGGAGCGAGACCTTCGTCCACGGGACGGTCTGCTCGTAGTAGTAGACGTCCATCCCGCGGTACGTGCGCGGGCCGACGTAGTGGATGGGCGAGGCGGTACGGGTCTGCGCGTCGAAGTAGAGGTAGTCGCGCGGCTCGGTGAAGAACGGCCACTTGAACTCGATGCCCTCGCGCTTGACCGGGTCCCCGTCCACCGCCTCGCCGGTGGCGTGCACCGGGTCCTGGGTGTGGGCGTCGAAGATGTAGCGCTCGGGGATCTGGGAGACCATCTTCCCGTCCGGGCCCATGATGTACGACAGCGTGTCCCAGACGACGACGTCCTTGCCGGCGCTCGCCTCGATCTCCTTCGAGGCCTCGACGTTGCCCTTGAGGGTCTGGACGATGGTGACCTTGTCGACCTTCTTCGGCTGCATGCCGGCGGTGTAGTCGAGGAGGGTCGCGTCCTTCGCCTCCAGGACCATCTCCTGGTACTGGTTCGGCGGGATCTTGGCGAGCCGGGGGTACGCGTACCAGCGCAGCAGCGGTGCGAGGGCTGCGCAGAACACCGCCAGGGCAAGCAGGACGAGGCTCGCTCTGCGTCGCATGGCCGGGCCTCCTCTTACTTTCCGGGCGCGGCGGGCGCGGTGGTGAGCAGCGGCTTGGGCGAGGTCTTGCCTTCCGGCACCCCGAACGCCGTGATGGCGAACACGAGGGCCAGCGCGGCGGCCAGCCCGATGGCGGCGGCGACGAATGCGCGCATGCCGGGCCTCCGGAATCTGATTGGGCGTCAGGGACGAGGCACCGTAGCAATGCGGAGGCGAGATGAGAACCGTTCGGCGGGACGGGGCCCTGGCCCTACGGGGTGCGGGACGGGCCGGCGCTCGGGGTCGGCTTGGCGCTCGGGCTCGGGCTCGGCCGGGCGCTCGCGGTGGGGCTGGGCTTCGGCGACGGGGTCGCGGTCACCGTCGGACTGGGTGTCGGGGTGGGGGTGGGAGTGGGGGTCGGCTTCGGGGTGGGCGTGGGCTTCGGAGTGGGGGTCGGACTCGGCGTGGGCGTCGGGCTCGGCGTCGGGGTGGGCGTGGGCGTCGGGCTCGGCGTCGGCGTCGGGCTCGGCGTGGGGGTCGGGCTCGGCGTGGGGGTCGGGCTCGGCGTGGGGGTCGGGCTCGGCGTCGGCTTCGGCTTCGGGGTGGGGGGCTGGGGGCTGGTGCCGTCCGGGACCTCGTGCGTTCCCTTGAGGTAGTACGTGAACCACGATTTCACCGTGCGGAGGTACTCCGCGGACTGGTTGTACGAGAGCACCGCGCGGTCCAGGTCGGCGGGGAGCCGGAGGTCCCGGGTGCCTGCGCAGAGGTAGCGGGCGGCCGCGAGGGACGCGTCGTAGACGTTGTTCGGGTTGCGGCGGCCGTCCCCGTCCGCGTCCTGGCCCCACGCCGCCCACGTGGACGGGATGAACTGCATCGGGCCGACCGCCCGGTCGTACGCGGCGTCCCCGTCGTACGCCCCGCCGTCCGTGTCGCGGATGTTCGCGAAGCCGTTGCCGTCGAGCACGGGGCCCAGGATCGGCCGGAGCGTGGTGCCGGCGGCGTCCACGCGGCCGCCGCCCGCCTGCCCGGACTCGACCTTGCCGATGGCCGCGAGCAGCTGCCAGCGCAGCCCGCATCCGGGGTCGCTCTCGCCCACCTTCTTCTCCGCCAGCCGGTACGCCGCCAGGACGGTCGCCGGTATTCCCTGCGCGCCCTCCCCACCGCCCATCGCCACGGGCTCGTTGCGCACCGGCGTCCCGGCCGGGACGTCTTGCGGCTGCGGGGCGGCCGAGGGCTCGGAGGCGGCCGGGGGCGGGAGTTCGGGGAAGTAGGCGGAGTCCCCGCCGGATCCGGCCGCCTGCGACGGCTGCGACGGCTGCGCGCTCTGCGCACCCTCCTCGCCGGCAGCGGACATCCGCTCGCCGGGCGGGGCCTGGGAGGCGGTCACCGTGGCGACCACGGCCGCACAGGCCAGGGCGGCGGCCCCGCCCCTGCGCAGCCCGCGTCCGAACCCGGCCGTGAACCATTGCGTCAACCGAGTCGTCTTCCGAACCGACATGAGCCGGGTCCCCTCCCCCTCGAAGTCGGCGTGACGATACGTCAACTCCCTTCGCACTGCACGGATCGATGCCCGGATTTCACGAGTTCCCCACGTCCCGTGCAGGTCACGCATACTGTCCCGACCGTTCGGGGCGCATTGGCCCGAAGTAAGGAAGAGATGCAATGCCGTTCACCCTCAGCCACGCGGCCGCCGTGCTGCCCGCCGTCCGCCGGGCCGGGCGCGCCCGTGGGCCGCTGGTCGCTTCGGCGCTCGTCCTGGGCTCGTTCGCGCCGGACACGTTCTACTTCGCGGACGCGGTCGTCGGGGGCGTCATGCAGTACGGCGGGTTCACCCACTCGCTGCCCGGGGTGTTCACCGCGGACGCCGTGCTGACCGCCGCGCTCGCGGCGTGCTGGCTCCTGCTGCGCGAACCGCTGATCGCCCTCCTGCCGCGCCGCCGGCAGGGCCGGATGCACGCCTTCGTGCGGGGTGAGGACTGGCAGGGCGGCCGCCGGCTGCCTTCCCTCGCGCTCTGGTTCTACCTCTCGGCGGTCGTCGGCTCGCTCACGCACGTGGTGTGGGACAGCTTCACGCACCTGGACCGGTGGGGGACGAACGCCCTGCCCCTCCTCGGCGAGCCGATCGCCTTCGGGCTGCCCCTCTACACGTACCTGCAGTACGGGTCTTCGGCAGTCGCGGCCTGCGCCCTGCTCTGGTTCACGGTGACCGCCCTGCGCCGGCTGCCCGACCGCGCCGCCCCCGCGTCCGTGCCGGTGTTCGGCCGGGCGCAGATGCTCGGCGCGTCCGCCCTGGTCGCGGCGTGCGTCGCGGCCGGGGTGACGATGCGGGTGATCCGCTTCTTCACCTTCTACGACCGGATCAAGAGCCCGCTCGACATCATCCCGACCGTCTGCTTCGGCGCGGGCGGCGGCCTCGCCGTGGGCCTGCTGCTGTACGGGGCCCTCGTACGGCTCCTGCAGCGGCGCGAGCCGTCCCGTACGGACGAGGACGCGCGAACGCCCGTCCCCACCGCGTAGCGGGAACGGGCGTCCGGTGCCTCAGTGCGCCGCGGACTCCCAGTCCGTGCCGACGCCCACGGACACGTCCAGCGGGGCGCGGAGCTCGACGGCGGCGGCCATCTCGCGGCGCACCAGCTCCTCGACCTTCTTCCGCTCGCCCGGGGCGATCTCCAGCACGATTTCGTCGTGGACCTGGAGCAGCATCCGCGACTTCAGGCCCGCCTCGGTGATCGCCCGGTCCACGCGCAGCATGGCGACCTTGACGATGTCGGCGGCGGTGCCCTGGATCGGGGCGTTCAGCGCCATCCGCTCGGCGGCCTCACGGCGCATGCGGTTGTCGCTGTTGAGGTCGGGCAGGTACCGGCGGCGTCCGAAGACCGTCGCCGTGTACCCGGTGGCCCGGGCCTCCTCGACCACGCGGCCCAGGTAGTCCCGGACCCCGCCGAACCGCTCGAAGAAGGTCTCCATCAGACCGCGCGCCTCGGCGGGCTCGATGTTCAGCTGCTGCGAGAGGCCGAAGGCGGACAGCCCGTACGCGAGCCCGTACGACATCGCCTTGATCTTGCGGCGCATCTCGGCGTCGACCTGGGAGCGCTCCACGCCGAACACCTGGGAGGCGACGGTGGTGTGCAGGTCCTCGCCGGACAGGAACGCCTCGATCAGGCCCTCGTCCTCGGAGAGGTGCGCCATGACGCGCAGCTCGATCTGGCTGTAGTCGGCGGTCATGAGGGATTCGAAGCCCTCGCCGACGACGAACCCGCGGCGGATCGCCCGGCCCTCGTCCGTGCGCACCGGCACGTTCTGCAGGTTGGGGTCGGTGGAGGACAGGCGTCCGGTCGCGGCGACGGTCTGGCTGAAGCTGGTGTGCACCCGGCCGTCGGCGGCGATCGTCTTGACGAGGCCCTCGACGGTGACGCGCAGCTTGGCCTGCTCCCGGTGGCGGAGCATGATCACCGGCAGTTCGTGGTCGGTCTGCGTGGCCAGCCAGGCCAGCGCGTCCGCGTCCGTGGTGTAGCCGGTCTTGGTCTTCTTCGTCTTCGGCAGGTCCAGCTCACCGAAGAAGACCTCCTGGAGCTGCTTGGGCGAGCCGAGGTTGAACTCGTGCCCGACCGCCGCGTGCGCCTCCTTCACCGCCTGCTGCACGGCCGAGGCGAACTGCTGCTCCATGGCCTCCAGATGGTCGCGGTCGGCGGCGATGCCGGACCGCTCCATCCGGGCCAGCAGCTCCGAGGTGGGCAGCTCCATGTCGTGGAGCAGCTCGGCGGCGCCGACCTCGGCGAGCTTGCCGGTGAACGCGTCGCCGAGGTCGAGGACGGCGCGGGCCTGCGCCATCAGGGCCTCCGCCTCGGCGGTCTCGTCGGCGCCGAAGGCCAGCTGGCCGTCGGCCGCGGCGGGCTGGAGCTCGCGGTGCAGGTATTCGTTGGACAGCACGTCCAGCGCGAAGGAGCGGCGGCCCGGCTTGACCAGGTACGCGGCGAGCGCGGTGTCCATGGTGACGCCGGCCAGGCTCCAGCCGTGCTCGGGGAAGACCCGCATCAAGCCCTTGGCGTTGTGCACCACCTTGGGGCGCGCCGGGTCGGCGGCCCAGGCCGCGAAGGCCCGGTCGTCGGCCTCGTCCAGCGAGGACGGCTCGAACCAGGCGGCGGCCCCGCCGGCCGCGGCCAGCGCGATCTCGCTGACATTGCCCTGGCCCAGCGCCCAGCTGTCCACCGTGGAGATGCCCAGCGGCCCGCCCGCGTGGCTCGCCAGCCACGGCGCCAGCTCGCCCGCGCCCAGCACGCTCGCGTCCAGCTCCACGCCGGCGGCCGGGGCCGGGGCCTCCTCCTCGACCGCGCCCGGGTCCACCGCGAGCAGCCGCTCGCGCAGCGAGGCGTTGCGGATCTCCAGCACGTCCAGCACACCGGTCACCTGGGAGCGGTCGTACGGGGCGCGGGCCAGATCGGCGGGGGTCTTGGGCAGCTCGACGTCCTTGACCATCTCGGTCAGGACCCGGTTCAGCTTCACGGCCTCCAGGTGGTCCCGGAAGTTCTGCCCGGCCTTGCCCTTGACTTCCTCGGCGCGCTCGACGAGCTCCGCGAACGACCCGAACTGGGTGATCCACTTCGCGGCGGTCTTCTCGCCGACGCCCGGGATGCCGGGCAGGTTGTCCGACGGGTCCCCGCGCAGCGCCGCGAAGTCCGGGTACTGCTGCGGGGTCAGGCCGTACTTCTCCTCGACCTTTTCCGGGGTGAACCGGGTCAGCTCGGAGACGCCCTTGGTCGGGTACAGCACGGTGGTGCGCTCGGAGACGAGTTGGAAGGAGTCCCGGTCGCCCGTGACGATCAGCACCTCGAAGCCGAGGGCCTCCGCCTGCGTCGCCAGCGTGGCGATCACATCGTCGGCCTCGAAGCCGTCGACCGCGAACCGCGGCACGTTCATCGCGTCCAGGAGCTCGCCGATCAGCTCGACCTGCCCCTTGAACTCGTCGGGGGTCTTGGAGCGGTTCGCCTTGTACTCGGGGAACTCCGTCGAGCGCCACGTCTTGCGCGAGACGTCGAACGCCACCGCGAAGTGCGTGGGCGCCTCGTCGCGCAGCGTGTTCGCCAGCATCGACGCGAAGCCGTAGATGGCGTTCGTCGGCTGACCCGTCGCGGTCGTGAAGTTCTCCGCGGGCAGCGCGAAGAACGCCCGGTACGCCAGGGAGTGCCCGTCCATGAGCATCAGGCGGGGGCGGTCCGCTGCGGTCGTCTGGTCGGTCTTCTTCGATGCGTTCTCTGCCACACCCCCGATCCTAGGCGGCCCCGCTGACATTTCCGGCGTCGGGCGATCTCCGCAGGGCGTGACAGGATCGGACGTCCACACGAATACGAACAGCGGCCCGCGCCGCGATGCCCGACTGCTCAAAGGGGAGCGACATGGCCACCAAGCCGCCCGCAGGTGATCCCGCACAGGACGCGCCGCAGGTCGCGCCCCCCAAGCAAGCCGCCGCCGGTCTGCCCGCGATCGGGCACACCCTGCGGATCGCCCAGCGGCAGATGGGCGTCGCCCGCACCGCACGCACCCTGCTCAAGGTCAACCAGAAGAACGGCTTCGACTGCCCGGGCTGCGCCTGGCCCGAGGGAGACAAGCGGCACACCGCCGAGTTCTGCGAGAACGGCGCCAAGGCCGTCGCCGAGGAGGCCACGCTGCGCCGGGTCACCCCGGACTTCTTCGCGCAGCACCCCCTGGCCGACCTCGCCGGCCGCTCCGGGTACTGGCTGGGCCAGCAGGGCCGCATCACCGAGCCGATGTACCTGCCCGAGGGCGCCGACCGGTACGAGGCGGTCCCCTGGGAGCGGGCCTTCGAGATCATCGCCGAGGAGCTGACGGCCCTCGACTCCCCCGACGAGGCCCTCTTCTACACCTCGGGCCGCACCAGCAACGAGGCCGCGTTCCTCTTCCAGCTGTTCGCCCGCGAGTTCGGCACCAACAACCTGCCCGACTGCTCCAACATGTGCCACGAGTCCTCGGGCTCCGCACTGAACGAGACCATCGGCATCGGCAAGGGCAGCGTCTCCCTCGAAGACCTCCACCAGGCCGACCTGATCATCGTCGCCGGGCAGAACCCGGGCACCAACCACCCGCGCATGCTGTCCGCCCTGGAGAAGGCCAAGACCTCCGGCGCGAAGATCATCTCGGTGAACCCGCTGCCCGAGGCCGGCCTGGAGCGGTTCAAGAACCCCCAGACCCCGGTCGGCATGCTCAAGGGCACCGCCCTCAACGACCTCTTCCTGCAGATCCGCATCGGCGGCGACCAGGCCCTCTTCCGCCTCCTCAACAAGCTCGTCATCGCGACCGAGGGCGCCACCGACGAGGCCTTCATCCGCGAGCACACCCACGGCTACGAGGAGCTCGCGGCCGCCGCCGAGGAAGCCGACTGGGCCGAGACCCTCACCGCCACCGGCCTGACCCGCCCCGAGATCGAGCAGGCGCTGGCCATGATCCTGGCCTCGAAGCGCACCATCGTCTGCTGGGCCATGGGCCTCACCCAGCACAAGCACTCCGTCGCCACCATCCGCGAGGTCGTCAACCTGCTCCTGTTGCGCGGCAACATCGGCCGCCCCGGCGCCGGCGTCTGCCCCGTCCGCGGCCACTCCAACGTCCAGGGCGACCGCACCATGGGCATCTTCGAACGCCCCGCGCCCGCCTTCCTCGACTCACTCGACCGCGAATTCCAGATCACCTCGCCGCGCGGCCACGGCTACGACGTCGTCCGCTCCATCGAGGCCCTGCGCGACGGCAAGGCCAAGGTCCTCTTCGCGATGGGCGGCAACTTCGTCGGCGCCACCCCCGACACCGACGTCACCGAGGCCGCGATCCGCAAGGCCGCCCTGACCGTCCACGTCTCCACCAAGCTCAACCGCTCCCACGCGGTCACCGGCCGGCGCGCCCTGATCCTGCCCACCCTCGGCCGCACCGACAAGGACGTCCAGACCTCCGGCAAGCAGTTCGTCACCGTCGAGGACTCCATGGGCATGGTCCACGCCTCCCGCGGCAACCTCGCCCCTGCCTCCCCGCACCTGCTCTCCGAGCCGGCGATCGTCGCCCGCATGGCCCGCGCGGTCCTCGGCGCCGCCTCCGCCACCCCGTGGGAGGAGTTCGAGCGGGACTACGCAGCCATCCGCGACCGGATCTCCCGCGTGATCCCCGGCTTCGAGGACTTCAACGCCCGCGCGGCCCGCCCCGAGGGCTTCCGCCTCCCGCACGCCCCGCGCGACGAGCGCCGCTTCCCCACCAAGACCGGCAAGGCCAACTTCACCGCCGCGCCCGTCGAGTACCCGAAGATCCCCGAGGGCCGACTGCTCCTGCAGACCCTGCGCAGCCACGACCAGTACAACACCACCATCTACGGCCTCGACGACCGCTACCGCGGGATCACCGGCGGCCGCCGCGTGGTCATGGTCAACCCCGAGGACGCCGCGGAGCTCGGGCTCGCGGACGGCTCGTACACGGACCTGGTCGGCGAGTGGAAGGACGGCGTCGAGCGGCGCGCGCCCGGCTTCCGCGTCGTGCACTACCCGACCGCCCGGGGCTGCGCGGCCGCCTACTACCCCGAGACCAACGTGCTGGTCCCGCTCGACTCCACCGCCGACACCAGCAACACCCCCGCGAGCAAGTCCGTCGTCATCCGCTTCGAACCGGCCTGATAGAACGACCTCAGGACAAGATGGTTAACGATCGTTGACGAACGGAGCCCGCCCATGGGTGAGCAGCACGCTGTGAAGTTCCCGCAGGAGGTCCTCGACGAGTACTCGGCCCTGGGCATCGACCTGCCCGCGCTGTTCTCGGCCGGCGACCTCGGCGAGCGGATGGACATCCGCATCCTCGAAGCCTCGGCCGAGCGCGTCGTCGGCACCATGCCCGTCAAGGGCAACACCCAGCCGTACGGGCTGCTGCACGGCGGGGCCTCCGCCGTGCTGGCCGAGACCCTCGGCTCGGTCGGCGCGATGATGCACGGCGGCATCACCAAGGTCGCCGTCGGCGTCGACCTGAACTGCACCCACCACCGGGGCGTCCGCTCCGGCACGGTCACCGGCGTCGCCACCCCCGTACACCGCGGCCGCTCCACCACCACCTTCGAGATCGTCATCAGCGACGAGGAGGGCCGCCGGGTGTGCAGCGCCCGCCTGACCTGCCTGCTGCGCGACGCAGGACCCGCCGCCGAGGCCTGAGCCGAAGCCCGCGAGCCCCGCAGGCCCGGATCCCGCCCCTCCCGGGGCCGGACCCGGGCCTGCGGCGCATACGGCCGGCCCGGAAACCGCCCGACCGCGCCCGGAAACCGCCCGGAATCCGCCAGTCCGCACCTGGCACCGCGACGACTGTTGTGTCACCGAAGGTGACGGCCTACCTTCCCTTCATGGGGACCCAGCCACGCACCGCGGCCCGGTACGGCGTCACCGCACTGCTCACGGCGCTCGCCATGTCCGGATGCTCCACTTCCGCACCGACCGCCCCGCAGACCCCGTCAACGCCCGTATCCGCCCCCTCCTCGCCTGCCCAGATCTGCACAAGTCTGGTGTCCTACTGGGTGAAGGAGACCCTCAAGGGCAGCAAATGGTCCGGGCTGGACTGGGAGCAGAAGGGGCTCTCCAACGACCAGTACACGATCCACGAGGAAGCCGTCGCCGCAGGCCGCTCCGAGGAGCGAACTGCCGGTCTGGACAAGGCACTTGAGCTGGTCGACCGGTTCGTGGCGCAGCGCTGCGCCGAGCAGAACGGCGCCACGTGGAGCTCCGAGAACTGGCGACCCCCGAGCCCGCCCGGGTGACCGGATTCCCGCATGCGCTGTCCGGCTTCCGGGCACGTGCCGACGTACGGCCGATCCGCAGGTCAAAAGCCCGCAGGACCCCGGATCAAGATCGATCCACCCGAAGTGGATCAAGAGCAAAAATTACCCTCAGTAATGCAGACGCCCCACAGAATCCCCTTTTTCCCCGGCGGAATGCCACCCGCTGGATTCCTTCGGGCACAGCCAGCGACAATTGGCCCCTTTTGATCAATGACAGGAGCATGAACCCCTCAAGCCCCTTAGGGGAACGGTGAATTCTCACCATGCGGACATTCTCCGAAGTCACAGAATGTCCGTTTTGTTCGCACTCCCGCCGCACATTCTTGGCCTCGGCATAACAAGACAGTCACATCATCCTTTCCCTGCTCCCCGCACTCGCCACCTCGGCCTAGAGTCACGGCCAGTCACCGCGCCACAGAGCGCAACCCAGCACGGCCGTGGACCTCCCAGTGCGGCCCGGCGACCAAACGGCACCTCAAATGAGGGGGCCGCGCCAGGGAAAGGAAGAATCGTGCGACACCGTTCTTTGCTCGTCCTCACCACCGTGATCACCACGGGAGCACTGACCCTCACCGCCTGCGGATCGCGCGATGAGGCCAAGACCGGCGGGGACAAGTCCGGCGGCTCCAAGACCGTCGTCGTCATCGGCGTGGACGCCCCCCTCACCGGCTCGCTCTCCGCCCTCGGCCAGGGCATCAAGAACTCCGTCGACCTCGCGGCCAAGACGGCCAACAAGAACAACGAGGTCCCGGGCATCGAGTTCAAGGTCGAGGCCCTCGACGACCAGGCCGTCCCGGCCTCCGGCCAGGCCAACGCCACCAAGCTCGTCGGCAACAAGGACGTAGTCGGCGTCGTCGGCCCGCTGAACTCCGGCGTCGCGCAGCAGATGCAGGGAGTCTTCGCCTCCGCCAACCTGGCGCAGGTCTCCCCCGCCAACACCAACCCCGCGCTCAGCCAGGGCGACAACTGGGGCAAGGGCGAGTTCAAGCGCCCCTTCAAGACCTACTTCCGCACCGCCGCCACCGACGTGGTCCAGGGCAAGTTCGCCGCCCAGTACCTCTTCAAGGACGCCGGCAAGAAGAAGGTCTTCGTCGTCGACGACAAGCAGACCTACGGCGCCGGTCTCGCCGCGATCTTCGCCGACGAGTTCAAGAAGCTCGGCGGCGAGGTCGTCGGCACCGACCACGTCACCGTGAAGGAGACCGACTTCTCCTCCACCGCCGACAAGGTCAAGTCCTCCGGCGCCGACTCCGTCTACTTCGGCGGCCAGTACCCCGAGGGCGGCCTCCTCGCCGACCAGGTCAAGAAGGCCGGAGCCAACATCCCGCTCATGGGCGGCGACGGCATCCAGGACCCCGCCTTCATCACCGCCTCCGGCGAGGCCAACGAGGGCGACCTCTCCACCTCGATCGGCTACCCGGTCGAGAAGCTGCCCACCGCCAAGACCTTCATCGCCGACTACCAGGCCGGCGGCTACAAGGACCCCTACGCGGCTTACGGCGGCTACTCCTACGACGCCGGCTGGTCCGTCGTCCAGGCCGTCAAGGCCGTCGTCGCCGCCAACGGCGGCAAGCTCCCCACCGACGCCCGCGCCAAGGTCGTCGAGGCCCTCGGCAAGGTGTCCTTCGAAGGCGTGACCGGCAAGGTCGCCTTCGACGAGTACGGCGACACCACCAACAAGCAGCTCACGGTCTACAAGGTCGAGGGCGGCAAGTGGATCGACGTCAAGAGCGACACGTTCAACCAGTAATCCCGTAGGACCCCGCATCACCGGCTCCACCTGAACCAAACCACCGCGCGAGGGCGCAACAGCGCCCTCGCGCGGAGTCTTATCCGACACGCTCATCGGAGGCCCTGCGGTGCACGAACTGCCGCAACAGCTGGCCAACGGCCTTGCCCTCGGTGCCCTTTATGGCCTCATCGCCATCGGGTACACCATGGTCTACGGCATCGTCCAGCTCATCAACTTCGCCCACGGCGAGATCTTCATGATCGGCGGCTTCGGCGCGCTCACCGCCTACGCCGCCCTCCCGACCGGCACCTCCCTGCTGATCGCGATACCCGTCATGATCGTCGGAGGCGCGCTCGCCTCCGTCGCCGTAGCCACCGCAGCCGAACGCTTCGCGTACCGTCCCCTGCGCAGCGCTCCCCGGCTCGCCCCCCTCATCACCGCAATCGGCCTCTCGATCGCGCTCCAGCAGCTCGTCTGGCAGTTCTACCCGGACGCCAAGAAGGCCGTCAGCTTCCCCGAGTTCAAGGGCGAAGCCTTCAAGATCACCGACAGCCTCTCCATCCAGCGCGCGGACGCCTTCGTCCTCATCCTCGCCCCGCTCTGCATGCTCGCCCTCGGCATCTTCGTCCAGAAGAGCCGCAGCGGCCGCGCCATGCAGGCCACCGCGCAGGACCCCGACACCGCGAAGCTGATGGGCATCAACACCGACCGCATCATCGTCATGGCCTTCGCCATCGGTGCCGCGTTCGCCGCCGTCGCCGCCGTCGCCTACGGCCTCGACAAGGGCCAGATCAACTTCGAGATGGGCTTCATCCTCGGCCTCAAGGCGTTCACCGCAGCCGTCCTCGGCGGCATCGGCAACATCTACGGAGCCATGGTCGGCGGCGTCGTCCTCGGCCTCGCCGAAGCCCTGTCGATCGCCTACATCGAAGACATCCCCGGCATGTCGCAGCTCGGCGGTGGAGCCTGGTCCAACGTCTGGGCGTTCGTACTCCTCATTGTCGTCCTCCTCGTGCGGCCACAAGGCCTGCTCGGTGAGCGCGTCGCGGATCGGGCGTGAGAACCATGACCAACGAAGCCACCCTCCCGCTCGAAGGCGAAGCCAGCGTCAGCGCCGGCCTCTCCCGCACCGCACTGCTCTACACGGTCATCGGCGGAAGCCTGCTGACCATCGTCAGCGCCTTCCTCGCCTGGACCTGGACCGCCGAGTTCCCCGGTGACCTCACCTACTACGGCAGCCCGGCCCCCATCCAGTTCCTGAGCCTCGTCGGCGCCCTCCTCACCGCCGTCCACGCGCTCTCCGCGCTCGGCGTCAAGGGCCTGCGCTGGCTCACCCCCACCGGCGCCCGCAAGCCCGTGTGGATCCTCTCGCTCGGCACCCTCGCCGGCACCTGGTTCACCGTCATCGCCATCGCATGGGTCCTCGGCGGATTCGTCCACCTGGAGCCCGGCGCCTACGTCGCCCTCATCGGCTCGCTCGTCCCGGCCCTCGCCGCGTACAAGCTCGCCGACGACAGCCACAAGGCGGCCGCCGCCAAGAAGCTGCCCTCCTGGGGCGAGATCCTCATCATCATCGGTGCCTTCGCCGTCGGCCTCTACGTGGTCACCTTCGGCATCGACACCGACGACAAGGAGCCGCAGCTCTTCGTCACGTACCTGATCATCATCGGCTTCGCGGCCTTCGCCCTGCTCAAGTCCGGTCTCTTCGACCGACTCGGCCTCCTCACCGCGAAGAACCGCCAGGTCACCCTCATCGGTACCGCGGCCGCCGCGATCACCTTCCCGTTCATCCAGCAGAGCGGCGACACGTACACGCTCATCGCGGTGAACATCCTGATCTTCGCGACCGTCGCCCTCGGCCTCAACGTCGTCGTCGGCCTCGCAGGCCTCCTCGACCTCGGTTACGTCGCCTTCCTCGGCGTCGGCGCCTACGCCGCCGCCCTGGTCTCCGGCAGCACCGCCTCCGCCTTCGGCTTCCAGCTGCCCTTCTGGGCCGCGGTCATCGTCGGCGCCCTCGCCTCGCTCATCTTCGGCGTGATCATCGGCGCACCGACCCTCCGCCTGCGCGGCGACTACCTCGCCATCGTCACCCTCGGCTTCGGAGAAATCTTCCGCATCGCCATGGGCAACCTCGACGGCACCTCCGGCCCCGACATCACCAACGGCCCCAACGGCATCCCCAACATCCCCCACCTCGAACTCTTCGGGTGGAACTTCGGGGAATCGCACACCGTCGGCGGAATCGTCCTCGGCGCCTACGCCAACTACTACTTCCTCATGCTGCTCGTGATGGCAGTGGTCATCCTGGTCTTCGCCCGTGCCGGCAACAGCCGCATCGGCCGCGCCTGGGTCGCCATCCGCGAAGACGAGACCGCCGCCGAAGCCATGGGCATCAACGGCTTCAAGGTCAAGCTCATCGCCTTCGCCCTCGGCGCCACCCTCGCCGGCCTCGCCGGCACCGTCCAGGCACACGTCAACAGCACGGTGGTCCCCGAGAACTACGTCTTCGCCGGGCCCGTCCCGCCGAACTCCGCGTTCCTCCTCGCCGCCGTCATCCTCGGCGGCATGGGCACCATCCGCGGCCCCATCCTCGGCGCCGCACTGCTCTTCCTGATCCCGGCGAAGCTGGCCTTCCTCCAGGACTACCAGCTCCTCGCCTTCGGCATCGCCCTCATCCTGCTCATGCGCTTCCGCCCCGAAGGCCTCATCGCCAACAAGCGCGCGCAGCTCGAGTTCCACGACGAAGAGACGATTGACCAGGCCCCCGCGGACCTGGCCACCGCCAAGGCGGGTGCGTGAACACCATGACGACCACCACAGACACCACCACGGTGACCACGGTCCTCGAAGCCAGCGGCGTCACCATGCGCTTCGGCGGCCTCACCGCCGTCAAGGGCGTGGACCTCAAGGTCAACGCGGGCGAGATCGTCGGTCTCATCGGCCCCAACGGCGCCGGCAAGACCACCTTCTTCAACTGCCTGACCGGGCTGTACGTCCCCACCGAGGGCACCGTCAGCTACAAGGGCACGGTCCTGCCGCCCAAGCCGCACCTGGTCACCAGCGCCGGCATCGCCCGCACCTTCCAGAACATCCGGCTCTTCCACAACATGACGGTGCTGGAGAACGTCCTCGTCGGACGCCACACCCGCACCAAGGAAGGCCTCTGGTCCGCCCTCCTGCGCGGCCCCGGCTTCAAGAAGGCCGAAGCCGCCAGCGAGGCACGGGCGATGGAGCTCCTGGAGTTCATCGGCCTGGAGAAGAAGGCCCAGCACCTCGCCAAGAACCTCCCCTACGGCGAGCAGCGCAAGCTCGAAATCGCCCGCGCCCTCGCCAGCGACCCCGGCCTCATCCTCCTGGACGAGCCGACCGCCGGCATGAACCCGCAGGAGACCCGCGCGGCCGAAGAGCTCATCTTCGCCATCCGGGACATGGGCATCGCCGTACTCGTCATCGAGCACGACATGCGCTTCATCTTCAACCTCTGCGACCGCGTGGCCTGTCTCGTCCAGGGCGAGAAGCTCATCGAGGGCACCGCGGCCGAGGTCCAGGGCGACGAGCGCGTCATCGCCGCCTACCTCGGAGAGCCCTTCGAGGGCGACCCGACCGCGGCCCCGGCCGCCGAGGCGGCCGAGGTCGAGGCAGCCGAGGTCGAGGCAGCCGAGGTCGAGGCAGCCGAGGTCGAGGCAGCCGAGGAGCACGCGGCAGCCGAGGCGGAGGCCGAAGCCGAGGCGGAGGCACCGGCGGAAGCCGCGGCCGAGGCCGACGCGGAGCCGGCCGCCGAGCCGGACATCGAGCCGACCGCGGACGCCGAGCCGGCCGCGGCCCCGGACAGCACCACCAGCACGGACGGAGAGGCCAAGTGACCGCACTGCTCGAGGTCAAGGACCTCAAGGTCGCCTACGGCAAGATCGAAGCCGTCAAGGGCATCTCGTTCGAGGTCAACGAGGGCGAGATCGTCTGCCTCGTCGGCACCAACGGCGCCGGCAAGACCACCACCCTGCGCACCCTCTCCGGCCTCCTCAAGCCGGTCAGCGGCACCGTCGTCTTCGACGGCAAGCCGCTCGCGCAGGTCCCCGCCCACAAGATCGTCTCCCTGGGCCTGGCCCACTCCCCCGAGGGACGCCACATCTTCCCCCGGCTGACGATCGCCGAGAACCTCCAGCTCGGCGCCTTCCTGCGCACCGACAAGGAGGGCATCGAGAAGGACGTCCAGCGCGCCTACGAGATGTTCCCCATCCTGGGCGAACGCCGGAAGCAGGCCGCGGGCACCCTCTCGGGCGGTGAGCAGCAGATGCTCGCCATGGGCCGGGCGCTCATGTCCCGTCCCAAGCTGCTCATGCTGGACGAGCCCTCCATGGGTCTCTCCCCTCTCATGATGCAGAAGATCATGGCGACCATCGCCGAGCTCAAGTCCACGGGCACCACCATCCTGCTCGTCGAGCAGAACGCCCAGGCCGCCCTCTCGCTGGCCGACCAGGCCCACGTGATGGAGATCGGCAAGATCGTGCTCTCCGGCTCCGGCCAGGAGCTCCTCCACAACGAGGACGTCCGCAAGGCGTACCTCGGCGAGGACTAAAGATCCGCTCAAGCGTGAGGCCCGCCACCGGTGACGGTGGCGGGCCTCACGCATACCCGCTACTGCGCGGCGTTCTTCTTCTCCTCGGCGTCCTCGATGACCGCCTCGGCAACCTGCTGCATGGACATACGACGATCCATGGAGGTCTTCTGGATCCACCGGAACGCCGCCGGCTCGGTCAGCCCGTACTGCGTCTGCAGGATGCTCTTCGCCCGGTCCACCAGCTTGCGGGTCTCCAGCCGCAGCGAGAGGTCCGCGACCTCCTTCTCCAGCGCCCGAAGCTCCGCGAAACGCGACACGGCCATCTCGATGGCCGGTACGACGTCGCTCTTGCTGAACGGCTTCACCAGGTACGCCATGGCCCCGGCGTCCCGCGCCCGCTCGACGAGGTCGCGCTGCGAGAACGCGGTGAGCATGAGTACGGGGGCGATGGACTCCTCGGCGATCTTCTCGGCCGCGGAGATCCCATCCAGGACGGGCATCTTCACGTCGAGGATCACCAGGTCGGGGCGGTGCTCCCGGGCCAGCTCGACGGCGGTCTGCCCGTCCCCGGCCTCGCCGACCACGGCGTAGCCCTCCTCCTCGAGCATCTCCTTCAAGTCGAGACGGATGAGCGCCTCGTCCTCGGCGATGACGACGCGGGTCGTCAGCGGCGGAACGTGCGACTGGTCGGCGTCGGGCGTGGGCGTCGACTCGTGCTCGGCGGTCACGGGAGGCTCCTCTTTGCGGGGCATAACAAGCTCCCCTGAGCCTACCTAGCTGCGGTAAGGTGGTCTCGCGCAGGGTTCCTCCGAGCCTTCGTTTCTTAGGCCCCAGTACTCCAACCGGTTAGAGAGGCCGCTCTCAAACAGCGGACAGTGTGGGTTCGAATCCCACCTGGGGCACTTTACTTAGATTCCATGGTCACGCGATTATCGCGTGACCATCACTCGTTTCAGCGAAGCCCGCCGAAATGCACCGCGTGAGCGAATTGCACCCGGCAGTGTCGACCGCATGTACGACATCGCCACCCGCATGCACGCGCTGGACCTGCTCGCCGACGGGCGCAGCATGAACTCGGTCAGCAGGGAAACAGGGATATCCCGGTCCGCCATCCGTGCGTGGCAGGTGCGCATCGAACCGCTACCCCGCATCAACGCGGCGCCTTGCTCCGGCCCAGACCACGCGGCGTCCTACGCATACCTTCTCGGCCTCTATCTCGGCGATGGCTGCATCAGCCCACACCCCCGCGGCGGGCACCACCTGCGGATCGTCTGCGCCGACGCATGGCCAGGACTGATCGAGCTGTGCCGCGCAGCGATCACCGCCGTGCGACCCGACCACAAGGTCTACGTGCTGCAACGTCAAGGCTGCGTCGCCGTCACCAGTTACGGACGGCACTGGACCTGCCTGTTCCCTCAGCACGGGCCCGGCAAGAAGCACGAGCGGCGGATCGTGCTCGAAGGGTGGCAGCAGGAGATCGTCGATACCCACCCATGGGAGTTCCTGCGCGGGCTCATCCACTCCGACGGGTGCCGGATCACGAACTGGACCGTTCGAAACGGCAAGCGGTACGAGTATCCGCGGTACTTCTTCACCAACAAGTCCGACGACATCCGGAAGCTGTGTACGGACACGCTCACCAAGGTCGGGGCCCAGTGGACGATCCTGGCTCGCGGGAGCGATCCCTTCAACGTTTCCGTCGCGCGGAAGGACTCCGTCGCGCTCATGGATGCGCACATCGGGCCCAAGTACTAGCCGGCGGGCGGCCGTGGCCGCGTCGGGCGGGACGGGGCCCGACGCGGGGGTGAGGGCGGGGCGTCAGTGGACGGGGTCGCCGATGTGGTGGACGCGGACCAGGTTGGTGGAGCCGGTGACTCCGGGGGGCGAGCCGGCGGTGATGACGACGACGTCGCCGCGTACGCAGCGGCCGATGCGCAGGAGTTCTTCCTCGACCTGGGCGACCATGGCGTCGGTGGAGTCGACGTGGGGGCCGAGGAAGGTTTCGACGCCCCAGGTCAGGTTCAGCTGGGAGCGGGTCGCCGGGTCGGGGGTGAAGGCGAGGAGCGGGATGGGTGAGCGGTAGCGGGAGAGTCGGCGGACGGTGTCGCCGCTCTGGGTGAAGGCGATGAGGAATTTGGCGCCGAGGAAGTCGCCCATTTCGGCGGCTGCGCGGGCGACGGCTCCGCCTTGGGTGCGGGGCTTGCTGCGTTCGGTGAGCGGGGGCAGGCCCTTGGCGAGGATGTCCTCTTCGGCGGCTTCGACGATGCGGGACATCGTCTTGACCGTTTCGACGGGGTATTTGCCGACGCTGGTCTCGCCGCTGAGCATGACCGCGTCGGTGCCGTCGATGATGGCGTTGGCGACGTCGGAGGCTTCGGCGCGGGTGGGCCGGGAGTTGTCGATCATCGAGTCGAGCATCTGGGTGGCGACGATGACGGGCTTGGCGTTGCGCTTGGCGAGTTTGACGGCGCGCTTCTGGACGATCGGGACCTGTTCGAGGGGCATTTCGACGCCGAGGTCGCCGCGGGCGACCATGATGCCGTCGAAGGCGGCGACGATGTCGTCGATGTTTTCGACGGCCTGGGGCTTTTCGATCTTTGCGATGACGGGGAGGCGGCGGCCTTCTTCGTCCATGATGCGGTGGACGTCTTGGATGTCGTGGCCGCTGCGGACGAAGGAGAGGGCGATGACGTCGGCGCCGGTGCGCAGGGCCCAGCGGAGGTCGTCGATGTCCTTGTTGGAGAGGGCGGGGACGGAGACGGCGACTCCGGGGAGGTTGAGGCCCTTGTGGTCGGAGACCATGCCGCCTTCGATGACGAGGGTGTGGACGCGGGGGCCGTCGATGCCGGTGACTTCGAGGGTGACGCGGCCGTCGTCGACGAGGATGCGTTCGCCGGTGGTGACGTCGGCGGCGAGGCCTTTGTAGGTGGTGCCGCAGGTGTGGCGGTCGCCTTCGAGGTCTTCGACGGTGATGGTGAATTCGTCGCCGCGTTCAAGGAGTACGGGGCCTTCGGTGAATCGGCCGAGGCGGATCTTCGGGCCTTGAAGGTCTGCGAGGATGCCGACGCTGCGGCCGGTTTCGTCGGAGGCTTTGCGTACGCGCAGGTAGCGGTCCTCGTGTTCGGCGTAGGTGCCGTGGCTGAGGTTGAGGCGGGCGATGTCCATTCCGGCTTCGACCAGGGCTTTGATCTGGTCGTATGAGTCGGTGGCGGGGCCCAGGGTACATACGATTTTTGCTCGGCGCATGGGGCGAGCGTATGCCCCTACCAGACAGTAGGAAATTGGTTCCGGGTGTCCACTCAACAACCGTTGGGCAAAAGGTTGTTGACAATTGTTGAATGTGCGTGGGGGTGCTCTGATGAGCACCCCCGGGGGCCCTGCCGACACGCGTTTTCGATCAGTCCGCGGGGGCCAGTGGGCGCTCGTGGCGGACGCCCGGCCGACCGTCGATGGTCGTGGTCTCGACCTGGGTGAATCCGTTGCGCCGGAGCACGGTCATGGAGGCCGGGTTGTCCAGGGTGGTGACGGCGATGAGCCGCGAGAGCCCGTACGCGGCCTGCGCGGCGCGGCAGATCTCGGCGACGGCGGCGGTCGCCATGCCCCGGCCGGCGGCGCTTTCGCCGATGCGGTAGCCGAGTTCGGCGCTGCCGTCCTCGATGTCGACGAGGTTGACGCGGCCGACCAGGTCGCCCTGGCGGGTGATGAGGACGTGGAACCGGGACAGGCCGCTCTCCTGCTCGGCGAGCAGGGCGTGGTGGCGGTCGGCGAACTCGGTGAAGTACGCGTCGCCGCGGTCGGGGACGGTGCGGGCAAAGTGGGCCCGGTTTCGCCGTTCGAAGTCGAGGAGGGCGGGGGCGTGGTCGGCGCGGAGGCTCTCCAGGGTCCACGCGTCTGCCGGGGCGGGGGCGTTCACAGTCGGGGAGGGGTCATGGTGAAGCGGGCGTTGACCTGGGCGTAGACGGTTTGGCGTTGGGGTTCGAGGTCGAGGGGCGGGGCGGTTTCCTCGGTGGTGCTGAAGGCCATGGTGCGCATGCCGGCGCCGGGGGCGGCTGTTTGGAAGGGGAGGGCGTTTTCGGCGCCGAGGTCGGCGAGTTCGACGAGGGCGGCGAGGTCGGCGCCGAGGGCGGCGGCGTATTCGCGGGCGCGTTGGACGGCTTCGAGTACGGCTTGGCGGCGGGCTTCGCCGTGGGCGGGTGAGGTGGGGCGCAGGGCCCACCAGGGGCCGTCGACGCTGGTGAGTTCGAGGTCGGCGAGGCGGGTGGTGAGTTCGCCGAGGGCGGTGAAGTCGGCGAGTTCGGCGGTGATGTGGACGCGGCCGTGGTAGGCGCGGATGCGTTCGGCGCGGCCGTGGCGGGTGAGTTCGGGGTTGATGGAGAAGGCGCCGGTTTCGAGTTTTTCGACGGCGTCGCCGTAGCTCTTGATGAGCTCGAGGACGGTGTTGTTGCGGCGGGTGAGGTCTTCGAGGGCGGTGCGTCGGTCGGTGCCGCGGGCGGTGACGGTGATGCCGATGCGGGCGATTTCGGGGTCGACTTCGAGGCGGGCTTCGCCGCGGACGGCGACGCGGGGGACTTCGGGGGTTCCGTAGGGCTGGGGTGCGGAGTCCTGGGTCATGGTTTCACTGTCGCACTGTCGTCCGGGGTGTGGCGTGTGGGTTCTGCCAGCGCGTCGCGGAGGGCGGCGCGGGAGGTGATGCCGAGTTTGGGGAAGAGTTGGTGGAGGTGGGTGGAGACGGTGCGCGGGGAGAGGCGGAGGCGTTCGCCGATTTGTTTGTTGGTGAGGCCGGCGGCGGCGAGGTGGGCGATTTCGCGTTGTTGGGGTGTGAGTGAGGCGGGTCCGTGGTGGTCGGCGCGTGCTGCGGGCTGTCTTGTGGGCTGTCCTGTTGCCCGGAGTTCGCCGGCGGCGCGGGCGGCCCAGGGGCGGGCGCCGAGGCGTTGGAAGGTGTCGAGTGCGTCGGTGAGGTGGGTGCGGGCTTCGGTGGCGGCTCGTGCCCGGCGGAGGTGTTCTCCGTAGGCGAGCCGGACGCGGGCGTGGTCGAAGGGCCAGCGGTCGGTGCCGGGGGTGGAGAGCGCTCTCCGGAAGAGTTCGCGTGCGTGTGGGTCGTGGGCGGTGAGCGCGGCCGAGGCCTCGACGATCATGGTGAGGCGGGGTGAGATGGCGGCGATGCCTGCCTCCCGTACGGCGGTGACGTGGGCCGCTGCTTCGGTTTGTCGGCCGGTTCTGAGGGCGGCTTCGACGAGGTCCATGACGAGGAAGAGGGCTGTGGGGACGTGGGAGGCGAGTTCGCCCGCGGGGCTGACGGCGGTCGCGTGGCGGTAGGCCTCTTCGTACCGGCCTTGGCCGAGTGCGGCGAGGGCTTTGGCGTGGGAGGCGCCGGAGAGGGCGGAGCCGACGCGGCGGGGTGCGGCCCAGAGGGTCATCTCGTCGGTGAGGGCTTGGGTGGTGGCGGTGTCGCCGCGTGCGGCGGCGACCAGTGCGCGCTGGTAGAGGTAGTCGGTGGTGAGCAGCTGGTAGCTGTGGGTGGTGCTGAGTCGCTGTCCTTGCTCGGTCTGTTCGTCGAGTTGGTCCCATGCGCCGGCTGTGAAGCAGTCGCGGCTCAGGAAGACCAGGCCTTGGAGTTCGAGGGTGACGGCGCTGGTGTCGCGTCCGTCGCGCAGGATGCGCCGTAGCGCGGTTCTGCAATCGGCCAGCCGGTCGACGTATACGGCGGCCATGGCGGTGCGGATGATGTGGACGGGGTCGGTTTCCTGGTCGAGGGTGGCGATGGTTTCGTCCAGGAGGCCGAGTGCGGGGGGTGCGGTGCGGGCGGGATCGGCGAGGGTGGCGAGGGTCAGGGCCACCCGGTCGGGGATGTGGGGGGTGAGCAGGGCGATGGCCTGGTGGAGCGGTTTCCACAGTTCGGGGCGTTGGGCGCCGTGGCAGACCCAGGCGAGGGTGTAGAGGGCGTCGGTCATGGTGGTGTCGGTGGCGTCGTAGGGCTGGTGCTGCATGTCGATCGCGCCGGTGAGGAGGCGGTGGGCCGTGTCGAGGTCGCCTTCGCCGCTGAGGAGGAGGTGGTGGGCGGCGGCGACGGCTGCTACGAGGGGTCCGGCGCGGCCGCCGTCGGCGCGGCGGGCGTCTTCGAGGAGTTTGGGTACGTCGCGCAGGTCGCCGGTGAGGTCGGCGCCGAGGTAAGCGGCTTCGGCGATGCGTCGGCCGCGTTCGTGGCCGCGGGGGCTGAGGTCTGCGGCGCGCAGGAGTGCGGCGATGGCGCCGCCTGCGTCGCCGCGCCGCAGGACGGCGTGTGCGGTTTGTTCGAGGAGGGTGGCGACGTGTTCGTCGGGTTCGACGGTGGCTTGGGCGAGGTGCCAGGCGCGCCGTTCGGGCCGGTCGGTGGTGTGTTCGGCGAGGGCGTGGTGGATGCGGCGGCGTTGGTCGCTGGTGGAGAGTTCCACGACGGCGGAGCGGGTGAGGGGGTGGCGGAAGGTGAGTCGGCCGGTGGTGTCGTCGACGTAGACGAGTCCGGCGCGTTCTGCGGGGGCCAGGTTTTCGATGCCGGTGGGTCCGGTTCCCGTTGCGGTGTGGGTGGCGGCTTGCAGGGTGTGGAGGTCGCCGGTGCCGTCGAGGACGGCGTACAGGAGGAGGAGCCGGGTTTCGGGTGGCAGTGCCTCGATGCGGGCTGCGAAGAGCGTCTGGAGGCGGCGGCCGAGGGGCAGTACGTCGGGGATCGTGGCGGGGGCGCGCCGGGTGCCGTTGAGGGCGATGGGCAGCTCCAGCAGGGCCAGGGGGTTTCCTTGGGCCTCTGAGAGGAGGCGGGTGCGTACGCGGGGTGTCAGGGCGGGAAACCGGTCTCTCACCAGTTTTTCTGCTGCGGCGGGGTCGAGGGGCTGCAGGTGGTGGGTGGTGACGCCGCCGCGGTCGAAGAAGCTGCCTTCGTCGGACCGGTAGGCGCCGAGGAAGCCGACGCGGCTGGCGCTGTCGCCGAGGCGGCGGGCCACGAGGCCCATGACGATGGCGCTGGCCCGGTCCAGCCAGGGCAGGTCGTCGACGATGACGAGCAGGGGGCGTTCGGCCCCGGCGTGGCCGAGCAGGGCCGATACGGCGTTGGACACCATCAGTTGCTGGGGTGGTGCGCCGTGTTGCAGGCCCAGGGCCACGCTGAGGGTGCTGCGGTAGGCGGCGGCGAGTTCTTCGAGTCCGTCCAGCAGGGGGTACAGGATCTGGTGGAGTCCGGCGAAGCCGACCGAGCTTTCGAACTCGACGCCGGCTGCTCGCGCGACGCGTGTGTTCGCGGCGTGGGCGTGTGCGGCGGCGGCGTCCAGGAGTTCTGTCTTTCCCACTCCGGCGTCTCCGGATAACAGGAGGGCGCCGCCGGAGGTTCTGGCCTCGTCGACGAAGCCCCGGATCAGTTCGAGGTCGTCGTCACGTCCGATCAGCATGTGTGCCCCTCCCCCGACGCCCTGTCACTTTATGTCGGTTCGGCGTCTCTCTACGTCATTTGACAGAAGCGGCCGGAACTGCGGCCCCCTAGCCTCGATTCGCTCGGAACAACGGCCACGACACACAAAGGCGAAGGTGAAGGAAATGAGCGCAGATGCGCCGATCCGAAACGTCGTGCTGGTCCATGGCGGGTTCGTGGACGGCTCGGGCTGGCGGGCGGTGTACGACCGTCTGGTGGGCGAGGGCTACCGCGTGAGCGTGGTCCAGCACCCCACGCTGGGGCTGGAGGGCGATGTGGCGGCGACCCGGCGGGTCATCGACGCGCAGGACGGTCCGGTGGTCCTCGTCGGCCACTCCTACGGTGGTGTGATCATCAGTGAGGCGGGGCGCCACGACGCGGTCGCGAGCCTCGTCTATGTCGCCGCGTTCGCGCCCGACAAGGGCGAGTCGGTGAACAGTCTGATCGCCGATCCGCCGCCGGGTGCTCCGGTGCCGCCGATCCTGCCGCCCCGGGAGGGTTTCCTGGTCTTGGACCGGGAGCGGTTCGCGGAGTCGTTCGCGGCTGATCTGCCGCCCGAGCAGGCCCGGTTCATGGCCGACGCGCAGCTTCCGTGGGGTATGGAGGCGCTGACCGGGGCGGTCACGGAGCCTGCGTGGCGGTCGAAGCCGAGCTGGTACCTGGTGTCCACGCAGGACCGGATGATCCCGCCGTCGGCGCAGCGGGCTATGGCCGAGCGGATCGGGGCGACGGTGGTGGAGGTGCCGGCGAGCCATTCGGTGTACGTGTCCCGGCCCGATGAGGTCGCCGATCTGATCGGGCGGGCGGCCGGCGCGTAGCCTGCGCTGCCGGGCCCGCGCTGATGTGCGCGGGCCCGGCAGTGACCGCCTAGTTCGGGAGGTTCCATTTCTGGTGGGGGGCGCCGCCGCAGGTCCAGATCTGGAGGCGGGTTGCGTTGGCGGCGTTGCCGCCGGTGACGTCGAGGCATTTGTCGGCTTGCGGGTTGACGATGTCGCGGGCCGCGGGCAGGGCCCAGCGTTGTGCGGGGGTGCCGTTGCAGTCGTAGAGCTGGACGGGTGTGCCGTCGGCGGTGTTGCCGCCGGTGACGTCGAGGCATTTGCCGAGGGCGCGCAGGGTGCCGTCGGCGGCGATCGTCCACTGCTGGGCGGGGGTGCCGTTGCAGTCGTAGAGCTGTACGGGGGTGCCGTCGGCGGGGTTGGCGCCGGCGACGTCGACGCATTTGCCCGCGAGGCCGGTGATCGGGCCGGTGCGGCCGGTGCCGGTGTCGGAGGTGGTGACCCGTACGTGGTCGACGACGAGTTGCTGGGGGAAGGTGGTGCCGGCGTCGGGGTCGCCGGGCCAGTAGCCTCCGACGGCGAGGTTGAGGATCAGGAAGAACGGTTTGTTGAAGGCCCAGGTGCGGCCGCCGAGGTCGGCGGGGGTGCGGCGCTGGTAGACGGCGCCGTCGACGGACCAGCTGATGGAGTCGGGGGCCCAGTCGACGGCGAAGGTGTGGAAGGCGTCGGCGAAGGCCTGGCCGCCGGGGAGGGTGTAGGCGGCGCCGATGCCGCCGGAGCCGGAGTATCCGGGGCCGTGGATCGTTCCGTGGATGGTGGAGGGTTCGAATCCGACGTTTTCCATGACGTCGATCTCGCCGGAGTTCGGCCAGCCGACCTGGCCGATGTCGTTGCCGAGCATCCAGAACGCGGGCCACATCCCCTGGCCGCGCGGGACTTTGAGCCGGGCTTCGACGTGTCCGTACGCCTGGGTGAAGCGGCCGGCGGTGTTGAGCCGTGCCGAGGTGTACTCGCAGCGCCCGTACCAGCAGTCGTAGTTGCCTGGGTTCTCGCGGCGGGCGGTGATCACGAGGTGGCCCTGGCCGTCGAGGGCGGCGTTGCGATTGCCTGCCGTGTAGTACTGCCGTTCGTGGTTGCTGACGTTGTCGCCGGTCTCGGTCTGCCATTTCCCGGGGTCGGCGGCTGTTCCGGCCGGCCCGTCGAATTCATCGGAGAACGTGGCTGCGGCGGCTGCGGCGGCTGCGGTCGTGGGGGGTTCCGCGGCGCCGGTGGGCGGGGCGGCGAGGCCGCTCCAGCAGAGCAGGGCGAGGGCGCCGAGCGTGGTGCGGCGGCGCCAGGTGGTGCGCATGGTCATGACATCACATCACTTCAGGGTGGGGGGACTCACCTCAACTGCCTTAGTTCAATGCTTGATTGAAGGCTCATGACCTCGCTGCGTCAAGACATCCGCACCCGGCAGGGGTGTTGCTCCTCATGACCCATCGGTCAGAATCTACGCGCGTTGTTCACGCCTACTGAGGAGATGGCATGGCGTTCGACCGTAGGACGTTTCTGGGTACTTCGGCCGCCACGGGTGCGGCCGTCGCGCTGACGGGGGCCGCGGGCACCCCGGCTGCCGCGGCCGAGGCGGCCCCCGAGGCCGGGGCCGGGGCCGCGGGGAAGCCGCGTACGTACTCGTTCACGGTGATGGGGACGACCGACCTGCACGGGAACGTCTTCAACTGGGACTACTTCACCGACAAGGAGTTCGACGACAAGGCGCACAACGACGTCGGCCTGGCGAAGATCTCGACGCTCGTGAACCAGGTGCGGGCGGAGAAGGGGCGCTGCAACACGCTGATGATCGATGCGGGTGACACGATCCAGGGCACGCAGCTGTCGTACTACTACGCGAAGGTGGATCCGATCACCGCGCGGCGCGGTCCGGTGCACCCGATGGCGCAGGCGATGAACGCGATCGGCTACGACGCGGCGGCGCTGGGGAACCACGAGTTCAACTACGGCATACCGGTGCTGCGCAAGTTCGAGGAGCAGTGCGATTTCCCGCTGCTGGGGGCGAACGCGCTGGATGCGAAGACGCTGCGGCCGGCGTTCGCGCCGTACAGCATGCACCGGTTGCGGACCCCTTACGGGCGGGACGTGAAGGTGGCGGTGCTGGGGCTGACGAACCCGGGGATCGCGATCTGGGACAAGGCGAACGTGCAGGGGAAGATGACGTTCCCGGGGCTGGAGGAGCAGGCGGCGAAGTACGTGCCGAAGCTGCGGTCGATGGGTGCGGACGTGGTGATCGTGTCCGCGCACTCGGGTTCGAGCGGTACGTCCTCCTACGGTGACCAGTTGCCGTACATCGAGAACGCGGCGGGTCTGGTGGCCGAGCAGGTGCCGGGGATCGACGCGATCCTGGTGGGGCACGCGCACACGGAGATCCCGGAGTACCGGGTGAAGAACAAGGCGACCGGCAAGGACGTGGTGCTGTCGGAGCCGCTGAAGTGGGGGCAGCGCCTGACGCTGTTCGACTTCGAGCTGACGTGGTCGAAGGGCTGCTGGTCGGTGGCGAAGGTGTCCGCGAAGGTGCTGAACTCGAACACGGCGGTCGAGGACCCGAAGATCGTGCGGCTGCTGTCGGACGAGCACCGCAAGGTCGTGGCGTACGTGAACCAGGTGATCGGTACGTCGGTGCAGGCGATGTCCTCGGCGGACGGGCCGGTCAAGGACGTCGCGATCATCGATCTGATCAACCACGTGCAGGCGGACACGGTGAAGGGGGCGCTGGCGGGCACGCAGTGGGCGGCGCTGCCGGTGCTGTCGCAGGCGTCGTGCTTCTCGCGTACGGCGGCGATTCCGGCCGGGCAGGTGACGATCAAGGATGCTGCGGGCCTGTACCCGTTCGAGAACACGATGGAGGCGCGGCTGCTGACGGGTGCGCAGCTGAAGGACTACCTGGAGTACTCGGCGCGGTACTACGTGCAGACGGCGCCGGGTGCTCCGGTGGACCCGGCGAAGCTGACGAATTCCGAGGGCGTCCCGGACTACAACTACGACGCGGTGTACGGGCTGTCGTACGACATCGACGTCGCGCAGCCGGTGGGTTCGCGGATCTCGGGGCTTTCGTTCCAGGGGAAGGCGGTGGATCCGGCTGCGGAGTTCGTGCTGGCGGTGAACAACTACCGGGCGTCGGGTGGCGGGAACTTCCCGCACGTGCCGCAGGCCAAGCAGCTGTGGGCGAATTCGGAGGAGATCCGCAACACGATCATCCAGTGGGTGAAGGCGAAGGGGACGATCGACCCGGCCCAGTTCGCGTCGGTGGACTGGCGGCTGACCCGGGCCGGGGTTCCGGTGTTCTAGCCGGGTCGCCGGACGCCTCCTAGGGATGTTCGACCAGCGGGAGCAGCTCGACCGTGGGAGCGGGCCGGGTGTGCTCCCGCTGTTCGAGGCCGAAGGTGGTGAAGGCGGTGCGGGTGGGCTGGGGGTAGGGCTCCTTGCCGGTGAGGGTGTTCAGGATGGCGGCGCTGCGCCAGGCGGCGAGGCCGAGGTCGGGGGCTCCGACGCCGTGGGTGTGGCGTTCGCCGTTCTGGACGAAGATGCTGCCGGTGACGGAGGGGTCGAGGATCATGCGGTGGTTCTCGTCGATGCGGGGACGGCCGGAGGAGTCCTTGCGCAGGTAGGGGTCGAGGCCTGCGAGGAGGCCGGTGAGGGGCCGTTCCTTGTAGCCGGTGGCGAGGACGACGGCGTCGGTGGTGAGGCGGGAGCGGGTGCCCTGCTGGGTGTGTTCGAGGTGGAGTTCGACCTTGGTGGTGGCGACGCGGCCGGCGGTGCGGACGCTGACTCCCGGGGTGAGGACGGCGTCGGGCCAGCCTCCCTGGAGGGTGCGGCGGTAGAGCTCGTCGTGGATGGCGGTGATGGTGGCGGCGTCGATGCCCTTGTGGAGCTGCCACTGCGCGGGGATGAGCTGGTCGCGTACGGGCTCGGGCAGGGCGTGGAAGTAGCGCGTGTAGTCGGGCGTGAAGTGTTCGAGGCCGAGCTTCGAGTACTCCATGGGGGCGAAGGACGGCGTACGGGCGAGCCAGGTGAGGCGTTCGCGGCCGGCGGGGCGGGAGCGGAGCAGGTCGAGGAAGACTTCGGCTCCGGACTGGCCTGATCCGATGACGGTGACGTGGTCGGCGGCGAGGATGCGCAGGCGGTTGTCGAGGTAGTCGGCGGAGTGGATGACGGGGACGGTGGGGGCTTCGGCGAGGGGGCGCAGGGGTTCGGGGACGTAGGGGGCGGTGCCGATGCCGAGGGCGAGGTTGCGGGTGTGGGTGCGGCCGAGGGCTTCGGCTTCGCCGTCGGTGTCGAGTTGGGTGTAGTCGACTTCGAAGAGGTCGCGTTCGGGGTTCCAGCGGACGGCGTCGACCTGGTGGCCGAAGTGGAGTCCGGGCAGGCGGCCGGCGACCCAGCGGCAGTAGGCGTCGTATTCGGCGCGCTGGATGTGGAACTGCTCGGCGAAGTAGAAGGGGAAGAGCCGCTCCTTGTGCTTGAGGTAGTTGAGGAAGGTCCAGGGGCTGGTGGGGTCGGCGAAGGTGACGAGGTCGGCGAGGAAGGGGACCTGGAGGGTGGTGCCGTCGATGAGGAGTCCGGGGTGCCAGCGGAAGTCGTGGCGCTGGTCGTAGAAGGCGGTGGCGAGTTCGCCGGTCCCTTGCTGGGGGAGGCCGTGGGCCAGGGCGGCGAGGGACAGGTTCGAGGGGCCGATGCCGATTCCGACGAGGTCGTGGGGTGCATCGAGCTGGGCGGTCATCGGTGGCTGCTGCCTTCCAGGAGGGTGACGAGGGTGTCCAGGTCCCGCGCGGTGGTGTGGGGGTTGAGCAGGGTGGCTTTGAGCCAGAGGCGGCCGTCGGCGGTGGCGCGGCCGAGTACGGCGTGGCCGCCGAGGAGGAGGGTGCGGCGCAGGGCGGCGAGGTGGGTGTCGTCGGTGTGGGTGGGGCGGAAGAGGACGGTGCTGATGGTGGGGGGTGCGTGGAGTTCGAAGCGGGGGTGTGCGTCGAGGAGGCGGGCGAGGTGGTGGGCGAGTTCGCAGGTGCGGTCGATGAGGTGGGCGAGGCCGTCGCGGCCGAGTGAGCGCAGGGTGGCGGCGATCTTGAGGGCGTCGGGGCGGCGGGTGGTGCGCAGGGAGCGGCCGAGGAGGTCGGGGAGGCCCGCTTCGGTGTCGTCGGTGGCGTTGAGGTAGTCGGCCTGGTGGGCGAGGGGGGCCAGCAGGGCGGTGTCGGGGACGGCTAGGAGGCCTGCGGCGACGGGCTGCCAGCCGAGTTTGTGCAGGTCGATGGTGAGGGAGTGGGCGCGGCCGAGGCCTGCGACGCGGGGGCGGTGGCGGGGGCTGAGGGCGAGGAGGCCTCCGTACGCGGCGTCGATGTGGAGGTCGGCGCCGTACTGCTCGCACAGGTCGGCGATGGCTTCGAGCGGGTCGATGAGGCCGGCGTCGGTGGTGCCGGCGGTGGCGGTGACGAGGACGGGGCCGGGGGTGGCGGCGAGGGCTTCGGCGAGGCGGGCGGGGTCGAGGGTGCCGGTGGGGGTGGGGAGACAGGCGGTGGGGGGCAGGCCGAGGAGCCAGGCGGCGCGGGGGACCGAGTGGTGGGCGCCGGCTCCGTGGAGGACGGTCAGGCCGGGTCCGTGGCGTTCGCGGGCGAGGAGCAGGGCGAGCTGGTTGGCCTCGGTGCCGCCGGTGGTGACGAGGGCGTCGGGGTGGGGGGTGTCGTAGAACTCGGCGGCGAGGGCGCGGGTGAGGAGGGCTTCGATCGCGGAGGCGGCGGGGGCCTGGTCCCAGGAGTCGAGGGAGGGGTTGAGGGCGGAGGCGGCGAGGTCGGCGGCGGCTGCGACGGCGAGGGGCGGGCCGTGGAGGTGGGCCGCGCACAGGGGGTCGGCGGGGTCGGCGGCGCCGGCGGCGAGGGTGTGGACGAGGGTCCGGAGCGCCTCGTGATCGCCGTGGCCCTTTTCGGGGAGTACGTCGCCCAGTACGGCGTGGACGCGGGCCGCGAGGGCGTCGGGGCCGCCTGCCGGAATCGGCCCGCCGCGCTCCTGGGCTCCGGTGTGCAGGGCCTCGAGGACGGTGTCGAGGAGGGGCCGCAGGGCTTCGGCGCCGAGGCGGCCGCCGGCGAGCGGGTGCGGTGGGGTCGGCGGGGTGCCGGGCGGCGCGGTCATGCGGTGTCCTCACGGGAACGGGTCTGCGGCAGGGTGCCGGCCCTGTCGTGGGTGCCGGGCGTCGCGGGTCTGGGGGCGCCTCCCGGCGGTGGCCGGGGGACTGATCCGAAAGAGACGGCCTGGCGGCGGGCTCTGCTGCGGTGACAGCCTGGGGGCCCGACGGGTACAACGATCAGACCCGAACGGGGTAACCGCCGGGGTTTGTCCGGATGTTGTTTTCCGCTCGGCGCCGGGGACCCGGCCCGGGAACGGGACCGGCCGCCGCTCCCGGCCGGTTTCGGCGGGGGCGGCGGCCGGGGTGGCGGCTCGGGCGTGGTGTCAGGAGGCGCGGACGCGGAGGGCCCGGGCCAGGTCGTCGAGCTGGTCGACGAGCTTGCGGCGCAGGGCGGGGACGATGGACGGGTCGGCGAGGGCGGTGTGGCCGGCCTCGAGGTTGTCCTCGTCCACGGCGTGGCCGGGGAAGGCGTAGCGGCCCGCGGCTTCGGCGATGGCGGGGCCGCGGCGGGCGCCGAGGGAGATGACGTCGGCGTAGAAGCGGGGGACGTAGTCCCGTACGAGGTCGGCCTGTTCGGGCTGCCAGAAGCCTTGGGCGGTGGCGCTGAAGAGGTAGTTGGAGAGGGAGTCGTCGTGGAAGAGGCGTTCCCAGGCGGCGGCCTTGGCCTCGGCGGTCGGGAGGGCGGCGCGGCAGCGGGCGGCGCCTTCCTCGCCGGTGGCGCTGGGGTCGGCGGTGAGGGCGGCGTCGATCTCGCGCTCCCCCACGGCGCCGAGGACGGACAGCCGGGCGAGGATGCGCCAGCGCAGTTCGGGGTCGAGTTCGGGGCCGCCGGGCACGGTGTCGTCCTCGAGCCAGGCGGCGAGGGTGTCGGGCTGGGTGGCGGCGTCGATGTGGGCGCGTACGGCGGCGAGCCGCAGCCCGGGGTCGGAGCCGTCCTCGGTGCGGCGCAGCAGGCCGCGGGCGATGAGGGTGAGGGTGGCGAGGGCGTCGGTGCGCTCTTCGGGGCCGAGGTAGCGGTCGACGATGTGGTGGCGGGCGAAGGCGAGGACGCCCTGGACGATGGCCAGGTCGGCTTCCTCGGGCAGGTGTGCGGCGGCGGTGGCCAGGTAGGCGGCGGGTTCGAGTTCGCCGTCGCGGACCATGTCGCGCAGGGCGTTCCAGACGACGGCCCGGGTGAGGGGGCCGGGGATGGCGGACAGTTTGCGCCGGGCGGTCTCGAGGGAGGTGTCGTCGAGGCGGACCTTGGCGTAGCTGAGGTCGCCGTCGTTGAGGAGGAGGAGGGCGGGGCGGGGGCCGCTGACGGAGACGATCTCGTCGGAGGGGACGTCGACGGTGAGGAGTTCGCGCGGCTCGAGGGTGTGGTCGGGGTCGCGGTCGTAGAGGCCGACGGCGATGTGGTGGGGGCGGGTGCCGTGGTGGTCGACGGTGAGGGTCCAACCGCCGTGGTTCTCCTCGATGCGGGGGGTGAGGGTGTCGATGCCGGTGGTGCGCAGCCAGATGTCGGCCCAGGCGTGGACGTCGCGGTCGGTGTGGGCGGCGAGGGATTCGACGAAGTCGGCGAGTGAGGCGTTGGCGAACTTGTGGCGGGTGAAGTGGGTGTTGATGCCGGCGAGGAAGTCCTTCTCGCCGAGCCAGGCGACGAGTTGGCGCAGCGCGGAGGCGCCCTTGGCGTAGGAGATGCCGTCGAAGTTGAGGAGGGCGCTGGCGGTGTCGGGGACGGCGTCGGGGTCGGGGGCGACGGGGTGGGTGGTGGGCCGCTGGTCGGCGTCGTAGCCCCAGGACTTGCGGTTGACGCCGAATTCGGTCCAGGTGCCGGTGAAGCGGGTGGCTTCGGTGAGGGTCTGGTAGCCCATGTACTCGGCGAAGGACTCGTTGAGCCAGATGTCGTCCCACCAGCGCAGGGTGACGAGGTCGCCGAACCACATGTGGGCCATCTCGTGGGCGATGACCATGGCGCGGGTCTGGCGTTCGGTGTCGGTGACGGCGGAGCGGAAGACGAATTCGTCGCGGAAGGTGACGAGGCCCGGGTTCTCCATGGCGCCGGCGTTGAACTCGGGGACGAAGGCCTGGTCGTAGGAGTCGAAGGGGTAGGGCTCGGAGAACTTCTCGTGGTAGCGGTCGTAGCAGTCGGTGGTGACGGAGAGGATTTCCTCGGCGTCGGCGTCGAGGTGGGGGGCGAGGGACTGGCGGCAGTGGATGCCGAAGGGCAGTCCGGCGTGTTCGGTGCGGATGCTGTGCCAGGGGCCGGCGGCGACGGCGGCGAGGTAGGTGGAGATGACGGGGGTGGGGGCGGACTTCCAGATGCCCGCGCCGTCGGTGTCGCGGTGGCCGACGCGCTCGGTGATGCCGTTGGCGAGGACGGTCCAGTGGGCGGGGGCGGTGACGGTGAACTCGAAGACGGCCTTGAGGTCGGGCTGGTCGAAGGCCGGGAAGACGCGCTGGATGTCGTCCATGAACATCTGGGTGTAGACGTACGCCTCGCCGTCCGCGGGGTCGGTGAAGCGGTGGAGGCCTTCGCCGGTGCGGGAGTAGCGCATGCGGGTGGCGATGCGCAGCTCGTGGGGGCCTTCGCCGAGGCCGGTGAGGGGGAGGCGGTTGTCGGCGAGGGCGTCCGGGTCGAGGGGGCTGCCGTCGAGTTCGGCGGAGTGCAGTTCGTCCGGTTTCAGCTCCACGAAGGTGTCCGCGGCGGTGCGGGCGGTGAACCGGATGACGGTCGTGGATGCGAAGGTGTCGTCGCCGCCGGTGAGGTCGAGGGTGACGGCGTAGTGGTGGACGTCGAGGAGCTGTGCTCGGAGCTGCGCTTCGTTGCGCGTCAGTGCGGACATGGGGCCCATGCTGCCCGAAGGGTGGGCCCCGGTCGTCCGCCCTCGCCTACTCTTCGCCCGCAGCGATCGTCTCGTGGTGGCGGATGACCTCGGCGATGATGAAGTTGAGGAGCTTCTCGGCGAATGCCGGGTCGAGTTTGGCGTTCTCGGCGAGTTCGCGGAGCCGGGCGATCTGGCTGGCTTCGCGGGTCGGGTCGGCCGGGGGCAGCTGGTGCTTGGCCTTGAGGTGGCCGACCTGCTGGGTGCACTTGAAACGCTCGGCGAGCATGTGGACGACGGCCGCGTCGATGTTGTCGATGCTGTCGCGCAGGCGGGCCAGCTCGGCGGTGACGTTCTCGTCGATGGCGCCGGTCGCGGCGGCTTCGTCGGGGGCGCTGTTGTTCATGGTTCCCGAGAATACGTGGCGTTCGCGTGTGGTTCCCGGGTGAGCCGGTCCGTGAGACGGATGGGTGTGCGGGGTTGGCCGATCAGAGGGGGAGGACGGCGGTGACCAGCCATCCTCCTTCGGGGGCGGGGCCGGCGGTGACGGAGCCGCCCAGGGCTTCGGCGCGTTCGGCCATGCCGGCGAGGCCGTAGCCGCCGCGGGCGTGTCCGGGAGGCGGGCGGGGCGGCCTCCGTCGTCGTCCTGTTCGCGTTCCGTGAGGGGCTCGGCGGGCCGGCGGGGCGGCGGTGGCCCGTGGGGCCGTGTCGCGCAGGAGTCGTACGGTGATGGCGGGTGAGACGAGGGAGTCTGCGACGGCTGCCGCGCGGACCGCCTCAACCAGCATCGCGGGGCTGGCGTCTTTCAGGAGGAAGCCGGATGCTCCTCCGTGGAGCGCGGCGTGGACGTACTCGTCGAGGTCGAAGGTGGTGACGATCACGATGCGCGGACCGTCCCGGCGGGCGAGTCGCCGGGTGACCTCGAGGCCGTCGAGCTTCGGCTTGCGGATGTCGAGGAGGAGGACGTCCGGCCGGTGTGCGGCGACGGCCGCGAGCGCGGCTTTGCCGTCGACGGAGTCGGCGACGGCCTCGATGTCCGGCCGGCTCTCGAGGATCATCCGGAATCCGGTCCTGACCTCCCCCGGCTACCGCGTTCGGTGCACCGCGCCTCGTCCTTCCGGCCCGGGTGCGCTCGGCCGGAAGGACGAAGTACGGGGCTCAGAGGGTCGCGGCCGCGTTCTTGATGGCGGTGGCGAACGTGGAGACCTCGGTGTAGACGCCGGGGAAGTTGGGCCGGGCGCAGCCCTCGCCCCAGCTGACTATGCCGACCTGGATCCAGGCGTTGTTGCTGTCGCGGCGGAACATGGGGCCGCCGGAGTCGCCCTGGCAGGTGTCGACGCCGCCCTGGGGCAGCCCGGCGCAGATCTCGTCGCTGGGGACGAGGTCGCTGCCGTACGAGCTCTGGCAGCTGGCGTCGGAGACGAACGGCACGGTGGCCTTCATCAGGTACCGCTGCTGGCCGCCGCCCTCGCGGGTGGCGCCCCAGCCGGCGACGGTGAAGGTGCCGTTGTCGAAGGCCTTGGTGTCGGCGATCTTGAGGGTGGGCAGGTTGATGGGCTTGGCGAGTTTGATGAGGGCCCAGTCCTTGCCCTTGCCGTTGTAGCCGGGGGCCTGGAGGACCTTGGTGGATTTGACCTTGACGGCGCTGGAGCTGTTGAGGTCGACGACTCCGGCGGTGGCGGTGATGGAGGTGTTGTTCCCGGAGCCGTTCACGCAGTGGGCGGCGGTGAGGACGATCTGCTGGGTGTAGAGGGCGCCGCCGCAGCCCATGGAGAGGCGGACCATGAAGGGGAACTCGCCCTGGGCGGCGCGGGTGCCGCCGACGACGGGGGCCTGGGAGGCGTTGGCTGCGCCGGGCTGGAGGCTGACGGCGGCGAGGGCCACTGCGCCGACGGCGAGGGTGCGCTTGATGAGTGCGGCAAGGGTGGACACGGTCAACACACTGCCTTTCGTGGGGGGTTGGGCCGTGCGCGTCATCGGGTGAATGACACGTACATGTCACACCCGCCGCTCACCGGACATCAAGAACGCGTTTTCGGACAACATGCGGGACGATGCGCGGCGCAGGGGGCGGCATGACGAAGAACGGCAGGCGCAGCAGCCCGATCGAGCACGGATTTCCCCACCTCGACATCGTCCGCGCCTCGATCACCGCGCTGTTCCGGCGGCTCTCGTACGAGGGGATCCGGGCGTACGACACGAGCTTCGCGCCCGCCGACGCCGCCTTCACCGCCGACGACGACCTCCACCTCGGCGCGCACCGCGTGGCCTCCGCGATCGTGCGCGCGCTGCGGCTGCCCGATGCCCGGATGGTGGTCTGCTTCCGGGCGATGGAGCAGGCGGCCACCGTGGAACTGGCCGCGGGCCCCGAGTACTTCATCGAGGTCAACGACCGCTTCCGCACCCACCGCCGCGATCTGGCCGCCGCCCTGGCCCACGAGGTCACGCACGTCCTGCTGCACCGGTTGGACCTGTGCTTCCCCTCCACCGCCGACAACGAGATCCTCACCGACACCGCCGCCGCCTACCTCGGGACCGGCTGGCTGCTCCTCGACGCCTACCGCGAGGACGAGCTCACCCACCAGAAGCTCGGCTACCTCACCCCCGAGGAGTTCGGGTACGTGCTGGCCCGGCGCGCCTTCCTGCCCGGCGGGGGCGAGGACCCCTCCACCTGGTTCACCAGCCCCCAGGCGTACGAGGCGTACCTGCGCGGCCGGGCGCTCGCCGGGCAGGAGCTGCGCCGGGCCCCCCTGGCCGCCGCGGACCGGGCGCAGCGGCGGCGCTACGCCCGGGACCGGCGGGCGGGCGCCGCCGCGCCGGGGGCCTCGTACGCATTCGAGGAGCACCCGGCGGGGACTCGGGTGAGCTTCCCGTGCCCGGTGTGCGGGCAGCGGCTGCGGCTGGCGGTCCGCGGGCCGGTGCGCGCTCGCTGCGGGCTGTGCCGCACGGTGCTGGAGTGCGACACCTGATCGGAGTCGGGGCCCGGCGAACGCGGCGCGAACGAGGGACAAGATGTTGGCTGAGAGCGGTTCAAGGCGTGGCCGGCGTGGGTAGTGATATCCCATCGCACGAATGAAGGATCCGGCCCCGACCCCCCCGCCAGGGGGCCGGGGCCGTTTCCTGTGCCGGGCCCGTTTCCTGTGCGGCGGGCCCGGCCGGGCCCGCCGCTCCCCCGGCGGTGGTTACGCCGGCAGCGGCTCGGGGTCCGAGGGCGCCGGTTCGGGGGACACCGCCGTGCGCGGCAGGGCCAGGCAGAGCACCGCGCTGAGCAGGAATCCGGCGGTCACCCAGGGCATGGCGGCGGTCAGGGCGTGCGTGGGCCCGCCGTCGGCGAGGGCGCCGAAGAAGACGCTGCCGATGGCGGCCGCGCCCAGGGCGCCGCCGAACTGCTGGGCGGTGGAGAAGATTCCGGAGGCCCCGCCCGCGATGTCGGCGGGGACGGCGGACAGGACGACGTTGACCAGCGGCACGACCAGGAAGCCGAGTCCGGCGCCCGCGACGAGCAGGCCGGGGGCGAGCGGCCAGGCGCCGGTGTGTGCGGCGGCGGAGGCGGAGACGGCGTACCAGACCCCGGCGAAGCCTCCCACCATCATCAGCGCGCCGGCGGCGAGCACGAGGCGGCCGAAGCGGACGGCGAGGGAGTCGGCGGCGGGAGCGGTCAGGAAGCTGCCGACGGAGAACGCGACGGTGAGCACGCCGGCCTGCATCGGGGTGTAGCCCTCGCCGCCCTGCAGCCAGATCGCGAAGACCAGGAAGAAGCCCTGCATGCCGACGGCGAAGAGCAGTTGGACGGCGAGGCCGACGGAGAAGGCGGGGAGTCGGAAGGCGCGGGCGGGCAGCAGCGGTACGGTCGCCCCGCGCCGGCGGGCTTCGAGTACGCCGAGGCCGATGACGGCGAGGACCCCGGCGGCCAGGCACAGCCAGCCCCACAGCGGCCAGCCGTTCGCCTCGCCCTGGACGAGCGGCAGCACGACGGCGATCAGGGCGCCGGCGAGGACGAGGCTGCCGGCCAGGTCGGGGCGGCCAGCGCCGCGCTCGCGGGTGGCGGGGACCAGGACGGCTCCGGCCACGCAGGCGGCCAGGGCGACCGGCACGTTGACGAGGAAGATGGACCGCCAGCCCCAGCCGAACAGGTCGGCGTCGGTGAGCAGGCCGCCGAGCAGCAGCCCGACGGCGGAGGCGAAGCCGGCGACGGCCCCGTACATCCCGAAGACGGTGCCGCGTTCCTTGCCCTGGAACAGGGTGCGGAAGGAGCCGAGCACCTGGGGCATCAGCAGGGCGGCCATGACGCCCTGCACGGCGCGGGCGGCGATCAGCCGGCCGGGGCTCTGGGCGAGGCCGCAGCCGAGGCTGGCGAGGCCGAAGCCGGCGGTTCCGGCGAGGAACAGGGCCTTGCGCCCGTACCGGTCGCCGAGGTGCCCGGAGACGATCAGGGTGGCGGCGAAGCCGAGGAGGTAGGCGGAGACGAGCCACTGCAGGGCGCTCTGCGAGGCGTGCAGCTCGCGGCCGATGGAGGGGATGGCGACGTTGACGATGGTCACGTCGAGCAGGTCCATGAGCGCGGCGACCATCATGACGGCGGCGGCCCAGCGGCGCGGATAGGGGGTCGGGGACAGGGACACGGGCGACGGCTCGGGCCAGGGCGAAGGCGAGGGCATGGCGGGCTCCAAAGTATTTCGTTCGGACGAACGAAAGACTGACACGGAGGCGCGCGTGATCGCAACTCTTTCGTTCGCCCGAACTAAATACTTGGTACGGTGGATGCCATGAGCGACGAGACGGACCCCCGCCGGGAAGCGGTACTGGCCGAGCTGAACCGCACGGGCCGCGAGACGAGCGCGGCGACCGTGGTGTTCCACGAGGCGGCCGCCGCCAAGCAGGGGCTCAGTGCCACCGAGACGAAGACCCTGGACCTGCTCATGCGGCGCGGCCCGCTGACCGCGAAGGAGCTGTCCGAGCAGTCGGGACTGGCCCCGGCCTCGGTGACGGGCCTGGTCGACCGGCTCGAACGCAAGGGCTGTGTCCGCCGGGTCAAGCACCCGACGGACAAGCGGCGGGTCCTGGTGGAGGCGCTGCCGGAGCGGCTGGCGGAGATCCAGCCGGTGTTCGACGACTGGGCCCGTGAGGTCGCGGAGCTGTGCGACGAGTTCACGACGGCGGAGCTGGAGACCGTGATCCGCTTCCTCCAGGGCTCCAACGCCCGCCAACTGCGCGCGGCGACCCGCCTGTCGGAGTCCTGACCCGGCGACCGGACCACCGCGCCCGGACCCCTGCGCCCCGCACCCCGGCCTACTCGGCCCCGTAGACCGGGTGCGGGGGTTCGGATTCCGCGAGGAGCTTCGTCGCCGTCTCGCCCGCCTCGGCCGGGGTCCAGCGGGCTCCGCGGTCCGCCGTCGGGCCGGGGCGCCAGCCCTCCATCACCGTGATCCGGCCGCCCTCCGCCTCGAAGACCCGGCCCGTGACGCCCGCCGAGGCGTCCGAGCCCAGCCACACCACCAGCGGCGACACGTTCTCCGGGGCCATCGCGTCGAAGGCGCCCTCCCCCGGGTCCGCCATGGTCTCGGCGAACGTCTGCTCCGTCATCCGCGTCCGCGCCGCCGGGGCGATCGCGTTGACCTGGACCCCGTACCGGCCCATCTCCGCCGCCGCGACCAGCGTCATGCCGAGGATGCCGGCCTTGGCCGCGCTGTAGTTGCCCTGCCCGACCGAGCCCAGCAGGCCGGCCCCCGAGGAGGTGTTGACCACCCGCGCCGCCACCGCCCGGCCCGACTTCGCCTCGGCCCGCCAGTGCGCGGCCGCGTACTTCAGGGGCAGGAAGTGCCCCTTCAGGTGCACGCGCATCACCGCGTCCCAGTCCGCCTCCTCCAGGTTCACCAGCATCCGGTCCCGCAGGAACCCGGCGTTGTTGACCAGCGTGTCCAGCCGGCCGAACGCCGACAGGGCCGCCCCGACCAGCGAGGACGCACCCTCGGGGGATGCGATGTCCTTGCCGTGCGCCACCGCCTCGCCGCCCAGCGCCCGGATCTCCGCGACCACCTGCCCGGCCGGGCTGTCCTCCCCCGGCTGCCCGTCCAGGCCCACGCCCAGGTCGTTGACGACGACCTTGGCCCCCTCCGCCGCGAAGGCCAGCGCGTGGGCCCGGCCCAGCCCCCGCCCCGCGCCCGTCACGATGACCACACGACCCTCGGCAAGTCCCATCTCAGCTCTCCTTGTTGACCGTTGCCGCATCCAGAAACGCCGGGCGCTCCCCGCCCCCGTGCACGAGCAGGCTCGCCCCGCTGACATACCCCGCCCGGCCGGAGGCCAGAAACACCGCCGCCGCCCCGACGTCCGCGGGCTCCGCCAGCCTTCCCAGCGGGACCGTGGCGCCCACGGCCGCGATCCCCGCCTCGTCCCCGTAGTGCAAGTGCGCGAGCTCGGTCCGCACCATGCCCAGCACGAGCGAGTTCACCCGTACCTCGGGCGCCCATTCCACGGCCATGGACCGGGCCAGGTTCTCCAGCCCCGCCTTCGCCGCCCCGTACGCGGCCGTCCCGGGCGAGGGCCGGGTCCCGCTGACGCTGCCGATCATCACCACCGAGCCGTGCGCCTCGCGCAGCAGCGGGTACGCCGCCAGCGAGGCCGTCATCGGCGCCAGCAGGTTCAGCTCGACGACGCGCGCGTGCCGCTGCGCCTCACCCTCCCCCAGCAGCCGGTACGGGGTTCCGCCCGCGTTGTTCACCAGGCAGTCGAGCCGCCCGTACCGGCGCCCGACCGCGTCGAAGAACTCCTGGACGGCGGCCGGATCGCGCAGGTCCAGCGCGGTGAACGAGGCCGTGCGCCCGTCCGCGCACACCGGTTCGTGCGGCGGGCGGCGGGCGCAGACGACGACTTCGGCGCCCGCCCCGAGGAACGACCGGGCGATGCCGGCGCCGACGCCGCGGGTTCCGCCGGTGACGACGACAACCCTCCCGTCGAGCTCCATAGGCTGCTACCTTCCTCACCTAACAAATGTTTGGTGGAAAGGTAGCTGATCCTCTCATGGGTGTCTCCACCTCAAGCCCCGGCAAGGGCATCGCACTTGTCACCGTCGACTTCCCGCCCGTCAACGCGCTTCCCGTGCAGGGCTGGTACGACCTCGCCGACGCCCTGCGCGCGGCCGGCCGCGATCCCGAGACCCGGTGTGTCGTACTGGCCGCCGAAGGACGCGGGTTCAACGCCGGCGTCGACATCAAGGAGATGCAGCGCGACACCGGCCACGCCGCCCTGATCGGCGCGAACCGCGGCTGCTACGAGGCCTTCGCCGCCGTGTACGAGTGCGAGGTGCCCGTCGTCGCGGCCGTGCACGGGTTCTGCCTGGGCGGCGGCATCGGCCTCGCCGGCAACGCCGACGCGATCGTGGCGAGCGAGGACGCGACCTTCGGGCTGCCGGAGCTCGACCGGGGCGCGCTCGGCGCCGCCACCCACCTGGCCCGCCTGGTCCCGCAGCACCTGATGCGCGCCCTGTACTACACCTCGCGCACCGCCACCGCCGCCGAACTGCACGCGCACGGCTCGGTGTGGCGGGTGGTCCCGCGGACGGAGCTGCGGGCGGCGGCCCTCGAACTGGCCGCCGAGATCGCGCAGAAGGACGGCTACCTGATCCGGCTGGCCAAGGCGGCCATCAACGGCATCGACCCCGTCGACGTGCGGCGCAGCTACCGCTTCGAGCAGGGGTTCACCTTCGAGGCCAACCTCAGCGGGGTGGCCGACCGGGTCCGCGACACCTTCGGAGAGCCCGCAGAGGGAGAGCCTGCAGAGAAGGAGCGCTCATGACCGACAAGACGATGACCCCCGAAGAGGTGGTCGGGCAGCTGCGCAGCGGGATGACCCTGGGCATCGGCGGCTGGGGGTCGCGGCGCAAGCCCATGGCCCTGGTGCGGGCACTGCTCCGTTCCGAGATCACCGATCTCACCGTGATCTCGTACGGCGGCCCCGACGTCGGCCTGCTCGCGGCCGCCGGCCGGATCCGCAAGCTCGTCGCGCCCTTCGCCACGCTCGACTCCATCCCGCTGGAGCCGCATTTCCGGGCGGCCCGCGAGAGCGGCGCCTTCGCCTTCACCGAGCTCGACGAGGCCATGTTCATGTGGGGCCTGCACGCCGCCGCGAACCGGCTCCCCTTCCTCCCCGTCCGCGCCGGCCTCGGCTCCGACGTCATGCGGGTCAACCCGGAGCTGCGGACCGTCACCTCCCCCTACGCCGACGGCGAGGAGCTCGTCGCCGTCCCCGCCCTGCGCATGGACGCCGCGCTGGTCCACCTCAACCGTGCCGACCGCCTCGGCAACGGCCAGTACCTGGGTCCGGACCCGTACTTCGACGACCTGTTCTGCGAGGCCGCCGATGCCGCGTACCTCTCCTGCGAGCAGCTCGTGGAGACCGCCGAGCTCTCCAAGGCCGGGCCCCCGCAGTCCCTGCTCGTCAGCCGGCATTCCGTGACCGGTGTCGTCGAGACCCCGAACGGGGCGCACTTCACCTCCTGCGTCCCCGACCACGGGCGCGACGAGGCCTTCCAGAAGCTGTACGCGACCACCCCCTGGCCGGAGTTCCGCGCGCGCTTCCTCTCCGGCGGCAGCGAGCACGCCTACCAGTCGGCCGTCCAGGCCTGGCACGAGGAGCAGAATTGAGCACAGCGACGGCCGCCTCCCGTGCGGAGTACTGCGTGATCGCATGCGCCGAGGCCTGGCGCGGCAACGGCGAGGTGCTCGCCAGCCCGATGGGCCTGATCCCGTCGTTCGGGGCCCGGCTGGCGAAGCGGACCTTCTCGCCCGACCTCCTCCTGACCGACGGCGAGGCCCTGCTCGTGGGCCTCGGCGGCGAGGCCGAGGGCTGGCTCCCCTACCGCCGCCACCTCACGATGGTCACCGGCGGGCGGCGGCACGTGATGATGGGCGCCAGTCAGATCGACCGGTTCGGCAACCAGAACATCTCCTGCATCGGCGACTGGGCCCGGCCGGCCCGCCAGCTCCTCGGGGTGCGCGGCGCGCCCGTCAACACCCTCAACAATCCGGTGAGCTACTGGGTGCCGAAGCATTCCCCGCGGGTGTTCGTCGAGCGCGTCGACATGGTGAGCGGGGTGGGCTACGACCGGGCGGAGGCGGCCGGGGTGACCCGCTTCCACCGGCTCCCGCGGGTGGTCAGCGATCTCGGCGTCCTCGATTTCACCGGCCCGGACCACTCGATGCGCCTGGCCTCCCTCCACCCGGGCGTCACCGTCGAACAGGTCCGGGCGGCCACCGGGTTCGACCTCGCGGTCGCCGGCGAGGTCCCGTACATGCGGGAGCCGAGCGCCGAGGAGCTGCGGCTGATCCGCGAGGTGATCGACCCGAAGGGGTTGCGCGACCGGGAAGTGCGGGTCTGAGGCGATGGCGATGTCGATGCGGACGCCGTTCACGAAACTGGTCGGTGTCGAGCACCCGATCGTGCAGACGGGCATGGGCTGGGTGGCCGGGCCCCGGCTGGTCTCCGGCGCCGCCAACGCGGGCGCCCTGGGCATCCTGGCCTCGGCGACGATGACCGTGGACGAGCTGCGCGCTGCGGTCCGCGAGGTCAGGTCCCGTACGGACGCCCCGTTCGGGGTCAATCTGCGCGCGGACGCGGGGGACGCCGCCGAGCGCGTGCAGCTGATCATCGACGAGGGCGTACGGGTCGCCTCGTTCGCGCTCGCCCCGTCGAAGGAGCTGATCGCGCAGCTCAAGGACGCGGGTGTGGTGGTGATCCCGTCGATCGGGGCCCGGCGGCACGCCGAGAAGGTCGCGGCGTGGGGGGCCGACGCGGTGATCGTGCAGGGCGGCGAGGGCGGCGGGCACACCGGGGACGTGGCCACGACGGTGCTGCTGCCCCAGGTGGTCGACGCGGTGGACATCCCGGTGGTCGCGGCGGGCGGCTTCCACGACGGCCGCGGGCTGGTCGCCGCGCTGTCGTACGGGGCCGCGGGCATCGCCATGGGCACCCGCTTCCTGCTGACCTCGGACTCCACCGTCCCGGACGCGGTGAAGGCCCGGTACCTGGCGGCGGGCGTCAAGGACGTCACCGTGACGACGGCCGTGGACGGGCTGCCGCACCGGATGCTGCGTACCGAGCTGGTCGCGTCCCTCGAGCGGGCGGGCCGTACCCGCGCCCTGGCCCGGGCGGTCCGGCACGCGGCCGCGTTCCGCAGGCTCTCCGGGCTGTCCTGGCCGCAGATGGTGCGCGACGGCCTCGCGATGAAGCACGGCAAGGACCTGTCCTGGAGCCAGGTGCTGCTCGCCGCGAACACCCCCATGCTCCTCAAGGCGTCCATGGTCGAGGGCCGTACGGACCTCGGCGTCATGGCATCGGGCCAGGTCGCGGGGGTGATCGAGGATCTGCCGTCCTGTGCGGAGCTCGTCGCCCGCGTCATGGCCGAGGCACACACCGTGCTGGCACGGCTGGAACGCCTGCACGGGGAACGTCCGCACCCGCAACACCCGCACCCGCTCGACGCCCTGCCACCACCAGGGTGATCCCCCTTCTCCTCCTCAGGAGTCGCCACCGATGAGCCGTGCCCGAATCCGCCTGGTGACCGCGGTGCTCGCTTCCGCTCTCGCCATCGGCACCCTGCCCGCCGCCTCCGCCGCGTACGCCGCGCCGGCGGCGGGCGCCACCGCCTCCGCCACCGGCCGGTACCCCCAGCAGGCGGAACCGATTCGCCAGATCCCCCTCCAGGGCGCGGTCAACGTCCGCGACCTGGGCGGCTACCGCACCTGGACCGGCGGCCAGGTCCGCCAGGGTCTGGTCTACCGCTCCGACGCGCTCAGCAAGCTGACGCAAGGAGACATCACCACCGTCTCCGGTCTCGGCCTCACGAAGGTCGTCGATTTCCGCATCCCCATGGAGCTCCAGTACGACGGCGCCGACCGGCTGCCCGCGGGGCTCGCCGCCACCTCCCGCCCCGTCAGCGACCTCGGCCTGTACGGGACGCTCGTCGGCGCGATCTCCAGCGGCGATCCCGCCACGCAGGAGCAGATGCTCGGGGGCGGCCGCGCCGAGGCCTACATGCGCGACATCTACCGCACCTTCGTGACCAGCCCCGAGAACCGGGCGCAGTTCGCGGCGACGCTGCGGGAGATCGCGGACGGCAGCCAGGGCCCGCTCCTGTACCACTGCACCTCGGGCAAGGACCGGACGGGCTGGATGAGTTACGTCCTGCTGCGCGCCCTGGCCGTCCCCGAGGAGACGGCCGGGCGCGACTACCTCGCGTCGAACACGTTCCGCGCGGCGTACGACGCGCAGGTGCGGGCGGGCCTGAAGCAGTCCGGGCGGATGCAGAACCCGGACCTGCTGATCCCGCTCCAGGAGGTCCGCCAGGACTACCTGGACGCGGCGACCGCGCAACTGGCCGCGGACTACGGCAGCTTCTACGGCTACCTCACCGACGGCCTCGGCCTGGACCTGCGGACGCTCACGAAGCTCCAGACCAGGCTGGTGCGGTAGTACGGCAGCCCGGACAGCAGTACGCCGGGCAGCGCACCTCGCGCTGCCCGGCGTACCGCAATACCTGTCAGAACCTCAGGGCGTCAGAGCCCCGGGGCGTCAGCTCGTACGCCCCGCCGCGGGACGTCCGCCGCCCGAACGGCGACGCGCACCGGCCGGAGCACCGCCGGAGCGGGCACCGCCCTGGCCGCCGCCACCCTGACCGCGGGTGCCGCCCTGGCCGCCACCCTGGCCGCCGCCCTGGCCTGCGCCGGAGCGGGCCCGACGCGGACGGCCCTCGCCGCCGCCGGCCGGCGCGGCGCCGCCCTGTGCGGCGGAGGAGCCGCCGGAGCGACGGCGCGGGTTGGCGGAACGGCCGCCGCCGCCCTGGCCGCCGGAGCGCCGGCCCGCCGGGGCCGGCTGCTGCGGCACCTCGATCACCACGGGGATGCCCGAGGGCTCCTTGGCGCCGGTGAGCCGGGAGAGCTCTTCGTCGGAGGACTTGATCTGCGCGGTGCGCGGGGAGATCCCGGCGTCCGACATCAGGCGGGTCATGTCCCGCTTCTGGTCGGGCAGCACCAGGGTGACCACGCTGCCGGACTCGCCGGCGCGGGCGGTACGGCCGCCGCGGTGCAGGTAGTCCTTGTGGTCGGTCGGCGGGTCGATGTTGACGACCAGGTCGAGGTCGTCGATGTGGATGCCGCGGGCGGCCACGTTGGTGGCGATCAGCGCGGTGACCTCGCCCGTCTTGAACCAGTCCAGGGTCCGGTTGCGCTGCGGCTGCGAGCGGCCGCCGTGCAGGCCGGAGGCGCGGACGCCGTCCGCCAGGAGCTTCTTGACCATGCGGTCGACACCGCGCTTGGTGTCCACGAACATGATCACCCGGCCGTCGCGTGCGGCTATGCGCGTCGCCACGGCCTTCTTGTCGGTCTCGTCCATGACGTACAGGACGTGGTGCTCCATCGTGCTGACCGCACCGGCCGACGGGTCGACGGAGAAGGCGACCGGGTCGTGCAGGAACATCTTGACGAGCCTGTCGATGTTCTTGTCGAGGGTCGCCGAGAACAGCATGGTCTGACCCTCGGGCTCGACCTGCTTGAGCAGCGCGGTGACCTGCGGCATGAAGCCCATGTCGGTCATCTGGTCGGCCTCGTCGAGGACCGTGATGGCGACCTGCGAGAGGTCGGCGTCACCGCGGTCGATGAGGTCCTTCAGGCGGCCGGGGGTGGCGACGAGCACCTCGGCGCCGCGGCGCAGGGCCCCGGACTGCCGGTTGATCGACATGCCGCCGACGACGGTCGCGATGCGCAGGTTGACGGCCGTGGCGTACGGGGCCAGGGCGTCGGTCACCTGCTGCGCGAGCTCACGGGTCGGTACGAGGACCAGCGCGAGCGGCTGCTTCGGCTGCGCGCGGCGGCCGGAGGTACGGGCCAGCAGCGCCAGGCCGAAGGCAAGCGTCTTGCCGGAGCCGGTACGGCCGCGGCCGAGCAGATCACGGCCGGCGAGCGAGTTCGGCAGCGTCGCGGCCTGGATCGGGAACGGCTCGGTGACGCCCTGGGCAGCGAGGGTCTTGAGCAGCGCCTCGGGCATGCCCATGTCCTCGAACGCGGCCACCGGCGGCAGGGCCGGGGTCAGCGGTTCGGGCATGGTGAATTCCTGGGGCCGGGCGACGGGGGCGGACTTCTGCCGTCCCGCGCCAGCCTTCGGACGTCCCTGAGCCGCACCTCGACCCCGGGTGGGGCGGCGGCTGGGTCGTGCGGAGCTGGAGCTGGTCATGCGAGAAAGCCCTCCTGAAACCGGCAGGTAAAACAAAAGTCGAGACAGCAGACAAGCCGGGGCCCGCACCTCGCGGTGCGGACCCCGGCATGCTGAAGTACTTAGTTGGCGGGGAGGATGTTCTCCGCCTGGGGGCCCTTCTGGCCCTGGGTGACGTCGAAGGACACGCGCTGGCCCTCCTGGAGCTCACGGAAGCCCTGGGTGGCGATGTTCGAGTAGTGGGCGAACACGTCCGGACCGCCACCGTCCTGCTCGATGAAGCCGAAGCCCTTTTCCGAGTTGAACCACTTCACGGTGCCAAGTGCCATTTTAAATCTCCTGAATAGGCGGCAAAGGGCCCCATCCGGAGATTCCGGCAAAACAATAAAAGCGCCTGCGGAGCATTCCCGTCAGGCGCACATAAAGTTCATGGGTACCACAACTGCAACGCTCCTAAAGCTAGCACACCTCGGCGCGGGCTTCCCAGCCCCTTCTGCGTACGACCTGCACGGGGACCGGGGGCGCGGCCCCCGTTCCCGGCGCCGGGGCCGTGCGGTCACAGCCTCTCGATGATGGTGACGTTGGCCTGACCACCGCCCTCGCACATGGTCTGCAGGCCGTAGCGGCCCCCCGTCCGCTCCAGCTCGTGGAGCAGCGTGGTCATCAGTTTCACTCCCGTGGCACCCAACGGATGGCCCAACGCGATGGCCCCCCCGTTGACGTTCACACGTTCGGGGTCGGCGCCGGTCTCCTTCAGCCAGGCCAGGACGACCGGGGCGAAGGCCTCGTTGATCTCCACGAGGTCGATGTCCTCGAGCGACATTCCGGTCTTCTTCAAGGCGTACGCCGTCGCGGGGATCGGCGCCGACAGCATGCGGATCGGGTCCTCGCCGCGTACGGACAGGTGGTGGATGCGGGCCCGGGGGCGCAGGCCGTGTTCGGCGACCGCCCGCTCGGAGGCGATGAGCATCGCCGCCGCGCCGTCCGAGACCTGCGAGGAGACGGCCGCCGTGATGGTGCCGCCCTCGGCCACCGGCCGCAGGCCCGCCATCTTCTCCAGGGTGGTGTCCCGGCGGGGGCCCTCGTCGACCCGGACGTCCCCGTACGCGACGGTCTCGCGTTCGAAACGGCCCTCGTCGATCGCGCGCAGGGCCCGCCGGTGGGACCGCAGCGCGAACTCCTCCATGTCGCGGCGCGTGATCCCCCACTTCCGCGCGATCAGCTCCGCGCCGTGGAATTGGTTGACCGGAGCGTCCCCGTACCGGGCCCGCCAGCCCTCGCTGCCCGCGTACGGGCCCTCCGTGAGGCCGAGCGGTTCCGCCGCCTGGCGGGACGCGAAGGCGATCGGGATCATCGACATGTTCTGGGTCCCGCCGGCGACGACCAGGTCCTGGGTCCCGGAGAGCACGCCTTGCGCCGCGAAGTGGACGGCCTGCTGCGAGGAACCGCACTGGCGGTCCACCGTGACGCCGGGCACCTCCTGCGGCAGCCCCGCCGCCAGCCATGCCGTGCGCGCGATGTCCCCGGCCTGCGGGCCCACCGTGTCCAGGCAGCCGAAGACCACGTCCTCTACGGCGGCCGGGTCCACCCCGGACCGCTCGACCAGGGCCTTCAGGACGTGCGCGCCGAGGTCGGCCGGGTGGACCGCGGACAGGCCGCCCTTCCGCCGCCCCACGGGGGTGCGCACCGCTTCGACTATGTAGGCCTCGGGCATCGGGACTCCTCGGATCGGGTTACGTACGCACGGCGATCCCGTCCAGCACCATCGAGAGGTACTGGCGGGCGATCTCCTCGGGGCTGTGCTGTCCTCCCGGCCGGTACCAGGACGCCGCCACCCACACCGTGTCGCGGACGAAGCGGTAGGTGAGGCGGATGTCGAGGTCGGCCCGGAAGACCTTGGCGGCGACGCCGCGCTCCAGCGTCCCCAGCCAGGCCTTCTCGAACTTCTGCTGCGAGTCGGACAGGTAGAGGAAGCGGGGCTGCGTGGACAGCGCGCGGGACTCCTTCTGGTAGATCGCGACGGCGGCGCGGTGCCGGTCGATCTCCCGGAAGGACTCGGTGACGAGGGCCTCGATGGTCTCCCGGGGGCCCAGGCCGGCGGCGAGGACGGTGTCGTAGCCCTGCCAGAGCTCGTTCAGGAAGGCCGAGAGGATCTCGTCGAGCATCGATTCCTTGGAATCGAAGTGGTAGTAGAGGCTGCCGGCGAGCATGCCGGCGGCGTCGGCGATCTTGCGGACGGTGGTGGCGTTGTAGCCCTGCGCGGCGAAGACCTCGGCGGCGGTGTCGAGGAGCTCGCGGCGGCGCTCGGGCGTGGCTGTCACCTGGGGCTTCTTCTTGGGTGTCGGCCGGGTCGGCTGGTTCGTTGGCACGCGCCCATTCTCGGCCTACGCGCGCTGGCTGCTGACCGAGACGGTCTCGCCGGTCATGTACGAGGAGTAGCTGCTGGCCAGGAACACGATGACGTTGGCGACCTCCCACGGCTCGGCGTAGCGGCCGAAGGCCTCGCGGGCCGTCAGCTCGCGCAGCAGTTCCTCGCTGGTGACCTTCGCCAGGTGCGGGTGCATGGCCAGGCTCGGGGCGACCGCGTTGACCCGTACGCCGAACTCGGCCGCCTCCAGTGCCGCACAGCGGGTCAGTGCCATCACGCCGGCCTTGGCGGCGGCGTAGTGGGCCTGGCCGGTCTGGGCGCGCCAGCCGACGACGGAGGCGTTGTTGACGATGACCCCGCCCCGTCTGGAGGCCTTCAGCGAGCGCAGGGCGGCGCGGGTGCAGCGGAAGGTGCCGTTCAGGGTGACGTCGAGGACCTTGCCCCACTGCTCGTCGGTCATGTCGACGAGGGCGGCGGTGCCGCCGAGGCCGGCGTTGTTGACGACGACGTCCAGGCGGCCGTGGGTCTGCTCGGCGAGCGCGAACAGGGCCCGGACCTGGTCCTCGTCGGTGACGTCGCACGGGAGGGAGGCGACGCGGTCGGCGCCGAACTCGGCCGCGAGGGCGTCCTCGGTCTCCTTCAGGCGGCGGGCGTGCGCGTCGCCGATGACGATGCGGGCGCCCTCCTCCAGGAAGCGGCGGGCGGTGGCCCCGCCGATGCCGGCCCCGGCGGCGGCGGTGATGACGGCGGTGCGGCCCTGGAGCAGCCCGTGACCCGGCACGTAGCCGGGGGTGTTGGGGGTGTTCAGGCTCATGGCCGTACGTTAACCTACCAAACACTTGTTAGGGAAGTGTCGAGAGGGCCCCTGTGACGGAGGCGGACAGCTGATGGACCTGACCCACGCACCGGAGGCGGAGGCCTTCCGGGCCGAGGCGCGCGCCTGGCTCGCCGGCCGCGTCCCGGACTCCCCCCTCCCCTCCCTGGAGACGGCGGAGGGCTTCGCGGCGCACCGGGAGTGGGAGGCGCAGCTGTACGCGGACCGCTGGTCGGCGGTGTCCTGGCCCGAGGAGTACGGCGGCCGGGGCGTGGACATCGAGCGGTGGCTGCTCTTCGAGGAGGAGTACTGGGCGGCGGGCGCGCCCGGCCGGGTCTCCCAGAACGGCATCAGCCTCCTCGCGCCGACCCTCTTCGACCACGGGACGCCCGAGCAGCGGGCACGGGTGCTGCCGCCGATGGCGAGCGGCGAGGTGATCTGGGCGCAGGCCTGGTCGGAGCCCGAGTCGGGCTCCGACCTGGCCTCGCTGACGTCGCGGGCCGTGCGCACCGGGGGCGGCTGGCTGCTGTCCGGGCAGAAGACCTGGTCCTCGCGGGCGGCCTTCGCGGACCGGGCGTTCGGGATCTTCCGCAGCGACCCGGGGGCCGCGAAACCGCACCAGGGGCTGACGTACCTGATGTTCGACCTGCGGGCGCCGGGGGTGACGGTGCGGCCCATCGGCCGGCTGGACGGCAAGCCCGCCTTCGCGGAGCTCTTCCTCGACGAGGTCTTCGTACCGGACGCGGACGTGATCGGGGAGCCGGGGCAGGGCTGGCGGATCGCGATGTCGACGACGGGCAACGAGCGCGGGCTGACGCTGCGGTCGCCGGGGCGCTTCCTCGCGGCGGCGGACCGGCTGGTCGCACTGTGGCGGGCGGCCGGGGATCCGGCGGACACCGCGCTGCGGGACCGGGTGGCGGACGCGGTGGTCGGGGCGCGCGCGTACGAGCTGTTCACGTGGGCGGCCGCCTCGCGGTTCGCGGCGGGCGAGCGCATCGGCGCCGAGTCCAGCCTGAACAAGGTGTTCTGGTCGCAGTACGACATCGCCCTGCACGAGACGGCGCTGGACCTGCTGGGCCCGGACGCGGAGCTGGCGGAGGGCGCGTGGGCGGAGCCCTGGGTCTTCTCGCTGGCCGGGCCGATCTACGCGGGCACGAACGAGATCCAGCGCGACATCATCGCCGAGCGCCTGCTCGGCCTCCCGAAGGGCCGCCGCTGATGCGCTTCCTGCCGACCGCGGAACAGTCGGACTTCGCCCGTACGCTGCACGGCCTGCTCGGCGCCTCGGACGTGCCGGCGGCCGTACGGGCCTGGGCCACCGGGGACCACGGGCCCGGGCGGGCGCTGTGGTCCCGGCTCGCGGGGACGGGCCTGTTCGCACTGGCGGCGGACGAGGCGTACGACGGAGCGGGGCTGCTGCCGGTGGAGCTCGCCCTCGGCTTCGTGGAGCTGGGCCGGGCGGGGATGCCGGGCCCGGCGGTGGAGACGGCTGCGGCGGCCGTCCTGCTGTCGGAGCTCGCGCGGCTCGGGGAGGACGGGGAGGAGGGGCCGGCGAAACGCTTCCTGCCGGGGCTGGTGGCGGGCGAGGCCCTGGCCACGCTGACGCTGCCGGGCGGGGGTCCGTACGTACTGGACGCGGACGCGGCGACGTACCGCTTCACGGTGTCTGCGGCCGGAGAGCTCCGGCTGGCGGGTGGCGGCGAGGCCGGGGCGGGCGGACTGCTGAGGTCCACGGACCCGGCGCGCCGGCTTTCCCGGCCGGCGGCGCAGGGCGAGCTGCTGGCCGCCGGGCCCCGCGTGCTGGAGGCGGCGGGGACGGCCCTGGGCTGGGCGAGGCTGCTGACGGCGGCACAGTGCCTGGGGGTGGGCGAGGCCCTGCTGGCGAGCACCGTGCAGTACGTGAAGCAGCGCACGCAGTTCGGCACGCCGGTCGGCGGCTTCCAGGCGGTGAAGCACCGGCTGGCGGACACGCTGCTGGGCCTGGAGTTCGCGCGGCCGCTGGTGTGGGCGGCGGCGCTGGGCCTGGCCCCGTGGGAGGTCGCGGCGGCGAAGCTGGCCGCGGGCGAGGCGGCGTACGCGGCGGCCATGACGGCGCTGCAGCTCCACGGGGCCGTCGGCTACACGGAGGAGCTCGACCTCTCCCTGTGGCTGCGCAAGGCGCGGCCGCTGCGTGACGCCTGGGGCTCACCTTCGGCGTGCCGGGCGGCGGTGCTTCAGGAACGGGAGGGGTAGGGAGGGCGGTGGCGAGAGCGGTAGTACGTGGCGAGAGCGGTGTTCACGAGGACGGTCCCGGCGAACCAGAGGCCCGCGGCCCGCTGCCCGAGCGCAAGGAGCGCGAGGGCGGCGCCGCCGAACACCAGCGCCTTCACCGCGAGCTGCGCGGCGAGAGGTACGGAGAAGCGGGCCTTGGGCGCGGCGAACGCCCCCCACAGGGCGGCGGCGGCGAGCGGCGCGGCCACGGCGAGCCAGAGGGCGACGGTGGAGCCCCACCAGGCGAGGACGCCGAGGGCCACGACCTCCAGCACGAAGGCGAGGCCCTCGTTGACCAGGAAGAACGACTGCGCGGCGGGGTGTATCGCCCCGGGCCGGCGGCTCATGCGACGGCCACGCTGAGGGTGACGACGTAGTGCTCCTCGACCGTCCCGTCGGGGAACAGCGGGGCCAGCCGGGCCCGCTCGGCGTCGAGGAACTCCCGGGTGCCCTCGGGGCCGAGCATCAGGAACGCGGAGTGGCTGGCGTGGTTGGCGAGGTGGACGTCGAGCGGGATCCGGCGCGACCAGCGCACTGCGCGGGTGGTGAACGCCGGTTCGGCCGGCAGCCCGCGGAAGGTGACCCCGTCGGCGTCGAACAGGGCCCGGATCCGCTCGTCCTGCGCGGCGATCCAGGGGACGGCGGTGTCCATGTCGTTCCACCAGAGCGCGAGCGCGCCGCCGGGGCGCAGCACGCGGCGGGCCTCGGGGACGGAGCGGGCGGGGTCGGTCCAGTGCCAGGCCTGGGCGTACGTGAGGAGGTCGAACCCGGCGGTGACGAGCGGCAGCCGGTTGCCGTCGCCGCGCACGAGCGGGATCCCGGGGTTCGCGCGCCGGAACTCGGCGGCCATGCCGTCGCCGGGCTCGACGGCGACGACGTCCGCCCCGCGGGCGTGCAGCAGCCCGGTGGCGATCCCGGTCCCGGCCCCGATGTCGGCCACCCTGGCCCCCCGCAGCCCGCGCCCGGCCAGCACCTCGAGGGCGTCGAACAGCTCCGCGGGATACCCGGGCCGGTTCGCCGAGTACAGCGGGGCGGCGGTATCGAAGGACCGGGCGCGGATGTGGGCGCGGGGTGGCGTGGACGTCATACCGCCATTGTTTTCGATCTCCGGCCGCCGGAAAAGGGCCTTGCGCCCGCCGACCGCACTCCGGCTCAGCGGAACTCGTGGACGACCTCGATCCGGCCCACGATGTGCGCGTTGAACTCGTCCAGCTCCTCCGCGGGCACCCACAGCTCCAGGATCGTCTCCCCGCCCGCCTGCCGGACCGGATACCGGGCCAGGAACTCGGTGTCGACCTCGAAGCGCGTCACGAAGCCCGCGCCGTCGTGCTTGACGTTCCAGTCGCGGGCGATGCGGATCGCGTAGTCCTCGTTAAGGACGGGGTAGAAGATCGGCTGCTCGGGCAGCCTGGGCGGCCAGGCCCGCCGGTCGAGCGCGCGGACGAGGTCGAGCTCGACCGGGCCGGTCGGGCGCCAGAGCGTGGTCGTGGTCGTGGGGGACATGGGAATCGACCTTAGACGTGGCGCCTCCCGCGTGACCAGCAGGTTTCGTCAGGCGCGACGGCGGCGGAGGGAGTAGCGGATCAGGATCAGCGTCTGGACGGCCAGCAGGATCGCGGCCCCGGTTCCGGCCGTGGGGAGGGCGTCCGGCGAGGCCCAGGCCCGGCCGCCCAGCTCGGCGACGCCGACCGCGGCCAGCGCGACCAGGAAGCGGGGCACGAACTCGGCCTCGGTGCCGTGCAGTACGCCCGAGCCGACGACGAACACGGCCAGCAGCACCGGGATCCAGGGAGCGCCCGGCTCGCGCAGCAGCAGCGCGGCGCCGAACTCCACGGCCAGGACGAGCACGTTGCGGAGCAACATCGACATGAGCACATCATGCCGGGGATATCCGCGTGCGCCCCCGCCGGGTCTGCGCCTACCCTCCACCACAAGGGCGGGGTCGTAGCACAGAGGTAGTGCGCCTACACAGCATGGAGGAGGACGCCGGTTCGAATCCGGCCGCCCCGCCCCCCTATCCCGCGGCCCGGAGCCAGGCCGTGGCGGCCGTCAGAGCCGCCCGGGCAGCCGGCAGCGGCAGGCCCAGGAACCCGTGGAACACCCCCGGGTACACGTGGACCGCGCAGTCCACCCCCGCCGCGCCCAGCCGGCGCGCGTACGCCAGCCCCTCGTCCCGCAGCAGGTCGCAGTCGGCCAGCACCAGCAGCGTGCGCGGGAGTCCCGACAGGTCGCGGGCCCACAGCGGCGAGACGTGCGGATGCGCGGGGTCGCCGCCGTACTGCTCCCAGTACCAGGCCATGTGGGCCGCGGTGTGGAAGTGCCCTTCCCCGTACGGTGACACCGAGGCAGCCGCCATCTCCGCGTCCAGCGGCGGATAGACCAGCAGCTGGCCCGCCACCAGCTCGGGCGCCCGCAGTGCGGTCACCGCCGCCAGGTTGCCCCCGCTGGAGTCCCCCGCCACCACCACCCGGCCCGGCTCGCAGCCCAGCGCGACCGCCTGCGCCCGAGCCCACAGCAGAACCGTCAGCGCGTCGTCCGGCGCCGCCGGCCAGGGGTGTTCCGGGGCGAGGCGGTAGTCGGCCGAGACCACCACCGCGCCCGAGCCCGCGGCCAGCGACCGGCACACCGCGTCGTGCGTGTCGAGCCCGCACATCACCCAGCCGCCGCCGTGGAACCAGACCACCAGAGGGCGGCCCGCCGAGCCCGGCGCGGGGTCGTAGACGCGGACCGGGACACCCGAGGCGTCGCCGTCCCGCACCGAGGCCACCTCCGGGCCCGTCGACCGGCCGCCCACGGCCGCCGCCCGCAGGGCCGTCACGTCCCCCGGCCCCGGGAACGCCGCCGCCATCGCCTCGCACAGCGCCCGGGCCGCGGGGGAAAGGGAGTCGCCCGCCGCGCCGCCACTCGTCGCACCGCCGCCCGCCACGCCACCGTTCACCGCGCCTCCGCTCATCGCGCCGTCATCCCGCCGTCCACCGCGAACTCCGTGCCCGTCACGTACGAGGAGGCGTCCGAGCAGAGGAACAGCACCAGCTTCCCCACCTCCTCCGGCCGCCCCATCCGCCCCAGCGGCACGTGGGACCAGTCCTGCCCGGACACCTCGGAGATCATCGGCGTGTCGATCGCCCCCGGATGCACCGAGTTGACCCGGATCCGGTCCCCCGCCAGGTCCAGCGCCGCCGACCGGGTCAGCCCGCGCAGCCCGAACTTGCTCGCCCCGTAGGCCGCATGGCCCGGGATCCCGACCAGCCCGGCCGTGGAGGAGATGTTCACGATCGAGCCGCCCCCGGCCGCCCGCAGCACCGGCGCCACCGCCTGGATCCCCAGGAACGGCCCCAGCAGGTTCACCCGCAGCAGCGCCTCGAACTCCTCGGGCCGCTGCCGCTCCACGTGGGCCGTGCGCCACACCGCCGCGTTGTTGACCAGCACCGAGACCGTGCCGAAGGCGCGCACGGCCTCCCGTACGACCTCCGTCCAGCCGTCCGCCTCGGCCACGTCGTGCCGTACGTACAGCCCCTGGTCCCCCAGCGAGGACGCGACCGCCCGGCCCTCCTCCTCCCGTACGTCCGTGACGACCACCCGCGCGCCGGCCTCCGCGCACAGCCGGGCCTCCGCCGCGCCCTGCCCGCGTCCGGCGCCCGTGACGACGACGACCTTCCCGTCCAGCGAGATCACCCGTCAGCCCTCCCATATCCCTAATAGGAATACTTCTAGCAGGCATATCCGAAGGGAGGAAGGGTGCCGCGGAGACCGGTCGTAGACTGCGGTCCGTGGCAGACGAGACGAACAAGCATCCGCTCCCGGCGACCAGTTGGGCGGTGCTCGGGCTGCTCTCCTTCGGAGAGGAGCTCTCCGGCTACGACCTGAAGAAGTGGTCGGACCGCTCGCTGCGCTTCTTCTACTGGAGCCCCTCCTTCAGCCAGATCTACGGCGAGCTCAAGCGCCTGGAGAAGGCCGGCTACGCCTCCTCCCGACGGGTCGCCCAGGAGACCGGCACCCGTGACAAGCGGGTGTACCGGATCACCGCGGAGGGCATGGCGGCCGTACGGGCATGGGCCCGCGAGACGCCGGTCGACCCGCCCGTCCTCAAGCACGGGCCGATGCTGCGGCTGTGGCTGGGCCACCTGCTGGAGCCCGGACAGATGCGCGAGGTCCTGCTGCATCACCAGGAGTTCGCGGAGCAGATGCGGCTGCGGGCGGTGGCCGACGGGGAGAGCGCGAAGGACGGGCCCGCCCGGGCCCATCCGGCGCTCACCCTCAAGTGGGCCGAGCGCTACCACGCCTCCGAGCGGGACCTCGCGGCCGCCATGCTCGACGACCTCGCGGCGCTGGAGCCCGGCAGCCTCGCGGCGCCGGAACGCGGCGACCTCCCGGCGCCGGCCGACGAGCGCGCGGAGCCGCGGGTGCGCCGTGGCCCGCTGCCGCACGCCGGGGTTGCGCCGCCACGGGCTGACGTAACCTCGGCCCCATGACGGGCAGCGCGATCGACCTCCGCAAGATGGAAGCGACCGCTCCGGCGCTCGTGAGCCTCTACAAGAGCGCAGGGGTCTCGCTGCGCAAGCACGGCCTGGAGGGCGGGCGCGCCTCGGTGTACCTGGTCCTGGACTACTCGGGGTCGATGCGCCCGTACTACCAGGACGGCACCGTGCAGGCGCTCGCCGACCGGGTGCTGGGCCTGTCCGCGCACCTCGACGACGACGGCCGCGTGCCGGTGGTGTTCTTCTCCACCGATGTCGACGCGGTGGAGGAGATCCCGCTCGCCGGGCACCGGGGCCGGATCGCGGAGATCGCCTCCCGCCTGGGCCACATGGGCAAGACGGCGTACCACGCGGCGATGGACGCGGTGATCGACCACTATCTGGATTCGGGGTCGGCGAAACCCGCTCTGGTCGTCTTCCAGACGGACGGCGGCCCGATCAACAAGTTGGCGGCGGAGAGGTACCTGTGCAAGGCGGCCCGGCTCCCGCTGTTCTGGCAGTTCGTCGGCTTCGGCCAGACGCGCAGCACGCAGTTCGACTTCCTGCGCCGGCTGGACGAACTGCCCGTGCCGGCCCGGCGGGTGGTGGACAATGCGGGCTATTTCCACGCGGGGCCGGATCCGCGCGCGGTGCCGGACTCGGTGCTGTTCGACCGGCTGGTCATGGAGTTCCCGTCCTGGCTGGCGTCCGCCCGCGCGGCGGGCATCCTGCGCGCCTGAGCGGCGCCTGTCGGTGCCAGGCGCTTTGATGGACGTATGACGACGAACAACTGGGCTGTGTTCGAGAAACAGGAACCGGAATTCGCGGCGGCCGTCCAGGCACGCTTCGCGCAGTACCCGCACCACGTCCTCGGCACGCTCCGCAGGGACGGCTCCCCGCGGCTGGCCGGGCTGAATGTCGACATCCGCGGTGGCGAGCTGTGGCTCGGCATGATGCCGGGCTCGATGAAGGCCAAGGACCTGCAGCACGACCCGCGCTTCGCGCTGCACACCAATCCCGGCGAGGGCGAGACGATGCCGGACGGGGACGTGCGGATCTCCGGGCGCGCGATCGAGCTCGTGGACCCGCCCGAGCTGCACCGGTACGCGGAGGAGACGGACACCCCGCACCCGTTCCACCTCTTCCACGCGGACCTGACGGAGGTGGTGCACATCGGCGTCGAGGGCGACGACCTGGTGGTGCGCTCGTGGACCCCGGGGCACGGTCTGCGCACCATCCGCCGCGGCAACGACGACGAGCCGCCGCGCGAGGACCCGCCCGCGGAAACCCCGGGCACCCCGACCGGCTGACGGTCCGGCCGGCCGTAACGACTGCTGGGTCTGCGGGAGTTCGCCCGTTCTCGGCATTTGCTACGGTCGGCCGGACGACCTCTTGACGGCACACGCAGGGGAGGGGACACCGTGAACGCAGGTCCTGATGCGGCGAGTTCGACCGGCGCGGCCGGCGCCGCAGCAGATCTCGCGGTCAACGGCGACACGCTCAAGAAGCTCGCCGACGACCTCGACGCGATGCAGGAAGTACTGAAGAAGCAGCTCCTGCGCATGGACGGGATCGTGGACGCCATCGAGGCCCGATGGCGCGGACCGGCCTCGGAGGCGTACCGGGCCAAGCACCGGGCCGCCGCCGAGGACGCCGTCCACATCCGGCAGACGATGAAGCTCCTGGCCAAGGCGATCCGTCTGAGCAAGGACGGGTTCTCGGCGCAGGAGCTCGAAATCCTGGACGGCTTCAGACGACTCCAGTCGCACGCGGACATCCAGGCGCAGACCGACGAGCTGTCCACGCCCAACGCCGCGGCCGTGCCGCCGTCGGGCCCGCGCAGCCGCATCGCGGATCTGTAAGCAGAACCAGAGGCACCAGGGGGATTCATGTCGCCGAACGACGGCCATATATCGGTCGATTTCGCCACGCTGCAGGGCGCGGCCGGGGATCTCGAGGAGATCCTCAAGACACTCAACGAGCAGCTGGACCTGCTGTACCGGCGCGTCGAGAAGGCTGTGCTCACCTGGGACGGCGAGGCCCGCCGGACTTTCGTCGACCAGCTCGACAAGTGGGACCGGTCCGCACAGGACCTGGAGGCCACCCAGGCCTGGCTGCACGACATCGTGGTGAACGGCCACCTCACCTACGCTGCCGCGCACCGGGCCGTGCTGCGCGGCTGGGGGGCCGCCTGATGGCAGGCCCGACGCCGCCCTCCCCGGCTGCGAACGGGGGCTTCGACGTCCAGCCGGTGCACGTCCAGCATGCGGCCGACCTGGTGAAGGAAGCCCAGTTCGCCCATTCCGAGCGGGCGTTCGTCCTCGTCGACGTGCTGAACAAGTACAACCAGTCCGCCGGGACCGGCCGGGGCGCGGACGCGTTCGCGGACGCCTACATGAAGGTGACCGCGAAGTTCCTCGAAGCATGGGGCCGCAGCGTGGTCAGTGCCGGCGGAGCCTCGGTCGGCCTGAACCACACCGCCAACCACTACGTACTGGCCGAATGGGAGGCCGGCGGCCGCAAAGGGGCGCAGCCTGCGCAGCAGCCGGAGCCGGTGGTCATCAACCAGCCTCCGCGCTACGGACCCGTCAACCCCATCAAATGGACGGGCACCGGCGAGGACGTCGACTCCTGGTGGATCTCCGGGGTCATCGGCGAGTTCCCCGACTTCCTCGCGGACGTCATCCGGCCCGCCATCGAGCACGGCCTCCGCCTCGGCAAGGTCCACGAGATCACCCCGGGCATCAAGGACGACGATGTCCGGGACATGGCCAAGGCCTGGAAGAAGCTCGGCTCCGAGGCCGAGAAGGCCTCGGACGAGTTCAACACCGCCATCGCCGGGATCACCGACCCGAAGGACAAGGGCGAGTGGCAGACGGCCATGCGGACCTTCGGCCAGACCATCTGGGGCACCACGGCGTGGGGCAGGCAGCTGGACACGGAAGGGAACCGGAGCCCGACGGGCCGCCAGTGGCGCACCACCAAGGACCTCCCGCCGTCCGGGCGGCGTCCCATCGTCGACGTCCTGAAGAAGACCGCGGACGAGGTCGCGGGCCTGCTGGAACACGTCTCCGACGTCGGTGAGAAGACCAGGAAGTTCACCAGCCAGGCCGGCATCAACGCGGCGAAGGCCACGGCCTCGGACATGACCGACCTGAGCCTGTCGAACCTGACCAAGATGGCGGTCGGCGGGGTGGTCGGCCGGATCGTGCTCTCCTTCCGGTCCCACATGGACAAGGCGGGGTGCAACGCCGTCGTCGAGACCTACCACGAGGAATTCACCGAGGCGGCGGGCAAGCTCAGAGCGCTCCTCCCGGAACTCGAGATCGCGATCACGAGCGCCCCGACCTACCAGGCGGAGATCGCCCGGGCCCAGAGCTTCGGCGCCCGCTCGCTCAACGAGTTCAAGAAGGAACACAGCTGGCAGATCGGCGGGGAGAGCCCGTTCCCGTACATGTACTCGCTGGACCTGGCGACGAACGAGGGACTGAACGGCGCCCACACCATCGACAAGCACGTCGGCAAGACGGATGAGCAGCTCGTGCAGCGGGTCAAGGACGAGCAGCGTGCGAACGGAAAGTTCGACATCCTCTCCTCCTCGACCTTCGCGGACCTGGATTCGGCGCAGAAATACACTCAGTACAACATCCGAAACAACACCCCGGAGATCCAGGACTGGCTCAAGAACCCACCGCCTGCGAAGAAGGACCTGGTCGTCAAGGTCCCCTCGATCCCGATCGAAGGCCCGCTCATTGGTCCCGCAGTGACCGGACGGTCCGTGCAGGTGGTGGACGAGAAGATACTGCCCGCCGCGAACACGCACGGCGTGACAACGAAACTCAGGTACGACCCCAACCTCAACCCGCCGTTCGTCGTCTACACGTCGGCGCCTGAGTAGTGGAACGGATGATGGAACCCCTGACCTCGGAAACCTGGGCGGACGCGCTCAAGCTGTACCAGTGGCTCTGCACTTTCGTCGGCGTCGCACCGCGCGAACACGACGAGTGGTGGATCGACGTCGGGGCGATCATGCGCCTGGGGACCCGGGACCCACGGGGCTGGGAATCCATCGACCCCTACGAGGGAGAGGACGAGCGCAGGGAAGACCCGCTGTTCCCGTGGCTGGAGACACCCTCCACCTCTGCGGACGCCGAACGCTACCGGCCAAGGGTGAGCGAGCTCCCCCGATCCTCGGTGCGGTCGCTGCTCGTCCTGCTCGCGTCCGCACCCCGCGCGGATCTCTCCCTGTCACCGGGCTGGGAGGAGCGCAGGCCGGAACGGGAACGCCGGGCCGACGTGCTCCTTTCACGCTTCCCGGACGGCACCCGCTTCTACACCAACCTCGGCTGGAAGGGCGACCGTCCCGATTTCTACAAGCAATCCTCCCGGAGTTACGACTCCTTCAGCCAGTACGACTGGGACGCCGGGCTGATCGCCGTGAACGACCACGAAGTCGCGGTGTTCTGGAACTTCCAGAACACCTGATCCGCCCCCGAACCGGGAAGACCACATGCTCACCAGATCCGCCACGTACCCCGACCGGGAAACCGCCCAGTGGGCCACCCAGCAGGTCGTCACTCGCAACGAGCAGGCCATCCACCGCTGGCTCGCCCAGGGCACCCGACCCCGCCTGACCGTCGAAGCCGCCTGGCCGTCGCGCGAGGAACCGGTCGGCCGCGTCCTGATCCAGGCCATGGCGCTCGCCGGGCGCGGGGCCGTGGACGTGCGGGCCGCGCGGGTGGTGCTCCGGCGGGAGCCGGAGAGTCCGCTCGGCTTCGTCGTGCACGGCACCTTCCCGATCTACCTGTAGAGGCACAGGCCCATGTCCATGAAGCCCTTGGAGTTCGACCGCAGCTACGGCGAGCTCGACCAGGTGATGAGCGCGTACGCCGGTCTGGCCGCCGACGACACCCCCGACCGGCCCGGTCAGGCCCTCACCTCCTACCTGCGCCACACCTGGCACACCCGGCCCTGGGCCCTGTCCGTCGCCGAGCAGCAGCTGCGCACCTACGCCGAGAATCCGCCCGGCCGACTGCGCCGCCGCCTCGGCGAGTTCTACCCGGTCCCGGACATCGGCCTCCCCGAGGCCGAGATCCGGCAGTGGCTGCTGCTGCTCGCCGACCACATCAGGCGGAGCGTCGAGGAGGGACGGGTCCCACCACCGGTGGCGCTGCCCGAGACGCACTGGGAGTGGCACGCCCGCTTCCCCGAGCTCGGCCAGTTCCTGGGCGGCTGGTTCTCGCAGGACATGCCCGACGAGTTCGACGACCACGACGCCGCCGTACGCGACTACGCCGACTCGGCAGACCCGGCCGTCGTGGCGCGCCTCGTCGGTGAGGTGCACGAACTGCTCGCCCTCGGCCTTGAGGAGGTCGACTACGCGGTCGGCATCGCCGAGCTGGGCATGGAGGTCGATCCGCCGGCCCCCTACGCGCCGAGCGCCTGGCTGACCGTCGTGGCCCGGGGACTGGCGGGACCGCGCGCCGAGTACGTCTAGACCTCCGGCCCGCGGACCACGGCGAGGGTGGACGGGTCCACGTCCACCCAGCTGCGGTCGATGTTGATCGTCACCCCGTCGTACGTGTCGTCGTGGTCGCCGCGGTACTGGTGGGCGCGGCGGCGGCCGGCCCACTGGTGCGTACCGGCGGGCAGGCCGACATCAGAGTCGGAGACCGAGGCCTTGGCGTTCCAGGAGGCGATCCACAGCACGTCGGGCATGGCCCACGGGGCCTGGTCGTGGTGGACGCTGAGCGCCTTGGCCCCGGAGCTCGCCGCGACGTAGGAGCCGGCGCGGTAGCCGAGCTCGTGCAGCCGGACCGTCCAGGCGGTGAGGTACGCGACGACCGGCGGGTCCCAGGTGGCGCGGTCCGTGTAGTTCTCGAGGTCGCTGTAGAGCACCGTGCCGTCGGCCAGACCCAGCGCCCGGGCGGCCTGGACGGCGCCCTCGGCGGCCTCGATGCCCTCCTGGTTCGCCTCGGAGGGGTCGGTGGACAGGCCGGTGCCGGAGCCGTACCAGGGCTGCGGGCCGACCCAGAGCGGCATCAGGTGCCAGCCCGCCTCGGCCTGCTTGCGGACCCAGCCGGCGGTGAGCTGCGGCTGGGCGCAGGCCCGGGCCCGGCCGCCGATGTAGATGCCGATCGCCCCGAAGGGGGATGCGGAGCGCCAGCCGTCCATGGCGCGCTGGGTCGGGGCGGTGCAGGCGTCGAAGCCGGCTCCGGTGAAGGGCGCCTGGGCGGTGACGGCCTTCGGGCCGGCGACGGCCGAAGCCGGTTCGGCCGGGGCGCCGTGGGCCCCGGGGGCGGCGGCGTCCTCGGTACGGGCCCGCGCGAGCAGCTCTCGTACGGCGTCGGGCGCTTCCCCGTACGAGAGGGTGGCCATCACCCCGGACCGCCGCAGGGCGTACCGCACCTCGTGGCTGTCCCCCTCCGCCTCGGGGATCCCGCCGGCCCCCTCGACCCGCAGGGTCGGGATGTCGGCCCGCGCCGGGGCCCCGTCGAGCGGCTCCAGGTGCAGGGTGTCGGCCCGGCTCCGAACGGCGCGGCCGGTGCATTCGCCCTGGGTGCCGGCGTGCCCGAGGTACAGGGTCGGCAGGTCCAGCCGCAGACAGGCGTCGGGATTCCGCTCGAGGTCGACGACCCGCCATTGCCCGGGGACGGTGAGCCGCAGCCCGTGGTACTCGACGATCCGGCCGTCGTCCGCGGCGCAGGGCTGGACCGGAATCAGCAGGGCGGCGCCGAGCAAGCCGCTCAGCAGGGTTCGGATGGGAGCCATGATCCAGATGGTTACCAGACTCCGGCCCCCGTGAACTGTGCGCGCTTCGAGCACAGTTGGCCCGTCCGGCCCAGTCCGGCCCGACCGGGCCCGTCGGCGCGCGTCACCTGCACGAGTGAAGCGGGCTCGGGCCCGTCACCACGGGCGCCGGGCCCGCTGCCGCCGACGAGTAGGGTCGAGGGGCGGCCGAAGCCAGTTGCGTTGGCTTCGGCCGCCCCTTCTCTCCTCGTCCCGGTCAGGCCGTCCGGCGGCGCAGCCACCAGGAGCAGAACCCGGCCAGCAGCGCGGAGAGCGCGAGGAAGATCCCGGTCTCGATCCACTGGAAGGTCCAGTAGCGGTCGGCGGGCTGGTAGTCGACCTCTATGTGGAGGTTCGACGTGGCGAAGCAGTCGAAGGCGTCCTTCTTGGGATCCGCGCAGCCCTGGGCACCGCGGACCTCCCTGCCGGAGGGGTCGAGCACCGCACCGGGATCGGACACGACCCAGACTCCGGGTTTGAGGACCCCCACCCTCAGGTAGGTGCCGTCTCCGGAACCCTTCAGCTGGACGTGGTTTCCGTTCCAGCCGCCCTTCGGCGCACCGGACTCCTCGCCGCCGCCGACCGGCGCCATGACGAGGGAGCTGAGCGCGACGTCGGTCGGCCACCCGGGCCCCGACGGGCTGATCTGGATACCCGGGCAGACGGGCTCCAGCGGCTTCGTCTCGGGCGGCCTCTCTTCCCGACTGGACACCTTCATCACCTTCGGCTGCGCGGGCAGCATCGAGGTGGCCTTCCACCTCGACAACCACCCGGACCGCGACCCGGCCCCCTTCACGGTCGACTGCCCCGAGACCGACCCGGCCCTCGTCACCGTCCCCCTCGGCACCGGCCTCCAGGGCGGCTTCGGCACCTGGGTGACGGCCTCGACCCCGTCCACCCGCTGGGGCGCCACGGTCGTCCAGCCCGAATGACCCATACACGCCACAGCGCCCGTCATCCCTGGTCGGGGACATGACGGGCGCCGTGTCGGAGTGCCGCACACCGTTGTACGGACCGTATGAGGGGTCCTCCCCCGCGAAGCCGCGGGGAGGGGCGGTGGGTTACACCATCAGGGAGCGGTCCGTCGGCTTGACCGGGTACGGGAGGGTGCTGCTGCCGGTCAGGTAGCGGTCCACGCCGCGGGCGGCCGAGCGGCCCTCCGCGATCGCCCAGACGATCAGGGACTGGCCGCGGCCGGCGTCGCCGGCCACGAAGACGCCGTCGACGTTGGTCGCGTACGACCCGTCGCGCGCGACGTTGCCGCGCTCGTCCAGCTCCAGGCCGAACTGGGCCACCAGGCCGTTGGCCTGGTCCGTGCCGGTGAAGCCCATCGCCAGGGTGACCAGCTGGGCCGGGAGGACCCGCTCGGTGCCGGGCTTCTGGACCAGCTTGCCGTCCTCGAAGGCGACCTCGACCAGGTGCAGGGCCTGGACGTTGCCGTCCTCGTCGCCCTCGAAGTGGGTCGTGGAGACGGAGTAGATCCGCTCGCCGCCCTCCTCGTGCGCCGAGGTGACCTTGTACAGCATCGGGAACGTCGGCCAGGGCTGCCCCGTGGGCCGGTCCTCCGACGGGCGGGGCATGATCTCCAGCTGCGTGACCGAGGCCGCGCCCTGGCGGTGGGCGGTGCCCACGCAGTCCGCGCCCGTGTCGCCGCCGCCGATGACGACCACGTGCTTGCCCTCGGCCGTGATGGGGGGCGCCATGAAGTCGCCCTCCTGCACCTTGTTGGCCAGGGGCAGGTATTCCATCGCGAAGTGGATCCCGCGCAGGTCGCGCCCGGGAACCGGCAGGTCGCGGGAGACCGTGGCGCCGGCCGCGATGACGACCGCGTCGAACCGCTTGCGCAGGTCGGTCGCGGACAGGTCGCGGCCGATCTCGATGCCGGTGCGGAACTTGGTGCCCTCCGCGCGCATCTGCTCGATGCGGCGGTTGATGTGCACCTTCTCCATCTTGAACTCGGGGATGCCGTAGCGCAGCAGGCCGCCGATGCGGTCCGCGCGCTCGTACACCACCACGGTGTGGCCGGCCCGGGTGAGCTGCTGGGCCGCGGCCAGGCCCGCGGGGCCCGAGCCGATGACGGCCGCCGTCTTGCCGGACAGCCGCTCCGGCGGCTGCGGGGTCACGTTGCCGTTGTCCCACGCCTTGTCGATGATCGAGACTTCGACGTTCTTGATCGTGACGGCCGGCTGGTTGATGCCGAGGACGCACGCCGACTCGCACGGAGCGGGGCACAGGCGGCCCGTGAACTCCGGGAAGTTGTTCGTGGCGTGCAGGCGCTCGGAGGCCGCCGACCAGTCCTCGCGGTACGCGAAGTCGTTCCACTCCGGGATCAGGTTCCCGAGCGGGCACCCGTTGTGGCAGAACGGGATGCCGCAGTCCATGCAGCGGCCGGCCTGCTTGCTGATGATCGGGAGCAGCGAGCCCGGGACGTAGACCTCGTTCCAGTCCTTCAGCCGGTCGGCGACCGGACGGGAACAGGCGGTCTCGCGCCCGGTGGTGAGGAAGCCCTTCGGGTCAGCCATTGGTCGCCGCCTCCATCATCTTCTCCGTCGTCTCGGACTCCGAGAGTCCGGCCAGCTCAGCGGCGTCCTTGGCGGCGAGCACTGCCTTGTACGTGGTCGGGATGATCTTGCTGAAGCGGTCGGCCGAGACGGACCAGTCAGCCAGGAGCTTCGCGGCCACGGTCGAGCCGGTCTCCTCCTCGTGGCGGCGCACCACATCGTGCAGCCACTGCTTGTCGGCGTCGGAGAGGGCTTCCACGGCGCTCGTGTTGCCGACGTTGACGTTGTTGATGTCGAGGTCGATGACGTACGCGACGCCGCCCGACATGCCGGCCGCGAAGTTGCGGCCCGTCTCGCCGAGGACGACGGCGCTGCCGCCGGTCATGTACTCGCAGCCGTGGTCGCCCACGCCCTCCGAGACGACCAGGGCACCGGAGTTGCGGACGCAGAAGCGCTCGCCGGTGCGGCCGCGCAGGAACATCTCGCCGCCGGTGGCGCCGTAGCCGATGGTGTTGCCGGCGATGGTCGAGTACTCGGCGAGGTGGTCGGCGCCGCGGTCCGGGCGGACCACGACCCGGCCGCCCGACAGGCCCTTGCCGACGTAGTCGTTGGCGTCGCCCTCCAGGCGCAGCGTCACACCGCGCGGCAGGAAGGCGCCGAAGGACTGGCCGGCCGAGCCGGTGAAGGTCAGGTCGATGGTGTTGTCGGGCAGGCCCGCACCGCCGAACTTCTTGGTGACCTGGTGGCCGAGCATGGTGCCGACGGTCCGGTTGATGTTCCGGATGGCGATCTGCGCGCGGACCGGCTGGGCCGCCTCGGCGGATTCGGCGTTCAGCGCGTCGGCCGCGAGCTCGATCAGCTCGTTGTCGAGTGCCTTCTCCAGGCCGTGGTCCTGCTCGATCAGGGCGTGGCGGACGGCGCCCTCGGGCAGCGCCGGCACGTGGAAGAGGGGCTCGAGGTCGAGGCCCTGGGCCTTCCAGTGCGTGACGGCCTGGCTGGTGTCGAGGAGCTCGGCGTGGCCGACGGCCTCCTCGATCGTACGGAAGCCCAGCTCGGCCAGGATCTCGCGGACCTCCTCGGCGATGAACTCGAAGAAGTTCACGACGAACTCGGGCTTGCCGGAGAAGCGGTCGCGCAGGACCGGGTTCTGCGTGGCGATGCCGACCGGGCAGGTGTCCAGGTGGCAGACGCGCATCATGACGCAGCCGGAGACGACGAGCGGCGCGGTCGCGAAACCGAACTCCTCGGCGCCGAGCAGCGCGGCGATGACGACGTCGCGGCCGGTCTTGAGCTGGCCGTCCGTCTGGACCACGATGCGGTCGCGCAGGCCGTTGAGCAGCAGGGTCTGCTGGGTCTCGGCGAGGCCGAGCTCCCAGGGGCCGCCCGCGTGCTTGAGCGAGGTCAGCGGGGAGGCGCCCGTACCGCCGTCGTGGCCGGAGATGAGGACGACGTCCGCGTGGGCCTTGGAGACACCCGCGGCGACGGTGCCGACACCGACCTCCGACACCAGCTTCACGTGGATGCGCGCGGCCGGGTTGGCGTTCTTGAGGTCGTGGATCAGCTGAGCCAGGTCCTCGATGGAGTAGATGTCGTGGTGCGGCGGCGGGGAGATCAGGCCGACACCCGGGGTGGAGTGCCGGGTCTTGGCGACCCACGGGTAGACCTTGTGGCCGGGCAGCTGGCCGCCCTCGCCGGGCTTGGCGCCCTGCGCCATCTTGATCTGGATGTCGTCCGCGTTGACCAGGTACTCCGAGGTCACACCGAAGCGGCCGGAGGCGACCTGCTTGATGGACGAGCGGCGCGCCGGGTCGTACAGGCGGTCCGGGTCCTCGCCGCCCTCACCGGTGTTGGACTTGCCGCCCAGCTGGTTCATGGCGATGGCGAGGGTCTCGTGCGCCTCGCTCGAGATGGAGCCGTACGACATGGCGCCGGTGGAGAAGCGCTTGACGATGTCGGCGACCGACTCGACCTCGTCGATCGAGATCGACGGGCGGTCCTCCGTCTTGAAGCCGAAGAGCCCGCGGAGCGTCATGAGGCGCTCGGACTGCTCGTTCACCCGGTCGGTGTACTTCTTGAAGATGTCGTACCGGCGGTTGCGGGTGGCGTGCTGGAGGCGGAAGACCGTCTCCGGGTCGAACAGGTGCGGCTCGCCCTCGCGGCGCCACTGGTACTCGCCGCCGATCTCCAGCGCGCGGTGCGTGGCCGCGATGCCGGAGGCCGGGTACGCCTTGGCGTGGCGCGCGGCCACCTCCTTGGCGATGACGTCCAGGCCGGCGCCGCCGATCTTGGTGGCGGTGCCCTGGAAGTACGCCCCGACGAACTCCTCGTTCAGGCCGACGGCCTCGAAGACCTGGGCGCCGCGGTAGGAGGCGACGGTGGAGATGCCCATCTTGGACATGACCTTCAGGACGCCCTTGCCGAGCGCGTAGATCAGGTTCTTGATGGCCTGCTCCGGCTCCAGGCCGGACAGGAACGTACCGGCGCGCAGCAGGTCCTCGACGGACTCCATGGCGAGGTACGGGTTCACGGCGGCGGCGCCGTAGCCGATGAGCAGCGCGACGTGGTGGACCTCGCGGACGTCGCCGGCCTCGACCAGCAGGCCCACCTGGGTGCGCTGCTTGGTGGCGATGAGGTGGTGGTGCACGGCGGAGGTGAGCAGCAGCGACGGGATCGGTGCGTGCTCGGCGTCCGAGTGGCGGTCCGAGAGGACGATCAGGTGGGCGCCGTTCGCGATGGCCGCGTCGACCTCGCCGCGGATCTCCTCGAGGCGGGCGGCCAGTGCCTCGCCGCCGCCGGAGACCCGGTAGAGGCCGGAGAGGGTGGCGGCCTTCATGCCCGGCATGTCGCCGTCGGCGTTGACGTGGATGAGCTTGGCCAGCTCGTCGTTGTCGATCACCGGGAAGGGCAGGGTGACGCTGCGGCAGGACGCGGCGTTCGGCTCCAGCAGGTTGCCCTGCGGGCCCAGCGAGGACAGCAGCGAGGTGACGAGCTCCTCGCGGATGGCGTCCAGCGGCGGGTTGGTGACCTGCGCGAAGAGCTGCGTGAAGTAGTCGAAGAGCAGCCGGGGGCGCTCGGACAGGGCCGCGATCGGGGAGTCCGTACCCATGGAGCCGAGCGGCTCGCCGGCGGTACGGGCCATCGGCGCGAGGATGACGCGCAGCTCTTCCTCGGTGTAGCCGAAGGTCTGCTGGCGGCGGGTGACCGAGGCGTGGGTGTGCACGATGTGCTCGCGCTCGGGCAGGTCCGTCAGCTCGATCTCGCCGGTCTCGAGCCATTCGGCGTACGGGGCGGCGCCGGCCAGCTCGGCCTTGATCTCGTCGTCCTCGATGATCCGCTTCTGGGCGGTGTCGACGAGGAACATCTTGCCGGGCTGCAGGCGGCCCTTGCGGACGACCTTGGCCGGGTCGATGTCGAGCACGCCGACCTCGGAGCCGAGGACGACGAGGCCGTCGTCGGTGACCCAGTAGCGGCCGGGGCGCAGACCGTTGCGGTCGAGGACCGCGCCGACCTGGGTGCCGTCGGTGAAGGTGACGCAGGCGGGGCCGTCCCAGGGCTCCATCAGCGTGGAGTGGTACTGGTAGAACGCGCGGCGGGCCGGGTCCATGGAGGTGTGGTTCTCCCACGCCTCCGGGATCATCATCAGCACGCTGTGCGGCAGCGAGCGGCCGCCGAGGTGCAGGAGCTCCAGGACCTCGTCGAAGGAGGCCGAGTCGGAGGCGTCCGGGGTGCAGATCGGGAAGATCCGCTCCAGCGCGCCTTCGCCGAAGACGTCCGAGGCCAGCTGGGACTCGCGGGCCTTCATCCAGTTCCGGTTGCCCTTGACCGTGTTGATCTCGCCGTTGTGCGCGACGAAGCGGTACGGGTGGGCCAGCGGCCAGGACGGGAAGGTGTTGGTCGAGAACCGCGAGTGGACCAGGGCCAGCGTGGAGGCGAAGCGGCGGTCGGAGAGGTCCGGGAAGAAGGGCTCGAGCTGGCCGGTGGTCAGCATGCCCTTGTAGACGATGGTGCGGGCGGAGAGCGACGGGAAGTAGACCCCGGCTTCGCGCTCGGCGCGCTTGCGCAGCACGAAGGCCTTGCGGTCCAGCTCGATGCCGGTGCTTCCGTTGCTGACGAACAGCTGCGAGAAGGCCGGCATGGTGGCGCGGGCGCCGTTGCCGAGCAGGTCCGGGGTGACCGGGACCTCGCGCCAGCCGAGGACCGTGAGGTTCTCCTCGGCGGCGATGGCCTCGATCTGCTCCACGGCGACGGCCTGTGCGGTGCCGTCGGCGGGGAGGAAGGCGATGCCGACGGCGTACGCGCCGGCCTCGGGGAGCTCGAATCCGGCCACGTCGCGCAGGAACGCGTCCGGGACCTGGGACAGGATTCCGGCGCCGTCGCCCGAGTCCGGCTCGGATCCGGTGGCACCACGGTGCTCGAGGTTCCGCAATACGGTCAGCGCCTGCTCGACCAGCGTGTGGCTGGCCTCGCCGCTGAGGTTGGCCACAAAGCCGACGCCGCAGGCGTCGTGCTCGTTGCGCGGGTCGTACATGCCCTGCTGGGCGGGGCGACCGTCCATGGGCGACCAGGCGGTGGTGCTGAGGCCGGTCGCGGAGTGCGTGGATGCGGAACGCATCGGCTCTCCCGTCGTCGTCGTGGCAAAGGTGCGTGCCGAGGGACGACGTTGGCCCTCTGCGAAATTTCGTGCAGGTTACATGATGACGGCAATCCCGAGAAGCGGATATGGCGTTTCACCATGCGGACACTGCACGCAGCAGAAAGTGCAGATCTGGAGACGTTCAGACGCACGCAGCGGGCGGGCATCATTGCCCTGCGCGCGGCGCCCTGGTCTGATGCCCGGCGGACACGGAATCGAAACCGCCGGGTAATGGACTACTTATGTCACGGACTGCATAGTCTCACTACTTGCGCGGTCAGCCTACGGCTCCGCCGATCCAGGTTCCCAGGACGTACGTCACACCCGCGGCCGCGCCGCCCAGCAGCAGCTGCCGCAGACCGCTGTACCACCAGCTCCGCGCGGTCACCCGGGAGACCACCGCGCCGCAGGCGAAGAGCCCGGCCAGCGCGAGCAGCACCGCGGGCCACAGGGAGGTGGCACCGAGCAGGTACGGCAGCAGGGGCAGCAGCGCGCCCAGCGCGAAGGAGCCGAAGGACGAGACCGCGGCGACCATCGGCGACGGCAGGTCGTCGGGGTCGATCCCGAGCTCCTCGCGGGCGTGGATCTCCAGCGCCTGGTCGGGGTCGCGGGACAGCTGCATGGCGACCTCGCGGGCGAGGGCCGGCTCGACGCCGCGCGAAACGTACAGCTCGGCCAGCTCCTCCATCTCGTCGATGGGGTGCTTGCGCAACTGCTGACGCTCTATGTCGAGTTCGGCGAGGACCAGCTCGCGCTGCGAGGCGACGGAGGTGTACTCGCCGGCCGCCATCGAGAAGGCTCCGGCCGCGAGGCCCGCCAGCCCGGTGATCACCACGGTCTGCGGGGAGACGGCGCCGCCGGCCACGCCGGTCATCAGCGCGAGGTTGGAGACGAGCCCGTCCATGGCTCCGAACACGGCCGGCCGCAGCCATCCGCCGTTGACGTCACGGTGGGTGTGGTTGTCTCGGTGCGCGGTGTGCAGCGGTGCTTCGATGTCGATGATGGACATGCCCGTCGTCTCCCCTTTTGTACGAGCGGGTACGCGGAACCACGCCATGCGCGACGCGCAGGCAGCCACTCCCCCTGAACACCTCGAAACTACGCACGATTTCTGCCGCCCGCCAGCAAGGAAGGCCGTACTTACCTGGGGTTTCGCGGGTCGGCGACCGGGTGACGGGGGTCTGGGCGGGGTGTTTCGCGGCGAGTGACAAACCATATGTCATGGCACAAATCCCCCAAGGGCTCATGATGGGCCCCATCCAAGTGGGAGAGGCGCCGCCATGGAGCTGATGAAGCAGATTGCATGCAATCCGCAGGTCCTCCTCGAACGGGCCAGGGGCGCTCTTCTGGGCCTCGCGGCGGGTGACGCGCTCGGGGCCCCCGCCGAGAACATGAAGCCCTCCGAGATCCGGGCGAAATGGGGCCGCATCGAGGGCTTCGTGTCGGAGGACCCGGCGGGCACCGACGACACCGAGTACGCGATCTTCTCGGGGCTGCTGCTGGCCCGCCACGGGTCGGCGCTCACCGTCTCCCACGTCGAGCGGGCCTGGCACCACTGGATCGCCGACCTCGACGAGGGGCCGTTCCGCGGGGCCGGCTTCAGCGAGCGCGGCACCCTGGAGAACCTCCGCCGGGGCCTCGCGGCCCCCATCTCCGCGCAGCACCGCCACGCCTGGTCGGACGGTCTGGCGATGCGGGCGGCGCCCTTCGGGGTGTTCGCGGCGGGCCGCCCGGCGGAGGCCGCCCGGCTGGTCGCGATCGACGGCTCGGTCAGCCACGACGGCGAGGGAATCTACGGCGGCCAGGCGGTGGCCGCGGGCGTCGCCGCCGCGATGGCGGGCGGCCCGCCCGCATCCGTCGTCTCCGCGGCCCTGTCGGTCATCCCCTCCGACTCCTGGACGGCCCGCTCGCTGCGCCGGGCCGTCACGGCGGCCCCGCGGGGGGAGCGGGCGGTGCGCTCCGCGGTGGTGATCGGCGGCTACCCGTGGACGGACCTGGCCCCGGAGGCGGTGGGCCTGGCGTTCGGCGCCTTCGCGGCATGCGGCGGCGACTTCCCGTCGTCGGTCCTGACGGCGGTGAACATGGGCCGCGACGCGGACACGACGGCCGCGGTGGCGGGCGCCCTCGCCGGCGCCCTGTCGGGCGTCGCCGCCATCCCGGCCGCCTGGGCGGCGGCGATCGGCCCGGTCCGGGGCAGCTGCCTCCCCTCGATGCGGGGCTACCACGTCCTGGACATCGCGGACCTCCTCACCCCGGAATCCGAGACCCCCCGATGACGGCCCCCTCCGTCCCCCCGAACCCGCCGGCGGTCGACGCCGGGCCGCACGCGGAGGTGCGCACCGACCCCGCAGGGTCCGGGGAGACCCGCGCCCCCCGGCCCGCCCCCCGGCCCCCCGCAGGGGTCCGCCGGATCGAGGGGTTGCTGCTCGGGCTCGCCGCGGGCGATGCCGCCGGGTGGCCCGCCGCCCGGCACCGGGCCAGCCGCATGCCCGAGTGGACCCGCCGCCTCACCCGCGAGCTCGACACCTTCGCCGAGCAGAACCAGACCACGACCCTCCCCGTGCCCATCGCCCTGAACCAGCCCCCGGAACCCCTGCGCCTCGGCCCCTCCGACGACGCCGAATGGGCCGCCTTCGCCGCCGAATCCGTGCTCACCGCGGCCGGCGTGCTGCTCAGCGACCTCAGCCGGTCCCGCCGGATGCGGGCCGCCATCGACCTCGCCTGGAACGCCCTGGCCAGCGAGATCGCCGCGGCGGCCGAGCGCGCCCCCGAGGTGGAGTCGGCCGTGCTCCCGCTGCGCGCCCGCATCTCCGTCCGCGCCGGCCTCGGCAACCTCGCCGCCGGCCTGCGCCCGCCCGCCACCGGCCACGACAACCCGCACTACTTCGACGACGCCGCCTGCATCCGCGCCTGCGTCCTCGCCGTCGTCCACCCCGGGGACCCGGCCGCGGCCGCGGACCTCGCCGAGTTCGACGCCCGCTACACCCAGGACGGCGACGGGGTCCACGGCGCCCGCGCCATGGCCGCCGCCCTCGCGGCCGCCCTCGCCGGCGCCGACACCGACACCGCCGTCGACGCCGCCCTCGGCCAGCTCCCCGAGGCCACCGAGATCGGCCGCAACGCCCGTCACGCCGTCAAGCTCGCCCGTGCCCACGGCGACGGGGGCGGCGCCTTCGCCATCGTCCCCACCCTCGAGCACGAGATCGTCGACCACGTCTACAGCTACGGCATCGCCGCCGCCGAGACCGTCCCCGTGGCCCTCGCCCTCGCCACCGCCGCCCGCGGCCGGGCCGCCGAGGCCGTCCCGGCCGCGGCCTGCCTGTCCCGCGTCGCGGACTCCGCCCCCGCCCTCGCCGGCGCGCTCACCGGCGCCCTCGGCGGCGGCGACTCGATCCCCACCGCCTGGCGCGAGGCCTGCCGCACCCTGTCCGGCTGCGCCCTCCCCCGTCTCGCCGGCACCGATCTGGTCGAACTCGCCGCGCTGCTGGCTCGTACGGAACTCACCTCACCCAAGGGATGATTCGGACATGACGCTCACTCTCGAAGACCGGGCGGCCGGCTGCCTCGTCGGAGCCGCGGTCGGCGACGCGCTCGGCGGTCCGGTGGAGGGCTGGTCCCCGGACCGGATCGTGGAACGGCACGGCGGCCGCGTGCACGGCATCGTCGGCCCGTGGCACGAGGACTGGCGTACGGCCCGACCCATCGCGCCGTACCACAAGGGCGACGGGCACGTCACCGACGACACCCTCATGACGCATGCGCTGGTACGGGTCTACGAGGCCGTACGGGACCACCTCGACGCGTATGCGATCGCCGACCACCTGGTCCCGGACCTGATGACCAACCCGCGCTGGATCCCCGAACTCGAGGCCGAGGCCCTGCCCCTCCAGCGGATCTTCCTCGCCGAGAAGTGGATCGTGACCCGGCTGCACTACGCGCACGCGGACCCGCGCGAGGCGGGCAACGGCAACATCGTCAACTGCGGTGCGGCGATGTACATGGCGCCGGTCGGCATCGTCAACGCGGGCAATCCGGCGGGCGCGTACGCGGAGGCGCTGGACGTCGCCGGCGCGCACCAGTCCTCGTACGGGCGCGAGGCGGCGGGCGTCTTCGCCGCGGCGGTCGCGGCGGCGTGCGTGCCGGGGGCGACGGCGTCCTCGGTGGTGGACACGGCCCTGGCGCTGGCCAAGGACGGCACCCGGTCGGCCATCGAGGCGGTCTGCGAAGTCGCGGGCCGCCACCGGGACTTCGAGTCGGCCCTGGCCCCCCTGCGGGCGGCCGTCGCCCCGTACGACTCGGTGGGCCCGGACTACCGCTCCCCCTCGCTCGGCGCCCGCCGCCCGTCCCGCCTCCACGCGATCGAGGAGCTCCCGATCGCGCTCGGCATGCTGATCGTCGCCGACGGTGCGTACGAGGGCTCGGTGCTCGGAGCCGTCAACTACGGCCGGGACTGCGACTCCATCGCCACGATGGCGGGGGCGATCGCCGGAGCCCTGTCCGGCGCCTCGGCCATCCCGCCGGCCTGGGCCAAACAGGTCGCCGAGGCCAGCCGCCTCGACCTGCACGCCCCGGCGTCGGCGCTGGCCGCGGTGGCCCGCGAGGTCTTCGCCCTCGACGCCGCCCGCCGCCGCGCCCACGAGTCGGCCTTCACCTCGATCGCCGCCCCGCAGTGACCGGCACCCCGCCCTGCGATGCCCCTGCCCTCCCGGCCGCGCCGGTACGGCTCAGCTGGGTGCAGCCGGAGGACCTGGTCGGGCACGAGCTGCGGCAGGCCGCCGAGGACGGGCGGGACGCGGAGCCCCTGCTCCGCGCCTGGCTCACGGCCGGCGGCCACCCGGCGCCCGGCCGGGCCGGCGCCTCCACAGCCCCGGCCCCGCCGGAGCTGCGCGCCCTGGCCTCCCGGCTCCTGACCGAACTCGAGGGCCTCCCCTCCCCGTCGGCCCGGGACGAGCCGACCGCCTGGCCGGACATCACCGCGACATGGACCGTGACGCGGACCGCGACGTGGACCGCGCCGCCGGTCGCCGCCGGCCACCGGGGCGGCCCCGGGCTGCGGGAGCGGCTCGAGCGGGCCTGGGTGGGGCGGGCCGTGGGGTGCGTGCTCGGGAAGCCCGTGGAGAAGCTCCCGCTCGAGGGGATCCGGGCGCTGGGCCGGGCCGCCGGGAACTGGCCCCTGGACGACTGGTTCACCGAACACGGCGTCCCCGCGGAGCTGCTGGCCGCCCACCCCTGGAACCGGCGCTCCGCCGCCACCTCGCTCGCCGAGAACATCGACGGCGCCCCCGAGGACGACGACCTCAACTACCCCCTGCTGAACCTGATCCTGCTGCGCCGGTACGGCAGGGGCTTCAGCACCGCCGACGTCGCCCGCCTCTGGCTCGACGAGCTCCCCGCCGGCCGGGCCTTCACCGCCGAGCGCCTCGCGTACCGGAACCTGCTGCTCGGGCTCGAGCCTCCGGCCACCGCCACCCACCACAACCCCTTCCGCGAATGGATCGGCGCCCTCATCCGGGCCGACGTCCACGGCTGGACCAACCCCGGCGACCCGGCCGCCGCCGCGGCCCAGGCGTACCGGGACGCCGCCCTCACCCACACCGGCAACGGCCTGTACGCCGCCCTCTTCACCGCCGCCGCCATCGCCGAGGCCGCCGGCGGCCGGGCCGACGTCCACACCGCGCTCCGGGCCGGACTGGCCGTCGTACCGCCCCGCTCACGGCTCGCCGAGGCCGTCCGGCACGCCGTCGACACGGCCGCCCGGCACGCCGACGCCGGCTTCGACCGCGTCGTGGACCACCTGCACGCCCGGTACGGGCACTACCACTGGGTCCACGCCGTCCCCAACACCGCCCTGATCGCCGCCGCCCTCACCCACGCCGACGGGGACTTCACCCGCTCCGTCTGCCGCGCGGTGTCCGGCGGCTGGGACACCGACTCCAACGGGGCCACCGCCGGCTCCCTCGCCGCGCTCGTCGACCCGAACGGCGTCCCGCACCGCTGGTCCGCCCCCCTCAAGAACCGCCTCGCCACCACCGTCCCCGGCTTCGACGGCATCGGCTTCGACGCCCTCGCCCACCTCACCGCACAGGAGGCAGCCCGCCCATGACGGCCATCGCCGTGCTCGGCAGTACCAACATGGACCTCGTCGCCTACGTCCCCAAGGCCCCCCGCCTCGGGGAGACCGTCACCGGCCGCGCGTTCCGCACCGTTCCCGGCGGCAAGGGCGCCAACCAGGCCGTCGCCGCCGCCCGCTGCGGCGGGGAGGTGGTGATGATCGGCGCGGTCGGGGCCGACGAGTTCGGCGTACGGCTGCGCTCCGCGCTCGCCGCGGCCGGGGTCGAGACCGCGGCCCTGCGCACCGTCGAGGGCGCCAGCGGCACCGCCCACATCACCGTGGACGACGAGGGCGGCAACAGCATCATCGTCATCCCGGGCGCCAACGCCCACGTCACCGGCCTGGAGGCGGGCGACGACTCCCGTATCGGCGCCGCCGATGCGCTCCTCCTCCAGCTCGAACTCCCGCTCCCCGCCGTCCTCGCCGGCGCGCTCGCCGCCCGCGCCCACGGCGTCCGTACGGTCCTCACCCCGGCCCCCGCCCAGCCGCTGCCCGCGGAACTGCTCGCCGCCACCGACCTGCTGGTCCCCAACGAGCACGAGGCGGCCGCCCTGACCGGCCTCACCGACCCGTACCAGGCCGCCGAGGCCCTGCTCCACGAGGTCCCGGAGGTGGTCATCACCCTCGGCGCGGCCGGGTCCCTGTACGCCGCCCGCGGGCGCGCGCCGCTGACCGTGCCCGCGCCCCGGGTCCGGGCGGTGGACACCACCGCCGCCGGGGACACCTTCGTCGGCGCGCTCGCCGTGGCCCTCGGGGAGCACCGGCCCGTGCCGCAGGCGCTGCGCTGGGCGTCGGCGGCGGCGGCGCTCTCGGTCCAGCGCCCGGGAGCCCAGGACTCGATGCCGACCCGCGCCGAGACGGACGCCTTCGCCGCGACGGTGCCCGGTCCCGAGGCCGGGACCGGCCGCTCCTGCGGAGCCGCCTCGTGATCCCCGGCGGGCAGCCCGGGGCCGGGGCCGGCGGCGGATCCGCGGCCGGGCCGCTGGCCGGGACGCGGGTGCTGGACCTCGCCACGCTCTTCGCCGGGCCGCTCGCCGCGACCCTGCTCGGGGACTTCGGCGCCGACGTCGTCAAGGTCGAGCACCCGCGGCGCCCCGACCCCTCGCGCGGCCACGGCCCCGCCAAGGACGGCGTCGGCCTGTGGTGGAAGCTGCTCGGGCGGAACAAGCGGACGATGACCCTCGACCTGTCCACGCCGGGCGGGCGCGACACCCTGCTGCGGCTGGCCGCCGAAGCCGACGTGGTCATCGAGAACTTCCGTCCCGGAACCCTCGAGAAATGGGGCCTGGGCTGGCCCGAGCTGTCCGCCGCCAACCCCCGGCTGGTCCTGACCCGCGTCACGGCCTTCGGCCAGCAGGGCCCGTACGCCCACCGCCCCGGCTTCGGCACCCTCGCCGAGGCGATGAGCGGCTTCGCCGCGATCACCGGGGAGCCGGACGGCCCGCCCACCCTGCCGCCCTTCGGCCTCGCCGATTCGATCGCCGCGCTGACCACCGCGTACGCGGTGATGACCGCGCTCGCCGGGCGCGCGCGCACCGGCCACGGGCAGGTGGTGGACCTGGCCATCATCGAGCCGATCCTCACCGTGCTGGGCCCGCACCCGCTCTGGTACGACCAGCTCGGCTACGTCCAGCCGCGCACCGGCAACCGCTCCACCAACAACGCCCCCCGGAACACCTACCGCAGTGCGGACGGGCTCTGGCTGGCGGTCTCCACCTCGGCCCAGTCCGTCGCGGAACGCGTCATGCGGCTCGTCGGCCGGCCCGAGCTGATCGCCGAGCCCTGGTTCGCGACCGGCTCCGGCCGAGCCGCCCACGCGCCCGTCCTGGACGAGGCCGTCGGGGGCTGGATCGGGCGCCACAAGGCCGACGACGTGGTCGCCGCGTTCGAGGAGGCCGAGGCCGCCGTGGCCCGGGTCTACGACGTACGCGACGTCATGGCCGATCCGCAGTTCGCGGCCCTGGACACCGTCACCGAGGTCGAGGACCCCGAACTCGGCCCGCTCCGGATGCAGAACGTCCTGTTCCGGCTGTCCGAGACCCCCGGCCGGATCCGCTGGGCGGGCCGCCCGCACGGCGCGGACACCGACGCCGTACTCACCGAACTGGGCCTGTCCGAGTCCGAGATCAGCGCACTCCGGATGGAGGGGGCCCTGTGATCCTGACCTGGCTGTACGTACCCGGCGACCGCCCGGAGGTGGTCGCCAAGGCCCTGCACTCCGGGGCCGACGCCGTCATCGTCGACCTCGAGGACGCGGTGTCGGCCTCCCGCAAGGAGTACGCCCGCGCCGCCACCGCGGAACGGCTGGCCGAGCGGCCTCCGGTCCCGGTCTTCGTCCGCGTCAACGCCCTGGACTCCCCCTGGGCCGGCGCCGACCTCACCGCTCTGACCGGGCTGCACGGCCTCGCGGGGCTGCGGCTGCCGAAGGTCTCGGCCCCGGAACAGATCGCCGCGGTCGCCGACCGCACCGGCGGGGTGGCCCTGCACGCCATGCTGGAGTCGGCGCTGGCCGTGGAGCGCGCGTACGAGATCGCCCGCGCCCACCCCGCGCTGCGCGGGCTCTCCCTCGGCGAGGCGGACCTCCGCGCCGATCTGGGCATCAGCGCGGAGGCGGGCCTGGACTGGCCGCGCTCCCGGGTGGTGGTCGCGGCCCGGGCGGCGGGGCTGGCCCCGCCCGCGCAGTCGGTCTTCCCCGACATCCGGGACCTGGAGGCGCTGGCCGTCTCCTGTGTCCGCGGGCGGGCGCTGGGCTTCCTGGGCCGGGCGGCGATCCACCCGCGCCAGCTGCCGGTGATCGAGCGGGCGTACCTGCCCGCCCCGGAGGAGGTGACCGCCGCCCAGGAGATCGTCGCGGCGGCCCGCCGCACCCCGGGAGCGGTGGCCCTGCCGGACGGCCGCTTCGTCGACCCGGCGGTCCTGGCGGGCGCGGAACGGGTCGTCGCGCTCGCCCGCCGGGAATGACGGCCGCGCCACCGGCCCGGTGGATGGCCGGTGCGTCCTCGGTGGAACCGAAAACGGGAGGGGCGCCGCGCGGTGGCGCGGCGCCCCTCCCGTGTGATCCGGATGAGCGGGTCAGAGCTTCTTGGCGGCCTTCGGAGCCTCGGCCTCGGGCTTCGGCTCGGAGTCCTCGGCCTCGGCGGTGACCGGGGCGTGCGCGCCGGCGTCCTGCGCCTTGTCCGCGTCCTCGACGGCCTTGCCTTCGCCCGCCGCGCCCTCGTCGGTCTTGGTCGCCGGGTCGGATGCCGCGGGTCCGCGGTCCGGCTCCACGACCTCTTCGCGGCCCGGCCGCAGCTTGGCCGACAGCACGAGGTAGACCACGGCCAGGATGAAGACCACGACCGAGGTCCACACGTTCAGCCGGACACCGAGGATGTGGTGCGCCTCGTCGACCCGCATGTACTCGATCCAGCCGCGGCCCACGCAGTACGCGGCGACGTACAGGGCGAACGCCCGGCCGTGGCCCAGCTTGAAGCGGCGGTCGGCCCAGATCACGAGCGCGGCGACGCCGAGGCACCACAGCGACTCGTACAGGAAGGTCGGGTGGTAGGTGCCGGCGATCCGGTTGGGGCCGTCGCTGATCTTGACCGCCCAGGGCAGGTCGGTGGCCCGCCCGTACAGCTCCTGGTTGAACCAGTTGCCCCAGCGGCCGCAGGCCTGGGCCAGCGCGATACCGGGTGCCAGGGCGTCGGCCCAGGCCGGCAGCGGGATGCCGCGCAGGCGGCAGCCGATCCAGGCGCCCACCGCGCCCAGCGCGATGGCGCCCCAGATGCCGAGGCCGCCCTCCCAGATCTTGAAGGCGTCGACCCAGTTGCGGCCCTCGCCGAAGTACAGCTGGTAGTCGGTGATCACGTGGTACAGGCGACCGCCGATCAGGCCGAACGGCACGGCCCACACCGCGATGTCCGCGACCGTGCCCGGCTTTCCGCCGCGCGCGATCCACCGCTTGTTGCCGAGCCAGACGGCGACGAAGACGCCGATGATGATGCAGAACGCGTAGCCGCGCAGCGGGATCGGTCCGAGATGGATCACGCCGGTCGACGGGCTGGGGATATAGGCAAGGTTCATGGCAGAGCCGACGCTACCCTGCCGGGCGGTACGGACCGCAACCCGCCCGGCAACCTGGCGCCAAATCGAGACGGACTCAGGGGGTGTCGGCGGCTCCCTTGGCGACCCCGGCCGATCCGGCCCGCGATCCCGTCGAGGACGACCCGGACATGCCCGAGGAAGTGGACGAAGACTTCACCGAGCCCGACGAAGAGCCGGAAGAAGAGCCGGACGAAGAGCCCGCCGATGAGGCCGACGGCGATGCGGAGGCCGAGCCCTTCGCGCCCTTCCCGGAGGGGCTCGGCGAGGCGGACGGCGAGGCGCTCGCGCCCCCGGCGCCCTTCGCGGCGCCCTCCACCTGCTCCTTGAGCTTCTGCGGGGTGACGGGGTTGGCCTGGTCGGCGAAGAGGTCCTTGCCGTTCAGGAGCACGGCCGGGGTGCCCTTGAACTTCCCGGCGCGGAAGGCCTCGAAGGACTTGTTCACCCAGCTGTTGTGCGTCCCGTCCTCGACGCACTTGCGGAACTCCGGAGTGTCCAGCCCGTCCACCTTGGCGGCCAGCTCCAGCAGCTTGGCGTTCTTCCCGTAGGCGTCGTCGATCTCCTGCGGCTGGTTCTCGAACAGGACGTCGTGGTACGCCGCGAACTTCCCGGCGTCCTGCGCGCAGGCGGCGGCGTTCGCGGCCTTCAGCGAGCCGCTGCCGCCCATGTTCCCGTCGATCAGGGTGACGATGTGGTAATCGACCTTGAGCAGCCCCTTGGCCTCCAGGTCGTGGACCGTGTCCCGGTAGTTGGTCTCGAAGGACTTGCACGCCGGGCAGCGGAAGTCCTCCCACACCGTCAGCGTGGACTTGGCCTCGGGCTTGCCCGTCTGGATGGCGAGCGCGTCCTTGCCGGTGGCCCCGGAGGGGGCGGTCACCGGACCTCCGCCGGCGGACTTGTCGCCGCCGGTGTTGGCCGCGATCAGGCCGACGACGGCCGCCAGGCCGAGGACGCCCACCACGGCCGACGCCACGATGAGGGTCCGCCGCCGCTTTTCCCTCTTCTTCTCGCGCTCACGCTCCACCTGGAGCCGCTCGCGGGCCGATCGTTTCGCTTCGCGGTTCGCACCGTCGTTCATCTCGCTCACGTGCGGCCAAACGAAGCGGGGAGGCACTCGCGTGCCTCCCCGCCCCCACTTCCACCCGATCGGACTACAGAACCCGATCAAGGGTTCGCGCCGTGGATCGAACGCGTGGGTCAGCTCCTGTCTCCGTCAGCTCCTGCGCACGCCTTCCGCGAGCTCGCCCGCCAGCGCCCGTACGGCGGCCAGCCCGGCCGGCAGGTCCGGCGCGTCCAGCAGCAGCTTCACGAACGCCGAGCCGACGATGACCCCGTCGGCGAAGCTCGCGACCTGCTTGGCCTGTACGGCGTTGGAGACGCCCAGGCCGACGCAGACGGGCAGCTCGGTGGTGGCGCGCGTACGCCGGACCAGCTCCTGGGCCTCGTTGCCGACCGACTCGCGGGTGCCGGTGACACCCATCAGCGAGGCGGCGTAGACGAAACCGGAACCGGCGGCCGTGATGGTCGCCAGGCGCTCGTCCTTGCTGCTCGGAGCGACGACGAAGACGGTCGCCAGACCGTGCTTGTCGGCGTGCTCACGCCACAGCGCGGACTCCTGGACCGGCAGGTCGGGCAGGATGCAGCCCGCGCCGCCCGCCGCGGCCAGCTCGGCGGCGAACCGCTCCACGCCGTAGCGGTCGATCGGGTTCCAGTACGTCATCACCAGGACCGGGGCCCCGGTCGCCGCGTGCGCCTCGCGCACGGTGCGCAGGACGTCGGCGATCTTGACGCCGCCGCGCAGGGCGATGTCGTCGGCGGTCTGGATGACCGCGCCGTCCAGGACCGGGTCGCTGTGCGGGAGGCCGACCTCGACCACGTCCGCGCCGCCCGCGATGACGGCCTTGACGGCCTCGATCCCGCCGTCGACGGTCGGGAACCCGGCCGGGAGGTAGGCGACGAGGGCCGCACGGTCCTCGGACTTGGCCTTCGCGAGGGTGTCGCTCAGCAGCTGGATGTTCCCCGTGCTCACTTGGACTCCCCCTCGGTGTTTTCGGTCGCGTTCCGCTGCTCTGCGTCGTACAGCCCGAAGTAGCGGGCTGCCGTGTCCATGTCCTTGTCGCCGCGGCCGGACAGGTTGACCACGATCAGCCCGTCCTTGCCGAGCTCCTTGCCCAGGTCGAGGGCGCCCGCGAGCGCGTGCGCCGACTCGATGGCCGGGATGATGCCCTCGGTGCGGGAGAGCAGGCGCAGGGCCTGCATCGCGGCGTCGTCGGTGACCGCGCGGTACTCGCCGCGGCCGCTGTCCTTGAGGTACGAGTGCTCCGGGCCGATGCCCGGGTAGTCCAGACCGGCCGAGATCGAGTACGGCTCGGTGATCTGGCCCTCCTCGTCCTGGAGGACGTACGAGCGGGAGCCGTGCAGGATGCCCGGCTCGCCCGCGGTCAGCGTGGCCGCGTGCTCGCCGGTCTCGACTCCGTGTCCGGCGGGCTCGAAGCCGACCAGGCGGACGCCGGCGTCCGGGATGAAGGCGTGGAAGAGGCCGATGGCGTTCGAGCCGCCGCCGACGCAGGCCGCGACGGCGTCGGGCAGCCGGCCGGCGCGCTCCAGGATCTGGCGGCGGGCCTCGACGCCGATGACCCGGTGGAAGTCGCGGACCATGGCCGGGAAGGGGTGCGGACCGGCGACCGTGCCGAAGAGGTAGTGGGTGCGGTCCACATTGGCGACCCAGTCGCGGAACGCCTCGTTGATGGCGTCCTTGAGGGTCCGGGAGCCGGACTTCACGGCGATGACCTCGGCGCCCAGCATCCGCATCCGGGCCACGTTCAGGGCCTGGCGCTGGGTGTCGATCTCGCCCATGTAGACGGTGCACTCGAGGCCGAAGAGCGCGCAGGCGGTGGCGGTGGCGACGCCGTGCTGGCCGGCTCCGGTCTCGGCGATGACGCGGGTCTTGCCCATGCGCTTGGTGAGCAGCGCCTGGCCCAGCACGTTGTTGATCTTGTGCGAGCCGGTGTGGTTGAGGTCCTCGCGCTTGAGGAAGATCCGGGCGCCCCCGGCGTGCTCGGCGAACCGCGGCACCTCGGTGAGGGCGCTGGGCCGGCCGGTGTAGTTGACCATCAGGTCGTTGAGCTCGGCCGCGAAGGCCGGGTCGTCCTTGGCCTTCTCGTACTCGACGGCGACCTCGTCCACGGCGGCGACGAGCGCCTCCGGGATGAACTTGCCGCCGAAGTCGCCGAAGTAGCCCTCGGCGTTGGGGACGTGACCCTCCGGGTCCGGAACGAAGAACGAGCTGCTGGACATGCCCAGTACTCCTACGGGTGCGATGGGATGGATGCACCGTATTGCGCTGCAGGCCCGCCGCACGCGCACCCCGCTGCGGGGGTGGGGATGCGTACGGACGCAGCGGCCCGCGCCCGGAGCCGGCGGCTCTGGGCGACAGGCCGTGAACGAGCACCGCGCGGGGCGGTACGCGGGGCGCCGTCGTGGGACGGCGTCAGGCGTACCGGACCGGGACGGCCCTCGTCACAGCGCGTCTGTGGGGCGCCATCGCATGCCGTTGACCTGACCGGGCTCGGAGCCGATCACGTACCTGACCCGCCGCCCGTGCACCCGCCGGGCCGGGGCACGGCAGCCGCGGGGGCGGCAGCCGCGCGCCAGGGGCGCGTGCGCCGTCGGCACGCCGGCCGGGCCGCGGCCCGGTCGGGTGCGGACGGAGGGGCGGTCGTGGGCCATGGGACGGGTCAGCTCCGTCCGTGGCGCAGGGCGGGGTGGGCGCCGGCGGCGACGAGGTCGGCCACGGCCGACTTCGGGTCGCGGCCGGTGACCAGGGACTCCCCGACGAGGACGGCGTCGGCGCCCTCGTTGGCGTAGGCGATCAGGTCGTGCGGCCCGCGGATGCCGGACTCGGCAACCTTGACGATGTGGGCCGGGATCTCGCCGACGACGCGCTCGAACGTGGAGCGGTCGACCTTGAGGTCCTTGAGGTTGCGGGCATTGACGCCGATGATCTTGGCGCCGGCCGCAACCGCGCGCTCGACCTCGTCCTCGTCGTGGACCTCCACGAGCGGGGTGAGCCCGATGGACTCGGCCCGCTCGATGAGGGAGACGAGGGCCTCCTGTTCCAGGGCCGCGACGATCAGCAGCACGAGGTCGGCGCCGTAGGCGCGGGCCTCCCACAGCTGGTACGCCGTGACGATGAAGTCCTTGCGCAGGATCGGGATGTCCACGCGCGCGCGGACGGCCTCCAGGTCGGCCAGCGAGCCGCCGAAACGGCGCTGCTCGGTGAGGACGGAGATGACCGCCGCACCGCCCGCCTCGTAGTCGGCGGCGAGTCCGGCGGGATCCGCGATCGCGGCCAGCGCGCCCTTGGAGGGGCTGGAGCGCTTGACCTCGCAGATCACCTTGACGCTGTCGCCGCGCAGGGCAGCGACGCCGTCCTTGGCCTGGGGCGCCTTGGCGGCACGCTCCTTGAGCTCGTCGAGGCTCACGCGGGCCTGCCGTTCGGCAAGGTCTTCGCGGACCCCTTCGATGATCTCGTCGAGCACACTCACGCGAGCGGCCCCCTTCCGGGTCGATGACGGTCGGCCGCCTTGCAGACACGTACAACTGCAAGGTCAGCAATCAAATGGTATCCGCAGGAGGGCTTGCGCTCCGCACGCGGTTGACGGCGTCCCAATCACTGGACATTCGGAATCCGGGATTCATATGGGCCCTGGGCAGGCCGGATACGGGCCTCAGGGGGCCAGGGCGGATCCGAACGGCAGATTTCGGACCACCACGAAAACCAGCGCCAGCACCCCGATGGCCCACCAGTACGGCCCCCGCAGGGCGAAGCGCGGGGCCGGGCCGCCGCGAAAGGCGCGAACCAGCCACAGGACCATGAAGCCGGCGAAGGCGAAGTAGCCGACGACGGCCAGGGCATTCGCCCCGAAAGCGGTGATCAGATCGCCGTGGGCGAACGCGTGCGCACTGCGCAGCCCGCCGCATCCGGGGCACAGAATTCCGGTCAGCCGAAAGAGCGGGCAGACCGGATAGTGGCCGGGTTCATTGGGATCCACGGCCCCCACGTACGCAAAGGCCAGGGCCGCCGAGGCCAGTGTGAGCGCCGGCCTGGCCAGCCGCCGCGCGCGGCTCTGCGGCGGCGCGGGCGCGGGCGGCACGGGCGGCGCGGGCCCGGGCCCGGGCACCGCGAAAGGGCTGCGTGAGGCGTCGTTCACCCGCTGATTCTCTCCGCTCATGACAAAAGGCGCAGCCCGACGGGGCCGCGCCTTTCGAAGGTGTGAACCGATACCCGGACCTCGGCGGTGCTCAGACCTTGGCGGCAGCCTTGTTGGCGGCGATGACCACGGCCAGGTCCTCGTGGGCGGCCTTCGGCGCGCCCATGCCCGCGGCCTTCATCGCCAGGCCCACCACACCGCCGAGCGCGACGACGACGAGACCGGCCCAGAACCCGAGCGGGTTCGCGATCACCATGAACGCGCCGGAGATGCAGAAACCGATGAAGGCGATGGTGACACCGGTCCAGGCGGCCGGGGTGTGTCCGTGGTTCGTGCCCGCCATGAGTTGCTCCTCGTTTGCTCTGTCGCAGGTTGTTCAAAAAACGCGGTCTGAGTCGAATGCTCGGTGGCCATTGTCCCGCACCGGGCGCGGTGCATGGTCAGCGGGTCGGGTCCTCGCCGCGGTCCAGGGCCTTCCACAGGTCCTCGGGCCGGTCGGGGTCCACCGACGCCGCCTTGCGGGACCGGGGGCTGCCGTCCCGCTCGTAGCGGCCGCCCATCGCCGGCCAGCTGCGGCCGAAGCGCAGGGCCAGCAGTCCGGCGACCAGGATCAGGGCCGCGCCGGCGGCCGTGATGTACGGCCAGGCCGTGTGCGTCAGCGCCCCCACCTGCGCCGCGGTGTCCGCGGTCGTACGGGCGGCCTGCGCGTCCAGCGCCTGCCGGTCGTCGGCGGCCAGCACCGCGGAGAGCGCCGCGCCCAGGCCGCTCAGCGCGAGCAGCCCGGAGACCAGCAGCCGGCTCCTGCCGCGTACGGCGAACACGGCCACCAGGGCCGCGAGGCCCACGATGGCCAGGGCCGCCGGGAGCCCGGTCACGGCCCGCCCGTCCGCGGTCAGCGGCAGCGAGCCGCCTCCCACGGCGGCGGTGCCCCGGGCCCAGACGCGGCCGGAGGCGAGCAGGACGACGGTGGCACCGAGCGCGCCGAGCAGCAGGGCGGCGGCCACACTGCGGCGGCCGCCGCGGCCGGCGCCGCCGTCCGCAGTGTCCGCGGCGCCGGCGGAGGGGGCGTCGGTGTCGTTTCGGGGTGGGGGTACGGCACTCACGCACCCCACTATCCCCTACGCCGTCACGAGCCGTTCAGCCGGTTCGCCGCTCCCACCGCGCGCAGCACGGCGGCCGCCTTGTTGCGGCACTCGTTGTCCTCCAGCTCGGGCACCGAGTCCGCGACGACTCCCGCGCCGGCCTGGACGTACGCCGTGCCGTCGCGCAGCAGCGCGGTGCGGATGGCGATGGCCGTGTCGGAGTCCCCGGCGAAGTCGAGGTAGCCGACGCAGCCGCCGTACAGGCCGCGGCGGGAGGGTTCGAGCTCCTCGATGATCTGCATGGCGCGCGGCTTGGGAGCGCCCGAGAGGGTGCCGGCCGGGAAGCAGGCGGTGAGCACGTCGAAGGCGGTCCTGCCCTCGGCGACGCGGCCGGTGACGGTCGAGACGATGTGCATGACGTGCGAGTACCGCTCGATCGACATGAAGTCGACGACCTCGACCGATCCCGGCTCGCAGACCCGGCCCAGGTCGTTGCGGCCCAGGTCGACGAGCATCAGGTGCTCGGCGCGCTCCTTGGGGTCGGCCAGCAGCTCCTCGGCGAGCTCGTGGTCCTCCTGCGGGGTGGCCCCGCGGTGGCGGGTGCCGGCGATCGGGTGGACCATGGCCCGCCCGTCCTCGACCTTGACCAGGGCCTCGGGGCTGGACCCGACGACGTCGAAGCCGTTCTCGAAGCGGAACAGGTACATGTACGGCGACGGGTTGGTGGCCCGCAGCACCCGGTAGACGTCCAGCGCGGAGGCCGTGCAGGGGGTCTCGAACCGCTGCGAGGGCACCACCTGGAAGGCCTCGCCGGCCCGGATCCGCTCCTTGATGTCCTCGACGGCGTCCTGGTACTTCTCGCCGCCCCACAGCGCGGAGAACTCGGGCAGCTCGGAGGCGGGCAGCGGCGTGGGCGTGTAGGGGGCGGGACGCGCGAGGTCGGCCTCCATCGCGTCCAGCCGGGCCACCGCGTCCGCGTACGCCTCGTCCACGCCGGTGTCGAGGTCGTTGTGGTTGATGGCGTTGGCGATGAGCTGGACGGTGCCGTCCCAGTGGTCCATGACCGCCAGGTCGGAGGTGAGCAGCATGGTCAGCTCGGGCAGCTGCAGGTCGTCGGCGGTGTGCTCGCCGATGCGCTCCAGGCGGCGCACGATGTCGTAGCCGAGGTAGCCGACCATGCCGCCGGTGAAGGGCGGCATCCCGCCCGCGAGGTCGCGGGGCGTGTGCAGGGTCTGGACGGTGGCGCGCAGGGCCTCGAGCGGGTCGCCGTCGGTGGGGACGCCGACGGGCGGGGTGCCGATCCAGTGCGCCCGGCCGTCGCGGACGGTCAGCGTGGAGGCGCTGCGTACGCCGACGAAGGAGTAGCGGGACCAGGAGCGGCCGTTCTCGGCGGACTCCAGGAGGAAGGTGCCCGGGCGTTCGGCGGCCAGCTTGCGGTAGAGCCCGACGGGGGTGTCGCCGTCGGCCAGCAGCTTGCGGCTCACGGGGATGACGCGGCGGTCCGCCGCGAGCTTGCGGAACGTCTCAAGATCCATGGCTTGGGACCCTACCTACCTATTCGGCCAGCGGAAGGACATCGGCGTCGAAGCACGTACGGGCGCCCGTGTGGCAGGCGGCGCCGACCTGGTCGACCTTGACGAGGAGGGTGTCGGCGTCGCAGTCGAGGGCGACGGACTTCACGTGCTGGAAGTGGCCGGAAGTGTCCCCCTTCACCCAGTACTCCTGGCGGCTGCGGGACCAGTACGTGCAGCGGCCGGTGGTCAGGGTGCGGTGCAAGGCCTCGTCGTCCATCCAGCCGAGCATGAGCACCTCACCGGTGTCGTACTGCTGGGCGATGGCGGGAACCAGGCCGTCGGCGGAGCGCTTGAGCCGGGCGGCGATGGCGGGATCGAGGGAGGACGTACTCATGGGGGCCATTGTGCCGCGCCCGGGCGGCGGTGACGGATCACCGTCCGCCTGATGAGCGGGCACGGGCCGGGTTCCGGCCGTAGGCTGGCCCCCATGTCTACCCATGCGAAGCGTGAACGCCTGCTGCTGGCGGACCTGTTGGAGGCGGCCGGGCCGGAGGCGCCGACGCTGTGCGACGGCTGGCGGGCCCGGGAGCTGGCGGCGCACGTGGTGGTCCGGGAGCGCCGCCCGGACGCGGCGGGCGGCCTGCTGCTGAACGTCCTGAAGGACCGGCTGGACAAGGCGATGGCCGAGTACACGGCCAAGCCGTACGAGGAACTGATCCAGCTGATCCGGACCGGCCCGCCGAAGATGTCCTTGTACGCGCTGAAGCAGATCGACGAGGCGGCGAACGCGGTGGAGTTCTACGTCCACGCGGAGGACGTCCGCCGGGCCCAGCCGGACTGGTCGCCGCGCCGGCTGGACCCGGTGTTCTCGGACGCCCTGTGGTCCCGCCTGGAGAGGCTGGCCCGCCTGACGGGCCGCCGCTCCCCGGTGGGCCTGGTGCTGCGCCGCCCGAACGGCCAGACCACGGTCGCCCACAAGGGCACCCCGGTGGTGACGGTCACCGGCGAACCGGGCGAACTGATCCTCTTCTGCTTCGGCCGCCAGGACGCCGCCGCGGTGGAACTGGACGGCCCGAAGGAAGCCATCGCCAAACTGACGACGGCCAAGCTGGGGATCTAGGCCTGCGGGGCGGATGCTGCTCCGCCGCGGGGCCGGATCTTTCCGGCCCCGCGCAGCGTTCAGCGGACCGGGTGGCCGGCCTGGCGGAGGGTTTCCTTGACCTGGCCGATCCGCAGGTCGCCGAAGTGGAACACCGAGGCCGCGAGCACCGCATCGGCGCCCGCATCGATCGCCGGGGCGAAGTGCTCCAGCCTGCCCGCACCGCCCGAGGCGATCACCGGCACCGTGACGTGCTTGCGCACGGCAGCGATCATCTCGGTGTCGTACCCGTCCTTCGTGCCGTCCGCGTCCATCGAGTTCAGCAGGATCTCCCCGGCGCCCAGTTCGGCCGCCCGGTGCGCCCACTCGACGGCGTCGATGCCGGTGCCCTGGCGGCCGCCGTGCGTGGTGACCTCGAAGGAACCGGTCGGCGTGCGGCGGGCGTCGACGGACAGCACCAGGACCTGCCGCCCGAAGCGCTCCGCGATCTCCTGGATCAGCTCGGGCCGCGCGATGGCGGCGGTGTTCACGCCCACCTTGTCGGCGCCGGCCCGCAGCAGCTTGTCCACGTCCTCCGCGGTGCGGACGCCGCCGCCCACGGTCAGCGGGATGAAGACCTGCTCGGCGGTCCGCCGCACCACGTCGTACGTGGTCTCGCGGTTCCCGGACGACGCGGTGATGTCGAGGAAGGTCAGCTCGTCGGCGCCCTCGGCGTCGTACAGCTTGGCCATCTCCACCGGGTCACCCGCATCGCGCAGGTTCTGGAAGTTGACACCCTTGACGACGCGGCCGTTGTCCACGTCCAGGCAGGGGATCACTCGTACGGCGAGCGACATCAGGACTCCCCTCGGAAGGCTTCGGCTCGGAAGGCTTCGACCTCGACCTCGACGACCAGGCTGGGGTCGATGAAGCCGGAGACGATGATCATGGAGGCGGCGGGGCGGACGGAGTCGAAGAGCTCCTTGTGGGCGCGGCCCACCTCGTCCACGTCCCGCGCGTGGGTGATGTACATCCGGGTCCGGACCACGTGCTCCGCGCCCAGACCGACCTGCTTCAGCGCGTCGATCGCGACGCGGAAGGAGTTGACGGTCTGCTCGTACGGGCCGCCGGCCACGATCTTGCCGTCGACGACGGAGGTGCAGCCGGAGACGAGCACGAGCCCGTTCGGCAGCTCCACGGCGCGGGAGTACCCCACGGCCTCCTCCCAGGGGCCGCCCGACGAGATGCGGCGGACCTCACCAGCACTGCTCATGAGCCGGACACCACCTGGAGGGCCTCTTCCAGGGTGAAGGCCTTGGCGTACAGGGCCTTGCCCACGATCGCGCCCTCGACGCCCAGCGGCACCAGCCCGGACAGCGCCCGCAGGTCGTCCAGCGAGGAGATCCCGCCGGAGGCCACGACCGGCCGGTCGGTGGCGGCGCAGACGTTCTTCAGCAGCTCCAGGTTGGGGCCGGTCAGCGTGCCGTCCTTGCCGATGTCGGTGACGACGTACCGGGCGCAGCCCTCGGAGTCCAGGCGCGCGAGGGTCTCGTAGAGGTCCCCGCCCTCGCTGGTCCAGCCGCGGCCCTTGAGGGTGGTGCCGCGTACGTCGAGGCCGATGGCGATCTTGTCGCCGTGCTCGGCGATGGCCTTGGCGGCCCACTCGGGGGTCTCCAGGGCGGCGGTGCCGAGGTTGACGCGGGTGCAGCCGGTGGCGAGGGCCGCGGCGAGCGAGGCGTCGTCGCGGATGCCGCCGGACAGCTCGACCTTGATGTCCATGGCGCCGGTGATCTCGGCGACCAGGGCGCGGTTGTCGCCGGTGCCGAAGGCGGCGTCCAGGTCGACGAGGTGCAGCCATTCCGCGCCGGAGGCCTGCCAGGCGAGGGCCGCATCGAGCGGGGAGCCGTAGGAGGTCTCGCTGCCGGACACCCCGTGCACGAGGCGGACGGCCTGCCCGTCGCGGACGTCGACCGCGGGGAGGAGTTCCAGCTTGTTGACGGGCATCAAAGGGTCTCGATCCAGTTGGTGAGGAGCTGGGCTCCGGCGTCGCCGGACTTCTCGGGGTGGAACTGGGTGGCCCACAGGGCCCTGTTCTCCACCGCCGCGACGAAGGGTTCGCCGTGCGTGGCCCAGGTGACCCTGGGAGCGCGGATCGCGGGGTTGGTGACTTCCAGGCTCCAGTTGCGGACCGCGTACGAGTGCACGAAGTAGAACCGGGAGTCGGCGTCCAGGCCCTTGAAGGCCTGGCTGTCGGCCGGGGCGTCCACGGTGTTCCAGCCCATGTGGGGCACGATCGGGGCGCGCAGCGGCTCGACGGTGCCGGGCCACTCGTCGAGGCCCTCCGTCTCCACGCCGTGCTCGATGCCGCGCTCGAAGAGGATCTGCATGCCGACGCAGATGCCCATGACGGGGCGGCCGCCGGAGAGCCGGCGGCCGATGATCCAGTCGCCGCGGGCGTCCTTCAGGCCCTGCATGCAGGCGGAGAAGGCGCCGACACCGGGGACGAGGAGCCCGTCGGCGTCCATCGCCTTGTCGTAGTCGCGGGTGATCTCGACGTCCGCGCCGACGCGCGCGAGAGCACGCTCGGCGGAACGGACGTTTCCGAAGCCGTAGTCGAAGACCACGACCGTCTTGGTCGGACGGGCTGCGCTCATTCCCAAATCCCCTGGATCCGCAGGACTCCGGCGGCGAGGCACATCGCGGAGCCGATGGCGAGCAGGATGATGACCGACTTGGGCATCTGCTGCTTCTGGAAGGAGTAGACGCCTCCGGCCAAGAAGAGGCCGAAGACGATCAGGATGGTGTTGAGGCCGTTCACGGCTAGAGGGCGCCCTTCGTGGAGGGCAGGATTCCGGCGGCGCGCGGGTCGAACTCGGCCGCGTAGCGCAGGGCGCGCGCGAGGGCCTTGAACTGGCACTCCACGATGTGGTGGGCGTTGCGGCCGTACGGGACGTGGATGTGCAGGGCGATCTGGGCCTGCGCGACGAACGACTCGAAGATGTGCCGGGTCATCGTCGTGTCGTACTCGCCGATCATCGGCGCCATGTTCTCGGGCTCGGTGTGCACGAGGTACGGGCGGCCGGACAGGTCGACGGTCACCTGGGCGAGGGACTCGTCGAGCGGCACGGTGCAGTTGCCGAAGCGGTAGATGCCGACCTTGTCGCCGAGGGCCTGCTTGAAGGCGGCGCCGAGCGCGAGGGCGGTGTCCTCGATGGTGTGGTGGCTGTCGATGTGCAGGTCGCCGTCCGTCTTGACCGTGAGGTCGAAGAGGCCGTGGCGGCCGAGCTGGTCGAGCATGTGGTCGTAGAAGCCCACGCCCGTCGAGACGTCGACCTTGCCGGTGCCGTCGAGGTTTATCTCGACGAGGACCGAAGTCTCCTTCGTGGTCCGTTCGACCCGTCCGATGCGGCTCATGCGTGCTGCTCCTTCTTCAGTGCGCGAACCGCTTCCAGGAACGCGTCGTTCTCGGCCGGGGTGCCGGCGGTGACCCGCAGCCAGCCCGGTACGCCGTTGTCCCTGACCAGGACACCCTGGTCGAGGATCTTCTGCCAGGCGGTGTGCGAGTCCTCGAACTTCCCGAACTGGATGAAGTTCGCGTCGGACTCGGTGACCTCGCAGCCCATCGCCCGCAGCTCGGTCACGAGGCGGTCCCGCTCGGCCTTGAGCTGCTCGACGTAGCCGAGCAAGGTGTCGGTGTGCTCCAGGGCGGCCAGCGCGGTCGCCTGGGTGACGGCCGACAGGTGGTACGGCAGGCGTACGAGCTGGACGGCGTCGACCACGGCCGGGTGCGCGGCCAGGTAGCCCAGGCGCAGTCCGGCGGCGCCGAAGGCCTTGGACATGGTCCGGGAGACCACCAGGTTGGGGCGGCCCTCGATCAGCGGCAGGAGCGAGTCCCGGTGGCTGAACTCCACGTACGCCTCGTCCACGATGACGAGCGAGGGCTTGGCCGCCTGCGCGGCCTCGTAGAGCGCGAGGACGGTCTCCGCCTCGACCGCGGTACCCGTGGGGTTGTTGGGCGAGGTGATGAAGACGACGTCGGGGGCGTTCTCGGCGATGGCCTGCTCGGCCGCCTCCACGTCCACGCGGAAGTCCTCCCGGCGCGGGCCGGAGATCCAGCCCGTCCCGGTGCCGCGGGCGATCAGCGCGTGCATGGAGTACGAGGGCTCGAAGCCGATCGCGGTGCGGCCCGGGCCGCCGAAGGTCTGCAGCAGCTGCTGGATGACCTCGTTGGAGCCGTTGGCGGCCCATACGTTCTCCCGCGCGACCGGGTGCTTGCCCGTACGGGTGAGGTAGGCGGCCAGGGCGGTCCGCAGCTCGACCGCGTCCCGGTCGGGGTAGCGGTTGAGGGTGCGGGCGGCGGCGGCGACGCGCTCGGCGATCCGCCGGACCAGCTCCTCGGGGAGCTCGTACGGGTTCTCGTTGGTGTTCAGCTGGACGGGCACGTCGAGCTGCGGGGCGCCGTACGGGGTCTTGCCGCGCAGCTCGTCCCGGATGGGGAGGTCGTCGATCCCGATGGGTCCGGAGGTCACGGGGTGGGCACCTTCCAACCGAAGCGGGCCTTGAGGGCCGCGCCGTGCGCGGGCAGGTCTTCGGCCTCGGCCAGCGTCACCACGTGGTGGGTGACCTCGGCGAGGGCGTCCCGCGTGTAGTCGACGATGTGGATGCCGCGCAGGAAGGACTGCACGGACAGGCCGGAGGAGTGGCAGGCGCAGCCGCCGGTGGGCAGTACGTGGTTCGACCCGGCGCAGTAGTCGCCGAGCGAGACCGGGGCCCACGGGCCGACGAAGATCGCACCGGCGTTGCGGACGCGGGCGGCCCAGGCCGCGGCGTCGGCGGTCTGGATCTCCAGGTGCTCGGCGCCGTACGCGTCGACGACCTTGAGGCCGTCCTCCAGGCTGTCGACCAGCACGATCGCGGACTGCCTGCCCGCGAGCGCCGGCTTGATCCGGTCCTCGACGTGCTTGGTGGCCGCGACCTGCGGCTCCAGCTCCCGCTCGACGGCGGCCGCGAGCTCCTCGGAGTCCGTGACGAGCACGGCGGCGGCCAGCGGGTCGTGCTCGGCCTGGCTGATCAGGTCGGCGGCCACGTGCACCGGGTCGGCCGTGGAGTCCGCGAGGACCGCGATCTCCGTCGGGCCGGCCTCGGTGTCGATGCCGATCTTCCCGGTGAAGTAGCGCTTGGCGGCGGCGACCCAGATGTTGCCGGGGCCCGTCACCATGTTCGTGGCGGCGCACTCCTCGGTGCCGTACGCGAACATCGCGACGGCCTGCGCTCCGCCGGCCGCGTAGACCTCGTCCACGCCGAGCAGCGCGCACGCGGCGAGGATCGTCGGGTGCGGCAGTCCGCCGAACTCGACCTGCGGCGGGGACGCGAGCGCGATCGACTCGACGCCCGCCTCCTGCGCCGGTACGACGTTCATGACGACGGACGACGGGTACACGGAGCGGCCGCCGGGCGCGTACAGGCCCACGCGCTCGACCGGAACCCACTTCTCGGTCACGGTGCCGCCCGGGACCACCTGGGTGGTGTGCTCGGTGCGGCGCTGCTCGCGGTGCACGATCCGGGCGCGCCGGATGGACTCCTCGAGGGCGGCACGGACGGCCGGGTCGAGCTCGTCGAGCGCGGTCTTGAGCGCCGCGGCATCCACCCTGACCTGCGAGAGTTCCACGCCGTCGAACTTCCGCGCGTAGTCGATCAGCGCCGCCGTGCCACGATGATGGACGTCCTCGCAGATGGGCCGCACCTTCTCCAGGGCAGCTTCTACGTCGAACTCGGCACGGGGCAGCAGATCGCGCAGGGCGCCGCCCTCGGGGAGGGCGTCACCGCGCAGGTCGATACGAGAGATCACCTCCCAATTCTCTCAGACCGTCTCCCGCCACCGTCCGCCTGTATCACTGGCTGATACACGCCCCGGATGTCACTGCCGCCCACTAGCGTTCCCCGTACACGTATGCACAGCGGAGGGGGGCCGCCATGGCGGAGGCACGGCCGGGCGAGGAACCCGCGGATCTCACCGGTCCCGAACGCCGTATGTGGCAGGCGTTCCGGACGGGCAGCGTGTGCGATCTCAGCGCCCGCGCCGCCGACGAGGACGATCCGCACGGCGACCGGGCCTGGGACGCCGGGCGCAGCGTCCGAGCCCAGGTGGTGGCGCTGCTGCTGCTCCACGGGCCGCCGCCGGTGCCGGGCCGGGTGGCCTCGCTGAAGCTGCGCGGCGTACGGATCACCGGGCGGCTCGACCTGTCCGGCGGCCTCGTGCAGCCCTACGTCGAACTCCAGTCCTGCCGCTTCGACAGCGAGATCCAGCTGTCCGAGACCCGGTGCGTCACCCTGCGCCTGGTCAACTGCGCGATACCCCGGCTGGACGCCTCCCGGCTGCACACCGAGGGCGATCTGCACCTGCCGCGCTGCCGGGTGGCCCGCGGGATCCGGCTGACCGACGCGCAGATCGGCACCGACCTGCTGATCAGCCAGGCCGTGGTGCAGCGGGACAACAAGGGCCGGGCCATCGCCGCGGACGGGATGTCCGTCGCGCAGGACTTCCAGGGCGAGCTGCTGGAGACGTACGGGGAGGTGAGTCTGCGCGGCGCGAAGGTCGGCGTGTCGATGAACCTGCGCGGGGCGCGGCTGCGCAACCCGTACGGGCGGCGCGCGCTGAACGCCCCGCAGCTGACCGTCGAGCGGACCCTGTACCTGACGTCGATCGCCCTCGACTACGTCCTCGGCGACTCCGGCTCCTCCACTCCCCCGTACGGGCTCGGCCAGACCCCGACGCGCGGGCAGCGGGCCCAGCGGTTCGAATGCCGGGGCGGGCTGCGCCTGGACGACGGCCGCTTCGGCGACGCGGTCGACTTCTACGGCGCCCGGTTCACGCTGACCGAGGACCAGGAGGTCTCGCTGCGCCGGATCCAGACGCCGGAGCTGCGGTTCGTCGGCGAGCGGCCGGAGCGGGGGCGGGTGGTGCTGTCGGGGGCGAAGGTCGTCAAGCTGGTCGACACCTCCACCAGCTGGCCCGGCCGGGGCGGCGTGTCGATGGAGGGGTTCGCGTACGAGAACCTCGCGCCCCGCGGCCACTTCCCGCTGCCGCGCCGGCTGGCGTGGGTGGAGGCGGCCACTGCGGAGTACTCGCCGGAGCCGTACGAGCGGCTGGCCGCCGTACTGCGCGCCAGCGGCGAGGACGCGGACGCCCGCGAGGTGCTGCTCGCCAAGCAGCGGCGGCGCCGGGCCACCCTGCCTCCGGCGCTCAAGGCGTGGGGGTACCTCCAGGACTGGACGGTGGCGTACGGGTACCGCCCGGGCCGGGCCGCGCTGTGGATGGCGGTGCTGTGGGCGGCGGGCGCGCTGCTCTTCTCCCGGCACGAGCCGCCGCCGATCAAGGCGGACGAGCACCCGCACTGGGAGGCGGCGCTGTACGCGCTGGACCTGCTGCTCCCGGTCATCGATCTCGGCCAGGAGGGCCAGTGGAAGGTGGAGGGCGGCTGGCAGTGGGGCTCGGCGGCCCTCGTCCTGCTGGGCTGGATCCTTGCGACGACGGTGGCGGCGGGAGCCTCGCGTCTGCTGAGGCGGGGATGACGGGAAGGCGGAGAACAACTGAGGTGACAGGCCCTGGCCCGCGGCCACTACCCTGTGCCTCGTGACCACCGTTCGCCTGCCCCTCTTCCCCTTGAACTCGGTGCTGTTCCCGGGACTCGTCCTCCCGCTGAACGTCTTCGAGGAGCGTTATCGCGCCATGATGCGGGAGCTGCTGAAGACGGGCGACGACGAACCGCGCCGCTTCGCGGTCGTCGCGATCCGCGACGGCCGGGAGGTCGCGCCGACCGCGCCCGGCCTGCCGGACCAGACGGCCCTGCCCGAGCGCGGCCCGACGGCCGGCTTCGGCGCGGACCCGATCCAGGCCTTCCACCGGGTGGGCTGCATCGCGGACGCGGCGACGATCCGGGAGCGGGAGGACGGCAGCTTCGAGGTCCTCGCGACCGGTACGGCCCGGGTCCGCCTGCTGTCGGTGGACTCCTCGGGCCCGTACCTGGTCGCGGAGCTGGAGGAGCTCCCGGAGGACGGGGGCGAGGGCGCGGGCGCGCTGGCGGAGGGGGTCCTGCGGGCCTTCCGGAACTACCAGAAGCGGCTGGCCGGAGCCCGGGAGCGGTCCCTGTCCTCGCCGGCGGACCTGCCGGACGAGCCGTCGGTGGTCTCGTACCTGGTGGCGGCGGCGGCCGTACTGGACATCCCGGCGAAGCAGCGGCTGCTTCAGGCGCCGGACACGGCGACGCGGCTCGCGGAGGAACTGAAGCTGCTGCGCGCGGAGACGGCGGTCATCCGCCACCTCCCGTCGCTCCCGGCGGTGGACCTGACGCGCGCGCCGACGAGCCCGAACTGATCGCGAAGGACCGATGGCGAAGAAGAAACCCCCGGCGGGTACGCCGGCGATCGTGGCCCTGACCTCCGCCCGGGCGGAGTTCACGGTGCACGCGTACGAGCACGACCCGGCGCACCCCTCGTACGGCGAGGAGGCGGCGCAGGCCATGGGGGTCTCCCCGGACCGGGTCTTCAAGACGCTGGTCGCGGACGTGGACGGCGTGCTGACGGTGGCGGTTGTCCCGGTGTCGGGCAGCCTCGACCTGAAGGCGCTGGCGGCGGCGGTCGCGGGGAAGCGCGCGTCGATGGCCGACCCGGCGCTGGCGGAGCGCACGACGGGGTACGTGCTGGGCGGCATCTCCCCGCTGGGTCAGCGCAAGCGGCTCCGCACGGTGGTGGACGAGTCGGCGCAGGCCCATGCCACGATCTGCGTCTCGGCCGGCCGCCGCGGCCTGGAGGTCGAGCTCCCGCCCGCCACCCTGACGACCCTGACGGGCGCCACCCTGGCCCCCATCGCCCGCCCGTAGCCCGCGCAGCGGCCCGGCCCCCCGACCGGTCCGAGGGTCAGCCTCGCGGGGGCTCGGGGGTGGAGGGGTCCGACGGGGTCGGCCCGTGGACGTGGGGCGGGGGGTAGGCCTCCCAGGCCTCGTCCGCGGCCGGGTCCGGGTCCTGGGGGGACCACAGGGCCGTCAGGCCGAGGTGGACGGCCACGGCGACCATCGGCCAGACCAGCAGCACCCCGCGCGCCAGCAACTGCAGGGGCGCATCGAACGGCACTGCCTTCCCCGCCTTCAGCGCAGCCGCGGCCACGTCCGCCGACGGCCCCAGCCACAGCCCCAGCCGCCACCCCACCAGCGCGGCGAAGCCGGACCCGATCGCCAGGCCCACGACCAGCGGGACACCGCCCCGGCGCCGCCACAGGAACACGAGCACCGCGCTCAGCACGCCGAACCCCAGCGACAGCAGGAAGAACGTCCCGTCGGCCCCTATCCGGGCCTCGCTCTCGCTGCTCCGCAGGAAGACGGCCTCGCCGTTCGACACGTACTGCGCCCTCGGCGCCAGCCACATCCACAGCAGTCCGAGCAGCACCCCCGCCACCCCGGTCACCAGGGCCACGGCGGCCCCGTCGCGGATGTCCCCCGGGGTGATGCCCGCGGCGGAGCCGCCCGGCTTCCCGGGCGGCAGCGGCGGTTCGAACGGGGACGGCGTGGTCACGGCTTCGGTCACCCCCACATCGTGCCAGGTGCCCGGCGCGTCGGCGTCAGCGGCTTCGGCTCAGCGGACCGACGCCCGCCGGTACGCCCACGTCGCCGCGGCCAGCGAGAGGACCCCCACCGCCCCGCACACCCCGAGGTCCAGCCCGACCGCCGCCCAGTCCGGATGCGGCGCGAAGGTCCGCGCGAAGGCCTCCACCCCGTACGTCGACGGCAGCAGGTCCCGCGCCCACACGATCACGTCCGGCATCCGCTCCGGCGGCAGCACTCCCAGCAGCAGCGCGGCCGACATGCCGAGCTGCCCGGCCAGCGTGGCCAGCTCCTGCCGCGGTGCCAGCAGCCCGAGCGCCGCGCCCAGCCCGGCCAGCGCGGCCCCGGCCAGCGGCACCACCGCGGCCAGGATCCACAGCCCGCCCATCGGCAGCCCGAACAGCAGGCATCCGAACACCGCCGTCACCAGCGTGCCCGGCAGTGTGAAGGAGGCGTACGCGGCGGCCGCGCCCAGCACCACCGAGGCGGGCGGCACGGGCAGCGTGGCGTAGTGGTCCAGCCCGCCGCTGGCCCGCAGCTGCCCGAAGTACTGCGCGAGCAGGTTCAGCGCGACGAAGGCGACGACCAGCACGGACGAGCCCGCGACCACGGCCCGGGCCTCCGAGCCCCCGTCCACCACGCCCCGCATCAGGATCATGATCCCGACGGACTGGAAGGTGGCGACGAACAGCAGCGGGATCCGGGACACGCGGGCCCGGGAGAGCTGCGCCCGGTACACGGCGGCCAGCGACGGGAAGAGCCGCGCCCGCGGTGCGAGCACCCCGACAGCGGTCCCGACAGCCCCGACAGCAGTGGTGCTCACGACTTCACCAGACCCTTCGTCGTACGCCCGCCCAGCGCGAGGTAGACGTCCTCCAGGCTCGGGGTCGCCAGCGTGAAGTCGTCGAGGGCGGCGAAGGCCGGCCCGCCCGTCACCGCGGCCACCGCGGCGCGCGCCTCGTCGGGCTCCAGCCGCAGCACCCACCGGCGCCCGGCCTCGGCGGCCGCCGGCGCGAGCGCCGCGACCTCCGGTACGTCCAGCGGCGGCGCGGTGCGCCACACCAGCTCGAGCCGGACCTCGCCGGAGACGCGGGCCTTCAGCCCGGCCGGGGTGTCGCAGGCGATGACCCGGCCCTGGTCGATGACGGCGACCCGGTCCAGGACGGTCTCGGCCTCGATGACGTTGTGCGTGACGAGCAGGACGGTGGCCCCGTACTGCGCGCGGCGCCGGTCCACGGCCGCCCACACGGCCCGCCGGGCCACGGGGTCCATGCCGGTGGTGGGCTCGTCGAGGACCAGTACGGGCCGCTCCCCCACCAGTGCGGCGGCGAAGCAGGCGAGACGCCGCTGCCCGCCGGAAAGCTTCTTCAGGGGCCGCCCGGCGATCGGGGTCAGCCCGAGTTCCTCGAGTACGGCGTCCCGCTCGGCCCGCGCCGTCCGTACGTCGAGCCCGCGCAGCCGTCCCGTGGTCTCGGCGGCCAGCGCCACCGTGAGCTCGTCGAGGGCGGTGGACTCCTGCCCCAGGTAGGCGAGCAGCCGGGCCGCCCGCTCGGGGTGGCGTACGAGGTCGTGGCCGAGCAGGGTCACGGCGCCGGAGTCGGGCCGCAGCAGGCCGGTGAGCTGGCGGACCAGGGTGGACTTGCCGGCGCCGTTGGGGCCGAGCAGGCCGAAGATCTCGCCGCGCCGGACGTCCAGGCAGATCCCGTCGGTGGCCCGGGTCTCGGGCAGGGCGGGCGCCCCACGCCGGCCCCGTACCGCGGGATACGTCTTGACCAGGTCACGCACCACGCAGACCACGTCGGAGGCCGCGTCCGCGGCCGCTGCCGTACTCGGTCGTGCTGATGCTGTGCCCGTACTCACGAGGGAGCAGCCTACGCGGCTTCGGCCCCTACTCCGCTGCCGGGGTCGGCGGCCCCGCGGGCACGATGGAGGGTGTGACGGCCACGTGCTCGGCGGCCGCGCGGACGTCGATCTCCCGCCAGAACCCGGCGCGGATGGCGTAGCGGTCGTGCTCGTCGATCTGGTCGTCCTTGTGGGCGAGCAGCCCGAACCGGGCGGCGTAGCGCAGCAGCTCCCCGTCGATGCGGTGCGGGATCCGCGGGTACATCGTCGCGAGTTTCTGCAGGTGGACGGTTTCCGGGAGGCGTTCCATCCAGCGCCGGGCGAAGACCTGGCCGACCTCGAAGGGGTCGCCGCCGACGGTGGTGATGTCCTCCTCGCGGTCGGCCCAGCGCTGCTCGGCGCTGGTGAGCTGGGCGAGGGTGGGCAGCGAGGCGGTCTCGGCGGGTTCGCCGAGCGGCCCGGCCCGGTCGATCCAGCCCTTGTCGGAGGACCAGCGCAGGGCGCTGCCGGCCGGGGGCTGCTGGGCGGCGGCGCCGTGGGCTCCGGCGGGGCCGGGCTGCTGGCCGGGGGCACGCAGCGAGCCGGCGAGGTCCTTGGGCGTGGGGACGGCCTTGCCCCCGGCGGCGGGGGCGGGCACGGGGGCGCCGTTGCCCTCGGGTGCGGCGGCGGGGGCTCCGGCGCCGTTGCCGCCGGCGCTGCGGGCGGCCTCGGCGAGGGCCGCCTCGGGCAGCGGGGCGGAGAGGATCGCGGCGATCTCGGGGCGCGGCGCGGGAGGCGGTGCGCACAGTCCGGCGAGGTCCTTGGCGCGGACGGCCCGGGTGATCCAGGCCCGGTCCAGGACGCGGCGCTCGTCGGCCTCGGCGACGAGGTCCTCGGACTGGTTGTAGTCGCCGTCGGCGGCCTGGACGGCCCACAGGTGGACGGCGACCCCGTGCTCCTTGGCGGACATCAGGCCGGGCAGCAGGTCCCCGTCGCCGGTGACGAGTACGACGTCGGAGCAGGCCCGGTTGCGGGCCAGCTCGGTGAGCTCGGCGTGCATGGCGGCGTCCACGCCCTTCTGCGCCCAGCGGCCGTCGCTGCGGGTCAGGGCACCGAGGCGGACGGTGACGCGGGGCATGACGCGCAGCCGCCGGTGCTCGGGCTGGGGGACCCGGTCGGGTGCCCCGTCGAACCAGTAGATGCGCAGGAGGGGCTGCTCGGTGTCGGCCTCGGCCCGCTCGCGCAGGCCCTGGATGAGGGCGGCATGGTCGACCGTGATGCGGGAGCGGGAGGGCTCTCCGGCGAGAAGACTGGCGGCGGCGCCCAGCAGATAGCCGGCGTCCACCAGGACGACGCAGCGGTCCACGCGTACCACCCTCTTCCCTGGGGATCCTCTGTGTTTGTCGCGGGTTCCCCGAGTCTGCCCGACCGCAAGGGTGTTGACGGCCGGAACTCGATCATCGGCGTGGCGGATCCTCCGGGCGTGCGCGGAACCGGGGTTCCCGGCTACGCGCAGTAAAGATCCAAAATGCGCGGTTTGTGGTGGCGTGTGAGGGTGAAGGCGGTCCTGGCCCCTAGACCCTCACGGAGGCTCCACCATGGCCAAGAACAAGAACCGCCAGCACGAACAGAAGCAGCAGCCCCGCTCGTCGTCGCAGGATCCGTCGAAGAGCTCGACGGAATCCGTGTCGGAGCCGTCCGGCAGCAGCCCTAGTCCGATGGACATGGCCCGCAAGGGCAAGCAGAAGAAGTTCGGCCACAACTGACGCCTCCGCGAGCACCGCGCACGAGGGCGCGCCCAGAGCTCTGGGCGCGCCCTTCTTCCGTGCGGCTGCGTACGCAGGCTCCTGCGGGCGGCGTCAGCCGGCCAGGCAGGACGGCCCGAGGAGCACCTTGAGGTCGCCGAAGAGCGCCGGGTCGGGCTGGACCCGGTGCTTGTCGAGGCGCAGCACGGTGGTGGACCGCGGTCCCTGGAGCTTGATCCGGACCTCGGTGTTGCCCTTGTGGTGGCGAAGGATCTCGCCCAACCGGGTGACCATCGGAGGAGTGACCTTGACCGTCGGGATGGTGAGGACGACGGGCGCGTTCGTCCCGGCCGAGGAGAGGTCGGGGACCATCATCTCCATGGCGACGAGCCGGGGGATGTCCTCGCGCTTGTCGAGGCGGCCCTTGACGAAGACGACGGTGTCCTCGACCAGCTGGGTGGAGACGAGCTGGTAGGTCGCGGGGAAGAACATGCACTCGATGGATCCGGCGAGGTCCTCGACGGTGGCGATGGCCCAGGCGTTGCCCTGCTTGGTCATCTTGCGCTGGAGGCCCGAGATGATGCCGCCGATGGTGACGACGGCGCCGTCGGAGTGCTCGCCGCCGGTCAGCTGGGAGATGCCGGCGTCCGTCTTGTCGGAGAGCACGTGCTCCAGGCCGAAGAGCGGGTGGTCGGAGACGTACAGGCCGAGCATTTCGCGCTCCTGGGCGAGCAGGTAGGACTTCTCCCACTCCACGTCCGAGAACTCGACGTCGAGCCCGAAGCCGGGCTCGTCGCTCGCGCTCTCGTCACCCATTCCGCCGAAGAGGTCGAACTGCCCCTCGGCCTCCTTGCGCTTGACCGCGACGACGTTGTCGATCATCGGTTCGTGGTGGGCGACCAGGCCCTTGCGGGTGTGGCCCATCTCGTCGAAGGCGCCGGCCTTGATCAGCGACTCGACGGTCCGCTTGTTGCAGACGACGGCCTCGACCTTGTCCAGGAAGTCGGGGAAGGAGGAGTACTTCCCCTTGGCCTTCCTGGTCTTGATGATCGACTCGACGACGTTGCTGCCGACGTTGCGCACCGCGGTGAGGCCGAAGAGGATCACGTCGTCGCCCTGGGCCGCGAAGTTCGGCTCGGACTCGTTCACGTTCGGCGGGAGCACCTTGATGCCCATGCGCCGGCACTCGTTCAGGTAGATCGCGGACTTGTCCTTGTCGTCCTTGACCGAGGTGAGCAGGCCCGCCATGTACTCGGCCGGGAAGTTCGCCTTGAGGTAGGCGGTCCAGTAGGAGACCAGGCCGTACGCGGCCGAGTGGGCCTTGTTGAAGGCGTAGCCGGCGAAGGGGACCAGGACGTCCCACAGGGCCTTGATCGCCTGGTCGCTGAAGCCCTTCTTCTTGGCGCCCTCCTCGAAGATGACGAAGTTCTTCGCCAGCTCCTCGGGCTTCTTCTTGCCCATCACGCGGCGCAGGATGTCGGCCTCGCCGAGCGAGTACCCGGCGATGATCTGGGCGGCCTTCTGGACCTGCTCCTGGTAGACGATCAGGCCGTAGGTGACCGCGAGCACCTCTTCGAGCGGCCCCTCCAGCTCCGGGTGGATCGGGGTGATCTCCTGCTGCTTGTTCTTGCGCAGGGCGTAGTTCGTGTGCGAGTTCATGCCCATCGGGCCCGGCCGGTACAGGGCCGAGACGGCGGAGATGTCCTCGAAGTTGTCGGGCTTCATCAGGCGCAGCAGGGAGCGCATGGGCCCGCCGTCGAACTGGAAGACACCGAGAGTGTCGCCGCGGCCGAGCAGTTCGAAGGTCTTGGGGTCGTCGAGCGGGAGGCCCAGGAGATCGATGTCGATCCCCTTGTTGGCCTTCACCATCTTGACGGCGTCGTCCATGATCGTGAGGTTGCGCAGGCCGAGGAAGTCCATCTTCAGCAGGCCGAGCGACTCGCAGCTCGGGTAGTCCCACTGGGTGATGGTGACGCCGTCGGAGTGCCGCACCCAGACGGGCACGTGGTCGGTGATCGTCTCGCTGGACATGATCACGCCGGCGGCGTGCACGCCCATCTGGCGGACCAGGCCCTCGACGCCGCGGGCGGTGTCGATGACCTTCTTCACGTCCGGCTCGTTCTCGTACATCGCGCGGATCTCGCCGGCCTCGCTGTAGCGGGGGTGGCTGGAGTCGAGGATGCCGGAGAGCGGGATGCCCTTGCCGAGGACGTCGGCGGGCATGGCCTTGGTGAGCCGGTCGCCCATGGCGTACGGGTAGCCCAGGACGCGCGCGGAGTCCTTGATCGCGTTCTTGGCCTTGATGGTGCCGTACGTGCCGATCATGGCGACCTTGTCGGCGCCGTACTTCTCGGTCACGTACCTGATCACCTCGACGCGCCGACGCTCGTCGAAGTCGATGTCGACATCGGGCATGGAGACGCGCTCGGGGTTCAGGAAGCGCTCGAAGATCAGGCCGTGCGTGATCGGGTCGAGGTCGGTGATGCCCATGGCGTACGCGACGATCGAGCCGGCCGCGGAGCCTCGGCCCGGGCCCACCGCGATGCCCTGGTTCTTGGCCCACATGATGAAGTCGGCGACCACGAGGAAGTAGCCCGGGAAGCCCATCGAGATGATCGTGTCCATCTCGTACTCGGCCTGCTTCATCCGGTCCTCCGGAATGCCCCCGGGGTAACGGCGGTGCATGCCGCGCATGGTCTCCTCGCGGAACCAGCTGACCTCGGTGTGGCCGTCCGGGATGTCGAACTTCGGCATCAGGTTCCGGAACTTGAACATGCCCTCGGTGTCGACCTGGTCCGCGACCAGCTTGGTGTTGGCGCAGCCCTCCTGCCAGGCGTCCGAGGAGTCGATCGCGTACATCTCGTCGGTCGACTTCAGGTAGTAGCCGGTGCCGTCGAAGCGGAAGCGGTCCGGGTCCGAGAGGTTCTTGCCGGTCTGGATGCAGAGCAGGGCGTCGTGCGCGCCGGCCTCGCTCGCGTACGTGTAGTGCGAGTCGTTCGTCACCAGCGGCGGGATGCCGAGCTTCTTGCCGATCTCCAGCAGCCCGTCGCGGACCCGGCGCTCGATCTCGATGCCGTGGTCCATCAGCTCCAGGAAGTACCGCTCCTTGCCGAAGATGTCCTGGTACTCGGCGGCCGACTTCAGGGCCTCGTCGAACTGGCCGAGGCGAAGGCGCGTCTGCAGCTCGCCGGAGGGGCAGCCGGTGGAGGCGATGAGCCCCTCGGACCACTTGGAGATGGTCTCCTTGTCCATGCGCGGCCACTTCGTGAGCCAGCCCTCGGCGTAGGCGTCGGAGGACAGCCTGAAGAGGTTGTTCAGCCCGGTGGCGTTCGCCGCCCAGATCGTCTTGTGGGTGTAGCCGCCGGAACCGGACACGTCGTCGCGCTTCTGGTGGGGCTGGCCCCACTGGATGCGCCGCTTGTTGCGCCGCGACTCGGGGGCCACGTACGCCTCGATGCCGATGATCGGCGTGACCCCCGCCTTCTGGGCGGTGTGGAAGAAGTCGTACGCCCCGTGCAGGTTGCCGTGGTCGGACATGGCGATGTGCGTCATGCCCATCTCGTTGCACGCGTTGAACATGTCCTTCAGCCGCGCGGCACCGTCCAGCAGCGAGTACTGGGTGTGGACGTGCAGGTGCGTGAACGGCGGCTTGGTCACGGCGGGAGGCTCCTGACGGTGGGGGCGGCGGCAGCTATGAATCCTACGTCCCGGGAGTGACAGATCACCGGCACCGGAGGGTACGGTCGGGCGTTGCAGAACCAGGAAGACCCACCCGACGTCCAGTCGGTCAGAACCTGTACCAGCCCGTGCACCAGGAGGCACCCGCCATGGCGGTCCCCGAGACGACGAACGAGCAGCGCGCCGAGCAGATACTCGATGTGTTCGACACCGCATTCGGTGAGCTGCTCGCCGCCGACCCCGCGGCTTTCCAGGTCAAATTCCGCAAGATGGCCGCCTCGGCGTTCGCCTTCTACCGGGGCACGGCCTGCCTCTTCTACGCCGACCTGGAGCGGGACCGGCACGGCGGGCCCTACCTGGACGAGCGCACCGGCCGGGTCTGGATCCACGGCGATCTGCATGCCGAGAACTTCGGCACGTACATGGACTCCAACGGCCGGCTGATCTTCAACGTCAACGACTTCGACGAGGCGTACGTCGGACCCTTCACCTGGGACCTCAAGCGCTTCGCGGCCTCCGTCGCCCTGATCGGCTACACCAAGGCGCTCAGCGACGAGCAGATCGGCGAGCTGGTGCGGACCTACGCGGGCGCCTACCGGGAGCGGATCCACCGCCTCGCGGCGGGTGCCAAGCACGAGGAGGTGCCCTCCTTCACCCTGGACACCGCCGAGGGCCCGCTGCTGACGGCCCTGCGCTCGGCCCGCTCCCGCACCCGCTTCTCCCTGCTGGACTCGATGACCGAGATCCGCGACTACGAGCGCCGCTTCACCTCCGGCGGCGGCTCGATCGAGCTGGACGCGGCCACCCGCTACAAGGTGCTCGCCGCCTTCGACGGCTACCTGGAGACCCTGCCCGACGAGTCCCTCGTCCGGCCGGACTCCTACCGGGTCAAGGACGTGGTGGGCCGCCGCGGCGTCGGGATCGGCTCGGCCGGCCTGCCCTCGTACAACATCCTGCTGGAGGGGCACAGCGACGCCCTGGAGAACGACGTCGTGATCTACCTCAAGCAGGCGCAGACCCCCGCGGTGTCCCGGCACATCACCGACCGGGCGGTACGGGACTACTTCCAGCACGAGGGGCACCGCACGGTGATCTCCCAGCGCGCCCTCCAGGCGCACGCCGACCCGTGGCTGGGCTGGACCGAGCTGGACGGCTCCGGGCAGCTGGTGGCCGAGGTCTCCCCGTACGCGGTGGACCTGGACTGGTCGGACCTGGACGACCCGGAGGAGATCGCGGCCGTGGTCGCGGACCTGGGCCGGGCGACGGCGACCATGCACGCGGCGGCCGACGAGGCCGAGAGCGGGCACTCGCTGGTCCCGTTCTCCACCGAGCGGGCCATCGACGCGGCGATCGCCGCGGACGAGAAGGGCTTCGCGGAGCTGCTGGTCGACTTCGCGCACGCGTACGGCGCCCGGGCGCGCGCCGACCACCAGATCTTCGTGGACCTGTTCCGCAACGGCCGCATCATGCATTGAGCACTGCCGTTCATTGAGCACTGTCGTTCATTGAGCGCTGTCGTTCATTGAGCGCTGTCGTTCATTGAGCACTTTCGGCCGCGGGCCCCGGGCCGGACGGGACCGGGGACCCGTTTTCACAGGGACACGTGGCAGACTCGCGGCGATGGACATATCGAGGGCAGGACTCCGGGGGCTGCGGGCCGCGCTGTTCAGCGCACTCGTCGTGCTGCTCTCGGCCGGCTCGCACGTCCTGATGTCCCGGGTCCCTATGCCGCCCGCGCTGGTGGCCGGGGCCTTCACGGGCGTGTTCCTGCTCGCGTACGCGCTGGCGGGCCGCGAGCGGGGCTTCGGTCCCATCGCCGGGCTGCTGGTTCCGCTGGAGCTGGCCGCCGACACGGTCTTCACCGCAGGCCAGCACGTCTGCTACGGCCCGGCCGGCGGGCCCGTCGCCGGGCCGCTGCGGGCACTGGGCCTGGACGAACTGTGCGGCGGCCCGCCGCTGGGCGGGCCGCTGGCCGAGGTGCCCGGAGCCGTCCCCGACGCGGTGGCCCTGCTGGCCTCGCCCGGGCCCTGGACCCCGTGGCTGCTGCTCGGCGCGCACGTCTCGGTCGGGCTGTTCGCCGCGGCCTGGCTGCGGTACGGGGAGCGCGCCCTGGGCCAGCTGCTGCGCGCCGTGGCCGCCTTCGCGTTCCGGCCGCTGCTGCTGGTGGCGGCCTCGGCGGCGGCCGCCGTCGGCCCGGTGCGGCGGGCGCCGCGCCCGGCCCTTCCGGGCGCGGGGGCCCGTACCCGCTTCCCCGCCCACTCCGTGGGACGCCGGGGACCTCCCGTACGCGGCGCGCTCGGCTGCGCCTGACCCCGTACGGACGTCCCCCCTTTCCTTGTGTCACATCCCACGGAGATCACCATGAGTTCACGCAACAGCCAGGCGAACAAGGCAGCGGCCCGCGACCGGCTGCGTGCCGAGCGCGAGAAGCAGGCCAAGAAGGACAAGGTGCGCCGCCAGGTGCTGGTGGCCGGCGCCGTCGTCGCCGTCCTCGCGCTGGCCGGCGGCATCGGCTACGCGGTCGTGCAGGCCAACCAGCCGGGTGAGTGGGACAAGGCCGCCGACGCCACGCTGGTCGCCCCGAAGAACACCACGGGCGACAACGGCACCACCGTGGTCATAGGCAAGGCCGACGCCAAGAAGACCCTCGAGCTCTACGAGGACGCGCGCTGCCCGATCTGCTCCCAGTTCGAACAGAGCGTGGGCCCGCAGATCAAGAAGGACCTGGACGCCGGCAAGTACAAGATCCAGTACGTCGGCGCCACCTTCCTCGACAAGGGCTTCGGCGGCAGCGGTTCGAAGAACGCGCTGAGCGCGCTGGGCGCGGCGCTGAACGTCAGCCCCGAGGCGTTCCTCGAGTACAAGAGCGCCCTGTACTCCAAGGAGAACCACCCGGAGGAGCGCGACGACAAGTTCGGCAAGGACGACTACCTGCTGAAGGTCGCGGACCAGGTGCCGGCGCTCAAGGGCAACGCCGACTTCAAGAAGGCCGTCGAGGACGGTACGTACAACCGCTGGGCGCTCGAGATGTCGAAGCTGTTCGAGAAGAGCGGCCTCGAGGGCACCCCGTCGCTGAAGATGGACGGCAAGAAGATCGAGATCAAGATGGCGCCGGAGGAGTTCACGGCCGCGGTCGACAAGGCCATCGCGGGCTGATCGGACATATCGAGCCGGACAGGCAGGCGAACTCCCAGAGTTCGCCTGCCTGTTGCTTTGTAAGGGGTGTACCGGCGGTTATACCCATCAGTAATATGACCGCCCGTGACCAGTCATCTCCCCTCCCCCACCGCGGCAACTCCGCGCCGCCGTACGGTCGTCAAGGCCGCTGCGGCCACCGCCGCCCTCGCGCCCTTCGCGACGGCCGCACTGGGCATCTCCCCCGCTTCGGCGGCCTCGAACGGGCCTGCCTTCCTGCACGGCGTCGCCTCCGGTGACCCGCTGCCCGACGGGATCCTGCTGTGGACCCGCGTGACCCCCACCCCCGAGGCCGTGCCCGGCTCCGGCGCCGGCCCGGCCACCGAGGTGGCCTGGGAGGTCGCCGAGGACAAGGTCTTCTCCCGGATCGTCGTGAGCGGCTCGGTCACGGCGACCGCCGCCACCGACCACACCGTCAAGGCGGACGTCCGCGGACTGCGGCCGCAGACCCCGTACTTCTACCGGTTCTCCGCCGGCGGCGCCGTCTCCCCGGTCGGGCGCACCCTGACCGCCCCGGGCCACGACGCGAGCACCCCCGGGGTCCGCTTCGGCGTGGTCTCCTGCGCCAACTGGGAGTCCGGCTACTTCTCGGCGTACCGCCACCTGGCCGCCCGCACCGACCTGCACGCGATCCTGCACCTCGGCGACTACATCTACGAGTACGCGAACGGGGCCTACCCCGAGGCGAAGTACGTCGTACGCGCGCACGAGCCGAAGCACGAGATCCTCACCCTCGCCGACTACCGGACCCGGCACGGCAAGTACAAGACCGACGCCGACCTCCAGGCCCTGCACGCCGCGCACGCGATCGTCGCGATCTGGGACGACCACGAGTTCGCCAACGACGCCTGGTCGGGCGGCGCGGAGAACCACACCCCGGGCACCGAGGGCGACTGGGCGGCCCGCGCGGCCGCCGCCAAGCAGGCGTACTTCGAGTGGATGCCGGTGCGCACCTCCACCGCCGGCACCGTCTACCGGCGGCTGCGCTTCGGCACCCTCGCCGACCTGCACCTGCTGGACCTGCGCACCTTCCGCTCCCAGCAGGCCAAGATAGGCAGCGGCTCGGTGGACGACCCGGAGCGCACCATCACCGGGCGCGCCCAGCTGGACTGGCTCAAGTCGGGCCTCGCGAGCTCGAACGCGACCTGGAAGCTGGTCGGGACCTCGGTGATGATCTCGCCGGTGGCCTTCGCCTCGCTGCCCGCGCACCTGCTGGCCCCGCTGGCGAAGCTGCTGGGCCTGCCCGAGGGCGGCCTCGCGATCAACGTGGACCAGTGGGACGGCTACACGGACGACCGCAAGGAGCTGCTGAACCACCTCAAGGACCAGAAGATCAAGAACACGGTCTTCCTCACGGGCGACATCCACATGGCGTGGGCGAACGAGGTCCCGATGAACATGGCGACGTACCCGGGCTCGGGTACGGCGGCCACCGAGTTCGTGGTGACGTCGGTGACCTCCGACAACATCGACGACCTCCTGCACGTGCCGGCGGACACCGCGTCGCTCGTAGCGGAAGCGGCGATCAAGGCGGCCAACTGGCACGTGAAGTGGCTGGACATGGACTCCCACGGCTACGGGGTGCTGGACGTGACGGCCGAGCGTTCGCAGATGGACTACTTCGTCGTGTCCGACAAGCGGAATCCGGCCGCGACGGCCGCGTGGGCCCGCTCGTACCGCACGCCGAACGGCACGCAGAAGGTGGAGCGGTCGTACCAGCCGGTCAGCTGACGATCTTCTGACGCTCTGTCAATTCTCCTGTTCAGAGGGGCTCCTGGTGCAGACCAGGAGCCCCTTCGGCATCAGAAGCAACAAATCTTTTACGTAAAGGGCTTGCTCAGTGCATGACATGGACACATAAGATTCGCGCCAGCGTGAGGAAAACCCTCACCCCCCACCACGCTTCGCGAGGAGTCAACGTGCGCGCTTCCGCCCGCATATCCCCCATGCTCCGACGCCGCCTCATGGGCACGGCCGTTCTGGCCGGAACCCTGGCGTTCGCCCCGCTCACGGCCCCCACGACCGTGGCCGCGGCCCCCAAGACCGGCTCCGAGGCCTGTGCCGACGCCGGCATCTCCGCCAACGCCCGGGTCGCCCGCCCGAAGGACAACCACGCGGCCGACCCCAACGAGGTGACGGACGCCCAGGTCAAGGCCATGGACGCCGACCTGGCCAAGAAGAGCGCCGAGCTGGGCCCGCAGCGCCAGATGCGCGCCGCCGAGGTGACCGCCGCGACGACCATCCCGGTCTACGTCCACGTCATCACCTCCGGCACCGCCGGCAAGCTGACCGCCACGGACATCAACAACCAGATCGCGGTCCTCAACTCCGCCTACAGCGGCAAGGGCACCGGCAACGTCGACTCGGGCTACCAGTTCTCGCTGGTCTCCACCGACTACACCGACAACGCCTCCTGGTACAACGTCTCGGACGGCACCCAGGCCGAGAAGGACATGAAGAACGCCCTGCGCAAGGGCGGCGCGAACGCGCTGAACCTCTACACCGCCAACCTCGGCGGCGGCCTGCTCGGCTGGGCGACCTTCCCGAGCTCCTACGCCTCGCAGCCGAAGATGGACGGCGTGGTCATCCTCAACACCTCGCTGCCGGGCGGCTCCGCCGCCAACTACAACGAGGGCGACACCGGCACCCACGAGGTCGGCCACTGGATGGGTCTGTACCACACCTTCCAGGGCGGCTGCTCGGGCAGCGGTGACTCCGTCTCCGACACCCCGGCCGAGAAGACCGCGGCGTTCGAGTGCCCGACCGGCCGCGACAGCTGCACCAACAAGACGGGCGTCGACCCGATCCACAACTTCATGGACTACACGTACGACTCCTGCATGTACCAGTTCACGGCGGGTCAGGTGTCCCGCATGAAGAGCATGTGGAGCGCGTACCGCGGCTAGTCACGAATTGAACTGAACTGAACTGAAGCGAATGAGGGGCAGGGCACGCATCGGTGCCCTGCCCCTCGTTTCGTTTCCCCTGCTCCTACAGACCGTCGAGGAAGGCGAGCGCGACCCGCCAGGTCTGCTCCGCGGCCTCCGCGTCGTAGTCGTCGAGCTCCGGGTCCGTGAACAGGTGCCCGGCACCCGGGTAGCGGTGCACCTCCACGTCCGCACCCGCGCGCTGCATCCGCAGGTACCAGGCGGTCAGCCAGTCGTGCGTCTCGAACGGGTCCGGATCCGCGATGTGCAGCTGCACCGGCAGCTCGTCGACCGCGGTGTCCTCCTCCAGGTCCGCCGTCCCGTGCAGGAGCAGCAGCCCGCGCGCCTTCGCGTCGGCCAGCGCGAGGTGCTGGGCGACGGAACCGCCGAAGGAGAAGCCGGCGTAGACCAGGCCCTGGTCGGAGTAGGGGGCGGAGGCCAGCACCGCGCGCTTGAGCAGCTCGTCGCGGCCGATCTCGTCCCGGTGCGCCATGCCCTCTTCGACGGTCTCGAAGGTGCGCCCCTCGAAGAGATCCGGCACCTGGACCTGGTGACCGGCCGCGCGCAGCCGGTCGGCCGCCGCGTGCACCGCGGGCCGCAGCCCGTACGTCGAGTGGAAAAGCATGATGTTCATGCACCCCATCGTGCCATTCGTCGGATGGCCGGGGCCCGAGCCCGCGTTCCGGTTACGTTGAAGTCCATGGACACGGACACCGTTCTGCGCCCGATCGCGGTCCTCGGCGGCTCACTGGTCGTCACCCTGCTCGCCGGGTGGCTGCTGGACCTGCTGCTGCGCCGCGCCGACGCCCGACACAGCGAGACCCCGTTGTGGGGACTGCTGCGCCACTGCCGCCTGCCGTTCCAACTCGTCCTGTGCACGACGCTGCTGTACGGCTCCCACCTCCGGGCCGGGATCCCCGCGGACTACGTGTTCGCCGTGGGCCGCACCCTGACCCTCGTACTGATCGCCTCGGCGGCCTGGCTGCTGGTGCGCATCGCGACGGCGGTCGTGGACTCCTCGTACGCCCGCTACGCGGACCGGAACCCGGACGACGCACGGGTGCGCCGGGTCCGCACCCAGGTGACGCTGATCCACCGGGCGGTCACGGCGGTGGTCGTGGTGGTCGCGGTGGCGGCGATGCTGCTGACGTTCCCGCCGATGCGGGCGCTCGGCGCATCGATGCTGGCCTCGGCGGGCGTCCTCGGCATCGTGGCGGGCATCGCCGCACAGTCCTCGCTGGGCAACCTGTTCGCCGGACTGCAGATCGCCTTCGGCGACACGGTGCGGATCGGGGACACGGTGGTCGTGGACGAGGAGTGGGGCACGGTCGAGGAGATCACCCTGACCTTCCTCGTGGTGCGCACCTGGGACGAGCGCCGGATCACCATGCCTGTGTCGTATTTCACAGGCAAGCCGTACGAAAACTGGTCGCGCGGCGGCGCTCAGATGACCGGGACGGTGTTCTGGCACCTGGACCACAGCGCACCGCTGGACCTGCTGCGGGAGCAGCTGAAGCGGATCCTGCAGGAGATCCCGGAATGGGACGGCCGCACCGGCAGCCTGGCGGTCACGGACACGACCCCGCACACGATCCAGGTCCGGGCGGTGGTCACGGCGAAGGACGCCACCGACATCTGGACGGTCCGCTGCCAGGTCCGCGAACGCCTGATCACCTGGCTCCTGACCCACCACCCGTACGCCCTCCCCCGCATCGCCACGTCCCCGGCGGACCCGCGGCCGGGGCCGTAATCCCGGGCCCGGCCGGGGGAAGGGCGCCGTTGCCGGGTCAGAAGGTCAGGCGGAACAGGGCCCCGCCGCCCGGAGCCGGCTCCGCGACCAACTCGGCCGCGTGCGCCCGGGCGATCTGGCGAGCCATCGCGAGCCCCAGCCCCGACCCCGGCAGGGCGCGCGCCGCCCCCGCCCGGTAGAACCGGTCGAAAACGTACGGCAGATCCTCGGCCGCAATGCCCGGCCCGTGGTCCCGTACCGTCAGCTCGGCCCCGCCACCACCGCCCCGCGACACCAGCTCCACCTCCACCGGCGCCCCCGCGGGGCTGAACTTCGCCGCGTTGTCCAGCAGGTTCGACACCAGTCGCGTCAGCCGCGCCGGCACCCCCGGCACCACCACCGCCTCCTCCCCGCCCACGCGGACGAGGACCGGTACCGACGGCCAGTGCGCCCGCGCAGCCTCCGCGCAGTGCTCCACCAGCGGAGCCAGCCGGACCTGTTCCACCAGCGGCTGCGGCTCCTCGTCCCGGGCCAGCTCGATCAGGTCGTTCACCAACCCCGTCACCTCCCGCAGCTGCCGCCCCAGCGCGAGCGAGGCCCGCTCGCGCTGCTCCGCCGTCAGCCGCTCCCCCCGCGCCAGCAGCTCCGCGTTCGTCCGCAGCGCCGTCAGCGGGGTCCGCAGTTCGTGCGAGGCGTCCGCGACCAGCCGCCGCTGCGCCGTCACCGACTGCTCCAGCTCGCCCAGCATGGTGTTGAAGCTCCCGGCGAGCCGGGTGATCTCGTCCTCCCGCCCCGGCGGGCCCGGCGGCGGCAGTTCGATCCGGTGGCGCGGATCCCGCGTCGCCGCGATCCGCTCGGCGGTGGCCGTGAGCCGGGTCACCGGGGCCAGCCCGGTCCGCGACACCCAGTACCCGAGCCCGGCAGCCAGCAGCACCCCGGCCGCGCCGATCAGCGCCAGCCACCAGGCCGCCTCCTCGATCCCGTCCTCGACGGTGTCGGCCCGCAGCGCCACCTGCAGCGCCCGCCCCTTCGCGTAGTCGGTGGTGAGCATCCGCGTCGGGTGCCCCGCGTGCACGATGTCCGTGTAGTAGGGCGCGCGGCGCCCGGCGGCCACCGCCCGCGCCGCCGCGTCCACCGGCAGCAGGTACGGCGCGGCCGGGTCGTCCGCCGGGTCGGCCGGCACCACCTCCGCGCAGGCGGGCGCCGCCAGGAACCGGCACTCCCCGGCCAGGGTCCCCGGCCCGGAGTCCGGGTTGCGCTGCGCCGCGAGCCGGGCGGACTGGGTGAGGCTCAGGTTCAGCTGCTCGTACAGGGCGCCGCGTACGACGAAGAACGCCGCCGTGCACACCCCGACCGCGACCAGCGCCACCGCCGCGGTGACCGCCAGCGCCAGCCGGGTCCGCAGCGGTCGCCGTCTGCGCCAGCGCGCCCCGAGCCTGCGCCGTCCCCTCCCGGGCCCGCCGCCGCTCACGCCGTACCCAGCCGGTACCCGACCCCGTGGACGGTGTGCACCAGCCGCGGCTCGCCGCCGGCCTCCAGCTTCCGCCGCAGGTAGCCGACGTAGACGGCCAGCGAGTTGGAGTCCGGCCCGAAGTCCCGCCCCCACACCAGCTCCAGGATCAGTTCCCGCGGCAGCACCTGCCCGGGGTGGTGCAGCAGCAGCTCCAGCAGGGCCGCCTCGGTACGGCTGAACTCCAGCGGCCGCCCGCCGCGCCTTCCGGTGCGCGTCTCGGGATCGAGCACCAGGTCCGCGAACCCGAGCACGGCCGCACCGGCCGGATCGGGCGCGGCCCGCCGCAGCAGGGCCCGGACCCGGGCCACCAGCTCGTCCAGCGCGAACGGCTTGACCAGGTAGTCGTCGGCGCCCGCCTCCAGGCCGTCGACCCGCTCGCTCACCGAGTCCAACGCGGTCAGGACGAGTACGGGCGTACGGTCGCCCAGCGCGCGCAGCTGCCGGCAGACCCCGAGCCCGTCCAGTACCGGCATCATGACGTCGAGCACCACCGCGTCGGGCTGCCAGCCGGCCACCTCCGACAGCGCGGCGAGCCCGTCGGCGGCTCCCCGTACCTCGTACCCCTCGACGGCCAGCCCGTCCTGGACGGCGGCCCGTACCTCGGGCTCGTCGTCCACGACCAGGATCCGCTGCCCACTCGTGTGCGTACTCGTGCTGCTCATGGGCCAAAGCCTGCCAAACAGTTCTGAGAGAACCTCTTAGAACGTTCTTAGGGCGCACCGGAAGTCTGCGCCCATGACCACACGACGCACCTCTCTCCGGCCCCTGTCCGTGGTGATCGGCGCGGGCGGCACCGGCGGCCACATCTACCCCGGGCTCGCCCTCGCCGAGGCGCTGCGCACGGCCGTCCCGGATGCCGTGGTCTCGTTCGTCGGGACCGAGCGGGGCCTGGAGACCGAGCTGATTCCGGGCGCCGGTTACCGCCTGCACACCGTCGACATGATCCCCTTCGACCCCTCGCTCGGCGCGAAGCGCTATCTGCTCCCGGCCGCGCTCCTGCGCTCGGCCGGGCAGGCGCGCTCGGTGATCCGGGCCCAGGGCGCGCACGCCGTCGTCGGCATGGGCGGCTACCCGAGCGCGCCGGCCGTGCTGGGGGCCAAGATGGCGGGGCTGCCGGCCGTGATCCACGAGTCCAACGCGGTGCCGGGCCGCGCCAACCGGTTCGCGGCCCGGCTCACCCCGCACATCGCGGTGGCCTTCGACCGCAGCCGGGCCCATCTGGCGGGCGGGGCGCATGCCCTGACCACCGGAATGCCGATCTCGGCGGCCCTCGCGCGGCTGGCCGGGCTGACCCGGCCCGAGCGGGCGGCCCTGCGCGCCGAGGCCCGGCGGGCCCTGCACGTCCCCGACGGCCGCCGCCTGGTCGTCTTCAACGGCGGCAGCCTGGGCGCGGTCCGGCTCACCGCGGCCGCGGTCGGGCTGGCCGGGCTCTGGCAGGGGCGGGACGACGTACAGCTGCTGATCAAGACGGGTCCGCAGGCGCTGCCGGACACCGCCGCCGATCTCGCGGCCTGCGGCGGGCAGCGGATCGCCCGGGCCGTGCCCTACCTGGACCGGATGGACCTCGTGTACGCGGCCGCCGACCTGGTGGTGTGCCGGGCCGGTTCCGCGACGGTGGCGGAGCTGGCGGCGACCGGGGTCCCGGCCCTGCTCGTCCCGTACCCGCACGCCCCCGGCGACCACCAGACCCACAACGCCCGGGTCCTCGGCGACGCGGGCGCGGGCCTGCTGCTGCCGGATGCCGAGACCACCGCCGACCGGCTGGCGGCGCTGCTCGGCCCGCTGCTGGCCGACCCGGCCCGGCTGGCCGCGATGGCCGGCGCCGCCGACCCCGGCCCGCACGCCCGGGCCGCCGAACTGCTGGCGGCGGAGGTCCTCCGCGTGGCCGGCGTCCCCCTTCCCACCCTGGAGCGGATATGAACACCCACACGAACACCGTGAACCCCTGGACCGGCCGTACGGTCCTCGTCACCGGAGCCGAGGGGTTCATCGGGTCCACCCTGGTCGACCTGCTGGTGGAGCGGGGCGCCCGGGTCCGCGCCTTCGTCCACTACAAGCCGTACGCGGAGAAGGGCCACCTGGCGCGGTACCTCGCCGACCCCGACGGCCCGGTCGAGATGTGGGCGGGCGACATCCGCGACGCGGGCCGGGTCAGCGACGCGGTGGAGGGCTGCGACACGGTGTTCCACCTGGCGGCGCTGATCGGGATCCCGTACAGCTACGCCTCGCCGGGCGCGTACGTCCAGACCAACGTGACCGGTACGCAGAACATGGCGGAGGCCTGCCGGCGGCACGGGGTGCGGCGCCTCGTGCACACCTCCACGAGCGAGGTCTACGGGACGGCGCTGACGGCCCCGATAGCGGAATCGCACCCGCTCCAGCCGCAGTCCCCGTACTCGGCGTCGAAGATCGGCGCGGACATGATGGCGCTGTCGTTCCACCATGCGTTCGAGCTGCCGGTGACGGTGGTCCGGCCGTTCAACACCTACGGCCCCCGCCAGTCGGCGCGGGCCGTGATCCCGACGATCCTGGCGCAGCTGCACGCGGGGGCGCGGGAAATCCGCCTGGGCTCCCTGTCCCCCACCCGGGACTTCACGTACGTGACGGACACGGCGGAGGGCTTCCTCTCCGTGGCGGAGTGCGACCGGGCCCTGGGCGAGGTGGTCAACCTCGGCACGGGCCAGGAGATCTCCATCGGGGCCTTGGCGCAGGCCCTGATCCGGGCATCGGGCCGCGAAGCCCGGATCGTGGTGGACGAGACCCGCCTGCGCCCTGCGGGCAGCGAGGTCCAGCGCCTCCTGTCGGACAACTCCCGGGCCCGCGACTGGGCCGGCTGGACCCCGAAGACCTCCCTCCAGGAGGGCCTGACCCGCACCTCCGCCTGGGTCGCCTCGAACCCGGCCCTCTTCGCCCCGTCCCGCTACCAGGTCTGACTCCCCCGGCGCCGCCCGGCCGAATCCGGCCCCGCCGACATGTGAGGCGCGGGGCCGGGGCGGCGCCCCGGGCGGCCGGGCGGAGCCGGGGCTCCCGTGCGGTGGCGGCGGGGGCGCAGGCCCCGTCAGGTGCTGCGGAGGCTGCGGACGTCCAGGTGGCGCAGGACCCGGTCCACGATCTCCGGGTCCGCGCCCGGCTCGCTGCGTGCGGCCAGCACCTCGTGCCGCGCCGCCGACATCATCTCCCGCTGGATCCGCTGGACGTCCCGGATCCGCTCCACCCGCTTCGCGTACGCCTCGCGCCGCTCCTCGTCCACCATGTCGGGGCTGATCCTCGCCCCCACGTCGTACGCCCGCCGGTACAGCACCTCCACCAGGTCCTCCGGAAGGTCCTCCACCTCCTCGATCTCCTTGAGCCGCCGCTTAGCGGCCTTCGCCGCGCGGATCGCCAGCTTTCGCTCCGTCTCCCGCTCGGCGTCCTCATCGGCCTCCACGCCCAGCATCCGCACCAGCCACGGCAGCGTCAGCCCCTGGCACACCAGCGTCACCATGATCACGGCGAAGGCGATGAAGATGATCTGGTCCCGCCCCGGGAACGGCGCCCCGCCCTCGACCCTCAGCGGAATGGCCAGCGCCAGTGCCACCGAGGCCACCCCGCGCATCCCGGCCCACCACATCACCACGCTCTCCCGCCAGCTCAGCGGGATCTCCTCGTCGTAGTCGCGCAGCGTGTGCAGCCGCTTGGCCAGCCATCCGGCGGGCAGCAGCCACATCAGCCGTACGGCGACCACCACCGCGGTCACGGTGGCCGCCCACCCCGCCATCTCCCACTCGCGGCCGGCCGCGACACCGAACACGTTGTGCAGCTCCAGCCCGATCAGCCCGAAGGCCACGCCCGTGACCAGCATGTCCACGACCTCCCAGAACGTGTGCCCGGCGAGCCGCCCCAGCACGTCGTCCGCGTCGCTCGCGTACTCGGCGAGGAACAGGGCCGTGGTCAGCACGGCCAGCACCCCCGACCCCTTGAGCTCCTCGGCCAGTACGTACGACACGAACGGCACGAGCAGCGTCAGCCCGATCTGGAGCGTGGCGTCGCCGAGCCGCCCCATGAGCGCAGTGGTGGCCCAGCCCAGCAGGAGCCCGACGCCGATCGCGACCACGGCGGAGAGCACGAACTCCCCCAGCGCGTCCGGCCAGGAGAAGCTGCCGCTGACGGCCGCGGCGATGGCCACGTGGTACAGCACGATCGCGGTGACGTCGTTGAACAGGCCCTCGCCCTCGAGGATCGACACCATGCGGCGCGGCAGCCCGAGCGATCCGGCGACGGCGGTCGCGGCGACGGGGTCGGGCGGGGCGACGAGCGCGCCGAGCGCAAGGGCCGCGGCCAGCGGCAGCCCGGGGACGACGGCGTACGCGACGGCGCCGACGGCGGCGGTCGTGACGAAGACGAGGGCCACGGCGAGCAGGAGGATCGGCCGGACGTTGGCGGCGAACTGCCGCCACGAGGTGCGCTGCGCCGAGGCGTAGAGCAGCGGGGGCAGCACGAGCGGGAGGATGAACTCGGGCGGGATGTCGACATTCGGCACGACCGGCACCAGCGCGAGCGCGACCCCGCCGATGGTCATCAGGACGGGCGCGGGCAGCCCGAGCCGATCCCCGAGCGGCACGGAGACCACGGCCCCGAGCAACAGCACGAACAGCAGAGCAAGCTGATCCACTCCCCCACCCTGCCGTACCGCCGCCCGCGGAAACCCACGCCCCGTCGAAGCCTCGCCCGCCTGGCGGGTGCCACGCCCCTGCCGCGGGGGCGGCCCGCGAAGCCCCGGACCCCGCGCCTCAAACGCCGGCGGGGCTGGAGTCGTCCTCCGGGCACGGGCGGGGCGGGAAGCCCCGCGCAGCGGGATCTCACAGCCCGGCTACGGCAGGTGGCGCCTCATCGCCCGGTGCGCAATGCCCGCGTCCTCGAACTCCGGCCCGTAGGCCACGTACCCCAGCCCGGCGTAGAAGCCCAGCGCATGCGTCTGCGCGCCCAAGTCCACGGCCGACAGCCCCAGCCGCCGGGCCTCCGCCTCGATGGCCCGCACCAGCGCGACCCCCACGCCCAGCCCGCGCGCGGCCTTGCGTACGGCCAGCCGCCCCAGCGAGCCGACCGTCAGGTCGCCGCCCGTCTTGCCCAGCGCCGCGGGCCCGTACAGCAGCCGCCCGGTGCCCAACGGCTCCCCGTCCGGCGCCACGGCCAGCACGTGCACCGCGACCGCGTCGTACGCGTCGTACTCGATCGACTCCGGCACGGACTGCTCGACCACGAACACCTCGGTCCGTACCGCGAAGCACGCCGCCGTGTCCGCCTCGGAGGCGGCCACCCGGACGGCGAAGGCCTCGCCGGACGTCACTCGCTCTCGGCCCGGATCACGTCCAGCGCGTGCTGCAGGTCCGCCGGGTAGGTGCTCTCGAACTCCACCCACTGGCCGTCCGACGGGTGCTCGAAGCCGAGCCGCACCGCGTGCAGCCACTGCCGGGTCAGGCCCAGCCGCTTCGCGACGGTCGGGTCGGCGCCGTACGTGAGGTCGCCGACGCAGGGGTGCCGGTGCGCGGACATGTGCACGCGGATCTGGTGCGTACGCCCGGTCTCGAGCTTGATGTCGAGCAGCGAGGCCGCACGGAAGGCCTCGATCAGGTCGTAGTGGGTGACGGAGGGCTTGCCCTCCTGGGTCACGGCCCACTTGTAGTCGGCGCTGGGGTGCCGCCCGATCGGCGCGTCGATCGTGCCGCTCATCGGGTCCGGGTGCCCCTGCACCAGCGCGTGGTAGCGCTTGTCCACGACGCGCTCGCGGAACTGGTTCTTCAGCGAGGTGTACGCGCGCTCGGACTTGGCGACGGCCATCAGGCCGGACGTGCCGACGTCGAGGCGGTGCACGACGCCCTGGCGCTCGGACGCGCCGGAGGTGGAGATCCGGTAGCCGGCGGCGGCGAGGCCGCCGATGACGGTGGTGCCGGTCCAGCCGGGGCTCGGGTGGGCGGCGACGCCCACCGGCTTCATGATGACGACGATGTCGTCGTCGTCATGGACGATCTCCATGCCCGGGACGGGTTCGGCGACGACCTCGACCTTCCGCGGCGGCGCGGGCATCTCGACTTCGAGCCAGGCGCCGCCGTGCACGCGCTCGGACTTCCCGACGACGCTGCCGTCGACCGACACCTTCCCCGCGGCGGCGAGCTCGGCCGCCTTCGTCCGGGAAAAACCGAACATACGGGCGATGGCGGCGTCGACGCGCTCGCCCTCGAGGCCATCGGGAACGGGCAGGGTGCGGATCTCGGGAATCGTACTCACCTGTCGAGTATGCAGGACTCGGCAGCGCAGCTTTCCCGCGTTCGGTGCCCGGCCGGTGCGCGATCAGTCCTTGTGGACCGTGCCGTCCGGGTCCAGCCCCTTGAACGACAGCAGCACGATCAGGATGCCGCCGCACACGATCGCCGAGTCCGCGAGGTTGAAGACCGCGAAGTGGGCGGGCGCGATGAAGTCGACGACGGCCCCCCGGAACATCCCCGGCGAACGGAAGATGCGGTCGGTGAGATTGCCCAGCGCACCGCCCAGCAGCAGGCCCAGCGCGATCGCCCACGGCAGGCTGTAGAGCTTCCGGGCCAGCCGCACGATCACGATGATCACGGTGGCCGCGATGCAGGTGAAGATGATGGTGAAGGCCTCGCCGAAGCCGAAGGCGGCACCCGGGTTGCGGATCGCCTCGAACTTCAGCAGGTCTCCGATGATCCGGATCGGCGGCTGGTGCTCCAGCTTCGCGACGACCAGCATCTTGCTGCCGAAGTCGAGCAGGTAGGCGAGCAGGGCGACGACGAGCAGCGCCACGATCCGCCGACGCCCCTTGGGCCCGACGGACTCCGGCTGGGCGTCGTCCCCGACCTCCGGCGTACCGATGATGCTCTCCGCCTCTGCCACGTGAGTCCCTCGACTAGCTCGAACCAGGTTGCCGACGACACAGCCCTACAGCCCTGCCAGGTCCCTGGACCCTGACGAGACACGAGAGTACGTCAGGGTCCGCCCGCGGCGGCAGCCCGGCCCGTGCCGTCTCAGCGCCCGCTCAGTGCCGCCGCTCCTGCTTCTGCTTGCAGTCCACGCACAGCGTCGCCCGCGGGAAGGCCTGCATCCTGGCCTTGCCGATGGGCTGGCCGCAGTTCTCGCAGAGCCCGTACGTACCCGCGTCGAGCCGCTCCAGGGCCCGCTCGGTCTGTTCGAGCATCTCGCGGGCGTTCGCGGCGAGGGCCAGCTCGGATTCCCGGGTGATGTTCTTGGTGCCCGTGTCGGCCTGGTCGTCGCCCGCGCCGTCGCCGGAGTCCCGCATCAGCCCCGAGATGGCCTCGTCGGAGGCCTGCAGCTCGTGCCGCAGCCGCAGGACCTCGCTCTGCAGCTCGCTGCGCGCCTCGGCGACCTCCGCCGGGGTCCAGGGGTCCTCGCCGGGCCGTACGGCCAGCTCGCCCGGCGCCAGGCCCGCCGTGGCCCTGGCCTTCGGCAGGCCGCTGGTGGCGGCCGCAGCCGTCTTCCTGGCCGTGCCGGTGCTCTTCTTGGCAACCACTTTCCGGGCTCCCGTCTGTTGCGCGGCGTGCGCCGCCCCCTCGGCCCCGGCCGCCTTGGCCGTGGCATTCCTCGCGGTCGTCTTCCCGACGCCGGTCGCCTTCTTCGCGGCCACCTTGTCGACGGCCGCCGTGTTCACGGCCGAGGTCTTCTTGGCCGGGCTCTTCCCGGCAGCCGCCTTCTTGGCCACCGTCTTCTTCGCCGCCGCCTTCTTGGCCGCCGCCGTGGTCGCTCCGGTCACCGGCGTCACCGGCTTCACCGACTTCACCGAATTCACGGCCGTCCCGGCCACGGGCTTCGCGGCCTTCTTCCCGACAGCGGTCGCCTTCCGGGCCGGAGCCGCATTCTCGGCCGCCGTCGCCTTCCCGGCGGCCTTCCCGACAGCCTTCTCGGCAGTTCTGTCGGCGGTCTTCTTCGCCACCATGGCCGCGGCCCCTTCACATACTGTGATCTTGCGCGCGAATCGTGCCGGAACGATAAATCGACTCCGGCCTCGCGGCAACGGGGCACGCGTCCATCGATGCCAACCTGCATCCGTTGTGCCCATCAGGGAGCCCGGTAATCCGCCCCACCCGTCACACCGGAGCCCGGACCGGCCCATCAGCCCGTTCGGGTCATGCCGCGCACCCGCCCGGCCGCCGCCCCGCACCCCGCTGCGAGGCCCGACGCAACCCCCGCGCCGACCCCCCGTAAACCGGTCTGCCGAGCGGGCCCCCGCCCCGTACACTGGGCCCAGCGAAAGGCATGGACGGGGACGAGTAGCTTCGTACGCAGCCAGGAGCGACCCGGGGACGGTGAGAGCCCGGGGGCGAGCGCGATGTGAAGGATCACCCCTGAGCCGCCGGAAGAAAGCCCGCACGGATTCCCGTGGGGCCAGTAGAACCGGCTTCGCACCCCAATGAGGGGGCCACCGGATCCGTCCGGCGGCCAAGGAGGGTGGTACCGCGGGAGCAGGCGTCCTGGATTCTCAGGAGTGGCTCTCGTCCCTCCGGACGGAAGTGACATCCCGCCGGAGGAAGAGTTCAGCCTCATGACCACACCGCCGCAGTACCGCCCGGTACCCGCCCAGGTCGACCTGCCCGCCCTCGAGCACGCCGTTCTCGACTTCTGGCGCGAGAGCAAGACCTTCGCCAAGACCCTGGAGCAGTCCGAGGGACGCCCAGAGTGGGTCTTCTACGAGGGCCCGCCCACCGCGAACGGCATGCCCGGCGCGCACCACATCGAGGCTCGCGTCTTCAAGGACGTCTTCCCCCGGTTCCGCACCATGCGCGGCTACCACGTGGCCCGCAAGGCCGGCTGGGACTGCCACGGCCTGCCCGTCGAGCTCGCCGTCGAGAAGGAGCTCGGCTTCAACGGCAAGCAGGACATCGAGGCGTACGGCATCGCCGAGTTCAACGCCAAGTGCCGCGAGTCCGTGACCCGCCACACCGACGCGTTCACCGAGCTCACGACCCGGATGGGCTACTGGGTCGACCTGGACGACGCCTACCGGACCATGGACCCCGAGTACGTCGAGTCCGTGTGGTGGTCGCTGAAGGAGATCTTCAACAAGGGCCTGCTCACCCAGGACCACCGCGTCGCCCCCTGGTGCCCCCGCTGCGGCACCGGCCTCTCGGACCACGAGCTGGCGCAGGGCTACGAGACGGTCGTGGACCCCTCCGTCTACGTCCGCTTCCCGCTGACCTCCGGCCCGCTCGCGGGCGAGGCGGCCCTCCTGGTCTGGACGACGACCCCGTGGACCCTGGTGTCCAACACGGCCGTGGCCGCGCACCCCGAGGTCACCTACGTCGTCGCGACCAACGGTGAAGAGAAGCTGGTCGTCGCCCAGCCGCTGCTGGAGAAGTCCCTGGGCGAGGGCTGGGAGGCCACCGGCCAGACGTTCACGGGCAAGGAGATGGAGCGCTGGACGTACCAGCGCCCCTTCGACCTCGTCGAGTTCCCGGAGCCCGCGCACTACGTCGTGAACGCCGAGTACGTCACGACCGAGGACGGCACCGGTCTGGTCCACCAGTCCCCCGCCTTCGGCGCCGACGACCTCGCGGTCTGCCGTGCGTACGGTCTGCCCGTCGTGAACCCGGTCCGTCCCGACGGCACCTTCGAGGAGGAGGTCCCGCTGGTCGGCGGCGTCTTCTTCAAGAAGGCCGACGAGAAGCTGACCGCCGACCTCGACGCGCGCGGCCTGCTCTTCAAGCACATCGCGTACGAGCACAGCTACCCGCACTGCTGGCGCTGCCACACCGCGCTGCTGTACTACGCGCAGCCGTCCTGGTACATCCGCACCACCGCGGTCAAGGACGCGATGCTGCGGGAGAACGAGAAGACGAACTGGTTCCCGGACTCGGTCAAGCAGGGCCGCTTCGGCGACTGGCTGAACAACAACATCGACTGGGCGCTCTCCCGCAACCGGTACTGGGGCACCCCGCTGCCGATCTGGCGCTGTGAGGAGAACCACCTCACCTGTGTCGGCTCCCGCGCCGAGCTGAGCGAGCTGTCCGGCCGGGACCACTCGAACCTGGACCCGCACCGCCCGTACATCGACGACGTCACCTTCACCTGCACGGCGGAGGGCTGCTCGCTCGAGGCCGTCCGCGTGCCGGAGGTCATCGACGCCTGGTACGACTCGGGCTCGATGCCGTTCGCGCAGTGGGGCTACCCGTACAAGAACAAGGAGATCTTCGAGAAGCGCTACCCGGCGCAGTTCATCTCGGAGGCCATCGACCAGACGCGCGGCTGGTTCTACACGCTGATGGCGGTCGGCACCCTCGTCTTCGACAAGTCCTCCTACGAGAACGTGGTCTGCCTGGGCCACATCCTCGCCGAGGACGGCCGCAAGATGTCCAAGCACCTGGGCAACATCCTGCAGCCGATCCCGCTCATGGACCAGCACGGCGCGGACGCGGTGCGCTGGTTCATGGCGGCCGGCGGCTCCCCGTGGGCGGCGCGGCGCGTGGGCCACGGCACGATCCAGGAGGTCGTCCGCAAGACGCTCCTCACGTACTGGAACACCGTCGCCTTCCAGGCCCTGTACGCCCGCACCTCCGGCTGGGCCCCCTCGGCGGCCGACCCGGCCCCGGCGGACCGCACGGTCCTGGACCGCTGGCTGCTCTCCGAGCTGAACACCCTCGTGGCCGAGGTCACGGAGGCGATGGAGTCGTACGACACCCAGCGCTCCGGCAAGCTGCTGTCCGCGTTCGTGGACGACCTCTCCAACTGGTACGTGCGCCGCTCGCGCCGCCGCTTCTGGCAGGGCGACAAGGCCGCGCTGCGCACCCTCCACGAGGTCGTGGAGACGGTCACCCGCCTGACGGCCCCCCTGACCCCCTTCATCACGGAGCGGGTCTGGCAGGACATGATCGTCCCGGTCTCCCCGGACGCGCCGGAGTCGGTCCACCTGTCGACGTGGCCGACGGCGGACACCTCGGCCATCGACCCGACCCTCTCCCAGCAGATGCTGCTGGTCCGCCGCCTCGTGGAGCTGGGCCGCGCGACGCGTGCCGAGTCCGGGGTCAAGACCCGCCAGCCCCTCTCCAGGGCGCTGGTCGGCGCGGTGGGCTTCGACGCCCTGTCCCCCGACCTCCAGGCCCAGATCACGGAGGAGCTGAACGTCTCCTCCCTGGCCTCCCTGTCGGAGGTCGGCGGCTCGCTGGTGGACACGACGGCGAAGGCGAACTTCCGCGCGCTGGGCAAGCGCTTCGGCAAGGGCGTCCAGGACGTGGCGAAGGCGGTGGCGGCGGCGGATGCGGCGGCGCTGTCCCTGGCGCTGCGGTCCGGCTCTGCGGTCGTCTCGCTGAACGGCGAGGAGATCTCCCTCTCCCCGGAGGAGGTCATCATCACCGAGACCCCCCGCGAGGGCTGGTCGGTGGCCTCCGACTCCGGCGCCACGGTGGCCCTGGACCTGGAGATCACCCCCGAGCTGCGGCTGGCGGGCCTGGCCCGTGACGCGATCCGCCTGATCCAGGAGGCCCGCAAGAACTCCGGCCTGGACGTCGCGGACCGGATCGCGCTGCGGTGGTCCTCGTCGGACCCGGAGGTCGTCACGGCCCTGACGGACCACGCGGCGCTGATCGCGGACGAGGTCCTGGCCACGGACTTCGCGTCGGGCGACGCGGACGCCGCGTACGGCGAGCCGTTCACGGACGAGCCCCTCGGCCTGACCTTCCGCCTCCGCAAGGCGTAAGCACGAGCTGCTGCTGTGGCCCGGTCCCCGCACGGGGGCCGGGCCACAGCCGTTTCCTCTCCCCGCAGCGGCAGCCGGCGCCCCGGGCACCGGCGGCCCCGCCACCGCCCGGATACGGGAACGGGCCGGGCCCGGCACCCCGAAGGGGAACCGGGCCCGGCCCGTGACTGCTGACGCCGCCCGTAGGGCGAACCGCCTAGTTGTCGTCCTCGTCGATCAGGAAGCCCCGCATCGGCGACGGCGCCTGCTGCATCGGCTGCGGACCGGCCGGCCGCACCGGAGCCATCGGCTGCGTCATCGCGGGCGACATCTGCTGCTGACCACCGTACGAGGGGCCGCCCATCGGGGACGGGCCACCCATCGGCGAGGGACCGCCCATGGGCGACGGAGCGCCCATCGACGGGTTGCTCATCGAGTGGCCCATCGCTCCGGCCGGAGCCATCGACGGAGTCGGCGACGGCGGCAGCGCCGGGCCGGCCGGGTTGCGCGGCGGGGCCAGGGAGTCGTCCGCCTGGGTCTCGAGCTGGCGCAGCTGCGACTCCAGGTAGGACTTCAGACGCGTACGGTACTCACGCTCGAAGCCCCGCAGGTCCTCGACCTTGCGCTCCAGCGTGGCACGGGCGGACTCCAGGGAGCCCATCGCGACGCGGTGCTTCTCCTGCGCGTCCCGCTCCAGCGCGTCGGCCTTGGCACGGGCGTCCCGCTCCAGGCCCTCGGCACGGCTGCGAGCCTCGCCGACGATCTTGTTGGCCTCGGAGCGGGCCTCCGCGATCGCCTGGTCGGCGGTCTGCTGCGCCAGCGACAGGACACGGGCGGCGCTGTCGCCGCCGGGGCCCTGCTGCGGGAGCTGCGGCTGCTGCATCTGCTGCTGCATCTGCTGCCCCATCGGCTGCATCTGCTGGCCCATCGGCTGCATCTGCTGGCCCATGGGCTGCATCTGCTGGCCGAGCTGGTTCTGGCCGCCCATGGACTGCTGGCCCATGCCCTGCTGGCCCATGCCCTGCTGGCCCATGCCCTGCTGGCCCATGCCCTGCTGGCCCATCTGCTGCTGGCCGCCCATGGTGTGCATGGGGCCGCCCATCGGGCCCGGGCCGCCCGGACCCTGCGGTCCGTGTCCACCGGGGCCGGCCGGAAGCTGCGGCTGGCCGCCCGGCAGCTGCGGCGGGCCCATCTGCGGCGGGCCCTGCTGCGCCGGCGGGCCGGATATGGCCGCGGGCACAGGGGAACCCGGGCCGCCGGGGCCGCGCTGGTCCTGGGGTTCCGGCTTGCGCATGCCCTGCTGCTGCTGGTTCTGCGCGGCGGCACGCGTGGCGGCGGCCAGCTTGGCGCGCAGGTCCTCGTTCTCGCGCAGCAGGCGCGTCAGTTCGGACTCGACCTCGTCGAGGAAGGCATCGACCTCGTCCTCGTCATAGCCTTCTCGGAGGCGGACGGTCGTGAACTGCTTGTTCCGCACGTCCTCGGGAGTCAGCGGCATGTCTTCTTCACCTCTACGTAGTCGTCGGCAGTCGGCAGGACCGTATCGGGACTGTCCCCGCGCCTGCGGGGAAGCTCATCGTTCACACGCTTCTCGCAGCGGTGCTCACGAAACTGATGAGGATGTAAACGATGATCATCAGAACGAAGAAGGACAGGTCGAGTGCCACGCCCCCGAGACGCAACGGCGGAATGAATCGCCGGAGAAGCTTGAGCGGTGGATCGGTGACAGTGTAGGTGGCCTCAAGGACGACCACCATCGCCTTGCCGGGTGTCCATGAACGTGCGAACTGGAAGACGTAGTCCATCACCAGTCGGAAGATCAGCACGATAAGGAAGCACATCAGCGCGATGTAGACCACCTGCAGTGCGACGCCCATCCCGCGCTTCCCTCTCCCCTGCTCTCGCTCTGTCCCCGGCCCCGTGTCTGACGGATCGGTCTAGCTTTGGTTGAAGAACCCGCCCTCCGCGATGCGGGCCTTGTCCTCCGCCGTGACATCGACGTTAGCAGGCGACAGCAGGAACACCTTCTGTGTCACGCGTTCAATGCTGCCGTGCAGGCCGAAGACGAGGCCGGCCGCGAAGTCGACAAGTCGCTTCGCGTCCGTGTCGTCCATCTCCGTGAGGTTCATGATCACCGGAGTGCCCTCACGGAAGTGTTCCCCGATGGTACGGGCCTCGTTGTAGGTCCGGGGGTGCAGCGTCGTGATGCGGTACGGCTCCCGCTCGGAGACGACCTTGGGCATGATCACGGGGGCGTTCTTCTCCAGGTTCGAGCGTTCAGGTGTGATGGATGCCACGGGGGCAATTCGCGCAGGACGTCCGTTTTCCAGCGGCAATGGGATGGGTTCCCGTTGCGCCGGAGGCTGGGTAACTCGTACCGGTTCGTCCGTTACGGGCGGTTGGTGCACGGGCTGCTGGCGCCGGCGATCCCGCTCCGGTTCCGGCTCGGGCTCGAACTCGTCGTCGGGGTCGTACCCCGGGTTGTCGTACCGGTCGTCCTCCACGAGGCCGAGGTAGACCGCCATCTTGCGCATCGCGCCGGCCATTCTCTGAGTCCTCCGCTCTGTGGTGGATCGCCCTGTCGCAGGTGTGTCGCTGTGTCACCAAAGTCACCAACTGCCCGCGATCCACGTGGTCCGTCCGCCCATCAGCGGTAATGACCATATTTTCTGCTGTGGTCCGACTTTCTTCGCGACGTTACCCGAGCCGGGGTCTCGCGCCGAGTACCGCAGTGCCGACGCGTACATGTGTCGCACCGGCCGCAACGGCCTGTTCCAGGTCTGCACTCATCCCGGCCGACACCATCGTGGCAGTCGGATGGTCCGCGCGCAGGCGGGATGACAATTCCACCAGCCGCTCGAAAGCGGCCTGTTCGCGTCCCGCGTAGGGCCCGGCCAGCGGAGCCACGGTCATCAGACCGTCGATCCGCAGTCCGGGCGCCCCGGCCACGAGGTCCGCGAGTTCGGCGAGCTGCTCCGCAGCGGCGCCGCCCCGGGTGCCGCGCTCCCCCGACTCGGCGTCGAGGGCGATCTGTACGAGGCAGCCGAGTTCGCGGCCGGCCGCCTCCGCCGCCGCCGAGAGCGCGGTGACGAGCTTCGGCCGGTCGACCGACTGCACCACATGCGCGTATCCCGCCACGGAACGGACTTTGTTCGTCTGCAACTGACCCACGAAATGCCAGCTGAGCGGCAGATCCGCGCAGGCCGCAGCCTTGGGGGCGGCATCCTGGTCGCGATTCTCCGCCACATGACGGACCCCCAGGTCCGCCAGCAGTCGTACGTCGCTCGCGGGGTAGGTCTTGGTGACGACGATGAGCGTCACCTCGTCCCGTCCGCGTCCCGCGGCCGCGCAGGCGGACGAGATACGTTCCTCCACCCGCGCGAGGTTCTCCGCGAGCTCCGACTTACGATCCGTCATTCTTCTTTTCCCCCGGCGGTCCGGGGGTTTGCCCCCGGGAAAGCTCTGTCAACCAGACATATCCGGCAAGCCGCCCGGTCACCCGGTCGCGGCGGTACGAGAAGTGGTCCCGCGACTCCAGTGTGCAGACCGGCGAACGGTGCAGGTTCACCACCCCCGCCTCCGCGAGCTGGGCGTGCACCCCGGCGACCACGTCGACGGACGGCGTCCCCCAACTCGTCTCGCCGTAGGCGGCCGGTACTGCCTCGGCGACCGCGTCCCGCATCTCGGCCGGCACCTCGTAGCAGCGGCCGCAGATCGCGGGGCCGGTACGGGCGATGATCCGCCCCGGCTCGGCCCCGAGGGAGAGCATCGCCTCCACCGCGGCGGGCACGACTCCCGCGACCAGTCCGGGCCGCCCCGCGTGGGCCGCTCCCGCGACCCCGGCGACGGGGTCGGCCAGCAGGACCGGGGTGCAGTCCGCGGTGAGCACCGCGAGGGCGAGCCCCCGGCGGGCGGTCACCACCGCATCCACCGCCGGGACGTCGGCGGCGGGGCCCCAGGGTCCGGGGACCACCGCCACGTCCTTGCCGTGCACCTGGTTCATCCAGACCACGTGGTCCGGCTCGATGCCCAGGGCCCCGGCCGCGACGGCCCGGTTCGCGAGAACGGCGGTGGGGTCGTCTCCGACCGCGCCGCCGAGATTGAGCTCCTCGTACGGAACGGCGCTCACCCCGCCCCACCGGTCGGTGAAGGCGAAGTGGGCGCCGTTCTCGATGTGCTGGTCCAGCGTCACTTCAAGAAGTCCGGAACGTCCAGTTCTTCGGCCGGGCTGTCCTGGTACGGCCGGGCCGTCGGGACCTGCGGCGAGGGAGCCGCGGCCTCGGCCGGAACCGCCTCGACCGGGGCCGGGGGCTCCTCGCGCGGGGTGACCGTGCCCAGTCCGCCGAAGGCCGGACGCACCGGCTCGGCAGCGCGGACCGGCGCCGGGGCCGGCTCCTCGCGCTTGGTGGACGCGGCGCCGATGACGTTGTCCCGGCGGGCCGGGGGCTGTCCGCCGTCGAACCCGGCGGCGATGACGGTGACCCGTACCTCGTCGCCCAGCGCGTCGTCGATGACGGCGCCGAAGATGATGTTCGCCTCGGGGTGGGCGGCCTCGCTGACCAGCTGCGCGGCCTCGTTGATCTCGAAGAGGCCGAGGTCCGAGCCACCGGAGATGGAGAGCAGCACACCGCGGGCGCCGTCGATGGACGCCTCCAGCAGCGGCGAGGAGATCGCCATCTCGGCGGCGGCCACCGCGCGGTCGTCGCCGCGGGCCGAGCCGATGCCCATGAGGGCCGAGCCGGCCTCGGACATGACGGACTTGACGTCCGCGAAGTCGAGGTTGATCAGACCCGGGGTGGTGATGAGGTCGGTGATGCCCTGGACGCCGGACAGCAGGACCTGGTCCGCCGACTTGAAGGCGTCGAGCACGCTGACCTGGCGGTCCGAGATGGACAGCAGGCGGTCGTTGGGGATGACGATGAGGGTGTCGACCTGCTCGCGGAGCTGGGCGATGCCGTCCTCGGCCTGGTTCGCGCGGCGCCGGCCCTCGAAGGTGAACGGCCGGGTGACCACACCGATCGTCAGGGCGCCCAGCGAGCGCGCGATGTTGGCGACGACGGGTGCGCCGCCCGTTCCGGTGCCGCCGCCCTCGCCGGCGGTGACGAAGACCATGTCGGCCCCCTTGAGGACCTCCTCGATCTCCTCGCGGTGGTCCTCTGCCGCCTTGCGACCGACATCCGGGTTGGCGCCGGCGCCGAGACCCCGGGTGAGTTCCCGGCCGACGTCGAGCTTGACGTCGGCGTCGCTCATCAACAGCGCCTGGGCGTCCGTGTTGATGGCGATGAACTCGACGCCCTTGAGACCGACCTCGATCATTCGGTTGATGGCATTGACACCACCGCCGCCGACACCGATGACCTTGATGACTGCGAGGTAGTTCTGCGGTGCTGCCACGTCGAAGGCCTCTCGCCTCGAGTTACGTGTCGTTCGCCTCGCAGGCCTGCGGTGCGACGACTGATGCCGAAATTGGGACGGTCCGTACACGCCGACCCGAACCCTAACCCTGAAGTTTAGGGTTGGGGGTGTGTCTGTTCCCTGGACTCTTCCGAACAGGACACTAAGTCGACAAGTAGCGCGTGTTCAACGAACACGCCGAACCTCCCGTTTTTCTTTTCACCCTATGTGATCACCCGTATCGGTGGCCAACCAGGGTGCGTCGCTGTTCGACCCGACGTCAACTCCCGGACACGGCAGGGGCGGTGGGGACGCTCACGTCAAAGTGGTCAGCCTTGGGCGCCGCTTTCCACAGGGCGGTCAGCGCACGGCCCTTTGCCTCGCCCTGTTCGCCGCTCCCCCACACCACGGTGCGGCCCCGGGTCAACTCCAGTACGACCGAGTCGTACGACCCCATCTTGACCTGCACGGTCTCCTTGGCGACCGCCTCGGGGAGGTCTCCGGCGACGCCCACCGCCTCGTGCAGCAGCCGCTCCTCGTCGAAGCGGCGGCCGCTCGGCGACTGCCCGGCGGACAATTCGAGGACCGGAACGCCCGCGGGTGCTTTCGGAACCGTGTCGAATCGCACACCCGATGCGTCCACTTCCACGAACTTGGCGTCCTTTTTGATGAGCAGGACGGGTTTGCGCTCCGTCACTTTCAGCCCGATCCCGTGCGGCCAGGCGCGCACCACGTCGACCGAATCGACACGGGGCAGCCGGCTGCGGACCCTTGCCGCGATCTCGTCGGTGTCCACGGTCACCAGCGGCGCCCCGACCGGTACGGCCGCGGCGGCCAGCACCTGCTCGGGGGTCAGCACCTGGGTTCCGCCCGCCGTCACCTGCTCGACCCGGAGCCAGGAGGAGCCGTAGAGCACCCAGCTGCCGCCCCCGACGAGGAACACCGCGGCGAGGAAGCAGAGCAGCACGGGGCCCCGGTTCCGCAGGCGCCGGACGAGGCGCTGCAGACCGGGGCCTCGCGGGCCGGACCCCCCTGACGGCCCCGACGACCTGGGCGGCTTGGGCGGCTTGGGAGAGCCGGAGCCCTTGCCCTTCCGGGCGGACCCGGGATTGCCGCGCTGTGCGGTCGTCGCTCCGGCCACTCCTGTGCCTCCTGCGCTAGCGGTTCCTGTGTGCGGCGATCGCCTCGTACACCATCGCGACGAGCAGGTCGTCGGCGTCGCGGCGGCCGAACTCGGCGGCGGCGCGGGACATCTCGTACAGGCGGTGCGGGTCGGCGAGCACCGGCAGGACCTGGCTGAGCACCCACTCGGGCGTCAGCTCCGCGTCGTCGACGAGCAGGCCGCCGCCTGCCTTGACCACCGGCTGGGCGTTGAGCCGCTGTTCGCCGTTGCCGATCGGCAGCGGGACGTACGCGGCGGGCAGCCCGACGGCGGAGAGTTCGGCGACGGTCATCGCGCCCGCGCGGCACAGCATCATGTCGGCGGCGGCGTACGCGAGATCCATCCGGTCCACGTACGGTACCGGCACATACGGCGGCATCCCGGGCATGTTGTCGACACGCGGCAGTTCGTTCTTCGGGCCGACCGCGTGCAGGATCTGGATCCCGGAGCGCTGGAGGGTCGGAGCGACCTGCTGGATGGTCTCGTTGAGGCGGCGGGCGCCCTGCGAGCCGCCGGAGACCAGCAGGGTCGGCAGGTTGGGGTCCAGGCCGAAGGCGGCGCGCGCCTCCGGTCGGACCGCGGCCCGGTCCAGGGTCGAGATGCTGCGGCGCAGCGGGATGCCCACGTAGCGGGCGCCGCGCAGCTTGCTGTCGGGGGTGGAGACCGCGACGGCGTGCGCGTAGCGGGAGCCGATCTTGTTGGCCAGTCCGGGCCGGGCGTTGGCCTCGTGGACGATGATCGGCACCCCGAGCCGCTTGGCGGCGAGGTAGCCGGGCAGGGCCACGTAGCCGCCGAAGCCGACGACGCAGTCGGCCTTGGTGCGCTCCAGGATCTCCTCGGCGGCCTTGATCGTGCCGCGCAGCCGTCCGGGGACGGTGATCAGCTCGGGGGTGGGCTTGCGGGGCAGCGGGACGGCGGGGATCAGCCCCAGCTCATAGCCGCGCTCCGGCACGAGGCGGGTTTCGAGCCCGCGCTCCGTGCCGAGGGCGGTGATGCCCACGGAAGGGTCCTGCCTACGCAGGGCGTCCGCGAGGGCCAGCGCCGGCTCGATGTGGCCGGCGGTCCCCCCACCGGCGAGTACGACATGCACCGAAATTCACCGCTCTCCGGACGGACGCCTCTTGACGCTCCGTCTCATCGACTTCCATCTCTGCCCGGTCCGCTTCCAGCCGGTTTTCGGCTGGCGCATCGCGAGCGCCGCGCGCGCCGCCGGCTCCTCCCGCGCGAAGGCGATGAGCAGTCCGACCGCGAACATCGTCGGCAGCAGCGCGGACCCTCCGTACGAGAACAGCGGGAGCGGGACTCCGGCGATCGGCAGCAGACCGAGCACCGCACCGATGTTGATCACGGCCTGCGCCGTGATCCAGGTGGTCACGCCTCCCGCGGCATACCGTACGAAGGAGTCCTCCGTGCGTCCGGCCACGCGGATACCCGCATAGCCTAGAGCCGCGAACAGGGCGAGTACCGACAGCGTCCCTGCCAGACCCAGTTCCTCCCCGGTGATGGCGAAGATGAAGTCGGTATGGGCTTCGGGCAGTTGCCCCCATTTTTCCACACTGGCACCCAAACCGGAACCGAACCATCCGCCGGATGCGAGGGCGTAGATCCCGTGCACGGCCTGCCAGCACAGGTCGTTCCGGCCGGGATCCGTCGCGCCGATGCAGGCGATCCGGTCCATCCGGTGCGGGCTGGTCTTGATCAGCAGTGCGACGATCACACCCGCGAACGCCAGCACCGCGACGAACATCCGCGTTGGGGCTCCCGCCAGCCACAGCAGGCCGAACAGGATGGCTCCGAGGATCATCGCGGTGCCCATGTCCCCGCCCAGCATGATCAGCCCGAGCAGCAGGAAGGCCACCGGGACCAGCGGCACCAGCAGGTGCTTCCACTGGCTCAGCAGCTCCTTGTCGCCCTTGCGGGCCAGCAGGTCGGCGCCCCAGAGGATCAGGGCCAGCTTGCCGAACTCACTGGGCTGGAGCATGAACGGACCACCAAGGGAGATCCAATTCTGGTTGCCGTTGATCGCCACCCCTATCCCGGGGACCTGGACCAGGACCATCAGGAACAAGGTTCCTGCGAGCACGGGATAGGACAGCGCCCGGTGCAGTTTGACCGGCATCCGGGAGGCGACCAGGAGCAGCCCGGTGCCGATCAGGGCGGCCAGGAACTGCTTCTTGAAGAAGTACGCGTCTCCCAGGCCCAGCTGGAGCGCTTTGATCATCGAGGCCGAGTAGACCATCACCAGGCCGAGCACGGTGATGAGCAGCGAGCTGCCGAAAATCAGGTAATACGCGGTGAGGGGCCGGTCCCAGGCCTTGCGCAACTGCCGTTGCGTACGCCGGATGCGCTCCAGCGGCCCGCGCCCGGCGGGCCGCCGCACACCCGCCGTCGGACGCCTGCGGCCCTGCGCCTTGACCGTCCTGGCGGACTTGGCGGGATTCGCGTTCTTGACGGACTTGACGGCCTTCACGGCGGACGGCCGCCGCCCCGGCAGCACTTGCTTGGCCGGCATGTGTGACCTTCCCCTCCACTCGTACGACGAGCAGCCGGTCGGGGAGGACTCGCCGGCCTGAGAACGGACCGGCCGGACCTACGCGCTCTCGGCGGCCAGTTCGCGCACCGCGTCCGCGAATGCGTCCCCGCGCTTGTTGTAGTTCGCGAACATGTCCATCGAGGCACAGGCCGGGGCCAGCAGAACCGTGTCGCCGGGCTCTGCGAGCCGGGCCGCTTCCCGGACCGCTGCGAGCATCGCCCCAGTGTCGGTCCGCTCGAGGTCGACGACAGGGACCTCGGGGGCGTGTCGCGCCAGCGCCTCGGCGATCAGCGCCCGGTCGGCGCCGATCAGCACCACGGCGCGCAGCTGCTTGACCGACCGCTGGACGAGCTCGTCGAAGGTCGCGCCCTTGGCGAGGCCGCCGGCGATCCACACGACGGGCTCGAAGGCCGCCAGGGAGGCTTCGGCGGCGTGCGTGTTGGTGGCCTTGGAGTCGTCGACGTACGTGACCCCCGCGACCTCGTCCACGTGGGCGACGCGGTGCGCGTCGGGGCGGAAGTCGCGCAGTCCGTCGCGGACCGCGCGCGGCTCGACGCCGAAGGCGCGGGCCAGGGCGGCCGCGGCGAGCGCGTTGGCGATGTTGTGCGGGGCCGGCGGGTTGACGTCCTTGACCTCGGCGAGCTCCTGGGCGTTCTTCTGCCGGTTCTCGACGAAGGCGCGGTCGACGAGGATGCCGTCGACGACGCCGAGCATGGAGGGGCCGGGGGCGCCGAGGGTGAAGCCGATCGCCCGGCAGCCCTCCTCGACGTCCGCCTCGACGACCAGGGCCTCGGTGGCCGGGTCGGCGACGTTGTAGACGCAGGCGACCGTGTTGCCCTCGTAGATCCGGCCCTTGTCGGCGGCGTACGCCTCCATGGAGCCGTGCCAATCGAGGTGGTCGGGGGCCAGGTTGAGCACGGCGGCCGAGTGGGCGCGCAGCGAGGGTGCCCAGTGCAGCTGGTAGCTGGAGAGTTCGACGGCGAGTACGTCGTACTGCTCCTCGCCGAGCACCACGTCGATGATCGGGGTGCCGATGTTGCCGACGGCCGCGGTCTTCAGGCCCGCGGCCTTCAGGATCGACGCGAGCATCTGGGTGGTGGTCGTCTTGCCGTTCGTGCCGGTGATGGCCAGCCAGGGGGCGGCATCCGGGCCGCGCAGCTGCCAGGCGATCTCGACATCGCCGACGACGTCCACACCGGCGGCCGCGGCGGCGGCGAAGAGCGGGCTGTCCGGCTTCCAGCCGGGCGAGGTGACCACCAAGTCGGTGCCCTCGGGCAAGACGTCGCCGGCGCGTGCGCCGTCGGCCAGGTGTCCGAGGCGGACCTCGACGCCCAGCTCCGCGAGCTCAGCGGCCCGCGCGCGGTGCGCGTCGCCGTCCCCGTTGTCGACGACCGTCACAACGGCGCCGAGGCCGGCCAGGGCGCGGGCGGCACTGATGCCGCTCACGCCGAGACCGGCGACGGTGATGTTCTTGCCCGGCCAGGAGGTCACTTGTCCGCTGCCCATCCCGCGTAGAAGAGTCCGAGACCCACGATCACGCACATGCCCTGGATGATCCAGAACCGGACCACCACCAGGACCTCGGACCACCCCTTCAGTTCGAAGTGGTGCTGCAGCGGGGCCATCCGGAAGACGCGCTTCCCGGTGAGCTTGAAGGAGCCGACCTGGATGACGACCGACATGGTGATGAGGACGAAGAGGCCGCCGAGGAGGGCGATCAGGAACTCCGTGCGGGAGCAGATCGCGAGACCGGCGAGGGCGCCGCCGAGGGCCAGCGAGCCGGTGTCACCCATGAAGATCTTGGCGGGCGAGGTGTTCCACCACAGGAAGCCGAAGCAGGCGCCCATCAGCGCGGAGGCGACGATCGCGAGGTCCAGCGGATCTCGTACCTCGAAGCACGCGTTGGGGTTCGTCAGGGTCTGCGCGTTGGCGCACGACTCCTGGAACTGCCAGACGCCGATGAAGGTGTAGGCGCCGAAGACCATCACCGCGGCGCCGGTGGCCAGGCCGTCCAGACCGTCCGTCAGGTTCACGCCGTTGGACATGGCCAGGATCATGAACAGCGCCCAGACGACGAACAGCACCGGGCCGATCGACCAGCCGAAGTCCGTGACGAACGACAGCTTGGTGGAGGCCGGGGCGTTGCCGCGCATGTCCTTGAACTGCAGCGCGAGCACCGCGAAGGCGATGCCGACGATCAGCTGGCCGGCCATCTTGGCCTTGGCCCGCAGACCGAGCGAGCGACGCTTGACGATCTTGATGTAGTCGTCGAGGTAGCCGACGAGGCCCATGCCGGACATCAGGAAGAGCACCAGCACGCCGGAGAACGTGGCCGGGCTGCCCGTGATCACCTTCGTCAGGGCGTACGCGATGATCGTCGCCAGGATGAAGGAGATGCCGCCCATGGTGGGCGTGCCCTTCTTCCCGGCGTGCCCGCGCGGGCCGTCGTCGCGGATGAACTGGCCGTAGCCCTTGCGGGCCAGCAGCTTGATCAGCAGCGGGGTGCCGACCACGGTCAGGAACATGCCGATGACACCGGCGAAGAGGATCTGCCTCATCGGTCGGCGACCTCGCCCCCGCCGGCCAGCAGCGCCAGAGCGACCCGCTCCAGGCCGACCGACCTGGAAGCCTTCACCAGCACGACGTCACCCGGGCGCAGTTCACTGCGCAACAGGTCGATCGCCGCCTGCGCGTCGGACACGACCACCGACTCCTCACCCCACGAACCCTCGTTATATGCGCCCAGTTGCAGCCAGGACGCTTCCCTGCCCCCGACTGCGACGAGCTTGCTCACGTTGAGCCGGACGGCAAGCCGTCCCACCGCATCGTGCTCGGCCAACGATGCGTCCCCGAGCTCGGCCATGGGACCGAGCACCGCCCACGTACGTCCCCCGTCGGCCTTGGCGGCGCCGCCCATCGCGGCAAGCGCGCGCAGAGCGGCCCGCATGGACTCGGGATTCGCGTTGTAGGCGTCGTTGACGATCGTCACGCCGTCCGCCCGCTCGGTGACCTCCATCCGCCACCGGGACAAGGTGCCCGCCTCGGAGAGCGCGGTGGCGATCTCCTCCACGGACATGCCCAGTACATGGGCGACGGCGGCCGCGGCGAGCGCGTTCGACACGTGGTGCTCACCGTACAGGCGCAAGGTCACTTCGCCGCACCCGGTGGGTGTGTGGAGTGTGAAGGAGGGTTGTCCTGCCGGTGTCATCCGGACTTCGGTGGCCCGCACCTCGGCGTCGTCGGCCTCGCCGAAGAGCACCGTACGGGCCTTGGTCCGGGCGGACATCGCGCGCACCAGCGGGTCGTCGGCGTTGAGGACGGCGACTCCGCCCTCGGCCTCGGACGGCAGGGCCTCGACCAGCTCCCCCTTGGCCTGGGCGATCTGCTCGCGGCCGCCGAACTCGCCGATGTGGGCGGTCCCGACGTTGAGGACGAGTCCGATGCGCGGTGGGGTCAGGCCGGTGAGGTAGTCGATGTGCCCGATGCCGCGGGCGCCCATCTCCAGCACCAGGTGCCGGGTTTCCTCCGTGGCGCGCAGCGCGGTGAGCGGCAGGCCGATCTCGTTGTTGAGGGAGCCCGGGGTCCACACGGTGGGTGCGTGGGTCTGGAGCACCTGGGCGATGAGGTCCTTGGTGGAGGTCTTGCCGGCGGAGCCGGTCAGGGCCACCACGTCGGTGCCGAGCCGTTCGACGACCGCTCGGGCGAGGGCGCCGAGGGCCTTCTCGACATCGGCGACGACGATCGCGGGGACGCCGACGGGCCGGGCGGCGAGGACGGCCGCGGCTCCGGAGGCGACCGCGCGCTCGGCGTAGTCGTGGCCGTCGACGTGCTCGCCGGCGAACGCGGCGAACAGGCTGCCGGCCTCCACCTGGCGGGAGTCGATGACGACGGGCCCGGTGATCCGCACGGACGGATCCGGTATGTCGTGGGGCCGCCCGCCGGTGATGTCGGCGATCTCGGCGAGGGAAAGGGCGATCACTGGTTCACCTCGGCCTGTCGGACGTTGCTGCCTTGCTGGCGTTCGATCGCGGCGCGGAGCACCGCACGGTCGTCGAAGGGCCGTACGACGCCCGCGGTTTCCTGGCCCTGCTCGTGGCCCTTGCCGGCCACCAGCACCGTGTCGCCGGGCTCGGCGCGGGCGACTGCTGCTGCGACGGCCGCGGCCCGGTCGGCGTCGACGAGGACCGTGCCGCGCTCTTCGGCGGGTACGGAGACGGCGCCCTCGAACATCGCGGCGAGGATCGCGAGGGGGTCCTCGGAACGCGGGTTGTCGGAGGTCAGCACGGCCGTGTCGGCGAACCGGGCGGCCGCTGCGCCCATCGGGGCGCGCTTGGTGGTGTCGCGGTCGCCGCCGCAGCCGAGCACGATGTGCAGCTTGCCGGTGGTGACCTCGCGCAGTGCGCGCAGCACCGATTCGACGGCGTCCGTCTTGTGCGCGTAGTCGACGACGGCCAGGTACGGCTGGCCCGCGTCCACCCGCTCCAGCCGGCCGGGGACCCCGGGGACCGCGGCGACGCCGTCGGCGGCGGTCTGCGGGTCGAGGCCGGCGGCGGCGAGCGTGACGATCGCGGCGACGGTGTTGGCGACGTTGAACGGGCCGGGCAGCGGGGCCGTGGCCCGTACGCGCTGCCCCTCCGGGCCGACCAGGGTCAGCGTGGAGTCCATGTGCCCGAACACCACGTCCTCGGCGCGCCAGTCGGCGGCCGCATCGCCCGCGGCGGAGAAGGTGACCACCGGGATCGCGGCCTCCTTGGCGAGGCGGCGGCCGTACTCGTCGTCGATGTTGACCACCCCGAGGCGGGCGCGGCGCTCGGTGAAGAGCTGCGCCTTGGCCTGGAAGTAGTCCTCCATGTCGGAGTGGAACTCCATGTGCTCCGGGCTCAGGTTGTTGAAGACGGCGACGTCGAAGACGCATCCGTCGACCCGGCCGAGCACCAGGGCGTGGCTGGAGACCTCCATGGCGACGGCCTCGACCCCGCGTTCGCGCATGACCGCGAACAGGGCCTGGAGGTCGGTGGCCTCGGGGGTGGTGCGCTCCGACTTGATGCGCTCGTCCCCGATGCGCATCTCGACGGTGCCGACCAGTCCGGTGCTGCGTCCGGCCCCGCGCAGACCGCCCTCGACGAGGTACGCCGTGGTGGTCTTGCCGGAGGTGCCGGTGATGCCGATCTGGAGCAGGCCCTCGCCGGGACGGCCGTAGATCGCGGCGGCGAGCTCGCCCATCCGGCCGCGCGGGCCGTCGACGGCGAGGACCGGCAGGCCGGTCGCGGCCGCGCGCTCGCCGCCCGCCGGGTCGGTGAGCACGGCCGCGGCGCCGAGTGCGGCCGCCTGGGCCGCGAAGTCGGCGCCGTGCAGCTTGGCGCCGGGCAGGGCCGCGTACAGGTCTCCGGGGCGCACGGCACGGGAGTCGTGCGTGATCCCGGTGATCTGCGGTCCGGTCGGCTCGTCCGCGGCCTCGAGGCCGACCAGGTGCGCGAGCTCGGGCAGCGGGATCGGTCGCACGGCCTGGGGCCGGGGCGCTCCCGGCGGCGTTGCCGGGGCGGCTTTCTGGGCGGTTCTGGGCTGATCAGCGTGGGGCACGGCGGTGAGCGTACCGGGCTCGGCGGGCCGCTCGCGAAGTGAGGGCCCGGCCGTGCCACCGGCGGCCGTCGGGTTCCCGGGTTTCGGGGTGATCGTTGTCACTGATGGTGCCTCACGGATTTCTGGCGGGCCGGCGGGGCGGCCCGGGTCACTGGCCGGGCTGCGGGGTGGGCTGGGGGGCGGGCTGTGCGGCGGGCTGGGGACCGGCGTCGAAGGTGACCGGGAGCCCGGCGGGGGCGCCTCCGGTCGGGGCGACCTGGAGGGTCTTGAGGGCGAACTCCATGACCTTCTTGTAGATCGGGCCGCAGATCTGACCGCCGAAGTAGCTGCCCTTGGTGGGGTTCTGGATGGCGCAGTAGACGGTGATCCGCGGGCTGTCGGCCGGCGCGAAGCCGGCGAAGGAGGCGGTGTAGCCCTTGTAGCGGCCGGTGGCCGGATCCACCCGGTTGGAGGTACCGGTCTTGCCGCCGACCCGGTAGCCGGGGATGCGGGCCTTGGTGCCGGTTCCCTCCTGGTCGTCGACGACCGACTCGAGCATCTCGGACAGCGCCTTGGCGGTCTCCGGGCTGATCACGCGGGTCTGCTCGGGAGCCGGCGCCGGGGTGAAGCGGCCGTCGGGGCCCTTGGTGCCGCGGACCAGGGTGGGCGCGATCCGGACTCCGCCGTTGGCGATCGTCGAGTACACGGAGGCCGCCTGCATGGCGTTGAGGGAGAGGCCCTGGCCGAAAGGGATCGTGTACTGCTGGGAGGTGGACCAGGCCTCGGGCCGGGCGAGGATGCCGCGGGACTCGCCCGGGTAGTTCAGGCCGGTGGGCTGCCCGATGCCGAACTTGTTCAGGTAGGAGTAGAGGACCCGGTTGGACTCGGGCTGGGTGGCGCCGAGCTGGCCGGTGGCCAGGATGGTGCCGATGTTGGAGGACTTGGCGAGGACCCCGTTGAGGGTCAGGTACCAGGTCGGGTGGTCGATGTCGTCCTTGAACAGCCGGTCGCCGCGGTGCAGCCGGTTGGGCACCTCGACGTGGGTCTCGGGCGTGGCCTTCTTCTCCTCCAGTACGGCGGCCATCGACATCACCTTGGCGGTGGAGCCGGGCTCGTAGACGTCCTGGAGGGCTGCGTTGCCCATGGCGGCGGAGCTGGCCTTCGACAGGTCGTTGGGGTCGAAGCCGGGGGCGTTGGCCATGGCCAGCACCTCTCCGGTGCGGGTGTCCTGGACGATGACGTAGCCGCGGTCGGCCTCGGACTTGGCGACCTGCTCGGTGATGGCGCTCTGCGCCGCCCACTGGATGTCGCGGTCGATGGTCAGCTCGATGTCCTCGCCGGGCACGGCGGGCTTCTCGCTGGATCCGGCCGTGGGCACGCGGCGGCCGCCGGACTGGGCGTACGTGATGGCGCCGTCCTTGCCGGACAGCTTCTTGTCGAGGGAGGACTCGAGGCCGCCGGCGCCCTTGCCCTCGGCATTGACGTAGCCCAGTATCCCGGCGGCCAGGTCCCCGCCCGGGTACACGCGCTTGCTGCTGTCCTCGTTGAACACGCCGGCGAGGACGTTCGCGCCGGGGCCGTTGTTCTTCTTGTCGGCGGCGGCCTTGTCGGCGAAGACCCGCTTGAGGTCCTTGATCTGGTTCCAGACCTGGGGGGTCTGGCGGCGGGCGAGGACGACGTAGCGGGTGTTCTTGGTCTTCAGGCGGGCGGCGATCTCCTTGGCGTCCTTGCCGAGGATCGGCGCGAGGAGGGCGGCGGCCTGCTCGGGGGCGTCCGGGGCCTTGCTGTCCTGCGGGGTGAACATCTTCGGGTCGGCGGTGATGTCGTACGCGTCGACGCTGGTCGCGAGCGCGACGCCCTTGCGGTCGGTGATCTCGCCGCGCTCGGCGGCCAGGGTGTAGCTCGCGAAGCGGTTCTCGGAGGCCTTGGCGGAGTACGCGGAGGCGTCGACGGCCTGCACCTGGAGCAGCCGCACGACGAAGGCGAGCATGACGAGGGTCAGCCCGACGCTGACGAGGCGAAGGCGGGGCTTGGGGCTGCCGAGGCGGATGGCGTGCGCCTGCCGCGCGGGGGCGGGCCGCCGGGTCGCGGGCCGCGAATTGGCCCGCGCCCGCTCACCGCCTCCGGGCCGCGCCCGTCCGGGCCCGGGCACCCGTCGCCGCCCTTCCTGCCCCCTCACGCCACCACCCCGAGGGGCTGTACCGCCACCGGGCCCGAACAGCTCCGGGGGGTCCGGGCCGAGCCCGGGCGGGGGTCCCTGCCGGACGGAGTCAGGGGGAAGGGCGGGCGGGGGACGGCTCCGCGCAGCGGCAGCCCGTCGGGCCGGGCGGGGGCGGGGGCGGGCAATCCGGTGCAGCGTCCCGCAGGGGGAGGCGTCACGACGTCACCTTCCGGGGGTCGGGTTGGACTGAGGGGCTCCGCCCGGCACGGACTGGCCGGTCTGCGGTGCGCCGCCCACCGGGGCGGAACCCGGGGTGCCGGCCGGGCCGCCCGTCTGGGCGGGAGCCTGGGGGCCGCCTGAGGCAGAGCCCTGCGTGCCGGCCTGGGCAGCGCCTGCGCCGCCGGGCGGAGCGCCGCCCGGGGCGGAGCCCGCGGTGCCTCCCGGGGCGGTGCCGGGGGCGGCGGGCTGGGACGGGCCCGGGGCTGCGGACTGGGTCGGGGGCGGGGGCTCCGCCACCGCTGCCGTCCCCGCGACCTTGCCGTCCGGGCCGATGAAGACCGGGCTGCCGCCCGGGACCAGGCCCAGTTCGTGCGCCCGCCGCTGCAACGCGTCAGGCGCCGAGTACCCGTCCACGTCCCGCTGCAGCGCCTGTTCCTCGTCGGTGAGCGCGGTCGTCTCCTTCTTCAGCCTGCTCAGCTGGAAGGAGCCCTGGTTGAGCGCCGAGTTCAGGAGCAGCAGGCTGATCAGCCCGCCCGCGAGCAGCGCCACCACCAGCAGCACGAACGGCGTGCGCGCCGCCTGCCCCGGAGGGCCGCCGCGCAGCCGCCCCAGTCCCCCGGCTTTGCTCACAGCCGCGCCTCCCGGATGCGCTCGACTCCGCGGAAGCGGGCCGGAGCGGCCCGCCGGTTCTCGGCGATCTCCTCCTCCGTGGGCAGCTCCGCGCCACGGGTGAGCAGCTTCAGCTTGGGCTGGTACTTCTCCGGGACCACCGGCAGCCCGGCCGGGGCCGTCGAGGCCGCGCCCGCCGCGAAGACCTGCTTGACGAGCCGGTCCTCCAGCGAGTGGTACGACAGCACCGCGATCCGGCCGCCCACCGCGATCCGGTCCACCGCGGCCGGGATCGCCCGCTCCAGACCCGACAGCTCGCCGTTGACCTCGATGCGCAGCGCCTGGAAGGTCCGCTTCGCCGGGTTGCCGCCCGTCCGCTTCGCCGCCTGCGGCAGCGCGTCCCGGATCAGCTCGACCAGCCGCGCGCTGTTGCTGAAGGGCTCCTTGTCCCGCTCGCGCACGACCGCCGACACGATCCGCTTGGCCTGCTTCTCCTCGCCGTACTGGCGCAGGATCCGCACCAGCTCGCCGGGCGCGTACGTGTTGAGGACCTCCGCCGCGCTGATGCCCGTCGTCTGGTCCATCCGCATGTCCAGCGGCGCGTCCTGCGCGTACGCGAACCCGCGGTCGGCCTCGTCCAGCTGCATGGAGGAGACGCCCAGGTCGAAGAGGATGCCCTGGACGGCCGGGATGCCCAGGCCGTCGAGCACCTCCGCGATGTCGGCGTAGATCGCGTGGACGAGCGTGGCCCGGTCGCCGAAGGGCGCGAGCCGCTCGCCGGAGAGCCGCAGGGCCTCCTTGTCGCGGTCGAGGCCGATCAGGTGCGCCTCGGGGAACCGGGTCAGCAGGGCCTCGCTGTGGCCGCCGAGGCCGAGGGTGCAGTCGACGACGACGGCCCCGGGCCTCTCCAGCGCCGGGGCCAACAGGTCCAGGCACCGCTGGAGCATCACCGGGACATGTCGGGACTCGCTAGTCAAAGCGCCCTCTCAGATAACGGCGCGGCAGGCATACGCCGCGCCGCGCACGCGGAGTGTTACCAGGGGGCCGGGCGGCCGGTCAGGGCCGGGCTCCGGCCGGTTCGCGTCACTTTAGTGCAACGGTCGCCGCGGTCAACGAACCGCCCCGCGCGCCGTGCGCCCCTCTCGCACGGAACCCCCAAAAGCCGCGAATCACCTGAATGGCCTCCCTCGCCTCACCCCTGTGGGTTAGCTCACAACAACGCCGGTTGACCTTCTTTGTCCACCCTCACTCCATGCCTTTACCCGCGGTGACCACTAACGTCGTATGCATGACGACTTCCGCATCCCTGCCCGCAGAGTCCACCCCCCAGGCATCCAGCGGCGACTCCGTCACGGACCGGCTGGTTGCGGCGAACCGGCAGTACGCCGCGGAATTCGCGGACCCCGGCATGGACGCCCGCCCCGTGCTGCACGTGGCCGTCGTGGCCTGCATGGACGCCCGCCTCGACCTGCACAAGGCCCTCGGCCTCGAGCTCGGCGACTGCCACACCATCCGCAACGCGGGCGGCGTGGTCACCGACGACACCATCCGCTCACTCACCATCAGCCAGCGCGCCCTCGGCACCCGCACGGTGATACTCATCCACCACACCGGCTGCGGTCTCGAAAGCCTGACCGAGGACTTCCGGCACGAACTCGAGGACGAGGTCGGCCAGCGCCCCGCCTGGGCCGTCGAGGCCTTCCGGGACGTGGACCAGGACGTCCGCCAGTCCATGCAGCGGGTCCGGACGAACCCCTTCCTGCCGCACCGCGACGATGTGCGAGGCTTCGTCTTCGACGTGCACACCGGACTCCTGAGGGAGATCGATCCCGCCTCGTGAGTGACACAAGGCCACAACGCCGTCAAGAATGCGGGAAGACGCCACCCGGAAAACCGTCCGGGCCGGCGTCCTTGTCGGGGTGGGCCGAAGTGCGCCGAGGGCGTCGGCCCTGCAGAAAGGGCCGAGGAGAACCAGGTGACGACGTATGACGACCGAGCGAGCCTCGCGGATCTGACGAGCACCGCGGAGCGGGTGCGCCGCTCGGTCGAGAGCGTGATCGAGGGCAAGCCCGAGGTCGTACGCATCGCGCTGACCGTGCTGCTCGCCGAGGGGCACCTGCTGATCGAGGACGTCCCGGGCGTGGGCAAGACCATGCTCGCCAAGACGCTCGCGAAGTCCATCGACTGCTCGGTGCAGCGCATCCAGTTCACGCCGGACCTGCTGCCCTCCGACATCACCGGTGTCAGCATCTACGACCAGCAGCGCCGCGAGTTCGAGTTCAAGCCGGGCGCGATCTTCGCGCAGATCGTCATCGGCGACGAGATCAACCGCGCCTCGCCGAAGACGCAGTCCGCGCTGCTGGAGTCGATGGAGGAGCGCCAGGTCACCATCGACGGCACGACGTACACGCTGCCGAGCCCGTTCATGGTGGTCGCCACCCAGAACCCGGTGGAGATGGAGGGCACCTACCCCCTCCCCGAGGCCCAGCGCGACCGCTTCATGGCCCGCGTCTCCGTCGGCTACCCGAGCCCCGAGGCCGAGCTGCAGATGCTCGACGTACACGGCGGGATCTCCCCGCTCGACGACCTCCAGTCCGTCGCGCACGCCCACGACATCGTCAAGCTGATAGAGGCCGTGCGCGAGGTGTACGTCGCCGAGCCCGTCCGCCGCTACGTCGTCGACCTGGTCTCCGCCACCCGCAGCCACCCGGACCTGCGCCTGGGCGCCTCGCCCCGTGCCACGCTCCACCTGCTGCGCGCCGTGAAGGCCTCGGCCGCCCTGTCCGGCCGCGAGTACGTGCTGCCCGACGACGTACAGGCGCTGGCCGCCCCCGTCCTCGCGCACCGGCTGCTGCCCACCGCGCAGGCCCAGCTGAACCGGCGCACCGCCGAGCAGGTCGTCCACGACATCCTCCAGCGCACCCCCGTCCCCGCCGCGCACGCCCGCGGCGAGATGCCGCCCGGCGCGGGCATCCGGAGCTTCTGATGAGCGCCGGTGCCCCGCGCGGCGCCGGCGGCGAGGGCCGGGGCGCCGGCGGGCTGCGCGCCTCGCTGGCGGGGCTGACCACCCGCGGCCGGTCCTTCCTGGCCGCCGGGGTCGCCGCCGCCCTGTGCGCGTACGTACTCGGCCAGGGCGAACTGCTCCGGGTCGGGCTGCTGCTCGCCGTGCTGCCGCTGGTCTGCGTCCTCGCCCTGCACCGCACCCGCCACCGGGTCTCCGGCAGCCGCCGGCTGACCCCGATGCGGGTGCCCGCGGGTTCCGAGGCGCGGGTCCAGCTGCGCATGGAGAACGTCTCCCGGCTGCCCACCGGGCTGCTCATGCTCCAGGACCGGGTGCCGTACGTCCTCGGGCCCCGGCCCCGCTTCGTCCTGGACCGGGTCGAGCCCGGCGGGCGCCGCGAGGTGTCCTACCGGGTCCGCTCCGACCTGCGCGGCCGCTACCCTCTGGGCCCGCTCCAGCTGCGGCTGACCGACCCCTTCGGGCTGGTCGAGCTGACCCGCTCGTTCAGCACGTACGACACCCTCACCGTCATCCCCCGCACCGAGGTGCTGCCCGTGGTGCGGCTGGCCGGCGAGACCTCCGGCTACGGCGACGGCAGCCGCCGCTCCCTGGCCCTGGCCGGCGACGACGACGTGATCCCGCGCGGCTACCGGCGCGGCGACGACCTGCGCCGGGTGCACTGGCGCTCCACCGCCCGCTACGGCGAGCTGATGGTGCGCCGCGAGGAGCAGCCGCAGCGCAGCAGGGCCACGGTCCTGCTGGACACCCGCGGCGTCGCCTTCGAGGGCGCCGGACCGGACTCCGCGTTCGAGTGGGCGGTGTCCGGGGCGGCCTCGTCCCTGGTGCACCTGCTCGAGCAGGGGTTCTCGGTACGGCTGCTGACGGACACCGGGACCTCGGTGCCCGGCGACGGCGGCGGCTTCTCCTCCGGCGGGCAGGAGTCCGTGGAGGCCGCCGGGCTGATGATGGACACCCTCGCGGTCGTCGGGCACTCCGACGGCGCCGGCCTCTCGCGCGCGTACGACGCGGTGCGCAGCGGCGGCGGCTCGGGCGGGGGCTTCGGCGGAGCCGGCGGTGACGGGCTCCTCATCGCCTTCTTCGGGGACCTGGACGACGTACAGACGGAAGTGGCAGCCAAGATGCGCGTGCGCTGCGGCGGCGCGGTGGCCTTCGTACTGGACTCCGCGCTCTGGTCCGGGCAGCCCTCGCGCGTGGAGGCGCGGGTGCGCAGGCTGCGCGACGCGGGCTGGACGGCACTGGCCGCACCGCCCGGGGTGGCGTTCGGGGAGCTGTGGCGGCAGGCCGGGAACGCTCCGCTCGGCACGGGTACTTCCGGAGGTTGGGGATGAGCGGGCGAGCGCGCGTGACGCTCTTCGCGATGCTGGCGAGCCTGCTCACCTCGTGGTCGCTGGCCTCGCTGGTGGACTCGGCGGGCTGGCTGCTGCAGGCCGCGGTGCTGCTGGCCGTGCAGAGCGGGGTGGGGGCCGGGGCCCGGCGGTTGCCGCTGGGGCGCACGCTGACCGTGGCCTCGCAGGTCCTGGTGTCGCTGCTGGTGCTCATGTTCCTGTTCGCGGGCAAGGGCGAATCCACCGGGACCGGGCCGATGGCCTACCTGGTGACGGACTTCGGCGCCCTGTTCCGGCGGGGCGTGCAGGACGTCGGCGAGTTCGCGATCCCGGCGCCGCTGACGGACGGCATCCGGCTGCTCCTGCTGGCCGGGGTGCTGCTGATCGGGCTGCTGGTGGACCTGCTGGCGGTGACCCTGCGGACCGCTGCCGCGGCCGGGCTGCCGCTGCTCGCGCTGTACTCGGTCGCCGCGGGTCTCTCCGGCGGCGCCGGGGCCTCCGCGGTCTCCTTCCTGCTGGCCGGCTGCGGCTACCTGTTGCTGCTGCTGGCCGAGGGCCGCGACCGGCTCGCGCAGTGGGGCCGGGTCTTCGGCGCGGCCCCGAGCGGGCGGGTGTCGGCGGCCTCGGGGTACGGGGGCGGCGGCGCGGGCACGGGCCAGGCGCTGGCGCCCGTACGCACGGGGCGGCGGATCGGCGCGGTGGCGCTCGGGATCGCGCTGGCGGTGCCGGCGGCGCTGCCGGCGCTCGGCGGCGGGCTGCTGGGCGCGCAGGGCGAGGCCGAGGGCGGCGGCACGGGCGTCGGCGGGACGATCTCGGCGGTCAACCCGCTGGTCTCCCTGCAGGGCAGCCTGAACGCGCAGGACAACCGGGTCGTGCTGAAGTACCGCACGGACAGCCCGCAGCTCGGCGAGCAGTACCTGCGGATCCTGGCGCTGGACGAGTTCAACGGCGTCAAGTGGGAGGCCTCCGGGCGCGCCCTGACCGACGTGCCGGAGCGGATGCCGGCCCCGCCGGGGCTGAGCGAGCAGGTCCGGGCGACCGGGACCGAGGTACGGACGAGCATCTCGGCGGCGGACACGTACGCGCAGCGCTACCTGCCGATGCCGTACCCGGCGACGGGCGTGGACATCCCCGGCAAGTGGCGGTTCGAGCCGGCCGGCCGGACCCTGGTCGGCGACCAGCTGGGCAAGGACAAGTTCCAGAACGTCCAGGGCGCCATGTACACGGTGCGCAGCCTGCTGCTGCGGCCGACGGCGGTGGAGCTGCAGGCGGCGCCGGAGGCGAATCCGGCGATCAAGGCCGAGTACACGAAGCTTCCGGACAATCTGCCTGCCGTGGTCGCCGATACCGCCCGCCAGGTCACGAAGGGTGCGAAGGACGACTACACGCGGGCGGTGAAGCTGCAGGACTACTTCGCCGTGAACGGCGGCTTCCGCTACGACACGAAGGTGGCCTCGGGTACGGGGCCGCAGGCCATCGCCCGGTTCCTCGCGGACAAGGAGGGGTTCTGCATCCACTTCGCGTTCTCGATGGCGGCGATGTCGCGCTCGCTCGGGATCCCGGCGCGGGTCGCGGTGGGGTTCACGCCCGGCGAGAAGCAGTCGGACGGCAGCGTGAACGTGTCGATGCGGGACGCGCACGCGTGGCCCGAGCTGTACTTCGAGGGCGTGGGCTGGACCCGGTTCGAGCCGACGCCGCGCCAGGGCATCACGATCCCGGACTACTCCCGGGCCGAGACCCCCGCGGCCCAGCCGTCCGCGCCGACGGCGCTGCCCTCGCAGGGTGCGGCGCAGCCGTCGGCGGCTCCGTCCAAGGCCGAGGACTGCCCGCCGGAGCTGAAGAAGCTCGGCGAGTGCGGGGCTGCGGCGGCGCAGCAGAACGCGGGTTCGGGTGGCGGCGGCCCGTCGCCGGCCACGGTCCTGACGTGGACCCTGTCCCTGCTGGTCGTGCTGGCCCTCCCCCTGCTCCCCCTGCTGTGGCGCAGGCGGGTCCGCGCACGCCGTCTGTCGGGCGGAGCGGTTCTGGCGGCCTGGGAGGAGCTGGGCGACGCCGCGTGGGACGTGGGCATCGCCCCCGACGAGGCCTTGTCGCCGCGGCGGGCGGCGGGCCGCGTGGTGGTACTGGGCCGGCTGGAGCAGGACGCGGCGGATGCGGTGCACCGGGTTGCGGGGGCGGTGGAGCGTGCGCTGTACGCCCCGCCCGGCGAGGAGGTCTCGTACGAGACCCTGGCGGCGGACGTCCTGCTGGCCCGGGCGGCCCTCCTCGGCTCGGTGAGCCGCGGGTCGCGCCTGCGCGCGCTGCTCCTGCCGCGCTCGGCGGTCCGCCTCCGCTGGGCGGCATCGGCCCGGTGGACCGCCCTGAAGGCCCGCGCCACCCCTTCACTGACCCGAGCCTCGGCCCTCCTCTCCCGCCTCCCCCTCCGGGGCCGGAGCTGAGGCGGAGGCCCTGCGGGCGGCTTCTCCCCGCCCGGGGCTGAAGCCGATCGGGGTCAGCGCCCCCGCAACGGCGCCGCGGTACGGCACCGGCAGGAAGCGCGAACGCAACAGCGCGGCGAGGCTCGATCCCCCCGAGCCCCGCCGCGCTGGGTTGCGCCCCCGCTCACGGCGAAGGTACCCGGCCCGCACCGGCCGCCCCGTGTCGGCGGTCCGGACCGGGTCCCCGTCCGTTGTCCCCAGTCTGGCGTCCGCGCAGGTGGGGGCCATCCGCCCGCGTACTCATTTCCACACCTAGGTACACGTACTCAGGCGGCGGTGGCGCCACCAGTTCTACGCCGTCCCGCGGGCCCGCGGCACCGCCGATCGGGGGTCATGGCGGGGCTCTCAGCGGTTCCCGCTGACCCGGCCCCGCAGCAGCAGCGACAGCGCCGAATGCACGTCGTCCAGCGACCGCTCGCTCTGGAACGACTGCCAGTCCAGCGCGGCCACCAGCACCATGCCCACCATCGCGGCAGCCGTCAGCGGCACGTCGATCTCCGCGCTGAGCTCCCCCCGCTCCACGCCCTCCCGCAGGACCGTCTCCACGACGGCCACCGCCTCCTGCCGGACCACCATCAGCGTGGACTGCCACGCCCGGTTCGTCCGCCACAGTTCGGCGACGTACAGCTGGGTGAAGGCCGGGTACCGGTCGATGAAGACGAGGCCGGCCCGGATCATCGCGTCGAGCGCCTCGACCCGGCTGCCGCCCCGCTGCTCCGTCTCCTCGGCCGCGGTGCGCAGCGAGACCGTCAGCAGGCCGACGCCGTGGCGCAGCAGCTCCTCGAAGAGTTCGTTCTTGCTCGCGAAGTTGTAGTAGACGGTGCCCTTCGCGACCCCCGCCCGCTCGGCGATCTCGTCGACCGTGGTCGCGGAGAATCCCTGTTCGGCGATGAGCGTGACGGCCGCCTCGTAGAGCTTCTGGCGCGTTGCCTGGCGGCGGCCGCCGCCGGTACCGGTGTTGCTGGTGTCCATGGGGCTGATTCTCACAGGTCAACCGATCTCTACAGGCTCAGTTCCGGGTGCAGCCGGTCCATCGTCCACACCTGCTTGCCGCGGGCGGCGAGCGAGGTGAGGAGCAGGGAGCCCGCCGTGAAGGCCACCAGGACCGCGCAGCCCACCCAGACCCGGGTGAGGTCGCCGCCGGAGATGAGGCGGCGCAGCCCCTCGACGATGTACGTCATCGGCAGGTACGGGTGGATCCAGTTGAAGAAGGCGGGACTGGTCTCCACGGGGTACGTACCGCCCGCCGAGGTCAGCTGCAGCATCAGCACGACGAGAACCAGGATCCGCCCGGCCGCCCCGAACTTCGCGTTGAGCCACTGGACCATCGCCGCGAAGCAGGCGGTGGCCAGCGCGAGGAAGCCGATGGCGAGCGCGGGGCGGGCCATCTCCAGGCCGAGGGCCCAGTGGAGTACGGACATCAGCGCGAGCACCTGCAGGACCCCTATGCCCACCACGGGCAGCCAGCCGGCGAAGGCGATCCGCCAGGGCGAGGCGCCGGCGGCCAGGGCGCGCCGGTTCAGCGGTGCGATGAGCATGTAGGCGACCATCGCGCCGACCCAGAGGGAGAGCGGGATGAAGTACGGCGCGAAGCCGGTGCCGTAGTTGGGCGCCTTGTGCAGGGACTGGTTGGCGAGCTTCACCGGGTCGGCCATGACCTGGGTGCGGGCGTCGCGCTGCTGCTGGTCGTAGTCCGGGATCTTGTCGACGCCCTCGTGCAGGCCGCCGGCCAGGGCTCCGTTGCCGTCGACGAGCTTGTAGATGCCGCCGTCGAGGCTGTGTGCCCCGTCGCCGATCTTGCCGACTCCCGCACCGATGGCCTCGGAGCCGTCGGTGGCCTTGCCCAGGCCGGTGTGGAGCTGGGCCATGCCGGTGGCGACCTTCTGGGCGCCGGTGTTGAGGGCGTTGGCGTCGGCGACGGCCTGGTCGAGCCTGCCGGCGAGGCCGGGGGCGCCCGCGGCGAGCTTGCGGGCCTGCTTCTCCAGGTCGGTGAGCTGCCCCCGCAACGCGCTCAGGTCGGCGTCGGAGTCCTTGACCAGGGTGTCTACGTCACCGGTGAGCTGGGCGGCCTCGGCGGTGGCGTCCTTCAGCTTCTTCATGTCGGCGCAGACTGCCGGCAGCGGCTTGGCCGCGGCGCCCGTGCAGGTGCGGGTGTACGTGTCGGCGGCCAGGGCCGCGGCCTGCTTGCTGACCTTGGCCGCGGCGGGGGCCTTCTTGGCGAAGGTGTCGAGGTGGTTGTTGACGACCCGGGCGGTGTCCGCGACGAGCAGCGCCGTGTCGGCGAGCTGCTTGGGGTTGTCCAGGTAGGGACGGACCTGGGAGGCGGTGCCGTTGACCTTGTCCGCGATCTGCTGGGTGCCGGCGGCGATGTCCTTCGAACCGGTGGCCAGCTTGCCCGAGGCCGAGTTGAGCTTCTTCAGTCCGCCGGTCAGCTCGCCGTTCTTCTCCTCGACCGTGTCGAGGCCGTCGGCGATCTCCTTCGCGCCCTCCTGGGCCTTGCTCGCGCCGTCCTTGAGCTTGTCGGCGCCGTCGGCGGCCTCGGCGGTCTTGTCGTGGAGGTCGGAGAAGGAGACGAAGATCTTGTCGAGGAAGCCGCGGGAGGCGTTGGTTGAGGCTGCGGAGCGGACCTCGGAGAAGACGGTGCGCGAGATCGACCCGACGATGTAGTTGTTCGCGTCGTTCGTACGGACCTGCAGGGCGCTGGTGGCGGGGTCGTCACCGGCACTGGAGGCGATCTTCGTGCTGAAGTCGGCGGGCATGGTGAGGGAGAGGTAGTACGTCCCCTTCTCCACTCCCTTGGCCGCCTCTTCGGCGCTGACCTCGCGCCAGTCGAAGGTCTTGCTGTCGTGGAGCTTCCTGGCGATCTCGCCGCCGGCGTCGACGTGCTTGCCGTCGACGGTGGCGCCCTTGTCGGCGTTGACGAGGGCGACGGGCACCTTGTCCAGGTTCTTGTACGGGTCCCAGAAGGAGCACAGGTACAGCGCGCCGTACAGCAGCGGCAGCAGGAGCAGCGCGATGAGAGCGGCCACGGGCAGCTTCCCCCGCCCGAACCGCTTCAGCTCAAGCGCGGCCAGCTTCGGCGAGCGCATCGTCGGCCCCCTTCGTGTCTTCGCTGTCTTCGATGTCTTCGGTGTGAGCCGCGGGCTCCGCGGCTCCCGTGTGCAGGACCGTCACGTCGTCCGGTGCGTCGCTGCACACCGCGAGGACGGTGGTCCCGCGGGCGGCGATCGAGCGGAGCAGGGTCCAGGCCGCCGCGCGCTCGGCGTCCGAGAGCTTGAGGTCCAGGTCGTCGAGGGCCAGCAGCCGCGGCGAGCCCAGCAGGGCGATGGCCACGGACAGCCGGACCGCCTCCAGCCGCTCCAGGTCCCGTACGGAGGTGCGCGGGCCCTTGGGCAGCTGGGCGAGGTCCAGCCCGGCGGCGGTCAGGGCGGCGTCGATCCGGGCCTGTGTCCCGGCGCGGCGCTCGCCGCGCGGGCGGAGCAGGGCGCGCACGGGGCCCTCGTAGCGGCGCTGGAGCAGTGCGCCCTCGCGCAGTTGCTCGGCGACGGTGAGGGACTGGTCGAGCTCGTTGACCCCGGTGACCGGGCCGAGGGCGGCGATCCGGCGGACCGCGGTCAGGTGCTTCGGCAGTCGGTGGCCGGCGATCTCGGCGTGGCCCTCGGTGGCCTTCATGCGTCCGGTGAGGGCGAGGAGAAGGCAGGTCCGGCCGCTGCCGGAGGGTCCTTCGACCGCGATGAGCGCGCCGGGCTCCGCGTCGAGGCCCACCCCCCGGAACGCCCAGCCGCGCGGGCCCTTGAGTCCGAAGTTCTCGGCCTTGACGGCCGCACCGTGCGGGCTGTCCACGCCGTCCCCCCTCTTTGAACTGACTGGTCAGTTCAAAAACTAGCACCTTTGGGTGCACCACATGGGCACAGGGGGGCAGTTGACCGGACAGAGGGGGCAAAACAGCAGGTCAGGGCGATTGTCAGTGGTGAGCGTCACGATGGATGCAGGCACAAACACAGACACAGCAGTACGCAACGACAGGAGGTTCGTCATGGCCACACCGTCCCCGTCCCCTGTCCACCCCGTCCCCCGCAGGTCGGCGGCACCGCCGGCCGCGCTCGATCTGCTCGCCAAGGCCCGCGCCGGCCTGGCCGAGGCCGCCCGGCTGACCCGGCCCAACGAGCGGTACGCCACCGCCCACCTCGCCGCGCTGCGCACCGCCGCGGCCGTGCTCGCCGCGCGCGGGCGGCCGGAACCGGTCGGCGCGCGGCGCAGGCCCCGGATCCGCAGCGCGTGGGAGGTACTGCCGGAGATAGCACCGGAGCTGACGGAGTGGAGCGCACTGTTCGCCTCCGGCGCCGACCGCCGGGCGCGGGCCGAGGCGGGGATACGGGATGCGGCGTCGGTCCGGGACGCGGACGATCTGGTGCGTGCCGTGGCGATGTTCCTGCGGCTGGTGGAGCGGATGCTCGCCCTCCAGCCGGTGGCCCCGACACTGCCCCAGCCCCGACCGGAGTCCCAGGACGCGGGCTGAGCTGGCCGGGGTGACCGGTGGGGGATGCTCCAGGCAATAGGGTGGGGTTCGCATCTTCCCCCTTGTCGCGCCGAGGAGCCATCAGCCGTGTCGGACACTTCCCGCCCCCGTGCCTCCCTCCGCACCGCCGTGGTGTGGGAGGTCCTCAAGGAGGCGCTCGACCGCCGGGTGAAGGCGACCGGGCGGGATGTGCTGGACGTGCTCGACACCGGCGGCGGCACCGGCAAGTTCGCCGTGCCGGTGGCCCGGCTGGGCCACCGGGTGACCGTGGTGGACCCCAGCCCGAACGCGCTGTTCGGGCTGGAGCGCCGCGTCGCCGAGGCCGGTGTCGCCGACCTGGTGCGCGGCGTGCAGGGCGATGCCCAGGGCCTGCTGGACGTCGTCGAGCGCGACGCGTACGACGTGGTGCTCTGCCACGGCGTGCTCGAGTACGTGGACGACCCGGCCGAGGGCGTGGCCAACGCGGTCGCCGCCCTGCGCCCCGGCGGCACGCTCAGCCTGCTGGGCGCCGGCCTCGGCGGGGCCGTGCTGGCCCGCGCCCTCGCCGGCCACTTCACCGAGGCCCGTACGGCGCTCACCGACCCGGCCGGCCGCTGGGGCGCGGGCGACCCGGTACCGCGCCGCTTCACCGCCGAGCAGCTCACCGAGCTGGTCGGCGGGGCCGGCCTGGAGGTCGGCCCGGTCCACGGAGTCCGCGTCTTCGCCGACCTCGTCCCCGGCGTCCTGGTGGACACCGAGCCGGGCGCGGTCGAGGCGCTGCTGCGCCTGGAGGAGGCGGCCGCCGAGCTGCCGGCCTTCCACGCGGTCGCGACGCAACTGCACGTTCTTGGCGAGAAGCGCGCCTGATCTGCGGAGCTTCCGCCCACGGAGTACGCCGGACACCCTCCGATCCGGCGATCGGCCCCGTATGATCGTGCTCAGTGACCGGCATGGTGGACGAGCCGTTGGGGAATAAGCGCCTCAGTGACCGCCCACCCGGCGGTACGGTTTCGCGCAGGGTTTGGCTCAGGCAACGCCTTTTCGGGCGGTGTCTTCTCCGGGCAGTGTTTTGTAACCTCGCGTAGAGGGCGGGTATCACGGGGGCGATTCCCCGCCTATCCTGAAGGGGACCCCTGGTCGCTACCCCCCGCGACCGACGGATGAGGAGGACTCCCGTGCCGCTCTCGGAGCACGAGCAGCGAATGCTCGAGCAGATGGAGCGAGCGCTGTACGCCGAAGATCCCAAGTTCGCGACAGCGCTTGAGGGAAGCGGACTGCGTACGTACACCCGGCGACGGGTCTACCAGGCAGTCGCAGGCATTGTGGTGGGTATCGCGCTCCTCATGACCGGTGTGATCATTCCGAACGTACTCTGGGTCAGCGTGGTGGGATTCCTCGTCATGCTCGGCTGTACGGTCCTCGTGGTCACCGGTTGGCGCAAGGCACCCAAGCCTGGCGAGCAGCCCGTCTCCGGCAGTGCAGGCGGTTCGGCCCACGGCCGCAACCGACAGCGTCGGTCGATGATGACCCGGATCGAGGAGCGGTGGCAGCGCCGCCGCGACGAACAGGGGCAGTAGGCCTCCGCAGACACAAGTGAGGGGACGGCCGCCGCACGGCGGCCGTCCCCTCACCGCTCTGCCCCGCCGGTCCGGCCCCTCCGCCTGACTCCCGGATCGCCCCTCCCGCGGCGCGATCCTGCGGCATGATGACCCGGTGAATGTGCTCCCCCTGGTCTTCACCAGCGGCTGGGCCAGCGGGATCAACGCCTACGCCGTGGTCCTCCTGCTCGGCATCTTCGGCAGAACCGGACTGACCGACGACGTCCCCGCGTCCCTCCAGCGCACCGACGTGCTCATCGTCGCCGGCGTGCTGTTCCTCTGCGAGGCCGCCGCCGACAAGATCCCGTACGTGGACTCGGTCTGGGACACGGTGCACACCGTGATCCGCCCGGTGTCCGGCGCCGTGGTCGGCGCCCTGCTGGCCGGCCAGAGCGGCTCGCTCTCCGACATCGCCGCCGGTGCGATCGGCGGCTCCACCGCGCTGGCCAGCCATTTCATCAAGGCCGGCACCCGCATGGCCGTCAACACCTCGCCGGAGCCGTTCAGCAACATCGCGCTGAGCACCGTCGAGGACCTGGGCGTGGCAGGCATCGTCACCTTCGCGATGTTCCACCCCGAGGCCGCTGCGATCATCGTGGCCGTCCTGCTGGCCGCCGGTCTGGCCGTACTCGTCTTCCTCTGGACCCGGATCCGCCGCTTCCTGCGCCGCCGGGCCCAGCGCCGCGAGGACAAGCGGCTCGCCGCCGAGCAACGCGAGGCGGCCGGGCCGGCCACGGTGCCACCCCGCTGACCTCCCGCGATCCCGCTCGATAGGGTCATCCGCATGGCACGAATTGCGGTGATCGGCGCCGGCATGGGCGCGATGGCTACGGCGGCCCGACTGGCCGTGGCAGGGCACCAGGTGACGGTGTACGAGCGCGGGTCCGCGTACGGCGGCTCCGTCGGCCGCTACGAGCGCGACGGATTCGTCTTCGACACCGGGCCCGGGCTGCTGCACCTGCCCGCCGTCTACCGCGACCTGTTCGTCAAGACCGGCAAACGGCCCCTGGAGGACTGCGTCGAACTCGTCCAGGTCGACCCGGCCGTCCGGCATGTCCTGGCCGACGGGACGGCCGTCACCCTCCCCGGCGGCTCGCGCGGCGGCGCCGCCGCCGTCCTCGACCAGGCCTTCGGCGCGGGCGCCGGGGACCGCTGGAACGGGGTGCTGGGCCGGGCCCGGGACGCCTGGAACGCCACCCGCCGCCCCTTGCTGGAAGAGCCGCTGCGCCCCGACTGGCAGGTGCTGGGCGGCGATCCGTACCCCGCGCTCCGCAAGAGCGGCCTGCTGCGCCGCCGCCCGCCGACCCTCGCCGAGGTGGCCGACCGCGAGCTGGGCGGGGAGCTCGGCGAGCTGCTGGCGGCCCGGGTGCGGGCGTACGGGATCGACCCCGCCACCGCACCCGCCGCGGCGGCCGTGCTCCCGTACATGGAGCAGACCTTCGGCAGCTGGTACGTGCGCGGCGGGATGCGGGAGCTGGCCAACGCCGTGTACGAGCGCTGCCGGGAGCGGAAGGTCGCGTTCGTCTTCGATGCGCCGGTACGGGAGGTCCTGGAGCGGGACGGACGGGCGGCCGGGCTGCTGCTGGCCGACGGCTCCGAGGCGGCTGCCGACCTCGTGGTCTGCGGGGTCGACCCGCGGCAGCTGGGGACCCCGCTGCCGGCCGGCGGCGCCCCGGCCCGCGGGCCGGGCATGGCGAGTCGGCTGACCGTGCTGCTCGCGCTGCGCGGAGCGCGCCCCGCGGACGCCGTCCACCGCACCCTGGTCCACTCCCCCGCCGCCCAGCTGACGGTGCTGCGCCCCGACGATCCGGCCGTCCGGCCGGACGCGGACCACGAGGCCGTCACCGTGAGCGCCGCCTGCGGCCCTGAGGGCGCCCCGGCGCCGCGCGTGGAGGAGCTGCTGGACCTGGCAGCCCGGGCCGTGCCCGGGCTGCGCGAGCGGCTGCTGTGGGCGCAGACGCGTACGCCCGCGGACATCGAGGCGGCCACCGGCGCGCCGGGCGGCGCGGTGCCGCCGCCCGCCCTCGCCGGAGCGGGCGGGCGGATGCTCTACCCGGCCAACACCACGGCCCTGCCGGGGCTGTTCCTCGCGGGCGGCTGGGCGCACCCCGGCGGCGGGCTCGCGCACGCCGGGATGACCGGGGCCCTGGTGGCCGGACTCATCGTGGAGGGCGCGGAGTTCCGCGGCTCCCAGTGACGCGGACGCCCCCGGGGAACGGACCCCGGGGGCGCACGCCCTGCTTCACGGCCTGCACGGCCTGCACGGCCTCACGGCCTCACGGCCTCAGTAGCGGTACTGCTCGTACTCGCCGGAGCCCTGGTACGGGTACTCCTGCGGCTGTTGCTGCGGGTACGGCTGCTGCTGCTCGTCCCCCGGGTAGGGAGGGGCGGCCCCGTCGGTGGACCGCTGCTGCGGCACCCACACCCCGCCCGGCGGGGTGTCCATGGAGTACTGCTGCTGCCCGCCCGCGCTCGCGTACGGATCGGCGGAGTAGCCGGCGTACGGGGTGTAGTCGTAGGGCTGTTGCGGGATGACGGCCCCGCCGGTGCCGATGTACGGGTCCGAGTAGGCGGCGTAGACCTGCTGTTCGCCGCCGGCCGGATAGCCCGCGGTGTAGTCGTAGCCGCCCTGGGTCTGCGGCGCGTAGGCCTGCCCGTCGTAGTAGGACGCGTACTGGTGGGCGTCCTGTTCGGCGGTGGAGAACGGCGAGGCGAAGGCCGCCGTCTGCCCCGCGTCGGCGGTGGGCGCGAAGCTCTGTATCCCGTACGACCCGGTGTCCTCGGGCAGCGGCTCCGGGCTGTAGAACTCCTCGGTCGCGGCATGGAACTGCGGCTCCGGCTGCTCGTTGCCGGACGCGTCGGCCGTATCGGCGCCGTCGGCGTCCAGGGCCGTCCCGTCGGAGCCGTATTCCAGCCCGGTCACCTGCAGCGCGGGCTCGGGGCGCGGACCGCCCGCCCGGCGGCGCCGGTTCTGCCGTACGGGCTCACCGCCCCGGCGCAGCGCCCAGCCGGCCTCGAAGCCCTTGCGGAAGGAGAGCGTCACCAGGGTCTGGCCCAGGGCGAACGCGGCCGCGCCGACACCGATGACGGGCACCGAAGGCAGCACTACTCCGGCGACCACCCCGAGGAACCCGGCGAACGCGAGCAGGCGCCAGCGCAGCCGGGCCTTGTACTGCATCAGGACCTCGGCAAGCAGCCACAGCGCGACGAAACCGAACGCGATGTAGAGGACCGTCATTCCCATGCGTGGCACCTCTCGGTACGGCCGCCCCGCCCAGGAAAACGGGAGCCGGCCGATCAGGCCCGCTGGTGCAGGCCCAGGTTCTCGTAGATCTCGAGAGTCGCCGTGGAATTGTTCAGCGTGATGAAGTGCAGCCCCGGTACACCCTCGGACAGCAGCCGCGCGCAGAACTCCGTGGCGAACTCGATCCCAATGGAGCGTACAGCGGCCGGATCGTCCTTGACGGCGAGCATGCGCTCTTTCACGGCTGCGGGGAAGACTGCGTTGCTGAGTTGTGGCAATCGGTCGAGCTGCTTGATGCCCACAACAGGCATGACCTCGGGGATGATCGGGGTCTCGCAGCCCGCCTTCTCGGCGCTTTCGCGCAACCGCAGATAATTCTCCGGATCGAAGAACATCTGGGTGATCGCATAATCGGCGCCGGCACGGCACTTGTCCACGAAGTGACGGATGTCCGTGTCCCAGTCCTGCGAGCGCGGGTGCATCTCGGGGAAGGCCGCGACGCCCACGCAGAAGTCGCCGGACTCCTTGAGCAGCCGGACCAGGTCGGCGGCGTAGTGCACGCCCTCGGGGTGCGCCACCCACGGGCCCATCGGGTCGCCCGGCGGGTCGCCGCGCACGGCGAGCATGTTGCGGATGCCGGCGTCGGCGAACTGGCCGATCACATTGCGCAGCTCGGCGATGGAGTGGTCGACCGCGGTGAGGTGCGCGACGGGGGTCAGGGTGGTGTCGGCGGCGATCTGCTGGGTGGCCTTGACGGTGCCGCCGCGGGTGGAGCCGCCGGCCCCGTAGGTCACGGAGACGAAGCTCGGGCCCACCGCCTCGATCCGGCGCAGCGCGTTCCAGAGGTTGCGCTCGCCCTTCTCCGTCTTGGGGGCCCAGAACTCGAAGGAGTACGACCGGCTCCCGGACGCCAGCAGGTCACGGACCGTGCGTGCACGGTCCGTACGGGTGGAAGCGGTACCAAGGGCCATACGGGCAGGTTAGACGCGCGTTCGTGGTCACCGAAGCCGTGTCCGCCTTTTGGACACGTTTTTGGACACCTGCACGGGTGGCCCGGGGAGGCTTAGGCGGAAACGCGCTCCCGGACCCGCTTGGCCAGGTCGGCGGCGGCCGCACCCGGGTCGGAGGCCTCGGTCAGCGCGCGGACGACCACGACGCGGGTGGCTCCGGCGTCGAGGACCTCGTCGAGGTTGCCGGCGTCGATGCCGCCGATGGCGAACCAGGGGCGGGCCTGCGCCAGCGATGCCGTGTACCGGACCAGCCCGAGGCCGGGGGCGTACCGGCCGGGCTTGGTGGGGGTGGGCCAGCAGGGGCCGGTGCAGAAGTAGTCCACGCCCGGCTCGGCGACGGCGGCGTCGACCTCGGACTCGGCATGGCAGGACCGGCCGATGAGCACCCCGTCGCCGAGGATCGCGCGGGCGGCGGGCACCGGGATGTCGCCCTGGCCCAGGTGCAGGACGTCGGAGCCGATGGCGTGGGCGACGTCGGCCCGGTCGTTCACCGCGAGGAGCCGGCCGTGCCGGCGGGCGGCCTCGGCGAACACCTGGAGGTGCTCGAGCTCCTCGCCGGCCTCCATGCCCTTGTCCCGGAGCTGGACGATGTCCACGCCCCCGGCCAGGACCGCGTCGAGGAACTCGGGGAGGTCTCCCTGCCGCTTGCGGGCGTCCGTGCACAGGTAGAGCCGGGCGTCGGACAGCTGGGCGCTCGCGGACACGATCACGGACATGGGTACCCCCCGGGGTGGATGCGGTGCACGGGCCGTCCAGGGCCCGCGCACCGCGGATGGATCAGGCGGCTCGGATCACCCGGGCCGCCGGGTTGCCCCGGTCGCCCGGGTCTCTCGACTCTCTCGGGTCAGAGGGCGAGCGCCTGAGCGCGGCGCTTCACCTCCGTGCCGCGATTCTCGCTCAGCGCCTGGACGGGAGTGCCGGGCAGGCTGTCGTCCGCGGTGAACAGCCACTCCAGGATCTCCGCGTCGGTGAAGCGGTCGTCGCGGAGTACGGTCAGCAGGCCGACCAGGCCCTTGACGATCTTGTCCCCGTCGATGAAGGCCGCGGGGACCTGGAGGGAACGGTTCTCGCCGCGGCGCACCGCGAGCAGCTGACCTTCCTTGACCAGCTGGCGAACCTTGGTCACTTCGATGTCGAGCATCTCCGCGATGTCGGGGAGGTACAGCCAGGCGGGGACAAGGGCATCGATCTTTGCGTCAATCTCGGTCACGAGCACAAGCCTGCCACCTCGGACCGACACCCGGTACCCGAGCCGACCCGTCCGGGTCTGCGCGCCCCGCTAGACGAGGGCCGATTTCAGCGGGGTCGCGGGGTCGGAGACCTTCGCGGGGTCCACCGGGGCGCCCGTCTCGATCAGCTTGCGGCCCTGTGCCAGATCCCGCGGCCGGCCCACCGCCAGGACCGCGACCAGCGCCCCGGCCCGCAGCCAGCACACCGACCACGCCGCCTCGGCGGGGTCGCCGCGCCACATCAGCTCGTCCGCCCCCGCGTGGTGCCCCGCGTACTGCACGAAGCGCCCGAACTGCTCCGACCAGAAGTACGGCACCGGGTCGTAGACCTGCGCCGGAGCCCCCGCCACGATGTTCGCCGCGACCACGCGCGGCCCCTGCAGGGCGTTGTCCCAGTGGTGCACCAGCAGCCGCGCCCCGTAGCGCCCCGAGGGGAACGACGCGCAGTCGCCGACCGCGTACACCCCGGGCAGGGAGGTCCGCAGGTACTCGTCCGCCGTGACCGCGCCGTCCGGGCCGAGCCCGACCCCCGAGTCCACCAGCCACCGGGTCGCGGGCCGGGCCCCGATGCCCACGACCACCGCGCCGGCCGGCAGCTCCCGGCCGTCCGCGAGCAGCACGCGCCCGGACTCCACCGAGGCCACCTTGGCGCCGGTCAGCAGGGCGGCCCCGGCCTCCTCGTACCAGCGGGCCATCGGGGCCGCGACCTCCGCGGGCAGCGCCCCGGCCAGCACCCGGTCCGCCGCCTCGACCACGGTCACCGCGCAGCCCGCCTCGCGCGCGGCGGTGGCGAACTCGGCGCCGATCCAGCCCGCCCCGACGACCACGGTCGCCGGCGCCTGGGCCAGCACCGGGCGCAGCCGGGCCGCATCGTCCAGGGTGCGCAGCAGGTGCACGCCCTGGACGCCTTCGGATCCGGGCAGGGTCAGCGGTTCGGCGCCGGTCGCCAGTACGAGCACCTCGTACGGGACCGGTCCCGCCTCGGTGTCCAGCTCGCGCTCGGCGGCCCGCAGCCCGGTGACCTCCACCCCGAGCCGGAGCTCGATGCCCAGCCCCTCGAAGTCGACGTCGAAGGCGGAGTCCTCGGCCTTGCCGAGCAGCACCGCCTTGGACAGCGGGGGCCGGTCGTACGGCTGGTGGGGTTCGGCGCCCAGCAGGGTCACGGGGCCGCTCCAGCCCTGCTCCCGCAGCGCGACCGCGGTCTGCACCCCGGCCATTCCGGCGCCGACGATGACGACGCCGCTCTGTGTCTGTTCCGTCTGCTCGCTCACACCGCCCAGCCTAGCGATCTGACGCTCCATCAAGTACAGCAGCCCGGGGAGCGGCCGGGGAGGCAGCCTTACCCGGCCCCGGCGCCGGGGTTAGTCTGGCCGTCGTACCTATCGCGGGAGTCCGGGCGCACCGGGCTGAGAGGGAGGCTGGACGGCCTCCGACCGTACGAACCTGATCCGGGTCATGCCGGCGAAGGGAGGGGCTGGACGCCCATGCACTCATCTCGGAAGGGATCCGCCAGGGGATCCGACGTCCTCGTCATCGGGGGCGGGATCATCGGCCTGGTCACCGCCTGGCGGGCGGCCCGGCGCGGGCTGCGGACCGTGCTCGCCGATCCGGCGCCCGGCGGCGGCGCCGCGCAGGTCGCGGCGGGCATGCTCGCCGCCGTCACCGAGCTGCACTACGGCGAGGAGACCCTGCTGGGCCTCAATCTCGCCTCCGCAGCCCGCTACCCGGAATTCGCCGCCGAGCTGGCCGAGGCCAGCGGCGGGATGGACCTCGGCTACCGCGCCTGCGGCACGCTCGCCGTCGCCCTCGACGCCGACGACCGGCTCCACCTGCGCGAGCTGCACGCCCTGCAGCGGCGCTGCGGCCTGGAGTCCGAGTGGCTCACCGGCCGCGAGTGCCGCCGCCTGGAGCCGATGCTGGCCCCGGGCGTGCGCGGCGGCCTGCGCGTGGACGGCGACCACCAGGTCGACCCGCGCCGGCTGGCGGCCGCGCTGCTGGCCGCCTGCGAGGGCGCCGGCGTGGAGATCCGCCGGGCGAACGCGGAGCGGCTGCTGACCACCGCCGACCGGGCCGTCGGCGCCCTGCTCGACGACGGTACGGAGCTGCGCGCCGACCAGGTGGTGCTGGCCGCGGGCTCGCTCAGCGGCCGGCTGGCCGGCGTACCGCCGGACGTGCTGCCTCCCGTGCGGCCGGTGAAGGGGCAGGTGCTGCGGCTGGCGGTGCCGGCGGCGTACGCGCCGTTCCTTTCGCGGACGGTACGGGCGGTGGTCCGCGGCAGCCACGTGTACCTGGTCCCGCGCGAGAACGGCGAGCTCGTCATCGGAGCCACCAGCGAGGAACTCGGCTGGGACACCACGGTCACCGCGGGCGGCGTGTACGAACTCCTGCGCGATGCCCACGAGTTGGTGCCCGGCATCACGGAACTGCCGCTGACCGAGACCCTCGCGGGGCTGCGGCCCGGCTCCCCGGACAACGCCCCGCTGCTCGGCCCGACCGAACTGCCCGGCCTGCACCTGGCCACCGGGCACTACCGCAACGGGGTGCTGCTGACCCCGCTCACCGGCGACGTGATGGCGGAGCTGCTGACCACCGGCGCGCTCCCGGAGATCGCCCGCCCGTTCACCCCGCGCCGCTTCAACGCCGCACGTCAGGAGTCGTACGCATGACCATCTCCGTCAACGGCGAGCCGCGCGAGGTCGCGGCCGGCACCACCCTCGACGCGGTGGTCGCCATCCTGACCGCGGCCCCGTCCGGCGTCGCGGCCGCACTCAACGAGACGGTGGTCCCGCGCGGACAGTGGCCGCTCACGCCGGTGGGCGAGGGCGACCGGGTCGAGATCCTCACCGCCGTGCAGGGAGGCTGAGCGCGATGGCAGACGACGCTTTCGTGCTGGCCGGCCGGACCTTCTCGTCCCGTCTGATCATGGGGACGGGCGGGGCGCCGAGCCTGGACATCCTGGAACGGGCGCTGATCGCGTCCGGTACGGAGCTCACGACGGTGGCGATGCGCCGGCTGGACCCGACGGTCCAGGGCTCGGTCCTGTCGGTGCTGACCCGGCTGGGCATCTCCGTGCTCCCCAACACGGCGGGGTGCTTCACGGCGGGCGAGGCGGTGCTGACGGCGCGCCTGGCGCGGGAGGCGCTGGGCACGGACTGGATCAAGCTCGAGGTCGTGGCCGACGAGCGGACCCTGCTGCCGGACGGGGTGGAACTGCTGGACGCTGCGGAGACCCTGGTGGACGAGGGTTTCACGGTCCTTCCGTACACGAACGACGACCCGGTGCTCGCGCGCAAGCTGGAGGACGTGGGCTGTGCGGCGATCATGCCGCTGGGGTCTCCGATCGGCTCGGGGATGGGCATCCGCAACCCGCACAACTTCGAGCTGATCGCGGAGCGGGCGGGGGTTCCGGTGATCCTGGACGCCGGAGCCGGCACGGCGTCGGACGTGGCCCTGGCGATGGAGCTGGGCTGCGCGGCGGTGATGCTGGCCTCGGCGGTGACGCGGGCGCAGGCCCCTGTCCTGATGGCGGCGGCGATGCGCGACGCGGTTTCGGCGGGCCGCCTGGCCCATCGCGCGGGCCGGATCCCGCAGCGCCGCTTCGCGGAGGCCTCGTCCCCGACCGAGGGCCGCGCCACCCTCGACCCGGAACGCCCGGCGTTCTGACCGCGTCCGCTGCCGGGTGCGGCGCCGTCGCGGGGGACGGCTCCCGCGCCCCCGGTCCTCGAACGCCGGCGGGCCGGATCTTCCGGCCCGCCGGCGTTCGCGGGGAGAAAAACCCCACACAGCGGGCTACCGCACCCCGCCTGACCAGCGAAGCCGAACCCACACGTCACAGCTGCGCTGCAACAAACCACCACCCGGGACAGGACTCCGACCCACGCTCGTAGAATCGCCGGGTGGATACGACCCTGGATGACCCCCTCGTCGGGCAGACACTCGACGGCCGCTACCGCGTCGACGCCCGCATCGCGGCCGGCGGGATGGCCACGGTCTACCGGGCCGTCGACACCCGCCTCGACCGCGTGCTCGCGCTGAAGGTGATGCACCCGGCGCTCGCCGCCGACGGCGGCTTCGTCGACCGGTTCATCCGCGAGGCCAAGTCCGTGGCCCGCCTCGCGCACCCCAACGTCGTCGCCGTCTTCGACCAGGGCACCGACGGGCCGTACACGTACCTCGCCATGGAGTACGTCTCCGGCTGCACCCTGCGCGACGTGCTCCGCGAGCGCGGCGCGCTCCAGCCCCGCGCCGCCCTCGACATCCTCGAGCCCGTCCTGGCCGCGCTCGGCGCCGCCCACCGGGCCGGATTCGTGCACCGCGACATGAAGCCCGAGAACGTCCTGATCGGCGACGACGGCCGGGTCAAGGTGGCGGACTTCGGGCTGGTCCGGTCCGTCGACTCGGTCACCAGCACCACCGGCTCCGTCCTCGGCACCGTCTCCTACCTCGCCCCCGAGCAGATCGAGAGCGGCAGCGGCGACACCCGCGTGGACGTCTACGCCTGCGGTGTCGTCCTGTACGAGATGCTCACCGGCTCCAAGCCGCACTCCGGCGCCACTCCCGCCCAGGTGCTCTACCAGCACCTGCACGAGGACGTGCCGCAGCCGTCGGCCGCCGTCCCGGGGCTGCCGGGCGTCCTGGACCAGCTCGTCGCGTACGCCGCGGCCCGCGATCCGGAGCTGCGCCCCTCCGACGCCGCCGCCCTGCTCGGGCTGACCCTCGACGCCCGCGCGGTGCTCAGTGACGCCGACCTCGACGCCGTGCCGCCGCAGGCGCGTGCCGGGACGCGGAGCGCCACCGAGGACCGCACCGGCGTGATCCCGCGGCCCGTCGCGGCGCAGCCGCCCGTGAACCTCACCTCCCGGCTGGAGCTCCCGGACCGCCCGGAGCCCGCACCGGCCCAGGCGGCGCCGCCGGCTCCGCGCAGGCCGCGGCGCGGCACGCTGCTCGTGATCGCCGGGGTGCTGCTCGCGCTCGGTCTGGGCACCGGGGTCTGGTACATCAACGCCGGCCAGTTCACGAAGGTCCCCAACCTGCTCGGGAAGACCGAGGCGCAGGCCAAGTCCGAGCTGTCCGCGGCCGGCCTCGGCGTGAAGCGGATCGACCGGAAGTTCAGCGACGCCTTCGACCGCGGGACGGTGATGAACTCCGACCCCGCGAGCGGCAAGCGCATCCGCGGCAACGGCGCGGTCGTGCTCACGGTCTCGCGCGGCCCGGAGGTCGTCGTCGTACCGGATGTGAAGGGCACGACGCTGGAGGACGCGAAGGCCGAGCTGACCAAGAGCGGTCTGGCGCCGGGCCTGGTCACCCAGGCGTTCAGCCAGGACATCGCCCAGGGCTCGGTGATCAGTACCGACCCGACGGGCGGGCAGAAGCGGCCGACCGACACCGCGGTCGCGATCCTGGTCAGCAAGGGCCGGCCGGTGCAGGTGCCGAACGTGGCCGGACGCCCCCTCGACCAGGCACGGGCCACCCTCCAGGACGCCGGCCTCAAGGTCGAGACGGCCGCCGAGCAGGTCAACTCGCCGTTCCCGGCCGGTACGGTCGCCAACCAGTCGATCGGCGCCGGAGCGCAGGCCGCGACGGGTGACACGGTGACGCTCACCGTGTCCAAGGGCCCCCGGCAGATCCCGGTGCCGAACGTGACCGGCCAGGAGGCGGACGTGGCCCGCAGGACGCTGGAGGCAGCCGGTTTCAAGGTGAAGGTGGAGCGCCCGTTCCTGGCCTTCAGCAACACGGTGGACGCCCAGTCGGTGCCGGGCGGCCAGAGCGCCCCCGAGGGCAGCACGATCGTCCTGCGGACCAAGGGGCTGTAGCGGCGGATGGACCAGGCCATGCGCAATCCGGTGGGCGGGCACGTCCCCGTCGCCGGCGGGCTCGCCTCGGTGGGGCTGACGTACGCGCGGGAGATGGGTGCGGAGGCCGTCCAGGTCTTCGTGGCCAATCCCCGCGGCTGGGCCACCCCGGTCGGGAACCCGGCGCAGGACGAGCTGTTCCGGGCCGGGTGCGCGGCCGGGTCGGTCCCGGCGTACGTGCACGCGCCGTACCTGATCAACTTCGGCTCGCACACCGAGGCGACCGTGGAGAAGTCGGTGGAGTCGCTGCGGCACTCGCTGCGCCGCGGCCGGGAGATCGGTGCGCTCGGGGTGGTCGTCCACACCGGCTCGGCGACCGGAGGACGCCCGCGCGAGGCGGCGTACGCGCAGGTCAGGGAGCACATGCTGCCGCTGCTGGACGAGCTGGTGCACGACGACGACCCGTTCCTGCTGCTGGAGTCCACGGCCGGGCAGGGCTCCTCACTGTGCTCGCGGACGTGGGACTTCGGCCCGTACTTCGAGGCCCTGGAGCACCACCCGAAGCTCGGGATCTGCCTGGACACCTGCCACATCTTCGCCGCTGGGCACGATCTGGCGGAGCCGGGCGGCGCCAAGCAGACGCTGGACCTGCTGGTGGACACGGTGGGCCAGGGGCGGCTGAAGCTGATCCACGCGAACGACTCGAAGGAGGGCGTGGGCGCCCACAAGGACCGCCACGCCAACATCGGGCAGGGCCACATCGGCCGGGACGCCTTCGCCGAGCTGTTCACGCACCCCGCGACGGAGGGCGTCCCGCTGATCATCGAGACGCCGGGCGGCAAGGAAGGCCACGCGGCGGACGTGGCGCTGCTGAAGGAGCTGCGCGAGCTCCACTGATCCGTTGAGGAATACCCCTGGGGGGTATACGGTTCTGCTCACTGCAGGACCGTAGTCCGGCGTTCCCAGGGGGTTCCGATGGAACACGCGCACGCACACCACGAGCACGACGCCCACCACCAGCACCACGACAGCGACCACGGCGGCCAAGGCACCGGCCACGGCCACGGCCACGGCCACGGCAAGGCGAGCTGGGCCGTGGCGGCCAAGGCCACCCTCCACTGCCTCACCGGCTGCGCCATCGGCGAGGTGCTCGGCATGGTCATCGGCACGGCGCTGGGTTGGGGAAACGTTGGGACGACGATCCTGGCGATCGTCCTCGCGTTCTTCTTCGGCTACGCCCTCACCCTGCGCGGGATCCTCGCCGCCGGCGTGGACCTGCGTACGGCCGTCCGGGTGGCGTTGGCCGCGGACACTCTTTCGATCGCCGTCATGGAACTGATCGACAACGGCGTGATCGCGCTGTGGCCGGGAGCGATGGACGCGCACCTCGCGGACGCGCTGTTCTGGATCGTGCTGGCGATCTCGCTCGCGCTCGCCTTCGTCGTCACGACGCCGGTCAACAAGTGGCTGATCGGCCGCGGCAAGGGCCACGCGATCGTGCACCGCTACCACCGCTGAAGGTCGGCCGGGCCAGGCCGTCTCTTTCGGATCACGCCTCGCCGACGAGATCCGAAAGAGACGCCTAGATCTCGGGGCCGTCCCCCGGCTCCTCCTGGTACGAGTAGCGCTGCTCGCGCCAGGCGTCGCCGATGTTGTGGTAGCCGCGCTCCTCCCAGAAGCCGCGGCGGTCGGCGGTCATGTACTCGACGCCGCGGACCCACTTCGGGCCCTTCCAGGCGTACAGGTGCGGGACCACGAGCCGCACCGGGAAACCGTGTTCGGCGGTGAGCAGTTCACCACCCTCGTGGGTGGCGAAGACGGTCCGGTCGGAGGCGAAGTCGGCCAGCCGCAGATTGGAGCTGAAGCCGTACTCGGCCCACACCATCACGTGCGTGACCTGCGGCGACGGCGGCGCCAGGGCGAGGATGTCGCGGGCGAGGATCCCGCCCCATTCGGCGCCCTGCATGCTGAACTTCGTCACGCAGTGCAGGTCCGCCACGACCGATTCGAACGGCAGGGCCGTGAATTCCTCGTGGTTCCAGCAGCGCTTGTCACCGTCGGCGGTGGCTCCGAAGACGCGGAACTCCCAACGGTCGGGCTTGAACTTGGGGACCGGGCCGTAGTGGGTGACCGGCCAGCCTCGCTGCAACCGCTGCCCCGGTGGAAGCTCCAGCTGCTCTGCTCCCGGAGATTCCCGGCTTTCCGGCTGACCCATGCCTCCATGGTGACAGACGTGGCGGGGTGGTCACGACCAGGTATGCCCCTATACGGGCAAGTCACGGCAACTCACACTAAGGAGGCACTTACTGGACGCTCCCCTGCGGCGGTGCAAGGATGCGCGCACTCCCCCAGCCACGGCCGGGAAGTACCCCCAGACCCGTCACACAGCTGACATTGCCTGGAAGGAGCCTCTGCGATGCAGGGCGACCCCGAGGTCCTCGAGTTTCTGAACGAGCAGTTGACCGGCGAGCTCACGGCGATCAACCAGTACTGGCTCCACTACCGGATCCAGGACAACAAGGGTTGGACCAAGCTCGCGAACTACACCCGTGCCGAGTCCATCGACGAGATGAAGCACGCGGACAAGATCACCGAGCGCATCCTCATGCTGGACGGGCTGCCGAACTACCAGCGCCTCTTCCACGTACGGGTCGGCCAGACCCTGACGGAGATGTTCCAGGCGGACCGGCAGGTCGAGGTCGAGGCAATCGACCGCCTCAAGCGCGGGATCGAGGTGATGCGCGGCAAGGGCGACGTGACCTCGGCGCGCCTCTTCGAGGAGATCCTGGGGGACGAGGAGCACCACATCGACTACCTCGACACCCAGCTGGAGCTCATCGAGAGCATCGGGGAGCCGCTCTACATCGCGCAGCTGATCGAGCAGCCGGAGAGCTGAGCCGCAGCGATACCCTGCGGGCCCGACGCCTTACGCGGCTTCCGCGAGCTCCGGGTCGACGGCGAGCACGGCTGCCGCGTTGCCCTTCTCCAGCAGCTCCCGGCGCGGGCAGGCCCCGCGGCCCAGGATGCCCTGGATGGTGCGCACGCAGGATCCGCAGTCGGTGCCGGCCTTGGTGACCGAGGCGATCTGGCGGGGGGTGCAGGCCCCGGCGGCCGCGTGATCCTTGACCTGCTTGTCGGTGATCCCGAAGCAAGAGCAGACGTACACGCGGTTCACCTCCCTGGCAGGAATGGTTCTGCAGCCATCCCCTATTCGGTGAGGCTTACCTAACCGTACCCAAAGTGAGGCTCGCCCAAAAGCCCTGAGAACGACGGTGGGGCACGGATCACATCGATCCGTGCCCCACCGTCGTACGAAGCTACTTACTGATCGCGGTACATCTCCGCGACGAGGAAGGCCAGGTCCAGGGACTGGCTGCGGTTGAGCCGCGGGTCGCAGGCCGTCTCGTAGCGCTGGTGCAGGTCGTCGACGAAGATCTCGTCGCCGCCGCCCACGCACTCGGTGACGTCGTCACCGGTGAGCTCGACGTGGATGCCGCCCGGGTGGGTGCCGAGGCCCTTGTGGACCTCGAAGAAGCCCTTGACCTCGTCGAGCACGTCGTCGAAACGGCGCGTCTTGTGGCCGGAGGCCGCCTCGAAGGTGTTGCCGTGCATCGGGTCGGTGACCCAGGCGACGGTCGCGCCCGAGGCCGTGACCTTCTCGACCAGCTCGGGGAGCTTGTCGCGGACCTTGTCGGCGCCCATGCGGACGACGAAGGTCAGCCGGCCCGGCTCGCGCTCGGGGTCCAGGCGGTCGATGTACGTCAGCGCCTCGTCCACCGTGGTGGTCGGGCCGAGCTTGATGCCGATCGGGTTGGAGATCTGCGAGCAGAACTCGATGTGCGCGTGGTCCAGCTGGCGCGTGCGCTCACCGATCCAGACCATGTGGCCGGAGGTGTCGTACAGCTTGCCGGTACGCGAGTCGGTGCGGGTCAGCGCGCCCTCGTAGTCGAGCAGCAGCGCCTCGTGGGAGGCGTAGAACTCGACGGCCTTGAACTCGGCCGGGTCGGTACCGCACGCCTTCATGAAGTTCAGCGCGTTGTCGATCTCCCGCGCGAGCTGCTCGTAGCGCTGCCCGGACGGGGAGGACTTCACGAAGTCCTGGTTCCAGGCGTGCACCTGGCGCAGGTCGGCGTAACCGCCGGTGGTGAAGGCGCGCACCAGGTTCAGCGTCGACGCGGACGCGTGGTACATGCGCTTCAGCCGCTCGGGGTCCGGGATCCGGTCCCCTTCGGTGAAGGCGAAGCCGTTGACGGAGTCGCCGCGGTAGGTCGGCAGGGTGACGCCGTCGCGGGTCTCGGTGTCCTTGGAGCGCGGCTTGGAGTACTGGCCGGCGATGCGGCCGACCTTGACGACCGGCACGGAGGCCGCGTACGTCAGGACGGCGCTCATCTGGAGCAGCGTCTTCAGCTTGGCTCGGATGTGCTCGGCGGACACGGCGTCGAAGGCCTCGGCACAGTCGCCGCCCTGCAGCAGGAACGCCTCGCCCTTGGCGACGGCTCCCAGACGGGCGCGCAGCTGGTCGCACTCGCCCGCGAAAACGAGCGGAGGATACGACTCGAGGTCCGCGACGACAGCGCGCAGTGCCTCGGCATCGGGGTACGAAGGCTGCTGCGCCGCGGGAAGGTCTCGCCAGGTCGCCTTGGCGGCGGGGGCTTGGGTTTCAGCGTTCACGGTCACCTCGTACACATTACGGCGTCTTGCGTCACGTCCAGCCCGGTGCCCACTCCGTGAGACGGGTGTCTCTGCGGGTGCGGGTGGGCTATCGTCGACGGCATGTACGCGCTCTCGAACCAGAACTGGTGGTGGCCCGCTCCCGGCGGCCCACTTCTCGCGCGTACCCACTGACACGCACGACGCGAAGGCCGCCCGAGGGGCGGCCTTCGGTGCTTTCCGGGCCCGGCCGCTCCTCTTCACCCCTCCGATGGAGAAGGACGCCCGCCCCATGGATACCAGCCGCCCGGCGCCCAGCCGCCTGCTCGAGCTGCTCGACGACTCCTGCCCGCCGTTCGCCCTGCTGCGCCGCCGGACCCCCGGCCGCGACCACGACACCGTCGAGGTGCTGACCGGCCCGGTCCACGAGGCCGGGCTCCTCGCCGAGCTGCCCGTACGGGAGCTGCCCACCCTCGCCCTCGTCCCGTTCCGGCAGATCCGCGAGCGCGGGTTCGACGTACGCGACGACGGCACGCCGCTGAGCGTGCTGGCCGCCGAGGAGGCGTACGAGGTCCCCCTCGCGGAGGCACTGGCCGCGCTGCCGGACCACCCGGTGCGGGTCGAGGCCGGCGGCTTCGACGTGCCCGACGAGGAGTACGCGGCGACCGTCGAGCGGGTGATCCGGGACGAGATCGGCCGCGGCGAGGGCGCGAACTTCGTCATCCGGCGCACGTACGAGGGCCGGATCGACGGCTTCGGGCGGGCCGACGCGCTCGCGCTGTTCCGGCGGCTGCTGCTGGGCGAGCGGGGTGCGTACTGGACGTACGTCGTGCACACCGGTGACCGGACGCTGGTCGGGGCCAGCCCCGAGGTGCACGTGCGGATGTCCGGCAGCACGGTCGTGATGAACCCGATCAGCGGGACCTACCGCTATCCGGCCGGGGGCCCGACGGCCGAGTCCCTCCTCGCCTTCCTCGGCGACCGCAAGGAGACCGAGGAGCTGTCCATGGTCGTGGACGAGGAACTGAAGATGATGTGCACGGTCGGCGACCGGGGCGGGGCCGTCGTCGGTCCGCGGCTGAAGGAGATGGCGCACCTCGCGCACACCGAGTACGAGCTGCGCGGCCGGTCCTCGCTGGACGTACGGGAGGTGCTGCGCGAGACGATGTTCGCGGCGACGGTGACCGGTTCGCCGGTGCAGAACGCCTGCCGGGTGATCGAGCGGTACGAGGCCGGCGGGCGCGGCTACTACGCGGGGGCGCTGGCGCTGCTGGGCGTGGACGCCTCGGGGTCCCAGACGCTGGACTCCCCGATCCTGATCCGGACCGCGGACATCGCGGCGGACGGCGCGCTGCGGGTGGCGGTGGGCGCCACGCTGGTCCGGCACTCGGACCCGGCGGGCGAGGTCGCGGAGACGCACGCGAAGGCGGCCGGGGTACTGGCCGCGCTCGGGGTCCGCCCGGCGGCCCCGCGGCCGGCGTTCGGGGCGACCGGCCTCGCGGCCGACCCCCGGGTCCAGGCGGCCCTGGCGGCGCGCCGCCAGGACCTGGCGCCGTTCTGGCTCCGGATGCAGGACCGGCCGCCGGCCCGGGTCGGCCACGCGCTGGTGGTGGACGGGGAGGACACCTTCACGGCGATGCTGGCCCATGTGCTGCGGGTGACGGGGCTGGAGGTGACGGTACGCCGCTACGACGATCCCGGGCTGCGGGAGACGGCCCTGTCCTGGACCGGCCCGGTCGTCCTGGGCCCGGGGCCGGGGAATCCGGCGGACGCGGCCGACCCGAAGATGCGGATGCTGCGCGGGCTGGCCGGCGCACTGCTGGCCGGGCACCGCCGCGGCCTGCTCGGGGTCTGCCTGGGGCACGAACTGCTGGCGGCGGAGCTGGGCCTGCCGCTGATCCGCAAGGCGGAGCCGGCGCAGGGGGCGCAGACGCGGATCGACTTCTTCGGGAGGGAAGAGGTGGTGGGCTTCTACAACACGTACACGGCGCACTGCCCCGACGAGCAGGCCGCGCGCCTGGCGGAGCGGGGCGTGGAGATCTCGCGCGACCCGGCGACGGCCGAGGTCCACGCCCTCCGCGCCTCCGCCTTCGCAGGTGTCCAGTTCCACCCGGAATCGATCCTCACCCTCCGGGGCGCCGACCTGCTCCGCGAGCTCCTGGTCGCGGTGACGACGGCCACGGTCTAGGTGACCGCTGCGCGGGGCCCTGCCCCGCGCAGCGGGGGGGCGTCAGGCCGGGCCCGGCCTCGTGCGGCGGGACAGGATCCTCCGCGCCAGCTGCCAGGTCAGGATCGGGCCCAGCACGGCCAGACCGGCCAGGACCAGCGTCATGTTCCCGAAGGCCAGCGCCAGCGACACCGGCGCGCCCACGGCCGGATCCGCGAACGCCAGCCACGCGTCCGCCTTCTCCCCGGGCCGGGAACGCAGCGCGGGCCGCAGGGCCCGCAGGGCGTACACGAGCTGTACGGCGGCGGCGGCCACCAAGATCCAACGGCCCCAGAAAGGTATGTCCACGCGGCCGAATCTAGGCCATGCACCCGCGCCGCGCACATGGCGCCGGCCTGAACTCCGCACGAACTCCCGTCACTCGGGGGACAGCGTGTTCTCCGACCTCCGCCCCGCCAGGTAGTCCACCACGTTCCGGACCGTCGTCTCGACGATCTGACCCACCGCGTCGTGCGTGTAGTACGCCGGGTGCGAGGTGACCAGCACGTTCGGGAACGTGATCAGGCGTGCCAGGGTGTCGTCCTCGACGGCCTCCAGGGACTTGTCCAGGAAGAACAGCCCGGCCTCCGCCTCGTACACGTCCAGCCCGACCCCCTCGAAGCGCCCGGACCGCAGCTCCGACACCAGCGCTTCCGCGTCGATCAGCCCGCCGCGGCTGGAGTTCACCAGGATCGCGTCGTCCTTCATCATCCGCAGTGCGGCCGCGTCGATGACGTGGTGCGTCGACTCCAGCAGCGGGACGTGCAGGCTGACCAGGTCCGCGGACGTGAGCAGCTCCTCCTTGTCCACGTACTTCATGCCCAGCTCCACGCACGCCGGGTTCTGCACGACGTCCCAGCCCAGCAGGTTCATGCCGAAGCCGTGCGCGATCCGGGTGAACGCCTCGCCGATCTTGCCGGTGCCGAGCACGCCCACGGTGCGGCCCCGCATGTCGCGGCCCATCAGCCCGTTCAGCCGGAAGTCGAAATCCCGCGTCCGGTTCGATGCCCGGACGATCCGCCGGTTCACGGCCATCGCCAGCGTCCACGCGAACTCGGCTACGGAGTAGGGGGAGTAGTACGAGACCCGGCTCACGGTGATGCCGAGCTGCCGGGCGACGTCCAGGTCGATGTTGTTGAAGCCGGTGGACCGCTGGGCGATCATCTTCGTCCCGCCCCCGGCCAGGGTCCGCAGCACGCGCCCGTGCAGCTCCGCGTTCACGCTCGACGAGACGATCTCGTACCCGGCCGCGATCGGGGCGGTGTCCTCGCCGAGAAGACAGAAGAAGACAGAGGAAACGGACCATGGGTCGTTTCGTCACCTTGCGGCCCGATACGACCCACAGCCCGCTCGCCCGCTCCGGCTCAGCCGAAGAACACCCCGACCTCCTCGTACAGCGCCGGGTCCACCGTCTTCAGCCTCGCCGTCGCGTCCGCGATCGGCACCCGCACGATGTCCGTCCCCTTCAGCGCGACCATCTTCCCGAAGTCACCGTCGTGCACGGCGTCGATCGCGTGCAGCCCGAACCGCGTCGCCAGCCACCGGTCGAACGCGCTCGGCGTGCCGCCGCGCTGGATGTGCCCGAGCACCGTGGTCCGGGCCTCCTTGCCGGTCCGCGCCTCGATCTCCTTGGCCAGCCACTCCCCCACGCCCGACAGCCGGACGTGCCCGAACGAGTCGGTGGTGGCGTCCTTCAGCACCATCTCCCCGTCCTTGGGCATGGCCCCCTCGGCGACCACCACGATCGGCGCGTAGCTCGCCTTGAACCGCGAGGTCACCCACGCGCACACCTGGTCCACGTCGAAGCGCTGCTCCGGGATGAGGATGACGTTGGCGCCGCCCGCCAGCCCCGAGTGCAGGGCGATCCAGCCCGCGTGCCGGCCCATCACCTCGACGACCAGCACCCGCATGTGCGACTCGGCCGTGGTGTGCAGCCGGTCGATGGCCTCCGTGGCGATGCCCACCGCCGTGTCGAAGCCGAAGGTGTAGTCCGTGGCCGACAGGTCGTTGTCGATGGTCTTCGGGACGCCGACGCACGGGATGCCGTACTCCCCGTACAGCTTGGCCGCCACGCCCAGCGTGTCCTCGCCGCCGATCGCGACGAGGGCCTCGACATCGTACTTCGCGAGGTTCTCCTTGATCTGCCGGACCCCGTTCTCCTGCTTGAACGGGTTGGTCCGCGAGGAGCCGAGGATGGTGCCGCCGCGCGGCAGGATGCCGCGGACGGCGGAGATGCCGAGCGGGACGACGTCCCCCTCGACCGCGCCGCGCCAGCCGTCCTTGAAGCCGATGAACTCGCACGCGTACTCCTGGACGCCCTTGCGGACGACGGCCCGGATCACCGCGTTGAGCCCCGGGCAGTCGCCGCCGCCCGTCAGCACTCCGACCTTCATGGAATTTCCCTTCGCCACAGGGCCCACCGAGCCCGCATGACGGTCACGCTAGTGGTGACTCAGGTCACAGCAAGGGCCTGCGAAGGGTCAATTCCGGTGGAATTACGGGGCGTTGCGTCCCCCCGTTCACTCGTACGAGGACGTAAGTACGACGTACGACACCGTGCGCGTCCCCTGTTACGCGTCGTCGAGGCCACGCTCTATCGCGTACCGGACGAGCTCCACCCGGTTGTGCAACTGGAGCTTGCCGAGGGTGTTCTGCACATGGTTCTGCACCGTGCGGTGGGAGATGACGAGGCGCTCCGCGATCTGCTTGTACGAGAGCCCCTTGGCCACCAGCCGCAGCACCTCGGTCTCCCGGTCGGTCAGTTGCGGGGCCTTCGGCTCGTCGGGGGCGGCGGGCGCCGGGTCGGTGGCCAGGCGCCGGTACTCGCCGAGCACCAGCCCGGCCAGGCCCGGGGTGAACACCGGGTCGCCGGCCGCGGTGCGGCGGACCGCGTCGATCAGCTCCTGGGCGCCCGCGGACTTGAGCAGGTAGCCGGTCGCGCCGGACTTCACGGCCTCCAGGACGTCGGCGTGCTCACCGCTGGCGGACAGCACCAGGACGCGCAGCGCGGGGTTGGCGCCGACGAGCTCCTTGCAGACCTGCACCCCGGGCATGCCCGGCAGGTTGAGGTCGAGGACCAGGACGTGGGGGGCGGCGGGCACGGCCCGGCGGACCGCCTCGGGGCCGTCGCCGGCCGTGGCGACCACGTCGAAGCCCGCGGCGGCCAGGTCGCGGGCGACCGCGTCCCGCCACATCGGATGGTCGTCGACGACCATCACCTTGATCGCGCCGAGCTCGTTCGGCTCGTTGGGCGCGTCGGTCTGGCTCACTGGGTTCTCCCCCTAGGTACTTTCAGTTCCACTTCGGTGCCCTGCCCGGGGACGGACACCAGCTCGGCGCTGCCGCCGAGGTCCCGCAGCCGGCCGCGGATGGACAGGGCCACGCCCATCCGGCCCTCGCCCTCGGCCTGGTCGAGCCGGCCCGCCGGGATACCGGGGCCGTCGTCGCGGACGGTCACGATCACCTCGTCGCCCCAGTCCTCGACCAGGATCCAGGCCCTGGCCCCGTCCCCGGCGTGCTTGCGCACGTTGTCGAGGGCGGCGCCGACCGCGGCGGCCAGCTCCTTGGCCGCGGGCACCGGCAGCAGCACCGGCGTGCCCGGCTCGGCGAAGCTGACCCGGGATCCTGCGTGCGGGGCGAGGAGGGTCCGCAGATCCAGCTCGCCCTCGTCGGCGCCGGGCTCCTCCACGTCGTACGCGTCCACCAGCGCGCCGAGCGACTCGTCGCGGGAGATCCGGGAGGTGGGCAGCAGCCCGCTGGAGACCAGGGTGCGCAGCGCCACCTCCTGCTCCCCGGCCATCCGGCCGAGCTCGGCGGCCTCGCCGCCCAGCTCGGTGCCGCGCCGCTGGACCATGGCGAGGACCTGGAGGACCCCGTCGTGGATGTCGCGGGCCAGGCGCTCGCGTTCGCGGGTGGCGGCCTCGATCTCCAGGGCTCGGGCGAGGGTGGCCTCACTGGCCCGGGCGACCTCGACGACGTACCCGATGGCGATGGAGGCGACCCAGACCAGCAGCACGTTGTGCAGGGTGTCGCGGGTGGGATTGCCGCCGTGGACGAGGACGTTGGCCGCGGCCACGAAGGTCGAGGCGAATCCCGCCCAGCGCCAGCCGCCCTTGATCGCGAAGGCGAGGACGGAGCCCGCCGTCCAGATGCTGGGGAGGGTGGGGCCGCCCGCGGCGATCCGCTCGTACGTGTCCGCGACAGGGGTGAGCAGGATCCCGACGAGGGCGACGGTGAGGTCGGCCCCGAGGAACCGCTTGGTGCAGCTGACGGCGTTCGCCACCTTGCGGTGGGTGGCCACGGTCCAGACGGCGAGCACGGCGAGGTAGCCGGCCGCAACCCAGGGGCGGTCGAAGTCCTTGTACGCCGAGGCGAACAGCAGGGCCGCGTAGACCATGGTGATCAGCCGGTAGGCCGTCAGGGCCCGCCACAGCGGCTGCTCGACCGACATGCGCACGACGCGTTCGCGTTTCGCCATCTCCCCCACCCCGTGCGGGCGGTGCCGCCCGTTCTGCCCGCCTGCCCGCCCTGCTCCGCTATTCGGCGCTCTTGCCTGCGCTCTTCTCGGCGGCGGCCTTGGCGGCCTTCTCGGCCTTCTCCGCGTCCGCGATCTGGCGCTTGGCGGCCGTCGCGTAGATGTCGACGTACTCCTGGCCGGAGAGCTTCATGATCTCGTACATGACCTCGTCGGTCACCGAGCGCAGGATGAAGCGGTCGTTGTCCATGCCCTGGTAGCGGCTGAAGTCCAGCGGCTTGCCGATCCGGATGCCCGGGCGCATCAGCTTCGGGACGACCTTGCCGGGCGGCTGGATCTTCTCCGTGTCGATCATCGCCACGGGGATCACCGGCGCACCGGTGGCCAGGGCCACCCGGGCCAGACCGCCGGGCTTGCCGCGGTAGAGGCGGCCGTCGGGTGAACGCGTCCCCTCGGGGTAGATACCGAACAGCTCCCCGCGCTCGATGACGTCGATGCCGCTCTGGATCGCGGCCTCGCCCGCACCGCGCGCACCGGAGCGGTCCACCGGGAGCTGACCGACGCCCTTGAAGAAGGCGGCCGTCAGCTTGCCCTTGACGCCCGGGGAGGTGAAGTACTCCGCCTTCGCGATGAAGGTGACCTTCCGGTCCAGCACGGCCGGCAGGAAGAAGGAGTCGGAGAACGACAGGTGGTTGCTCGCGAGGATCGCCGGCCCCTCGGCGGGAATGTTCTCGAGGCCCTCCACCCACGGCCTGAAGGCGAGCTTCAGGGAACCCCCGATGGAGAACTTCATTGCGCCGTAGATCAACTCGAAAGCCTTCCTGTGTCTGTCGAACAGACCATATCCCCTGGCTCGGGCGTGAGCGGTCGACGACCCTGGTCGGTGTCATCCCCGTCGCGTACGGTGAAGTCACACAGCGCTACGCACCCCCCACCCGTCGAAGGAGACCCTGGTGCCCGTCCTCCCTGGAGCCGAGCCGTTCCGCCACGAGGGCGGAGAGGTCGGCGTCCTCCTCTGCCACGGCTTCACCGGTTCCCCGCAGTCGCTGCGCCCGTGGGCCGAGTATCTCGCCGGGCAGGGCCTGACGGTGTCGCTGCCGCTGCTGCCCGGGCACGGGACGCGGTGGCAGGACATGCAGCTCACGGGCTGGCAGGACTGGTACGCGGAGGTCGACCGCGCGCTGCGGGAACTGCTGGACCGGTGCACGCAGGTGTTCGTCTTCGGCCTGTCCATGGGCGGGGCGCTGAGCCTGCGGCTGGCGGCGAAGCACGGGGACGCGATCAGCGGGCTCGTGCTCGTCAACCCGGCCAACAAGGTGCACGACCCGCTGGCCGTCGCCCTCCCGGTGGCCAAGCACTTCATCCGCTCGACCCCGGGCATCGCGAGCGACATCGCGAAGCCGGGCTCGGACGAGGTCGGGTACGACCGGGTCCCGACCCGGGCCGCGCACTCGCTGCGGAAGTTCCTGCAGATGCTGGACACCGAGCTGCCGCAGGTGACGCAGCCGGTGCTGCTGCTGCACAGCCCGCAGGACCATGTCGTGCCGCCGGTCGACTCGGCGCGGATCCTCGCGCGGATCTCGTCGACGGACGTCACCGAGACGCTGCTGGAACAGAGCTACCACGTTGCGACGTTGGACTACGACGCGGAGCAGATCTTCGCGGACAGTTATGCGTTCGTCGGGCGGCTCGCGGAGAGCGTCGGCAGGGAGGGGGCGGCCAGCGGTGGCTGAGCACGAGGAGTCCCCGGGGGGTGTCCCCCCGCTGGACGAGGAGGCGGCCTGGGCGGCGATCGTCGCCGGGTACGGGCAGGAGCCGCCGGACCCGCCGGGGTCGAGGCCGTTCCGGCCGATCGAGAACCTGATGCTGCCGGAGGAGGACGTGGAGCCCGCGCCGGCTCCGGAGCCTCCGGCGGACAAGGAGCCCCCGGCTCCGGCGCTGGGCAGCTCGGTGGTGTTCGCCCCGGGCGTGGGTGTGGGAGTGAGCGGTCCCGGCGGCGGGACCGGGCCCCGGGACCACGCGCCGGCGGAGCCGGACGAGAAGGACGAGGGCCACTTCGTCCCCCCGGAGCCGGAGCTGCCGCCTGCGGACACGACGGCGAAGTTCGCGTGGCTGGCGGTGGTGGGCGGGCCGGTGCTGCTGCTGGTCGCCGTGCTGCTGCAGTGGGACATGACCTGGTGGCTCACGACGCTGGGCATCGGCGGCTTCCTCGGCGGCTTCGCCACGCTGGTGGCGCGGATGTCGCAGGGCGACGACGAGGACGACGACCCGGGCCGCGGCGCAGTGGTGTAGGCCGCGGCCCCGGAGCCCGCGGCTCAGGCGCCGGCGGGGATGGGTTTCCCGGCCGGGAGGCGGAGGGTGGCCAGGACCGGAAGGTGGTCCGTGGCTGCCCGGAGGTCGTCCTTCGTAATGCCCGGTAGAGCCGTGGGGACGCCGCAGGTCAGCACCTCCACACCCGGCGTCGCGAAGATCGCGTCGATCCGCCTCGGCGGGCCGGAGCGGACGAAGGTGTGCTCGCCGCCCCAGGGGGACACCGTCCAGCAGTCCTGGAGGGCGGTGGAGAGGCGGCGGAACGCCGGGCCCGACGGCGTCTCGTTGATGTCGCCCGCCGCGATGGCGTACGGGGCGTCCGTGGACGCGAGGCGGTCCAGGAGGAGGTCGGCCTGCGCCCGGCGTTCGGCCCCGTCCAGCGAAAGGTGCGCGCTGAGCACCGCCACCCGCGCGGCCCCGAACCGGACCACCGCCGTGGCGAAGCCCCGCCGGTGCAGGCCCGGGGTGAGGGGGAGCAGGACGTCCTCTGTCCGCTCCACGAAGGCCCGCAGGGAACAGAGCAGGAGCGGGCCCGCGGCGGTGGCGCCGCCGCTCAGCACCACCAGGTCCGTCTTCGCGGCCAGCCGCGCCGCGTGCTTGCGCCAGCGGAAGAACCTCGGTGCCTCCTGGATGAACACCAGGTCGGGGGCGCACGCGCGGATCACCCTGGCCAGCGCCTCCTCGTCGTCCCGCATCGAGCGGATGTTGTAGCTGAGGGCTCGGATCACCGCGGAACCGTCGGGTTCCGTCACAGAGTTCGGCAGCATGCACGGCAACATAGCCAGACTGCCCGCCGTGCCACAGAGGGCGCGACGGGCAGTTCGGACAACGGACGGCGTCAGCCCTGGCGGGCCAGGTCCGCCGCGCCGACGAGGCCGGCCTTGCCGCCCAGCTGCGCGGCCAGAACCTGCGCGTGCGGGCGCCATGCGCCGCCGACCAGCCAGCGCTTGAAGGACTTGCGGATCGGGTCGAGGACGAGGTCGCCCTCGTCCGAGACCCCGCCGCCGACGATGAACGCCGACGGGTCGAAGAGCGAGGCCAGGTCCGCGAGGCCGGCACCCGCCCAGCGGGCCAGCTCGCGGAAGGCCTCGACGGCCACCAGGTCACCGGCCCGCGCGGCCTCGCTGACGTGCTTGCCCTCGATGCCCTCGGTGGTGCCGTCGCCGAGCGCGAGGAGGACCGCCGCGTTCTCGGGGGTGGCGTTGGCGCGCTGCTTCGCGTACCGGACGAGCGCGCGGCCGGAGGCGTACTGCTCCCAGCAGCCCTGGCTCCCGCACCCGCACAGCAGGCCGTCCGGGACCACCCGGATGTGCCCGAACTCGGCGGCGACGCCGAAGCGTCCGCGGCGCAGCTTGTTGCCGATGATGATGCCGCCGCCCAGGCCCGTGCCGAGCGTGATGCAGATGACGTCCTCGTGGCCCTGGCCTGCGCCGAAGCGGTACTCGCCCCAGGCGGCGCAGTTCGCGTCGTTCTCGACGACGACCGGCAGGCCGATGCGCTGCTCGACCTTGTCCTTGAGCGGCTCGTGCCGCCAGTTGATGTTCGGCGCGAAGAGTACGGTCGCGCGCTTGTCGTCCACGTAGCCGGCGGCGCCGATGCCGACGGCGTCGATGGTGTGGCTGCTGCTGACTTCGGACACTGCGGCGCAGATCGCGTCCGTCACCCCGTCCGCGGTCGGCGGGGTGGGCACCTTGTACGTCTCAAGGATGGTGCCCTCTTCGTCGACCACGCCGGCCGCGATCTTCGTGCCGCCGATGTCGACGCCGATGGTGAGTCCCATTAGTCCCTCGGTTTCCGGTCAAACCCCGCCACGGCCAACGGTACCCGAGGGCGGCAGGGTCTCAGTCGAGATCGATCCGCTGCGTCGGACCGCTCCCGCCCTCGTCCCGGGGGTCGGACCGGTCCCCGGAGGGGCGGTCGCCCGAGGGAGCGTCGCCGCGGGGGCCGTCCGGGCCCGCGCCCGCCGCGGGCTCGTCGCGGGTCCAGCGGCGCTCGTGGCCCTCGACGGCCGAGCGGTACGCGGCGAGCAGCTCGGAGCCGGCCGCCGCGAGGTGGTCGAAGACCTCGGGGTTGCGCTCGACGACGGGCTTGGCGGCGGCCTTCGCCTGGTTGACGAACTGGCGTACCGCACCCTGGGCGGCGGCGCCGAGCAGCGGGTTGTTCAGCCCGGAGACCTTGTCGGCGACGGCCTCGAACAGCTTGAAGAGCTCCTCGGAGGCGGTACCGGTGCCGGCGCCGGTGCCGGTGCCGTCCTGCCGGGCCCTGCGGCGCTCCTGCTCCGCGGCGAGGTCCTCGGCGCAGGCCTTGGCCCAGGCGTCGTCGTCGATGGGACGGTCGGTGGCCTCGCTCATGGCGGACTCTCCTGCGGCAGCTGCTGGGCGTGCGGTACGTACTACCTTCGACGTTACCCGAACGGGGGTAAGCGGTTCAGGGCCTGCGGGGCCAGAGCCCCGGGTCCGGCGTGAAGCGGATGCGGAGCTCCCCGTCGGCGAGGGCGGCGCCCGATACCGTGCAGCGGCGCAGCGCCGAGGGCAGCGGAACGATCCTGCGGTAGGGGCCGGCCGCGAGCAGCAGCTCGTCGCCGCGCCGGACCAGGTCGAGGTCGCGCTTGTGGGCGCCGGGCAGCGGCACCACCCAGACGAGTACCCCGTCCTCGGCGAGGCGGTCCTCCACGACCCAGGCCCGGCGGTCGCCGGCCCTGTCCCGGGCCGCGTCGCCGGTCTCCCCGGAGGCCGCCGGAACGAGCCCCTCCGCCCCGGTGAGCCGTGCCAGGTCCTCCGGCCCCTGGGGGTCCCGCCCGAGGTGCTCCAGCGGCAGCACGGGCGTGCCCGTGGCCGACTCCGCCCCGGCCCACTGGGCGGCGTACTTCTCCTGCTGGGCGGCGAGCCCGGCCAGCCAGGGGTCGGGCGAGCCCTGCGGCACCATCCGGTTGGCGACGATCCCGGCGACCGGCAGCTGCTCGAGGGCGAGGCCGAGCAGCCCGGTGCGCAGCGCGGCGTCAGCGCCCGGGCCCGGCTCGGCGACCACCCGCAGCGAGGTGGTGGGGGCCTCCACGACGGCTTGGACGGCCGCGAGCTCCTCGTCCCAGCGCGCGGCGGCCTCGTACAGCCACTGCGCGGGCATGGGTACGCCGGCCAGCTGGGCCAGTACGGGCCGCAGGGCGCGGGCCGCCTGCCGCTCGGCCGGGAGCAGCCGGGCCAGGTAGCGGCGCAGCTGGGCGGGGAGGGCGAGGGTGGCCACGGCCTGGTGGAGCGGGGGCATGTCGACGACGACGAGGTCGGCGGCGGGTGCGGCGGCGGCCCGGCGCAGGGCGCGCAGCAGGGCGAACTGCTCGGCGCCGGGCAGCTCGGTGAGCTCCTCGGCGCCGAGCGGCCGGGCCCCGACCATGCCGAGCAGGGCGGATCCGCGCTCCTGGAGGGCGACGAGCTCCGCGCGGAACTCCTCGCCGGAGTCCACGCGGGCCGCGAGGACCCCGCCCGCGGGGACGGCCGTCAGCCCGGGCCCGGCTTCGACGGGCCGGCCCGTGGGCTCCCCGAGCAGTGCGGACAGGGGGTCCCCGGGGTCACCGGAGAGCAGCAGCACCCGCTGCCCGGTCCGCGCGGCGGCGACGGCGGTGGCCGCGGCCACGGTGGTGCGACCGGCCCCGCCGGGGCCGGTGATCAGCAGGATGTGCATGGATCAGGCCGATTCGACGCGCTTCTTCAGGCCGGCGAGGGCACGGTCGATGATGACCTTCTCGGCCTTGCGCTTGATCATGCCGAGCATCGGGATCTTGACGTCCACGGTCAGCTGGTAGGTGACCTCGGTGTGCTTGCCGCCTTCCAGTGGGGCGAGCCGGTACGAGCCGTCGAGCTGGCGCAGCATCTGCGACTTGTCCAGGGTCCAGCTGACCTCGTCGGTACCCTTCCAGGTGTACGCGAGGGTGTGGTCGTCCTTGATCGCGCCCGCGTCCAGCAGCAGCCGGACCTTTTCTGCGCGACCTTCGGCGTCGGTGGCCAGTACCTCGGCCTCCTTCACCTCGCCGGTCCACTCGGGGTAGCGGGCGAAGTCGGCGATCACGGCCATGACGTCGGCCGGCGCCGCCTCGATCGTGATGCTCGAGCTGGTGTGTTCGGCCATGGCGGTCGCCCCTCCAGGGATTGTTCGAGGAAGTGTGCGGCCTGCGGCCGCCGCGTGCAGGCTACCGTGCGTGCGGAGGTCACCACTCCAGGGCCCACGGCCTTCCGGTGGCGGCGAAATGCCCGACGTTCACGCATTCCGTGCCGCCGATCCGCATGCGCCGGGCCAGCGGCTGGTGCACGTGCCCGAACAGCGCGTACCGCGGGCGGGTCCGCCGGATCGCCGCGAGCAGGGCCTCGCTGCCGCGTTCGAACCGGCGCGCGACCGTGTCGTAGCAGAGCTCGGGAACCTCCGGCGGGATGTGCGAGCAGAGCACGTCCACCTCGCCGAGCGCCTCGACCTTGGCTGCGTACTCCTCCTCGTCCACCTCGTACGGGGTGCGCATCGGGGAGGGCAGTCCGCCGCCGACGAAGCCGAAGACGCGGCCGCCGATCTCCACCCGCTGCCCGTCGAGGACGGTGGTGCCGGGGGCGGCGTACTCGGACCACAGACCCGGGATGTCGACATTGCCGTAGGTGGCGTACGTGGGGTGCGGGAACGCGGCGAACATCTCGGCGTACTGGCGGCGCACCGCGCCCTCGATCAGCTGTTCCCGGTCGAGCCCGGCCCACAGCCGCCGCCCGAAGTCGCGGGCCTCGTCGAAGCGGCGCGCGGTGCGCAGCTCCACGATCCGGTCGGCGTTCTCGATGCCGAACAGGTCGGGGAAGATGCCGCGCGAGTGGTCGGCGTAGTCGAGGAAGAGCACGAGGTCGCCGAGGCATATCAACGCGTCGGCACCGTCCCCGGCCCGGGCGAGCGCCTCGGCGTTGCCGTGGACGTCGCTGACGACGTGGACGCGCGTACTGCTTTTCCTGCCACCCATGCGCCCCACCCTAGGGGGGCCCGGGTGCCGCGGGTAGAGGAACCTTCACAGCCTCCCTACCTGCGGTTACTTCCGGGTCGCAAACGGGGTCGACTACTGTCGGCATGGCACGGCCGTGACGTGTGACGCACGGAACATCTGGCCGGTTCCCTCTATCCGGAACCCACTACCGGTGGGTAACGTCCGGTCGGTCCACATGGTGGCGATGGCGCCCAGAGGAGCAGCAGTCTTGCGCGAGTTCAGCCTTCCGGCCCTGTACGAGGTCCCGTCGGACGGGAACCTGACGGATCTCATCCGCCGCAACGCCTCGCAGCATCCCGACACCGCCGTCATGGCCCGCAAGGTCGACGGCGCGTGGCAGGACGTGACCGCGACCGAGTTCCTCGCCGAGGTGCGCGCCGCCGCCAAGGGCCTGATCTCGGCCGGCATCCAGCCCGGCGACCGCGTCGCGCTGATCTCCCGCACCCGCTACGAGTGGGTGCTCTTCGACTTCGCGATCTGGAGCGCGGGCGCCGTCACGGTCCCCGTGTACGAGACCAGCTCGCCCGAGCAGATCCAGTGGATCCTCGGCGACTCCGGCGCGGTCGCCGTGGTCACGGAGAGCCCGGGGCACAGCGCGGCCGTGGCCTCGCTGCGCGACCGGCTGCCGGAGCTGCGCGAGGTCTGGGAGATCGAGCAGGGCGCCCTGGCGACGCTGCGGGCCGCCGGCGCGGACGTGACGGACGACGAGGTCGACCGGCGCAGCTCGCTGGCGAACGCCGACGACCCGGCCACCATCGTCTACACCTCGGGCACCACCGGCCGCCCCAAGGGCTGTGTGCTGACCCACCGCAACTTCTTCGCCGAGTGCGGCAACGTGGTGGAGCGCCTGAGCCCGCTGTTCCGCACCGGCGAGTGCTCCGTGCTGCTCTTCCTGCCGGCCGCGCACGTCTTCGGGCGCCTGGTGGAGGTGGCGGCCGTCCTGGCGCCGATCCGCCTGGGCTGCGTACCGGACATCAAGAACCTCACCGACGAGCTGCAGTCCTTCCGGCCCACGCTGATCCTCGGCGTGCCGCGCGTCTTCGAGAAGGTCTACAACTCGGCGCGCGCCAAGGCCCAGGCCGACGGCAAGGGCAAGATCTTCGACGCGGCCGCCGAGACGGCGATCGCGTACAGCCGGGCGCTGGACGCCCCGGGCGGCCCGTCCTTCGGCCTGAAGCTGAAGCACAAGCTGTTCTCGAAGCTGGTCTACAGCAAGCTCCACACGGTCCTCGGCGGGCGCGGCGAGTACGCGATCTCCGGCGGGGCCCCGCTGGGCGAGCGGCTCGGCCACTTCTTCCGCGGCATCGGCTTCACGGTCCTGGAGGGCTACGGCCTGACGGAGTCCTGTGCGGCCACGGCCTTCAACCCGTGGGACCGTACGAAGATCGGTACGGTCGGCCAGCCGCTGCCGGGCTCCGTGGTGCGGATCGCCGACGACGGCGAGGTGCTGCTGCACGGCGAGCACGTGTTCAACGGGTACTGGAAGAACGAGGCGGCGACCGCCGAGGCGCTGACCGACGGGTGGTTCCACACCGGCGACGTCGGCACCCTCGACGAGGACGGCTACCTCGCGATCACCGGGCGCAAGAAGGAGCTCATCGTCACGGCGGGCGGCAAGAACGTCGCGCCCGCGGTGATCGAGGACCGGATCCGGGCGCACGCGCTGGTCGCGGAGTGCATGGTGGTCGGCGACGCGAGGCCGTTCGTGGCCGCGCTGGTCACGATCGACGAGGAGTTCCTCGGCCGCTGGGCCGCGGAGCACGGCAAGCCGGCCGGGGTCACGGCAGCGGAGCTGCGCGAGGACGCGGACCTCATCGCCGCCGTCCAGAAGGCCGTGGACGACGGCAACGCGGCGGTTTCCAAGGCGGAATCGGTGCGGAAATTCCGCATTCTGCCCTCCCAGTTCACGGAGGAGTCGGGCCACATCACGCCTTCGCTGAAGCTGAAGCGGAATGTGGTGGCGAAGGACTTCGCGGACGAGATCGAGGCCCTGTACCGCGGCTGACGGTCAGCGCGGGTCGGTGAGGATCCGTGCCATGTTCCGCTCGGCAAGCGCGGTGATGGTGACGAACGGGTTCACCCCGAGCGAGCCCGGGATCAGGGAGCTGTCGACGACGTACAGCCCCTGGTAGCCCTTGGCGCGGCCGTAGTCGTCGGTCGCGTCGCCGAGGACGCAGCCACCGAGCGGGTGGTACGTGAAGTTGTCGGCGAAGTTCCTGTTGTCACCGAACAGGTCGTACCGGTAGATCGTGAAATTGGCCCGGTTGATGCGGTCGAAGAGGTTCTTGGCGGCCTGGACCGACGGGGTGTTCTGGTCCCGGCGCCAGTTGAGCCGCGCCGAGTCGGTGGCCGCGTCGTACGTGAAGTGGCCCCGCTCGGGGTTCTTGGTGATGGCCAGGTACATCGAGATCCAGTGCTCGAAGCCCATGGGCAGCGGGGCGATCTCCGCGAACACCGGGTTGGCGGCGTTGTCCCAGTCGTCGATCCCCAGGGCGGGCATGGTGGCCTGGTTGCAGCCGACGGTGTCCCACAGGTGGTTGGCACGGGCGGTCATGATGTTGCCGTTGTGGCCCCAGCCGAGCCCCACCTTCTCGCTGAGCGCGGGCAGGGTGCCCCGCTCCCGGGCGCGGAGCAGGATCTCGGTGGTGCCGAGGCTGCCGGCGCCGAGGAAGAGCTGTTTGCAGCCGAGTTCCCTGACCTGGGTGACCCGCCCCGTCAGGTCGCTGGTCTGGACGGTGACCACGTAGCCCCCGGCCGGGTCCTGGCGGACGCCGACGACGCGCTGCATGGTCTCGATGGTGACGTTGCCGGTGCCGATCGCGGCCGCGAGGTAGGTCTTGTCGACGCTCTTCTTGCCGAAGTTGTTGCCGTAGATGACCTCGCCGGCCAGCGCCGAGCGGGTGGCGGTGCCGGCGGCCTCGCGCTGCATGTACCGGAAGTCGTACACGTTGGGCACGAAGGTGGTCCGCAGGCCGGTGTTCTGGGCGTGCTTGCGGGAGATCCGGGCGAACCGGTACCACTCCGTGGACTCGAACCAGCCGGGGTCGATGTCGTTGACGCCGAGCATGGCGCGGGCGCGGGGGTAGTACGTGCCGTACATCTCGTCGGCGTCGACCCGGGGCAGCACCTCGGAGAAGTACGAGCGCCGGGGCGTCGGGGCCATGCCGCCGTTGACGAGGGATCCGCCGCCGACGCCGCGGCCGACGTAGACGGACATGTCGCCGTGGTTCACGCGGTCGAGGACGCCGGGGTACGGGCTGATGTCGCGGTTGACGACGTCGAGCCAGAGGAACTGGGCGAGCGGGGCCTCGGTGCGGGTGCGGAACCACATGGACCGCTGGTCGGGGGCGGAGGTGGAGGGGAAGACCTTGCCGTCCGGGCCGGGGGTGTTCCAGAGCCGGCCCATCTCGAGGACGACGGTCCGTACGCCGGCCTGCCCGAGCCGGAGGGCGGCGACGGCCGAGCCGTAGCCGGAGCCCACGACGATGGCGGGGGCGTACTGCGCGGCGGCGGGCTCGGCGGCCGCGGCCGATTGCAGGCCTATGCGGGTGAAGCCGAGGGCGGCGGCGGTCTGGAGGGCGCCGATACCCAGGAAGTGACGGCGCGTCAACTGAGGTGTCATGGCCGCATCATGGGCGGAATCCGGCCGTCCACCCAGAGGCGGTGTTGACAGACTTCTGAGGAACAGTCAGATGTGGCGGAGGATCACCGCGCCGGTCCGGGGCGGGCCGGAAGCGGCCTCAGACCTGCTCGGTCGGCCGCACGAGCATCTCGGCCACCGCGACCCGCCGCGGGCGCGTGACGATGTACACGATCGCGTCCGCGATGTCCTGCGCTTCCAGCCGTTCGATGCCCCCGAACATCCGCGTCAGCGCTTCCTGCATCTCGGGGGAATTGTGTCCGCGCAACTCGGTGTCCACCGCGCCGGGCTCGACGAGGGAGACCCGTACGTGCTGCCGCGCCAGCTCCTGTCGCAGTGCCTCGCTGAACGCGACCACGCCGAACTTCGTGGCGCAGTACGCGGTGGCCGTGGCCGCGGCCTGGCGACCCGCCACCGAGGACACGTTGACGATGTCGCAGACCTGCCGGGGCCCGTCCGCGGCGGCGTTCACCAGGTGCGGCACGGCCGCGTGGGTGGTGTGCATCAGGCCGGTGAGGTTGATGTCCACCATCCGCTTCCAGTCGGCGGTGGCCGACTTGGCGGCGTACCCGAGGATCATCAGGCCCGCGTTGTTCACGAGCGTGTCCAGCCGCCCGAGCTCCTTGACCGTGCGCTCCACCACGCGCGCGGCCTCGGCCTCGTCGGTGATGTCGGCGGGCAGGACCAGCGCCGCGCCGCCGCCCGCCTCGATCTGGGCCGCCAGTTCCGTGAGCCGCTCCCCGCGCCGCGCGGTGAGCGCGACGGTGGCTCCCCGACCGGCGAGCGCCAGGGCGGCCGCCCGGCCGATCCCGCTCGAAGCGCCGGTCACCAGGGCCACGGTGCCGCGCAGCACGTCGTCCATCGTCCTCACCACTCCTCACCGGCGCGCAACCGTCGTGCACGTCCGCAGACATGCCTTCCGTGTCCGGCGGGACATGCACGGCCGGGGCCCCGACGCGCCCTGGTCGGCGTAATCGCCGAGCGGTACGGGGAGCGGAAGCGCTGCGGGACCGGGCTCAGAGCAGCTCGCGCAGCCGGTCGGCCAGCAGGTCCCAGCGCCACTTCTCCTCGACCCAGGCGCGGCCCCGCTCGCCCATGCGGCGGCGCAGCTCCGGGTCCTGCAGCAGCGCGATCACGCGGTCCGCCGCGTCCTCGGGGACACCGCCCCGGACCACCCAGCCCGTCTCGCCCTCCAGTACGGCGTCCGGCGCCCCGCCCGAGTCGCCCGCGACCACCGGCAGGCCCGTCGCCGAGGCCTCGAGGTAGACGATGCCGAGGCCCTCCACGTCCAGTCCGCCCCGCCGGGTCCGGCACGGCATCGCGAAGACGTCCCCGGCGCCGTAGTGGGCGGGCAGCTCGGCCCACGGGACCGCGCCCGTGAAGACCACCGAGTCCGCGACCCCGGTCGAGACGGCCAGCGCCCGCAGGTCCGCCTCGTACGGGCCCCCGCCGACCACCAGCAGCACGGCGTCCGGCACCGCGGCCAGGATCCGCGGCATCGCCTCGATCAGCGTGTCCTGCCCCTTGCGGGGGACCAGCCGCGAGACGCAGACCACCACGGGCCGGTCCGACAGCCCCAGCCGGGCCCGGATCTCGTCGCCGCCCGACCCGGGGTGGAAGGTCTTCTCGTCCACCCCCGGCGGGAGTTGCACCATCCGGGCCGCCGCCCGGTCCGTCAGCGCCGAGGCGATCCGCGAGCGCGTGTACTCGCCCAGGTACGTCAGCGTGTCCGTGCCCTCGCCGATCCGGCGCAGCAGCTGCCGCGCCGCCGGCAGCTGTGCCCAGCCCGCCTCGTGCCCGTGGGTGGTCGCCACGATCCGCTTCGCCCCGGCGCGGCGCAGCGCCGGGCCCATCAGCCCCAGCGGGGCCGCCGCCCCGAACCACACCGACTCGCAGCCGTGTTCGCGCAGCAGCCCGACCGCCCGCCGGGTCACCCGCGGGGTCGGCAGCAGCATCGTCGTACGGTCGCGCACGACCTGGAACGGCTGCTCGGCGTCGAAGGCCGCAGTGGCCTCGCGGCCCTCCGCGCCGTGCTTCCAGGTGGAGGCGTAGACGACGATCCGGTCGGGATCCAGCCGCAGCGCCATGTTGTGCAGGAAGGCCTGGATGCCGCCGGGCCGCGGCGGGAAGTCATTGGTCACGATCAGCGTCTTGTGCATCGCCTGCCGACAGTACCGGACGGCCCCACAGCCCCTGGGGGGCGTCTTGCCCCTCCCTGATCCGGCCCGACCGACAAGACACCCCCTAGGGCGCGCCCAGCTCCTGGCGGAGGCTCGCCTGCCAGGCCAGGGTCAGGCCGGGCTGATCGCCGCCGATCGTTTCCTCCAGGGCCGTCGCCAGGGGCCCCCGGCCTGCCAGCTCGTAGAGGCGGACCAGCGTGGCGTCGCCCCACTTGGCCGCGATCAGGCGGCAGGCCAGCCATGCGCCCTCGTACGCGCGGGCCAGTGCCTCCGGGTCGCCGCCGAAGGCGAACGCCTCGTCTGCGGGGAGCGCGCCCGGCAGCTCGCCGCGGCGGACCGCCCGGGCCAGTGCCGGCGCGGCCTGCTGCGGGGTGGTGGCGCCGGCGCGGTACGCCGCCCAGTCCGCGAAGCCCTCCGAGAGCCACAGCGGGGTCCGGGCGGAGGTCGCGGCGCGGGTGGCCACGTGGGTGACCTCATGGGTCAGGACGACGCCGCGGCCCGCCGCACTGAGCTCCGCCCAGCCCTCGGGGTTGACGACGACCCGGTCGGCGGGGGCCGCGGCGGCGCCCACCCGGCCCGTCGTGACGGCCCCCATGCCCCGGTACTCGGCGGCCGGCCGCCCCAGCAGCTGCGCCATCCGCTCCAGGGAGCCGGGCACCAGCACGACCGCCCGGCCCGCCCACGGCCCCGGCCAGGCGGCGCTCGCCGCGGGCACCGCCCGGTCGGCCTCCGCCCCGATCGCGGACAGGGTCTGCGGGGACTGGCCGACGCCGAGCACCAGTGCGTGCGTGCCCCGGACCACCTCCACCGGGCCCTGGTCCCACAGCTGCGGCGGGGCGCCCGGCGCGGGACGGTCCCCGGTGACCTGCCACCGTCCGCCGGCCCCGCCGGCCCGGCTCAGCCGCACCTCGCGCGCCGACCCGGCCGGGGCCCTGTCGTAGCCGGTGAGCCGGTAGTGCAGTTCCGCCCGGGCCGTGGCCTCGGCGCCGTCCCGCCGGACCGCGGAGACCTCGTACGCCCATCCCTCCAGCGGGATCCCGGCGAGCTGCGCGGGCGGCGTCCGCGACCAGGCGGCCACGGCCTCCCGGATGTCCCCCTCGGCCGCGTCCCGCGCCGCGGGCGCCCCGCACCCCGCGAGCAGCACGCTCAGCAGGAGCGGCAGTGCGCGTACGAGGAGCCGACGGACCGGGGGCATCCGACGATCGTACGCACGCCCCGCGCCGGGGGCGGCTCAGGGACGGGTCACGGAGGACACCGGCATCATCCCGACCGGGTCGTACCGCACCCGCGCCCCCGGGTACGGCGCGTGCACCACCTGCCCGTTCCCGACGTACATGCCGACGTGGCTGGCGTCCGAGCGGTACGTGACCAGGTCGCCGGGCTGCGCCTGCGAGAGCGGGACCCGGCGGCCCGCGTACCGCTGGGCCTGTGAGGTGCGCGGCAGCGAGACGCCCGCCTGCCGGTACGACCACACCATCAGCCCGGAGCAGTCGAACCCGGAGGGCCCGGTGGAGCCCCAGATGTACGGGCGGCCGACCGCGGCCCGGGCGGCCATCACGGCGGTCGCGGCGCGGCCCGAGGAGGGGCCGAACGAGCTCGGCTCGGGCAGGCCCTCGGGGCGCCCGCCGGAGCGCGAGGCCCGCTCGAAGTCGGCCCGCTCCTGCGGGGGCATGGCGCTCAGGAGCCGGCGGGCCGCGGCGAGCTTGGCGGTGACGGCACGCTTCTGGCGGGCCACGTCGGCGCGTACGGCGTCGAGTTCGGCGAGCTTCTGCGAGGCCTCGTGGCGCTGCTGGCCCAGGCGGCGCTGCTCCTTGCGCAGTTCGTCGAGCCGGCGGGCCTGCCGGTCGGTCAGCCGGTCGAGTTGGGAGGCCTTGTCGAGGTACTCGTCGGGGTCCTCGGAGAGGATCAGCTCGACGGCGGGGTCGATGCCGCCGGAGCGGTACTGGGCTCCGGCGAAGGTGCCGAGGACGCCGCGCATGGTGTTGATGCGGTCCTGGCCGCGGGCCAGCGCGTCCTGGGCCCGGTCGATGTCGGTGCGCAGCCGGTCGGCCCGCTCGCCCGCCTTGTTGTAGCGCTCGGTGGCCTGTTCGGCCTCCTCGAAGAGCCGGTCGACCTGGGCACGGGCGCCGGCCGGGGGCTCCTGCGGGTGGGCCGGGGCCGCGCTCGCCGCCCCGCCCGCCATGGCTGCCGCGGCGGTGGCCGCGGCGGCGGTGAGGACGGTGACCTTGGTGTTCCGTTCGAGACTGCCGAGCCCGGGCCGGCGATGGGACGCCACGAGGAACCGCTCCCTTCCGCTGCGCGGGACCGGGTCCGCCCCCCGTGGACGGCCGTGTGCCGGGGTTCCGCGCTGGCAGACAGTAGCCGCGCGGCCACACACCGGCCAACGACCGCCGAAGGGCACAGACAGCGACGCCCCGCCGGAGACGCAGGTCACCGGCGGGGCGTGTGGTCACAGCGGGGCCGTGGAATTCGCCCGGATGGGCGGTGTACGGCGCGTCCCGCGAGGGCGTCCCCCGGAGGGGACCGGGAGCGTCAGCCGACGCGGACGCCGAACTGGAACGGCATGTTGCCCATGGCCTCGTACTTGACGCCGCCGCGCGGGTTGGAGGCGTGCAGGACCATGCCGTTGCCCGCGTACAGGCCGACGTGGTGCAGGTCGTCGTAGAAGAACACCAGGTCGCCGGGCTGCAGCTGGCTCTGGCCGATGCGCGTGCCGTCGTTGACCTGGGTGAAGGTGACGCGCGAGATGCTGACGCCGGCCTGCTTGTAGGCCCACTGGGTCAGGCCGGAGCAGTCGAAGGCGTTCGGACCGGTGTAGCCGGAGATGTACGCGCTGCCCAGCTTGGTCTTGGCGGCGGCGAGGGCGGCGCCCGCGCGGCCCGAGGCCTTCACGTTGCCGAGGTCGACGCGGTCGCCGGCGCCGCGGCTGGCACGGGAGTCCTCGTCCTTGATGGACGCGCGCTCCTGTGCGGTCAGGGTGTTGAGGAGGGCCTGGGCCTCGGCGAGCTTGTCCGAGGAGGCCTTCTTCTTCTCGGCGAGCTCCTTGCGGGTGGCGTCGAGGTCGGCGAGCTTGCCGGAGGCCTCCTGGCGCTGCTGCGCGAGCGCGCGCTGCTTGGCCTGGATCTTCTGGACCGCTTCGACCTGCTTGCCGCTCAACTGCTCCAGGGTGGAGGCCTTGTCGAGGTAGGTCTCGGGGTCGGCGGAGAGGAAGAGGGCGACGGACTGGTCCATGCCGCCGGTGCGGTACTGGGCGCTGGCCATCGAACCCAGCGTGGTGCGCAGCTGGTTGAGCTCGTCCTGGCCGCGGGCGACCTGGTCCTGGAGCTGGCCGATCTCCTTCTCCAGCGTCTCCTGGCGCTGCTTGGCCCCGTTGAACTTCTCGGTGGCCTGTTCCGCCTCTTCGTAGAGCGCGTCGACCTTGGACTTGACCTCGTCCTTGCTCGGCTGGGCCGGAGCGGCGGAGGCGCCGTGTGCGGAGAGGGCGACGGCCGCGGCGGCCGCGGCGGTGAGCACGGTCACACGAGCGCGGGTCGGCTGCTTGGGTCGACGGTGGGACGCCACGAAGGCGAGCTCCTTCTTCCTAGAGCCGCCGAAGGAACGCAACTCGGCGACACCTTCGCCGCCACCCCGAATGAGTGATCTGCCGCACGAAGGTTTGACCAGACCCTAGTGACCCGGCTGTGATCAGTTCAAATCCTGTCGAGAAAAAAATCGCTTGCCGACCAGGTTCTTTACCTACAGCCCACGCTCTGTGCAGGGCACTTGACGGTACGTTCCCTGTCGGCCATGCCAAATCGGGCATTCCGTCGACGAGTTACGAAACGCGCGAAAGCCGCTTCAGCAACAAAGCGGACGTCACCGGCCGGGCGCCCGCCTTCGCCACGCCGTCGGCCACCTCGCGGTCCGTGGAGACCACGACCACGGGCCGGCCGGGGGGCTCCGCGCGCACCAGCTGGCGGATCAGCTCGTCCGCCGTCACGCCGGCCTTCGAGAACAGCACGCGTACCCCGCGCGGCGGCGCGAGCAGCACCGGCGCCGCCAGTTCCGCGCCGTCGAAGACACAGGTCATCTCCGCCCCGGTCTGCGCGGCCAGCATCGACAGCCCGCCCAGCAGCCGCAGCCGCTGCTTCTCCAGCGGCATCGTCGGATAGCCGGTCTTGGTCACGTTGTAGCCGTCGACCACCAGATGGGCCTGGGGCAGCGCCAACAACTGGTCCAGCAGCGCCGGATCGGTCTCCGACAGGGCCCGCGCCGCGATGTCCTTCGGGGTCATCCGGCCCGGCTCCACCGCGTCCACGGTGTCGGCCGGACGCGTCGACACCGGCGGCAGCGCCAGCTCGCGGCGCAGCCCCTGGGCCGCGTCCAGCACGGTGTCCAGCAGCAGCCGCAGCCGCATGTCCTCGACGCTGCGGCCCTCGCGGGTGGCCCGGCGGGAGGTCTCCAGCGCCGCCTCGACCTCCGCGAGGCGGGACTTGAGCCGCCGGGTCTCGCTCTCGGCGGCGGCCACGTGCGCGGCCGCCTCGCCCCTGATCCCGTCGATCTCGGCGGTGACCTTGCGCAGGGCCGCCTCGCCGCGCTTCACATCGCTCTGGGCGCTGCGCAGCTTGCGCTGAAGCGATTCCGCTTCCCTGCGCGCCGCGTCCAGCTCGGCCCGCACCTGCTCGCCGCCCAGGCGCTGCGCGTCCCGTGCGTGGGCCAGTTCCTCGCGCAGCCGGTCCAGTTCGCGCCGGGTCTCCTCGCCGACCCGCTCGGCGTCGGCGCGCAGCGCCTCCTCGCCGGCGGCGGCCACCAGCTTGACCCAGCCGACCGGCCGCAGCACGTACGCGGCGGCCGCCACGTCCAGCGGGTCCGCGGCGGCGGGCGGCGCACCGGACTCCAGCGCACCGGCCAGCTCGGCCTGCGCCTCGCGCAGCTTCTCGGCGACGCGGCCCCGGAAGACGGCGTCCGTCTCCACGGCCGCGGCCATGGCGTTGCCCGCGAACTTGGCGCGCCGGGTCGGGGTGAACCGGGCGTACTGGCGCAGCTGCGCCGGGAGGTCCGCGACCGTCAGTCCGCCGAAGGCGTCCGAGACGAGCGCGACGACCCGGCGCCGCACGCCTTCCGGCAGCGGGCGGTCGAGCACCTCGGCGGCGTCGCCGGCCGCGTCGGCCGGCTCAGCGCCGCTTGCTGGCTCCACAATCCGTCACCCCTACCGTGATCTACCTGTGGGCCCGGCTCCGTCAGGAGTCCGCGCCCGGCCTGTCCACGAGCTCGATCTGGTCCACCGCGTTGCACCACCGGCAGCGGACCGACTCGATGGTCTCATTGACCACCTCGCGTTCCTCGACCTTGGGCTCCCCGGCAAGATCCAGGTGGACGTACTCCACGACCTTCGACGAACGAGTGACGTCGAAACGCGTGAGGTTGCCGCACAGGGTGCAGCGCCACCGGGTGGTGTCGGTCGGCAGGGGAACCGTCATCAGGCCGCTCTCTCCTTCGTAGCTGTTTCAATTAAAGCCGCCGTCCGCGTCAATCGGCGGACCGCAGCACGTAACCCTACGGCCTGCCGGTGCTCCGGGCAGGTCCTCTTGGGTCATGCTCGATTGCATGATCGTAAAGCGGCAGGCCCTCCGGGAGGCCGCCCGGGGCCCGGTGGTCGTCCACGCACTGATCGCCGGCTGCTGCGTGGTGTTCCTGCTCGGCCCGGCCTCGGGGCTGAACCCCTCGTACGGCACGGGCGAGCGGTTACTGGAGGCGGGGACCTCGTACTTCCGGCGCTGGGGGGTGGTCCCGGACGAGCTGTTCACGGGATCCGCGCGGGCGCTGCTGACCCCGCTCACCGCGTTGTTCGTGCACGGCAGCTGGCTGCACCTGCTCGGCAACATGCTCTTCCTCTACGTCTTCGGCGTGATGACGCAGGAGCGGATGGGCCGACCGGAATTCCTGTCCTTCTACGTCTGTACGGGTTACCTGGCCCTGGCTGCGTACGCGGCGGCCAACGCCTCCTCCGCCCAGACCCTGGTCGGCGCGTCGGGCGCGATCTCGGCGGTGCTCGGGGCCTTCCTGTGCCTGTTCCCCCGGGCGAGGGTCACGAGCCTGTTCCCGTTCCTCCTCTTCCTGCCGCTGCGCTTCCCCGCCTGGATCGTCCTGCTGTTCTGGTTCGGCCTCCAGTGGCTGGCGGCGCACCGCGCGGGCAGCGGCCCGGGGGTGGCGTACCTGGCCCATGTGGTGGGCTTCTCGCTCGGCTTCGTCTACGCGTGGGTGCGGTATCGGCGTACGACTAGAGTGAGGAGATCAGCGACGGCCACCGAGGGAGACAGCCAGCCGTGATCACCGCGATCGTGCTCATCAAGACCAGCGTGGACCGCATCCCCGAGATCGCCGAGTCGATCGCCGCGCTGGAAAACGTCAGCGAGGTCTACTCCGTCACGGGGACGTACGACCTGATCGCGCTGGTCCGCGTGGCCCGCCACGAGAACCTGGCGGACATCATCCCGGGCCGCATCAGCAAGATCCCGGGCGTGGAGGCGACGGACACCCACGTGGCGTTCCGCACCTACTCCCAGCACGACCTGGAAGCGGCCTTCGCGATCGGCCTCGACGCGTAACAAGCCCGCACAGCGTCACACGGCCGGGACACAGCGGCCTTCCTCGGTGCGGTACTGCCACTTGGCGCCGTCGGCGACGAGTTCCTTCACCGCCCGGACGAAGCGGTCGACGTGCTCGTCGGGAGTGCCCGCGCCGAAGCTGACCCGGATCGCGTTCAGCGAGCGCTCCCCCGGCGCCGCCTCGGGGGCTCCGCATTCGCCCTGGGCCTGCGGCTCGCTGCCCAGCAGGGTGCGGACCAGCGGGTGGGCGCAGAACAGGCCGTCGCGGACGCCGATCCCGTACTCCGCCGACAGCGCCGCCGCGAAGTGCGAGCTGTTCCAGCCGTCCACCACGAAGGAGATGACGCCGACCCGCGGGGCGTCGTCCCCGAAGAGGGACAGGATCCGGACCGCCGGGACCTCCGCCAGGCCTTCGCGGACCTTCGCGATGAGGTGCCGCTCGCGGGCGACGAGGTCCTCGAAGCCGGCCTCGGTCAGGGCCTTGCAGGCGGAGGCGATGGAGTACACGCCGATGACGTTCGGGGAGCCGGCCTCGTGTCGGGCGGCCGTGGTGTGCCACTCGACGTCGACGCCGCCGTCCGCGCGGCGGGCGACCTTCCGGGAGGCGCCGCCGCCGGCCAGGTACGGCTCCGCCTGCTGCAGCCAGTCCGCGCGGCCGGCCAGCACGCCCGAGCCGAACGGCGCGTACAGCTTGTGCCCGGAGAAGGCCACCCAGTCCACGTCCAGCTCCTGCACGGAAACGGGGTGGTGCGGGGCCAGCTGGGCGGCGTCCAGGACGATCCGCGCGCCGTGGGCGTGCGCGGCCGCGGCGAGCTCCTTCACCGGCCACAGCTCACCGGTGACGTTGGACGCGCCGGTGACGCAGACGAGGGCCGGGCCGTACGGGTCGCGGTCGGCCAGCGCCCGCTCGAGGGTCTCGACGGCCTGGGCCGGGGTCCTCGGGGCGTTGAGGTACGTGACCTGCGCGTCGACCCACGGCAGCAGCGAGGCGTGGTGCTCGGTCTCGAAGACGAAGACCTGGCAGCCGGCCGGGAGTACGGCGGCGAGCAGGTTCAGGGAGTCGGTGGTGGACCGGGTGAAGACGACCTGGTCGGCGGGGCGGCAGTCGAGGAACTCGGCGACCGTGGCGCGGCTCTGCTCGAAGAGGTCGGTGGAGAGCTGGGAGAGGTAGCCGGCGCCGCGGTGCACGCTGCCGTAGTAGGGGGCGTACGCGGCGACGTCGTCCCAGACCCGCTGCAGGGCCGGGGCGCTGGCCGCGTAGTCGAGGGCCGCGTAGGTGACCTCGCCGCCGGTGACGAGCGGAACGGTGACGTCCCGGCCGAGGACCGCGAGCGGCTCGGCACGGGCGGGGTCGACAGGGGTGGCAACGGGGGCGGTGGCGACGGCGTTCGGGTACGTGGACATGGCGGTATCTCCCGGCAGGACAGGCTGAATGGCTTCGGACGGCCCGTACGCGGGTGCACGGATGCGCGGACGCGCATACGGCGGTGGGGTACGGGAGTTGCCTCGACGCGCGGACGGCTCAGGACCGCACGGAGGGTGAAGAAGGGGCGGAGTCGCCCTATCGCATTCGCTTGCTCACGGAAAAAAGCTCCTCGAGAGACCAGGACCCCTGGTGTCGAGGGATCCGCGCTTGCCGTAGGCCTTTCTGCCTACGACCTGGTCATCACCCGGGGCACCCCGCCACGGAAGGAGGGTTGCCGGACAGCAAGCCGGGGCCTAAACGCTGTCACTCGTGACCTGGTCAGCATCCTGCCACAAGATCCCGCACGCACAAGGCCCCGGTCCACCATGCGGACCGGGGCCTTGGCCGGAAAAGAACGGGCGCTACGCGTTGCTGGCGGCAACCCACCGGTCCAGGGCCGCCCGCGCCGCGCCCGAGTCGACGGACTGCGCCGCGCGGGCGATCGCGGCGCGGATCTGGTCCTCCAGGGAGCCCGTGCCGGGGTCCAGGGCCACCAGGGCAGCCGCCGAGTTCAGCAGCACCGCGTCGCGGACCGGGCCGGTCTCGCCGGCCAGCAGGCGGCGGGCGACGTCCGCGTTGTACGAGGCGTCCGCACCGCGCAGCGCGGAGACGTCGACCAGCGGGAGGCCCACGTCGCGCGGGTCGAAGGACTGCTCGTCCACCCGGCCGTCGCGGACCCACCACACCCGGGAGGTGGCGGTGGTCGTCAGCTCGTCCAGGCCGTCGTCACCGCGGAACACCAGCGCCGAGGAGCCGCGCTCCGCCAGCACGCCCGCCACGATGGGGGCCACCCTGGGGTCCGCGACGCCCGTGGCCTGTGCCCGTACCCGCGCCGGGTTGGTCAGCGGGCCGATGAAGTTGAAGGTGGTCCGGATGCCCAGCTCCCTGCGGGCCGCGGCCACGTGACGCAGCGCCGGGTGGAACTTGACCGCGAAGCAGAAGGTGATGCCGGCCTCTTCCGCGACCTCGACGACCCGCGCCGGGCTGAGGTCCAGGTTGACGCCGAGCTTCTCCAGCACGTCCGAGGAACCGCTGTCGCTCGACGCGGCCCGGTTGCCGTGCTTGACCACCTTGGCGCCCGTACCGGCCACCACGATCGACGACATCGTCGAGATGTTCACGGTCTTGGCCCCGTCGCCGCCCGTGCCGACGATGTCCACCGTCCGGCCCGGCACCTCGATCAGGTTGGCGTGCCCGTACATGGACCGTACGAGGCCGTTGATCTCCGCGACGGTCTCGCCCTTGGCCCGCAGCGCCACCAGGAAGCCGGCGATCTG